>CAVXSJ010000011.1:0-351867 GCA_963764385.1 uncultured Solirubrobacteraceae bacterium | reverse complement strand
ACCGGGTCGTCGTACGTCGGGTCATCGCGACACCCCGGGCGCCAGCCAACCCGCTGGCGCCCCTCGGCCGCCACAGCCCCGACGGGTCAGTTACACTGGCGGTGCCCCGGAGGTGGCGACGCCGTCAGCGGAAGTCGATGAGCAGGGTGTCGGTGTCGGTGCCGTCGGACGGCCTGCTCGTCGAGGCCTCCTCGCCCGCGCATCGGGTCGTCCTCGGCGCCGGGCCGGTCGAGGACGGTGGCGCGGAAGCAGCGGGCGATGTACGGCAGCTGCATGCCGTCCATGCCGCGCCCGTACTCGTCGTACAGCGCGACCACCTCGGCGAGCTTGGCGGCGCGGGCCTCGTCGTCGAGCACGGCGACGTTGGAGCGGGAGAGCACCAGGTCCTGGATGCTCTTGCGGTCGACCTGCTGCCAGTGGGTGTACCGCGTCTCCTCGACCTCGTCGAAGCAGCTCGCTGCTCGCGGATCGCCTCAGACGGGTCGGTGTCCTGCTCCTGGGTGCCGATCACCGTGCCGAGACGGCGCACCCACGGGATCGTCTCGTCGCGGTAGTTCCAGATCAGGCCGACGCGGCCGCCGGGCTTGAGGACGCGGGCGATCTCCGGGAGGGCGCGGTCGAGGTCGAACCAGTGGAAGGCCTGGGCCGCCACCACCGCGTCGAACGCCCGGTCGCCGACGGGCAGGTCCTCGGCGTGCGCCTCGATGGCGCTGACCTCGGGCAGGTTGCGCTTGAGCCGGGCGAGCATGGCCGGGTCGGGGTCGGTGGCGACCACGCCGTGACCCAGCGCGTGCAGCTGCGCGGTGAGCTTGCCGGTGCCGGCGCCGAGCTCGAGGATGGTGGCCGCCTGCTGGCCGACGAGCCACTGGGCGGCCTCGGCGGGGTACGTCGGGCGGGCGCTTGTCGTAGGCGTCCACGACGCCCCCGAAGGAGTGGGCCCATCAGGTGCCCAGTCCGGTGTCGCGTTCCTCGCTCATCAGCCGGCGACCCTACCCGCGGGGCCGGCCTCATCGGTTGCGTCAGCCGGTGCGCCGTTCGGCCTCGTCGACCCCGCGTCGTACGTCGTCGGGGGAGAGGTCGAAGGCGGCCAGGGTACGCAGGACGACCGTCGTCCCCGGTGCGGATGAGTCCGAGCAGCACGTGCTCGGTGCCGATGAAGCCGTCGCCGAGCCGGATCGCCTCGCGCAGGGACAGCTCGAGGACCTTCGTCGGCGCCCTTGGAGAACCGCGGCCTGGAGTGCCTGGACCGTCCGCCGGGTCGGGGGTGCCGCCCAGGTCGTGCTCGATGCGGCGGATGACCTCGTCGAGGTCGATGCCGAGCACGCGCAGGGCCTCGGCGTCGTCGTCGCTGAGGCCGGCCGGGTGCTGGCCGGTGAGGTCGCGGACGACCTGGCGGAGGTCGGTACGTGGAGGCACCGAGGTCCTCGAGCACGTGCACCGCGAGGATCCCGTCGGCCTCGACGAGGGCCGCGAACAGGTGGGAGGGGAGGACCTCCTTGGCCTCGGTACGCCGGGCCACCTCGTGCGGCCTGCAGCACCACCGTGCGGGCGTTGCGGGTGAAGCGTTCGAACATGTCCTATCTCCTGCGCTCTCGCTTCGCGTGCTTCTTGTGGACGGCCTGCTTGCTGACCTCGAGGACCTCGGCGATGTCCTGCCAGGACCACCCCGCCGCCCGCGCCCGGTCGACCTGGGTGCGCTCGAGGTGCTCGAGCAGCCGCCCCAGCGCCCGCACCGCCCGCAGCCCGACCTTCGGGTCGGACTCCGTCGCCGCCGCCGTCAGCGCCCCCAGGTCCGTCATGCTCGTCAACCTACGTTGACGGTGGACTGTTGTCAACCTGGGTTGACGTGGCGGGATAGTCCGCTGACGTTTAGGTTGCATCCAAGCCCGGATTTGAACGGCGCAAATCGTCAGGGACTATCCCGCCACCGGCAGACTCTCCACATGCCCGATGACGCCGATCCGCTGGGGCGGCTGCTGAAGATGGAGGGGGTGCCGTCGGGGTTCGCGGCCGCACGGGACGGGATCGACGCGCTGCTGAGGGACCGCGGGCTGCGGCGTACGTCGGCCGGGCAGACCGCCGAGTCGCTGCTGGTCGGCGCCCATGCGTCCGCGGTTCTCGAAGGGTCTGGGGCGTCGCTGGACGAGGTACGGGCGGGAGCGGGGGACGAGATCGCGGCCGATGCGGTGCGGGTCTCCGCGCACCTGCTGTCGCTGGTCCCCGTGCTGCGGACCGCCCCGCTGCAGGCCTTCGCCCGGCTGCACGCGCTGGCGTCCGGCGCCCCGGACTCCGGCCGGCCGCGGGAGGCGGAGTCGGTCGCGCGCCTGCAGGCGCTGGGCCGGCTGCTCACCGCCCCGACCGCCGCGCCCGCCCTGCTGGTGGCGGCGGTCGTGCACGCGGACCTGGCCACGGCCGCGCCGTTCCCCTCCCACAACGGGATCGTCGCCCGGGCCGCGGAGCGACTGGTGTGGGTCGCCCGCGGCGTCGACGAGCGCTCGGTGCTGGTGCCGGAGGCGGGGCACCTCGCGCTGCGGGCGGCGTACGAGTCGAACCTCGGTGCCTATCGCGACGGTGGCCCGGCCGGCGTACATGCGTGGCTGAGGTACGCCGCGGAGGCCGCGGCGAAGGGGGCGGAGGCCAGCCCCTTGAGCACGTCCTGACCAGATGCGACGGCACCCGTCTTCATCGAAGGCAGGTGCCGCCACTGACACGCGAAACCGATGGTTACCAGGCGTGCACACTCAACTGCTGCCTCGGGAGTATCCCGGTGGCTCGCGCCCTGTAGGAAGGGTAGGTCGCCGCGTGGGTACCCGGTCCGCGTGCTGGTTTTCAGTTGTTTCTGACTCTGTTCTACGCCGGTCCCGGACGCCCTACAAGGGTTGACTTTCGGCGCGTCTGGTGGGGCGTGACGAATGCGCAGGTCAGGCGCTCGCGCGTCGTCGTCGAACGCTGGTCCAGAGCACCCAGCCGACCGCGCCGACCCCGCCGAGGGCCAGGGCCGCCAGCGCCGAGCGAGCCGGTGGCAGCCGGCTGCCGAGGGTGACGGGCCGGGTGAAGACGAGGATCGGCCAGCCGCGGTCGGCCGCCGCCCGGCGCAGGTCCTTGTCGGGATTGACCGCGTGCGGGTGCCCGACCACCTCGAGCATCGGCAGGTCGGTGATGGAGTCGCTGTAGGCGAAGCAGCCCTCGAGGTCGTACCCGCGCTCCTCGGCCATCGCCGTGATGGCACGGGCCTTCTCCTCGGCGTACGCGTAGTACTCGATCGTCCCGGTGTACTTGCCGTCGACGATCTCCATCTGCGTCGCGATCACCTCGTCGGCGCCGAGCATCGCGCCGATCGGCCCAACCACCTCGGCGCCGCTCGTCGACACGATCACCACGGCGCGGCCCAGGGCCCGGTGCTCCTCGATCAGGGAGACGGCCTCGTCGTACACGATCGGGTCCACCACGTGGTGCAGCGTCTCGGCCACGATCTCGCGCACCGTCGCGACGTCCCAGCCGGCCGTCAGCTGCGACATGAACTGCCGCATCTTCTCCATCTGGTCGTGGTCCGCGCCGCCGACGAGGTAGACGAACTGGGCGTACGCCGACCGCAGCATCGCCCGCCGCGAGATCAGCCCCCCGGCCTGGAACGGCTTGCTGAAGGCGAACGAGCTCGACCTCGCGATGATCGTCTTGTCGAGGTCGAAGAACGCCGCGGTGGGGCGGCGTCCTCGGTGCTCGGGCATGGCCTCATGGTAGGTCTGCCACGTCGGCGGGTCGGGGACCCGGGAGCCCGGTTGTCGTCCACAGCCGTGCTTCCCGCCGGCCTCCTCCACAGGCGAGCCATCACCAGGTGAGGGCTGAGGCACCGTGGGAAGCGTGACCGCATGGACTCTCCTCTCTTCGTCACCGACGACCCCGCCCTGCTCGACGAGCTCCAACGCCTGGCGGCCGCGGCCGGCGTCACCCCGCTGCACGCCCGCGACGAGGCGGAGGCGCTGCGGGCGTGGTCCTCCGCGCCGGTGGCGCTCGTGGGCGTGGACGCCGCACGGGCCCTGGCCCGCCTCGCGCCACCGCGCCGCGCGGGCGTGCACGTCGTGGGTCGGGGTGGGGTGCCGGACGACGTCTTCCGTACGGCGCTGGCGCTCGGCGCCGAGAACGTCGCCGAGCTGCCCCGCTCGGCCGGCTGGCTGACCGAGCTGCTCGCCGACCTCGGCGACACGCGTCCGGTCGGTTCGGTGACCCTCGGGGTGATCGGCGGGTCGGGCGGTGCGGGAGCGACGACGTTCGCCTGCGCACTCGGCCAGATGGCGGCCCGCACGGGGCCGGCCGTCGTCATCGATGCGGATCCGCTCGGCCCCGGCGCCGACCGGGTCCTCGGCCTCGACGGCCACGACGGAGTGCGGTGGGACGCGCTGTGCCAGACGACCGGCCGGTTCAGCGGGCGGTCCCTGCGCGACTCCCTGCCGCGGCGTGACCAGCTCGGCGTGCTCACCTGGTACCCCGGCCCGCAGGGCAGCCTCCAGGCGTTCGCGGTGCGCAACGCTGTGGCGGCGGCGCAGCGCGGCCACGACACGGTGATCCTGGACCTGCCGCGCACGGTGGACCCGCTGGTGGAGGAGATGGTCGCGCGCTGCGACCGGGTGTACGTGCTGACGGTGCCCACGGTCGCCGGCCTCGCCTCGACGGTCCGGCTGTGCTCGCGGTTCCACGACGCATCCCCGTTCCGGCTGGTGATCCGCGGCGACGACGTGAGCCCGGAGGCAGTCGCCCGCCTGACGTCGGTGCCCGTCGCGGCACGGATGGCCGACCAGCGTGGCCTGGAGGAGGCCATCGACCTCGGCCTCGGCCCGATCCGCTCGCGTCGCGGCCCGCTCGGCCGGACCTCCGTGGCCCTGCTCGCGGACCTGGCAGCCCTACGGCCCGCGGCATGAGCATCGGTCTGCCGATGGGTCTGCCCGCACCGCCGGTGCTGCCGGCCGAGCTGGGCACCGTCGTGGACGAGGTACGTGAGCGGCTCGCCCGGCGCCCGGGAGAGCTCACCGCTCACCGCGTGGCCGAGGCGTTGAGGGCGACCGGTCGGCCCGTCGGCGACGCCACCGTGCTGGCGGTGCACGACGAGCTGCGGCGCGACGTGCTCGGTGCCGGGCCGCTCGAGCCGCTGCTGCGCCGTCCTGGCGTGACCGACGTGGTCGTGAACGGGACCGAGGGGGTCTACGTCGACGCGGGGGAGGGGTTGTGTGTCACTGACGTGAGCTTCGTCGACGAGGGCGCTGTACGCCGTCTCGCCCAGCGGCTGGCGGCCCTCGGCGGTCGGCGGCTCGACGACGCGAGCCCTTACGTCGACGTCCGGCTCGCCGACGGCACCCGCTGCCACGCGCGCGGCGGCGAGATCGGTGTCGAGGAGCGCGCGAAGGAACCCCTCACGCACCGCGCCCACCGCGGGTGCTGAGGTACCTGTGCGCACGAGGGCCATGCTAGTCCTCCCCTGCGTTAGCGTGGGACGCATGTACGTATCGATGTCCCGCCTGCGCGTGCCGGTGGAGCGCGCCGAGCCGCTGGTGCGGGCGTTCCGCGACCGCATCGGCCGCGTCGACCACGCCGACGGGTTCGTCGACCTGCAGGTATGGCAGTCCGATCGCGACGAGGGCGAGCTGATCATGGTCAGCCGCTGGCGCGACCGCGACGCCTTCACGGCCTACATGCGCAGCGACGACCACCGGGCGTCGCACGACCGCATCGACCCGGACCTCCAGGCGGCGATCAAGCTCGAGCGCCTCGAGCACCTGCACACCTACGAGGTCGTCGCGGAATGAGCCGCCGGGCCGCCCCGCCGGGCGGCTGGCCGCCGCCCGACCGCGCGACGCTGGCCGGAGAGACGGTCGAGCTGGCGCCGCTGGCGGCCGAGGTCGCCGAGGTCTACTTCGAGGTCCACCCCGAGGACCTGGAGCGCTACGGCGACCTCGCGCGCGAGTGGGAGCAGCACGACACCCAGCACCTGCTCAACTGGGCGATCGGCGACGCCGAGGGCCACGTCGACCTCGAGCGGCAGGTGAGCTGGCTGGCCGGCGTGCTCGAGGCGCGCGACTTCCCGCTCGAGCACCTGGCGTCCAACCTCGACCTCGCGGCGAACGTGGTCGAGGCGCGCGTGGCGGGCGCCGCGCCGGTCGCGGAGCGGCTCCGCGCCGCCGCCGCGCACGTGCGCGACACCCCGACGTTCCTCTAGCGCACGGGCTCCTCGACGGCTCTAGCTCTTCCGGCGCGCCTTCGTCCGCTCGGCGGCGGACTCCAGCCGATCGGCCTCGTCGGAGGCGACGACGGCCTCCTCCTTGGCGTCGAGCGCCTGCTCCTCGGCGGCCAGCGCGTCGAGGCGGTCGCGCTTGGCCTTGCCCTCGATCCGCTCCTCGCGGGCCGCGGTGGCCTTCTCGGTGGCCCGCTTGCGCCGCTGCTCGGCCTGCTTGGCCCGCCTCGCCTTGGCGGCGCGGTCCTGCTCGGCCTTCGCCTTGGTGGCGGCGGCGCGCTGGGCGGCCCCCCGGCGGCGCTCCGCCGCGGCGTCCTTGCGCTCGGCGAGCTGCTCGTCGGCGATCTCCTGCTGCGCCTGCGCCGCCGCGCGCAGCGTGTCGGCCCGCTCGCGCTCGTCGGTCGCCAGCGAGCGGCGGTTGGCGTCGCGCTTGAGCTGCTCGTCGCCCAGCGCGGCGCCGGCCGCGCCGCGGCGCGGCGGCGTCGGCGCGATCGACGGCGCGCTTGCCGCCGATCAGCGACACGGTCCGGTCCATCGGCCAGCGGACCACCTTGATGTAGCCGCCGACGGCGGCCCTGGGGATGTCCCGGAGTCCCATCTAGCGGCCCTCGGGGTCGATGGCGTTCGCGCGGGCCTCCGCCTGGGCGGCGAGCTGCTCGAGCGTCGCCGCGTCGCGCGTCTCCTCGGAGTGCTCGGCGCGGGCGCGGCGCTCCTGGTCGGCCGCGGCGCCGTCCTGCGCGCGGCGGGACGCGTCGGCCTGCGCCTCGCGTCGCCCGGCCTCGGCGGCCGCCTGGTGCTCGGCGGCGCGGCGATCGGCCTCGGCGGCGTGCTCGGCGCGCTCGGCGGCGAGCTCGGCCTCGAGCCGGCTGCGCTCCTCCTCGGCGCGGGCCCGGTCCTCCTCGACCTGGGCGGCGGCCTCGCGCGCGGCTCGCCTCGGCGCGGTCGCCGGCCGCCTCGCGGTCGGCGTCGACGGCGGCCTGCTGGAGGCGGCCCTCCCGGGCGAGATCGTCCTGCCCGAGCACGGAGCCGGCGACCTCCTTGGCCTTGCCGGCGACCCGGCCGGCGAGGCCGCCGGCGGTGCGCTCGTCTGTTCTCGGACGTTCATGCGGCGTAGTCAAGCTCGAACCAGACGCGCGTGCGCTGGTTCTCGCGCGTCACGCCCCAGCGGCGCGTGAGCTGCTCGACGAAGAACAGGCCGAAGCCGCCCATGTCGTCGTCCTCCTCGTTGCCGAGCGCGCTGGGGTGCGGAACGAGCCCCGGCCCGTCGTCGGTGACCTGCACGCACAGGAACTCCGGCTTGGGCGTCACGGCCACGTCGATGTGGTCGCCGGACGCGCCGTGGAGCAGCGCGTTGGTCACGACCTCGCTGATGACCAGGCGCAGGTTCTCGGCCTGATCGGCCTCGACGAGCCCGTCGGCGACGCCGCCGACCCAGCGCCGGGCCTCGGAGACGGCGGTAGGCAGCGCCTCCAGCCGGCGGGTCTGCCGACGCTCGGGGACCTCGACGGGAGTCGGCATGCCGCGAAATCTACCCGTCGCGGAGAACGCACCATTAACGTGGCGGGCATGGAGCACTTCGTCTGTGCCACCTGCGGCGTCCAGTTCGCCGCCTCCGACGCCCCGCCGGCCGCGTGCCCGATCTGCGAGGACCCGCGCCAGTACGTGCCCGAGAGCGGCCAGCGGTGGACCACGATCGCCGAGCTGGCGGCCGACCATCGCAACGCGATCCGCCGCGACGAGGAGCTGACCGGGATCGGCACCGAGCCCCACTTCGCGATCGGCCAGCGGGCGCTGATCGTCCCCAGCGCCGAGGGCAACGTGCTGTGGGAGTCGATCACGCTGTTCGACGACGAGACCGCGGCGGCCATCGAGGCGCTCGGCGGGCTGGCGGCGATCGCGCTCTCGCATCCGCACTACTACTCGTCGATGGTCGAGTGGGCGCACCGCTTCGAGTGCCCGGTGCTCGTGCACGCCGACGACGCCGAGTGGGTCATGCGCCCGGACCCGGCGATCGAGCTGTGGGAGGGCGAGACGCGCGAGCTCGGCGGCCTGCACCTGGTCCGCTGCGGCGGGCACTTCGCGGGCGGCACGGTGCTGGTGTGGCCGGACGGCGCCGGCGGCGCGGGCACGCTGCTGTCCGGCGACATCGTGCAGGTGATCCCCGACCGCGTCGCACGTCGGGCTTCATGTACAGCTACCCCAACCTGATCCCGCTCCCCGTCGCCGCGGTGCAGGCGGATCGCCGACGCGCTGGAGCCGTACGCGTTCGAGACGATCCAGGGCGCCTGGTGGGGCAGGACCGTGCCGGCGTGACGCGAAGGCGATCGTGCGCCGCTCGGCCGAGCGCTACGCCCGCGCGGTGGCCGGGCGAGCCGGTCTAAGACGACCAAGGTACGGCTGTCCGCACCCCCGTGCGGGTACTGTCCGTACCTATGGTCGGGTCTTGGGCCGATGGGATCGCCGGCGCCTTCGGGAGCGCTGCACCCGGCTGGCTGGCGCTCGGCATCGTCGCCCACCTGCTCAACCAGGTCGCGCGCGGGCCTCGGCTGGTGCGCGATCGTGCGCGGCGCGTGCGGCCCCACGACGGTGCGCCGGCGCGACGTGGTCGGCGCGTGGGTGGCCGGCGCGGGCGCCGGCGGCATGCTGTCGGCGCGCGGCGGCGACGCGGTGCGCGTGCTGCTGCTCTCGCCGCCGGATGCCGGACTCGCGCAGCTCGGTGCTGGCCGGCACGCTCGTGGCCGAGGCCGCCGGCGACACGCTGATCGGCGCGGCGGTGCTCCTGCTCGCGGTGTCGCTGGGCGCGGCGCCCGCGCTCGGGCTCCCGGGCGCCGGCACCGCGGCCTGGGTGTGCGCGGCGCTGCTTGTCGTCGCGGGCGTGCTCCTGCTGCTCGCACGCCGGCGCGGGGGCGACGGCACGGGGCGTGAATCGCGCCTGCGCCGGACGCTCGCGGGCGTCGGCCGCGGCTGCGCGCCGCTGACCCGGCCGGGCGAGTTCTCGCGTCCGCGTGCTCCCGTGGCAGGCTCGTCTCGCGCGGGCTGCGCGGCTGCGCCATCTTCTGCTTCCTCGCCGCCTTCCACCTGCCGGCCAGCGTCGCGGCGGTGCTGCTCGTGATGCTCGCGCAGACCGGCGGGCGGCTGCTCCCGCTCGCGCCCGCCTCGGCCGCCGCCGCGGTCGGGATGCTCACCGCCGGCTTCGCGCCCGCCACCGGCGCGGCCGTGTCCGTGGGCGCCGTGGCCACCTTCATGGTCGGCATGAGCACGATCCTCACGATCACCGGCGCCGCGCTGACCGCGGCGATCGTCTGCCTCACCGCCGGGCCCGGGCGCCGCGGCCGCCGCTGTGGCACGCCGCCACGCCGCGGCGGGCTGCCCGCGCCCCCGCGACCTGAGGTACACGCCGAACCCTTCCTGCGGCGCGCTACCCGGCCGGGGTGCGGTTCGCCGCACAGGCGGATGGGTGGCTGCACCGCTGATGCAGAGCCGTGTCGAGCGTAAGTTCGACCTATGTCCACGCTCCCGCTCACGGCCCCCGCCTCAGGCGCCACTCTGCGGGTCCCGCGGCTCCTCGCGGCGGCGCCAAGCAGGTCGGTGTCTTCCTGCTCGCGTACCTCGTCTACTCGCATCGCCCGCTGGCTCACCGTCGGCGACCTCCCCGACGCCACCGCCAACGCGCACTGGATCGTCGACGTCGAGCAGAGCACCGGCGTCGACGTCGAGTCGCCGCGTGCAGGACGCGCTGACCGGCACGACCGCGCTGTGGATCCTCAACCACGTCTACCTCGCCGCCCAGCTCGTCGTCCTCCCCGGCGCGCTGTATCGCGCTCTACCAGCGCTCCCGCCCGGCCTACGAGCGGCTGCGCAACACGGTGCTCGCCACCTGGCTGCTGTCGATCCCGGTCTACGCGCTGTTCCCCGTCGCCCCGCCGCGCCTGGCCGGCATCGGGATGGTCGACACGATCACGCAGCAGACCGGCTTCGCGATGGACTCCAAGCTGACGACGTCCTTCTACAACGAGCTCGCCGCCGTGCCGAGCCTGCACGTCGGCTTCGCCTTCGCCATCGGCGATCGCGATCGCCGCCGCGTCGAGCAACCGCCTCGTCAAGGTGCTCGCCCACCTGTGGGGCCCGACCGTCGCGCTCGCCGTGGTCGCCACCGGCAACCACTTCGTGTTCGACATCGCCGCCGGCATGGTCGCCGCCGCCGCCGGCTACGGCCTCGGGCTCCTCGTGCAGCCGCGCCGGGTCGCTGCGGCTACGCACCGCGATGCCCGTCGCCGCGCTCGCCACGGAAGGGCGCGGCGCTCTCGGGTAGAACATCGCGGCGATGGAGTGGATCTCCAAGCCGCCGAGGACGCCGAGGTCCGGCTCGAGGACCGCAGCCGCGAGCGCCGCGAGGCGCTCGCGCGGCGCGACCGCCGGCGGCGCCTGCTGCCGTGGCTGCTGTGCCCGCTGCTCCTCCCGGCGCTCGGCGCCGCGGCCTGATGTGGCTGCTGGACTCCTCCGGCGGCGAGCTCCGCGACGGCGAGCTGTCCGCGGCGGCGGCGTGCCTCGTGGTCCCGGCCGCTCGTCTCCGGATGGATCGGCCGCTACCACGGGCGCCTCGACGCGGTCCTGTGGGCGCTCGTCACCGCGGCGATCGAGCTCGCGCTGGCGCTCGGCGTCGGCTTCGTCGCCCTCGACCTCGGCCCCGAGGCATCGGTTGCAATGCGGAGCGGAACGCATCAGCGGAGGCGGGGCGACCGCGTCGGCGTCGACGGCGTAGGCGACGCCGTCGCGCGAGCGGGAGCGCGCGAAGACGCACGCCGAGGAGGTGGCCGCGGCCGTCGACCACCGGCGCGCCCGAGTCGCCGGCCGCCGACCGTCGGCGCGGAGCTCCAGCGCCGGCCGCGCGTAGCGCCGTCGATCCGCGCGGTGATCCGCCGGCGCACCGACGCGCGGCACCGGCCCGCCGACGGGGTGAGCACGCGCACGCCCGCGCCCCCCACACGCTTCCCCTCGATGCGCAGTTGAAGCACCGCCAGGTCAGCGCCGCGGTCGACACGCGCCAACGCGCGCGGCGCGACCGCCGACCGACACGGCGCACGCCCGTCCAGCACGTGCGCCACCGTCACGACGCGGCCGTCCGACGACGAACCCGCTCGCCCGCTCCGGCACGCCCGACGGACGCTCCACGAGCACCGTGACGACCGGCGGCTCGGCGGCGCCGCGCGAGCAGCCCGGCGGCGACGAGCGCGAGCACGACGACGGACGCCGCGAGCCTCACGGCGCCGGCCCGGACGTCGCGCGCACCACGAGGGTCGGCTCGGTCAGGTGCAGCCTCGGCTCGCGGCGCCCGTCGACGCGCTCGAGCAGCAGCTCCAGCGCGAGCCGGCCCATCTGCACGCGCGGCTGGTCGATCGTGGTCAGCGACATCCGGTGCAGCGCGGCGAGGAAGGTGTTGTCGTAGCCGACGATCGAGACGTCCTCGGGCACCCGCACGCCGTGGTCCTCGAACTGGTCGAGCATCCCCGCGGCCACCAGGTCGTTCGCGGCGAACACCGCGGTCGGCATCGTCTTCCCGCGAAGGCAGCTCGCGGGCGGCGGTCACGCCCGCGTCCTCCGTGAAGTCGCCCGGGATGACCTGGGCGCTCGAGGCCCGCCGCGGCCATCGCGCGCTCGTAGCCGGCCCGCCGCGGGGCCGCGCCGGCGCCCGCGCCGCCGTCCACGTGCACGATCCGCTCGTGCCCGAGGCCGACGAGGTGGTCGACCGACCAGCCGGGAGCCGTGGGCCTCGTCGGTGAGCACGCAGTCGACGGCCGCGCTGCGCACGCGGCGCCCGATCACGACCACCGGCAACTGCCGCGGCGACCTCGACGATCGCGGCGGTCTCCATCCGCGGCGAGACCAGGATGATCCCGTCGGTGCGGTGCTCGAGCAGCGCGTCGACCATCGCGCGCTCCCGCCGCGCGCGGCGGCCGCCGGTCGAGATCAGCACCTGGTAGCGCAGCGACGACGCGAGCTGCTCGATGCCGGCCGCGATCTCGGCGAAGAACGGGTTGTGCAGGTCGTTGAGGAGCACCCCCACCGTGTTGGTGCGGGGCTGGCCAGCGAGCGGGCCATGTGGTTCGGCCGGTAGCCGAGCCGCGCCGCGGCGTCGAGGACCCGCTGCCGGCGCTCCATCCCCACCTTCGGGCTGTCGCGCATGACCAGCGAGACGAGCGCGCGGGAGACGTCGGCCTCGCGGGCGACGTCCTCCATCGTCGGGCGCTTGACAGCCATGTCGCGGCGCGAGCATACTCCCCGCCGTTAGAGCGCGCTAATTTTTTGGAGCGCTCTAACCCTTGGAGGAGGAGAGAGTGAGGAGAGGGTCTTGACAACGCTGGTCGGCGCCCCGATCTCGTGGGGCGTGTGCGAGGTGCCCGGCTGGGGCCGCCAGCTCGATCCCGAGCGCGTGCTCGGCGAGATGGCGCAGCTCGGGCTGCGCTCGACGGAGCTCGGGCCGGTCGGCTGGCTGCCCGACGACCCCTCCCCCGTGCTCGACCGCCACGGCCTCGGCTGATCGGCGGCTTCGTGCCCTTCGTCCTGCACACCGAGGACTTCGAGCCCGCCCGCGCCGAGGCGGACCGGATGGCCGCGATGTTCGCCGCCAACGGCGCGAGCGTCATGTGCGCGGCGATCGTCACCGACCTCGGCTGGTCCGCCCCGCGGCCGCTCGCCGACGCCGAGTGGCGCACCCTGGCGGCCAACGTGCAGCGCCTCGAGGAGACGGTCGGCGCACACGGCCTCACGCTCGCCGTCCACCCCCACGCCGGCACGCTGATCGAGCAGGCCGCCGGACATCGACCGCCTGCTCGCGGCCACCACCACCCCCTTCTGCCTCGACACGGGGCACCTGCTGATCGGCGGCTACGACCCCGTCGAGTTCGCCCGCCGCCACGCCGACCGCGTCGCGCACGTGCATCTCAAGGACGTCGACACCGCCGTCGCCGCGCGCTTGAACGCGGGCGAGCTGACGCTGATGGAAGCCGTGCAGGCGGGACTGTTCCGCCCGCTCGGCGAGGGGGACGCGGCGATCGCCGACGTCATCCGCGCACTGGACGACCACGGGTACGGGCGCGCGCTCGTGCTCGAGCAGGACACCGCGATCACCGGCCAGGAGCCGCCGGTGGGCAGCGGACCCGTTCTCGACGTTCGCAAGAGCATCGAGTTCCTCGACACCGTGGCTCCGACCAACGAGGAGGTCATTCGATGAAGCGCAAGGGGCCTGCTCGCGCTCGCCGCCATCCTGGCGGTCACGGGCGCGGGCTGCGGAACGAACTCGAACCCCGGCGACGACTCCGCCGACAAGAAGGACGACGTCCAGCTCACCCAGGGCGGCGACGTCAAGATCGCCATGGTCACCCACGGCGACGGCGGCTCGTTCTGGGCCGTGGCCAAGAAGGGCGCCGAGGACGCGGCCAAGGCCGAGGGCGTGGAGCTCAAGTACTCCGAGTCCAACAACGACGCCCAGACGCAGGCGCAGATGATCGAGGCCGCGGTCACGGAGAAGGTCGACGGCCTGGCCGTCTCGGCTCCCGATCCCGACGCCATCTCCGGCGCCGTGCAGAAGGCGCGTCGACGCCGGCATCCCGGTGATCACGCTCAACTCCGGCCAGGACGCGTTCGAGAAGCTCGGCGCGATCACGCACGTCGGCCAGTCCGAGGAGATCGCGGGCGAGGGCGCGGGCGCGAAGTTCAAGGAGGCCGGCGCCAAGAAGCTGCTCTGCGTCATCCACGAGCAGTCCAACCTGGGCCTCAACCAGCGCTGCGACGGCGCCAAGAAGGGCTTCGGCGGCGACGTCGAGAACCTGCAGGTCAAGGGCACGGCCGACGTCTCCACGACGCTGACCGAGATCCAGTCCAAGCTGCAGTCGGACAAGTCGATCGACGCGGTGCTGGCGCTGAACCCGGACATCGCGATCGCCGCGCGCGACGCGGTCAAGGGCGCGGCTCGGAGGCCAAGCTCGCGACCTTCGACCTCTCCGGCGACGTCGTGAAGTCGATCGAGGACGGCGAGATCCAGTTCGCCGTCGACCAGCAGCAGTACCTGCAGGGCTACCTGCCGGTCGTGTTCCTGGCGCTCAACAAGCGCAACCTGAACACGGTGGGCGGCGGTCAGCCGGTCCTCACCGGCCCGGGCTTCGTCGACCAAGGACAACGCGGCGACGGTGGCCAAGCTGGCGCAGGACGGCACCCGCTAGGGAACGAGGCGAAGCCGCCCGGGCCCCGCCCGGGCGGCAGCGCCGATCTGATCTGAGGAGAGAGGGAAATGGCAACGACAACCCGGAGACGGTCAGCGTCGTCGACGACCGGCTCGCCCAGGTCGAGCCTGGCCACGAAGCTGCTGCGGCGGCCGGAGCTCGGCGCGCTGCTCGGCGCGCTCGCGGTCGGGATCTTCTTCGCCGTCACCGCGGAGAGCTTCCGCACGCTGAGCGGCGTCGCGAACTGGACCGACGTGGCGTCGACGCTCGGGATCATGGCCGTCGTCGTGGCGCTGCTGATGATCGGCGGCGAGTTCGACCTCTCGGCCGGCGTCATGACCGGCACCTCCGGGCTCCTGCTCGGCCTGCTGACCACGGAGTGGGGCTTCACCATGTGGCCGGCGATCATCGTGACGTTCCGTTCGCCGCCCTGATCGGCTTCACGAACGGCTACATGGTCATGAAGACGAAGTTGCCGAGCTTCATCGTCACGCTGGCGACCTTCTTCATCCTCCAGGGCGTCAACCTCGGCTTCACGAAGGCGATCACCGGCACCGTCCGCGTGGCCGGCCTGAACGCGGTCGCCGGGCGCCGACAGCGCGGAGACACCTGTTCGCCAGCACCTTCTGGGCGCCGCACAACTTCCGCATCAGCGTGGTCTGGTGGATCGCGCATCACGCTGCTCGCCACCTGGGTCCTCGCGCGCACGCGCTTCGGGAACTGGATCTTCGCCGTCGGCGGCGACGCCAACGCGGCGCGCAACGTCGGCGTGCCGGTGCAGCGGGTGAAGATCCTGCTGTTCATGACTGACCTCGACCGCCGCGGCGCTGGTCGGGATCATGATCGCCCTGCGGCTCGGCTCGATGCAGGCCGGCCAGGGCGTCGGCGAGGAGTTCACCTACATCATCGCCGCGGTCGTCGGCGGGTGCCTGCTGACGGGCGGCTACGGCTCGGCGATCGGCGCCTCGCTCGGCGCGCTGATCGTCGGCATGGCGTTCATCGGGATCCAGTTCTCGGGCTGGAACACCGACTGGCGGTTCCTGTTCCTCGGCGTGATCCTGCTGATGGCGGTGCTCGTCAACAACCTCGTGCGCAAGAGCGCGGAAGGAGCGCGGCGATGAGCGACGGAGCCACGCAGCCGCTGCTGGAGGTCCGCGACGTCTCGAAGTACTTCGGCAACGTGATCGCGCTCAAGGACGTCTCCTGCCGCGTCGGCGCCGGCGAGGTGACGTGCGTGCTGGGCGACAACGGCGCCGGCAAGTCGACGTTCATCAAGATCCTCTCCGGCGTGCACCAGCACTCGGAGGGCGAGTACCTGGTCGAGGGCGAGGAGGTGCACGTTCAACTCGCCGCGCGACGCCCGCGAGCGCGGGATCGCGACCGTCTTCCAGGACCTCGCGACCGTCCCGCTGATGTCGCTGTGGCGGAACTTCTTCCTCGGCTCGGAGCCGACGGTCGGGAAGGGCCCGCTGCGGCGGATCGACGTCAAGCACGCCGAAGACGGTCGTCTCGGAGGAGATGGCCAAGATGGGCATCGACGTCCGCGACCCCGACCAGCCCGTCGGCACGCTGTCGGGCGGCGAGCGCCAGGCGGTCTCGATCGCCCGCGCCGTCTACTTCGGGGCCAAGGTGCTGATCCTCGACGAGCCGACCTCGGCGCTCGGCGTCAAGCAGTCCGGCGTGGTGCTGCGCTACATCGTCCAGGCCCGCGAGCGCGGCCTCGGCGTCATCTTCATCACCCACAACCCGCACCACGCGTACCCGGTCGGCGACCGCTTCGTGGTGCTCAACCGCGGCAAGCTGCTCGGCGACTGGAACCGCGGCGAGATCTCGCGCGACGACCTCGTGCAGACGATGGCCGGCGGCGCCGAGCTGGACCAGCTCGACCCACGAGCTGGAGCGCCAGATCCAGCGGCGACGGAGCAGGCAGCGACCGAGTAGCTCGTGCCGCGACCGCCCGGGTGGGCGGCGCGCCGGCGGATCGGCGTGGGCGTGATCGGGTTCGGCTGGCTCGGGCAGGCCCACTCGCCGCTCGCTGCAGCGGATCCGGACGCTGTTCCCCGACCGCGGGTTCGATCCGGAGCTGGTGATCTGCTCGCGACACCGTGCCGGCGCGCGTGGACGAGGCGGTGCGGCTCGTTCGGGTTCGCGCCGCGGCGCCGCCGACTGGCGGGCGGTGATCGACGACCCCGGCGTCGAGGTCGTCTTACGTCGCGGCGCCGAACATGGTCCACGTCGAGCTCGTGGAGGCGGCCGCGCGAGGCCGGCAAGCACGTGTTCTGCGAGAAGCCCGTGGGCGGCACGCCGGAGCAGACGGTCCGCGCCGAGCGCGCCGCGCGGCGCGCCGGGGTGATCTCCGGCGTGGGCTACAACTACCGCTGGGCGCCGCTCGTGCGCTACGCGGCCGACCTGATCGCGCGCGGCGACCTGGGCGAGATCACCAACTACCGCGGGCGCTTCTTCTCGATGTACGGCGCCGACCCGCTCGGCCTCCTGTCGTGGCGCTTCAAGCTCGACGAGGGCGGCTACGGCGTCACCAGCGACCTGCTCAGCCACGCCGTCGACCTCGCGCACATGCTGCTCGGCCCGATCACGCGCGTGGTCGGCCAGACCGCCACGTTCATCCCCGAGCGCCCGCTGCCCCGCGCGGGCGGCGCCGGCCACTACGGCCGCGGCGCGCCCGGCGACCCGACCGGCGCGGTCACCAACGAGGACTATGCCGGGATGCTGTGCGAGTTCGCGAGCGGCGTGCGCGGCAGCTTCGAGGCGAGCCGCACGATCGTCGGCCCGGAGAGCC
Organism: uncultured Solirubrobacteraceae bacterium; assembly: GCA_963764385.1. GTDB lineage: Bacteria > Actinomycetota > Thermoleophilia > Solirubrobacterales > Solirubrobacteraceae > DATFQI01. Next base: position 334,628 of record CAVXSJ010000011.1, on the reverse strand, counting down.
AGATGGCCTTCGACGTCCACGGCACCAAGCGGCGCGCTGGGCTGGAACCTCGAGAAGCTCAACGAGCTGCAGCTCTACCGGCTCACCGACGACCTCGGCGCGGCTACACGACCGTCTTCGGCGGCGACCGCTTCCCCTACCACGGCCACTTCGTGCCCGGCAGCGCCAACGGGATCGGCTTCGAGGACCTCGTGGTGATCGAGGACTACGAGTTCATGCGCGCCGTCGCCGAGGAGCGCCGTTCACGCCCCCGGGTTCGACGACGCGCTGGCGTGGGTGAGCGTGCAGGCCGCGCTGCTGCGCTCGGCCGAGTCGGGCCGCTGGGAGGACGTCGTCTCGCTCAGGGAGGAATAGATGACCGCCACGACCGCAGCCCCTCCCACTCCGCGATCGGCGTGATCGGCGTCGGGCCGCATCGGGCGCATGCACGCCGGGCTGCTCGCGCGCGAGGTCGACGGCGCCGTCGTGGCCGCCGTGCTAGGACGCGCTACGCGCCGGCGGCGAGCGCGGTGGCGCGGCGAGCTCGGACGTGCCGCGTGGCCGACGAGCGTCGAGGCGATGCTGGCCGACGACGGCGTCGACGCCGTCGCGATCTGCTCGCGAGCACGGCCACCCACGCGGACGCTGATCGCCGCCGCCGCGCGAGGCCGGGCAAGGCCATCTTCTGCGAGAAGCCGGTGTCGCTCGACCTCGCCGAGGTCGACCGCGCGCTGGGCGCGGTGCGGGAGGCCGGCGTGCCGTTCCAGATCGGCTTCAACCGCCGCTTCGACCCCGGCCACCAGGCGGTCGCCGACGCGGTCGCGCGCGGCGAGATCGGCGACGTCGCACCTCGTGCGCATCTCCAGCCGGGACCCGGCGCCGCCGCCGATGGCGTACGTCGCGCACGTCGGGCGGGATCTTCCTCGACATGACGATCCACGACTTCGACATGGCCCGCTACGTGACGGGCAGCGAGGTCGTCGACGTGCACGCGCGCGGGGCGCGTGCGGGTCGACCCGCGCTTCGCGCGACCACGGCGACGTCGACACCGCCGTGGTCACGCTCCAGCACGCCAACGGGTGCCTGACCGCGATCGACAACTCGCGCCAGGCCGTCTACGGGTTCGACCAGCGCGTGGAGGCGTTCGGCTCCGCTGGGGATGGCCGGCTCGGAGAACCCGTCGGCGCACAACGCCGTGGTGCGGACCGCGGCGGGCGCCGAGCGCGTCGGTGCTGCCCTACTTCTTCCTCGAGCGCTACCTGCCCAGCTACGTGCGCGAGTGGAACGCGTTCGTGTCCGCCGTCGCGGAGCGGCGCACGCCGCCCGTCACCGTCGCCGACGCCCGCGCCCCGCTGGTCATCGGGCTCGCCGCGTGGCGGTCGCTGCGCGAGGGGCGGCTCGGTGCGCATCGCGAGGAGATCGCGTGAGGGTCTGGCTTACCGGCGCCGAGCGGCTTCGTCGGCTCCAACCTGCGCGCCGTGTTCGAGGCGGGCGGCGCCGAGGTGGCGTGCCCGCGCGCGCCGAGGTCGACGTGGCCGACGCCGGCGCGGTGGCCGCGCAGCGTCGCGGAGTTCGCGCCCGACGCGCTCGTGCACTGCGCGATCCTCAACGACCTCACGCGGCTCGCCTCGCGCCGCCAGGAGGCGTGGGACGCCTACGTCGGCGCCACGCGCAACGTGGTCGACGCGGCGGCGCGGCGCGCAGGTGGTGCTCATCTCCACCGACTGGGTGTTCGACGGCACCCAGGCCGGCGCCACCGAGGCCGAGCCGCCGAACCCCATCAACGCCTACGGCTTCCTGAAGGCGGCGTCCGAGCTGGTGGTCGCCGAGCGCGCGGACGCGCGGCGCGGTGGCGCGGATCTCCGGCGTGCAGGGCGTCCACCGGGCGCGGCCGGACGCGCCCCGCGGCGCAGGACCACGGCTTCGGCTACTTCGTCGCCTCCTCGTCGAGGCGCTGCGCGCCGGCGAGCCGTTCACGGTCTGGGAGGCGGAGGACATCAACATGCGCGCCACGCCGACGCTGGCCACCGACGCCGCGGAGCTGATCAGGCGCATGATCGAGCGCGAGCGGACCGGCGTGCACCACTGCTGCGGCGGCGAGTCCGTCACCCGCGGCGAGCTGGCGCGCGCCGCGGCGGAGGCGTTCGAGCTGGACGGCGACCTGCTGCGCTTCGGCGCGCCCGAGCCGCCGGAGCGCCGGTGCCCTACGACACCAGCCTCGACGCGACCGCCACCGCGGCGGCGCTCGGGGTCGAGCTGCCCAGCGTGGCGGAGCAGCTCGGACGCCTGCGGGAGGAGATGGCTTGCCTTACGACCTGATCACCATGGGCCGGGTCGGCGTCGACCTGTACCCCGAGCAGACCGGGATCGCGCCTCAAGGACGTGACGACGTTCGCGAAGTCGCTCGGCGGCAGCGCGACCAACGTCGCCGTCGCCGCCGCCCGGCTGGGCGCGCGCAGCGCGGTCATCACCAAGGTCGGCGACGACCCGTTGGGCCCGTTCGTGCGCGAGGCGCTGGAGGGCTTCGGCGTCGACCCGCGCTGGGTCGGCACCCACCCGGTGCTACAAGACCCCGGTCGTGTTCTGCGAGATCTTCCCGCCCGACGACTTCCCGCTGCTCTTCTACCGCGAGCCGTCAGCGCCGGACATGACGCTCGAGCCCGGCGAGCTGGACCTCGACGCGATCCGCGAGGCGCGGGTGTTCTGGACGACCGGCACCGGGCTGTCGGCCGAGCCGAGCCGCACCGCCACGCTGGCGGCGCTCGCCGCGCGCGAGGGCGGGATCACCGTCCACGACCTCGACCACCGGCCGATGTTCTGGCCCGACGAGACCGAGGCGAGCCGGTACGCCCGCGAGGCGCTCCAGCACGCGACCGTGGCGGTCGGCAACCGCGACGAGGTGGAGGTCGCGACCGGCACGCGCGACCCCGAGGAGGCGGCCGCCGCGCTGCTGGAGCTGGGCGTCGGGCTGGCGATCGTCAAGCGCGGGCCGGAGGGCGTGCTCGCCCGCACGCGCGACGAGCGCGTCGAGGTGCCGCCGGTCCCGGTCGAGGTCGTCAACGGGCTCGGCGCCGGCGACGCGTTCGGCGGCGCGCTGGTGCACGGCCTGCTCAACGACTGGCCGCTGGAGCGCACGATCCGCCTCGCCAACGCGGCGGGCTCGTTCGTGGCGGGGAAGCTGCTGTGCTCGGACGCGATGCCGACGCTGGACGATCTGCGGGAGGTGGTGGAGGCATGAGGCTGACGGTCGCCCAGGCGCTGGTGCGGTTCCTCGCGGTCCAGGAGATCGAGCGCGACGGCCGGCGGGAGCGGTTCTTCGCGGGCTGCTTCGGCATCTTCGGGCACGGCAACGTCGCCGGGCTCGGCCAGGCGCTGCAGGAGAACGCCGACGCGCTGCCCTTCCACCAGGCCCGCAACGAGCAGGCGATGGTGCACCTCGCGGCGGGCTACGCGCGCCAGAAGAACCGCCTCGGCACCTTCGCGTGCACGAGCTCGGTCGGCCCGGGCGCGACGAACATGGTCACCGGCGCGGCGCTGGCCACCATCAACCGGCTGCCGGTGCTGCTGCTGCCCGGCGACACGTTCGCCACCCGCACGCCGCACCCGGTGCTCCAGCAGCTCGAGGCGCCGCACGACGCGACGCTGTCGGTCAACGACTGCTTCAAGCCGGTGTCGCGCTACTTCGAGCGCGTCCAGCGCCCCGAGCAGCTGATCCCCGCCGCGCTGGAGGCGATGCGGGTGCTGACCGACCCGGCCGAGACCGGCGCGGTCACGCTCGCGCTGCCCGAGGACGTCCAGACCGAGGCCTTCGAGGTCCCCGACGCGTTCCTCGAGCCGCGGGTGTGGACGATCTTCCGCCAGCCCGCCGCGCGCCGGAGGCGCTGGCCCGCGCCGCCGACGCTGATCCGCGGCGCCGAGCGCCCGCTGATCGTGGCCGGCGGCGGCGTGATCTACGCCGAGGCGACCGCCGCGCTGCGCGCGTTCGCGGAGGCGACCGGGATCCCGGTGGCCGAGACCCAGGCCGGCCGCGGCGCGCTGCCCTCCGACCACCCCTTGTCGCTCGGCGCGGTCGGCGCGACCGGCACGAGCGCCGCGAACCGGCTGGCGCGGGAGGCCGACGTCGTGATCGGGATCGGCACCCGCTGGAGCGACTTCACGACCGCCTCGAAGTCCGCCTTCCAGGACGCCGGCGTGCGGTTCGTCAACGTCAACGTCGCCGCCTTCGACGCCGCCAAGCACAGCGGGCCTGCCGTCGTGGCCGACGCGCGGGTGGCGCTCGAGCAGCTGGGCGAGGCGCTGGCCGGCCACCGCGCCGACGCCGCCGAGTGGGAGCGCCGCGCCGGCGAGGAGGCGGCCGAGTTCGCGCGCCGAGGTCGAGCGTCTGGTGGCGCCCGCGCGACGACGCGCTCCCCCACCAGGCCGTCGGTGATCGGCGCCGTCAACGACGCGGCGGGCGAGACCGGCGTCGTGGTGTGCGCGGCGGGCTCGATGCCCGGCGACCTGCACAAGCTGTGGCGCGCCCGCGACCCGCTCGGCAAGGGCTACCACGTCGAGTACGGCTACTCGTGCATGGGCTACGAGATCCCGGGCGGGATGGGCGTCAAGCTCGCCGCGCCGGAGCGCGAGGTCTACGTGATGGTCGGCGACGGCTCCTACCTGATGAGCCCGGGCGAGCTCGCCACCGCGGTCGCCGAAGGGATCAAGATCGTCGTCGTGCTGGTGGACAACCACGGCTACGCGTCGATCGGCGCGCTGTCGCGCAGCGTCGGCGGCGCGGGCTTCGGCACCCACTACCGGACTGCAGAACGGGCGGCCGCTGGTCGACCCGACGGATGCGCCGCCGCTCGCCGGTCGACCTCGCGACCAACGCCGAGAGCCTCGGCCTGCGGGTGGTCCGCACGCGCTCGATCGACCGAGCTGCGGGAGGCGCTGGAGGCGGCGCGCGCGGGTCGACGGGCCCGGTGGCGATCCACATCGAGGTCGACCGCTACGAGGGCGTGCCCGGCTACGAGGGCTGGTGGGACGTGCCGGTCGCCGAGGTGTCCGACGATCCGGCGGTGCAGCCGCGCGCGACAGTACGAGGCCGACCGCACGGCGCAGAGGAGCTTCGTATGAGCGATCTCCTCGTCCGCCCCGCCGCGGACGGCTCCACCAACGTGACGATGGAGTACGTCGGCTTCGAGGTCCTGCAGCTCGACGGCACCGCGACGCGCGAGACCGGCGAGCGCGAGCTGTGCGTCGTGCTCGTCCAGGGCGAGTGCCGCGTGAACGAGTTCGCGCTGGCCGGCCGCGACGACCCGTGGTCCGGCCCGCCCGGCGCCGCCTACCTCCCGCCCGGCACGACCGTCGACGCTGTCCGGGCACGGGCGAGGTCGCGCTGTGCTGGGCGCCCGCGCAGCGGCGGCGCGGAGGCGCGGGTGCTGCCCGTGAGCGAGGTCGAGCACCGCGGCCGCGGCAACCACGCGCGCCAGGTGCGCCCGATCCTGATGGCCGACGAGGCGGCCGACTCGCTGCTGGTGTGCGAGGTGATCACCCCCGAGGGGCACTGGTCGAGCTACCCGCCGCACAAGCACGACCGCGACGCGATGCCGGAGGAGTCCTTCCTCGAGGAGACCTACTACCACCGGGTCTCCCCCGCCCAGGGCTTCGGGTTGCAGCGCGTCTACAGCGAGGACCGTACGCTGGACGAGACGATGGCGGTGCACGACCGCGACACGGTCCTGGTGCCGCGCGGCTACCACACGGTCTCCGCGCCACCCGGATACGCGCTGTACTACTTGAATGTGATGGCCGGCCCGACGCGGGCCTGGGCGATCGCGAACGACCCCGACCACGAATGGACGATGTGATGGCGACCACCGCGACGAAGCTCCTGCAGAACTACGTCGGAGGGACGTGGACGGCCTCGTCCGGCTCGGACACGCTGGACGTCACCAACCCCGCCACGGGCGAGGTGCTGGCGCAGGTGCCGCTGTCGTCGGCGAGCGACCTCGACGCCGCCGTGCAGGCCGCCCGCGCCGCGCTGCCGGAGTGGCGTGCGGTGAGCGCGATCGCGCGCGCGCAGAAGCTGTTCGCGCTCCGCGAGGGGCTCAGCCAGCGCCGCGAGGACCTCGCCCGCTCGGTCACCACCGAGATGGGCAAGACGATCGTCGACGCCCGCGCCGAGGTGGCGCGCATGATCGAGATGGTCGAGGCGGCCTGCGCGCTCCCCACGACCATGCAGGGCCGCGTCCTCGAGGACGTCTCGCGCAACGTCGACGCCGAGACGATCCGCCAGCCGGTCGGCGTGTGCGCGGCGATCGTGCCGTTCAACTTCCCGGCCATGGTGCCGTTCTGGTTCCTCCCGTTCGCGATCGGCTGCGGCAACACGTTCGTGCTCAAGCCCTCCGAGCAGGTGCCGCTCACCCAGCAGATCGCCTTCGAGGTCCTCGACGGGCTGGACCTCCCGGACGGCGTCGTCAACCTCGTCAACGGCTCGCGCGAGATCGTCGAGGGGATCCTCGACCACCCGGGCATCGACGCCGTCTCGTTCGTCGGCTCGGCGCCGGTGGCGAAGATCGTCTACGAGCGCGCGGCCAAGTCCGGCAAGCGCGTGCAGGCGCTCGGCGGGGCCAAGAACCACATGGTCGTGATGCCCGACGCCGTGATCGAGCAGACCGTCAACGGCATCATCGGCTCGGCGTTCGGCGCCGCGGGCCAGCGCTGCATGGCGGGCTCCGTGGTGGTCACCGTCGGCGAGGCGCACGACAAGCTGCTGCCGCCGCTGCGCGAGGCGACCGAGGCGCTGAAGGTCGGCGACGGCCTCGAGGAGGGCAACGACATCGGCCCGGTGATCTCCGAGGCGGCGCGCGACCGCATCCGCGAGGCGATCACCCAGGGCGAGTCCGACGGCGCGTCGGTGGTCGTCGACGGCCGCGAGCTGGAGAGCGACGGCTCGTTCGTCGGCCCGACGATCCTCGACGGCGTCAAGCCCGGCACCGAGGCCGCCGACGAGGAGATCTTCGGCCCCGTGCTGTCGATCATCCACGTCGAGACGCTCGACGAGGCGATCGAGCGTCGTCAACTCGAGCCGGTTCGGCAACGGCACCTCGATCTTCACCGAGTCCGGCGCGTCGGTGCGGCGCTACCGGCACGACGTCGAGGCGGGCATGATCGGCGTCAACATCGGCGTCGCCGCGCCGGTCGCGTTCTTCCCGTTCTCGCGGCTGGAAGGACTCGTTCCTCGGCGACCTGCACGCGCACGGGCCGGACGCGGTCGAGTTCTTCACGCGCAAGAAGACCGTGACCTCGCGGTGGTTCTCGTCCGGCCAGGGGTCGGGCGCCTACTTCGTGGAACGCTGAAACTCGTAAACGACCAGCTGGAGGCCGTCTTCGCCCCCGAGGCGGGGATGGTCTGCTGGTCGCTGCGCCATCGCGGGGAGGAGCTGCTGGGTCGCGGGACGGGCTGGCGGCGTACGCGGAGACGGGCAAGACGATGGGATCCCGCTGCTGCATCCCTGGGCCAACCGGCTCGGGGCGTGGTCGTACGAGGCGCTCGGGCGCTCGGTCGATCTCGAGCCGGCGAAACGGCGGCTGGTGCGCGCCGACCGCGCCACCGGCCTGCCCAACCACGGGACCATGCCGCGGGCGTGGACGCGTCGTCGGCGACGGCGTCGCCGAGCTCGACGGCGCCTCGGAGGCGTTCCCGTTCCCGCACACGATGCGGATCGAGGTCTCGATCGACGGCGGCGCGCTGCGGATCGCGCACCACCGTCGAGCGCGCACGACGCGCCGGTCCCGATCGTGCTTCGGCTTCCACCCCTACCTCGTGCTCCCGGGCGTGCGCGCGCGACTGGCACGTCGAGCTGCCCGTGACGCGGCAGGCTCGTGCTCTCCGAGCAGCTGCGTGCCGACGGGCGAGACCGAGCCGGCCGAGCCGTACGCCGGCCCGCTCGGCGAGCTGACGCTTACGACGACGGCTACGACGAGCTCGACCGGCGGCGCCGTTCGCGCTCGAGGGCGGCGGCCGCCGGATCGAGCTCGCCTTCGAGGCCGGCTTCCCCGTCGCGCAGGTCTTCGCCCCGCCGGGCAAGGACCTGATCGCCTTCGAGCCGATGACGGCGCGCGCCGACGCGCTGCGGACCGGCGGCTTCGCGGTCGCCTCGCCCGGCGAGCCCGTACCGCGCCGTCGTTCTCGATCGCGGTGACCGATGGCTGACGTCGTCGTGATCCCGCCGGGCGGCGGCGTGCCGTTCGGCAACGTCGAGTTCCTCGGGCTGTCCGAGCACTCGCCGCGGCTGAACGTCTCGATCATCACCATGCGCCCGGGCGCGCCCGGACCCGACCCGCACGTGCACGCCGAGGAGGACGACGTGCTTCTACGTGCTCGAGGGCGAGCTGACGTTCCTCGTCGGCGAGTCGCGAGGTCCCGGCGCCGGCGGGCACGTTCGTGCTCGTCCCGCCCGGGCAACCACCACGGGTTCTCCAACCGCGACCGACCGCGCCGGCCCGCGTGCTCAACATCCACGCGCCGGCCGGGCTTCGACCGCCGCCTCATGGGCGACGGCTAGCCTCAACCCATGTGACCTCCCACCGCCTAGGACTCGCCGCCGGGGTGGCGGCGTACGTCCTGTGGGGGATCTTCCCGCTGTACTGGCCGCTGCTGAAGCCGGCCGCCCCGGTCGAGATCCTGGCCCACCGGATCGCCTGGGCGCTGCTGTTCGCGCTGGCCGTGCTCGCGCTCGGATCCGGGTTCGGCTGGCTGCGCACGCTGGGCCGCCGCCGCGCCGGGATGCTCACGCGTCGCCGCCGTCCTGGTCACGATCAACTGGGGCCTCTACATCTACGGCGTCAACAACGAGCACGTCGTCGAGACGTCGCTCGGGTACTTCATCAACCCGCTCGTGACCGTCGCGCTCGCGGTGCTCGTGCAGCGCGAGCGGCTGACGCGCGCGCAGGCCGTGGCGGTGGCGATCGGCGCGCTGGCGGTGGTGGTGCTCGCGGTCGACTACGGGCGCCCGCCGTGGATCGCGCTGGCGCTCGCGTGCTCGTTCGGCAGCTACGGGCTGATCAAGAAGCGCGTGCGGGTCGACGGGACGCAGAGCTTCGCGTTCGAGACCGCCGTGCTGTTCGTGCCGGCGGTCGGCGTACCTCGCTGTTCCTCGCCGCCAGCGGCGAGGGGACGTTCGCCACGGAGGGCGCCGGGCACGCCGCGCTGCTCGCCCTCGGCGGCGTGTTCACCGCGGTCCCGCTGATGCTCTTCGGCGCCGCGGCGTTCCGGATCCCGCTGACCACGGTCGGGCTGCTGCAGTACCTCGCGCCCACGCTGCAGTTCCTGATCGGCGTGCTCATCTACAGCGAGCCGATGCCCGCCTCGCGCCTCGCCGGCTTCGCGCTGGTCTGGGTCGCGCTGACGGTGTTCACCGTCGACGCCGTCCGCGACCCACCGGGCCGTGCCGGTCGGCGGCGAGCCGGCGGCGAAGCGCCCGGGCCCGCCCTCGTTAGAGTTTCCTGACCATGACGCCACGACCTCGCCGACTCTCGCGAGTCGCTCGCCTACTGGGAGACCCGCGCCCAGGTCCTGCCCCGCCACGCGTTCCGCCGGCGCCGCGAGGCGCGCGAGATGGCGATCCGGTGGCGAGCCCGCGTCGCCGAGGCCGAGCGCGCGCACTACGGCCGCGGGCTGCTCGGCGCGGTCTTGCTCCTCGTCGCCGAGCGCCGTCTGCCGGAATCGACCCGCCACACGGGCCGCTCGCTCGCGCGCCGCGCCACCCGGATCGCCGCCGTCGCCGGCGTGGCCTTCGTCGCGCTCGTCGTCGCGGGCCTTGCCGCGGCGGTCGAGCTGGTCGTCACCGTGGTCGGCGCCGTTGCCTGACGGGCGCATCGCCCGTTACGGGAAGGCGACGGCCCGCTCCGGCCTCGGCGGGGAGCTGGCTACGAAGCTGCTCGCGGCGGCCGACGAGCTGCGCGATGACCCGGGCTGCGAGCTCTACCTGATCAACCGCCAGACGGGTTCGCCCGACATGGTGTGGGTCACGGAGCTGTGGCGCAGCCAGGCCGACCTCGACGCCTCGCTGGAGAAGATCCGCGGCAGCGACGACGTCGCCGAGGTGATGGCGATCGTGGCCGACTTCGAGATGATCGAGCTCGACCTCCTGGGAGGCAAGGGGCCGAGCTAGCTGGGCGTGACGTGGTGCTTGCGCAGGTAGTCGAGGTAGAACGGGCCGCAGCAACTCGGCGACCTCGCCCTCGCCCGAGTCGGTCACATCGTCGAGGTGCGCGCTCATCCGCGTGATGTCGTTGTCGGCCTCGAGGAGCTGCCCGGCGCCGGCCTCCGCGGCGGGCAGCACGTTCGCCAGCTCCCAGAAGAACTTCACGTTGAGGTGGCGCTTCGCGTGGCTGACGGCGAGGTCGTGGAGCTCGGGCGAGCTGAGTCGGTCGAGCGGGTCGTCTTCGGCGGGCATGTGCGGGGAGACTACGAGGTCGGTTATGGTCGGGACGTGACGCCGTCCGTCCTGGCCGAAGTCGTCCTGCAGCCCGTCACGGGCATGACGGTCGGGGACGCCGGCGACGAACTCCCTGGGCGTGAGACGGTGACCGACGCGGCGAGGCGCCTCGCGGAGCTCGGCTTCGACATCGAGGAAGCCGGCCCGGCGACGATCACGATCCGTGGCGAGCGGGAGCTGCTGGAGAGCACGTTCGGCGACGGCGTACCCGACGGGCTCGAGGACGTCGTCGCCGAGGTCAAGATCTCGTAGTCCAGCGAACTCCATAGCCTCGCTATATTGAGTAGGCTATGCAATTCGCCGCGCCCACCCTCGCCGGAGACCTCGACGCGCGGCATCGTCTCGCTGTGGCGGACGCTCGGGCGCGTCCAGCGCCACGACCTGAGCCGCACCGCCGCGTCGGTGCTCGCCGACGCTGCGCGACGGCGGCCCGCAGCGGATCACCGCGCTGGCCGACGCGGAGGCGGTCGCGCAGCCGACGCATGACCACGCTGGTCGGGCGCCTCGAGCGCGCCGGGCTGGTCGAGCGCCGGACCGACCCCGCCGACGCGCGCGCCGTGCTGGTGACGATCACCGCCGAGGGGCTGGAGCGCCTGCTCGCGCATCCGCGAGGCGCGCGCCGCCGCCGTCGAGGCGCGGCTCGCCGCGCTGGACCCCGAGGAGCGCGAGGCGCTCGCCGCCGCGCTGCCCGTGCTGGACAAGCTCATCGAAGGAGCTCGCCCGACCCGTGACCCGCCAACCCAAGGCCGTCTGGGCCGTCGCCTTCGCCTGCGTCGTCGCGTTCATGGGCATCGGCCTCGTCGACCCGATCCTCCCCGCGCTCGCCACCCAGCTCGACGCCTCGCCCAGCCAGGTCGAGCTGCTGTTCACCAGCTACTTCGCCTTCACCGGCGTCTCGATGCTGGTCACGGGCTGGGTCTCGAGCCGCATCGGCCCGCGCCGCACGCTGCTGGCCGGCCTCGTGCTCGTCGTCGTCTTCAGCGCGCTGGCCGGCGCGTCCGGGCAGCGTGGGCGAGATCGTCGGCTTCCGCGCCGGCTGGGGCCTGGGCAACGCGCTGTTCATCGCCACCGCGCTGGCCGTGATCATCGGCGCCGCCAGCGGCGGCGTGGCGCGGCGCGATCATCCTCTACGAGGCCGCGCTCGGCCTCGGCATCGCCTCCGGGCCGCTGCTCGGCGGCCTGCTCGGCGACATCTCCTGGCGCGGCCCGTTCTTCGGCACCGCCGCGCTGATGGCGATCGGCTTCGTCGCGATCGTCGTGCTGCTCGGGCCGATGCCCGACGCCGACGCAGCAAGGTCTCGCTGACCGAGCCGCTGAAGGCGCTGCGCCACCGCGGCCTGCTGATCGCGCGGCCTGGTCGCGCTGTTCTACAACTTCGGCTTCTTCACGCTGCTCGCCTACACGCCGTTCCCGCTGCACATGGGCGCGCACGCGCTCGGGCTTCGTGTTCTTCGGCTGGGGCCTGATGGTCGCGATGTTCTCCGTCTTCGTCGCCCCGCGGGTGCGAGGCCGGCTTCGGCGTCGTGCCGACGCTCGGCGGGCATGTACGTGGCGATCGCCGCGATCCTCATCGTGATGGCGGCCGAGCGAGGGCTCGCCGGCCGTGCTCGCCACCGCCGTGATCGTCGCCGGCGCCTTCCTCGGCATGATCAACACCGTCCTCACCGAGGCGGTCATGAAGGTCTCGCCGGTCGAGCGCCCCGTCGCCGTCCTCGGCGTACTCGTTCCTGCGCTTCGCGGGCGGCGCGATCGCCCCGTTCCTGGCCGGCAAGCTGGCCGAGGGCGTCTCGCTCGGAGGCGCCGTTCCTGGTCGGCGCCGGCGCCGTGCTGATCGCGCTCGGCGATCCTGCTCGCCGGCCGCCGGCACATCGACCGCCGAGTGACCGCCGGTGCCGCAGCCGCTGCGGCTGGCGATCGACGAGGAGCCGGCGGGCGCGATCGCGGCTTAGTGGATTCAGGCTTAGGCGGGCGCGGCGGGCCGCGTCTCCTCGCGGCGCCCGCGCAGCCGCACCGGCTCGCCCTCGCGCCAGCGGCTCGACTCCTCGTCGCCGGCGCGCTCCAGCGCCCCCGCCGAGGCGAGCACGCCCGCCTCGGTGTCCTTGGCCAGCTCGCACAGCCGCGCGGCCTCGTTGACCGGGTCGCCGATCACGGTGTACTCGAAGCGCGTCTCCGCCCCCACGTTGCCCGCCACCGCCCGCCCCGCGGACACGCCGATCCCCGCCTGCAGGCCGTCGGCGTCGTCGCCCAGCCGGCGGGCGAGCTCGCGGGCGGCGGCCAGCGCGCACGCCGACGCGTTGTCGAGCGGGAGCGGCGCGCCGAACACCGCCAGCGCCGCGTCGCCCTCGAACTTGTTGATCCAGCCGCCGTGCTCCTCGACCACCTCGACGACCACGCCGAAGAACGCGTTCAGCCGCGCGACGACCTCCTGCGGCGGATTCTCGGCGGCCAGCTGCGTCGAGCCGACGACGTCCACGAACAGCACCGCCACGTCGAGCTCCTCGCCGCCCAGCTCGATCCCGCGCTCGACCGCGGCGCGCGCGACGTCCTCGCCGACGTGGCGCCCGAACAGGTCGCGCAGCTCCTCGCGCTCGCGCAGGCCCGCGTTCATGCGGTTGAAGCCGGCCTGCAGCAGCCCGAGGTCGCTGCCGTCGAACACCGGGACCTGCGTCTCGATGTCGCCCGCCTCGACGCGGCGCAGCGCGTCGCGCACGGAGTGGACGGGGTCCGCGACCGCCTTCGCCGCCTGCCACGTGATGGTCACCCCGACGAGCGACGGCCACCCCGCCGAGCACCAACGCGGTCACCGCCAGCTGCTGCTCGCCCACGTCCTGTCCGGCGAGCGCGACGATCGCCACCGCGCACAGCCCGGCCAGCGGCACCCCGCTCCCGAGCGCCCACGCCAGCAGCGCCCGCGGCGTGACGCCGGGCAGCACGGGCTTGTCCGGCATCCCGTGCGCGAGCGCCCGCGCGGAGGCGGAGCGCATGATCCGCTCGGCCAGCAGGTAGCTCATCGCGCTGGTCGTGACGCCGCCGAGCAGCGTGGTCACGCTGATGATCACCGCCAGCAGGAACGACCAGCTGACGTTGAGCGCGAAGAACCCGAGCACGGCGCCGAGCCACAGCAGGCCCGCGACGTGCAGCTGCCGCAGCGGCACGCGGAGCGTGGCGCGCCGCTCTTCCGCCGTCGGCTCGCGGTCCTCCTCCAGCCAGCGGCGCGTCGAGCTCCACTGCCCGAGGCCCCAGATCGTCCCGGCGACGCCGGCGAACAGCAGGTAGGCGCCCTCCGCCGCGAGGTTGACGATCAGGACCGTGTCGCGGTTCTCGAGCTCGGGGAGCGGGAGCACCCACACGACGAGCACGAACACGACGATCGCGCCCACGACGTTGGCCGCCAGCACGGCCGGGATGACGCAGCAGCATCGCGCGGCGCGCGATCGTGCGGCCCGGGTCGTCGGGCCGCCCGTCGATGAGCGTGCGAGGGGACGTGGGCGCGGCACCGGCGAGAGCTTGGCGCATCCGGGCCGGACCGGCGCCGGGAACCCTGTCCGGCGGGCCATGGGAGGCGCACGCCGGCGCCGATTGGATGGCTTGCATGGACAAGAAACCCCCGGTTCCGCCCCGCCACCGCGCCTATCCGCTGCGCCCCGTGACCCCCAAGCCGGCCGTCGAGGCCAGGATGCCGGACGGCGTCGCGGCCACCGCCGACGCGCCGCGCGCCTGGACGCGCGCCGTGCCCCAGGGCCGCCGCTTCCCGCGCGGCTAGGGCGCCTCGAACGGCGTCTCCTGCCGGCAGCGACGGCCCACCTCGGGCACGACACCGCGCTCGAGGTAGGCGTCCACGGTCGCGTCGACGCACGGCGATTCGCCGCCGTAAGCGCCGTGGCCGTCCCCGTCCATCGTCAGCAGCCGCGCGTTGCCGAGTTGCCGGGTCAGGCCCTGCGCGTGCTTGTAGGGCGTCGCCGGGTCGAAGGTCGTGCCGACCACCAGCACGGTGGGCGCTGACGCCGCGGCACGGAACGGCCCGCGGTAACGCCCACCGGACGCGCGCGGCTCGCGGCCCAGGCGTGGCCGGTGTAGCCGGCCAGGAACGCGGAGTGGTCGTGGGCCTGCCACGCGTCCTCGCCCGCGTCGAGGTAGGGCTGCAGGCCGCGCGGGTGGCGCTGGTCGGCCGCGGTGACGGCGAAGAACTGGTCCAGGAGCGGACGGTGGCGGCCGTCGTGGCCGTAGAAGCCGTCCGCGATCTCGCGCAACAGCGCCCCGTCGCCGCTGCTCGGCCGCCGCAAGGCCCTTGCCGAGCAGTCCCCAGCGGGACTTGGCGTGGACGCCGCCGCCGAGCGCCACGCGCGACGTCGTCGCCGTCCAGCGTCCGGTCGCCGACCGCCAGCGGCCGCTCGTCGAGGCGCGCGATCAGCGCGTCCAGCGCTTCGTGCGGGTCGGCGCCGCCGAAGCCCGCTGCACGCGGTCTGGTCCGCGCGCGCACGCCTCCAGGAAGCGGCCGACGGCGCGCTCCTGCGCCGCCGCCAGGTCGGCGCGCATGCCGATCGGGCGGTTGGCGTAGCGGTCGGGGTCCAGCGCGCCCTCGAGCACCAGCGCGCGGTAGGCGTGCGGGAACAGGCTCGCGTAGGTCGCGCCGAGGTAGGTGCCGTAGGAGAGGCCGAGGTACGAGAGCCGGCTGTCGCCGACGGCGCGACGCAGCAGGTCCATGTCGCGCGCGACGTTGGCGGTCCCGACGTACGGAAGCACCCCCGGTTGCGGCGCTCACAGCGCCTCGCGTAGCGCCGATCGGCGGCCACGTGCCGCGCGCATCGAGGTCAGCGGGGTCATGAACGGCTGCGAGAACGGCCCGTCGGCCTCCTGGTCGACGTCGCAGTCGACGGCCGGCTCCGACTCGCCGACGCCCCGCGGGTCGAAGCTGACGATGTCGAACCGGCGGTTGAGCGCCGCGAACAACTGCTTGCCGTTGGCCTTGAGCGTGTTGACGTCGGGGCTGCCCGGCCCGCCGAAGTTCACGAACAGCGAGCCGATCCGGTGCTCGCGATCGCGCGCGGGCAGCCGCGCGACCGCAAGCCGGAACGTCGCGCCGCCGGGATCCGCATGGTCGCGCGGGACGGTGGCGTGCGCGCACTCGAAGCCGTCGGCGTCCGGGCAGCCGTCGCCAGTTCAGAGCGCTCGCGGTCGGCAGCCCGTCACCGACCTGCGTGGCCGCCTGGAAGGCGGTCTTGAGCGGCGACCAGCCGGCTCGGTGGTGTGGGTCTCCCCGCCGCGCGAGTAGTTGAGCTTGTAGCCGTTCTCGCCGTAGAGGGTGCGGACGGCGCTGTGGGTCACCTCGCCGCTGTCTCCCGACTCGTCCCAGTAGCCGTACTTCTGGTCGGCGTGGTTGCCGTGGTCGATCCCGGAGGCGAACACGACCGTCTCGTCCTCGTCGGAGCCCACGAGGCTCCAGTCGGTGCCCTCGGCCCAGTCGCCGTCGAGTCCGCTGCCCGGCTCGTGCAGGCGCGTCAAGAACGGCGAGCCCTTCGCCATCTGGTTCCACTGCCGGTCGTCGTGCGCGAAACCGTCCGCGACGCCCTGGTGCGGCGTGCTGAGCGTGACGACGTTGCTCACGTTCAGCTTGGAGGGGAAGCCGTCCCAGCCCTGCGCCGAGCCGAGCAGCGCGACGCGCGTGATCAGGCCGCCCATCGAGTGGGCGATGATGTCGACCGCCTTGCCGCGGCTCGTGTACTCGTCGTCGATGTGGTTGGCGAGGTCCCGGGCGATGTCCTGGATCGGCCGCTCGTTCGTCGCCTTCCCGTCCCCGACGACGACGTCGCAGCCGTGCGCCGCGCCGTGCTCGGCCGTCGTCGCCCTCGTAGTAGCCGATCGTGGTCATCGAGCCGCGGTCGCGGCCGCCCGCTGACCCGTAGTAGGTGAGCGCGTTGCGCCACGTGCTCCCGTTGCAGTCCTTGCCCTCCGACGAGTCGCCGTAGCCGTGCACGAGGAGGAGTTGGGAGCTGTCGGCCGCGTACGCGGACGGCGCGACGGCGAAGGCGTGGCGGCGGCGGCGCCCGGGCCGGTCACCGCGCGAGTCGCGATCGGCGGCTCAGCCGGACAGCGCTACGCTCCGGCATAGCAGCGCCGCGAGCAAGCGAGGGGTTCGTGTGGTGTTGGTCATGCCACGTACGAGCCCCTGACGCGCCGCGGCATTCCGCACGGGGCCGCTCACGTCAGCGCGGCGACAGGTGCGGCAAGCCCCATGGAATAGGGATGGCGCTCGCCTACTCGTGGATTGGTGATGAGCCTTTCCCAAGCCGCGACCGCCGTCAAGGACGGCGACTTGCCCGCCCCCAGCGACTGCGAGCGCCTCGATCCCTCGGCGATGGAGGACCACCGCCGGCGCCTGTACCGCGCGGCGTACGCGCTGTGCGGGTCGCGCCATGACGCCGAGGACCTGGTCCAGGACACCTTCGAGCGGGTGCTGCGGCGTCCGCGCTTCGTCAAGCGCGACCGCGACCTCGCCTATCTGCTGCGCGTGCTGCACCACACGTGGAGCGCGCAGGCGACGACCGCCGCCCGCCGGCGGACCTCGCCGGCTCCCCCCGAGGACTTCGAGTGGGTGCCCGACCAGCGCGCCGCGCAGGAGCTGGCGCTGGACGCGCGGCTGGCCTACGCCGCCATGAGCGAGCTCTCCGAGCCGCTGCGCGTGACGATCGTGGCGGTCGACGTCGTCGGCCTGTCCTACAAGGAGGCCGCACGCGCGCTGAAGACCCGGACGGGCACGATCATGAGCCGCCTCGTTCCGTGCCCGCGAGCAACTGGCGGCCGCCCTCGAAGCGTCATGACCACGCAGCTGACAGACCGCGACCGGATCCTGCTCACGAAGCTCGCCGACGGCGTCCTGCAGGGTCGCCGGGCGGAAGCCCGGCTGCGAGAGATCCCCGACGGCGCCCGTCTGCTGGAGCGCCAGGCCCGCGTCCGGCGCGCGCTCGCCGACGGGCCCGCCCCCTCCCCCGGGCCCGCCGTGCTCGCGCCGGCCGCGGCCCCGCGGGCACCGCGCTGGGCGCCGAGGCTCGCGGTCGCGCTCGCCGCGCTGCTCGCGGCCGTGGTCCTGGTCACCCAGCCGACCGGCCCGTCGCTCGTCGGGGAAGCCGCGGAGCTGGCCCACGAGCCCGCCACAGCGCCCGCCCCCGCGTCCTCGGGGCAGGTCCTCCAAGCCAGCGTCGACGGCGTGCCGTTCCCCGACTGGAGCCGCGAGTTCGGCTGGCAGGAGAGCGGGACGCGCCGCGACACGCTCGGCGGGCGCGCGACGACGACCGTCTTCTACGAGCACATGGGCCACCGGATCGCCTACACGATCCTCCCGGGCCCGGCCGTCGACCCGCCCGAGGGCTCGAGGATCGTGCACCGCGACGGGCTGGAGATCGCCCTCTCCCACGACCCGCGCCGCGATCACGACATCGCCGTCTTCGAACGCGACGGGCGGACGTGCGTGCTCGCCGGCCACGTCGAGCACGTCTCGACGCTCGTCAAGCTCGCCGCCTGGACCGGTCGCGCCTAGCCCATGCTGCCATCATCCCGGCGGTGTCACGCCCCGAGTACTACGGCAACCCCTCCGGGCTCACCGACGACATCGACGTCGTCCGCGCGATCTACGCGGCGTTCGCCGCCCGCGACATCGAGGGCGCGCTCGCCTTCATCGACGCGGAGTGCGAGATCCACGCGGACGGCACGGCGCGCGCGATCGGCCGCACCGAGCCGTATCGCGGGCACGCGGGGCTGCGCGAGTACTTCGCCGACGTCGAGCGCATCTGGCATGAGCTCGAGCTGCACGCGACCGACTTCCGCGCCGTCCCCGGCTCGGTGATCGTCATGGGCTACGTCACGGGCCGCTCCGACGAGGCGGAGGTCCGCCGCACCGCGGTGTGGACGTGGAAGCTGCGGAAGGGCCGCGCCGTCCACCTGCGCGTGTCCGACATGGGCGAGGCGAGCTGATGGTGCTCAAGGTCGTCCGCTACGGCCTGCCGGCCGGCCTCGTGGTGGCCGGCTTCGTCCTGTTGATCGTGGCCCCCGACAGCAGCCGCTACGAGGGCTTCGCCATGTGCGTGGGCGCCGGCCTCTCACTGCTGCTGCTCAACGTGCTGTTCCGGATCGGCGCCATAGGCGACAAGGAGCGCCACCGCGAGGAGGCGGCGCGCGAGTACCTCTCCGAGCACGGCCACTGGCCGGACGAGAAGGGCAAGAAGCAGCGCTAAACGGCAGCTTGCGGCCAGACGACGCGGGCGCGCGCGTCGAGCTGGTCGGAGCACACGACGCGATCGCGGCCCGCCCGCTTGGCCGCGTACAGCGCGCGGTCGGCCTCGTCGAGCATCGCCGCCGAGCTGCGGCGCGCATCCAGCGTCTCCGCCTCGGCCACGCCGATGGACACCGTCAGCGCCGGCCCGGTGCCGTACTCCGCGAGCCTGCGGCGCAGTTTGTCGGCCACGATGGCGGCACCCGCCATGTCGGTGTCGGGCAGGATCAGGCCGAACTCCTCGCCGCCGAGGCGCCCGAAGACGTCAGACCGGCGCATCGAGCCGAAGACCTCGCGACCGATCGTGCGGAGCGCCGTGTCGCCGGCCGCGTGGCCGAAGGAGTCGTTGATCGCCTTGAAGTGGTCGACGTCGAAGACGATCAGCGAGAGCGGCGCGGTGATGCGCTGCGAGCGGGCGAGCTCGGCGTCGAGCCGCTGCTCGAACGCGCCGCGGTTGAGCGCGCCGGTCAACGAGTCGTGGCTGGCCAGCACGCGCAGGCGCATCACCAGCGCGAGCACCTGCTCCCGGAGCACGACGATCACGACGGTGACGACGCCCACGATGGCGAGCACGGCCATGAAGCTCGCCGCCCGCAGCACCGGGTCGACCCACAGCGCGAGCGTGATGCCGCAGCTGGCGATGGCGAGCGCGAGGTTGACCGCGACCTCGCGCCGTCCGAGGAAGTAGGCCCCCACCAGCATCGGCCACAGGTAGAAGATCGGCGTCAGCCCGATCGGCTCCGCGAACGCCAGCGCGGCGGTGACGCCGAGCGTCCCGGCCGGGCAGATCGCGTGCAGCACCGGGGTGGGCGCGTTGCGCCACGCCAGCAGGATGGCCGCGATGGCGGCGTACACGACGGCGCACGTGGTGAGCGCCGGATGGTCGGAGACGTCCGGGTCCGGCGCGGCCAGCACGGAGATCATGGTGAGCGCGCCCGCCGCGAAGAGCAGGGCGCCGGCCAGCCGCAGCCTCAGCCGGGCGCGGGCGCCGCCATCAGGCAGCGCGGCGCTGAGCGGATCGGAGAAGCGATCGGGGACGGACGTGCCCACGCCCCGCATGATCGGCAGGGCGTGGGCAATTGTTAAGTCCGCTACGCGCTGACGGTCTCGTCCGCCACCGCGGCGTGCTCGTTCGGCACGCAGTGGGTCATGTCGAGGCCCTCGACGTCACGCGGGCCGTTGTTGCCCAGGTTGTCCAGGCGGGACTGCTCGAGGTCGCTCCAGCCCTGGGTCGGGATCGGCTTCAGGTGCTTGACGTCGTCGGCGGAGATCCCGAGGCCGTCGCCGATGCGCCGCCCGAGCTCGTCGTCGCACAGGAACAGGTGCCAGACCATGCGCTCCTGGATCGGGCGGTCGCACTCGCCCAGCAGCGTGGTGAGGTTGCCGACCAGGTCGTCCTTCTCCCACTGCTCGGAGAGCTGGTAGCGCTCACCGGCCTGCTGGTGGTCGTTGGTGCGCGGGATCTGCGCGCGCGTCACGCGCCCCTCGATCCGCGGACCCTGCTCGGCGGGACCCGTCACCGAGGACGGCAACTGGGGCCTCGTCGGCAACAACACGTGGTGCTCCCTTCGAGGGCGGTTGCGGCGCCGGACCCTGCAACAGATCAGCCCCGGAATTGGAACGATTCCAATATCCCTGGAACGCCCACCCTCGCGCAGCTACGGCACGGTCAGCTGGGCGCGGATCTCCTCCAGGCGCTGCGCAGGCGCGCCGAGGCCGGTGATGCGCTCGAGCTCCTCGACGAGCCGCTCCGAGCGCCAGTCGACGGCGAGCATGTCCAGCGAGGAGGACAGCATCAGGGCGTGGTGGTCGAAGACCGGCCCGAGGACCTCGGTGATGCGCCGCACGTCGGCGTCCCTGGACTCCGGGAGGCGGGCCTTGAGCTCGAAGAAGCGCCGGACCAGCGGGCCGCCGCGGGGGGCCAGCTCGGAGAGCGGCTCGCGGCGGCTGACGGCGGCGAGCACCTCGTTGGCCGCGTCCTGCCAGATGACCGCCTCGGCGACGATCGAGCGCAGCTCGCGCCACGCCCGCTCGCGCCGCTCCGCCGCGTCCCGGTCGGTCTCGTCCCAGACCACGGAGATCACACGAGCGCCCGGCTCGTCCACCGTCGCGATATCGCTGCGCGAGCGTCGTCTGCGGAGCATGCGCTTCACTCCAGGATACGCCGCGACCGAGGAGCCACCCGTGACCACCGTCCAAGCCGCCACGCTTGTCGCCCCCTACCAGCTCGAGGTCCGCGACTACCCGTATCCCAAGGCGCTGGAGCCGGGAGCGGTGCTGCTGCGGATGCTCGCGTCGGGCATCTGCGGCACGGACAAGCACACGTTCCGCGGTGAGGTCGACCAGTACCCGGGCTCGGAGACGAAGGCGCGCGGCGGCACGTACCCGCTGATCCAGGGCCACGAGAACGTCGGCATCGTCGAGGCGATCGGCGATGGCGCCCCCGCCTACGCGGGCGACGGCACGCCGCTCGAGCCCGGCGACCGGGTGGTGCCCGCGCCCAACCGCGCGTGCGGCCACTGCCGCCCATGCCAGCGCGGCTTCCCGTACTTCCTCTGCCAGGAACTCGACAGCTACGGCAACGCGCTGGCCGCCGACGTGGCACCCCACCTATGGGGCGGCTGGGCCGAGTACATGTACCTCAAGCCCCGCACCGGCCTGTTCCGCGTCCCGGACGCGCTGCCCGACGAGGTGGCGGTGATGACGGAGATCTTCGCGGTCACCCACAGCCTCGAGCGGGCCGCGCAGCTCCCGAGCCCGGCGGGCTTCCGGCCGGGCGACACCGTGGCGGTCGTCGGCGTCGGAGCGCTCGGCCAGGCGCACGCGGTCAAGGCCGCGCTGATGGGCGCGGGGCGCGTGTTCGCCGTCGACCGTTCGCAGAAGCGCCTCGACGTCGCGGCGCGCGTCGCCGGCGCGGAGCCGGCGGCGGCCGACGAGCTCAAGGACATCGACCTCGTCGTCGACGCCACCGGCTTCCCGGGCTCCTTTGGCCAGGCCGTGCGGATGGTGCGCGACGGCGGCACGATCATCGAGGTGGGCGCGTTCGTGGACATGGGCGAGGAGTCGTTCAACCCCGCGGTCCTGTGCGGGCGCAACCTGGCGCTGCTCGGGATCGGGGGCGAGGACCTGCTCGTCTACGACCGTACGCTCGCGTTGATGGCCCGCCACGCCGACAGCATCCCGTTCGCCGATATGGTCTCCCACCGCTTCGACGTCGCCGACGCGCCCGAGGCCATGCAGACCGCGCTCGACGCCGACCGCAGCGCGAAGGTCCTGATCACCCCGGCGTAGCCGCCTCGACGGGGTGGCCGGCCACCGCTCGATGAACGCGAAGCGCGACCGTCTCAGGTCACCTCGGCCATCGCGACCGGCCGCCCCCCGGCGCGCGACACGTCGCAGGCGACGGCGACGCGCAGCGCCTCCAGGGCGCTCTCCGGTGGGCACGGGCTCTCGCCGCCCTCCCGCACGAGGCCGACGAAGGCGGCGGTCTCGCCGGCGAAGGCCTCCGCGAAGCGCTCGACGAACGAGCTCCACGGGTCGCGCGGCGGGGGCGCGCCGAGCCGGGTCAGCGGCGTTCGGTCGTCGAGCCCGACGACGAGCGCGTCCTCGGAGCCGAGCAGCTCCACGCGCACGTCGTAGCCGCGCGGGTCGTGGCGGGAGCCGTCGATCAGGACCGGCATCCCGTCGTCCATCGTCAGCACGATCGCCGACGTGTCGACGTCGCCGTGGCGGGCGAAGCGCTCGAACCCGCGGACGGCGCCCGTCGCGTACACCGTGGCCACCTCCCGGCCGGTGATCCAGCGCGCGAGGTCGAAATCGTGCACGTGCATGTCGCGGAACATGCCGCCGCTGCCCGGGATGTAGTGCTCCTCCGCCGGCTCGGCGTCGCGTGCGGTGATGCGCACCGAGTAGAGGGTCCCGACGTCATGCGCTCGCGCGGCGGCGATCCCCGGGTCGAAGCGGCGCTGGAAGCCGACCTGCACCACCGCGCCTGAGCGCGCGAGCGCTTCGACCGCGGCGCGCGTGTCCTCGACGGTGAGCGCGATCGGCTTCTCGCACAGCACCGGCACGCCGAGCTCGGCGGCCGCGAGCAGCTGCTCGGCGTGGCGCTCGGTCGAGGACGCGACCACCACGCCGTCGGGCGCGCTCGCCAGCGCCGCCGCCACCGTCACCGGCGCCGCGCCGCACTCCGCCGCCACGACCGCGGTGCGCGCCGGGTCGTGCCCGGCGAGCAGCACCTCCTCCGAGCGGAGCAGCTCCGCGCGGGCGCGCCCCATCCGCCCCGTGCCGAGGATCGCGATGCGCATCAGGCGTACAGCGCCGGGCGCCGCGCGAGCCGGACCTCCACCGGCCCGCCGTTGGCCAGCGACGATAGGCAGGCGTCGGCGACGGCGCTCGCGGCGTACCCGTCCCAGGCGCTCGGCCCGGTGGGGCCGGCGGCAGCCACGGCGTCGACCCAGTGCTGGAGCTCCAGCCGGTAGGCGTCGGCGAAGCGCTGCACGAAGCTCGGCGCGACGGCCTCGGGCAGCGACGCGGTGCCCTCCTCCCCTACCAACTCGCAGCGGATGTCGTAGCCGTAGCCGGCGTGGACGAACACCTCGACGTCGACCAGCACGCCCCTCTCGGTCTCCAGGATCGCCAGCTGCGGGTCGCGAAGCGCGCCGGCACGGCTCGACGAGCGCGCGGTGAGGACGGTCGCCGAGACGATCTCCTCGCCCGTGAGCCAGCGGACCACGTCGAGCTCGTGGGTCAAGGAGCTCGTGATCAGCATCTCGGACGTGAAGGTCGGCGGGCAGCTCGGGTTGCGGTGCACGCAATGCAGCATCAGCGGCTCGCCCAACCGTCCCGAGTCCAGCTCCTGCTTCATCGCGACATAGGCGGGGTCGAAGCGGCGCATGAAGCCCACCTGCACCAGCCGCCGCCCGGACGCCGCCTCGGCCTCGGCCACCAGCAGGCTCGCCTCCGCCGTCGTGGCCAGTGGCTTCTCGCACAACACCGGCTTGCCCTCCGCGAGGCACGCGAGCACGAAGTCCGCGTGCGTCGCGTCGGAGGAGGCGACCAGCACGGCGTCCACATCGTCGCTGCGGATGAGCGCCAACGGATCCGTGTAGGCCCGACCGCCCGCGGCGGCCGCCACGGCCTCGGCGCGCGCGATGTCCGCGTCGGCGACCGCCGCGACGCCGGCCCCCGCCACCTCGGCGGCGAGCCTGCGCACGTGCTCGGCACCCATGACCCCCGCGCCGATGACGCCGACCGAGATGGTGCTCACGGGGTCTCCACTCGCTCGTGCGTGCTCAGGTAGCTCTGCTGGGTCCGCTTGTCACGCTCGTACTCCGAGCGGGCGGCCCGCGTGCTCTCGAGCTCGGACACCTCGGCGACGGGCACGTCCCACCAGGCCTCGGAGTCGGGCGCGCCCACGAGCGGGTCGGTCTCGACGTGCACCACGGTCGTGCGGGTCGCCTCCTGCGCGTCGCGCAGTGCGGCCTCGAGCTCCGCGACGGTCGTGACCCGGACGACGGCCGCGCCCAGGCTCTCCGCGTTGGCGGCGAGGTCGACCGGCAGCGTGCGGTCGGTGTCGCGGTAGCGGTAGCGGGTCCCGAACCGCTGCGAGCCCACCGACTCGGACAGCGCGCCGATCGACTGATAGCCGTGGTTCTGGACGATGACGACCGTGAGCTTGAAGCCCTCGGCGACGGCGGTGACCAGCTCCTGGGCCATCATCAGGTACGACCCGTCCCCGACCATCACGATGACCTCGCGCTCCGGCGCCGCCATCTTGACGCCAAGCCCGCCGGCGATCTCGTAGCCCATGCACGAGAACCCGTACTCGACGTGGTAGCCCTTGGGGTCGCGCGTCCGCCACAGCTTGTGCAGGTCGCCGGGCATGCTGCCCGCGGCGCAGACGACGACGTCGCGCGGGCCGGAGACGCGGTTGACCGCGCCGATCACCTCGCTCTGGGCCGGCAGCGGGCCGTGCCCGAGCCGGTAGGCCCGCTCGACCACCTCGTCCCACGCGGCGGCGAGGTCGCGGGCCCGCGCGCGGTGCTCATCGGGCACGGAGAAGCCCTCGAGCGCCTCGGCCAGCGCCTCCAGCCCCTCGCGGGCGTCGGCGACGAGCGGCAGTCCGGCCTGCTTGAACGCGTCGACCGGCGCGACGTTGAGGTTCACGAACCGCGTCGCGGCGCCGAACAGGCTGCGCGAGGCGGTCGTGAAGTCGCTCCACCGTGTGCCGACGCCGAGCACCACGTCGGCGTCGCGCGCCAGCGCGTTGGCCGCGGTGGTGCCGGTGGCGCCGATCGCGCCCACGCTGCTCGGGTGGTCGTAGGGCAGCGAGCCCTTGCCGGCCTGCGTCTCGGCGACCGGGATGCCGGTCGCCTCGGCCAGCTCGCGCAGCGCGTCCGTCGCGTCGGCGTAGATCGTGCCGCCGCCCGAGACGATCAGCGGGCGGGTCGCGCCCCGCAGCAGCGCGGCCGCCTCGGCCAGGGGTGCGGCCTCGGGCAGCGGGCGGCGGACGCGCCATACGCGCCGCTCGAACAGCTCGCCGGGCCAGTCCCAAGCCTCGGCCTGCACGTCCTGGGGCAACGCGAGCGTGACCGCGCCCGTGTCGACGGGGTCGGTCAGGATGCGCATCGCGGCGAGCAGCGCCGGGGCGAGCTGCTCGGGGCGCTCGATCCG
Organism: uncultured Solirubrobacteraceae bacterium; assembly: GCA_963764385.1. GTDB lineage: Bacteria > Actinomycetota > Thermoleophilia > Solirubrobacterales > Solirubrobacteraceae > DATFQI01. The sequence continues at coordinate 309,224 of CAVXSJ010000011.1, read as the reverse complement.
GTCCCAGTAGCGCGATACCGGCTTGAAGCAGTCGTTGACCGACACGTCGTAGCTCGTCGGGTCCTCGAGCTCCTGCAGCACGGTGCCGGCCGCGCGCGTGGCGAACACGTCACCCGGGAGCAGCAGGACGGGCAGGCGGTTGATCGTCGCGAGCGCCGCGCCCGTGAGCATGTTGGTCGAGCCCGGGCCGACGGACGCCGTGCACGCGAGCGTCGAGAGGCGGTTGCTCATGCGCGCGTAGCCCGCCGCCGCGTGGACCATCCCCTGCTCGTTGCGGCCCTGGTAGTAGGGCATGAGGCCGGGCTCCTGCAGCAGCGCCTGCCCGACCCCGGCCACGTTGCCGTGGCCGAAGATGCCGAAGCAGCCGGCGATCAGCCGCCGCCGCTCTCCGTCGCGCTCGGTGTACTGGGCGGCCAGGAAGCGGACGATGGCCTGGGCGACGGTCAGTTTCATGCGCGCCTCCTGACGGAGCTCAGCGGCAGCCGGGGATCCATCTCCTGGCCGTCCAGGACCTCCCGAAGCCAGGCGTGCGCGGGGTCGTCGGTGAACAGCCACTCGCGCCCTCCCGGCCCCGCCATCACGTTGAGGTAGTAGAGGTGGTAGCCGGGCGCGGCCATCGACGGGCCGTGGTAGCCGGTGGGCAGCAGCACGGTGTCGCCACTGCGCACCTCGCGCAGGATGTCGACCTCGGGCCCGTAGGCCCGCTGGTAGCCGAAGCCGCCCCCCGCGACCTCGAAATAGTAGATCTCCTCGAGCGCGGTCTCGACGCCCGGCACGTCCTCGTCGTGCTTGTGCGGCGGATATGAGGACCAGTTGCCCTCCGGCGTGACGACCTCCACGGCGAGCAGGCGATCCGCGAAGCTCGTGCCCGGGCCGCAGAAGTTGTTGATCTGGCGGCTCGCCTGTCCGCCGCCGCGCAGCTCGACGGACACGTCGGCGGCGGCGACGTGAACCGGCTGGAGCCGGTGCTCGCAGCGCGACGAGGGCAGTGCGTACCGGCCGTCCCCGGACAGCTCGAGGCGCGAGTCGCGCGGGACGTAGAGGCAGTCCGTGATACCGGTGAAGACGCCGTCGCGGCCCTCGAGCGTGTACGTCTCGCCGTCGACGGTCGCCTCGCAGCCGCCCTCGAGCGGGAGCACCACGAGCTCGTTCGGCCCCGTGTCGAGCGCGTGCGCGCCCTCGACGACGGTGAGCCCGCAGTAGGCCCAGCCGGCCGACTCGGGGGTGATCTCAAGCATCTATGGCCTCCTCGATGAGCGCCTCGACCTCGGACTCGTCGGGCATCGCGTCCGCGCAGGCGAGCCGCGACGCCACGAGCGCGCCGGCGGCGTTGCAGAAGCGCATCAGCCGAGTCAGGTCCCAGCCCGCCAGCAGCCCGTGGCAGAGCGCGCCGCCGAACGCGTCGCCCGCGCCGAGGCCGTTGACGACCTCGACGCGGACGGGCGGATCCACCGACCCACTCGTCGCCACGGCGCGCGAGCACGCCGGCCGGCCCCTGCTTGACGACGGCAAGGTCCAGGCCCTCGGTCGACGCCGCCGAGCGCGGGTCGCGGACGCCGACCGCGGTGTCCCATTCGTCGAGGTTGCCGACCGCCACCGTGGCGAGCGGAAGCGCGCGCGCGTACCTGCGCGCGGGCCTCCTCGCGCGAGCCCCAGAACATCGGCCGGTAGTCGAGGTCGAACACCGTGATGCCGTGGCGCCCGCGCGCCTCGAGCGCGGCGAGCGTCGCGCTGCGGCTGGGCTCCTGCGAGAGCCCGGTCCCGGTGACCCAGAACACCGTGGCGGCGCGGATCGCGTCTAGGTCCAGCTCCTCCGGGTGGATCTCCAGGTCGGGCGCCTTCGGCTCGCGGTAGAAGTACAGCGGGAAGTCGTCGGGCGGGAAGATCTCGCAGAACGTGACCGGCGTCGGCAGGCCCGGCACCGGTGTCACGTAGCGGTCGTCGACGCCGAAGCCGCGCAGCGCGTCGTGCAGGTACTCGCCGAACGGGTCGGCCCCCGTGCGGGTGATGACGGCGACCGAGCGCCCGTAGCGGGCGGCGGCCACGGCGACGTTCGCCGGGCTGCCGCCGAGGAACTTGCCGAACGTCTCGACCTCGCGCAGGGAGACGCCGGTCTGCAGCGGGTAGACGTCCACGCCGATCCGGCCCATCGTGATGATCTCGAAGCTCATGCTCACCACCCTGCGTGTTCGCGCAGCCAGTCGCGGTTGCGCGGCCTGCTCGGCGGAGGCGTCGGCGAACGCGCCGCCGTCCTCGAGCACGCGATCCTGCTCGACGACGACCCAGCCGTCGTAGCCGCGGGCCGCGAGCGCGCCGCAGAAGCGCTCCAGATCGACGTCGCCCTCGCCGAGCCCGCAGAACAGACCGCGCCGCCACGCCGTCAGCGAGTCGGCGCGCTCGGCCTTGACGCCCTCCAGGACGTCGAGCCGGACGTCCTTGATGTGCACCGCGCCGATCCGGTCGCCCCAGTCGCGCGAGCGCCTGGACGGCGTCGCCGCCGGCCACCGCGATGTGCCCGCTGTCGAGCAGCAGCGCGACGTCGGAGTCCGCGAGCAGGCGCTCGATCTCGGCGACCCCCTCGACGTAGGTCGAGGTGTGGTGGTGGAAGACCGGCTCGAAGCCGCGCTCGCGAGCCGCGTCGGCGGCGCGCGCGACGCCCTCGACCAGCGTGCGCCAGCGGGCCTCGTCCAGCCGCAGCGAGGCGTCCTCGCCGCCGCGGCCCGGGTTGGCGATGCGCTCCGGGCCGCCCGCGTCGCACAGCACGGGCCGGGCGCCGGCCGCCCCGGCGGCCGCGAACAGGTCGAGCGTGTGGTGCAGGCCCGCGAGCCCTCCTCCCAGGCGTCGCGCTCGGCGAAGCGCACCGGGACGAAGCCGCCGACCACCTCGAGCTCGTTGTCCTCCGAGCCGCCGGCAGAGCGACTCGCCCTCGCCGAGGTAGCCGGGCGGGCCGAGGTCGGTGCCGGCGTAGCCCGCGCCGGCGATCGCCGCGAGCACGCGTCTCGGGATCGGGCACCGCGAACGCGGTGCCGACGGTCATCTCGAAGGCGCCGTAGCTGAGCGGCGCGTTGGCCACGCGCACGCTCATCGCGCCGGCTCCCAGCTCGCCGCTGCCGGCGGAGCGCTCGATCGCGTCGAGCACGCGCGCGGTCGCCGCGCATCTCCTCCAGGCCCGGCCCGCGCTGCTCGCCGTCGCGGATCGCGGCGAGGAAGCGGCCGCCTCGAGCACGCGCAGGTCGTCGTAGCCCATCGGCACGCCCGCGCCGGGCTGGAAGGCCGCGAAGCCCGGATGCTGCGCGCCCGGCGAAGCACGGTCATGTAGCCCTCGTCGCGGCCGTTCTCGGCGAGCTCGAAGCGCTGCAGCTCGTTCATCCGCTCGAGCTCCCAGGCCAGCGCGCCGGCCGTGCCGTGCGCCTCGAAGCGCATCCGCACGTGCGGCCCGACGATCACGCGGCTGGCCTCGAGCGAGCCGACCGTGCCGCCGTCGAGCTCGACCAGCGCGGCCGCCCAGTCCTCGTTCTCGACGTCGACGAGGTCGTCGGTCGCCACGCGGCTGAAGTGCGTGCCCTCCCCGATCGGCAGCGGCGGGCGGCGCGGGATCATCGTCGCGGTGCGGCCGCTCAGGCGCTCGATCGGGCCGACCAGGAAGTGCGTCATGTCGACGATGTGGGCCATCAGGTCGCCGAGCGCGCCCGAGCCCGCGTCCGCGCGCAGGAAGCGCCACGAGGCGGCGGCGTCGGGGCGGTTGGCGTAGTCGGCGAGGAACACGCCGCGGTAGTGGTTGACCTCGCCGATCGCGCCCGCCTCGATCAGCGCGCGGGCGTGCTGCACGGCCGGGGCGAACCGGTAGCAGAAGCCGACGGCGTTGATCGTCCCGGCGGCGAGGGCGGCGTCGGCCACCGCGGTCGGCGTCCTCGACCCCGCGCCCGACGGGCTTCTCGACCCAGAGCTGCTTGCCCGCGTCGATGGCGGCCAGCGCGACCTCGCGGTGCATGGCGTTGGGGAGGGTGATGGAGACCGCTTCGACGCGCGGGTCCTCGACGACCGCGCGCCAGTCCTCGTGGGTGCGCTCGAAGCCGACGTGCTCGGCGTGCGCGCGCCGCTCGGGGCTCACGTCCGCGGCGGCGACCAGCCGGGGCGTCACGCCGAGGTCGGGGAAGTGCTCGAGCACCCGCCGGTACGCGGACGTGTGCACCCGGCCCATCCAGCCGAGCCCGATCACGCCGACGCCGATCTGCCGCTCCATCCCTCCTCCACCTCCTCCTTGCAAACGTTTGTGTCGCTGCAAAGGTTTGCAGCGACGGTCGGTCTCTGTCAAGCCCGGGGCTCGCACCCGCACGACCGGCGCACGATCAGCGAGGCCGGACGCGGACCGTATCGCCCTCCCCGTCGCCTTCGCCGCGCAGCGCCCGGAGCAGCGCTTCGGCCGCCATCCCTCCCAGCTCGCCGTCGTGGCGGTCGAGCGACGTCATCGGCGGGTCGAGCAGGTCGGCGGACACCGGCTCGTCGAACGACACCAGCGCGACGTCGGAGGGCACGCGCAGCCCCGCCTCGCGCAGCCCGCGCAGGAGCCCGGTGCCGTGCGTGTCCGTGCCGCCGACGATCGCGGCCGGCGGTTGCGGCAGCGCGACGAGCTCGTGCGCCGCCAGGCGCGCATCCTCCTCGAAGCGCGACGCGTCGCTCGAGCGCACGTACTCGGGCGGGAGCGCGAGGCCGGCGCGCCCGACGGCGGCGCGGAACGCCTCCAGCCGCTCGCGGCCCACGCCCTGCAGGAGGTCGCCCCCCGTCCCCAGCGCCTCCGGCGGCCCCATGTAGGCGATCCGCGTGTGGCCGTGCTCCCGGGCGAGGTGGTCGACGAGCAGCGTGATCCCGACCTCGTTGTCCATCGCGACCGCACCCGCGCCCGCCTGCGCCGGGACGTTGTCGAAGAACACGGCGGGCACCCCGACGTCCTCGTAGCCACCCGAGGTGGCGACGAGCAGCCCGTCCACCCGGTGCGCCCGCAACGTGCGCAGCGCCTCGCGCTCGCGCTCGGCCGCCCGGCCCGTGCTGAGCACGAGCACGTGGTAGCCGGCCGCCTCGAGCACATCCTGGGCGCTCTTGAGCGCGGTCGCGTAGAACGACGTCGCCACGTCGGGCACGACGAGCCCCACGGCCATCGTCGCGCCGCTGCGCAGCGAGCGGGCGAGCCGGTTGGGCTGGAAGCGCAGGCGCTCCGCCGCCTCCCACACGCGCCGCCGGGTGTTGGCGTTCACGAGCGGGCTGTCCGCCAGTGCGCGCGACGCGGTCGCCTGCGACACGCCCACCTCGGCGGCCACGTCGGCGAGCGTGGGAGTGCGGCGGCTGCTCACGAAAATCAGCGTATGCCGGTTGACAACCGTTTGCAAACGAGCGTATGGTCGTGACCGGATGCAAACCTTTGCAGGCCCGTTATCCCGTGGGTTGCAGCTCGCCCGACCCGCGCTCGACCAGCCGCGTGGGAATCACGATCAGGCGGCTCGGGCCGTCGTAGCCGTCGAGCCGCGAGAACAGCAGCTCGGCGGCCGCCCGCCCGAGGGCGTGGGGGTCCTGGGCGACCACCGTGAGGCCCGGCTGGACGACGTCCGCCAGCGGGATGTCGTCGAAGCCCACCATCGCCACCTCGTGCTGCCTGCCCCTCGAGTGGACGGCGCGGATCGCGCCGATCGAGATCAGATTCTGACCGGCGAACAGCGCGGTGGGCGGATCCTTGCCGTCGAGCAGCTCGCATGTGGTCTCATAGGCGTCGACCCCACGGAACTTCGGGTGCCGGACCATGTCGAGATCGTCGGCAACACCATGGCTCGCGAGCGCCTCGCGATACCCGCGAAGGCGCTCCGCGGCCGTGAAGACGTCCGGCCGGTCGCCGAGGAACCCGATCCGGCGATGACCCGCCGCGATCAGGTGCTCGACGGCGGTGCGCGCACCCCCCACGTTGTCGCAGACCACCGCGTCCGCGTCGATGAAACGCGGCGGGCGGTCGACGAACGCCAGCGCCAGGCCGGCGGCGCGCTCACGCAGCAGATAGGCGTTGTCGTGGACGGCCGTGGCGACGATCAGCCCGTCCACGCCGCGCGCCATGAACGCGTCGGCGAGCTCGCGCTCGCGGTCGGCCTCCTCGTCGGAGCTGCCGACCAGCGTGAGCACGCCGCGGTCGCGCGCGCTGTCCTCGACGCCGCGATGCACGGACCCGAAGAACGGGTTGCTGACGTCCTCGAAGATCACCCCGATGGTCGCCGACTGGCGATCGGCGCGGCGCAGGGTGCTGGCCGTGAGGTTGTGGCGGTAGCCGAGCATGTCGACGGCCGAGCGCACGCGATCCGCCAGATCGTCGCGCACACCGGCACCACCGTTGACCACCCGCGACACCGTGCTGAGGCTCACGCCGGCCACCGCCGCGACCTCTCGCATGGTGGGGCGCGGTGCACGCTGCCGCTCCGCGAACTCGGGGCTCACGTCGCGGATGCTACGACAGTTTGAAAACGTTCGCAAGCACTTGACGTGCAGTCACTCGGGCGCTAGCGTGCCGGTTGTTGAAAACGTTGTCTGCGCGTTGAGGGACCCGCAGGCAGGGAGTCAAACTCAGGAGGAGAGGGTCGATGAACGTAGGTAGAGGGCGCACTTCGCGCGCGCTGCTGGCCATGGCGGCTGCCGCTTCGCTCGCCGTCGGCGCCGCCGCGTGCGGCGACGACGACGAGTCGGGCAGCTCAGGCGGCGGTGGAGGCGGCGACGAGGAGGTCACCGTCGGGCTGATCACGAAGACGGAGTCCAACCCGTTCTTCGTGAAGATGAAGGAGGGCGCTCAGGAGCAGGCCAAGAAGGACAACGTCAAGCTCCTGACCGCGTCCGGCAAGTCCGACACCGACAACGCCAGCCAGGTCACCGCGCTGGAGAACATGACGACGCAGGGCGCGAAGACGATCCTGCTCGTGCCGGCCGACTCGAAGGCCGTCATCCCGGCCGTCAAGAAGGCGCGCGACGCGGGCGTGACGGTCATCGCGCTCGATACGCCGACGGAGCCCGAAGACGCCGTCGACGCGCTGTTCGCGACCGACAACCTCAAGGCCGGCGAGCTGATCGGCCAGTACGCGAAGGCCAAGGCCGACGAGCTGGGCATCGAGCCCAAGATCGCCATGCTCGACCTCGCCCCCGGCATCTCCGTGGGCCAGCTGCGCCACGACGGGTTCCTCAAGGGCTTCGGCATCGAGGAGGGCGACCCGGCGATCATCGGCGCCGCCCCGACCCTCGGCGACACCGCGAAGGGCCAGGCCGCCATGGAGACCCTGCTCCAGAAGGACCCGGACATCAACATCATCTACTCGATCAACGAGCCGTCCGGGTTCGGCGGCGCGAACGCACTCAAGGCGGCCGGCAAGGATCCGAAGGACTTCATCCTCGTGTCCGTCGACGGCGGCTGCGACGCGATCGAGCGCGGCATCAAGACCGGCGTGATCGACGCGACGTCGCAGCAGTACCCGCTGAAGATGGCGGCAATGGGCGTCGAGAAGGGCGCCGCGGCCGCCCGCGGCGGCGAGAAGCCCACCGGCTACACCGACACGGGCGTCGAGCTCATCGCGAAGGACCCGGCGGAGGGCGTCGACTCCAAGGACGCGGCCTACGGCGAGGAGAACTGCTGGGGCTAGTGCGACCCGGCGGCCGGCCCGGCGCGAGCCGGGCCGGCCGCCGTTCGCGCGTCCCGCAGAGGGGATAATTGTGAGCCAACCTCAGACACAGACCGCCGGCGGCGCGCCGCCCCAGCCCGCGCCCAGCGGCGGCCGGAACATCCCGAAGGTCTCGGGCGAGCGGGTCGCGCAGCTCGGGCCGCTGATCGCGCTGGTGCTCGCCTGCATCTTCTTCACGACGCAGTCGAGCCAGTTCCTGGACGCGACCAACTTCTCCCTGATCATCCAGCAGGTGATGGTGATCGGCACGCTGGCCATCGGCCAGACGCTGATCATCCTCACCGCCGGCATCGACCTGTCCTGCGGCACCGCCATGGCCCTCGGGTCGATCGTGATGACCAAGCTGGCCGTCGACTCGGGCGTGCCGCCCGTGCTTGCGATCCTGCTCGGCATCGCCACCTGCATGGTCGTCGGCTTCGTCAACGGCGGCCTCGTCGTGAGCCTGAGCCTGCCGCCGTTCATCGTCACCCTGGGCACGTTCAGCATCTGCCTCGCGCTGACGCACATCTACTCCAAGGACGAGACGATCTCGGGCCTGCCGACCGCGATGACCAAGCTCGGGGAGTCGTTCAAGATCGGCGACACGGCGGTGACGTACGGGTCGCTGGTCGCGCTCGCCCTGTTCGGGGTCGTGTGGTTCGTGCTCAAGCAGACCACGTGGGGCTCCCGCGTGTACGCGCTCGGCGACAACCCCGAGGCGACGCGCCTGATGGGCGTCCCGGTGCGCAAGCAGCTGCTGATGGTCTACGTGGTCGCGGGCGCGATCTACGGCATCGCCGCGCTTCTGCTCATCGCCCGGACGAACGTCGGCGACCCCAACGCCGGCCAGACCGACAACCTCGACGCCATCACGGCGGTGGTGCTGGGCGGCACGAGCCTGTTCGGCGGCCGCGGCACCATCATCGGGACCCTGATCGGGGCGCTGATCATCGGCGTCGTGCGCAACGGCCTCGTGCTGATGGGCGTCGCCTCGACCTACCAGATCCTCATCACGGGCATCCTGGTCATCGTCGCCGTGTCCGTCGACCAGATCGCGAGGAAGCGCGGATGAGCCCCGACATCGACAGGAGCGGTACCCCGATCCTCTCCGCCACCGGCCTCAAGAAGGCCTACGGCAACGTGACCGCGATCGACGGCGCCGACTTCGACCTCTACCCGGGCGAGATCCTCGCCGTGATCGGCGACAACGGAGCCGGCAAGTCGAGCATGATCAAGGCGCTGGCGGGCGCCGTGATCCCCGACGAGGGCGAGATCCGCCTCGACGGGGAGGTGGTGCACTTCAAGACGCCGCACGACGCGCGCGAGGCCGGCATCGAGACCGTCTACCAGGACCTCGCGGTGGCCCCCGCGCTCGACATCGCGACGAACCTGTTCCTCGGCCGCGAGAAGCGGAGGGCCGGCCCGCTCGGGAGCATCCTGCGGATGGTCGACCACAAGGGGCAGAAGGAGGAGGCCGTCAAGCAGATGCAGAGCCTGCAGATCGGCATCCGCTCCATGAGCCAGCCGGTGGAGACGCTCTCGGGCGGCCAGCGCCAGGGGGTCGCGGTGGCGCGCGCCGCGGCGTGGGCGCGCAAGCTCGTGATCATGGACGAGCCGACCGCGGCGCTCGGCGTCAAGGAGTCCGGCCAGGTGCTCGAGCTGATCAAGCGCGTGCGCGACAAGGGCCTGCCGGTGATCCTCATCAGCCACAACATGCCGCACGTGTTCGAGATCGCCGACCGGATCCACATCCACCGGCTCGGCAAGCGCGTCGCGGTCGTGGACCCGAAGGAGCACTCGATGCACGAGGTCGTCGGCATCATGACCGGCGCCGTGGTGCACGACATCGAGCACCAGGAGCCGGAGAAGAAGAAGAACGGCGGCGGCCCGCCGGCGGAGACGGACAGCGCGCCCACGGCGTGATCCTCAGCCCGGGTGGTCGAGGAGCCCGAACAGCTCCTCGACCGTCCGGCGCATCACCGCGGGGTCCGCGTCGACGCCGGTCCAGTGGCGGATCGAGATCACGCCCTGGTTGACGAGCATGCCGAGGCCGTCGAGGACGGTGCAGCCTCGCGCCTCGGCGTCCGCGAGCAGCGCCGTGCGCGGCGGGTTCGGGATCACGTCGGCGACCACCATCCCCGGGCGCAGGGTGTCGGGGTCGAGGTCGAGCCGCGCCCCGACGCCGGGGAACAGCCCGACCGACGTGGCGTTGACGACGACGTCGGCGGATTCCGGCACCCGGTAGGTGGCGTCCCACGCCACGAGCTCGGCGTCGGCGGGCGTGCGATCGCTCAACAGCGCCACGAGGTCGGCGCCGCGCCCCCGGTCGCGGTTGACGACGGTGATCGGCCCCGCCCCCGCGAGCGCCGCCTCGACGGCGATCGCGCGCGCGGCGCCGCCGGCGCCGAACAGCACGAGTCGCTTGCCCGCGGGGTCGACGACCGTGCGCAGGGCGGCCATGAAGCCCTGGCCGTCGGTGTTCTCACCGACGAGCCGCCCGTCGCGCAGCACGGCGCAGTTGACCGCACCGATGACCGCCGCCGACTCGGCGAGCTCGTCGAGGTGCTCGACGACGGCCACCTTGTGCGGAATGGAGCAGTTGAAGCCGGCCCAGCCCATCGCCCGCGCGCCACGGACGGCGTCGGCGAGCCGATCGGGCGCCACCTCGCAATTGATGTAGCGGGCGTCGATCTCGTGGTGGCGGTAGGCCGCCTCGATCATCGCGACCGTCGGGTTCTCCGCGGCCGGCATGGCGAACGAGCCGGTGAGCCGGCTCAGGAAGTTCAGCGCCATTCGCGCCCGCTCACCACCGCGTCATCAGACCTCGAGCGCCGGGCGGCGGCAATGCGCGTCGAAGCACGCGGCCGGCTCGCCCTCGAGGCCGTCGCCGTGGAAATGGACGCTGGAGTCGGCGCCCGGCTCCGCGACGAGGGAGCGCAAAGCGCCCAGAATGCGTCGGGTCATGGGGGTTCCTTGCCTTGGGGAGGGAGGGGGAGAGAGAACTGCTCGGCCACTGTTGTATCGGCAGCGGACACCGAGATTGTAACAAGCTTGTAACAGTCCGGGACGGATTCACGTCTCGTCATCGCGCCGTCCAGCCGCCGTCGACGAGGAGCGTCTGGCCCGTGATCAGCGACGCCGCCGGAGAGGCGAGGAAGACGACCGCGCCGGTCACGTCGTCCGGGCGTGCCGATCCGGTGCAGCGCGGCGATGCGCTCCTCCACGTCCGCGCGGAACGCCGGGTCGGCCAGGGCCGGCTCGGTCCCGGGCGTGGCGATGAAGGTCGGGGCCACCGCGTTGACGGTGATCCCGTGCTCGCCCCACTCGACCGCCAGGCACTTGGTCAGGTGCGAGATGGCGGCCTTCGTCATGCAGTAGACCGCCTCCCCGGGCAGCGCGACGAAGCCGGCCTGGGAGCTGAGGTTGACGATCCGGCCGGAGCCCTGCGCGATCATGACGCGGCCCGCGGCCTGGCTGGTGAAGAAGGTGCCCTTGAGGTTCGAGCGCGACGGTCGCGTCGAAGTCCTCGACGCGGACCTCCTCGGCCGGCGTCTCGGGCGGGCCGATGCCGGCGTTGTTGACGAGGACGTCGAGCCGGCCGAAGTGATCGCGGGCCGCGGCGACCGCTCGCTCGACCTGGCCGAGGTCGGTGACGTCCATCTGGAGCGGCAGCGCGCCGATCGCGCTCGGCGAGCTCGCCGCCGGTGGCCGCGTCGCGCAGCCCGAGCGCGACGTCCGCGCCGGCCTCCGGCGAGCGCGATCGCGATCGCGCGGCCGATGCCGCGGGCCGCGCCCGTGACCAGGCAGGCCTGCCCGTCGAGCCGGAAGTCGGGTTCACGCCGCGATCCTCTCATGCCGGGACCGCTGGAAGCCGATATGAGAGAAACCCGATCGGATTCAGTACATTTCATGCCGTGAGCACGGCGCAGATGGCCCCCGACCTCGAGCACCTCGACGCCGAGGGCGTGCTGGAGTACGCCGTCGAGCGCTTCCACCCGCGCCTCGCGGTGGCCTGCTCCTTCCAGAAGGAGGCCTCGGTCATGCTCGACCTGCTGCTGCGGATCGCGCCCGACGCGCAGCGTCTTCACGCTCGACACCCACGTCCTGTTCCCGGAGACCTACGAGACCTGGAAGCGCGGTCGAGGAGCGCTACGGGATCGAGGTCACGGTCTACCAGGGCCCGAGCCTCGGCCGCCAGGCCGCCGAGCACGGCGACCGGCTGTGGGAGCGCGACCCGGACGCCTGCTGCGACCTGCGCAAGGTCCAGCCGCTGGACCGCGCGCTCGCGCGACCAGGACGCCTGGGTCGCCGGGCCTGCGGCGCGACCAGTCGCCGTCGCGCGCCGGCACGCCCAAGCTCGCCTGGGACGCCAAGCACGGCCTGTGGAAGTTCAACCCGCTCGCCGACTGGACCGACGAGGACGTGTGGCGCTACATCGCCGAGCACGACCTGCCGTACAACCCGCTCCACGACCAGGGCTACCCGACGATCGGCTGCACGCACTGCACCGTCGCCCGGCGTCGGGCCGCGAGGGCCGCTGGGCCGGCACCGGCAAGACCGAGTGCGGCCTGCACGCCTAGTCCGGCCCGGCCACCGTCCCCGCGTCGAACAGCCGCCCGATCTCGGCCCCGCCGAGCCCGAGCACGTCGCCGAGGATCTCCTCGGTGTGCTCGCCCGAGCGTCCGGCGCGCGGCGCGGCGGCAGCCGCCCGGCGGCGGTCAGCTCCAGCGGCGAGGCGGGCACGAGGTAGGAGCCGATCCCCGGCTGCTCGAGCGTGGCGAACATCGGGTTCGCCTCCGACGCGCGCGGGTCCTCCTCCACCAGCTGGCGGAACGTCTGGTACGGCCCCCAGGACACGCCCGTGCCCTCGAACGCCGCGCGGATCTCGTCCAGCGTGCGGGCGCCGAACCACGGCCGCAGGACGGCGGCGATCAGGTCGCGCGCGCCGAAGCGCCCGTCCTCGGAGGAGAGGTCGTGGCCCGTGACGCTCTCCAGCGCTCTTGAACGCCTCGGCGGTCTCGGTGACCTCGCACGAGCGCCGTCCACTGGCGGCCCGTGAGCGCGACGACCATCACGCGCCGGCCGTCGCTGGTGCCGAAGTCGTGCCCGAACGCGCCGTAGAGGTAGTTGCCGTCGCGCTCGGCGTCCTGGCCGCCCGACCTGCACCTCGGCGATCCGCCCGAGGTTGCCCACCATCGCGAACGCGACGTCGGAGAGCGCGAGCCGGATCAGCTGCCCCTCCCCCGTCCGCGTGCGGTGGCGCTCGGCGGCGAGGATCCCGGTGCACGCCAGCCCGCCCATCGTCGACGTCCCACGCCGGCAGCACCGAGTTCAGCGGCACGGCAGGTCGCGCGGCCCGGTCGCCCACGGGAAGCCGGTCGCGGGGTTGACGGTGTAGTCGACCTCCGAGGAGCCGTCCGGGTTGCCGGTCAGCGCGCACATGATCAGGTCCTCGCGGCGCTCGCGCAGCGAGTCGTAGGCGAGCCAGCCGCGGGCGGGGAAGTTGGTCAGGAACACCCCGGCGGCGCCGACCAGCGCCTCGACGAGCTCGCGGCCCCTCGGGCGAGCGCAGGTCGACCTGGATCGAGCGCTTGCCCTTGTTCAGCCCTGCCCAGAACAGCGACTTGCCCGACGGCGCGAGCGGCCAGCGGTTGTGCGTCCAGCCCGCCGCCGATCTGGTCGAAGCGGATCACGTCGGCGCCGAGCTGGGCGAGCGTCATCCCGCCCAGCGGCGCGGCGACGAACGCGGAGCCCTCGATCACCCGCAGGTCGGCGAGCGGCTGCTCGCTCACGGCATCACCCCCACGAAGCGCCAGTCCAGCACGTGCTCGGCGCGCTCGACGGCCGTCACCTGCGAGCGCAGGTGGACGAGCGGGCCGTCGCGCGCGCTCGAGCTCGAGGCGCGAGCGCAGCGTGTCGCCCTCGAACACCGGCGCCGGTGTGGTCGGCGGCGTGCCAGCCGAGGATCGTCACGAGGCCCGGCGCGCGCGCGCGCGGCCTGGTCGGCGGCGAGCGCGATCGTGTGCCCGCCGTAGACGAGCCGCTGCCCGTGCGCGGCGCGCGTGGCGTCGAAGTGCGCCATCGCGACGTTGAGCGTCATGCCGCGCCAGCGCGGGCGCGGAGTCGACGACGTCGCCGCCCGTCCAGGTCGCCCTCGCGTCACCTCGCCCGCCGGTCGGGAGCGGCCGAGGTCGAAGGCCGCCGCGGCCGCCGCGCAGCGCGTCGTCGGCGAGGTCGGCGGCGCCGCCCACCTCGTCGCCCGCCTCGCCGGTCGGCTCGTCGCGCAGCGGGAGCATCGGGCAGCGCGTGAAGTCGAGCACGGGGCGATCCTCCTGGTCGACGGTGCGGATGCGCAGCACGACGAGGCCGGTCGGCGCGCGCCCTCCCGCACGCGGTTCTCGCGCCGCGCGACCACCTCGGTGACCGTGCGCAGCGTGTCGCCGATCCGCACCGGGCCGGTGCAGCAGCAGCCCGCGGTAGAAGAGGTTGGCGATCACGCGGCCGGTCGCCACCGAGGACTGCCCGATCGCGGTGTCCCAGACGAGCGCCGGGTGCGCGAGCGGCGGACCCGGACCGAGCACCGCGTCGGACAGCGCGCGGTCCAGCGTCAGGCGCAGGCGGTCGCCGCAGATCGCCTGGTGCACGGCGGCGTGGCCCTCGGTCAGCGTGAGCGCGGGCGCGTACTCGAACCGCCGGCCCGTCGGCAGGTCCTCGAAGTACGGGCGCGCTCATGGCTCGGCGCGGGCCAGCACGCGCCGGGCGGACACGGCGAGCGCCTCGTCGAGCATCCGGTCGCCGTCGGCCACGGCGCCCGCGCCGTCGGCGGCGGCCCGGTCGAGCGCGGCGAGCGTGCTCGCGCGCCTCGGCGACCTCCTCGTCGGTGGGCGTGAACGCCTCGCGCAGCGCGCCGAGCTGCGCGGGGTGGATCGCCCACTTGCCGTCGAAGCCCGAGCGCGCGGGCGTGCGCGACCGCGGCGCGGAAGCCGTCGTCGTCGCGGATCGTCAGGTGCGGGCCGTCGATCGCCTGGATGCCCGCGGCGCGGGCGGCGACCAGCACCGTCTCCTGCGCGAAGCGCCAGTCGCCGTCGACGGAGCGGCCCAGCGAGGCGGCGAGGTCGGCGTAGCCGAGGATGAGGCCGTCGAGGCGCTCGGAGGCGCGGGCGATCTCGCCCGCCGCCTGCAGCCCGGCCGGGGTCTCGATCAGCGCGAGCAGCCGGATCGGGCGCGTGCGGCCGGTCGCCGCCTCGGCGCCGGCCAGCAGCCGGTCGGCGAAGGCGAGGTCGGCGGCGCTCTCGATCTTCGGCACCACCGCGGTCAGCTCCCGCTCGCAGCACGGCCAGCGACGGTCAGGTCCTGATGGCACCACGGCGCCGCCGATCGCGTTGACCCGCACGGCCAGCGCGGGCGCCAGCCACTCCCCGCCGAGGGCGTCGACGACCGCCACGCGCGCGTCGTCCTTGGCGGCCGGGACGACCGCGTCCTCGAGGTCGACGACGATCTCGTCCGCATCCAGCGTGCGGCCCTTCTCCAGCTTGGAGGCGGGCGCGGCGGGGACGACGAGGCAGGCACGGCGGCGCGGCATCGCCCAAAGGATGACGCTCGCGAGGCCGCCGCGTCGATAGCGTGGCCCGCATGAGCGCCGAACGCGACCTCGACCTCGTCCTCTACGGCGCCACCGGCTTCGTCGGCCGGCTGACCGCCGCCTACCTCGCGGAGCACGCGCCGGAAGGGACCCGGATCGGCCTGGGCGGGCGCTCCGAGGCGCGGCTGGAGGAGGTCCGCACCTCGCTCGGCACCCGCGCGGCGGGCTGGCCGCTGGTCGTGGCCGACTCCGGTGACGCCGCCGCGCTCGCCGTGCTGGCGGGGCGCACGACCGCCGTGGCGACCACCGTCGGGCCCTACAGCAAGTACGGGATGGCGCTCGCCGAGGCGTGCGCGGCGGCCGGGACCCACTACGCGGACTTGTGCGGCGAGGTGCTGTTCATGCGCGACACCGCCGACAACCTTCACGAGGCGGCCGCGGCCTCGGGCGCGCGGATCGTCCACGGCTGCGGCTTCGACTCGATCCCCTCCGACCTGGGCGTGCAGGCGCTGGCGAAGGCCGCCGCGGCGGACGGCGCCGGCGGGCTGGAGGACACGACGTTCGTGGTGCGGATGCGCGGCGGCGCCAGCGGCGGGACGCTCGACTCGATGCGCGGGCAGCTCGACGAGTTCCGCGCGGACCGGGCCCGGGCGCGCATGGCGATGGACCCGTACGCGCTGAGCCCGGACCGCGACGCCGAGCCCGAGCTCGGCTCCCAGCGCGACCTCGTCCACCCCGCGCGCGACCCCGAGCTGGGCTGGCTGGCGCCGTTCGTCATGGCGTCGGTCAACACGCGGGTCGTCAGGCGCAGCAACGCGCTGCAGGACTGGGCGTACGGCCGCCGCTTCCGCTACCGCGAGGTGATGGCGGCGGGCTCCGGCCTGATGGGGCCGGTGGTGGGCGGCGCGGTCACCGTCGGCCTGGGCGCGCTCGTCGCCGGCCTGTCGTTCCCGCCGACCCGCGCGCTGCTGGACCGCGCTCTCCCCTCTCCGGGCGAGGGACCGAGCGAGAAGACGCAGCGCAACGGCTTCTACAAGATCGACATCCACACCACGACCGAGAGCGGCCGCCGCTACCGCGCCCGGGTCTCCCAGCAGGGCGACCCCGGCTACGCCGCCACGTCGGTCATGTTCGGCGAGAGCGGGCTGTGCCTGGCGCTCGACGGCGACCGCCTACCGGGCGGCGGCGGCGTGCTGACCCCCGCGACGGCGATGGGCGAGCCCCTC
Organism: uncultured Solirubrobacteraceae bacterium; assembly: GCA_963764385.1. GTDB lineage: Bacteria > Actinomycetota > Thermoleophilia > Solirubrobacterales > Solirubrobacteraceae > DATFQI01. The sequence goes on along the minus strand of CAVXSJ010000011.1, from coordinate 292,740 downwards.
GCCGAGCGGCTCCGGGCCGCGGGAGTGACCCTCGAAGTCCACTAGTTGCATCTGCAATCAGGCGCGCTACACTTCTGGAGCATAACCGGAATGCCCTCCGGTTACAGAGAACTCCAAGGAGGACCCACCCGCATGACCACCGCTACGAAGCTTTCAGGCGCCTACACCGCCGATCCTGTCCACTCGAACTTCGGCTTCGCCGTCCGCTACCAGGGCGTCTCGCTCTTCAAGGGCACGCTCGACGAGGTCGCCGCGACGCTGACCGACGGACGCCTCGAGGGCACCGCCAAGGTCGAGTCCATCTCGATCCGCACGCCGGAGCAGTTCCGCGCCCACGTCCTCAGCGCCGAGTTCTTCGACGTCGAGAACCACCCCGTGGTGACGTTCGCCTCCAACGACGTCGAGCTCAACGACGACGGCACGGTCAAGGTCGACGGCGAGCTGACGATCAAGGGCATCACCCGCCCGATCACCGCCGCCGGCACCTGGATCGCGCCCGCCGACGACGCGTTCGGCAACAACCGCGGCCACCTCAACCTCGAGGCGCAGATCGACCGCACCGAGTTCGACATGAACTGGAACATGCCGCTGCCCTCCGGCGGCAACGTGCTCAACAACGAAGTCACGCTGACCGTCGAGCTCTCGCTCGTCGAGCAGGCGTAAGGCCACGACGATGCGGATCCTCGGCATCGCAGGCAGCGTGCGCCGGGGCTCCCACAACCGGCGGCTCCTGAGGGCGGCAGGGAACACCCTGCCGCCCGAGATGGAGTTCCTGGAGTGGGAGGGCCTCGGCGGCCTGCCCATCTTCGATGAGGACATGGAGAACGACCCGCCGGCCGTGGTCCAGGACTTCCTGGACGCGATCGAGGACGCGGACGCGCTCTTGATCTCCACTCCGGAGTACAACGCGTCGGTCCCCGGCGGGCTCAAGAACGCGCTCGACTGGGCGTCCCGGCCGTTCCCGGACAACGTCCTGAAGGCCAAGCCGGCCGCCGTGATCGGCGCCAGCACCGGCCTGTTCGGCGCGGTCTGGGCTCAGGCCGAGGTGCGCAAGGCGCTGAAGGCCAGCGGCGCGCACGTGCTCGAGTCCGAGCTGCCCGTCGGCCTGGCCGACGGCGCGTTCAACGGCGACGACTCGCTCGCCGACCCCGAACTGACCGCCCGCCTCGGCAACCTGGTCGGCGATTTGTGCAGAGAGGCGCGCGCACCGGTCGAGCAATCGGCATGATCGTCGATGTGCTGCCAGAGCTGCCCGTCCTCGACGACGCACCCCGGGAGCGCGCCGACGCGGCGCGCAACCGCCTCCGCATCCTGGCGGCGGCGGCCGGGCTGGTCGACGAGAAGGGCATCGAGCACGTCTCGATGGAGGCCGTCGCGTGTGCCGCCGGCGTCGGCACCGGCACCCTGTACCGACGCTTCGGCGATCGGACGGGGCTCGTGCTGGCGCTGCTGGACGAGCACACGCGCGAGTTCCAGAACGCCCTGATCGCCGGCCCGCCGCCGCTCGGCCCCGGAGCGCCCGCCGCCGAGCGGCTGCGCGCGTTCGGCGACGGCTACCTGGAGCTGATGGAGACGCACGCCGACCTGATGGTCGCCGCGGGCGGCATCGACGACGGGCGCGGCCCGTACACGCTGTACGCCACCCACCTCGGGATCCTGCTCCGCGAGGCCGCGCCGGGCCTGGACGCGGACTACACCGCCCGCGCGCTGCTGGCGATGCTCTCGCCGGGCCAGCACGTGCTCAGGCGACGCGGGCTCGGCTGGTCGGTGGAGCGGCTGCGCTCCGGCTGGTACGGCCTGGTCGACGCGCTCAGCGCGACGGCCTGAAGCCGACGATCACGAGCGCGCGCTCGCAGGCGCTCGCCACGCGGTGCTCGTCGCCGGCCGCCACGATCGCTTCGTCGCCGGGGCCGAGCAGCCGCTCCTCGCGACCCACGGTCAGGCGCACCAGGCCGTCGACCACGCGCATCAGCGTGTCGGCGTCCTCGCGCATGCGGCGGGTCGGCACGTCCGACTCGTACAGCGTCTCGAAGATGAGCTCCGCCCCGGCGGTGACGACCTGCGGTCGGGGGCGGGTGAAGATTGAAGCCATACCGAAGATCCTGCTCCACCCCGGGTGCCCGCGCAGCACGGTCATCCGCCCTCCTGGGGTACGGCTAGCCTCCGCCCCTCGACTTACGCCCCCGCGTCCTGCACGAGCAGGGCGATCTGGACCCGGTTGTCGAGCTCGAGCTTGGCCAGCAGGCGCGAGACGTGCGCCTTCACCGTGGCGACGCTCATGTGCAGCTCGGCGGCGATGTCGGCGTTGGAGGCCCCGCGGCCGACCGCGACCGCGACCTCGTGCTCGCGCGCGCTGAGCGCGCCGAGCGCGTCGCGGGCGCGCTCGCGCCGCGCGGACGCCTCGCCGTCGCCCGCCACGAGCTCGATCAGCCGGCGGGTGACGGCCGGGGAGAGCATCCCCTCACCGGCGTGGACGAGCTCGATCGCGCGCACGATCTCGGCGGGCGGCGTGTCCTTGAGCAGGAAGCCGGACGCGCCCGCCCGTAGCGCGCGCAGCACCAGCTCGTCGGCGTCGAAGGTGGTGAGCACGAGCACGGCGGGAGGGTCGGGCTGGGTGCGCAGCAGGCGCGTGGCGGCGATCCCGTCGACCTGGGGCATCCGGATGTCCATCAGCACCACGTCCGGCCGGTGCATGTCGATCGCGCCGAGGACGGCGCGGCCGTCGTCGGCCTCCCCCACCACGTCGAGCCCCGGGGCCCCCGCCAGCATCATCCGCAGGCCCGAGCGCACCAGCGCGTCGTCGTCGACGATCAGGACGCGGATCACGGCGTCCACGGGAGCATCGCGTGCAGGAAGAAGTTCCCGAACGCGTCACGCCCGTGGCGCAACTCGCCGCCCGCCAGCGCGACCCGCTCCGTCAGCCCGATCAGCCCGGTGCCCGCCCCGGGCGGCGCCTCCACGTGCGCGCCGACGGCCGCGCGGCTGACCACGTCGACGGCCAGCCGCGGTCCCGGCCCGGCGCCGATCGCGACGTCGACGCCCGCGGCGGGCGCGTGCTTGCGCGCGTTCGTGAGCCCCTCCTGCACGATCCGGTAGGCGGTGCGCCCGACCGCCTCCGGGACCGCGGCGCCGTTCGCCTCGATCCGGCACTCGACCCGCATCCCGGCGGCGCGGGACTCCTCGACCAGCGCGGGGACGTCCGAGAGCGTCGGCTGCGGGCGCTCGGGATCCGGCTCCGGGCCCTCGCGCAGCACCCCGATCACCTCACGCAGCTCCTGCAATGCCGAGTGCGCGGAGGCGCGGATCACCCCCGCCGCCTCGGCGATCTCCTCGGGCGGCGCGTCGGGGCGGAACTCGAGCGCGCCCGCGTGCAGGGACAGCAGCGTCACGCGATGGGCGAGCACGTCGTGCATCTCGCGCGCGATGCGGCGGCGCTCCGCCTCGCGCGCCTGCTCGACGCGCAGGCGCTGCTCGGCCTCGACGCGCTCCGCCCGCTCGCGCAGCGAATGGATCAGCTCGCGGCGCGCGCGCACGAACAGGCCCCAGCCGATCACCACCACGATGATCAGGACGCCGAGGATGACCTCCAGCGCGTAGCTGTCGCCGGGGGAAAGAGCAGCGGGAACACGGACACGCCCACGAGCCCGATCGCGGCGAGCGCAGCGAGCGCAACGCGCGGCGCTCGGATCGCCGCGTTGAAGAGGCCGATCACCGAAGGGCCGGCCGCGGTCGGCACGACGATCGACAGCAGGCCCGTGATCAAGCCGACGGCGACCGGATGCGAGCGGCGCCACCACAGGGACACCAGCGCGACCGTCCCGAGCAGCAGGTCGGCCGCGAGCGCGGGCTCGCTGTGCCGCTCGATCGTCTCGCTGAGGACGATGAGGCTGATCACGACCGCGATGGAGCCCATCGCGAGGTCGACGAGCCAGTCGCGCGGGGAACGCCCCCGGCCGCCGGGCTCGCGCAGCTCCGCGGGGAGCAACGGCCTGGTCCACTGCGCGACGCTCTCGTGCTCGCCCTTCATCGCCGACAAGCGTACGTCCGCGGCGGGTGGCGGACCCCCTACCGAAGTCGATGTCAGGATCGACCCGCGGCGGTGGCGCCGACGACCGCCGATGCCGACACTTGCGGCATGATCGAATCGCAGGGCCTTACCAAGCGACTCGGCGGGCGCACGGTCGTATCGGACGTCTCGTTCCGCTGCGAGCCCGGCACCGTCACCGGATTCCTCGGCCCCAACGGGGCCGGCAAGACGACCACCATGCGCATGCTGTGCGGGCTCTCGGAGCCCGACGGCGGGAGCTCCGTCGTGCTCGGCGGTCCCTACCGCGACCTCCCCAACCCCGGCCGGCGCGTCGGCATCCTGCTCGACGCCTCCGCCCAGCACCCCGGCCGCCGCGGCCGCGAGGTGCTCGCGCTGTCCGCCCAGCTGATGGGCGTGCCGCAGCACCGCGCCGACGAGCTGCTCAAGCTCGTCGGGCTGGACCGCGCGGCGGGGCGCAAGCGCGTCAAGCAGTACTCGCTGGGCATGCGCCAGCGGCTCGGGATCGCGCACGCGCTGATCGGCGAGCCGGAGGTGCTGATCCTCGACGAGCCCGCCAACGGGCTCGATCCGGAGGGGATGCGCTGGATGCGCGGCCTGCTGCGCGACTTCGCCGACCGCGGCGGCACCGTGCTGCTGTCCTCGCACCTGCTGGCCGAGGTCGAGGCGATCGCCGACCGCATGGTGATCATCGGCAACGGCGAGATCGTCGCCCAGGGCACCCGCTCGGAGCTGCTGTCGGCCACCGGCACGCTCGTGCGCGCCACCGACAACGACGCGCTGGCCTCGCGCGCTCGCCGCGGCGGAGCTCGCCGCGGTCCCGGCCGCCGAGGGCGGCTACGTCGTCGACGCCGAGCCGGAGGCCGTCGGCCTCGCCGCCCTCCAGGGCGGCGTGGCGCTCACGCGCCTGGAGCCCTCCGAGGGCGCCGGCCTCGAGCAGCTGTTCTTCGAACTCACGACCACCGAGGAGGCGATCGCGTGAGCGCGGCCACCGACACCCCGCCGGGGATCGCCAGGATGACCCTGGTCGAGCTCCGCAAGATGACCGACACCCGCGCGGGCTTCTGGCTCCAGCTGGTCGTCGTGCTGCTCACCGTCGCGGCCGTGGTGCTGATCCTGTCCGTCGGCGAGGAGGGGGACAAGACGTTCGAGACGCTGTTCGTCGTCTCCGTCCAGCCCGCGACCATCCTGCTCCCCATCATCGGGATCCTGCTCGTCACGTCCGAGTGGTCGCAGCGCACCGCGATGGTCACGTTCTCGCTCGTCCCGCACCGGATGCGCGTCGTGAACGCCAAGCTGCTCGCCGGCGTCGTGCTCGCGCTGCTCGCCACCGTGGCGTGCATCGCGCTCGCCGCGCTCGGCACCGCAATCGCCGGCACCGGGTGGGAGATGGACGGCGCCATGTTCTGGCAGACCGTGCTCTCGCTGGTGATCGCGCTGCTGCTGGGCCTCGCGCTCGGCGCGGCGATCCTCGCCTCGGCGCCCGCCATCGTGGGCAACTTCGCGCTGCCGCTCGGCTTCGCGGCGCTCGGCATCATCCCGTTCCTGCGCGATCCGTTCGAGTGGATCGACCTCACGCAGACGCTGTCGCCGATGGCCGAGCACGCGATGAGCGGCGACGAGTGGGCGCACCTCGCCACCTCGGTGGGCGTGTGGCTCCTGGTGCCGCTCGCGATCGGCGTGTTCCGGATCACCCGCGGCGAGATGCGCTAAGCGCGGTCGGCGGTAGACGCGGGCCTCCCACGGGCCCAGGACGAGGTCGGGGCTCACGCGGTCGCCGTTGGCGATCACGAGCTCCGACCTCGCCCACGCGTCCGCGTCGGGCACGCCGGCCACGACCGTGTCGCCGGAGAAGTTCGCCACCACGAGCAGCTCGGTCCCGTCGAAGCGGCGGGTGAACGCGTAGATGCGCTCGTCGTCCTCGAGCAGCATCGTGAAGTCGCCCTCGGCGACCGCCGGCTCGGAGTGGCGGAGCGCGATCAGCCGCCGGTAGTGGTGGAACACCGAGTCGGGGTCGGCGAGCGCGGCCGCGGCGTTGATCTCGTCGTGGTTGGGGTTGACCGCGATCCACGGCGTGCCGGTGGTGAAGCCGGCGTGCTCGCCCGCGTCCCACTGCATCGGCGTGCGCGCGTTGTCGCGGCTCATCCGGCGCAGCGCCGCCGAGCACGGCCTCCGGGTCCTCGCCGTCGGCGGTCGCCTCCTCGTAGTGGTTGAGCGCCTCGATGTCGCGGAAGTCCTCGATGCCAGTCGAACGGGACGTTGGTCATCCCGAGCTCCTCGCCCTGGTAGACGTAGGGCGTCCCGCGGTGCAGATGCAGCACGGTGCCGAGGAGCTTGGCCGCGCGGACCCGGTGCTCGCCGTCGTCGCCCCACCGGGACACGATCCGCGGCTGATCGTGGTTGTTCCAATACAGGCTGTTCCAGCCGGTCTTCTCGAGCCCCTCCTGCCAGCGCCCGAGCGTGTGCTTGAGGTCGCGCAGGGCGAGCGGATGCCAGTTCCACTTGCTGCCGCTCTGGTCGATGTTCACGTGCTCGAACTGGAAGACCATGTCGATCTCCCGGCGCTCGGGGTCGGTGAACAGGACCGCCTCGTCGACGGTCACGCCCGGCATCTCGCCGACGTTGAGCAGCCCGTCGCGGCCCTCGAAGACCTCGCGGTGCATCTCCTGCAGGAACTCGTGGATCCGCGGGCCGCAGATGTACGCGTCGCGGCCGATCGGCCAGCGGCTGTCCGGGGAGCCATCAGGCAGGCCCTCCGGCTTGGAGATGAAGTTGATGACGTCCATCCGGAAGCCGTCGACCCCGCGGTCAAGCCACCAGCGCATCATCTCGTAGACCGCCTCGCGGACCTCCGGGTTCTCCCAGTTGAGGTCGGGCTGCTTGCGCGAGAACAGGTGCAGGTAGTACTCGCCGGTCGCCTCGTCGAGGTCCCATGCAGAGCCGGAGAACGCCGACGTCCAGTTGTTGGGTTTCTGACGCCACCAGTACCAGTCGCGCTTGGGGTTATCGCGGCTGGAGCGGGACTCCTCGAACCACGGGTGCTCGTCGGAGGTGTGGTTGACGACGAGGTCCATCACCAGCTTCATGCCGCGCTCGTGGACGGCGGCGAGCAGCGCGTCGAAGGACTCCAGCGTGCCGAATACCGGGTCGATGTCGCGATAGTCCGCGATGTCGTAGCCGTTGTCGTCCTGCGGCGAGGGGTAGACGGGCGAGAGCCACAGCACGTCGACGCCGAGCTCCGCGAGGTAGTCGAGCCGGGCCTCGATCCCGCCCAGATCGCCGATCCCGTCGCCGTCGGAGTCGGCGAAGCTGCGGGGGTAGATCTGGTACACGACGGCGGAACGCCACCATTGGGTCGGCTCGGGCATCGCACGAGTATGGTGGCCGCCAAGCCACCCAGGAGGAGCCATGCCGATCCCCACCGAGCTGGTCGGTTCGCTGCCGCGCCCGATGAAGTTGCAGGAGGCCTTCCAGGCCTACGACGACGGCAAGATCGACTTCGACGCGCTCAAGGCCGAGCAGGACGTCGCGGCCGAGGACTCGATCAAACGGCTCGAGGAGACCGGCCAGGACGTGGTCACCGACGGGGAGCAGCGCGAGTCGAGCTTCGCGACCTACCCGATCACCGACACGCTCGCCGGGACCGGCCTCGCCGAACACCTTGCCGGCGACGGGCAGTTCTTCGCCATCTTCGACGACGGCCACCACCGCCAGTTGCCGCGGCTGACCGGCGGGCCGTTCAAGTACAAGACCTACGCGTCGGAGTTCGTCGAGAAGAACAAGGCGATCGCCACCCATCCGGTCAAGCAGGCCGTGATCGCGCCGTCGATGCTGATGCTGCTCTATCCGCTCGAGGGCGAGATCGAGGACTACCCGCGCGAGCAGTTCCTCGCCGACCTGTGCGACGAGGTCGAGAAGGACATCCGCCAGTGCTTCGCGGCCGGCGCCGTCCGCGTGTCGATCGACTTCACCGAGGGCCGGCTGGCGAACAAGAACGACGCCCGGAACCCCTGGACGGGCAAGGACATGCTGCAGGACTTCATCGACCTCAACAACACGGTGCTGGACCGCTTCTCGGCCGAGGAGCGCCGCAACATCGGCATCCACACCTGTCCCGGCGGCGACATGGACTCCGTGCACTCCAAGGACGTCCCCTACGAGAAGCTGCTGAGCAAGATGTTCCAGCTCAACGCGGGCTACTTCCTGATCCAGTGCGCGTCCGAGGACGACAAGGAGAACGTCTACAAGCTCTGCGGCCAGTACTCCCGCGAGGACGCCAACGGCGTCGCGCAGGTGTGCTTCATCGGCGTGATCAACCCGCTCACGCCCGAGGTCGAGACCGCCGAGCAGGTCAAGAACGACCTGGTGGCCGCCGCCAAGCACATCCCGGTGGAGCGCCTGGGCGCGACCGACGACTGCGGCTTCTCGCCGTTCAGCCGCGACGAGAAGCCCAAGCACGGCTCGCCCGACTTCGCCCGCGACGTCGCGATGCAGAAGATCGCGGCGCGGCTCGAGGGCGCGCGGCTGGCCTCCGAGGAGCTCGGGGTCTAGCTCAGAGGTAGCGCAGCGCGATGTAGCCCGTCACCAGCAGCATCGAGACGAAGGTGGCGGGCAGGCCGGCCTTGAGGAACTCCATGAACCCGATCGGCCTCCCCGCGCGGGAGGCCATCCCGGCGGCCGCGACGTTGGCGGCCGCCGCGATCAGCGTCGCGTTGCCGCCGAAGCAGGCGCCGAGGGCCAGCGCCCACCAGTAGGCGGGGTCGTCGTCGCCGCCGAGCTGCTCGACCACGGGGATCATCGCCGCCGTGAACGGGATGTTGTCGACCACGCCGGAGCCGATCGCCGACACCCATGCGATCCCCAGCAGCTCCGCGCTCCGGTCCCCGGCGGTGACGCTCCCGAACGCCTGGGCGACCTCGGCGATCGCGCCCGTCTCCTCCAGTGCGCCGACCATCACGAACAGGCCGATGAAGAAGAACAGGGTCGGCCATTCGACGCCGGCGAGGATGTCCTCGAGCTTCTGGGTGGTGACCAGCAGCATCGCCGTGGCCCCGGTGAGCGCCACGGTGGCGGGCTCGAGGTGCAGGGCCTGGTGGGCGAAGAACAGCACGACGGTGGCGACGAGGATCGGCACGGTGCGCTTGAGCTCGCGGGCGTCCTCGATCGAGCCGTGGGCGTCGAGGGTCATGACGCGCTCGCGCGCCTCCGGCGCGACCTGCAGCCGGTGGCGGTAGAGGCGGTACAGGAGCACGGTGACGGCCAGGAACGCGAGCGCCGAGATCGGGGCGAGGTTGGCGATGAAGTCGACGAACGAGAGGCCGGTGTGGCCCGCGATCAGGATGTTGGGGGGATCGCCGATCAGCGTCGCCGTGCCGCCGATGTTGGACACCAGCACCTCGATGATGACCAGCGGGATCGGGTCGACGTCGAGCGCGTCCGCGAGCACGAACGTGAGCGGCACCAGCAGCAGGATCGTGGTGAGGTTGTCCAGGAACGCCGAGATGACCGCGGTGGTCAGCGCGAGCGAGAACACCAGGGCGAACGGGCGCCCCTTGGAGAGCTGCGCCGCGCGGATGGCCAGCCACGCGTAGGCGCCGGTCGGCTCGGTGACGCGGACCACGACCATCATCCCGGCGAGCAGCCCGAGCGTGTTCCAGTCGATCGCGGCGATCGCCACGTCCTGCTCGATCGTCTGCGTGAGCAGGATCAGCACGGCGCCCAGCAGCGCGACCTTCGTCCGGTCGACGCGATCGGTCGCGATCACCACGAGGGCGGCGACGAAGAGGACGGTGGCGAGGAGCAAGTGGAGGCGAGGGCGCGCCGGGCGGTGCCCGGCGCGCCTCGCAGTGTCCTACAGCTGCAGCAGGCAGAGCCCCGCGGTCGAGGGATCCGCCTTGTACTTCCAGGCCAGGTTGGCCAGGAACCGCCGCTGCTTCGCCGACGGCCGCTTGGCCTGGACGGCGCGGTGCGCGGCCCGCGCGCGATGCGCCCCGCGCGTGAGGCGCAGGACGTCCACCCCGCGGGTACGGTCGGCCGTGTAGACGTAGCCGTTGTGGAAGTACGACGCCCACACGATCCCGTCGTCGGGACGCCAGTACGCGTACTGGTACGGCGTCGTCGGGTCCGAGATGTCCAGGAACCGCGTGCCCTCGCCGTACCAGGCGTAGGCGATCTCGCTGCCCTCCACGTCGAAGTAGTGGGCTGAGCAGAAGTTCGCCAGCGGCGGGTACGGGCCGCCGATCGGGCGGGAGCCCTGCTTCTGGTACGGGCTCCAGCTACCGACGGTCTTCAGCCGGAAGGGCTCCGCCGCGGTCGAGCGCCACGCCTCGCCGTTGTAGCTCCCGGCCAGCGAGGCGATCGTGAACTGGCCGCGGTTGCGGCACGCCTCGGCCGCCGGCCCGAAGTCCTCCTCCGTGGCCAACAGCAGCTCGCCTCGCCTGTAGCGGGGGTCGCCCTTCGGCGCGCTCCGCCCCACTGGGCGCTCCGCGTTGTGCTCGAAGCCGCCGGTCGCGTCGCCGGTGACGATCGTCTCCAGTCCGCCGCCTCCGTACGGGATCGGCTTCAGCGGCGTCGCCTGCCGGGTCTCGCCGGTCAGCGGGTCGCGGTGACGCCCGTCGGTCCAGTAGCCGCGCGTGCCGCCGTCGCCCGACACCCAGGCGATGCCCATGTCGTCGATCTGGACGTCGTGCGAGTAGGCGGTGACGCCGTCGCGGCGGAACAGGTCCACGGGCTCCATCGGATAGCCCTTCGGGTCGGCCGGGTTCGACAGGTCGGTGACGATGATCGGCCGGCCGCCGACCCAGTTCTGCGGCGGCCCCTGCTGCTTCGTCGTGGCCGCCGGCCCGCCGGTCCAGAGCCACTTGCAGCCGTTGATGCACGTGGTGGTGTGGCCGGTCGGGAGCTGCTCGAACGACAGCAGCTTCAGCGCCGACGGGTTCTTCGCGTCGACGATGTAGACGCCCGCGATGTTGGTCGCGCCGTTCGGGTCGTCCTCGCCCGGCTCGCGGGTGGTCGACCCCTTGTACGCCCGCGGGTCGCGCGAGAGCAGCGCCAGCTTGCGGTTGTGGTCGATGTCCATGTCCTCGTTCTGCCAGAACGTGGACGGCGGATCGCCGAAGTCGACGGCCGGATCGCCCGGCAGCCGGAGCTCCTCCGCGGTGATCTCGTCGAGCAGGCGTGGCCGCCGCGGGTTGCTCAGCGAGTACGACTTGAGGCCGAAGCGGCCCGTGACCAGCATGACGTCGGAACGGTGGCGACCGTTCCCGTACTCGAGGAAGTTGATCGCCGTGGCGTTCGCCGCCTCGGGCAGGTTGTGGACCAGCTGGACGTTCTTCGATGCTCCGAACGCCGGACCGGCGAGGGCGAGCGTCATCACGCCGGCCATCGCAGCCGAGAAGACCCCTCTTCTTCTCACCGCACCCTCCTGATCGGTTAATGGAAGGTGCGAAAGCTACTCCGCGGGCGCGGCTCGCGCGCGCCCGCGCGCAAAGCTCCTGCTGAGCGCTACGCGGTCGCCGGTGTGCCCTCGTCGCCGCCGCCGCGAAGCTTCTTCGCGACGATCGCGGCGGCCACACCGGCGCCGGCGACGACGGGGATCACCCGGACGATGGGGGTCTTCTTGGCGGTCTTGTAAACGACCGTGCCCTTCGCGGCCTTCTTCCCTGCCTTGCCGGCGCCCTTGGCCGTCTTGCGGGCGGCCTGGAGCTTCAGGTACGCCGTCAGGAAGTCGGTGATCTTGGTCTTGCGGCTCTTTTGTCTTCTGAGTGCCATGTCCTGAGCCTTACCCACCGTCCGCGCCGACAAATCGGCCCCTAGTCGGCAAGCGCACCATCGATCAGCGCGGTGATCCCCTCGCGCGATCCGGCGGAGGCGTAGAAGCCCGCCGGGTGGCAGAACGTCGCGTCCGCGACGCCGGTCGCGGCCGCCAGCTCGGCGCCGCTGAGGCCGCGCCAGCCGGCCGGGAAGTCGCGCCGGTTGCCGAACGCGCCCAGCGTCTCGGGGACCGCCTGCGAGCCCCAGCCGTCGGTCTTCGGGTACATCACGAACAGCGCCTCGGGGGCGCTCGTCACGACGGTCTGGCGCCACGGCATGTTGCTGTCGAGCTCGATCACGCGCGGGTCCTCGGCACGGGCGATCGCGGCCTCGACGAGCGAGCGGGCGCGGGCGCCCGCCGCGGCGCCGGCGATCTCGCGCTGGACGATCCCCGTGGCCAGCCCGACCGCCTCCGCGAACCGGGCGTCCTCCTCCGCCGCGGTCAGATCCTCGTCCCAGCGCGGGTTGAGCGCGCCGATCACGCCTGAGACCGTCATCGGGGCGATCTCGCCGACCAGCGGCTTCGCGATCGTCTGCCCCGTGTCGTTGGCGTCGACGCCCTGCACGAGCATCTCGTCGATCGCCGCCGCCTCGACCGGCCCGCCGGCGAGCGCCTCGCCGTACTCGCGCCACACCAGCCCGAAGCTGGCGTAGCGGATCCCGTTCGCGCGCTCGCCCGCGCCGCCCTTCTGATGATGGTCGAAGTTGCCCGTCTCGGGGTCGGACTGCCCGCCTACGTCGACGCGGACGTCGGCGGCCGCCTGCACGTCCGCGTCGCGGGTGCGGACGATCTCGAGCGGCCCCTCGGCGAGGCCGAGCACGGCCACCGCGAAGACGTCGTCGGCGTGGAAGTTCCCGGGGTGCGTGGCGACTTTCATCGCCACCCACGCTAGCCGCCCCGCGTCGGTTGTCGGGTTTCCCCCGTTCACGGGGGGAGAGCCGACAATCAACGGCAGGCGAGGATGGCTCCCTCCCCGGCGCGGAGGTGAAGCTCGCCTGTGGCTCGCTCGCCGATGCGGTCGAGGCCGGTGGAGAGGAGGATCTCGCCGGACACGGCGGCGGACGCCGGCTCGTCGCCGAGGTTGAGCGCGACCACGGTGGCGTCGCCGCGCCGGTACGCGAGCACGCCGGGCCCGGGCAGCAGCGTCTCGTAGGCGCCCGCGGCGAGGTCGTCGCGCGAGCGGCGCAGCGCGATCAGCCGCCGATGCAGCGCGAGCATCGAGCGCGGGTCGGCCTCCTGGGCCTCGACGTTGACCGCGCGGTCGCCGAGCGGCAGCCACGGCTCGACGGCGGCCGGGGTGAAGCCCGCGCCCTCCTCCCCCGTCCAGCGCATCGGCGAGCGCTCCGGGTCGCGGCCGTCGGGGTCGACGATCCGGTCCTCCGGGACCTCGACGTCCTCCATCCCGATCTCGTCGCCGTTGTAGAGCGTCGGCGTCCCGCGCAGGGTGAGCAGCAGCATCGCCGCCGCGCGCGCCTGGCCGGCGCCGACGCGCGACGCGACCCGCGGCCGGTCGTGGTTGCCGAGCACCCAGTTCGGCCACGCGCCCTCCGGCAGCGCCGCCTCGTAGCGCTCCACGAGGTCGGCGATCGCGTCCGCGCGCCAGTCGGCCCAGATGAGGTGGAAGTTGAACGGCAGGTGCGCGCCGCGCCCGTTCTCGCCGTAGTAGCGCACCAGCCGCTCGATCGGGGCGGTCACCTCGGCCATGAACAGCCGCTCGTCGCCGATCTCCGACCGGATCGCGGCCACCACCTCCTGCACCTCGTCGAGGTCGGCGGTGTGGACGGGCACCAGGGCGCGGTAGTCGTCGGGCGCTCCCTCCCATCCCTCGGCGGGCGGGTTGTCGCGCAGCTCGAGGTCCTTGAGCACCTGGCGCATGGCGTCGACGCGGAACCCGTCGACGCCCCGCGCGATCCAGAAGCGCAGGACCTCGAACATCGCCTCGCGGACCTCCGGGTTGCGCCAGTTGAGGTCCGGCTGCTCGGCCAGGTACGCGTGGTAGTAGCTCTGCCCCGTCGCCTCGTCCCACGCCCACGCCGGGCCGCCGAACACGCTGATCCAGTTCGACGGCGGGTTCCCGTCGCGCCAGAGGTACCAGCCGCGCTTGGCGCTCTCGCGTGACGTGCGCGACTCCTCGAACCACGGGTGCAGGTCCGACGTGTGGTTGGGGACGAAGTCGAGGATCACGCGGATCCCGCGCTCGTGCGCGCCGGCCACCAGCGCGTCGAAGTCCTCGAGCGTCCCGAACGACGGGTCGACCGCCGTGTGATCGCTGATGTCGTAGCCGAAGTCGCGCATCGGCGACGCGAAGAAGGGCGTCAGCCAGACGGCGTCCACGCCGAGGCGCTCGAGATAGGGCAGACGGGCGGTGACCCCCGGAAGGTCACCGACCCCGTCGCCGTCCGTGTCCTGAAAGGAGCGGGGGTAGATCTGGTAGACGACCCCCCGCTCCCACCACATCTAGAACGTCGCCAGCGCCTTCTCGATGTCGCTCTGCGCCTTCTTCATCGCGTCCTCGGCCGACATCTGGCCGGAGAGCGCCTGGTTGACGTTCTTGTAGATCGCCTGCGAGATCTGCGGATAGACCGGCGACACCGGGCGCGACCTGGCCTGCTCGATGCTGGCCTTGAGCTCGCTGTGGAACGGGATCGCCTTCTGGACCTCGGGCTGGTCGTAGGTCGCGGCCAGCGGGGACGGCACCGAGTACTTCGCGGTCAACGTCGTCTGCCACTCCTCGGAGGACAGGAAGTCGACCAGGGTCAGCGCGCCGCCCGGGTTCTTCGAGTACGAGGAGATCACGCTGTTGGCGCCTCCGAGGATGCCCGCGGAGCCGGCGCCCTCGAACTCGGGCAGCGGGGCGACCTTGAACTTGCCCTTGAGCCTCGCCGTGTCCTGGCTGAGCGCGTAGGCGTAGGGCCAGTTGCGCATGAACGCGTACTTGCCGGTCTGCCATGCGGCCAGCGACTCGGGCTCCATGTACGTGGTGACCGCCTTCGGCGCGGCGCCGTCCTTGATGGCGTCGGCCATCAGCTTGGTCGCGGCGACGTTCTCGGGCGAGTCGATGGTCGCCTTCTTGCCGTCCTCGGAGAGCACGGAGCCGCCGGCCGAGAAGGCCAGCTCGAGCCAGTCGCACGTCAGCCCCTCGTAGGCCGCGGCCTGGAAGACGATGCCGCCCTTCGCCGCGGCCTCCTTGTAGACGTCCTGCCACGTGGCGGGAACCGCGTCCACCTTGTCGGTCCGGTAGTAGATGAAGGCCGAGTTCGTGTACTGCGGCGAGCCCCAGATCTTGTCCTCGTAGGTGGCGGTCTCCAGCGGCGCCGCGATGAAGCGGTCCTTGATCGACTCGACGTAGGGCGTCAGGTCGTACAGCCACCCCTGCGAGGCGAACTCCGCGGTCCAGATCACGTCGGAGCGGAACACGTCGCAGTCGGCCGACTTGGCCTCCTGGCGCTGGACGAACTGGTTGCGCTGCTCGTCGGCGGACGCGGGGAACTCGACGACCTTGGCCTCCAGGCCCTGGTCGGCGAACTTCGCGTTGAAGCGCTTGCGCCACTCCTTCGTCTCGCCCGTCGTGTCCTTGCCCGTGCAGTAGGTGACGCTGCCCTTGGCGCCCTTCATCGAATCGACGTCGATGACCTTGACGCCCTTGGTCTCGCCTCCGCCGGAGCCGCCGCCTCCGCCGTCGCCGTCATCACCGCAGCCCGCGAGGGCCACTGCCACGATGATCGCCGCTCCCGCGGCCAGGTCCCTGCTTCTCATCTGATCCTCCGAATCGTTACCGCGTCCCTACCCGCTCCCCGCCCGCCGACACCGGCCGCTACGCACCTCAAAGCCCGCGGTAGAGCTGCGAGGTCTGCCCGGCGATCGCCGGCCACGCGAAGTGCTCGACCGCGCGCCGCCGTCCCGCGCGGCCCATCGCCTTTGCGCGGGCCGGGTCGCCGACGAGCGCGTTGAGGCCGTCCGCCAGCCCGCGCACGAAGGCGGCCGGGTCGCGCGGCTCCAGCGAGCCCTCCGGGATGTCCAGCGGCACCAGAGTCCCGGTCTCCCCGTCCACCACGACCTCGACGATCCCGCCGGTCGCCGAGGCGACCACCGCCGTCTCGCACGCCATCGCCTCGAGGTTGACGATCCCGAGCGGCTCGTAGATCGACGGGCAGGCGAACACGGTCGCGTGGCTGAGCAGCTGGATCACATCGGGCTTGGGGAGCATCTCCTCGATCCAGATCACGTTGCCGCGCTCGGCCTGCAGGCGCTCGACGCCGCGGCGCACCTGCTCGGCGATCTCGGGGGTGTCGGGCGCGCCCGCGCACAGCACCAGCTGCGCCGCCGGATCCAGCTGCAACGCCGCCTCGACCAGATACGGGACGCCCTTCTGGCGCGTGATCCGCCCCACGAACACCACCGACGGGCGGGCCGGGTCGACGCCGTGGCGCTCGAGCACGTCGGTGCCCGGGTCGGGCGCGTACTCGTCGGCGTCGATGCCGTTGTAGATCACCTGGACGAGCTCGGGGTCGAGCGACGGGTACGCGGCCAGCACGTCGCGGCGCATCCCCTCCGAGACCGCGATCACGGCGTCGGCCCCCTCCAGCCCGATCCGCTCGCAGAACGAGGACAGCGCGTAGCCGCCGCCCAGCTGCTCGGCCTTCCACGGGCGCAGCGGCTCCAGCGAGTGGACGGTCGCCACGTGCGGCACGTCGTAGGTCAGCTTGGCCAGGTGCCCGGCGAGGTTGGCGTACCAGGTGTGCGAGTGGACCAGCTCGGCGCCCGACACCGCCGCCGTCATCGAGAGGTCGATCGACATCGCGCGCAGCGCCGCGAGGTGCGGGGCGTCGCCCTCCAGCGCGTCCCAGGCCCGGTGGGCCACCGCGCCCTCGCGGTCGGCGCCCCAGCAATGGACGGTCAGCTCCTCCCGACGGGCGAGCTCGCGGGCGAGGTACTCCACGTGCACGCCGGCACCGCCGTAGACCTCGGGCGGGTACTCGCGCGTCAGCAGCGCGACCTTCACGGCTCGACGACCACGCCCTTGCCGACCACGGTCACGCCGTTGTCGGAGACCGCGAAGCGCTTGCGGTCGGCCTCCGGGTCGACGCCGATCCGTGCTCCCTCGAGCACGCGCACGGTCTTGTCGAGGATCGCGTTGCGCACCACGGCGTGGCGGGCCACGTCGACTCCCGGCATCAGGATCGAGCCCTCGACCTCCGCGTAGGAGTGCACGTGGACGCCCGGGGAGAGGACCGAGCGCCGCACCGTCGCGCCCGAGATCACGACTCCGGCGCAGATCATCGAGTCCAGCGCGTGCCCGATGCGGTCGTCGTCCTCGAAGACGAACTTGGCCGGCGGGAGCGGCTCGGGCCAGGTCAGGATCGGCCACTCCTGGTTGTAGAGGTTGAACACCGGGTGGACCGAGATCAGGTCCATGTGGGCGTCGTAGAACGCATCGAGGGTGCCGACGTCGCGCCAGTAGCCGCGGTCGCGCTCGGTCTCTCCGGGGACCGTGTTGCGCGAGAAGTCGTACACGTGCGCCGCGTTGTGCTCGACGAGCATCGGGACGATGTTGCCGCCCATGTCGTGGCTCGAGGACCCGGCCTCCGAGTCGGCGGTGACCGCCTCCATCAGCGCCTCGGTCGTGAATATGTAGTTGCCCATCGAGGCGAACACCTGGTCCGGCGCGTCGGGCAGCCCGACCGCGTCCTTGGGCTTCTCACGGAACGCGCGGATCGTGTGCCCGTCCGGCCCCGTCTCCACGACGCCGAACTGGTCGGCCTGCTCGATCGGCGCGCGCAGCGCCGCCACCGTCACCGACGCGCCGGTCTCGATGTGCTGGTCGAGCATCTGCCGCGGGTCCATGCGGTAGATGTGGTCGGCGCCGAACACGGCGACATGGTCGGGGCGCTCGTCGTGGAGCAGGTTGAGGTTCTGGTAGATGGCGTCGGCCGAGCCCGAGAACCAGAACGGCCCGCGGCGCATCTGGGCCGGGACGGGCGCGACGTAGTTGCCCAGCAGCGGCGACAGCCGCCACGTCGTGGAGATGTGGCGGTCCAGCGAGTGGCTCTTGTACTGCGTGAGCACGACGATCTTGCGGAAGCCCGCGTTGACGAGGTTCGAGAGCGCGAAGTCGATCAGGCGGTAGTTGCCGCCGAATGGGACCGCGGGCTTCGCCCGGTCGGCGGTCAGCGGCGCGAGCCGCTTGCCCTCGCCTCCCGCGAGCACGATCGCGAAGACGTTCGGCTCTTTCATCTACCGCAGCCGGCGTGCGGCGTGGTGGGCGGCCCCGGCGAGCTGCTCGACGATCTTGGCGAACGACTGGTAGTCATCGCTCGTCTCACCGTACGCCCCTGCGGCGTAGCGCGCGTAGACGCCCTCGAGGATGGCGGCCAGCTTCCAGTAGCCGAGCGCGACGAAGAAGTCGAGCGCGCCGATGTCGCGGCCTGAGCGCTGGGCGTAGCGCGCGGCCATCTCCTGCCGACCGGGGAAGCCGGCGGCGAGGGTCGGGGAGCGCGTCAGCGGGACGACCTCGTCGGCCGGCTCGGCCCAGTACACCATCAAAAGCCCGAGGTCGGCGAGCGGGTCGCCGAGCGTGCACAGCTCCCAGTCGACCACCGCGGCGACGTCACCGGACGCCGCGACGATCACGTTGTCCAGCCGGTAGTCGCCGTGGACGATGGCGGTCGCGTCCTGCGGCGGCACGCGGGCGGCGAGGATGTCGTGGGTCTCATCCATGACCGGCAGCTCGCGCGTCTTGCAGTCCTGCCACTGGCGCTGCCAGCGGCGCAGCTGGCGCTCGGCGTAGCCGTCGTGGCGGCCCAGCTCGCCGAGGCCCGCGGCGGCGGGATCGACGGCGTGCAGCGTGGCGAGCGTGTCGACGAGGGCCTCGCCCACGCGACGGCGCCCGGCCTCGTCGAACGTCGCCTCGACCTGGTCCTCGTCGCGCAGCACGATGCCGTCGACGAGCTCCATCACGTAGAACACGGCGCCGTTCACGGCCTCGTCCTCGCACAGCGCGACCGGAGTCGGCGCGGGCACGTCGGTGCCCGCCAGCCCGGTGAGGATCCGGTGCTCGCGGCCCATGTCGTGGGCGGAGCGCAGCGTCGTGCCCAGCGGCGGGCGCCGGAGGATCCACCGGTGCCCGGCGGCGTCCGACACGCGGAAGGTCAGGTTCGACCGCCCGCCGGCGATCCGCTCGTAGGACAGCGGCCCCGTCGCGCCGTCGACGTGGTCGGCGAACCACGCCTCGAGGCGCTCGCGATCGAGGCCGTCCGCCGGGATTTCGCGCGTCTGGTCTCCCACCCGGGCGCGGAGTCTACGGGCACGGGGAAGCCCTTGCCCGACCGTCGCGCGTCGATCAAGTGGCCCTGGACAGATGGGGCCACTTGCGCAACCATGGACCCATGACCGCCACGCTCGCGCCCGCTTCCCTCTCGAGCGTGATCGGGGACGAGTGGCGGCAGCCGGGCGGCTCCGCGCACGCGCTGGCCGACGCGATGCGCTCGCTGGTCGTCGACGGGCGGCTCGCGGTGCGCACCCGCGTGCCGAGCGAGCGCGCGCTGGCCCCGGAGCTGGGCGTGAGCCGCGGCACGGTGTCGCGCGCCTACGACCGGCTGCGCGCCGACGGGTTCCTGGTCAGCGCCCGCGGGTCGGGCAGCTGGCTGACGCTGCCGAACGGGAGCGCCGCGGCGCCGCCGGCGCGCGCCGTGCCGGCGTGGGGCACCGACCTCAGCATCGCCGCGCTCCCAGGCCCGGAGCCGCTGCTCGGCGAGGCGGCCTTGCGCGCGGCGGCGTCGCTCACCCGCCACGCCCCGCTGCTCGGCTACGCCGCCGCCGGCCTGCCCGAGCTGCGCGAGGCGGTCGCGGCCCGCTTCCGCGAGCGCGGGGTCCCGACGACGGCCGACGAGATCCTCATCACGGCCGGGGCGCAGCACGCGCTGCACCTGCTGCTCAAGCTGCTGTGCGCGGCCGGCGACCGCGTGCTGGTCGACGCGCCCGCCTACCCGCGCACGCTGTCGGCGCTGCTCGGCGCCGGCGCCCGGCCGGTGGCGGTGCCGCTCTCCCCCGCGGGCTGGGACGTCGAGGCGTGGGAGCGCACGGTGGCGGCCGCCGCGCCGCGCCTGGCGATCACGATGCCCGACTACCACAACCCGACGGGCCTCACGATGGACGCCGGGCAGCGCGCCGAGCTGGCGCAGGTGTGCGCCAGCGCCGGCGTGCTCGTGGTGTGCGACGAGACGAACGCCGAGCTGCGCCTCGACGGCCCGGAGACCCCGGCCCCGCTGGCGGCGTACGACCCCGGCGGCGCCGTCGTCACGGTCGGCTCGATGAGCAAGGCGGCGTGGGGCGGGCTGCGGCTCGGCTGGGTGCGCGCCGCGCCGCGCCTGGTGCGCGAGATCGCCGCCGTCCGCGGCGATGTCGACATGTCCAGCCCGGTGCTCGAGCAGCTGCTCGGCATCGAGTTGCTGGCGCGCTGGGACGAGGTGGTGGCCTCCCGCCGCGCGCTGCTCGTCCCCCGCCGCGATGCGCTGCTGGGCGCGCTCGCCGAGCACGCCCCGGCGTGGAGCGCGCGCCGCCCGCACGGCGGGCTGAGCGTGTGGACGCGGCTGCCCGCCCCGGTCGCCACCCGGCTGACGGCGGCCGCCGCGCGCGAGGGCCTGATGATCACGCCCGGCCCGTCGTTCTCGGTCGACGGCACGTTCGAGCGCCACCTGCGGCTGCCCTACACGGCGGCGCCGGAGGTGCTCGAGCGGGCGGTCGCGAGGCTGGCGACGCTCGCGGCGGGGCTCGGCGCGAGCCCGGTGGGCGAGCCCGCGGACGAGCCGGCGGCGGCGGTCTGATGCTCGAGCGGCTCGCGATCCCCATCGTCGGCGCCCCGCTGGCCGGCGGCGCGTCGGCACCGGGGCTGGCGGCCGCCGTGTCGGGCGCGGGCGGGCTCGGCTTCCTCGGCTCCGGCTACAAGACCCCGGACGCGATGGTCGCCGACATCGCCGCCACGCGCGAGCTGACCACCGCGCCGTTCGGCGTCAACGTGTTCGCGTTCACGCCCACCGAGGCGGACCCCGCGGCGCTCGAGGCGTACCGCCGCAGCGTGGCCGGGCACGGCGCGGAGCCGGGCGCGCCCCGCAGCGACGACGACCACTACGAGGCCAAGGTCGCCCGCCTGCTGGAGGACCCGGTGGCCGTCGTGTCGTTCACCTTCGGCTGCCCGCCGCCGGAGCTCGTGGAGCGCTTCCGGGCGGCCGGGACCGCGGTCTGGGTCACCGTGACCGACCCCGACGAGGCGCGCGAGGCCGCCGCGGCGGGCGCCGACGCGCTTGTCGTGCAGGGCGCAGAGGCCGGCGGGCACCGCGGTGGCTACGACGACGAGCGGCCGGGCGACTACGGGCTGCTCGCGCTGCTGCAGCTGGTCGGCGCGGCCGTCGACGTCCCGATGGTGGCCACCGGCGGGATCGCCACCGGGCGCGCCGTGGCGGCCGTGCTCGCCGCGGGCGCGAGCGCCGCGCAGATCGGCACCGCCCTGATGCGCTGCCCGGAGGCCGGCACCCACGACATCCATCGCGACGCGCTGGCGCGGCCGGGGCGCACCGCGCTCACACGCGCGTTCACCGGCCGCACCGCGCGGGGCATCGCCAACGACTTCATGCGCGCGCACGAGGGCGAGGCGCCCCACGCCTACCCCGCCGTGCACTACGTGACGGCGCCGATCCGTGCGCACGCCCGCGCCACCGCCGACCCGGAGCTGCTGCACCTGTGGGCGGGGCAGGCCCACGAGCTGGCCCGCGAGGTCCCGGCCGCGGACCTGGTGCGCGAGCTGTACGAGGAGGCGCGCGCCGCCGTCGCCACGCTCCAGCAGCGCCTCAACGGGAGCGCTTGACGCGGTACATCGCCTGGTCGGCCACGCACATCGTCGCGCCGGCGTCGAGATCCGCGTCGAGCTCGCCCGCCCCGCGATCGCCTCGCCGATCGTCGCCGGCCGGCGGTCCAGCTCCTGGCGCAGCTTCCCGGCCACCCGCACGGCGGGCCGACGTGGCGCAGCAGCTCGTCGCCGCCGGCGTGGCCGTAGGTGTCGTTGACCGACTTGAAGTCGTCGAGGTCGAGCGGCAGCACCGCGGCGTGCTCGCCGTGACGTGGGAGATGTCCTTGCGCAGGTAGCGCTTCTCCATCTGGTAGCCCGCGGCGTTCGCCGGAGAGGACCTCTCCCACCAGCGCGACGTCGGCCTCGATGTCGTCGGGGTGCGTGACGTCCTGGAACCTGAGCGCCTGCATCAGCCTCCGAGTTCCATGAGGATTCCATGACCCAGCGGGTGGGCGGCAAACCAAACCGGCTCCCAGGAGGTTCCCAGGTGACGCGCAGGCGCCTCCCACGGCCGCGGCCGAGGCTGGGCGCATGTCCTCCACCTCTCTCCCCCTTTCCACGCGCCCCGCCATGGCCGGGCTCAGCGCGCGCCTGCGCGGGCTCGTCCGCGGTCGTCCCGCGGATCCGGCCTGGATCCGCCCCGCGCTGGGGCTCGTGGTGCTGGCCGCGGCGTTGCTGTGCCTGTGGGGGCTGACCGCCTCCGGCTACTCGAACGCCTACTACGCCGCGGCCGCGCGAGCCGGCAGCGAGAGCTGGAAGGCGTGGTTCTTCGGCTCGCTGGACCCGGGGAGCTTCATCACGGTCGACAAGCCGCCGCTGTCGATGTGGCTGATGGGCCTGTCGGCCAGGGTGCTTGGCTTCTCCTCGTTCAGCGTGCTGCTCCCGCAGGCGGTGTGCACGGTCGCCTCGGTGGCGCTCCTGTACGCGACGGTCCGGCGCGTGTTCGGGCCGACGGCCGGCGTGCTGGCGGCCGCTGCGCTCGCGATCACGCCGGTGACGGTGGCGATCGGGCGGGTCAACAACCCCGACGCGTTGCTGGTGCTGCTGATGGTGGCCTCGGCGTGGCTGACCGTGCGGGCGGTGGAGTCGGGGCGCACGCGGCACGTGGTGTTCGCGGGCGTGGTCGTCGGGCTCGCGTTCATGACGAAGATGCTGCAGGGCTGGATGATCGTCCCGGCGGTGGCCGCCGCGTACCTGATCGCGGCGCCCGTCGGGATCGGCCGGCGGCTGTGGCAGCTGGCGCTGGGCGGCATCGCCATGGTCCTCACGAGCGCGGCGTGGCCGGTGGCGGTGTCGCTGTGGCCCGCCGCTTCGCGGCCGTACATCGGCGGGAGCGAGGACGGCTCGGTGTGGGACCTGATCCTGGGCTACAACGGCTTCGGGCGCATCTTCGGGGCGTCGGCGGGCGGCGGAGGCGGCCAGGGCGCGAGCTTCGGCGGCGCGGCCGGCGTGTGGCGGATGGTCAACGAGCCGGTCGGCGGTCAGGTGGCGTGGCTGTTGCCGCTGGCCGCGGTCGGTCTGGTGGCGGGCTCGTGGCTGGCGCGCCGCGGGCCGCGGACGGCGCGGGCGGGCTGGGCGCTGTTCGGCGTGTGGGCTGTCGTCCACGTCGTCGTGTTCAGCTTCCAGCAGGGCATCTTCCATCCCTACTACGTGTCCGCCCTGGCGCCTGCGGTGGCGGCGCTGGCCGGCGGCGGGCTCGTCGCGCTGTGGCGCTGGGCGCGCGAATCGTGGGCCGGCGTGGCCGCCCTGGTGGTCGCCGTCGTCGCGAGCGGGTGGGTGGCGGTCGCGCTGCTGGCGCGCACGCCGGACTTCATGCCGTGGCTGACCACGGCGATCCCGGTGGCGGCGGCGGTGGCCGTGTTCGGCGCCGTCGCGCTGCGGCTGCCGCGGCGGCTGCCCCGCCGGGCGGCGGCGGTCGGCGCGGTCGCCCTCGCGTTCGCGCTGGCCGCCGGGCCGGCGTCCTACAGCGTCGCCACCGCGGGCCGGGCACTCAACGGCAACAACGTCACCGCGGGGCCGGCGAGCGCGAGCGCGTCGGGACCAGGCGGCGGCGGTGGCTTCGGTGGCGGGGGAGGCATGGGCGGCGGTGGCGGGATCAGCGACGAGACGATCGCCTACCTGCAGGCCCACCAGGGCTCGGCGAAGTACCTCGTCGCCGCGTCCGGCTCGCAGACCACCGCGGGGATCATCATCGCCACCGGCGAGCCCGTCGTGACGATGGGCGGCTTCAACGGCGGCGACCCCGCCCCCACCGTCGAGCAGCTCGCGCAGATGGTCGCCGACGGCGAGCTCCGCTACGTCCTCGTCTCCGACGGCGGCGACGGGCGCGGAGGCCCCGGCGGGTCGAGCGACGAGATCACCGCGTGGGTGAAGGAGCACGGCACCGCGGTCGACGGCGCCGGCACCAGCAACGGAACCCTCTACCTCGTCCAGGAGTGACACCCATGCGAAGCAAGCTCATCGCGACCCTGTCCGCCGCCATCCTGGCGGCGGGCGCCGGCGTCGCCATCGCCAAGGCCCCGGCGCTGCCCTCCTCTGGCTCGGCCCGGATGGGGCCGGGCGGCGGGCCCGGCGGAGGCGGCCCTCCCGGCTTGAACCGCGGAGGCCCGTCCAACCTCAACGGCGGAGGCGGCCCGTCCGGGTCGTCCCGCTAGACGGCGGCGGGCGCCGGAGGCCCGCCCGGGTCGCCTCACTCAGACCGAGGCGGTTGAGCCGCGCCGGATCCGGCTCACCGGCGCGTCGGCGGGAGCGTCGAGGCAGCCCTCGGCGAGCTCGCGGGCGCGCTCCTCCCCCACGAGCGTCGCCGCCTTCGCGCGCAGGTCGTCCGCGGAGGCGGGACGCTCGGGGCTGCCGAGGAAGTGGTCCTCGGCCCGCGACAGCTCGGCGCCGCCGCGGGTGCGGACCGACACCTCCGCACCCCACGCGCCCGGATAGGCCGCGTCGTGGCGCTCGCTGCGGTAGCACTCGACGCGGGCCATCAGCGGCTCGAGCTCGCCCGCCAGCTCGACTGCGCGCTCGAAGTCGTCGAGCGTCGCGCGGCGATGGGTGAGCGCGAGCGCGGCGCCGAAGGCCATCGAGAACTGGGCGTCGACCTGCCCGCGGATCGCCTTCGGCTCGGCGATCAGGTCCCAGCCGCCCGACAGCACGCCGCAGCGGATCTCGGCCACGTCGTCCGGCGCGAGACCCTCGTCACGGGCGAGCTCGATCAGCAGGTCGATGCAGCCGTGCATGTAGCGGCAGCACGAGTAGTGCTTCACCGCAGTGCGCGCCAGGCCCTCCCCCGGCGCCAGCGCGCGAGGCGCCTCCGGCATGGCGCCGAACGCGTGTAGGAAGCCGAGCCGCCCGTCGATGGCGTCCGCCGGGCCCGTGTAGCCGGCCTCGGCGAGCCGTGCCGCCCGGATCCCGCCCGCGGCGGACTCCCCGGCGTGCAGCGGCTTCGTCCACGCGCCGTCGCCGAGGAACGCCAGCAGCCCTCCGGCCATGCTCGCGGCGATGCCGGTGGCGTGGCGCGCCTGCTCGTCGTCGAGGCCGATCAGCCGCCCGACCGCCGCCGCGGCCGCGAGCGGCCCGACCACGCCGGTGGGATGGAACCCGCGCCGGTACGTCTCGGCGGGATCGAGCCGGTCGCCCAGCGCGCACATGACGTCGTAGCCCGCCGAGCCGGCGTCGAGCACCTCACCGAGGGTCGCCTCGCGCTCGCGCCCGACCGCCAGCACCGCGGGCCACACCGCCACGCCGGGATGCAGGCTGGCGCGCTCGTAGGTGTCGTCGAGCTCGATCGAGTGGGCGGCGATGCCGTCGACGAGCGCCGCGTCGGCGGCCGAGGCGGTGCCGAGTGCGGCCCGGGCGGCGGCCGCCGCAGGGCCCTGTGCGCCGCGCTCGGCGACGGCGAGATGGTCGAAGAGG
Source organism: uncultured Solirubrobacteraceae bacterium (assembly GCA_963764385.1). GTDB lineage: Bacteria > Actinomycetota > Thermoleophilia > Solirubrobacterales > Solirubrobacteraceae > DATFQI01. Next base: position 267,135 of record CAVXSJ010000011.1, on the reverse strand, counting down.
AGCTCTCTGGCGCGGGTCGCCACGTCGCGCGCGGACGATAGTTGACAGGCTCCAGGCATGAGCTTGATCGAGCGGCTACTCGAGATCGAGGTGTCCGCCCTGTGCGACGCCGACAAGACGCTGCCCGTCCTGGATCCCGAGATCCGGGCGATGGTGCCCGACGTGCGGATGGCCGGCCCCGCGCTGACCGTGGTCGCCGCGGACGACCACCTCCCGGTGTTCAGCGCGCTCGCCGAGGCGGAGCCGGGCGAGGTCCTGGTCATCGCCACCAACGGCGGCGCTCGCGCCGTGCTCGGGGAGCTGTTCGCAACCGAGGCGCGCCGCCGCGGCCTCGCCGGCGTCGTGATCGACGGCCGCTGCCGCGACGTCGCCGGCCTGCGCGCGCTCGGGCTGCCCGTGTTCGCGCGCGGCACCGTCCCGGCCTCCGGATCGACGGTCTCGCGCGCGGGCCTCCGGCGGCCGGTCCGCGTCGGCGGCCTCGGCGTGACCCCCGGCGACATCGTGTTCGCCGACGACGACGGCGTGGTGATCGCGCCCGCCGCGCAGCTCGAGGCCGCGCTGGAGACGGGCGAGTGGATCGGGCGCGCCGAGCGCGCCCTGCTCGCGGGCATGGCGGAGGGTACGCCGCTGCACGACATGACCAACCACGCCGCCCACGTCGAGCGCCTCGATCGGGGCGAGGAGAGCGCGCTGGCGTTCGAGGTCGACGCATGAGCTTCACCTTCGCCCAGCGGACCCGGAACTGGGGCAGCCCCGAGCTCAGCACGATCCTGGCCGGCCCACCGCCCGGCGTCCTGTCGGCCGCGGGCGGCTTCCCCGCCCCGGAGACGTTCCCGACCACCGTGCTCGACGACATCGTCGAAGGGCTGATGCGCGACCATCCGGGTGTGGCGCTGCAGTACACGCCGGTCGAGGGGATCCCCAGCGTCCGCGAGTACCTGACCGACCGCCAGGAGCAGACCCAGGGCCGCCGCCCCGGCGCCGGTGAGCTGATGGTCACGAGCGGCGGCATGGAGTGCATCGGCCTCGCCTGCCACAGCCTGCTCGACCCCGGGGACACCGTCGCCGTCGAGGCCCCCACGTACCTCGGCGCGCTGATGGCGTTCAGCGGCTTCGAGGCGGACGTCGAGGGGATCCCGATGGACGAGCACGGCCTGGAGGTCGACGCGCTCGCCGAGCGCCTCGACGCCGGGCTGCGCCCGAAGCTGCTCTACGTCATCCCCGAGTACCAGAACCCGTCCGGGCGGACGCTCGCGCTCGAGCGCCGGCACGCGCTCACCGACCTCTGCCGCCGCCACGGCGTCCTCATCTTCGAGGACGTCGCCTATCGCGAACTGGCTCACGACGGCGCCTCGCTGCCGTCGCTGTGGTCGATCGCGCCCGATGTCGTGGTCCAAGCGGGGACGTTCTCGAAGATCTTCGCCCCGGGCGTGCGGCTCGGGTGGGCGGCCGGTCCCACCGACGTGATCGCGAAGCTCGCCGCCGCCAAGCAGTTCACCGACCAGTGCGCGGGCGCCCTCGGCCAGCGGATGGTCGAGGAGTACGGCCGCGCCGGCCACTTCGAGCGCCAGATCCCGGCCTCGCGCGAGCTCTACGCCTCGCGCTGGCGTGCCACCGACCGCGCCTTCCGCGCCCACCTCCCCGAGGGGTGCACGTGGAGCGAGCCGACCGGCGGCTTCTTCACCTGGGTCACGCTCCCCGAGCACGTCGACACCGTCGCGCTGCGCGACGAGGCCACCGCCGCCGGCGTCGCCTACGTCCCCGGGCACGCGTTCTATCCCGGCGAGGGCGGCCGCAACGAGCTGCGCTTCTCGTTCAGCAGCCTGAGCGAGTCGGAGATCGCCACGGCGGTGGAGCGCCTCGGCGGCGTGATCGCCGACGTGCTCTAGCTTGCTCGCCCCAGACGTCATCGCGTTCGCGCGGGAAGCGTTGCCGGCGCCGCCCGCGCGGGTGCTCGAGATCGGCGCGGGCGACGGCGAGCTGGCCGCCGCGCTCGCCGGCGACGGCTACGGCGTGCTCGCGATCGACCCCTCGTCCAAGGCCGAGCACGTGCGCGCCGTCGCGCTCGGCGACCTCGACGAGCCGGCCGGGAGCTTCGACGCCGCGATCGCCGTCGTCGCCCTGCACCACGTCGAGCCGCTCGAGGCGTCGTGCCGGCACCTCGGCACGCTCGTCCGCCCCGGCGGCATCGTCGTGATCGACGAGCTCGACGTCATGGCGCTCGACGACCGCGCCGTGACCTGGTGGATCGCCCACGGCGGCAACGCCCACGAGGGCCACGGCGGCGGCGTGATCGAGGGCATGCGCGAGCACATCCACCCGGTCGATCGCATGCGGGAGGCGCTGGCCCCCGACTTCGCCCTCGGCGAGCCGATCCGCGGGCCGTACCTGCACCGCTGGCACATCCCACCGGGGCTGCTCGAGGCTGAGAGGGCACTGATCGCCGGCGGCGAGTTGCCCGCCACCGGCGTCAGGTTCGTCGGGACGCGCCGTTAGCGCGAGCCCACGGGTTCCGGCTCGCGCTCATCGAGCGCGGGCGCGGGCGGCTCGCCCGGCTCGTCCGGCCGCTCGATGTGGAGATGCGGCAGGCGCTTCTCGAGCCACGCTGGCATCCACCACATCGCCGGTCCGGCGAGGTGCATGACGGCCGGGAGGAGCAACAGCCGGATGATGAACGCGTCGATGAAGATCGCCGAAGCGAACCCCACGCCCATCATCGCGAGCGCCCGTTCGTTGCCGATCGCGAAGGCGCCGAAGACGGCGATCATGATCACCGCCGCCGCCGTCACGACCCGCCCGGTCATGGCCAGTCCGTGCTGCACGGCGTACTTCGCGTCCTTCGTGTGCACCCACTCCTCGTGCATGCGGGAGACGAGGAAGACCTCGTAGTCCATCGAGAGGCCGAAGACGACGGCGAAGACCATGATCGGCAGGAACGACTCGATCGGCCCGGTCGCGTCGCCGAACAGGCTCGCCAGGTGGCCGTCCTGGAAGATCAGCGTCACGACGCCGAACGCGCCCGCGATCGACAGCAGGTTGAAGATGCCGGCCTTGACCGGGATCAGCAGCGAGCGGAACACCACGGCGAGCAGCAACAGCGAGAGGCCGACGACGACGCCGATGAACAGCGGGAGCTTGTCGCGGATCGTCTGCGAGAAGTCGAGGTTGCTCGCCGTCGTCCCGCCGATCGACACCCGCGCGCCGGTCTCCTTGGCGACCGGCGGCAGCGTCTCGTTGCGGGCCAGCCTGACGACCTCGTCGGTGCGTTCGTCCTGCGGCGTGGTCGTCGGGTAGGCGATCATCGTCGCCGTGTCGCCGGCCTCGTTGAGCTGCGCCGGCAGGACTTGCGCGATCCCGTCCTGACCACCGAGGGCAGAGCCGATCTTCTCCAGCGCCGCTTCGTCGCCCGCGCCCGGCAGCTCGATCGCGAGCAGCAGCGGAGCGTTGAAGCCCGGCCCGAAGCCCTCCTTGAGGAGGTCGTAGGCGACGCGGGTGGTGTCGTCCTTCTTGTAGGTGCTGGCGTCGCTCGTCGCCAGGCGCATGTGGAGGGCGGGCAGCGCGAGCGCGATCAGCACCGCGAGCGCGAGGATGGCCACCGGCAGCGGCCGGCGCGCGACGAAGGCGCTCCAGCGCGCGGCGAAGCCGCTTTCGCGATCGGCGAGATCGCCGCTGCCTTCGCCGTTGCCCGCGGGCTTGATGCGACCGCCGATCTTGCTCAGCAGCGCGGGCATCAGCGTCAGCGAGGCGCCCATCGTGAACAGCACCGAGAGCGCGGCGGCGATCGCCGGCCCGTAGAGGAACGAGATGCCGAGCAGGAGCATGCCGAGCATCGCGATCACGACGACGACGCCCGCGAACAGGACGGCGCGGCCGGACGTGTCGAGCGCGACCAGCGTCGCGTCGCGCACCTCGCGCCCGGCGCCGCGCTCCAGCCGGAAGCGGTTGAGGATCAGGAGGGCGTAGTCGATGCCGACGCCGATCCCGATCATCGCGGCGAGCTGCGGCGACCAGTCGACGACGTCGATCAGCTGGGTCCCGACGACGGCCATCAGCGAGAGGCTCACGACCATCGCGAACAGCGCGTTGAGCAGCGGCAGGCCCATGGCGACCACGCCGAGCGTCAGGAACAGCACGATCCCCGCCACGAGGATGCCGACGATCTCGCCGGCGCCGCCCTGCTCGGCCGTCGACCAGTGGATGGTGTCGCCGCCGAGCGCCACCTGGACCCCGCCCTTGCCGTCGAGCGCGAGCGTGTCCTCGGCCATCGTCTTGACCTGCGCGGGATCGACGTCGCCCGCGGGCTTGTCGAACTGGATGGTCGCGAAGGTGATCCTGCCGTCCTCCGACACGGGCGCGCCGCGCTCGAACGGGTCGCCGACGGACTGCACCGCGGGCGACTTCTCGATCTCGCCGATGACGCGCTCGATCTGCGGGCGGTTGCCGGCGTCCAGCACACCGCCGTCCTTGACCGCGAAGACGACGCTGGCGGTGTCGCCCGCCTGCGCCGGGAAGCGCTCCTTCAGCAGGTCGTAGGTCCGCTGCGACTCCGTGCCCGGGAGGTTGAAGCTGTTGACGAACTCCCCTGCGGCGGTGGCCCACAGCACGGCCGCCATGACGAAGGCGGCGACCCAGAGGCCGATGACGGTACGGCGCCGATCGTGGCACCAGGCGGCAAGCGTTCGCATATCAGCGCACGCTAAAGGGGTCGCGACGCCCGCTCGCACGGGTTGCCCGCACGCCGATAGGGGTGGTGGCCGCAGTGTCTTTCGTGATACCGCGCGGCCGTCAGCCCTGGCGCAGGGAGGTGAGCACCGCCAGGACCCGGCGGTGGTCGTCGTCGCCACCCGGCAGGGTTCGAGCGGCCCTCCGCCACCAGCTCGTGCACTCCGCGCTCACGGGCCGAGAGCGCGTCGAGCGGCCCGCGGTCGATCGCGATGTCGGGCTCGTGCGCGTCGACGCCGCGGATCAGGTCGTCGCCCGAGTCGTCCTGCGCGACGACCTCGAGGCCCGCGCCGACCAGCAGCGACGCGATCCCCTCGCCCACGAGCACGCTGTCATCGGCGATCACGACGCGCGTGGCGACGCGATCGCCCAGGACCTCGGCGTGGCGCCGGACGCGCTCGAGCCCCAGATGGCGGCCGCCGCCACCGTCCCGATCTTCGCCCAGCTCGGCGACTACCTCGACGGAGACCTCGACGACGAGGCCCAGCGCGCCGCCGCGCTCGCGCTCGTCGATCGGGCGCTGGTGTTCATCGCCGGCGGGGTTTCCGCGCTGCGCTCCGGGCGCTGACTCCGTCGCTCGTTGGGGCCGGGGGCGTGGCCCGGGCGGAGGTCAACTGCGGCTGGGCATGGGGTGGGTGGTACCGGCGTGCGCGGGGGTGGGCTGGATGGTGTCCGTCATGCGGACACGATCGAGCCCAGCCAACCGCGCCGAAACCCCCTCCACCCCACCCAGCCGCAGTTCAAGCGCCGGCGCCGCGCCCCCGCCCAAGCGCGCCGGCCGGGAACACGCCGTCCGGGTCGTACGCGCCGGTCAGGCGCGCGACGCGCGACGCGTTGCCGAGGTAGTACGCCGCCGCCTCGTCTTCGAGAGCCGGATCCGGGAAGTTCGCGTAGGACCCTCCCGTCCCGTACGGATGCGCGAGCGCGTATGAGGCGTCGAGCCAGTCCCGCCGCGCCGCCGCCCCGTGCGGCACGTTGAGGTCGTACTTGATCAGGAAGCGCGCGTCGCGGTGCGGGAACGCCGTGGCGTCCGCGGGCACGCGGCAGTAGGCGCCTCCCCACGGCGAGCAGTCGAGCGTCCGGTGCTCGCCGGGGGCGCGGTCGGCGCGCAGCAGTTCGAGCAACCCCGAGGCCGGGACCGGCGAGCGGAAGAACTCCGAGCGGCTGTACTCGTCGCCGCCCTCGGCCGGCCGGTCCTCGGCGCCGAGCAGGCCGAGCCGGAGCTTGCCCTCGCGGTAGCGGCCCTCCTCGTACAGCGCCGCGGACGGCTCCACGCCCGCGAGCGCGGACAGGCCGGCGAGCGTCGCGGTGGTCTCCGCCTCGCCCGCGGCCATCGAGCCGAACGCCTCGGCTACCGGCGGCCGCGCCGGATCCGCGGGGGCGGTGACGAGCAGGCTTGCCGCCGTCGCGTCCGGCGTATCGGGCGCCCACGCCTGCCAGGCGTCCAGCACCGCCTCGGCGTGCTCGTCGGGCCACACGAGCCGGAACACGGTGACGGTGGGCTCGGGCACCGTGCGCAGCGTCAACGAGGTCACCACGCCCGCGCGACCGGCGCCCGCGCCTCGCAGCAGCCACAGGAGGTCATCGTCGCACTCGACCTCGCGCCCGTCGGCGAGCACGATGCGGGCCGCGAGCACCTGGTCGCACGTCAGCCCATACGTGCGCCCGAGCAACCCGAGCCCGCCGCCGAGGGCGAGCCCGGCGATGCCGACGTCCGTGCCGCATCCGCCCGCGATGGTCAGGCCCTGCGTGGCGAGCGTGTCGTAGATGTTCCCGAGCCAGGCGCCCGGCGCCGACGGTCACCACGCCGTCGCCGACGTCGATCGCGTCCATCGGCCCGACGTCGACGACGACGCCCTCCGTCGACGAGCGCCCGGCGAAGCAGTGCCCGCCGCTGCGGATCGCGAGCGGGAGCCCCTCGCGGCGGGCCAGTTCAAGCGCGGCCGCCACGTCCTCGGCCGAGCCACAACGCGCCAGGAACCGCGGCCGGACGTCGCGAAAGCGCGCGATCGGCGGCGCCCGCGCGGCCTCGTACTCCGGCGATTCCGGGGTCAGCAGCTCCACGGTCACCCGCCCGTCAAGGGATCGCGCGTCGGGACGGCCAGCTCTACGCTCGAGGGATCGCGCGTCTCCACGCTCACCCGACCGTGAAGGGATCGCGCGTCTGGCCGGAGAGCTCGACCCACACGGTCTTGACCTCCGTGTACTCGCCGATCGAGTCGAGCCCGTTCTCGCGCCCGATCCCGCTGTGCTTGTAGCCGCCGAACGGGGCGTTGAACGAGACGGTGCGGTAGGCGTTGATCCACACCGTGCCCGCCCGGAGCGCGTGGGCGACCCGGTGGGCGCGCCGGACGTCGGACGTCCACACGCCGGCGGCGAGCCCGTAGCGGGTGTCGTTGGCGCGCCGGATCAGCTCGTCCTCGTCGGAGAACGTCATCACCGACAGCACGGGCCCGAAGATCTCCTCGCGCGCGATCGCCATGTCGCGCCGCACGCCCGTGAAGATCGTCGGCTCGATGAAGAAGCCGTCGCGCAGCGCCTCGTCGTCGGGGCGGCGCCCGCCGCACACCAGCTCGGCGCCCTCCTCGCCGCCGGAGCGGATGAAGTCCTGGATCTTGTGGAGCTGCTGCTCGAACGCGACCGGCCCCATCTCGGTCTCGGCGGCCAGCGGGTCGCCGAGCTTGATCTCGCGCGCGCGAGCGGCGACGCGCTCGACCAGCTCGTCGTGCGCGCTCTCGTGCACGAACAGCCGCGAGCCCGGCCATGCACGTCTGCCCGGTCGCCGCGAAGATCCCCGCGACCACGCCGTTGGTCGCCGCCTCCAGGTCGGCGTCGGCGAACACGATGTTGGGCGACTTGCCGCCGAGCTCGAGCGAGACCTTGGCGAGGTGGTCGGCGGCGTCCTTCATCACGCTCGTGCCGGTCTCCGTCGAGCCGGTGAACGCCACCTTGTCGACCCCCTCGTGGCGGACCAGCGCCCGCCCGGTGTCGGCGCCGCCGGTGACGACGTTGAACACGCCGGGCGGGAACCCGGCCTCGTCGATCAGCCGGGCGAACTCGAGCGTCGACGCCGGCGTCTGCTCGGCCGGCTTGACCACGACGGTGCAGCCGGCCGCCAGCGCGGTCGCGAGCTTGAAGGTGAGCAGCAGCAGCGGCGAGTTCCACGGCACGACCATCGCGACCACGCCGATCGGCTCGCGCCGCGTGTAGACGAAGAAGTTCGCCTTGTCGGACGGGATCGTGTCGCCGTGGATCTTGTCCGCCGCGCCCGCGAAGTAGAAGTACCACTCCGGGATGGCGGCGAGCTGGCCGCGCATCTCGCGCAGCAGCTTGCCGTTGTCGACGCTCTCGATCCGCGCCAGCTCGTCGCCGCGCGAGGCGATCAGCTCGCCGAGCCGGCGGATCAGCCGCGCCCGCTCGGTCCCCGTCATCCGCCCCCACGGACCCTCGTCGAACGCCTCGCGGGCCGCGCGCACCGCGCGGTCCACGTCCTCGGGGCCGGCCTCCGGCGCGGTCGCCCACGCCTTGCCCGTGTAGGGGTTGACGGTCTCGAACGTCGCGCCCGAGCCGGCGGGCTCCCATTCGCCGCCGATGAGCATCCGGTAGTCGCGGGCTTCCAGCGTCGCCATGGCCTCGTCCTTTCGCTAGCCGTTCCGCATCAGAAACGCCCCCAGCTGGCTGCTGCGCGCCAGCAGCCGCCCGTCGCTGCCCCACACCTCGCCCTCCTCACGGAAATACCCGTGCGCGGCGACCGGGACGCCGAACCACGTCAGGTACCAGCCGTCGTCCGGGAGGCCGCCGGGCGGCGCCAGGAAGTTGATCGTCAGCTCGACCGTCGTGGTCGGGATCCGCTCGCTGAGCGGCACCAGCACCGCCGGGATCCACAGGTCCGCGAGCGCGGTGGTCAGCAGGTCGTCGGGGGCGCGCGGCGTCATCGGCCGGATCCAGCCCCCGGTGGACGCCGGGCCGCCCTCGTGCGGGAGCCCGCCCGCGAAGCGCATGTCGTAGTGGTCGCGCACCGGCGCGGTGATCCCCGCGTGCGGGGGCGCGTCGAGATCCTCCGGCCGCGGCACGTCGGGGATCGCGGCGTCGTGGAGGTCGGGTCCTTCGCGGTCGCGGCCCAGCGCGGCGAGCGCCAGCGCCACGAGGCGCCCGTCCTGCGTCGCGCTCGCCGACACCGTGCTGAGGTTGCGCCCCGACCGCTCGACCGCGGTCGCGATCGCCATCTCCCCCGGCTCGGCGGCGCTGGTGAAGTGGATCGTCAGCGAGCGGGCCGACAACCCGTCGTCGCCGGCGTGCCCGGCCATGGCGGCCAGCAACTGCGCGGCGAGATGGCCGCCGTGCGGCATCGAGGACCCGAACCACGCGGGGTCGAGCGGCGCGCGCCAACGGCCGTCCCCGTCGGGGACGACCGCGGTCGCCGCGTCGAACTCGTTGGTCCGGGTCAGCGGATCAGCGCCTGCACGTAGTCGGCGCCGAGGCCGACCTGCTCGTAGTGCGCCTTGCACAGCTCGATGTAGTCGAACACGTCGAAGTGCCCCGCGTCCTCACCCTCGTCGTCGAGCCAGATCAGCGGGCCGGTGACGTTGAAGTGGACCTTCATCGGCTCGTCGTGCTCGTAGGCGATGAGCGTGTGGCCCTCGCCGGGCGCCTCGTACACGAAGTCCCCGGCGGTGGCGACCCATTCGTGCTCCAGGTAGCCCCACCTGCCGGAGATCGTGTACGCGAAGACCTGGTGCGGGTGGTAGTGGCGGTTGACGAGGCCCGGCCCCTTGGCGTAGAGCACGTCGGCCCAGCGGTTCTGGTCCGGCGAGATCCACAGCGGCCGCGAGGAGACCGTCTCGGTGAACGGCACGTAGAAGCGCTCGTCCTCGGTCGCCGCGTCCGCGATGAAGGCCTCGGGTTTCGCCTCGTCGCGGAACACCCGGTCGATCGGCTTCAAGTCGCGCCAGAACTCGGTCTTGGCGGTGTCGGACATGCGCTTCCTCCCTCGGTCGCCTGCCCCGAATCCTAGGTGGGCTGACCGACCGGCCGTACGACGACCTCGTTGACGTCGACGTGGGACGGCTGCTCGACCGCGTAGAGGACGGCGCGGGCGACGTCGGCCGCCTCCAGCGCCGCCGGGCGCTGCGTGTCGAAGAAGAACTCCGTGTCGACCGTGCCGGGCGAGACGACGGTGACGCGGACCCCGGTCCCGAGCAGGTCCTGGCGGATCGCCTCTCCCATCGCGTTCGTCGCCCACTTGGTGCACGAGTACAGCGAGCCCGGGCGCACACGCTTGCCGCCCAGCGAGCCCATGATCACCAGGTGCCCACCTGCCTCGGTCACCGCCGGGATGGCGGCGCGCATCGTGAAGGCGGTGCCGAGCACGTTGGTCTGCACCATCGCCTCCCAGCGTTCCGGCGTGTCCTCGAGCCAGCCCGGCGTCACGCCGAAGCCGGCGTTGGCCACCGCGACGTCCAGCCGGCCGAACGCCTCCAGCGCCCGCGCGACGAGCGCCGCGTTGTCGGCCCACACGCCGACGTCCGTGGTCACCGCGATCGCGCGGTCTGGGCCACCGAGTCCGGCGGCGAGCCGCTCGATCGTCTCCGTCCGCCGCGCCGCGAGCACGACGCGGTACCCGCGCTCGGCGGCCAGGCGGGCGCACGCCTCGCCGATGCCGGCGCTGGCGCCGGTGACGAGGAAGACAGGGTCGCCGTTCACCGCGCCGCGCCGATCTCCGGCGCGCGCCGGTTGCGGCCCCGGCTGTAGAACAGCGCGGTCAGCACGATCGCGCTGGTCACGAGGCTGATCACCGTACCGATCGCGGCCAGCGTCGGGTAGGTGCCCGAGCTGAACAGGCCCGGCATCACGAACCCGACCACCGGCGTCTCGGCGCTGGCCAGCCTCACCGAGGCGGTCACGTCGCCCGCCACCAGAGCCTGTTCGCCCGACTGTGCGAGGCGCTCGAGCTGCCGGGCTGGCGGCGGAGCCGCGCTTCGCCACGAGAGCGGCGAGCGCACGCTGACCGCCGCCGGGATCCCCGTCGCCCGGTCGTCCGCCTGCCGATCGACGCCGGCGGCGAGGCGGCGATGCGCTGGGGCGTCAGGCGGGCACGTAGAGCGCCGGGCGGGAGGGGAACGGCAGCGCCAGCGCCTCCGCCGCGCGGGCGACCATCAGCGGGCTGGACCACGACGCGACCTCGACGAAGCGATACGGGGCTCCGCGGTACAGCCGGACGCCGAGGAACCCGCGGCGGCCCGTGAGCGCCTTCAGCCGCTCGTCGCGGAGCGCGAGGAACCGCTCGTCGTCATTGGGCGTCGAGCTCGAACGGCTCGATGCGCAGCACCCCGCCCTCGACGTCCGGGGTGCCGTGCTCGTCGACGATCTCGTAGTCCCCATAGCCGCCGATCGCGACGTAGCGGTGCTCGGCGTCGTCGCGCAGCGCGCGGTACAGGCGCGCGCCGGTCTCCCCCGCCTCCGCCCAGGCGTCGAGGAACGACGCGTCGTCTCCCGGCGGCACGACGAAGGGCTCGATCGCGATCGGCATCACACCCGGCAGGCGGCCGGGAGCGGATGGGTCAGGCGGTCGCGGTCGCTGAGCGGGACGACGCGGCACCACGCGTAGCGGCCCTCCGTGAAGCGAACGACGAGCCGGAACGGGATCCCGATGATGCCGTCGCGCCGCTCGTCGCCCTGATCGAAGCGGGCGGTGACCGCGACGCACTGGTAGGCGCCGGCGGGGCGCCGCAACTGCTCGACGGGGACGACGCGGCGCAGCGTGCGCGGGAAGGCCTCGCAGTCGACGCCCCGGATGTCCCGATCGGTGCGGCGGCCCGCGTCGGCGCCGATCGCCGCCTGCGCGCTCGCCAGCAACGCGGACCGGGTCTCGACGCGCCGCTCGGCCGGAGCGCCGAGCGGGTCCGGGGTGCCGCGGCCGGTGCGGGGCCGCTGCTCGCGGCCGGCGGTCGCCAGTTGCTCGGCGTGCCGCTCGGCGGCGATCCGCCGCTCGCGCTCGCCTCGCTCCTGGCGGTCGCCGCTCACCTGGGGGACCAGCACCGCCGCCGCGACGCCGACCCCCACGACCAGCACGGCGGCGCCGGCGGCGACCGCCCGCCACGGGACCGGCGGGACCTCCGCCCCGCGCGGCGGCGTCCAGACACCCAGCCACGCCCCGAGGATCTCCAGCCGCCCCAGCCGCACCCCACCGAGGGTACGGCTTGACTCAGCGCGCGTCGTGGAAGATGACGCCGAGCGCGGTCCGCCGCCCGCGCGTGACGGTGCCGATGCCGTGGCGCATGCCCACGCGGTGGTAGCCGTTGCGGCCCCGGTTCGGGCGCTGCTGGGTCGGGAAGATCACGAACGCCCCGCGCGGCGGCTTGAGCACGTGCGCGCGGCTCTGCGCGCGCGGACGCTGCTCGAGCAGCACGAACTCGCCGCCCTCGAAGTCGACGCCGGGCTCGGACAGGATCGTGAGGATCTGGAACGGGAAGTACACGTCCCCGTAGAGGTCCTGGTGCAGGGCGTTCCAGTCGCCCTCGCCGTAGCGCAGGATCAGCGGCGTGGGGCGCTCCTGGCCGGCGGCGTGGCAGCGCTCCAGCAGCTCCGCGTGCTCGAGCGGGAACCGGGTGTCCTCGCCACGCAGGCGCTCCGCCCACTCGTTGGCGACCGGCGCCAGCTTCTCGTAGAACGAGCTGCGCAGCTCGGCGATCGGGTCCGGGAGCGGGTGGTCGAAGTAGCGGTAGCGGCCGTCCCCGAAGCGGTGGCGGGCCATGTCGATGGTCGAGCGGAAGCGGCCGCCGTCGAACAGGTCGGCCAGCTCGCTGCACTCGGCGTCGTCGAGCAGCGGCGCGGTGATGGCGTGGCCCACCTCGTCGAGCTGCGTCCGTAGGGCGTCCCAGCCGAGCGCGCCGACGCGCTCCGGGATGGTCATCGTGGTCATGCCCCGTGTAACGGGGCGGCGCCTCGCCTTGTGAGCGGGGTTTCGAGCTCGCCGACGAGCTGCAGCGAGCCGGCCGGGTCCTGGAGGTCGACCATCTGGCGGCTGTTGCGCAGCTGCAGCCGGTTCAGGCACGACAGCTCGAAGCGCGCGGCACCGTCGACCGCGACGCGGTGTTCACCACGGAGAGGGCGGTCTTGACGTAGGGCTCGGCGGGGCGGCTCGCGTTGAAGAACGTGCGGATCGACCGCTGGGCCAGGGAGTCGTCGTCGCCCTCCCCCAGGTACACCAGCCTCCGCCGGGCGACGTCGGCGGCGAACGTCACCGCGATCCGGCTCTGCCACTGCCACGGGTGCACGGGGATCGGCAGGTAGTCCGCCGGGTCGAGCCCCAACCCGCCGAGGCGCGCCGCGAACCCCTCCCCGTCGTACAGCGCGTCGCGGCCGGCGCCCGAGAACGTCGCGTGGTCGCGGTGCGCCGCCACCCACACCAGGCGCACGGGCTCCGCGGCCTCCGGCGCGTAGCGGAGGTGGTCGGCGGCGTCCCAGCCGAGCCGGCCGCTGTTGACCACGAAGCAGGGGATGCCCCTCGGTCATCCGCGCCTCGATGGTCTGGAAGCCGGCGGCCGCGAGCTCGGCGGCGCTCATCGGCGGCAGCGACAGCGTGTACGCCATCGCGGCCAGCGTGCTGGTGATCTTCTCCAAATAGAGCCCGAGCTGGTCTCCGTCGAGGCCGAGCGTTTCTCGCAGGTCGAGCACGAGGTCGAGCGCGTCGGCGGGCAACTGGTCCCCGTCGCGCTCGCGGGTGAGGCTGCCGGCGTCGATCTGCCAGTGGTCGAGCGCGAGCCGCTCGGCGGCGAAGCGGTGGGCCACGGCGCCGTCGTCGCTCCGCAGCACATACCCGTCGCCGTCGGGCTCCGGGGCGAGCAGCCGCTCGTGGGCGAACTCCGCCAGCGCCTTGGCGACGAGCCGCCGGTTGGCCCGAGCCCAGCTCGTCGGATCCAGGTGGTCGACGTCGGTCATCGCGCGGCCTCCTCGTAGTCGGGGCGCGTGCAGACGCTCAGCAGCGCGCGCTTGTCGGGCAGCTCGACCTCGCGCACGACGCGGAAGCCCACCTGGGCGTTGAGCGCGTGCACGGGGTCGTTGCGCACGTCGGGCTCGACCACGACGCGGCGGGTGGCCGGGTCGGTGAGCAGGAGGTCCATCACGGTCCGGATCACGGCGAGCGTGAAGCCGTGAACCGGCCTGTCGGTGGGCGCGACGAGGAAGTGCATGCCGACGGGTGCCCTAACACCTGAGGCCTGATCTGCGGCCGACCGTAGGATCGCGGACGTGGACAGAACTCCAGACGGGATGCCGACCCTCGTGGCCGACCTGCCGTTGACGCAGCGCGCGCTCGAGTTCGCCGCGCTGCGCCACGAGGGGCAGCGGCGCGACGCCGGCAGCGCCCCGTTCATCCTGCACCCGCTCGAGGTCGCCCAGCTGCTGCGGGGTCGCGCCTACCGGGACGCCGTCGTGGCCGCCGCGGTCCTGCACGACGTCGTGGAGGACACGGGCGTCGAGCCGTCCGAGCTGGAGCGCCTGTTCGGCGCGGAGGTCGCGCGGCTGGTCGACGCCGTCACCGAGCCCTCATCCGAGGGCTCCTACCGCGAGCGCAAGGCGCGGCTGCGCGCCGCGGTCGCCGGCTCGAGCCACGACGCCATGATGATCTACGCGGCCGACAAGGTCGCCAAGACCCGCGAGCTGCGCTTCGAGCTCGAGACGCTCGCGCTCCTGCCGCCTCAGAGCCCGGCGGCGAGCGCCCCGCCAAGGCGCTCCCACAGCGCCACGTAGCCCTGCGCGCCGGGGGTCCGCGGGGCGGTGAGCACCACCGGCGCGCGCGTGAGCCCCATCAGCTCGACCGCACTGGCCGCCGGGACCACGACGTCCGAGACGCCGGGCATCACGTCGGGGAGCGACGCCATCAGGTCGCGGTGGAGCCGCTTGCGCCGGTCGACCATCGAGAAGAACGTCAGCACCTGCGGCGACGGCTGCGGCCCGTCGGGCCAGGAACGCCTGCAGCTGCTCGAGCGTCCGCACCGACAGCGTCGACGGCACGAGCGGGACGAGCAGCAGGTCGGCGGCGGTGAACACGTTCTCGGACACCAGCGAGATCGACGGCGGGCAGTCGAGGATCGCGAGGTCGTAGTCGTCGTCGAGCTGCTCGAGGACGCCGCCGACCCCCTCCAGCGGGCGCTTGCGGCGATCGAGCTCGAGGTCCAGGTTGCGGTAGGAGAAGTCCGCCGGGAGCAGGTCGAGCCCCTCGACGTCGGTGCCCTTCATCACGTCGAGCGGGTGGCGCTTGCCGCTGATCAGCCGCCGGCTGCCGCCCTTGACCTTCGGCTTGATGCGCAGCAGGAACGACGCGGCGCCCTGCGGGTCGAGGTCCCAGAGGACGGTGCGCAGCCCGTCGCGCGCGGCCAGCGCGCCGAGGTTGACCGCCGCCGAGGTCTTGCCGACGCCGCCCTTGATCGAGTAGGTGGCGAGGACCTTCATGACGCCCGCTTCGGGAAGGTCTTGCCGACCATCGCCCGCTGGTCGGCGCTGGAGAAGCCGGCGAAGCGCTCGGCGAACTGCGCGCGGGCGGCGTGCTGGTCGTCGATCAGCGCGTCGAGCGCCGGGCCGAGCGCGAGCAGCGCCGCCGGGCCGTCGCGCTCGGCGGCCAGCTCGTCGCGCAGCCCGCGCAGCGAGTCGACCTGCACCTCGCGGTCCTGGAAGCGGCCGAGCACGTCCTGGAGATCCTTCAGGGTCGAGACCATCGGCTTGACCACCTTGCCGGGGAACGGGCCGCCGAACAGCTCGAGCAGATAGCGGAGCTCCTTCCCGCGCTTGCGCAGGTCGTGCAGCGCCTCGTGCGGGCTGTCGTCGTCGATCGCGCGGCCGTCGCGGACCATGCGGCGGTAGACCCTGCGGATCCGGGCGCCCGCCACCGCCTCGATCGGCTCGTCGGCCAGCGGGCGGTCGCCGTCCTCCGCGCCCGCGGCCAGCGCCTCCCACTCGCTCAGCGTCGCGCGGAAGCGCGCCGTGCGCATCCCGCGGCGCAGGCGGGTCAGCTCGCGGGCGCGCCGCCGCTCCAGCACCGCGCGCAGCGCCACGAGGTCGCTCGCGCGCTCGGGGGCGAGCGGCGCCACCAGCTCGTCCCACTCGAGCAGCTGGACGTCGAGGTCGCGGACGGGGCCGGTCAGCGCCTGCGCCCACTTGAGGTCCTCGCGCAGCCGCTCGCGCCGCTCGGGGTCGAAGACGCCGTCGAGCTCGCGCAGCACCGACCGGGCGCGGCGGATGGAGACGCGCAGGTCGTGGAGGAACTCCGAGTCGAGGTCGTCGAGCGTGCCGGGGACGTTGGCCTCGGCGATCTCCAGCAGCTTCCCCAGCGCGATCCGCCCGGCCTCGTCGGCGCGCATCCCAGCGGGCAGCTCGAGGCGCGGCTTGGAGGACACGCCCGCCGGGTCCAGACCGGCCGCGATCGCCGCCTCGTCGAACAGCGAGCGCTCGGCGACCTCGAGGCCGAGCCGGTCTTGCAGCACCCGCAGCGTGCGGGCGTACGCCCCGTCGTAGCCGAGCACCGGCCGCACGGAGAGGCGCGGCGCGATCCGCACGCGCTTGCGGTCGGGCAATACGGCTTCGGGACTCTCGATCGCGAGCCGCACCACCGACTTCGCATCGTCGTCGAGCACGGCCAGCGGCTGCACGACGCTGCGGACGCGCACGAGCGGCAGCAGCGCACGCTCCTCGAGCACGCCGGCGAGCCGCTCGCGCAGCGGCCCGGGCGGCAGGTCGTCGACGAGCACGCGGGCGGCGCGGCCGAGTTCCGCGCGGCGCACCGGGGCGCCGGCGTCGTGGAGCGTCAGCGTCCCGCCCGTGCGCTCGGCGCGCAGCCCGGCCGCGCGCAGGCGGCCGTCGAAGGTGTCCAGCAGCACCCGGTCGGCCGTCGAAGGCGCCCCGACGTCGAGCGAGAGGCGCTCGCCGAACAGCGCGACGGCCGCCGTGCGGTCGAGCGATGCTGGGAGCAGAAGGTCGAGTGCGCTCGGCGGCACGGCGGGAGTCTATGCGCGCGACAGGCCGCACCGAGCGTGCCCAGCCGCCCTCCGGTGAGGACCGCACCAACCGGGAGATCGGTGCGTCTACTGCCGCTGGGTGGGGAGGTGGAGGGGCCGGCGCGGCGGGTGTGGGGCCTTTCGTGTCCGGGATGCGGCGGCTCAGCCGGCTCCGGCGCGTTGATTGTCAGGTGATCCCCCGTGACGGTGGATCACCCGACAATCGACGCCGTAGCGAGGCGATCAGCGCAGGGAGTGGCGCGTGTCGTGCCCGCCGCAGCCGGATCCCGAGCGCGTCCGCGAACACCTGGTCGGAGCGGCGGAACGGATCCGCGCGGCCGCCGCCGAGCCCCAGGGCCGGGCGCCGCGCGCCCGCGCCAGGCCGACGATGTCGTGGCGCTCGAAGTCGGCCGCGCCGTCGAAGGCGCCCGGGGCGCTCTCCCCCGTGCTCGGCCACATCGCCGCGGAATGCCCGCCGACGGCGCAGACTCACGAAACTCGGCCGAGCCGTAAGAGTTGTAGTCCCGGTGCCGGCCCGACGTGGAACCCTCGCTGCGCTCTCGATCGCGATCGCGATCGCGCTCACAGGCGCGCCGCCCGCGCCCGCGGCCCCCTTCAACGACGCCCCCGCCGGCGCGGTGCAGTTCGAGCGCTACTCGGCCGCCAACGGCCGCCCGCGCGACCTGCAGGCGACCGCGGAGCTGGTCGACGCGACCGCCGACCCCGGGGTGCCGCGCTGCCTCGGGGCGGCCTCGTTCGCCCGCACCGCCTGGTACTGGATCGCACCGGCCCCGACGCCGCAGGTCCTCGGCGTCGAGGCGTTCGGCCGCACGCTCGACGTCGTCGACCTCGCCGCTTTCGTCCAGCCCGCCGGGGCGACCGCCCCGGTGACGCGGACGCCCAACGCCTGCGCGGGCGCCGGGGCGGGTGGCGCCGACTCGGCCGAGGAGCCCACCTCGGGCATCGCGCTGCGCGTCCCCTCGGGCCGCGCCGTGCTCGTGCAGGCCGGCCGCCGCGGCGCCCCGGGCCCGGCGGACGACGAGCGCGCGCTGCTCTCGCTCGACGCGCGCAAGCTGCCGGTGCGCCCGGCGCCGGTCGGCGACGTCGCGCGCCCGGGCACGCCCACCGCGGCGTCCACCCGCGCGACGTTCCTCTCCCTGCGCGACGCGACCATCACCGAGGAGGACCCCGCGCTGCCGTCGTGCCCGTCGCTGGGGACGGTCTGGCGCCGCGTGGTCCCGGGCGCCGACGGCCTGCGCGTCGTGACCGTCAGCGGGGCGTCGGCGAGCACGCTGGCCGTGTTCCGCGGCACGCTCCCGACCGCCGCCAACGCGCTCGACTGCGTGAACCGCTCCGGCTACGGCTCGCTGCAGGTGCGCGTCCGCGTCAAGCGCCGGAAGCCGATCTGGGTCCGGGTCGGCACGAGCATCGCCACCGGCGGCTCGGGCGCGCTGCTGCGGGTCACCGACGGCGCCCGCAACCCGGTGATCGACGGCGGCCCCGGCGGGTTCGATCCCACGCCGGGCGGACCCGGCGGCGGCCTCCCCTCGGCGTGCGACCGGGCCGCGGCCGAGCGCGCCAGGATCCGCGGGCCGCGGTTCGGCGGGCGTGCGGCGGCCGCGCGGCGGCGGAGCTCGGTCGTCCTCCGGCTCAACGTGAGTGGCTCGTCCGCGTGCGATGCCAGGCTGACGCTCGTGGGCCCCGGCGGCGACGTCTTCGCGAGCGCGCGTGTGATCCGGCTGCACGGCCGCCAGTCCGTCCGGCTCGCGATCGAGCGCCCGATCGAGAAGGGCCGCTACCGGCTGGCCGTCGAGGCGCGCTCCGAGCGCGGCGGCCTGGCGAAGGTCCGCACGAAGGTCAGGGGGCGGTGGCGGTGAGCCGGTCGACGCGACGCGAGGCGCTCGGCGCCGCGGCGCTGGGCGGCGCCGCGCTGCTGGTGCCCTCCGCCGACGCGTGGGCGGCGCTGAGCCGGCGCCCCGGGGTCGGCTTCGGCCGCTTCCGCGACGGCGTCGCGTCGGGCGATCCGTCGCGACACGGCCGTCACGTTCTGGTCGCGCCTGCGGACCGAGGACCCGCGCTCGGGCGCCCGGCTGATCGTCGCGCGCGACGAGGGCCTGCGCCGGGTCGTCGCCACCCGCGTGGTGCCGACCGGCCGCGGCGTGGACGGCACGCTGAAGACCCGCGTCGGCGGGCTGAAGCCCTACACGGAGTACTTCTACGCCTGGCACACCGGCAACGACGTCTCCCCCGTCGGGCGGGCGCGCACGCTGCCGCCGCCCGACTCGCTGCAGCCGGTGCGCATCGCGTTCTCCTCCTGCCAGCACTACGCCCACGGCTACTTCACCCCGCACCTCGACGCCGCCGAGCCAGGACCTCGACCTCTGCGTGTTCCTGGGCGACTACATCTACGCGGAGCGCCAGCCGCCGATCGTGACGGACCCGCGCCGGGACAGGCATCGACGCCAACGACCTGCGCTCCTACCGGCGCAAGTACCGCCGCTACCGCGGCGACGCGGGGCTGCGCGAGCTGCATCGCCGCCACGCGTCCGTGCACGTCTGGGACGACCACGAGGTCGAGAACAACTACACCGACAACCGCCCCGCGCCGACGGCCATGCAGCGCGCGGCCGGCTACCGCGCGGCCTTCGAGTGGCTGCCGCGCACCGTCTACCCCCGCGACCGCTTCCGGCTCTTCAAGCGGATCGCGCTCGGCCGCACCGCGGACCTGTTCCTGCTCGACGAGCGCCAGTACCGCACCGTCGACGCCGGCGACCGCCCGGTGAAGCTGCTCGGCGACGCCCAGCTCGGCTGGCTGCTCGCCGGGCTGCGCGCCTCCAAGGCGCGCTGGAAGATCGTCGCCAACCCGGTCCCGATCGCCCCGATGGACTACGGACGGCGGCCAGCGCACGGACTCGTGGGGCGGCTACGACCTCTCGCGGGTGCAGCTGCTCGGCGAGATCGAGCGCTCCGGGATCCGCGACGTGGTGTTCCTCACCGGCGACGCCCACGTGTTCATGCTCAACGCGCTGACCAGCGATCCCGAGACGTTCCGCCGCGACGTCAACGCCCCGGCGGGGGCGTACGAGTACGTCGCGGGCTCGGTGACCTCGCCCGGCCCGCAGCGGACCGAGGCCGACGTCCAGGCGCGCAACCCGTGGACCCGCCAGTTCAACGGCGGGGTGCACGGCTACGCCCTCGTCCGGTTCGACGACCGCGCGATGGTGACGGAGTACCGCCGCAGCGATATCGCCCGCCCCGACGGGCTCACGCTCCCGTTCGAGCGCTTCCTCCAGCTCAGCGGCCAGAACACGGTCCTACGCGAGACGCTGCCGCCCTCCTAGGGTGAAGGCGGTGCGACGGGCGGCGAAGTGGCTGGCGATCGCCGCCGGCGTGTTCGCCGGGGGCAAGCTGCTCGAACGCCTCGGCCTCCCGTCGTCGTACCTGTTCGCCGCGCTGCTGATCGGCCTCGCGATCGCGCTGGCGCGGCCCGGCAGCGTCGCGATGACAGCCGCTCGCGTTCCGCGCGGCCCAGGCCGTGGCCGGCGTCTCGCTGGGCGCCTACCTGCAGGCGGAGGCGCTGCGCGCGGTGGCGGGCTCGCTGATCCCGGTGCTGCTGGTGACGGCCGGCACGCTCGGGCTGAGCCTCGCCGCCGGCGCCATCCTCGCGCGCACGACCGAGCTGGACCCGGCGACCGCCGCGCTCGGGCTGATCGCCGGCGGCGCCTCGGGGATCGTCGGCATGTCCGGCGAGCTGGGCGCCGACGACCGCCTCGTCGCCTTCATGCAGTACCTGCGGGTGCTCGTGGTGGTGGTCGTCACGCCGCTCGGCATCGCGCTGTTCTTCGGCGGCCAGCACGGCGCCGCCGCGGTGCCCGGGGCGAGCACGCTCGGGGAGGCGTGGGAGTGGGCGGCGACCGTCGCCTTCGCGCTCGCCGGCGCGGCGGCCGCCGCCCGGCTGCGGATCACCGCCGGCGTGCTGCTGGGCCCGATGGTCGTCACCGGCGCGGTGGTGCTCAGCGGCGTGGCGGGCGACTTCGCGGTGCCCAGCCTGCTCGGCCAGACGGCGTTCGCGCTGATCGGCCTGCAGGTCGGGCTGCGCTTCACGGTCGAGACCGTGCGGCTGCTCGGCCGGCTCACGGGCCCGGTCGTGCTCGCCATCGCCGGGCTGCTCGTGGCCAGCTTCGGGCTCGCGGTCCTGCTCGCCGCGACGACGTCGGCCACGCTGCTCGACGCCTACCTCGCCACGACCCCCGGCGGCCTGTACGCCGTGCTCGCCGTCGCGTTCGGGGCCGGCGCCGACACGACGTTCATCGTCGCCGTCCAGAGCCTCCGCGTGATCGTGATGGTGCTGGTCGCGCCGATGGCGGTGCGCTGGACGCTCAACCGCGCGCGCTAGAGCGCGATCTGCGCGTGCACGTGGGTGCCGCGGCCGACCGGGCTGCAGACGTGCAGCGTGCCCTGGAGCGCGCTGACGCGATCCGCGAGGCCGCGCAGCCCCGATCCCACCGACGGGTCCGCGCCGCCCACGCCGTCGTCGCGGACGTCGACCTCGAGCCGCCCGTCGGCGATCTGGACGCCGACCACCACCTGCGACGCGCCGGCATACTTGGCCATGTTGGTGAGCGCCTCGGCGACCACGAAGTACGCGGTCGTCTCGACCGGCATCGGGAGGCGCCCCTCCAGGTCGGCCTCGAGCTCGACGGGCACCGGGGAGCGTGTGGCCAGCGTCTCGAGCGCCGCGACGAGGCCGCGGTCGGTCAGCACGGACGGGTGGATCCCGGCGGCGAGGTCGCGCAGCTCGCCCATCGCCGTGTGGGCGTGCTCGAGCGCGGTGTCGACCAGCACGCGGGCGCGTTCCGGCTCCTGCTCCCAGCGCTTCTGGGCGAGCTGGAGGTTGATCACGGCGCTGACCAGCGCCTGCTGGGCGCCGTCATGGAGGTCACGGCCGAGCCGGCGGCGCTCCTCGTAGCCGGCCTGCAGGATCCTGGCGCGCGACGCCGCCAGCTGCTCGCGCGCGTCGGCGCTGGCCAGCGCGTCGGTGATCAGCTGCGCGAAGCCGGTGATGCGCTCCTCCGCGTCGCCCGGGAGGTCGTGCGTGCTGCCCGAGGCCGCGATCACCGCGCCCCACAGCTGTCCCGCCACCACGATGGGCGCCCCGACCGCCGAGCGGATGCCGACGCCGAGCAGGCGCAGAGCCAGTTCGTCCTCGAGGCCGTCGTAGTCGTCCACGCGGGCAGGGCGGCCGCTGCGCCGGATCAGCGCCGCGACGGTGTGTCCATCCATCGGGATGCCAGAGGCCACCGGGAACGCGGGCGCGTCCGGCTCCGCCCAGCCTCCGACGACGGTCGCGGTGCCCGAGTCCTCGTAGCGGACGAGGTTGACGGTCTGCACGCCGAGCACGCAGCCGACCTCCTCGCACACGGCATCGAACACGCGCTCGGGCTCCGCGTCGCGTGCCACGAGCAGCGCGACGCGGCGCAGCGCGGCCTGCTCGCGTGCCAGCGCCTGGAGACGGAGGAGAGGGTCGACGGCGACGCTCATCTCGAGCGCAGGAACGTCAGCACCGCCAGCACACGGCCGTGCCGGCCGTTGCCGCGGTCGACGCCCAGCTTGTCGAAGATCGATGTGACGTGCTTCTCGACGGCGCTCATCGAGACGATCAGCCGGTCGGCGATGGCGCGATTCGAGCGGCCCTGGGCCATCAGCTCCAGCACCTCCCGCTCGCGCGGCGACAGCGAGTCCAGCGGATCGTCGCGGCGGCGGCGGCCGAGCATCCGCACCACGACCTCGGGGTCGAGGACCGAGCCGCCCTCGCCGACCCGGCGCACGGCGTCGGCGAACGCCTCGAGATCGCCCACGCGCTCCTTGAGCAGGTAGCCGACGCCCTCGGCGCTGCCGCCGATCAGGTCCGCGGCGTAGCGCTCGTCGACGTACTGCGAGAGCAGGAGCACGCCCGTGCGCGGCTGGTCCTCGCGGATCTCCATCGCCGCCTGGAAGCCGTCGTCGGTGTTCGTCGGCGGCATCTGGATGTCGACCACGGCGACGTCGGGCCGGTGCGCGTTGACCTTGCGGCGCAGGTCGACCGCGTCGCCCGCCTGGCCGACGACCTCGAATCCCGCCTCCTCGAGCAGCAGCACGATGCCCTCGCGCAGCAGCGCCTGGTCCTCGCCGACCACGACGCGCATCCGCTGGCCGGCTCCCTCGGCCACGGCGCTCGTCATAGGGCCCCCTCCCACAAGCCGGTGATCGCGGTGCACGCCAACGTCCGCTTGGCGACGAAGCGCACCGCCCCGGCTCGTCGCAGCAACGATTCGATCGCCTCGTCCTCGTCCATCGACGTGAGCACCACGCGAGGCCGCGGCTGCTCCCGCGCCAGCGCCTCGGCGACGGCGAAGCCGTCCATGTCGGGGAGGTGCACGTCGAGCAGCACCGCGTCGGGGTGCAGCCCGCGCGCCGCGGCGAGCGCCGTCGCGCCGTCGCCCGCCTCACCGACGACCGAGTAGCCCCCATCCTCCAGCAACATCCGAGCCAACTCGCGGAACTCCTCGTGGTCGTCGACGATGAGCACAGTCCTCACCATGCGCGAATGCTGGCACCGCGCCGCTCTGGGCACAGTGCGGGTAGCCATAGGGTCCGGGACGCCGCGGCCTGGGCGAAGACTCGGGCTCCAGTGGCAGCGGCCCGGACCGCTGCAAGAGCAGGCGAGGAGCGCAAATGATCGGAACGAGTACCTCCAGCGCGAGTCGCGCGAGCGGCTGGCGGAGCTGCACGCGTCACGAGAGCGACCCAGCGACCACGCAGCTCGTCAACTCGGCCAGCGACGAGCTCGCCCATTCGCTCTCCGAGCTGCGCGAGCTCGCGCAGGGCATCCACCCCGGCGGCGGCTCGGGGCTCCGCGGCCTGCGCGACCGCGTCGAGGCGCTCCACGGCCACCTGCACGTGCACAGCCCGTCCGGGGCCGGCACCGTGATCACGGCCGAGATCCCGTACGAGCCGTCCTAGGCGCCTGAGGCCACCCTCACCTCCGGGGCGCCGCGAGCGGCACCCGCGGCCACCGGGTGCCATGGCGGTCACGAGGCCCCGTCGGCGCGATCCTTGTGTCAGTGAAAACCGCCCCGGCCGCCGCCGGAGACAAGGAACCAAGCCATGACCCCCACCCCCACCGCGACGCACGAGCAGCAACGCCCCGAGATGTCCCTCGACGAGCGCGCGCGCCTACTTCGCCGCCCACGGTCTCACGCGGCCGCGGGAAGGCCGGATCCTCGGCGGCGTCACCGCGGGCTTCGCCCGCCGGTTCAGCATCGACCTGCTGGTCGCCCGCGTGGCGGCGATCGCCGGCGTCCTCATCCTGACGCCGTTCCTCTACCTCCCGCTGTGGGTGCTGATGCCCCAGGACTCTGCCTAGCGGCGCCTAGTGTCTGCAAACAGTCACCAATCGCGAAATGGAGCAATTTCGACTATATTGGAGGTAGAGGGCATGCGGAGGCGGGGCCCGTAACGGGCAGCGCCACCTGACTTCTTGTCTCGCTGGGAGTCGCGACGCAAGGACTGCTGTACGTGCCCGACACCTCTTCCATGGTCGTGACGCGCCAAGGGCGCCGAGGCGCTCGCCGCGCCCGGGCCAGGTCACGCACCCCCGAGGCTTCCCCTCAGTGATCGCAGCAACCCCGAGCGCGGCCCGCCGTCCCTTCCCCTCCCTTGGCGGCGGGCCGTCCGCTCCCCGGCGATCTGACGTAGTGACGCCGGGCGGGCACGCCGCTTGACGCGCTTCACCAAACAGAAGGCATGGACGCGGCTCGACGAGGAGCGGCTCTCGCATGACCCTCGTCGAGTTCGCTCGCACGCTGGTCTTCAACTACTCCACCCAGGAGATCCTCGACCGGCTGGTCGCGAGCGTCGTCGAGGTCCTCGGCGTGACGGGCGCCGGCGTCGTGCTGCGCGGCACCGACGAGCAGATGCATTTCGTCGCGGCCAGCGACGACGTCATCCTGCGCATCGAGCACCTGCAGCTCGAGCTCGGCGAAGGTCCGTGCATGAGCGCGTTCGAGGACGACGAGCCGATCCTCATCTCCGACCTCCGGAACGACCAGCGCTTCTCGCAGTTCTCGCCCCGTGCGGCGCGACGCCGGCATGGCCGCCGTCTACACCTTCCCGCTCCGCGGCGAGGGCATGTGCATGGGCGCCCTCGACCTCTACGTCGACGTGCCGCGCGAGCTCGGCCCGCACCACAGCGTCGGCCGCCCAGATCCTCGCCGACGTCGCCTCCGTCTACATCACCAACGCCCGCTCCCGCGCCGAGACGCAGCGCTCCGAGGACCAGCTGCGCCATCGCCTCCTGCACGACCCCTTGACCGGGCTGCCCAACCGGATGCTGCTCGACGACCGCCTCGCGCAGGCGGTCGCGAACTCGGGCCGGTCGGGCGCGTCGAGCGGCGTGCTGTTCCTCGACCTCGACCGCTTCAAGGCGGTCAACGACACGTACGGCCACCACACGGGCGACCTGCTGCTCGTCGCCGTCGCCGACCGGCTGCGGAGGACGCTGCGGCCGGGCGACACGCTCGCGCGGCTCGCCGGGGACGAGTTCGTCGTGATCTGCGAGAACCTCAGCGCCCCCGACCAGGCCGAGGAGGTGGCCGCCCGCATCATCGAGGCCTTCTCCACGCCGTACCAGATCGGCTCCGCACCAGATCACCATCGGGGTGAGCGTCGGCGTCGCGCCCGCGAGCGGCGACTCCAGCGGCAGCCGCGAGCCGCTCCTGCACGCCGACGCCGCGATGTACGACGCGAAGCAGAAGGGCGGCGGGCGCTTCCAGTCCGTCGACGCGCGGCTGCACACGGCCACGAACCGCCGGCACGGGGTGGAGCGCGACCTGCGCGCGGCGATCGAGGGCGACAAGCTGCACCTCGACTTCCAGCCGGTCGTCGCCGCCGGCACGGGCCGCTGGCAGAGCGTCGAGGCGCTGCTGCGCTGGGACCACCCCCAGGTCGGGGCCGTGTCACCGGAGACCATCGTCGCTGCCGCCGAGCGGACCGGCCAGACGCTCGCCCTCAGCGGTTGGGTGACCCGGGCGGCGTGCCGGCAGATGCGCGACTGGATGACACCGAGCACGCCCGCCCCGATTCGATCGCCATCAACGTCTCGCCGGTGGAGCTGCTCGACCCCCTGCACTGCTCGATGGTGGCGGCGGCGCTGCGCGAGTGGCAGCTGCCGCCGGAGTCCCTGTGCCTCGAGATCACCGAGACCGCCCTGGTCAGCGACGTCCGCGCCGCCCTCGGCGTCCTCCACGCGCTCCTGGGGATCGGCGTCAAGTTCGCGCTCGACGACTTCGGCACGGGCCTCTCGTCGCTGAACCACCTCAAGCGCTTCCCGGTGAGCATCGTCAAGATCGACCGCTCGTTCGTGGCCGGCCTCGCCAACGACCCCGTCGACGCGGCGATCGTCGCCGCGGTCGCCGAGCTCTCGCACACGCTCGGGCGCACCGTGGTCGCCGAGGGCGTCGAGACGAGCGACCAGCGCAAGCAACTGACCGCGCTCGGCTGCGACAACCTCCAGGGCTACCTGTTCTCGCGGCCGCTCTCGACGGCGGCCATCCAGCAGGCCCCCGAGTGGTTCGCCGGCCTCGCGGCCTGACGCCCGCTACGGCGTAACGTCGGGGCGCTCCTCGATGAGCAGCGCGCGCTGCTCTGCCGCCTCGGCGCGGCGGACGGCCTCCTTGGCGCGATCGCGCGCGTGGACGGCCCGCTGCGCGGCGGCCAGTTTGCGGTCGGCGGTGTCGGACCGCAGCTGTGCCGGGGTGCGCGGAGCGGCGGGGCGCGGCGGGTCGACCGTCTGCTGCTGCGTGTCGAGCAGCGTCTGGCGGGCGTCACCGCCCGTCTGGGACTGGTCGACCTGCTCCTGCCGCGCGTCGGCTCGCGCCTGACGGCGATCGAGCGCGAACTGCCGGTGCGCGATGCTCACCATCCCGGGAGGTCGGCGGGGTCCCCCGCCTCACCCTCCACGTCGAGGCTGGCCTGGTCGCTCTCGATCCCGCTCTGGTCGACGTCGGCGAGGGTCTGCTCGCGATCGGCGATGCTCTGGTCGAGGTCCGCCAGCGCCTGCTCGAGATCGACCCTGCGCTGGTCCTCGGCGCGCTCGGTGTGCTTGTCCTCGTCGCTCATCGTGACTCCTCGGTCGTCCATCGGGGCCGGCCTGGCGATGTGGTAGCCCTGGGCGAAGTCGACGCCCAGCGCGCGGAGCAGCTCGAGCGTCTCGGCGTCCTCGACGCCCTCGGCGACGGTCTGCAGCTCGAAGCCGCGGGCCAGCGCGACGACGGCCTCGACGACGTGGCGGCTTGCCGGGTTCGCCACGAGGTCGCGGACGAACTCGATGTCGATCTTGAGGTAGTCGAGCGGGAGCTGCTTGAGGTAGGTGAAGCCGCCGTAGCCGGTGCCGAAGTCGTCGAGCGCCAGCTTGCAGCCGACCTCGTGCAGCCGCGCGGCGAAGACCTCGGCCGCCGCCTCGTCCTCGACGAGCGCCGTCTCGGTCACCTCGAAGACCAGCAGCGACGGATCGGCGCCCGTCTTGGCGATGCAGTGCTGGATGTGGTCCATCAGGCTCGGGTCGCAGATCGAGCGCCCCGAGAGGTTGACCTCGACCGCCCGGCCGCCGGCCGCGATCTCCGCGCCCTGCTCGATCACCCAGCGGTCGATCTCGCCGATCAGCCCGTACTGCTCGGCCACGGGGAGGAACGCCCCCGGCGCGACGAGCGTCCCGTCCGGGTCGCGCATGCGCAGGAGCAGCTCGCTCTGGACGACCTCACCGGTGGTCAGGTCCACGATCGGCTGCGCGTGGAGCACGAAGCGGTGGTCGGTGAGCGCGTCGCGGATGCGCCCGATCCAGGCGAGCTCGGCGGACTCGCGCCGCAGCGCCTCCTCGCTCGGCCTTGCGCTCGGAGACGTCGTTGAAGACCACCACCGAGCCCTGCACGCCGTCGTCGGTCTCGAACGGGGCCGCGGTGTAGGCGACGGGGAGATCGCTGCCGTCGCGGCGGATGAAGACGTCGTCCTCGACGCGCAACGTCTCGCCGTTGCGGCGGGCCGCATGGATCGGGCAGTCCTCGATCGCGAAGTCCGATCCGTCGGGGAGGCGGTAGTGCGCGACCTCGTGCATCACGCGGCCCTGTAGCTGCTCGGCCGACCAGCCCAGCAGCTCCTCGGCGGCCTCGTTCATGTAGGTCACGCGCCCGTCGGTGTCGAGCGTGAAAAGGCCCTCGCCCATGCTGTCGGTGACGGCCCGCAGATAGTTCGCGGCCGTGCGCAGCGCGCGCTCTGACGCGACGCGCTCGGACATGTCGACCGTGACGCCGATCCGGCCCGCGGGCCGGCCCTCGCCGTCGACCATCAGCCGGTCGCGGACGTAGGCCGGGAACGTCGAGCCGTCCTTGCGGCGGGCGGCGACCTCGCCCTTGGCGCTGATCTCGGGCAGCGCGATCAGCTCCGGTGGCGACGCGGCCCAGGACCTCCACCTCGCGGCCAGCCGAACAACAGCTCGGCGCCCCGGTTCCACTGGGTCACGCGGTCGTCGGCGTCCCGCGCCACCACGGCGACGTCGACCTCGTCGAGGAGCGCGGCCTGGGTCGTGACCTGCGCCTCCGCCTGATGGCGCTGGGTCACGTCGTCGTGCGCGACGACGACGCTGGCGGGGCCGGTCCCCTCGTAGCGCGCGGCGCGCAGCTGGAACCACCGCTCGCCGGCCGGACGGTGACACGGGTACTCGAGCGCGAACTCGTCCAGCTCGCCGGACAGGATCGCGCGCAGGCCGGCCGCCGCGCGCCCGGCGTACTCGCCTCCCGGGGCGGCGTCGCATGCCGCCAGGTAGCTCTCCATGGTCGACGATCCGCGGTCGGCGTCGCCCGTGCTGCGCCCAGGCACGGTTGGTGAGGAGCGTGTTGCCCTCGCCGTCGAGGACCGCGATGTGGGCGGGGAGCGAATCGAGCGTCGCCTGGAACAGCTCGCTCGCGGTCGCCGCTTCCTGCTTGGCGACCTCGTACTCGCTGACGTCCTGGGTGGTGCCGCGCACGCACAGCAGCCGCCCCTTGGCGTCGCGGACGGCGCGGGCGCGTGTCTCGAGCCACACGGGGCCCCCCGCGGAGTCGGGGCGGTGGCGCATCACGGCCTCGTCGTGCTCGCCGCTCACGAAGCGCGCCAGCGTGGCCTCGAAGTCGCGGCGGCCGGAGGCGGACAGCGTCTCGAGCAGGTCCTCCAGCGGAGCGGGGACGTGCGTCGTGTCGCGGTCGCGGACGAGGCCGTGGAACACCACGACCTCGTTGGTCTCGTGCCGCCACTCCCAGCTTCCCAGCCGCGCCACCTCGTGCGCGTCGTGCAGGCGCTCCTCGCTCGCGATCAGGCGCCGGTGCTCGTGCTCGTGCTCCGTGACGTCGCGGAAGGAGACCACCAGGCCGTCGATCGTCCCGTGTCCGTCGTGCAGCGGCTGGTAGTTGGCCGACACGAGGACGTTGGGCCCGGTGCCGGGCGTGAGCTCGATGTGGACGTCGCGGACCCCGCGTCCCGTGTGCACCACCCTCGCGCCGACGTCCAACTCGGCGTCGTCGCCGACCAGGTGCGCGTCCAGCGAGTGCCACCAGTTCAGGTCCGCGCGCGCCACCTCGAGGTCGAATCCGAGGATCGCGCAGGCCGCCTCGTTGGCCTCCACGAGGCGGCCCTGGAGGTCGATGACGACGACGCCCTCGGCGAGCGCCCCGAGCACCGAGCGCTGCAGGCGCTGGGTGTCCCCGAGGAGCATCGTGTCGGTGACGTTCGCCGTGATGTCGTGGGCCACCAGCAGCAGGCCGATGACCGTGTCCTCGTCGGTGAGCGGCACGATCCGCACCCAATGCGCCCCGGCCCCTGAGGCGGCACGGAACTCGAACGTCTGGACCGCGCCGCCGAGCGCGGCGACGTAGCGCGGCTCGAGGATCAACCACGCCGCCGGCGAGACGACCTCGGAGACGCGCGAGCCGACGACCTCGTCGCCGCGGTATGCGTCGAAGGCGTCGCCGTCGACGAGCAGGATCCGCAGGTCCAGGTCGAGGATCAGGAGGCCGGCGCCGCGCAGCCGCGAGATCATCGCCCGCCCGAGGACAGCCGCGTCCTCTAGACGCGGCGTGTCTAGCGCGAGCACGCCATCACGTTCACGGGCAACCTTGGGTTCGCGCGTCCTGGGTGTCTCTGGCGCCGAACGCGTACGGCTGGCGACGTCCTGGGACAGGCCTACCTCAGCCTGAACGCTAGCTGGCATGCAGCCTACCACCACCTTTATCGTCCACTGATGCAAGGGATTGACAGGTTTGCGTTCGAAAGCTGTCATCCGCTCCGCACCGGCGGCATTGCTGCCGATGACGGTGTAATGCCCTCGTCCGACTCACCGCACCGCGGCGCGCGCCTCGCGACCCGTCGACGGCTGCTGCGCGACCTCGACGCCGCCGGCGCGAGGCCCATGACGCTGGAGGTCATCGCCCTGCGCCCCGGCGACGAGCTCAGCGCGAGCTGGCTGCTCGAGGACGATCCGAGCGTCCCCCGCCGCATGTCCGCGGCCGTGCGAGCGGCCGCCGCCGCCCACGGCGCCGTGGCCTACGGCGTCGACCGCCTGCTCTACGCCGTGCTCGGCCCTGCGACCGCGAACGGCTCGATCGCCACCGATGTGCGCGGCGACATCGAGCGCGCGCTGCCCGGGGCGACCCGGGTGGTGCTCCACGCCACGGCGTCACTGCCCGCGGAGGCCACGGGCCGCGAGGCGCTCGGCCTGTGCCTGGATCGCCTGGAGCGGCGCTCCCGCCGCCAGAGCGGATCGACCGAGCGCCAGGTGCGCGACGTGCTGCTGCGCCTGCTCTCGGAGCGGCGCGCGGGCCGGCTCGGAGGCCGGGCGGTGCGCGTGTCCGAGTTCGCCGTCACCGTCGGCCGCAAGATGGGCCTCGGCCTCGAGGAGCTCGACGTGCTGCTGCGCGCCGCCGAGCTCCAGGACGTCGGCAAGGCCATGCTCAGCGACACGATCCTCGACAAGCGCTTCGACCTCTCGCCCGACGAGTGGCAGATCGTGCGCGGCCATCCGCTCGTCGCCGAGCACATCCTCGACGGTGCCCCCGGGATGCGGCCCGTCGCCGTGCTGGCGCGCTCGTGCGCCGAGCGCTTCGACGGCGGCGGGTACCCCGACGGCCTCAAGGGCGACGAGATTCCCCTCGGCGCGCGCATCATCGCCGTCTGCGTGGCGTTCGACGCGATGACGGACAACCGCGCGTGGCGCCAGGCGCTCCCCGTCTCGAAGGCCATCGCCGAGCTCTACGGCGCCTCCGGCGAGCAGTTCGATCCCGAGGTCGTGACGTCGTTCTGCGCCGCGCTCTCAGACGACGGAGACCCCGCGTTTCCCGCAGGTCCGCTGGACGACGCGATCGCCATTACGGTCAGCTAACGCGCGCACCGGCTCATGGGACAGCAGAACACCGCCGATGCGCGATCCATGCTCTTCTCCTCTCGGACCAGGCCGCACCATCCCGCCATCGGCCTGGGCGAGGCGGCCCAGATCATCGGCGTCTCCGCGAGCACGGTGCGTCGCTGGGCCGACATGGGCAAGCTGCGCGTCGCCCGCACCGACGGCGGCCACCGCCGCTTCGAGCGTGCCGACGTCGAGCGCCTCCAGGGCGTGGTCACGGTCGAGCCGCGCCTGCGGCACGCCGCCCCCCTCGGGGGCCCGGCCCCCAACACGGCTGACGGCATCCTCGCCGCCGGCGTCACCACGGCCACGGCCGCGGCCCGCTCCATCTTCGAGCCGGGCGCCGCCGGCTGGCTGGGGTCACCGGCGTCGCTGGCGCCGCTGGACCGCTGGGTCCTCGAGCTCGCCGCCGCCTGCCGCGCCGGTGACGAGGACGACATCCGGGCCGCGGTCGAGCACCTGTACGACGAAGCGCGAGCGGGCGGGACGCGCCTGATCGAGCTCGACACGTTCTTCAGCCAGTACGTCCGCGAGATCTACCGGCACGCCACCGACCGCGACGACACCGTCCAGGACGACGGCGCCGCGCGGTGGCTGTTCATCCATCTGCGCCGGCACCTGCTGCACCTCGCCGACGCACCCTGATCACGGCGCCGGCGCGACCCTCGGTAGTGGCTACGCGTCAGGCGAGCTTCGCGACGATGCCCTCGAGCCCGGTGCCGGCGGCGGGGTAGCGGCGGATGACCTCGGGGTCGTGGCCGGGCACCCAGGTGCCGTCCGGTCCCGTCAGCTCCTTCACGCGGTCGAACGCGTCGTACATGCCCGCCAGCGAGTGCACGATCGAGAACGGCCGGTCCTGCTCGAGGTTGGCGTACAGGTGCGCGGCGTCGGAGGCGAGCACGAGCGTGCCGGACTGCGTGCGCACGCGTACGACCTGCAGGCCGGCGGTGTGGCCGCCGACGCGGTGCACGGTCACCCCCGGCGCGACCTCCGCGTCGCCCTGCACGTGGCGCACGCGGCCGTCGAAGTTCGCACGCACGACCCCGACGACGTCCTCCGGCGTGACCATGGTCCGGTACCCGCCGCGGTGCGCGTGGCGCCCCGTCCAGAAGCGGATCTCCTCCTCTTGGAGCCACATCGTGGCCCGCGGGAGCGCGTCGAGGTGGCCGGCGTGGTCGTAGTGCAGGTGGGTGATGATCACCTCGCCGACGTCGGCGAGGTCCATGCCCACCCGGCGCAGCACCTCGGGGACGGGGTCGGTGATGATGCGCTCGCGGGCCGCCGCGACCTCGACGGTGAAGCCGGTGTCGACGAGGATCGCCCGGTCGCCCGAGCGCAGGACCCACACGAAGAAGTCAAGCGCCGCCGGATCGTCGTGTGGGTCGGGGCCGTAGAAGTGGTCGCTGATCACGCCGTCGCGGTAGCCGTAGCGGACGGCAAGGACCTCCCAGATGCCGTCGCCCGCCATCGCGGCTACCGCTCGCCGGCGACGGACACCGTGGGCTCCAGCGCCTCGGCGCCGACGACCTCGGCCCAGGCCTCGAAGCCCTCCTGGAAGGCGACCACGCCCGCCTCGGGCATCGTGATCTCGATCGCCTCGAGGATCTCCTCGGGCTCCAGGCCCAGCTCGAGCCCGACCTTGATGTGGCTCTGGATGTGCGGCTTGGGGGCACGCATGGCGACCAGCGAGGTGATGAACAGCAGCTCCTTGGTCTTGCGGTCCAGCCGCCGCTCGTCGAGGTAGGCGGCCGAGACGAGCTGGTTGGCCGCCTTCGCGAACTCGAAGTCGGCGCCCACCAGGCGCTTGTGGTACTCGAGCACGTAGCCGCGCTTGCGCACCATGTCGTCGAGGTACTCCTGGGCTTCGTTCATCGTTCGTCCTCCTGATTCGTGGTCTGGTCGTTCCAAGGCGCCTGCACCCCGGCGTCGCGCACGATGAGGTCGGCGACGCGGGTGTGGTCCCCCTCCCCTTCACCGCGCGCCGCCAACCCTGTCCAGACGGCGGAGGAGGCGGCGTTGACGGGCGTCGGGATGCGGAGCTCGCCGGCCAGCGCCTGCGCGATGCGCAGGTCCTTGCAGTACTGGCCGAGCGTGAAGCCGGAGCTGAAGCGGCCGGTCAGCACGTGACCGGAGACCTTGACCTCGGAGGCCTGCGAGGCGCCCGAGCCGCCGTTGATGCAGTCCATCAGGCGCTCCGGCTCGAGGCCGGCGCTCAAGCCCACGGCCAGCGCCTCCGCGACGGCGGCCAGGTTGGTCGCCGAGAGCATGTTGTTGAGGGTCTTGGCGGTGTCGCCGTCCCCGGGGCGGTCGCCGACGTGCACGAGCGTCGAGCCGAGGTGCTCGAGGATGGGGCGCGCGCGCTCGACGACCGCGGCGGGCCCGCCGAGCATGATCGTCAGCTTCCCGCCCTCCGCGCCGGCGACGCCGCCGCTGACCGGCGCGTCGAGCAACTCGGCGCCGGCGGCCTCGGCGGCCTCCGCGAGCTCGGCGGTGACCGACGGCGACGAGCTGGTCATCTCGAGCCACAGTGCGCCGGAGCCGAGCCCGGCCAGCACGCCGTCGTCGCCGAGCGCGGCCGAGCGCACCACCGGCGGGTCGGGGAGCATCGTGATCACGATGTCCGCGCCCTCGGCCCCTTCGCGCGGCGAGGCGGCGCGGTGCGCGCCCGCGTCCACCACGGCCTGCAGCGCCTGCTCCCCCACGTCGTAGGCGCGCAACTCGTGGCCAGCGGCCAGCAGCCGCAAGGCCATCGGCCGGCCCATGCGGCCGCAGCCGACGAAAGCGATCATCGCGTCTCCTTCTGGCTGAACTCGCGCGAGATCAGCAGCCGCTGGATCTGGTTGGTGCCGTCGTAGATCTGGGTCACCTTGGCATCGCGCAGGCAGCGCTCGACCCCGTGCTCGACGAGATCGCCCTCCGCGCCGAGCAGGTCGGCCATGTCGGTCGCGACCTCCATCGCGCAATCGGTGCACACGAGCTTGGCCAGCGACACCTCCGCGACCGCGCGCTCGCCGCCCGGCGCGTCGACGAGCGCGGCCGTCTCGTAGAGCAGCGCCCGCGCCGCGGCGATCCGCGCGCGGGCGTCGGCGAGGCCGAACTGCACGTCCTGCGCGGGGCCGTGGGAGCCGCGCAGCAGCCCGCGCTCCCCCAGCCGCGCGGCCGCCGAATTGGAAGGCGGCGCGCGCCAGCCCGAGGCCTTGGGCGGCGGCGCTCATGCGCGACTTGACGACCGAGCGCATCGACAGCGCCCAGCCGCCGCCCTCGGGGCCGAGCCGGTGCTCGGCCGGGACGCGGCAGCCGTCGAGGAACAGCTCCGCGGTCGAGGAGCCCTTCATGCCCAGCTTGGACAGCACGCGGCCGGCCTCGAAGCCCTCCATTTCCCGCTCGACGAGGAACGCGGTGACGCCGTCGCGCCCCGCGTCGCGGTCGACGGTGGCGAAGATGACGGCGACGTCGGCGCGGTCGCCGGTGGTGATGAACGTCTTGGTCCCCGACAGCACGTAGTCGTCGCCGTCGCGCCGCGCGACGGTGCGCAGGGCGGCGACGTCGGAGCCCGCGCCCGGCTCGGTGACGCCGAGCGAGCCGTAGGCCGTGCCGTCGCACAGGCGCGGCAGCCAGCGGGCGCGCTGCTCGTCGGTCCCCTCCAGCAGGATCGGGTACGCGCAGTGCATCTGCGTCATGTAGACCGTCGAGGTCGAGCCGCAGGCCGCGGCGATCTCCTCCATGGCGGCGACGTAGGCGAGCGTCGAGTGCCCGCTCCCGCCGTGCTCGACGGGCATCAGCAGGCCCGCCAGCCCAGCGGAGGCGAGCGCGCGGTAGCCCTCCTCCGGGAACCGCGACTCGGCGTCGACCTCCGCCGCGCGCGGCGCGATCTCGGCGGCGGCGATGGCGCGCACGCGGTCGCGGACGTCGCGCTCCTCGGCCGACAGCCGCCGCTCGGCGATCGCCTCGTCGGGGAGCGTCATGACGGCGGGTCCGCGAAGGCGGGGTCGCGCTTGTCGAGGAACGCCGCGATCCCCTCCACCGCGTCCGCCGAACTGGTGGCGAGCGCGGCCAGCGCGGTCTCGTGCGCCAGGCCCGTGTCCTGCGGGCCCGCCGTGTCGACGGCCTCGAGGATCAGCCGCAGCGCCGACGGGCTGCGCGACGCGAGGCGGGCGGCGAGCTCGGCGGCGGCGTCCTCGACCTGCTCGTCCTCGACCGGCGGGCGGGCCAGCAGGCCGAGCTCCCAGGCCCGCGCCGCGCCGATGTGGTCGCCGGTGAGCATCACGGCCAGCGCCGCCTTCGCGCCGATCTGGCGGGTGAGCCGCTGGGTGCCGCCGTAGCCGGGCATCAGCCCGAGCCCTGCCTCGGGGAGCCCGAAGCGCGCCTTGTGCCCGGCGACCACGAGCGAGCAGGCCAGAGCGAGCTCGAAGCCGCCGCCCAGCGCCCACCCGCGCACGGCGGCGATCGACGGCACGCCGAGCGTCTCCAGGCGGCGGATGACCCGTCCCCCGCGGGCCAGCAGCTCCCGTGCCGCGATCCCGTCGAGGCCGCGCAGCTCGTCGAGGTCGGCGCCGGCGCTGAACGCCCGGCCGCCCGCGCCCGCCAGCACGACGACCCGCGCGCCGCCGGCCGCCACGTCGTCGAGCGCCGCCTCGAGCGCGTCGAACACCCCGGCGTTGAGCGCGTTGCGCTCCTCCGGGCGGTTGATCGTCAGGTGGCGCACGGGACCGTCGTCGCGGACGGTCACGAGGCCGGTGTCGTCGGCTCCCAGACCAGATCCCTCCTCAGCAGCTCGTCGATCTCCTCCGGTGCGACCCCCGCCTCGCGCAGGACCTCGGCCGTGTGCTCGCCGAGCGTGGGCGGAAGCGCGCTCGGGGCCGCGGCCCGTCGAGGCCAGCCGCCACGGGGCGCGGACGGCGCGGTAGCGGCCCGCGCGCGGGTGCTCGTGCTCGCCGATCGCGCCGCGCGCCGTGACCTGCGGATCCTCGACGACCTGCGAGAGGCGCTGCACGGGCTGGCACGGGACGCCGGCCGCCGCGAAGGCGGCCAGCCACTCCGCCGCCGGCGCCGTGGCCAGCCGCTCGGCGACCGCGGCCACCACCTCGCCGCGGCGCTCGCGGCGGCCGGCGTTGGTGGCCAGGCCCGGGTCGGCGCCGAGCGCCTCGAGCCCGAGCACGGCGCAGCAGCGGGTCCACATGCGGTCGTTGCCGACCGCGAGCACGATCGGGTCGTCGGCGGTGGCGAACGGCTGGTAGACGGCGAGCACGGAGTCGGTGCCGCCGCTGGGGCGGGGCTCTGGGTCGCCGGCCAGGTAGGAGGCGATGCGCGGCGCCATCAGCGCGAGGTCGGACTCGAGCAGCGAGACGTCGATCAGCTCGCCCTCGCCGGTCTGCCCGCGGCGCACCAGCGCGGCGCTGATCGTGAACGCGGCGAACAGCCCGGTGACGACGTCCGAGAGCGCGGTGCTCACCCGCTGCGGCATGCCGCCGGCGGCGCCGGTGACGCTCATCAGCCCCGAGCGCGCCTGCGCGATCAGGTCGTAGCCGGGGCGGTCGTGATCGGGCCCGTCGAGCCCGAAGCCCGACAGCGCGCAGTACACGAGGTCGGGCTGGCGCGCCCGCAGCGTGCCCGGGTCCAGCCCGAGGCGCTCCAGCTTGCCCGGGTTGAGGTTCTCGATGAAGACGTCGGCGGTCTCCAGCAGCCGCAGCAGCACCGCGACGCCGTCCGGGCTGCCGAGGTCGATGCACGCGCTGCGCTTGTTGCGGTTGGCCGACAGGAACCACGCCGACTCCCCGCCGAGGAACGGCGGGCCCCAGGCGCGCGCAGTCGTCGCCGTGGACAGGACGCTCGACCTTGATGACGTCGGCGCCCATGTCGCCGAGGTACATCGAGGCCGTCGGGCCGGCGTAGGACGTCGAGATGTCGACCACGCGGACGCCGGCCAGCGGCGGGCCGCCGGTCACGCCGCCGCCTCCGGGATCAGCACGATCTTGCCCTTGAAGCGGCCGGCGGCGAGGTCGGCGAGCGCGGGTGGCGGTGGCCGGCTCGCGGTCGCGGTAGTCGCTGAGGCAGGCGTCGAACAGCGCGCCGCCGACCGACTCCAGCAGGTCCCGCGATCACCATCAGGTCCGGGTCGTTGACGCCGATCGCCCGCGCGTCCACGACAACCTCGCCCGGGCCGGGCGCCGGCTCGGGGACGTCCTCGAAGACGAGGTCGGTGGGCTCGCCGAACGCGTGCGCGCGCACCGCCCTCACGGGCCGTGCTCCCCCAGCGCTGGGGCGGCCGGCCGCACGGCGGGGTCAAGCAGGCCCGGGTCCAGCGGCAGCGGGAGCGCCGGCGTCATGGCCCTCGCGCCGTCGCCCGTGACGCGGTCGAACAGCCCGCGGGCGGCGAATGCGGGGTCGGCCGCGGCCTCCTCGACGGTGCGCACGATCGAGCAGCACACGTCCGCGCCTGCGAAGCGCTGCTCCCACTCGGCGGCGGACTGCTCGGCGAAGCGCTCGGCGATCGCCGCCTTCGTCGCCTCCGGGTCGCGGGCGTCGTCGCGCAGGTCCTCCGGCAGGTCGAGCATGTCGCACAGCGCGGTCCAGAAGCGCTCTTCGAGCGCCGCGGCCGCCACGTGGCGGCCATCGGCGGTGCGGTAGAGCGCGTAGCGGGGGGACGCGCCGGTCAGCAGCTCCGCGCCGCGGCGCGCCCACTCGCCGGCCGCGAGGCCGTTGCCGTACGCCCAGTACATCCAGGTCAGCACCCCGTCGGCCATCGCGACGTCGAGGTGGCGGCCCTTGCCGGTGCGGTCGCGCTCGAGCAGCGCCAGCAGGACGTTCATCACCGCCGGATAGGCGCCGGCGCCGATGTCGGCGATCAGCGCGTGCGGGAGGACCGGCTCGCCGTCGGCGCCCGCCACGAGGTCCAGCAGCCCGGCGTCGGCGACGTAGTTGAGGTCGTGCGCGGCGATCCCTGCGCGCGTCGCCCTCCTGGCCGTAGCCGGTGATCGAGCAGTAGACGATGCCGGGGTTGATCTCGGCGACCTGCTCGTAGCCGAGGCCGAGCCGCGCCATCACGCCGGGGCGGAACTGCTCGACGAGCACGTCGGCGCGCTCCAGCAGCGGGCGCAGGCGGTCGCGGGCGTCGTCGGCCTTGAGGTCGATCGCGAGGCTGCGCTTGCCCCGGTTGAGCAGCGCGAAGTTGACGCTCGTGGTCCCCAGCCGCGGCTCGTAGGTGCGCATCTCGTCGCCGGTGCCGGGGCGCTCGACCTTCGTCACCGTCGCGCCCGCCTCGGCCATCAGCAGCGTGGCCATCGGCCCTGGCAGCAGGGTCGTGAAGTCCAGCACCTCGATGCCGTCGAGGGGCGCCACCTACGCGGCGCCGTAACGGGATCGGAGCTCGGTCTTGCGCACCTTGCCGCTCATCGTCTTGGGCAGCGCGTCGACGACCTCGACGCTCTCGGGCAGGTAGTGCTTGGACAGCCCTGACTCGAGCAGGAAGTCCACGACCTCCTCCAGCTCGACCGGCTCGCCGTCGCACACCAGGACCGCGCAGGCGCGCTCCCCGAGCCGCTCGTCGGGCACGCCGATCACGGCCGCCTCCACGATCCGCGGGTGCTCGAACAGGGTGGTCTCGACGGCCGCCACCGGGATGTTCTCGCCGCCGCGGATGACGATGTCCTTGGTGCGGCCCTGCAGCGAGACGAGCCCGTCCTCGTCGATCCGCGCGACGTCGCCGGTGCGGAACCAGCCGTCGACGATCTCCTCCTCGGTGGCGTCCGGGCGGCCGTAGTAGCCGATGAAGAGCCCGGGGCCGCGGATCTCCAGCGCGCCCTCCTCGCCGGGCGGCGCGGGGCGGCCGTCCACGGTCACGCGGACCTCGCAGCCGCGGACGGGCGCGCCGTCGGTGGCGCGAGCGGCGCTCGGGCGGCAGCGCCGGGCCGGGCCGAGACGCCGATGCCGTACTCCGTCATCCCCCACGCCGGGTTGACGGTGATGCCGAGCTGCTCGGAGGCGGCCCGCACGAGCGAGCGCGGGATCGGCGCGCCGGCCAGCGTGATCGTCCGCAGCGCCGGGACGGCCTTGGCGTCCAGGCCGGGCACGCGCACGAGGTCCTGCAGGAAGGTGGGCGCGCCGGTCATCGTCGTGACGCGCTGCTCGGAGCATCACGCGCGCGGCGACCGCCGGGACCCAGCGGTCCAGGTACACGGACGTCGCCGCGAGGTGCGCGCTCAGCAGCGCCCCCCACAGGAAGCCCGTGTGGTGGCCGACGGGCGAGGCGATGAGGTTGACGGCCGGATCGCCGAGCGCGCGTCGCCCCGCCCACGTGCTCGACCCAGTTGCGCCACACGGCCTCGAGCGTCTCGTGGGTGTTCATCACCGCCTTCGGCTCGCCCGTGGTCCCGGAGGTGAACCCGAGCTGGGCGATGCCGGCGCGTCCACCGGGATGGTCGTCGGGCAGCGGGTCGCTCTCGGCCAGGCGCTCGAAGGCGACGAACGCCTCGTCCTCGGGCGGGTCGCCGCCCAGCACCACGACGTGGCGCAGCTCGGGCGCCTCGCCGAGCAGCTTCCGGCGCCAGCGCGACGTAGTCGTTGCCGCGGTGCGCGGGCGGGATGACGAGCACCGACGCGCCGGTGCGTGCGGAGCATGTGGCCCGCCTCGCGCGCGCCGGCCGCCGTCGGGATGCCGGAGTAGATGGCGCCGAGCCGCGAGATCGCGAACACCAGCGCCCCGAACTCGAGCCGGTTGGGCATCAGCAGCGAGACCGTGCCGCCCTCGCGGACGCCGAGCTCGCGCAGGCCGCCGGCGAGCCGGGCGCTGAGCTCCGCGAGCTCGGTGTAGGTCATGCGGTCGCGCACCTCGCCGGTCGTGCCGTCGACCGACACCGCCGACACCGCGCGGGGGCGCCGCGCGGCGGCGGTGAGCAGCGCGGCGTGCAGGGGCCGCCCGCGCCACTGGCCCTCGCGCGCGGTAGGCCGGCGACCAGCTCGGGGGTGAGGCGCGTCACCTCGGCGGACGCCAGTCATGGCCGTCCCTCCGGCCGGTGCGGCGACCGGGCCGTCGCCGCGGCCCCCGGCCAGGGCGCGCAGCGTGATGCGCGTCGCGCAGCTGGCGCTCGGCGCGGTGGTCGCTCACGTAGCCGTAGCCGCCGTGGAGCTGGACGCCGGTGTCGGCGGCGCGCACGGCGGCGACGGTCGCCGTCCGCGCGGCCTGCGCCGCCGTCGCGGCGTCGGGCCGCGCGGCGGCCTCCCGCCACAGCGCCGCGGCGGCCGCCACGGCCGCCGCCGCGTCGGCCAGCATCCGTCTCAGCGCGCCGAACTCGGCCAGCGGGCGGCCGAACTGGCGGCGCTCCTCGAGGTAGGCGCTCGCGTCGGCCACGGCGCGCCGGCCGGTGCCGGTGGCGGCGGCCGCGATCGCGAGCCGGCGGTGCACGCGAGCGGCGTCCGCGGCCTCGGGGCCGGCGTGCTCCCCGGCGGCGGCGCCGTCGAGCTCGACGGTCAGCGT
The DNA here is from genome assembly GCA_963764385.1 of uncultured Solirubrobacteraceae bacterium. GTDB lineage: Bacteria > Actinomycetota > Thermoleophilia > Solirubrobacterales > Solirubrobacteraceae > DATFQI01. The sequence goes on along the minus strand of CAVXSJ010000011.1, from coordinate 226,487 downwards.
GTGGAGCCCGCGCAGGCCGGTGCGGGCCGGGCGGGCGGCGATGCCGTACGCGCCCCCGGCGACCGGGGCGGCGAACCCGGCGCCAGCGCCGCCAGGCGGCCGCCGACCCGGCGCCGAGCAGCGCCGCCGAGGACCACCAGGGCGGCGTTGTCGCTCGCCGCCAGGACGTGCGCGACGCGGCCCCGGACGGTCCCGTCGCTCGGCCCGGACGTCCTCGCCGCCGTCGGCCAGGGCCGGCGGAGGGCCGTCGGCGGGGATCGCCGCGAGCGCGGCCTGGTGCTCGCCGAGCGCGAGCGCGGCGGCGGCCGACGCGTCGGCGATCTGCTCGACGGCCAGCAGGGCGAGCAGCGCCGTGGCGCCGCCTCCCCCGGCGGCCTCGGGGACGGCGACCGCGTGCAGCTCCTGCTCGATCAGCAGCGCCATCACGTCCCCGGGCAAGGCGTCGGCCTCGCCCGTGCGGGGCTCGACCTCGTCGGCGGCGATGTCGCGCACCACGTCGAGGAACATCGCCTCCTCGGAGGCCAGCGCGGCGGGCCGGGCGGCGGTGAGCCCTGCGCTCATCGGCCGAACGTCTCCTGGTCGGGCGGCCGGCGCTCGCCGAAGGACTCCGAGAGCTCGTGCGCCTCGTTCGTGCGCAGGTACTGGGTGAGCAGCACGTCGTGGGCCATGCGGGCCTGCCCGACGACGCCGGTGTGCCGCGCGGAGAACGCCGCCTTGAGCGAGCCGATCGGCCCCGGGCCCTTCTGGAGCAGCTCGCCGGCGAGCTCGCGCGCGCGGTCGAGCACCTGGTCGTCGGGCACGACCTCGTTGACGAGCCCCATCGCCAGCGCCTCCTGCGCGGTGTACTTGCGGTTGAAGTACCACATCTCCTTGGCCTTCTTGCGCCCGATCGGTCTCCTCCAGGAACCAGGTGCCGTAGCCGGCGTCGAACGAGCCCACCATCGGCCCGACCTGGCGGAACAGGGCGCGCTCCGCCGCGACGGTGATGTCGCAGATCGTGTGCAGCACGTTGCCGCCGCCGACCGCGAAGCCGTTGACGGCGGCGATGATCGGCTTCGGGACGCTGTCGAGCAGCTCGTAGACGTCGATGATGGGCAGCGCCTGTGACGGCTCGAAGCGCTCGATCGGCGCGTGCTCGCCGCCGATGCAGAAGAACTTGTCGCCCGCGCCGGTGAGGATCGCCACGCGGTCGTCGAGCGAGTCGCGGAACGTCCGCAGCGCGTCGGCCAGCTCGCGCGTGGTCTGCACCCGGAAGCGGTTGCCCTCGTCCGGGCGGTCGATCGTGATCGTGACGATGCCGCCGTCGCGCTCGACGATGATGTCCTCGTAGTCGCTCATGACGAGTGCTCGTAGAAGCCACGGCCGCTCTTGCGGCCCAGGGCGCCGGCGTCGACCATCCGCTCGAGCAGCGGCGGCGGGACCAGATGCGGGTCGCGCGACTGCTCCCACGCGGCCTGGGTGGCGTGCAGGTGCACGTCGAGGCCGACGAGGTCGAGCACCTTCAGCGCCCCCGAGCGGGTAGCCGAGCCCGAGCTCGAGCGCGGCGTCGAGGTCCTCCGCCGCCGCGAGCCCGTCGTCGTAGTCCTGGATGACCTGGTTGAGGTAGGGCATCAGCAGGCGGTTGACGAGGAAGCCCGGCCGGTCCTTGGTCACCACCGCGGTCTTGCCGAGCCGCTCGGCGACGCCCTCGAGGAACTCGACCGTGGCGTCGCTGGTCCGCACCGCGGCGACGACCTCGACGAGCTTCATCAGCGGCGCGGGGTTGAAGAAGTGCAGGCCGCCGACGCGCTCGGGGGCCGGGAGCCCCGCCGCGACGGCGGTCACGGACAGCGCCGAGGTGTTGGTGGCGATGAAGGCCGACTCGCCCACCACGGCCGCGACGTCGGCCAGCAGCCCGCGCTTGACCTCGAGGTCCTCGCTGACCGCCTCGATCACCAGCCCGGCGCCCGCCAGGTCGGCGGGGTCGGTGGTGGTGGTCACGCGCGCTTCCACGGCGTCGCGCCCCTCGTCGAGCTTGCCGCGCCGCTCGCCCTCGGCGAGGAACGCGCCCATCCGCTCGGCGCCGGTCGCGGCCTGCTCCTCGGTGGCCTCGAGGACCACCACCTCCAGGCCCGCCTGCGCGCACACCTGCGCGATGCCGGCGCCCATCGTGCCCATGCCCAGCACGGCGACGCGCTCGAGTTCCGCTGCGCTCATCGGCTCCTCCTCATCACCCGGTCAGCCCGGGCTCGTCGTACCCGTAGAACCCGTGGCCCACCTTCCGGCCCAGATGGCCCGCGCTGATCATCCGGTCGACGAGCGGGGGCGGCGCGAAGCGCGGATCGCGCAGCTGCTCGTAGAGGCTCAGCGACACCGCGCGGTGGACGTCGAGGCCGACGATGTCGAGCAGGCGGAACGTGCCCATCGGGTAGCCGAGGGCGAGCGTGACCGCCTGGTCGATCGACTCGACGGTGCCCATCCCGTCCTCCAGCGCCCGGATGCAGTCGTTCTCGAACGGGCACGAGGAAGCGGTTGACGATGAAGCCAGGGACGTCGGCGCACTCCACGGCGCGCTTGCCGAGGCTCTCGAGGTAGCCGCGGGTGCGCTCCAGCGCGTCCGCGTCGGTGCGCAGGCCGCGCACCAGCTCGACGAGCGCCATCAGCGGGGCCGGGTTGCAGTAGTGGGTGCCGACGACGCGCTCGGGGAGGCGGCTGCCGGCGGCGATCGCCGTCACCGACAGCGTCGAGGTGTTGGTGTGGAACAGGGCGTCCTCGCGGCACACGTCGTCGAGCGCGCCGAACAGCTCCCGCTTGAGCTCGAGGTCTCTCGGGGACCGCCTCGACGACGATGTCGCAGTCGGCCAGCGCCTCGAGCTCCGTCGCGCCCTCGAGCGCCGCGAGCGCGGCGTCGCGCGTCTCGGCCGGCAGCTTGCCCTTCTCGACGCTGCGGTCCAGGAAGCGCCGCACGCCCTCGCGGCCGCGCTCCACGCGCTCGGCGTCGACGTCGCGCAGCACCACCGCGTGCCCGGCCCGCGCGGCCGTCACCGCGATGCCGACCCCCATCGTGCCCGCGCCCAGGACCCCGACGCGCAAAGACTCCACCTCGCCCATGACCACGAGCCATACCCCGTCGGGCGGGGGTTACTCAGTGCGCGGATTCGCCGCCGTCGATGACGAGCGTCTCGCCCGTCATGAAGTCGGCGACGCCGGAGGCGAGGTAGACGACCAGCGGGCCGATCTCCTCGGGCCGCGCCATGCGGCGCGCCGGGATCCCGCGCAGGATGCGCTCGGTCTGCTCCGGATCGGAGCGCAGCTCGGCGTTCATGTCGGTTTCCATGTAGCCGGGCGCGATCGCGTTGACCTGGACCCCGTGGCGCGCCCACTCGAGCGCGAGCACGCGCGTCAGGTTGATCACGCCGGCCTTGGACGCGCAGTAGGCGGCGAACTGCGGCCGCCCGGTCACGCCCAGGTTGGAGGCGACGTTGACGATCTTCCCCGCCCCCTGGGCGACGAAGTGCCGGCCCGCGGCCCTGGCGCACGCGAAGGTGCCGCCGAGGTTGGTGCGCAGGACGCGATCGAAGTCCTCGTCGGTGGTCTCCAGCGTCGGGCCGAACTGCATCACGCCGCTGTTGTTGACGAGCACGTCCAGGCTCCCCAGCTCGGCGAGCGTGCGCTCCACCAGCCGGTCCGGGTCGCCCGGCGCGGTGACGTCCGCCGCCACCGCGAGGCCGCGCCGGCCCAGCGCAGCGGATCTCCTCCGCGACGGCCTCCAGGCGCGACACGGTCCGCCCCGAGACGACCACGTCCGCCCCCGCGCCGGCCAGCGCCAGCGCGATCGAGCGCCCGACGCCCTGGCCGCCGCCGGTGACGATCGCGACGCGGCCGCCGAGGACGTGCTGGGGATTGGGAGACGTCACGGGACAGGGGCGCAGTCTAGCCTGGCTCCACCGATGATCCGCGAAGGGCCACAGTGGCGAGACGCCACGGGGCTCGGTGGATTCCGGCTAGGTTGCGCGGCATGGACCGCACACCCGCACAGCGCCGCGCCCGCGCCGCCCTGCGCGCCGGCGCCGAACGGGCGGGGGCCCGCTCGCACTTCCGCGCCATGGGCATCGACCCCGATCGGCTCGACGGCCCGATCGTCGGCATCGCCTCGACGTGGACCCAGACGATGCCGTGCAACCTCAACCAGCGGCGGCTCGCCGAGAAGGCGGCCGAGGCGATCGAGGCGGCGGGCGGGGTGGCGATGGAGTTCAACACCGTCGCCGTCTCCGACAACCAGACGCAGGGCACGCCCGGCATGCGCGCCTCGCTCGTGTCGCGCGAGGTGATCGCGGACTCGATCGAGCTGATGGTCCACGCCCACGACTTCGACGCGCTCGTGTGCCTGGTGGGCTGCGACAAGACCGTGCCCGCCGCGCTGATGGCGCTCGCGCGGATCGACAAGCCGGCCGTCGTGCTCTCCGGCGGGCCGATGATCGCGGGGCCCGTGAACGGCCGCCCATCGACGATCCAGGACGTGTGGGAGGCCGTCGGCGCGCACGAGCGGGGCCGGATGTCGCGCGAGGAGCTCGACGCGTTCGAGCGCGGCGCGTGCCCCGGCGCGGGCTACTGCGCCGGGAACTTCACGGCCAACACGATGGCCATCGTCGTCGACATGCTCGGCCTGGGCGTGATCGGCGACGGCATGATCCCCGCCTCCTACCTCGAGGACAAGGACGCCGCCGCCGCCCGCGCGGGCACGCTGGCCGTGAAGCTGGCCGGCGAGGGGACGGCGGCGCGGAGCTTCCTCGACCGCCGCGCGCTGGAGAACGCGATGGCGGGCGCCGTGGCCAGCGGCGGCTCGACGAACACCTTCCTCCACCTGTTGGCCATCGCCCGCGAGGCCGGGGTGCCGCTGACGCTCGAGGAGCTCGGGGAGATCAGCGCGCGCACGCCGGTCATCGCCGACCTCGTCCCGGGCGGGCGCTGGGCGGCCGAGGACATGCACCGCGCGGGCGGGACCGCGGCCCTGGCGCGCGAGCTCATCCGCGGCGGCCACGCCGACGGCGCCGCGCCGACGATCGAGGGCCGGACGCTCGCCGAGGCGACCGCGGACGCCCCCGAGCCCGACGGCGAGGTGCTCGGCTCCTTCAAGCCGCGCGGCTCGCTGTACGCGCTGCGCGGCAACCTCGCGCCCGAGGGCGCCGTGACGAAGGTCGCCGGAACCGCCCTGCGCGTCCACACCGGCCCGGCGCGCGTGTTCGACGACGAGTGGTCGTGCGTGGACGCCGTGCGGTCGGGCGAGGTGTCCGAGGGCGACGTGCTGGTCCTGCGCTACGAGGGGCCGGCGGGCGGCCCCGGGATGCGCGAGATGCTGAGCCTCACGTCATCGGTGGTCGGCGCCGGGCTCGGCGAGTCGGTGGCGCTCGTCACCGACGGCCGGTTCTCGGGCGCGACCCGCGGGCTGATGGTCGGTCACGTCGCCCCCGAGGCGGCGCGCGGCGGCCCGATCGCCGTGGTCGCCGACGGCGACGTCGTCACGATCGACGTCGACACGGGCCGGCTCGACGTCGACCTCTCCGAGGAGGAGCTCGCGCGGCGCCTCGCCGACTGGGCTCCCCCGCCCCCCGCCTTCGCCGGCGGCGTGTTCGGGCGCTACGGGGCCGCCGTCGGCTCGGCCTCCGACGGCGCGGTGCTGCTCACCGAGAGCTGAAGACCGAGATCGCCTCGTCGACGCCCTCCACGAGCGGTCGCGAGACGGGCCCGCCGACCAGCTCCACGAACGACGACGAGTCGACCGAGGCCGGGAACGGCAGCGGCGCCTCGTCGGCGGTGATCAGGCCGGCGGCGTCCGGCGCCGCCAGCTCGATGGCGGCGATCACCTCGTCGATGGTCGCCACCGGCCCGTCGAGGTGGTGGACCGCCGCGCCCTCGGGGCGCGCCTCGCTGGCCTTGACGAACGCGGCGCCCGCGTCGGCGGAGTACTGGAACTGCACGCTGCCGCCGAACGGGATGCGGTACTCCCGCCCCTCGGCGGCGGCGACCATCGCCGTGGTCGGCGCCGATGTGAGCCCCTGGTCGCGCCCCGGCCCGTAGATGGTGTGCGGCCGCAGGCCGACCGACGACACGCCGTAGTCGGCGTAGTAGCGCTCCGCGGTGCCCTCGTTGGCGAGCTTGAACACGCCGTAGAGCGTGCTCGGATGGGCGCCCGGCTCGGCGAGCGCGGCGATCGACGACGCGTAGACGACCGGACCCATGGCCGTCGCCGCGGCGGCGGACCGCCTCGAGCACGTTGACCGTGCCGGTCACGTTGACCTGGGCGCCCGCGATCGGGTCGTCCCTGACCATCGGGACCTGGAGCGCGGCGAGGTGGATCACGTCGGTCACGTCGTGCTCGTCCATCACCCGCTCGAGGGCGGCGAGATCGGTCACGTCCCCGTCCACGCGCGGGAGCGCCGCCAGCTCGTCGTCGGAGAGCGCGAGGCGGAGCCGGTGGTCGCTGCCGCCGAGGTCGAAGGTCACCACCTGGTGCCCGCGATCGAGCAGCGAGCGGACGGTCCAGGCACCGATCGCGCCGAGGGCGCCGGTCACGAGATAGCGCGTCATCCCCACATATTGCCAGCGCTAAGCCTGGATCCACCGCTGATCCGTGACCGGCTCGGCGCCGTGGGCCGAGTCAGAGACGATCGGCCGCGATCTCATGTGGTCACCCACCTGGTTCCCGGCCGATCGGCTCTGGCGAACGGCCACGGTGGCGAGACGCCACGGGGATCGGTGGATTCAGGCTAAGGGTCAAACGCTGACACGCGCCGACCCGGCCGATCACGCAGGGGAGCTGCCCCGCCGATAGGGCCGTATCCCCCTCGCGACGGCCGCCGGCCTCGCGTCATCGGGCCTATGCGGCCTGCAGATCGAGGACCATGTCCACCACCACGCTCCCGCCGTTTCCGAGCCTCTCGACCTCGAAGTGCTCCTGGGCGTCCTCAGCGACGTCAAGGCCGGCGACTTCACGGCCCGCATGCCCGTGCACTGGACGGGCCAGGAGGGCAAGGTCGCCGACCGCCTCAACGAGATCATCGGCGCCAACCAGGCGCTCGGCACCGAGCTGGAGCGGGTCAGCCGCGTCGTCGGCAAGGAGGGCAAGCTCTCCCAGCGCGTCACCTTCAGGGGCACCGACCAGGTGTGGGGAGCCTGCATCGAGTCGGTCAACAGCCTGATCGAGGACCTCGTCCGCCCCAGCAACGAGATGCAGCGCGTCATCGGCGCGGTCGCGGACGGCGACCTGAGCAAGAAGGTCTCCGCCGACGTCCAGGGCGAGATGCTCGTCCTCAAGAACACGATCAACGGCATGGTCGACCAGCTCAACGGCTTCATCTCCGAGGTCACCCGCGTCGCCCGCGAGGTCGGTACGGAGGGCAGGCTCGGGCAGGCCGCCGCCGTGACGATCGAGGTCGGGGGCGTCTGGAAGGAGCTGACCGACAACGTCAACCTCATGGCCGGCAACCTCACGGGCCAGGTCCGCGACATCGCCGAGGTCACCACCGCGGTCGCCAACGGCGACCTCAGCAAGAAGATCACCGCCGACGTGCGCGGAGAGTTCCTCGAGCTCAAGAACACCGTCAACGCGATGGTCGACCAGCTCAACCGGTTCGCCGGCGAGGTCACCCGCGTGGCGCGCGAGGTCGGCGTCGAGGGCAAGCTCGGCGGCCAGGCGCAGTCCCAGGAGGTCGCCGGCGTCTGGAAGGACCTCACCGACGACGTCAACCAGCTGGCGGCGAACCTGACCAACCAGGTGCGCGCGATCGCCGAGGTGGCGACCGCCGTCACCGAGGGCGACCTCACACGGCAGGTCAGCGTGGAGGCCAGCGGCGAGGTCGCGGTCCTCAAGGACCTGCTCAACGAGATGATCCGCAACCTGCGCGAGACGATGCAGCTGAACACCGAGCAGGACTGGCTGAAGACGAACCTCGAGCGCTTCACCCGCATGCTGCAGGGCCAGCGCGACCTCGCGACCGTCTCGAACATGATCCTGTCCGACCTGACGCCGCTCGTCTCGGCGCAGCACGGCGTCTTCTACGCGCTCGTCGACCCGGGCGACGGCCGCGAGCCCATGCTCGAGTTCCAGGCCGGCTACGGCTACAAGGAGCGCAAGCACCTGTCGAGCTCGTTCCGGCTCGGCGAGGGCCTCGTCGGCCAGTGCGCGCTCGAGAAGGAGCGGATCCTCCTCACCAGCGTCCCGACCGACTACATCCAGATCAGCTCCGGCCTCGGCGAGTCGACGCCGCTGAACATCATCGTGCTCCCGATCCTGTTCGAGGGATCGGTCCGGGCGGTCATCGAGCTGGCTTCGTTCTCCGCCTTCAGCCCCACCCATCAGGCGCTCCTGGACCAGCTGGCGGAGAGCATCGGCATCGTGCTCAACACCGTCGCCTCGACGTCCGTCAGCGACAAGCTGCTCGAGCAGTCCCTGCTCCAGGCGGAGGAGCTGCAGAGCCGCCAGGAGCAGCTGCACGAGTCCAACGCGGAGCTCGCCGAGCAGGCGACCCTGCTGGCGGAGAAGAACAGCGAGGTCGAGGGCAAGTACCAGGAGGTCGAGGAAGCCAAGCGATTCGTGGAGGAGCAGGCCCGCGAGCTCTCGGTCTCCTCGAAGTACAAGTCGGAGTTCATCGCGAACATGTCCCACGAGCTGCGCACGCCGCTCAACAGCCTGCTGGTGCTGGCCGAGCAACTCGAGGACAACCCCGACGGGAACCTCACGGAGCGCCAGGTCGAGTACGCCCACGTCATCCGCGCCTCGGGCGTGGATCTCCTCACGCTCCTCAACGACATCCTCGACCTCGCCAAGCTCGAGTCGAACACCGTCCACATCGAGATCGCCGAGGTCCCGCTCGCGGGTCTGCGCGACGCCATGCTCCAGACGTTCCAGCCGCTCGCGGACGACCAGCGCCTCGCGTTCTCCGTCGACCTCGACGACAGGCTGCCGAGGACGATGGCGACCGATCCGCATCGCCTGCGGCAGGTGCTCAAGAACCTCCTCGCCAACGCCTTCAAGTTCACCGAGCGCGGCGAGGTGGCCGTGCGCATGGAGCACAGCGCCGGCGGCTGGAGCCCGTCCGAGCAGCGTCTGTGCCAGGCCAAGGCCGTCATCGCCGTCAGCGTCAGGGACACGGGCATCGGGATCAGGGACGACCTCCAGGCGGCGATGTTCGAGGCGTTCGCGCAGGCCGACGGCTCGACCGCGCGCCAGTACGGGGGCACCGGCCTCGGCCTCTCGATCAGCCGCAACCTCGTGCACCTGCTCGGCGGGGAGATCAGGCTCCTCAGCGCGCCCGGGCAGGGCAGCACGTTCACCGTCTACCTGCCGCTGGACGGCGAGGGCCCCGCCCCCGCGGCCGCCTCGAACGGTCACGCCGCCGCGGCGACCAACGGCGCCGCCACCGCGCTCGCCGGGCCGAAGCCCGTCGCGGACACCCGCCGACGGGAGGAGTTCTACCGCGGCTCGGCGGCCGGGACGACCGCCCTCGTGGTCGACGACGACTTCCGCAACATCTTCGCGCTCACGGCGCTGCTGGAGCGCGGCGGGCTGGACGTGGTGACGGCCGAGAGCGGCGCCGACGCGCTCGAGATCCTCGAGCGCCGGCCCGACATCGACCTCGTCCTGATGGACATCATGATGCCCGACATGAACGGCTACGAGACGATGGAGGCGATGCGCCGGCTGCCGAAGCTCGCCAGCCTCCCGATCATCGCCGTCACCGGCAAGGTGGTGCCCGGCGAGCGCGAGCGGTGTCTCGCCGCCGGCGCCTCGGACTACATCCCCAAGCCGGTCGACACGGCCGAGCTCCTGGACGCGCTGACCCAGTGGTTCACCGTCCGAACGCGTCCAGTCGGGCTCGCGCGCCGTGACGACCCCCGGCTCCGGCGCGACGATCCTCGTCGTCGACGACAACCCCGGCAAGCGGCTCTCGATCATCTCGATCCTCGAGCCGCTCGGCCACGCGATCGTCGAGGTCGACTCCGGCGAGGCGGCGCTGCGCGCGGTCCTGAAGCAGTCGTTCGCCGTGATCCTGCTGGACGTCCAGATGCCGCTGATGGACGGGTACGAGACGGCCAGCCTGATCCGGACGCACCGCAGGAGCGAGCACACCCCGATCATCTTCATCACCGCGCACGCGTCGGAGGAGACCAAGCGGCCGATCGCCTATGCGAGCGGCGCCGTCGACTTCATCGTCGCGCCGGTCGTCTCGGACATCCTGCGCGCGAAGGTCCGGATCTTCGTGGAGCTCTACCTCAAATCCCGCGCGCTCGAGCGCTCCCTCGCCGAGATCAGCGACAGCGCGGCCCGCGCCGGGTCCGTGCTCGACAACGTCGCGGACGGGATCGTCACGGTCAACGCGGACGGCGTCGTCGAGTCGTTCAACCGCGCGGCCACCGAGCTCTTCGGCTACACCGAGCACGAGGCCATCGGCCAGCCGTTCTCGATGATGGTCGGGCCGAAGTACCCCGCCGACTTCGCCACGCTCGCCGACGCGAGACGCGACCTGCTGACCCCCCGCGCCAGGGGCGCGCGCTCCACGCAGTCGGTCGGGCGCCGGCGGGACGGCTCGACGTTCCCGATGGAGCTCGACCTCAGCGACGTGGAGCTCGCCGGCGGCACCATCCACGTCGGCTGCATGCGCGACATCTCCGAGCGCCAGACCTACACCGAAGCGCTGCGACACCAGGCGCTGCACGACAGCCTCACGGGCCTGCCCAACCGCGTGCTGTTCGGCGACCGCGTCACGCACGCGATCCGGGCCGCGCTGCGGACGAGCGAGTCGCTGGTGCTGCTGGTCATGGACCTCGACGAGTTCAAGCAGGTCAACGACACGCTCGGCCACCAGCACGGCGACGAGCTGCTCAAGCAGGTCACCGAGCGGCTCATCGACTGCCTGCGCGAGGGCGACACGATCGCCCGGCTGGGCGGCGACGAGTTCGGGGTGCTGCCGAGCGGGATCACGGACATGGCCGGCGCCGCGACCGTCGTCTGGAAGATCCAGCAGGCGCTCGAGCCGGCGTTCCACGTCAACGGCCACGACATCGAGGTACGGGCGAGCATCGGCCTCGCGCTCGCCCCCGTCCACGGCGACAACATCGACGACCTGCTCCGCCGCGCCGACCTGGCGATGTACAACGCCAAGCGATCCGGCGACGGGTACGCCCTGTTCGCCTCCGAGCAGGAGGAGACGCCGGCGCGCCGGCTCGCGCTGCTCGGCGACCTCCGTCGCTGCACCGAGCGCGAGGAGCTCGTGCTGCACTACCAGCCGAAGATCGACCTCGCCACGCGCGAGACGATCGGCGTCGAGGCGCTGCTCCGCTGGAACCATCCCTCGGGACGCCTCTACATGCCGGACGAGTTCATGGGCGAGGTCGAGCGCAGCGAGCTGATGGTCCCGATCACGAAGTGGGTCCTCAACGAGGCGATGCGCCAGCTGCGGGAGTGGCGCGACGAGGGCTACGACCTGACGATGGCGATGAACCTGGAGCGCGCTGCCTGGCTCCGGGCGTGGCGATGTCGGACACGATCGACGAGCTGACCGAACGCTGGGGGATCCCGTCGGACCGGCTCATCTTCGAGCTCACGGAGGGGGCGCTGATCGACACGGCCGTGCCCGGCATCCTCGAAGAGCTCCAGCCCATGAACGAGCGGCTCTCGATCGACGACTTCGGCACGGGCTACTCATCGCTCGTGTACCTCCAGCGGCTGCCCGTCGTCGAGATCAAGGCCGACCGCTCGTTCGTGATGACGATGTGCACCGCCCCGGACGACGCCGTGATCGTCCGGTCGATCATCGAGCTCGCGCACAACCTCGGCGTCACCGTCGTCGCCGAGGGCGTCGAGGACGCGGCCACGATGGAGCTGCTCGGCGAGTACGGCTGCGACGAGGCCCAGGGCTTCTACTTCAGCCGTCCGATGCCCGCCGCGGACCTCCGCCGGTGGCTCGAGACCTCGTCGTTCGGAGTCGCGCCGCGGCTGGACGATCACCCGGCGCTTGCCGCGGCCTCCTGAGCCCCGGCGCCCAGGCCCCGTGGTAGAACTGCGCCCCATGGGGGAGCGGGACCCGTGGGAGGACGCATGACCGACTGGCCGACCTTCGTCGAGAGCTGGCTCGAGCGCGCCGCCGCCGACCCCCGCCTGCGCGCCGTGGGCAGCGGGACCGACGCCGCGTTCACGTTGCGCAGCGGCGAAGACGTCGTGTGGATCCACCTCGTCGAGGGCGCGGTGGCCGGGCACGCGCTCGACGACGGCTTCGACCGCAGGGTCGACTTCGGCGTGCGCGCGCCCGCCGAGGTGTGGGAGCGCTTCTGGCAGCCGGTCCCGCCGCCGCGCCACCAGTCGATGTTCGCCCTGCTCTCCAAGGTGCCCGAGTTCCACGTCGAGGGCTCGCGCGAGACGCTCGCGCAGCACGCGCATGTGCTCGCCCGGCTGCTCGAGCTGGGCCGCCCGGCCGCGCCCGAAGCCGCGGGCGAGCCGCCGCTCGCCGACCTCGCGGGCGTCACCGGCCGCTACGTCCGCGTGTCGCTGGAGACCGGTGAGGCGCAGCTCTACGCCGAGCAGGCGGGCACCGGCCGCGACCTCCTGTGCCTGCACACCGCCGGCTCCGACGGCCGCCAGTACCACCACCTGCTCGCCGACCCGGAGCTGTGCGCGGAGTGGCGGGTGACCGCGTTCGACCTGCCCGCCCACGGGCGCAGCACGCCGCCGACGGGGATCGGCGAGGGCGAGTGGCGCCTCACCACCGACCGCTACGTCGAGGCGATCGTGGCGGCCGCCGACGCGCTGGAGCTCGAGCGCCCCGTGGTCATGGGGTGCTCGATGGGCGGCGAGATCTGCCTCGAGCTCGCGCTGCGCCACCCCGACCGCTTCGCCGGCGTCGTCGCCTGCCAGGCGGCGGACTACGTCGAGGGCCGGCAGGTGGCGTGGGCCAAGCACGCCCGGGTCAACGAGAAGCTGTTCGTCCCAGAGTGGGTCGACGGCCTGATGGGCCCGGAGTCGCCGCCCGCCCGCCGCGCGGAGGTGCGCTGGGCGTACGGCCAGAGCGCGCACGGCGTCTACTGGGGCGACATCGAGTTCTACAGCCGCGAGTGGGACGCCCGCGATCGCGTCGGTCAGATCGATACCGGCCGCTGCCCGGTGCACATCCTCGCCGGTGAGTACGACTACTCGTGCACGCCCGAGCTGGCGCGCGCCACCGCGGAGCGGATCCCGGGCGCCGAGTTCACGCTGATGCGCGGCCTCGGGCACTTCCCGATGGCCGAGCATCCGGAGGCGTTCTTGGCCTTCCTGCGGCCGGTGCTCGCCGCGCTGGCGCGCCCCGTGCAGGTTTAGCCGACGATTAAACGGTTCATAGGTAACCCCTGAGGGCAGTGACCGACAGGGGGGACTGACCGTGAGCGCGCAGCTGCAGAGCCGCGAGGAAAAGGGCCGCAAGGCCATCAAGGGAGCCTTCTTCGGCTTCTACGTCGACATGTTCGACATCTATCTGCCGGTGATCGTGCTCGCGCCGGCGATCAACTACTTCGTCTCGCCCGAGTTGTCGGACGCACAGACGTCGCTGATCACCGGCGCGATCTTCGCCGCCACGCTGATCGGCCGGCCGATCGGGGCACTGATATTCGGCCACCACGCCGACAAGCTCGGGCGCAAGCGCGCGACGCTGATCTCCGTCAGCGGCTTCGGGATCCTGACCGTGGTGCTGGGCTGCCTGCCCGGCTACGAGACGCTGGGCATGACCGCGGTGGTCCTGTTCGTGCTGCTGCGCTTCGCGATCGGCATCTTCGTGGGCGGCGAGTACACGGCGGCCAGCCCGCTGGCGATGGAGTACTCGCCCAAGGAGAAGCGCGGCATCAACAGCGCCCGGGTGATGCTCGGCTTCCCGCTGGCCTACGTCACGATCTCCACGCTGACGCTGATCATGCTCCAGATCGCCCCGGACGGCGCGCCGGACTCGGCGTACAGCGTCTGGGGCTGGCGCATCCCGTTCTTCGTCGGCGGCCTGCTCGCCCTGGCGTTCGTCGTCTACTTCAGCCGCCAGGTCGAGGAGAGCGACGTGTTCGAGGCCGACGCCGACGAGGACGCCGCCGCGCCGGTCAAGCAGCTCTTCGAGTCGCGCGAGGCGGTCACCGGCTTCGCCCAGGTGTTCCTGCTCATGACCGGCTTCTGGCTCAGCCTGAACGCCGTCACCGCCCTGATGCCGAGCGTGCTCAAGGACACGATCGGGCTGTCGGGCACGCAGTCGTCGATCACCCTGATCATCGCGTTCGCGATCCTGACGGCCGGTTACCTGGCCACCGGCGCGCTCTCGCAGAGCCTCGGCCGCCGCAAGTTCATGATCGCCTACGGGCTGTGGGCGGCCGTCGTCGGCACCACCTTCTACTACGTGCTGCTGTCCACGAAGCCGTCGGCGCTGGTCGTGGTGATCGCCCTGGTGACGCTGGTCGTGCTGTCCGTGAACGCCTGCTGGGGCATGATCACGGCGTACATCAACGAGCGCTTCGCCACCGGGGTGCGGGCGTCTGGCTTCGGCCTCGGCTACAGCCTCGCGGTGATCCTGCCGTCGTTCTACGCCGGCTACCAGGACCTGCTGAGCAACATCATGAACAGCGCCTACACGCCGCTGCCGCTGCTCGTCATCGGCGGGCTGCTGATCACGCTCGGCGCCTTCCTCGGCCCGGAGACGCGGGACGTGGACCTCGCCGCCGGGACGGCGCAGGCGGAGGCGCCGGAGCTCGAGCCGGCCAACCGCTTCCAGCGCGAGCCCGCAGCCGTGGGGGCGCGCGAAAGCTAGGGGATGGGCCGCCCAGGGACGTGCGCCGTCGCGGCGCGCGTCCCGGCGCGGCGGTTGACCTCGACCTCGAGCCGGCACATCTCCCGCCGGCGCTCGAGCGTCCCGTAGTCCAGGAACGGGAGCACGACCGGCTTCTTGACCTTGAAGGCGCGGGCGGCGGTGAGGAACACCCACGAGCCGTGGGTCTCCCGCAGCTCGACCCCCGCCGGGCCGAAGGTCCCGCCGCGAAGGAGCTCCGCCGACGACCTCACACCGGCTCGGCGCTGCCGAACGGCCACGTCCAGTCGCGCACGTCGGGCATGTCGTCGCCGGTCTCGCGCGTGTACGCGCGGTGGCGCAGGCGCTCGTCGACCATGAGCTGGCGCACGCCGGCCGCGGCGGCGCCCAGCCCGGGGACGCGGTCGATGACGTCGATCACCAGGTGGAAGCGGTCGAGGTCGTTGAGCATGACGATGTCGAACGGCGTCGTCGTCGTGCCCTCCTCCTTGTAGCCGCGCACGTGCAGGTTGTGGTGGTTGGTCCGCCGGTAGGTCAGCCGGTGGATCAGCCACGGGTAGCCGTGGTAGGCGAAGATCACGGGCTTGTCGCGCGTGAAGAGCGCATCGAACTCGCGGTCGGGGAGGCCGTGCGGGTGCTCGAGCTCGGGCTGCAGGCGCATCAGGTCGACCACGTTGATGACGCGGACCTTGAGGTCAGGGAGGTGCTCGCGCAGTAGGGCCGCCGCCGAGATCGTCTCCAGGGTCGGCACGTCGCCCGCACACGCGAGCACGACGTCCGGCTCGCCGCCGTCGTCGCTGCTCGCCCAGTCCCAGATGCCCAGCCCGCGCGTGCAGTGGGCGACGGCCTCGTCGATCGAGAGGTAGTTGGGCGCCGGCTGCTTGCCGGCCACGATCACGTTCACGTAGTGCCGGGACCGCAGGCAGTGGTCGGCCACCGACAACAGGCAGTTGGCGTCCGGCGGCAGGTAGACGCGGACGATCTCAGCCTTCTTGTTGACGACATGGTCGATGAAGCCCGGGTCCTGGTGGGAGAACCCGTTGTGGTCCTGGCGCCACACGTGCGAGGTGAGCAGGTAGTTCAGCGACGCGATCGGCTGCCGCCACGGGATGCCGCGCGTGACCTTCAGCCACTTGGCGTGCTGGTTGAACATCGAGTCGATGATGTGGATGAACGCCTCGTAGCAGCTGAACAGGCCGTGGCGGCCGGTCAGCAGGTAGCCCTCCAGCCAGCCCTGGCAGAGGTGCTCGCTGAGCACCTCCATCACCCGGCCGTCGGGCGCGAGGTGGTCGTCGCCGGGCTCCGTGGCGGCCTCCCACGTCCGGTCGGTGACCTCGAACAGCGCGCTGAGGCGGTTGGACGCCGTCTCGTCCGGGCCGACCACGCGGAAGATGTCCATGTTCAGCCGCATGACCTCGCGCAGGAAGGAGCCGAGGACGCGGGTGGCCTCGCTGGTCGTCGCCGCGGGGCGATCGACCTCGACGGCGTGCTCGGCGAAGTCCGGCATGCGGAGGTCGCGGAGCAGCCGGCCGCCGTTGGCGTGCGGGCTGGCGCCCATCCGCCGCTCGCCCTTCGGGGCGAGCTCGCGCAGCGACTCGAGCAGGGCGCCCTGCTCGTCGAAGAGCTCCTCGGGCCGGTAGCTGCGCAGCCACGTCTCGAGCTGGCGCAGGTGCTTGGGCCGCGTCGCCAGATTGCTCAGCGGGACCTGGTGGGAGCGGAACGACCCCTCGGCGGGAAGCCCGTCGACCTCCTTCGGGCCCGTCCAGCCCTTCGGCGTGCGCATGACGATCATCGGCCACCGGGGTCGCTCGGTACTCCCGCCCTCCCGCGCGTGGCGCTGGATCGAGGCGATCTCGTCGACCACCTCGTCGAGCGTGGCCGCCATCAGCTGGTGCATCTCCTCTGGATCGGAGCCCTCGACGAACCGGGGGGCGTATCCGTAGCCCTCGAACAGCGCGCGCAGCTCCTCGTGCGGGATCCGGGCCAGCACGGTCGGGTTGGCGATCTTGTAGCCGTTGAGGTGCAGCACCGGAAGCACGGCCCCGTCGGTGACGGGGTTGAGGAACTTGTTCGAATGCCAGCTCGCCGCCATCGGCCCGGTCTCCGCCTCGCCGTCGCCGACGACGCACAGCGCCAGCAGGTCCGGGTTGTCGAACACGGCCCCGAAGGCGTGCACGAGCGCGTACCCCAGCTCGCCGCCCTCGTGGATGGAGCCCGGCGTCTCGGGAGCGACGTGGCTCGGGATGCCGCCCGGGAACGAGAACTGGCGGAACAGCCGGCGCATCCCGTCCTCGCCGGAGCCGATTTCGGGGTAGACCTCGCTGTAAGTGCCCTCGAGGTAGGTGTTGGCCACGAGGCCGGGGCCGCCGTGACCCGGCCCGGTGACGAAGATCGCCTCCAGGTCGCGCGCCTTGATGACGCGGTTCATATGGGCGTAGAGGAAGTTCAGGCCGGGCGTCGTCCCCCAGTGCCCGAGCAGGCGCGGCTTGACGTGCTCGATGCGCAGCGGCTCGCGCATCAGCGGGTTGTCGAGGAGGTAGATCTGCCCCACCGACAGGTAGTTGGCCGCGCGCCAGTAGGCATCGATCCGATCCAGCTCGCTCGGTGCCGGCGGTGTCGCGGCGGTGCCCTCGAGGACGGTCATCGCGCCGCCCCTTCGAGCAGCAGGTCCACCAGTTCGCCGGGCGGCCGGTCGTCGGGCCGGAACTCGGCCCGGAGGTCCATCAGGCGGCCCGCCGGGCGGTCGTCTCCGACGGGGAGGACCTTCGCTTCTTCGAGAGCGGCCAGGTACGGGGCGAGATAGCGGCCCGCGACCTTCGTCGGCGGCCACCACAGCGCATGGCGCTCGGCCTTGCCGGCGTCGTCGGCGCCGTCCAGCTCGCGCCGGATCCACTGGCGTCCGCGGCCCGTGAGCAGCACGCCGCGCAGCACGGGACGGAACGGCTCCGGGGTGACGTCCGCCCCGGCCACCGCGGCGATCGCCTGCGCGGCCGCGACCGCCTGCTGGGCGGCGAGGCCGCCCTGCTTGATGGGGAACGCGGTCGCGTCGCCGGCCGCCCACACGGTCGGAGCTGCCCTCCACCTGGCCGTGTGCGTCGGTGACGATGAAGTGACGGTCGTCGACCGGCAGCCCGTCCACGGCGCGGGCCACGGCCCGAGGGAGCGAGATCACCTGCTGGGCGTCGATGCGGCGATCGCCCGGCTGCCCGATCAGGCGCGACGGCGCGTCAGGGTCCTCCCCCACGGTCACGCCGCACTCCACGCGCACGCCGGCCTCCTCGAGGTCGGCGAGTAGCGCGGCGGACGCCGCGGACCCGAAGATGGCCAACGGCGCCTCCTCGGGCGTGTAGACGGTGACCTCGACGTCGTCCTGGCCCATGTCGCGGGCGTCCCACGCGGTCATCAGCGCGAGCTCGTAGGCCGGGAGCGGCCAGGCGGCGTCGGGCGGGACGATGAAGGCGACGCGCTTGGCGTAGCCCTCCTCGAGATCGCGCAGCAGGCCGCCGAACACCTCGTGATCGAGCTCGGGCGTCCACGTGCGCACGCGCGGGTATGCCGGCTCGCCCGCGGCGCCCACCGCGACCAGCAGGGCGTCGTAGCCGAGCATCCACCGATCGGTCGTGACGATCGTGCGGTGGTCGGCGCGGACCGCGGCGAGCGTGCCCTCCACGAGCTCCGCGCCCACCGAGCGGGTGAAGTCGGCGAGGTCGTGGCGCTGCATGTGCCCGCGGGCGAACGGGACGGCGACCGCCATCGGGCGGTAGGTGAACTCGCGGTCGGGCGTGAGCAGCGTCATCGCGACGCGGTCACCGGCGAAGTCGCGGAGCGCCAGCATGGCTTCCATGCCGGCGACCCCTCCCCCGGCGATCACGACGCGCAGCGGGGCGGTATGCGAGCTCATGGTTCCTCCTGCGGTCATGCGCTGATGCCGGCGGCGGGCGCCTTGAAGAGCTCGTCGAAGTGCGCGTCGACGCCTCGCGGGACGACCACGACGGGGCAGTCGGCCTCGCGCACGAGGCGGCCCGAGACGCTGCCGAGCAGCACGGCGCGCAGCAGGCCGTGGCGGCGCGAGCCGACGATCACGAGGTCCGCGGCCAGGGAGCGCGCGGCCAGCTCCTCGACCCGGATGGCCGATCAGGAACTCGGTCTCGACCGCGCCGCCGCCCGGCAGGGCGGCGATCTCGGCCTCGAGCTCCTGGCGCAGCTCGAATTCGAGCTCGGCGGCCGGGACGACGGAGGCGGTGGCGCCCATCGATTGCATCGCGTCCGCGGCGAAGGGCTCGAGCACCCGGACCGCCCGGACGGCCGCGGCCAGCGGGCGGGCGGCGGCCATGGCCGCGGCGAGCGCGACGCGCGCCTCGCGGCCGCCGTCGTAGCCGACCATGATGCTCGTGATCGTCCCGCGGCTGTGCTCGGCGAAGCCGTCCGGCACCGCGGCGACCGGGCAGGGGGCGCCGTGCACCAGCCGCTCCGCGGTGGTGCCGGGGAACGTCCGGCCGACGGCGCCGCGGTGGCTGGACCCGATCACGATCAGCAACGCCCCGCCGCGCACCGCGAGCGCGTGCAGCTGCGCCGCGGGCGGACCGCCCGCCAGCACGCACACGTCGGCCGCGACGCCGTCGAGCTCTTCGATCGACACGGCCGCCTCGGATGGATAGACGGTCGCGAGCACGAGCCGGGCCCTCGAGACCCTCGCCAGCTGGACGGCGAACGCGACCGCGTCGCGCGAGCGAGCGGGGTCCTCGACTCCGACGATGATCGTGGCCACACCTTGAACGTAGATCCGGCGGGCGCCCGCGGCATCGGCGATGCGCCGCGCGCCGCCTCCGTAGTTCTCCGCAGTCAGCGGTCGAGCGCGGGGAACGGGCGCGCGTCGGCCGGCGGCCGCACCCGGATGCGCGCGTCGACCACCGCGGCGCCGGTGGTGCCGACCAGCACCGGATCGCAGTCCACCTCGGCGACCTCCGCGTGGGCGGCGGCGAGCGCGGAGAGCCGCACCAGCACGTCCTCCAGCGCCTCCACGTCGGCCTTCGGCGCGGCGCGATAGCCGTCGAGCAGCGGGAACGAGCGCAGCGAACGCACCAGCGCCCGCGCCTCCTGGCGGCCGAGCGGCGCGAGGCGGACCGCGGCGTCCCCGAGCAGCTCGACGGTGCGCCCGGCGAGCCCGCAGGCGACCACGGGACCGAAGTCGGGGTCGGCGAGGACGCCCGCCACCATCTCCGCCGCGACGGAGCCCACGTCGGGCCGGCGCGGCACGCCGTAGGTGCCGAGCAGCGCGACGACCTCGTCCGGCTGCAGCCAGCACGGGCCGCGCACGAGCGCGCCGGCGATCACCGCCGCGGCGGCGTCGGCGTCCACGCCGTCGAGCACGGGCGGATCGTCGGCCGGGCGGGCGCGCCAGCCCGCGTAGCGGCTGACGCGGGCGAGGGCGCGCGCGGCCTCCTCCGGGCTGCGGTAGGTGGGCACGAGGAGGTCGCCGGTGAGCGCGGCCAGCTCCGCGTCGCTCTGGGCCATGAACACGCCCAGCAGCGGCATCGCGGCCTGCGACACCTCGCGCAGCGCGGCGGCCACGCCCTCCGCCCGCGTCTCGAGCAGCGGGACGAAGATCGCGATCAGCGCGTCCACGCCGGCGGCCGTCTCGGCGATCGCCGCCGAGTACTCCTCGGCCGTCGCCCCCGCGCCGAGGTCGAGCGGCGTCACGACCTCCAGGCCCGCCGCCTCGCAGGTGTCCGCGCAGGCGAGCGCCGGGCCTCTCGCGTTGCTGACGATGGCGACCCGGTTGCCGGCGGGCAGAGGCTGGGAGGCCAGCAGCGCCGCGACGTCGAACTGCTCGGACAGGGTGTCGGTGCGGATCACCCCGGCGTGCTCGAACAGCGCGTCGACGGTCACGTCGGAGGCGCCGAGCAGCGCCCGGGTGCGCGTGAGGCCGGGGTCGGCGACCACCGCGCGCCGGCGGCTCTTGATCGCAACGATCGGCTTCGCGCCCGCCACCCGCCGGGCGACCGTCCCGAACCGCCGCGGGTTGCCGAACGACTCGAGGTAGAGCAGCACCACGCGGGTGGCCGGATCGCCCTCCCAGTACTGCAGGAAGTCGTTGCCGGACAGGTCGGCCTTGTCCCCCGTCGACACGAACGAGGACAGGCCCACGCCGCGGCGCGCGGCCTCCGCGATGGCGGCGACGCCGATCGCTCCGCTCTGCGACGCGACGGCGACGGGCCCGGCCGCCGGCGGCGCCGTGGCGTAGGTGGCGTTGAGGCGCAGCTCGGGATCGGTGTTGAGCACGCCGAGCGAGCCCGGCCCCACCAGGCGCATCCCGTGGCGGCGGCAGATGGCCAGCAGCTCCGCGAGGCGGCGGCGGCCGTCATCGCCCGCGTCGGCGAAGCCGGCCGAGATGACGAGCAGCGCGCGCATCCCGGCGGTCCCGCAGGCGCTCGCCAACGCGGGCACCGCGTGCGCGGGCACGGCGAGGACGCCGAGGTCGACCGGCTCGGGCAGCGCCCCGACGCTCGGATGGGTGGCGACGCCCGCGACCGCGGCCGCCTCCGGGTCCACGACGTACAGCGCGCCGGCGTAGCCGCCCGCCAGCAGGTTGCGCAGCACCGCGCCCCCGGCGCCGCCCGATCCGGCGCCCACGATCGCGACCGAGCGGGGGTGCAGCACCCGCTCGACGGCGGCCGCCGCCGCGGCGCGGGTGCGGTCCTCGAAGCGCAGGCGCGCTCCGTCGCCGAGCGCAGCGGGCATCTCGATCGTGAGCTCCCCGGCGGCCGCTTGCACCTCCACCGGGAAGCCGGACTCGCGGAACACGCCGATCATGCGGCGGTTGTTCGGGTGGATGAACGCCTCGAAGGTCGTGACGCCGCCGCGCTGCGCCGCGCCGGCGAGGTGGGCGAGCAGGATCGTCGCGATGCCCCGGCCGTGCCACTCGTCGGCGACCTCGAAGGCGACCTCCGCGCGACCTCCGGGCTCACACACGTAGAGGGCGTGGGCGACGATGCGCGCGGGCGACCCGGCCGTCACCACGAGGCTGGCGCCGTCCTCCGGCTCGGCGGCGAAACGGGCCGCCTCGTCGAGGTCCACGCCGACCGAGAGGAACCGCATCCAGCGCGAGTCCTCCGACATGCCGGCGAGCAACTCGCGCAGCGCGTCGCGGTCGCCGGGCTCGACCGCGCGCACCTGCACGGTGGAGCCGTCGCGCAGCGCGACGTCGACGGGCTTGGCGCTCGGCGCGGACATCCGCTACCCCGACGGCCCCGTCGGGTGCGCCCTTCGCTCGGACGGGCCGGCCGGGCCGCGATCGGCGTGCAGCACGCCGCGGGCGTGGGCCTCTCGCTCGAGCGCCTCCCGCTCGTCCGGGTGCGCGATCGCGATCAGCGCGCGCGCCCGCTCGGCCAGCGTGCGCCCGCGCAGGTGGGCGATGCCCCACTCCGTCACCACGTTGTCGACGGTGTTCTTGAGCGTCGTCACGACCGAGCCCTCGGTGAGGGTCGCGCGGATGCGGCTGCGCCCGGAGCTCGTGGTCGAGTGCAGCACGATGAAGGCCTGGCCGCCGGGCGAGTACATCGCGCCGCGGGCGAAGTCCGCCTGACCGCCGCTCGAGGACCAGTAGCGGCCGGCGATCGTCTCGGACGCGCACTGCCCGTAGAGGTCGACCTCGGTCGTCGCGTTGATGGAGACGAAGTTCTCCTCGCGCGCGATCCGGCGCGGGTCGTTGACGAGGTCCACCGGCAGCAACTCGACGGCGCCGTTGTCGTCCAGCCAGTCGTAGAGCCGCTGGGTGCCGAGGCAGAACGTCGACTCCACCTTGTTGCGCCGTAGCTGCTTGTGCACGCCGGTGGCCACCCCGCGCTCGACGAGGTCGACGATGCCGTCGGCCAGCAGCTCGGTGTGGATCCCGATGTCGCGGTGGTCGCGCAGCGCGTCGAGCACGGCGTTCGGGATGCCCCCGATGCCGACCTGCAGCGTCGCGCCGTCGGGGATCCGCTCGACGACGGCCGCCGCGATCGCCCGGTCGCGCTCGTCCGGCTGCGCCATCGGCACCGCGACCAGCGGCCGGTCGCACTCGCAGTAGCCGAGCAGCTGCGAGGCGTGGATCTGGTTGAGCCCGAACGTCCGCGGCATCCGGTGGTTGACCTCCAGGAAGAACGGGACCCGGCCGATCAGCGCGGCGCAGTAGTCCGCGTTCGTACCGAGCGAGAAGTAGCCGTGCGCGTCCGGAGGGCTGGCGGCGGCGAGCACGATCGGATGGCGCGTGCTCGACTCCAGCAGCCGCGGCATCTCGGAGAAGTGGTTGGGCACGAGATCGCAGCCGCCGGCCCAGTAGGCCTCGCGCGTGGCCTCCGAGAGGAAGTAGGAGACGTGGCGCAGCCGGTCCCCGAAGGCGCCATGGATATAGGGCCGCTCGTGGAGCGCGTGCATCTGGTGGACGCGCACCCGCTCGAGGCTCTCGTGCTCGCGCTCGAGGACGTCGAGCAGCCCGACCGGCTCGCCGTTGGCCAGCGGCACGATGACGTCGGCGCCCGGGCCCACGTGGGCCAGCACGTCCTCCTGGCGCCCGGCGGGCATCCTTGCAGCTTGCCGGATATCCCGGTCGGCCCGCGTCGCGGCGCGTAGCATCGCCCGGCGATGGCCGCGATGAGCATCCTCACCGTCAACGCCGGCTCGAGCTCGCTGAAGCTGCGGCTGCTCGGGCCCGACGACCGGCTCGTGGCGGGCGAGGAGCTCCCCGCCGAGGGCGGTCGAGCCGACCCGCGGGCGCTGGGCGAGGCCGTCCGGCGGATGGGCGCGGCCGACGCCATCGGGCACCGGATCGTGCACGGGGGCACGCGGTTCACCTGCCCTGTCCGGCTCGGCGAGGAAACGGTCGAGGCGCTGCGGGCCCTCACGCCGCTGGCGCCGCTGCACCAGCCCGCCGCGCTCGCGGCGGTCGCGGCCGTCGAGGGCGCGCTGCCCGGCGTGCCCGCCGTCGCATGCCTCGACACGGCATTCCATGCCGGCATCCCCGCCGCGGCGGCGACGTACGCGCTGCCGCGCGAGTGGCGGGAGCGCCACGGGCTGCGCCGCTTCGGCTTCCACGGGCTTTCGCACGCGTACGCGGCGCAGCGGGCCGCCGCGCTCCTGGGCCGCCCGGCCGACGACATCCGGGTGGTGACCTGCCACCTGGGCGCGGGCGCCTCGCTGGCCGCGGTCGCGGGCGGGCGGTCGGTCGACACGACGATGGGCTTCACCCCGGTGGAGGGCCTGGTGATGGCGACGCGCCCGGGCAGCGTCGACCCCGGGATGCTGCTGTGGCTCGTGCAGCACGGCGGGCACGATCCGGACGAGCTGGAGGACGCGCTCGAGCACGGCTCCGGGCTGCTCGCGCTGGCGGGCACCGCGGACATGCGCGAGGTGCTCGAGCGCGCGGCCGCGGGCGAGGCGGCGGCGGTCCTCGCGCGCGACGTGTACCTGCATCGCCTGCGCGCGCTGATCGCCGCGATGGCGGCGGCCCTCGGCGGGCTCGACGCGCTGGTGTTCACGGGTGGTGTCGGCGAGCGTTCGCCCGCGATCCGCACCGGCGCGGCGGCGGGTCTCGGCTTCCTCGGGGTCGCCGTGGACGCCGAGCGCGACGCGGCGGCGGTGCCCGACGCCGACGTGTCCGCCGCGGGCGCCGTCGTCCGCACGCTCGTCGTGACCGCGCGCGAGGACCTCGAGATGGCGCGTCAGGTGCGAGCCGTGCTCGCCGAGGCCTAGGCGGATGCCCGGCGTCCGGCGAAGCGGCGCCGAGAGCCCGCCGCGCAGCGTCCATCTCAGCCGCCGCGCGAACTGGCTGCGCGCCGCGGTGCTGGGCGCCAACGACGGGATCGTGTCGACCGCCAGCCTCGTGCTGGGCGTGGCGGCCTCGGGTGCGTCCAGTAGCGCGATCGTCACCGCCGGCATCGCCGGGCTGGTGGCCGGGGCGCTCTCGATGGCCGCCGGGGAGTACGTGTCGGTCTGCTCGCAGCGCGACGCCGAGCAGGCCGACCTCCGCCTGGAGGAGAGCGAGCTGCGCAGCGACCCGCCCGGCGAGCTGCGCGAGCTCGCGTCGATCTACGAGTCGCGGGGCCTCCCGCCGGAGCTGGCGAGCGAGGTGGCGCTGACGCTGTCCGACCGCGGCGCGCTGGCCGCGCACGCCCGTGACGAGCTGGGCCTCGACGAGCAGCGCCTGGCCCGGCCGGTGCAGGCCGCGTGGACCTCGGCCGTCTCGTTCGCGACGGGGGCGGCGCTGCCGCTGGTGGCCGTCGCGGTGGCGCCGGCGGACGCGCGGGGCGCCGTCACCGTGGTCGTGACCCTGGTCGCGCTCGCGCTGCTGGGCGGCGCCGGCGCGCGGCTCGGCGGCGCGCCGCGGCGGCGGGCGACGGTCCGCGTGGTCGCCTGGGGCGCGGTGGCGATGGCGGTCACCGCCGGCATCGGCGCGCTGGTGGGGACCGTCACCTGACCGGGTGCGTCGCGCCCAGGACGGCGGTGTCTCCCCCCTGCGCCGAACTCGAACGCCACGAGCATGATCGGGAGCGCGTAGAGGAACGTCAGACCGTCGCCGGGCGCCGAGGCGAGCCGCAGGACGAAGACCGCGCCGAAGAGCGCCAGCGCCACGAGAGCACGCGCACGCGGCGTGGCACCGGGAGGTTCACGAGCCCCAGACGGCCAGAAGGTCGCCGACGCTGCGTCCGGGCGCGAGCGGGTCCGGCAGCGGCAGGTCGGGCTGGATCGTGTAGCGGTTGCGGCGGCCCTCACGCTCGCGCGAGACGTAGCCGGCGTCGACGAGCTCGACGACGATGCGGTGCGCGGCCCGCTCGGTGATGCCCACCGTCTCGCCGATCTCGCGCAGGCGGACGGCCGGGTCCTGCGCGATGCACACCAGCACCTGGGCGTGGTTGGTCAGAAACGACCAGGCGGGTGGGTCGTTTCTTGTCATCCAATACTAGATACCCTTTTCTAGATTTATCTAGCCGGTATTGTCGTGATCCCGCAGGAACGCGCGGAGCGGCGTCTCGAGGCTCCGCGCCCACGCCGTGCGCCCGCCCTGCTCGGCGGGCGCCTCGTCGACGTCAGTCGACCCGGGCACCGTTCGCCGTCAGCTTCACCTCGATGTTGCCGCGGGTGGCGGTCGAGTAGGGGCAGACCTGATGCGCGGCGCGGACCAGCGCGACGGCCTGATCGGCGTCGGCGACCGACGGCAGCGTGACGGCGAGGCCGACGGCGAGCTTGAAGCCGCGCTCCGGCGTCGGGACGAGGCTCACCTCGGAGTCGATCGCGACGTCGTCCACATCGACCTTCTGGCGGCGGCCGATGAGGGTGAGGGCGCTCTCGAAGCACGAGGCGTAGCCGACGGCGAACAGCTGCTCGGGGTTCGTCCCCCCGCCCTCGCCGCCCAGCTCCACCGGCGCGCGCAGCTCGACCTCGAGCGCCCCGTCGGAGGTGCGGCCGCGTCCGTGCTCGCGGCCGCCGGTCACGTGCGCGTGTGCGGTGTAGAGCGCCTTGCGCTCGGTCTTGGTCTCGCTCATCACCTCATCATGGCGATCCGCGACCGTCGGCCCGGGCTCCGGCCAGTGCCCCTTAGGCTGTCGCCATGACCAATCGAGCCGCAGTGCTCGTGCGCCCGCGCGAGATCGCGATGGAGGAGCGGCCGGTCCCGACGCCGGGGCCGCGCGACGTGCTGGTAGAGGTGACGTCGGTCGGCGTGTGCGGCTCGGACGTGCACTGGTACGAGCACGGCCGCATCGGCTCGCGGGTCGTGAAGGGGCCGCTCGTGCTCGGCCACGAGTCCGCGGGCCGCGTGGTGGGGATCGGCGCGGAGGTCAGCAAGCACGCGGTGGGCGATCGCGTGTGCCTGGAGCCGGGGGTCCCCTGCGCGCGCTGCCGCGAGTGCCGGGCCGGCCGGTACAACCTGTGCCGCGACGTCGCCTTCTTCGCCAGCCCGCCGACCGACGGGGCGTTCGCCGACTTCGTCACGATCCACGAGGACTTCGCGTTCGCGCTCCCCGACGGCATGTCCGACGACGTCGGCGCGCTGATGGAGCCGCTGTCGGTCGGCATCTGGGCGTGCCGGAAGGCGGGCGTCACCGCCGGCGACCGGGTGCTGGTGACGGGCGCCGGCCCGATCGGGCTGCTCGCCATGCAGGTCGCCCTGGCCTTCGGCGCCACCGAGGTGGCGATCTCGGACGTCAACCAGCACCGCCTCGCGGCGGCCGAGCGCATGGGCGCGACCCGCGTGCTGGAGGCCGGCAGAGACGAGCCGGACGAGGTCGACGTGCTGATCGAGTGCTCGGGCCACCCGACCGCGGTGGCGGCCGGAATCGAAGCGGTGCGCCCCGCCGGCACGGCCGTGCTCGTCGGCATGGGGCCGGAGCCCACGTCGGAGCTCCCGGTGGCGCTCATCCAGACCAGCGAGCTGTGGGTGACGGGGACGTTCCGCTACGCGAACACGTATCCCGTCGCGCTCGCGCTGGCCGCCAACGAGCGCGTCGACGTCGGCGCCCTCATCACCGGCCACTACGCGCTCGAGGACACCGAGGACGCCTTGAACGCCGCCCGCACCGACGTCGGCAGCATCAAGGTGATGGTGCACCCGCGTCCCGCCGGCTGAGCCTGGATTCAGGCGGAGTACTCTCGCGCCCACATGCCGGAGCCGACGGAGCCCGGGCCGTTCGAGGTCGGCGAGTCCTTCGCCAGGATCCTCACCGAGACCACGCAGTCGCTCGTGTGCGTCCTCGACCGCAACGGGCGCATCCTGCTCTTCAACGAGGCGTGTGAGGGCGCGACGGGCTACGCTCGCGAGGAGGTGCTGGGCCGCGACGCGCGCGACCTGGTGATCCCCGCGGAGGAAAGCGACGCGTTCGGGGAGTTCCTCATGTACGTGTGGAGGACGGCGACGGGGAGCCCGCAGGTCGGCCACTGGCGGACCAAGGCCGGCGGGCGGCGCCTGATCGCGTGGTCGAACCACCCGATCGCGGGCCCCGACGGCACGCCTGTGTCGCTGCTCACGACGGGCATCGACCTCACCGACCGCGCGCCGCCGAGCCCGGAGGTGGAGGGCGCCCTGGCGGCCGATCCGGGCGCCAAGCTCGCCGAGGTCGGCCGGCTGGCCACCGAACAGCGAGCGCTCCGCCGCGTGGCCACTCTGGTCGCGTCGGAGGTCAGCCCCGACCGCGTGTTCACGGCCGTCTCGGAGGGCTGCGCGCGGGTCCTCGAGGTCAACGCCTCGGTCGTGGTCCGCTACGAGGGCGACGGGACGGCGTCGATCGTCGGCCGCCACAACCGCGACGGGATCGCGCTGTTCAGCGTCGGCGACCGAATCCCGGCGAACGACGCGTCGGCGGCCGGGCAGGTGCGGGCGACGGGAGCGCCGGCACGGGTCGACGACTGGGGCGGCTACGAGGGCACCGTCGCCGAGGCGATGCTCCGCACCGGGTACCGGTCGACCGCCGCCGCGCCGATCGTCGTGGCGGGCACGCTGTGGGGGGCGGTCGCGATCGCGAGCGAGAACCCGCTCCCCGACGACGCCGAGAACCGGCTCGGAGCCTTCTGCGAGCTCGCCTCGCTGGCCGTCGCCAGCGCCCAGGCCCGCTCCGACCTCATCGCGTCGCGCGCCCGGCTCGTCCGGGCCGGCGACGAGCAGCGCCGCCGGCTGGAGCGCAACCTCCACGACGGCGCCCAGCAGCGGCTCGTGTCCGTGGCGCTCAAGCTGCGGCTCGCGCGGGCGCGGCTCGACCCGGCGTCGGAGGCGAGCGCGGCGCTGCTCGAGGACGCGTCGCGCGAGCTCGACACCGGCCTCGCTGAGCTCCGCGAGCTCGCCCGCGGGCTGCACCCCGCGATCCTCGGTGACCTCGGCCTCGGGCACGCGCTGGCCGCGCTCGCGTCGCGCCTCCCCGTGCCGGTGGAGCTCGACGTCCCGATCGAGGAGGAGCGGCTACCCGGGCACATCGAGGCGACCGCGTACTACATCGTCTCCGAGGCCCTGACCAACGTGACCAAGCACGCCGGGGCCGCCGAGGCGCGCGTATTCGTGCGCCGCGACGGCGACCTCCTGCGCTGCGAGATCTCCGACGACGGGCGCGGCGGCGCGGATCCCGCGGCCGGGACCGGCATCCTCGGCCTCCGCGATCGCGCCGAGGCGGCGGGCGGCACGCTGTCGGTGATCAGCCCGCCCGGCAGGGGGACGGTGGTGGCGGCCGCGCTCCCGCTCGCGTGACGGGTTCCGCAGCCGGCGATCAGCGGGGCAGGCCCGCGGCCAGGTCGGCCACGATGTCGGCGGCGGGCTCGATCCCGTGCACGGCGCCCGCCGACTGGCCGGCGTAGAACGGCATCGCCTCGATCGAGCCCGTGGACTCGCGGGTCGGGGGCTGGGCGCCGAAGCGCGGGGCGGGGATCTCGGCGCCCGCCAGGCGCACCACGCCGGCTAGCTCGCCGGTCAGCGCCTCGGCCGCCTCGACCGACCGGCGCAGCACCCGGTGGGGGCCCGGTTCGGGCAGCCCGACGTTGAAGGCCATGCTCACGACCGCCTCCTCCGCCGTGGCGTCGATGACCGCCGCCACCCACGCCGGATGGGCGTCGGACTCCGATGCCGCGATGAAGCGGGTGCCGACGCGGACCCCGTCCGCGCCGGCGGCAGCCGCCGCCGCCGCTCCGCGTGCGGTCGCGATGCCGCCCGCGGCGATGACGGGCACCGCGACGGCTTCGAGGACGGCGTCGAGCAGCGGCAGCAGCGCCGGGCCCTCCCACCGCTTGCGGCCGCCCGACTCCCAGCCCTTGGCGATCACCAGGTCGCAGCCCGCCGCCTCGGCGGCCCGCGCCTCCTCGGCGGACTCCACCTGCCAGCCGCAGACGCCGCCGCCGCCGTGGACCGACTCCACCAGCCCGGCGTCGGGGTCGGCGAGGAAGAAGTCCACGTACGGCGACCGCTCGACCGCCAGCCTGAGCGTCTCCGGGTCCATCAGGGGCACGATGAAGTTGACGCCGAACGAGGTCGTCCGGGCCGCGAGCGCATCGAGGACGGGCGCGAGGGCGGCCGGCGGGAGCCCCAGGCCGGGGTACACGGCGTGGCCGCCGGCGGCGGCCACCGCGAGGGCGAGCCGCGGTGTCGCCGAGACGCTCCCCATCGGCGCGAGCTGGATCGCCAGGTCGGACCCGAGCAGCTCCCGGAGCGGGCGCATTCCCCCATGCTCTACCAACGCGCGCCGCGGCGCAAGGCACCATGCACCGACGCAGCCACCAGCAAGGAGCGTCGAGATGCCGATCGTCACCGTTGAGCAGTCACCGCGCGACCTCGAGCCCAAGCGCCGGCTCGTCGCCGGGATCACGCAGGCCTTCGTCGACGCCTACGGCGTACCGCCCGAGCACGTCCAGGTGTTCATCCACGAGGTCGACCACGAGAACTGGGCCAAGGCGGGCAAGCTCGCCGTCGATCGCTAGACGCGCAGCCTTGACGGGCCCCGGCGCGCCGGAGATCGTACGCGCGGATGCCCGACCCGGCCAAGCGCGTCGGACGCTACGAGGTACTGCGGAGGATCGGTCGCGGCGGGATGGCGATCGTGTATCTCGCGCGCCAAACCGACCTGGACCGCTTCGTCGCGCTCAAGGAGCTGCGGGTCCTCGACGACGAGGACCCCACCTACGCGCAGCGGTTCCTGCGCGAGTCGCGGGTGGCCGGCTCGCTGAGCCATCCGAACATCGTCACCGTGCACGACTACTTCGAGCACGACGGGACCCCGTACATCGCCATGGAGTACGTGGAGCAGGGCTCGCTGCGCCCGTTCGTCGGGCGGATGACGTTCGCGCAGATCAGCGGCGTCCTCGAGGGGCTGCTCGCCGGGCTCACCCAGGCGGAGCAGGTCGGCGTGGTGCACCGTGACCTGAAGCCCGAGAACGTGATGGTGACCGCCGACGGGCGCGTGAAGATCGCCGACTTCGGGATCGCCAAGGCGACCACCACGATGCACACCGGGGCGTTCGTGACCGCGACGGGGACGACGGTCGGGACGCCGGCGTACATGGCCCCCGAGCAGGCCATGGCGCAGGAGATCGGTCCGTGGACTGACCTCTACTCGGTGGGGTGCATGGCGTTCGAGATGTTCACGGGGCGCGTGCCGTTCCACGACACCGACACGCCGATGGCGATCCTCATGCGCCACGTCAACGAGGAGATCCCGTCGCTGACGGAGGTCGTCCCCGACGCGGACCCCCGCGTGTCGGAGTGGATCGACGGGCTGCTGGCCAAGGACGCCCGCGCCCGGACGGGCTCCGCCGCCGAGGCGTGGGACACCTTCGACGAGATCGTCGACGGGCGCCTCGGGCCGCGCTGGCGCCGGCAGGCGCGGCTCGTGGATCGCCCAGACAACGCGGCGCCGCCCAAGCCGCTGACGCCGGCGCCGTTCGAGAGCACGGGCGGGCCGCCGACGCCGCCGGACGAGTTCGAGAGCCTCGCCTGGGGCCCAGGGCCGGCGACCCCGCCGGACGCGCCCGCGGCCGAGCGTCCCCCGCCGGAGGCGCCCGCCGCCGACCCTCCCCCGCCACCGCCGCCGCCCGAGCACGGCGCCGGGCCGGAGCCCGCCCCCGCCCGCCGGCGCCTCGGCGTGCTGCTCGCCGCCGTGGTGGCGCTGGCGGCGATCGCGGTGATCGCCGTCCTGGTGCTCGGCTCCTCCGCTGAGGACCCACCGTCCACACCCCCCGAGCCCGGCCTCGCCTACGACTTCGACGACGACGGGCGCCAGGAGATCGTCGTCGGGGTGCCCGACGGCGGTCCCGCCGATGAGGAATCGGCGAGTGGAGCGGTGATCGTGCAGCCCCCGGAGGACGCGGCCCCCACGGTCATCACCCAGGCCATCGCGGAGGTTCCCGGGTCCCCGGAGGACGAGGACGGGTTCGGCGCTGGCCTCGCGAGCGCCGACTTCGACCGGGACGGCCACGCCGACCTTGCCATCGGGACGCCCGGCAAGGAGCACGTCACGGTCCTCTACGGCGGCCCCGAGGACCCGAGCGAGGCGCGCAAGCAGCAGCTCGACGGCGACACCATGCGCCTCCCTTCGGGGTCCGGCGACTACGGCAGGGTGATGATCGCGCGCGACGTCGACCGGGACGGCTTCGGCGACCTCGTCGTCGGCGCGCCCGGCGACCCCGACACCGACGAGGGCCCCGGCGCGGTGCAGATCCTGTTCGGCTCCAGCCGGGGCCTCGACGTCGCGGGCGCGACGCGGCTGCGCACGCCGGACTCGGCCTTCGCCGGCTTCGGAGCGCGCCTCCGGCTCGGCGACGTCAACGGCGACGACAACGTCGACCTCGTCGAGGGGGCTCCGGACGTCCAGGGCGTCGCGGGTCACGCGTCCTACTGCCCGGGCACGCCGAAGGGCCCGACGCGCTGCGAGCCGCTCGGCGGGCGCGAAGGCACGGGCGCCCTGTCGATCGCCGACGTCAACGGCGACGGCTTCGAGGACATCGTGGAGGGCGACGGGAACGGCAACGGCACGGCCGGGGAGATCAGGCTCGTGCCCGGCTCGCGCGACGGGCCCGGCGAGCCGCTCACGATCACCCAGGAGTCCCCGGAGGTGAAGGGGAACGATCAGCCCGGCGACCAGTTCGGCGGATCCGTCGAGACCAGCGACCTCGACGATGACGGCTACGCCGACATGATCGTCGCCGCACGACAGGAGAACGACGGGGCCGGCCGCGTCACGATCATCCGCGGCGGCCCCGACGGGTACTCGCGGAACGGCGGCCGGAACATCAGCGAGGACGAGCCGGGGATCCCCGGCGTCGCCGCCCGCGGCCACCAGTTCGGGTCGACGATGGCGTTCCTGGAGCTGGAGTCGGGCCGCCGCGACCTCGCGGTGGCGGTGCCCGGCGCGGGCCTCGACCAGGCGGTGGTCGTGATCGAGCTCGCAGATCGCGCGTTCGAGAAGCGCGTTCTCCGTGCGTCCCAGACGTCGCAGCTCGGCGACGGGGTCGTCAACCCGGACGACGACCCGATCCGGCTCGCCCGCAACGCCGACGGCTGAGCTAGCCGAGGCGGCCGGCGAGCAGGCAGAGGTCGTCGCTGAGGCCGCGGTGGGCGAACTCGGAGACGCGGGTGCGCAAGACGTCGATCGCCTCTGAGGGCGAGGGCCGGTTCAGCCCGCGGAGCGCGGCACGCACGCCCTCCAGCCCGAAGAACTCCCCGTTGTGGCGGGCCTCGGTCAGCCCATCGGTGTAGAGCAGCACGCCGGTGCCGCTCGTCGAGCGCCGCGAGCCCTCCACCACCCCGGGGTCCGCGCCGAGCCCGAGTGGCGTCCCCTGTTTGCCCGCGACGAGCTCGCTCCCGTCGTCGATCCAGAGCCCGGCGGGGTGGCCGGCGTACGCCCACCGGAGGAGATCCTCCTCCGGGAGGTAGGTCACGCAGGCGGCGGTCACGAACTCGGCGCCGGTGCCGGCGCGCTCGACCAGCGCCGTGTTCGCCCAGCTCAGCAGACGGCAGGGGTCGTCGGAGAACGGCGCGGTGGCGGCGAACGCCGTCCGCACGAACGCCGCGCGGCGGCCCGCCTGCAGGCCGTGGCCGACCACGTCGCCGACCACCAGCACCGTGGACTCGTGCGGCCCCTCGGCGACCAGGTAGAAGTCGCCGCTGACCTGCTCGTCGCCCGCGGGCAGGAAGGCCGCTGCGAGCTCCATGCCGGGGCGCACCGGCAACTCGGGCGGCGTCAGCGCGTCCCGGATCGCGCGCAGGTCCTCGAGCTCGTGCTCGGCGACCTCGAGGCGGTCGCGGAGCACGGCCAGATCCGCGTCGCGGATCGCGGCCTCCGCGCGAAGACGCGAGATCAGCGTCCGCTGGCGGTCGAGCTCTCGGTCGTCGCTCTCGGTCATCCGCGTCGATTCTCTACCGGGCGCGAGGTATCTGCATTACCTGAAAGGCTCAAGCTCGACGAAATCTTGTTACGGTTCCCGGGTGCTCGATACGCCGCTGGAGGTCGTCGCGCGGCTCCGCGCCCACCTGCCGGGCCTCCAGGCGGCCGACGCGCGGGTGGCGCGCGTGGTCCTCGACCAGCCCGAGGTGGTGATCCACCGGTCCGCCGCGGAGGTCGGGGAGCTGGCGGGCACCTCGGCCGCGACCGTCGTCCGATGCGCACAGAAGCTGGGCTTCAAGGGCTTCCATGACCTCAAGCTGTCGCTGGCGCAGGAGCTGCCCGCCTTCTCCCGCGACCTGCCGGGGGCGTCGGCGCTCGCGCGGGTGACGCGGGCGGGCGCCGAGGCGGTCCGCGACGCCGGGGCGCTCGTCGACCCCGCGGCGTTCGAGGCGGCGGTGACGGCGATCGGCGGCGCCGGGAGGGTGGTGTTCGCCGGTGTGGGCACTTCCGCGCCGCTGTGCCAGGATGTTGCGTACCGGTTCAGCGCCATCGGCATCAGTGCCGAGGCGCCGGCCGACGTGCATGTACAGCACGTTCGGGCCCGACGGCTGGCGGCAGGTGACGTGTGCGTCGCCGTCAGCCACACGGGCTCCACCCACGAGACGCTGCAGGCGGCGGGCGGCGCCGTGCACGCCGGCGCGACGGTCGTGGCGATCACGAGCTTCACCCGCTCGGCGCTGACCGAGCTGGCCGACGTCGTGATCGTCTCCGGCGCGCGGGAGCTCGGCCTGCGCCTCGAGGCGGTCGCCAGCCGCCTGGCGCACCTGGCGGTCCTCGACGCCCTGCTGGTGGCGGTCGCCGAGCGCGACCCGGAGCGCTCGCAGGCGGCGCTGGCCGTCTACGCCGACGTCCTGGCCGAGCACCGCCTATGAGGATCGGCGTGGTCAGCGATCTGCACCTCACGACGGACCCGGCGGCTCGGGCGGCGTGGCACAACGAGTACGACTTCTCCGGGCGTGCCCGCCCGGCTCTGCGATGCGGCCGACCGCGTTCACGGACGTCGACGCGGTGGTCGCCCTCGGGGACCTCACGCACTCGGGCGACGAGCCGTCCACGCGGGCGGCGCTCGAGCGGCTCGCCGCGCTCGGCCGCCCCGTCCTGGTGGTCGCCGGCAACCACGACTGCCGCGAGCGAGACGACCGCCTCGAGCGCTGCGTCGACGGGGCGAGCGCGACGCTGACCGGGGAGCGCAACGCGCTCGGCGGTTCGAGTCAGATGCTGTCCGCGGCGGGTGTCGAGCTGGCCGGGACCCGGCTCGCGGGAGTGCCGATCGAGCGCCCCGCGCCCGGCACGCACCGGTGGGCCGACGCGCCCTCGCCCGGCGACGGCCCGTCGGTGGTGGCCTCGCATTTCCCGGTCCTCTCGCGCCGGGACCGCCTCGCCGAGCACGGGCTGGCGTACCCCGGCGACCTGGCCAACCGCGGCGCGCTGCACGAGCGGTTGCGCGGCGCCGGCCCGGTGATCGTGCTCAGCGGTCACATCCATGCCCGCGAGAGCCACGCGCGCGACACCGTCCTGCAGCTGTCCGCCGGAGCGCTCGTGGAGGCGCCGTACGAGATCGCGCTCGTCGACGTGTCGGTCGCGGGCGGCGACGTCCGGGTGCGGCGCCGCGCGCAGGCGCTCGGCCCGCCGCCCGCCGGCAAGGACCCGGTGCTCGTGCCCGCGGACGAGACATGGACCTTCGGCTCGGAGGGCTGGCTGTGCGCGTCCTGACCACCAACGACTTCGTCGGCTCGTTCTTCCCGCAGGCGACGGGCTAGCGGCATGGCCGCGACAGACTACGGCGCGGGTGGCTGCTCCCGACGGCTCTCGAAGACCGCGGCGACGGCCCGCGCCACGACGTCGTCGCGCGAGTCACCCTGGCGCAGCTCCACGGCTCCGGTCGCCAGCGAGCGGCGCCCGTTGGAATCGGCGAAGTCGGCGTTGACGCGCAAGAGCCGCTCCCTGGCCGCCGCCGGGCTGAAGTCGGACATCGCGCAGACGAACGCGCCTTCTCCGGAGCGGATGACCAGGTCGTAGGGCCGCAGG
Organism: uncultured Solirubrobacteraceae bacterium; assembly: GCA_963764385.1. GTDB lineage: Bacteria > Actinomycetota > Thermoleophilia > Solirubrobacterales > Solirubrobacteraceae > DATFQI01. The sequence continues at coordinate 190,786 of CAVXSJ010000011.1, read as the reverse complement.
TGCGCCGCGATGGCGTGGGCGGCGTCGGCCAGCATCCGGGCGGCGGGGAGCCCGCGCGACGTGTCCCCCGCCGCGAGGTCGTCCACCTCCACGGACACCAGCGTGAGGGGATGGCCGGTCCGCTTCGCCCTCGCGATGTCACGGTCGAGCTCGACGAAGCCCGCCGTGCGTGAGTACACGTGGGTCAGCTCGGCCGGGGCGGGGTCGTGGTCGGCCTCCGGGCGCTCGCTTCCCGCCGTGTCCTGGTCCATCGCCGCGCTGCGCCGTTCGAGCGCGAAGCTTCTGAGGACGTCGGCCGCGATGTCTCGGCCTGGCGGCGGCACCTCGTGCTCCTGGGCGGATGGATCGTCCACGACGGCCTCCTGTTCGCACGGCGGGGGCTCGCCGCACCGTGTCTCAACGTAGCAAGGGGCCGGGAACTCGCGTGAACGGCGGGTAAGCGATCAGGCGGCGACCCGCTCCGGGATCGTCACGAGCCGCGCGCCGCGCGCCGTGTGGTGCTCGGCCGCGCGTAGGCAGGGTGCCCTAACGCGGCGCCTGGTCGATCGCGCGCAGGACCTCGTCGCGGCTCTCCTCGAGATGGGCGCGCAGCACGGCGCGGGCGGCGACCGGGTCCCCCACGCGGATCGCGTCGACGATGCCGCGGTGGATGGGCCCCAGCACCGGCCGGCGCGGGTAGTGGTCCTCGACGTGGGCGAGGAGGAGCCGCTGCTCGGCGAGCAGCCCCTCGTAGGTGCGCAGCACCCGCGGACTGCCGAGCGCCGCGACGATCGCCGCGTGGAGCGCGAGGTCGGCGTCCACCGCGTCGTCCCAGGCGGCGTCGTCGCGCAGCCGCTCCAGGCGCTCGAGCGCCGCCTCGATGGGGCGGAGCCCGATGCCGCTTTGGGTCACGGCCACGATGGCCTCGGTCTCGATCGCCGTCCGCAGCAGGTGGATGTCCTCGACGTCGGCGGGGCTGAAGCGCGGCACGAACGCGCCGCGGTTCTGCTCGTGCCGCAGCAGGCCGGCGTGGACGAGCGCCTGCAGCGCTGACCGCACCGACTGGCGGGCGACGCCGTAGCGCGCGCACAGCTCGGTCTCGCGCAGCTGGGCGCCGGCGGGCACTGCGCCGCTGAGGATCTCGCGGCGGATCGCGTCCGTCAGCGCCTCGACGGTCGAGATCCGCTGCAGGGGCTGCGGTTCCACCGGGCAAGGATGGCACGCCTGTAGGGTTGTCAGACAATCCGTCAATCCGTCCCCCGCATCGTCGCCGGCTCCGGCGACTTCACCGTCCAGATCTTCGAGCGCCTCCCCGCGGAGCCGCGCGTCGACCTGCGCTTCGCCGACCTGAGCACGCCGGAGGACGTCGCGCGCGAGACGGAGGGCGCGGGCGCGGTGATCGTCGACGACGAGGTGCTGGACGCCGCGCACGTCGAGGCGCTCGCCGGCTCGGTGCGCATCATCGGCCGCTCGGGCACCGGCCTCGACGCGATCGACCTCGAAGCCGCCCGCGGCCGCGGCGTCTCCGTGCTCAACCTGCCCGCGTTCGCGATGGCCGAGGCGGCCGATCACACGGTGGCGCTGATCCTCGCGTCGCTCCGCCGGCTGGTCCTGGGCGGCGAGGTGGCGCGCAGCGCGTGGCACGACTGGAGGCAGGTGGCCCCGCTGCGCAGCATCGCGCAGTCCACCATCGGCCTCCTCGGCGCCGGGCGCATCGGCGCGGGCGTGATCGAGCGCCTCCGCCCGTTCGGTCCCCGCGTGCTGGTCCTCGACCCGGGGCTCGAGGCCTCGCCCGCCGGCGCCGAGCTCGCTGCGTCGCTCGACGACCTGCTCGCCGCCGCCGACGTCGTCTCGCTGCACGTGCCGCTGCTCGAGGCCACGCGCGGGCTGATCGGGCGCCGCGAGCTCGCGCTGATGAAGCCCGACGCGATCCTCGTCAACGTCTCCCGCGGCGGCGTGGTCGACGAGCCCGCGCTCGTCCAGGCGCTGGTGGAGGGCCGGATCGGCGGCGCCGCACTCGACGTCGTGGCGACCGAGCCGCCGGACCCCTCGGCGCCGATCCTCAGCGCCCCGCGAACGCTGCTGACCCCGCACGTCGCGTGGCTGTCGGAGGCCTCGATGGCGCGGGCCCGCGACCACACGCTGCACGGCGTCGCCGCCTACCTGCGGGGTGAGGAGCTGCCGTACGGCGCGCTCGCCGTCGACGCCCGCGGGGAGGCGGGCTGACCGTGCTCGCCCCGGTCGCCCGCGGCGAGCTCCGGCTCGATCCTCACATCTCGCACGGGCCACCCGGGCTCGAGCGCGTGCCGGAGGCATTCGCGATCACCGCCGACAAGGCGCGCCACGGCGCGCTCGGTCCCTGCCAGGTCCTGATCGACACCGACGGAGGCATCGCATGAGCACACCCACCACAGAGGCGGTCGCGCGCCTGCGCGAGCTCGGCTCGAGCATCGTCGCCGACGCGCTGCGCGACATCGGCCGTCCCGACCAGACCGCCCGCCACGGCCTCCGGCCCGTCGACCGCCGCCACGCCTGCGCGGGGATCGTCCGCACCGCTCACTTCGAGCCGGTGCCCGCCGAAGAACGCGACTTCCTCCCGCTCGCCAAGTTCATCGACTCGGCGCGGCCCGGCGATGTGCTCGTGCTCGACCACGCCGAGGACGCCCTGCCAGGGTCCGTGTGGGGCGAGATCTGCTCGACCAGGGCGTCCGCGCTGGACGCTGCCGGCATGGTGATCGACGGCTTCATGCGCGACGAGCTCGCGCTCGAGGCCATCGGGCTCCCGCTGTTCTCCCGCGGCGCCCACCCCCGCGACTGCCTGGGCCGCAGCATGGTGCGCGCCACTGACGTGCCGATCGCGATCGGCGGCGTCACCGTCACACCCGGCGACCTCGTGGTCGCCGACGTCGACGGCATCGTCTTCTTCGGCGCCGACCTGCTCGTCGAGCTGCTCCCCGCGTGCGAGGAGAAGGCGACCGCCGAGGCGTCGCTGATGGCCGCCGTCAGCGCCGGAGGCTCGCTGCACGACGCGGTCGCACGGGTCGGGACGCTATGACCGCCGCCCGTAATCTGCCGTCGAGTCTCCATCCACGACCACGAGGAGAAACATGGACTTCGGGCTGACGCTGCTCACCCACGGCGTGATGACACGGGACGCCGACGGCGACTGCTTCCTGCAGAACATCAGCCCGGAGGACATGGCGCCGGTGGAATCGGCCGTGCGGGCGGAGGAGCTGGGCTTCCACTCCGTGTGGTTCTCCGACCACGTCGTGACCGAGCGCGTGACCGGCGAGGGCGAGCACCCCGCCAACCTCTCCGGCAAGCGCGCCTACCCCGACCGCCCGGTGATCCTCGACATCCCGACGACGATCGGCGCGATCGCCGGCCGGACCACGACGCTGCGCTTCTCGCCCTCCGTCTACATCGCGCCCTACCGCCACCCGCTGATCACCGCCCACGAGTTCGCCACGCTCGACGTCCTCTCGCGCGGCCGCGTGATCCTCAGCGTCGGCGTCGGCTGGGAGAAGGGCGAGTTCGCCGCCATGGGCGCGGCGTTCGAGCACCGCGGCGCGATCACCGACGAGTGCATCCAGATCTACAAGCTGGCCTGGACCGAGCCGTGGATCGACTTCCACGGCAAGTTCTTCGACATCGAGAACGTGTCCATGGACCCCAAGCCCGTCCAGACGCCGCACCCGCCGATCTGGTACGGCGGCGTGACCCCGATCGCGGCCAAGCGCGCCGCCCGGCGCTGCGACGGCTTCTACCCCATGTACCTCGACGCCGTGACCCGCCCGGAGACCTTCGACCCGCTGCGGGAGGAGATCGCGCGCGAGGCCGAGCGCATCGGCCGCGACCTCACCGGCTTCAAGCTCGGCGGCTTCTGCCAGATGCGCCTCGACGACGACGCGGCCAACGACCCGCGCTTCGCGTTCTCGGACCAGCGGCCGCTGTTCGCCGGGTCGGCGGAGCAGATCCTCGAGGACCTGCAGCACTTCGCCGACTTCGGGTACAGCCACGCGACCGTCCACCTGGACTGCCCGTCCGGCACCGCGTCGGAGTGGCGCGAGCAGCTGGAGCGCTTCGCCGAGGAGGTCCTCCCCGAGGCGAGGAAGATCCAGCACACGGAGCGGCTTTAGCCTGGATCCGCGTCTACGCGCGGGCCTCTGCGAACCTCGCGGCGAGGCGGTCGTACGCGTCCGTCTCGCGCGCGCCCGGGAACACGCCGGGGCCGACGCGCACCATCGCGGCGACCGCGTCCTGCACCGACGCGGCGAGCCCGCACCCGGCGGCGGCCAGCGTCGCAGCCCCCAGCTCGGCGGCGTCCTCTACCAGCGGCCGCGCGACCGGGACCCCGAGCGCGCCCGCCAGCAGCTCCAGCCACGCCGGCTCGCCGGCGACCGGCCCGGCCGCCACCGCGCTCGTGACCTCCACCCCGCCCGCCCGGACACGCTCGAGCAGCTCGCGCAGACCGAGCGCGACGCCGTCCAACACGGCCCGCGCGACGTCGGCCCGCGTGTGGGTGGCGCGCAGGCCCGAGAACGCGCCGGTGGTCTCCTCGGCGAGGTAGGGCAGGAACAACGGCCCGTCGGCGCGCGCCGGCAACGCGAGCGCCTCGCGCAGTAACGTCACCCCCTCGGGGCCGCTGAGCGGCGCGCCGAACAGCGTCCCGAACGCCCAGTCGAGCGCCCGCCCGCCGGTCAGCAGGATCCCCCACGCGTACCAGCGATCCGGGGCGGCGTGGCACCACAGCTCGGCCGGCCGCGTGTCGCGCGGCGCCGCCAGGGCGGCGAGCAGGACCCCGGACGTGCCGAGCCCGGCGAGCGCCCGCCCGCCGTCGATCACGCCCGCGCCGAGCGCGCCGCACGCGTTGTCGGAGCCGCCCTGGATCACCGGCGTCCCCTCGCGGAGCCCCAGCACCCGCGCGCCCTCGCGCGTCAATGCGCCGGCGGCCGCCGTCGACTCGATCAACGGCGGCAGCGTCGAGGGATCCACCTCCAAAGCGGAGACCAGCGTGTCCGACCAGCGGCGCGCCGGCACGTCGAGCAAGCCGTAGCCGGACGCGTCGGACGGGTCGCCCGCCACCGCGCCGCACAGCCGCCACTTGACGAAGTCCTTGGGCGAGAGCACCCAGTCGGCGGCGCCGTGGACCTCCGGCCGGTGCCGCCGCACCCACCGCAGCTTGCTGACCACGCTGAGCGGCCCGAGCGTGATCGCCGGCGCGCCCGGCAGCGAGCGGCGCACGCCCTCCGCCGTGTCGTCCCACCGCGCGTCGTACCAGAGCATCGCCGGGGCGACGGGCTCGCCGCTGGCGCGGGCGAGCACGAGCGTGCGGATCTGCCCGCTGAACGAGATGGCCTCCACGTCGCCGGGCGCGAACGTCCCGGCGGAGACCAGGTGCGCGCCGACGCGACCGCACCCGGCGAGCCAGTCGAGCGGGTCCTGCTCGGCCTCGCCCTCCGAGACGCGGGTCGGGTGCACCGCCCGGGCGCGGGCGAGCACGCGCCCGTCGGCCATCACCGCCACCGCCTTGGTGCTGCCCGTGCCGACGTCGATGCCGATCACGACGCCGGCCACGGCTACCCCGCGGAGACGCGCAGTGCCGTGAGGGCGAGGAACTCGAAGGCGAGGTTGGCGGCCAGCACGCAGGTGATGCCCTCGACCTCGAACAGCGGGTTGACCTCGTTGAGGTCGTAGCCGACGATCTCCAGCTCCCGCAGCGCGCGGACGAGCGCCAGCGCCTCACGCGAGGTGAATCCGCCCGGCTCGCGGCGCCCGGTCCCGGGCGCGAACGCCGGGTCGACCGAGTCCATGTCGAAGGTCAGGTACACCGGCCCGCCGGCGCAGCGCTCGGCGATCGCCTCCGCGGTGGCGGCGATCCCCAGCCGGTCGACGTCGTCCATCGCGAGGCGGGCAAGCCCGAGCTCCTCGACGTGGTGGCGGTCCTCCGGCGAGTAGACCGGGCCGCGGGTGCCGACCTGGATCGAGCGCTCGGGCGCGATCACGCCGGCCTCGGCGCAGCGGCGGATCACCGAGCCGGCCGTGTGCGGCTCGCCGCCGTAGTAGCTGTCCTGGGTGTCGGCGTGCGCGTCGACCTGGATCAGCCCGACCGGCCCGGTGCGGGCGCTGATCGCCGTGAGGATCGGGAGCAGCAGCGAGTGCTCGCCGGCGAACGCGACCGGCACCGCGCCGCCGTCCACGATCGCCCCGATCGTCTCCTCGACGGCCGCGTAGGTCACCTCGCGGTCGGTCGGGTGCACGACGACGTCGCCGTAGTCGACGGCCGGGCCGTCGCGGGTCACGTCGATGTGGAAGCTGCCGTGCGCGGGGCGCAGCGTCCACGACACGTTGCGGATCTCGCGCGGGGCGTGGCGCCCGCCCGCCTCGCCCCCGAGGTCGTAGGGGATCCCGACGACCGCCGACGCGATGCCGTCGAGGTCGCGGCTGTACGGCAGCCCCATGAACGTGGCGATCCCGGCGTTGCGGGCGCCGGGGATCCGGTCGGCGGGGCTCATCCCGCGCCGCGCAGCTCCTCGCGCCGGCGCCCCGTGGCGTCCTCGTCGACGGCCAGGGAGTCGTCGAGCGCCGCGGCTTCGAACACCACGCCATAGACGTCCCGCGCGCGCTCGAAGGAGACGAACTGCGAGAGCACGTCGGCGCGCACCCACTGCGGCTCGCGGTCCAGCGGGTCGCCGTAACCGCCCCCGCCGCTCAGCTCGTGGCCGAGCAGCTCGCCGGGCGCCAGCGGCACCGAGGCGATGGTGGGCAGCGGCTCACGGGTGCCGTCCGCGCGCACGCGGAACGGGACCGAGGCCGCGCCGTCGCCGCCGCCGCGCGTCCCGCGCGGCGGGTTGTGATAGCCATCGGTCACGTACGCGGCGTTCATGTCGGCGTCCTTGGGCCCGAACTCGACGACCGCCCCCGGCGCGCCGCGGGTCCGGCCGGCGCCCTCGGAGTCCATCCGCATCCGGATCTGGCGGACGCGGATGGGGTACTTCTGCTCGTCGATCTCGACGCTGTCGCGGAACATCAGCCCGTTGGTGACCGCGTTGCCGTAGGTGATCCACCCGTCGTGCTCCGGGCCGGCCGGGCCGCCCTGCGAGCCGAGGAAGTTCTGGTTGACGTAGGGCTCCCCGCCGCGCCGCGTGTCGTTGCCCGACACGACCGCGAACGCCGGGCCGATCCCGCACGCCCCCTCCGCGAGCCCGTAGCCGTCCCACGCGTCGGCGATCGCGCGCTGGGTGGTGACGACCAGCCGCTCGCCGACGTTGGTGGTCGCGACCGAGCAGGAGTGCGGGAACCGCGGGATCCCGACGATGCAGTTCTCGCGCAGCAGCACCTTGACCCGCCGGAAGGCGCCGGCGTTGTGCGGGATGTCGGGGTCGATCGAGTTGAACAGCCCCGTCATCACGTTGTTCGTCGAGCATGCGCGCGACTCGTTGATGCCGGCGGGGACGCAGTCGATGTTGTCGCGCAGGTCGAGCTCGACCGTGCCCTCGGCGGGGTCGATGCTGATCGTGACGTTGATCGGGATGCCGTCGGGGAGCGGGTCGAGCGGATCGTGGCGGCCGTGGCCGGTGATCGTGCCCGCCGGCATCTCGCGGATCGCGCTCTCCATGCGCCGCTCGGAGTAGTCGAACCACTCCTCGATGAACTCCGTCACCAACTCGGAGCCGTAGCGCTCGCACAGCTCCTTGAGGCGTGTCTCGGCGATCCGGGCGGCGCCGATCATGGCCAGGTAATCGCCATACCACTGGTCCGGGACGCGGATCCGCCGCCGGCACATGCGGATGATGTCGTCGACGTCGGTGAAGTCGCGCTGGACGCGGACGGCCGGGAAGACGAGGCTGCCCTCCTCGTAGACGTCCTTGGCGAACGGCATGTAGGTCGTCGGCAGCCCGTTGCCGCAGTCGGCCTGGTGCGCCTTGGCGGCGGCGGTGAACAGGTGGCGGCCCTCGAAGAAGACGGGGACCAGGATCACGTGGTCGGCCGGGTGGGTGTTGCCGAGGTACGGGTCGTTGTGCAGGAAGGCGTCGCCCTCGCGCAGGTCGTCGTGCAGGTCGGTCATCGCCTCGGCCAGGTACTCCATGCCGATCACGTGCACCGGCAGGCCCTCCGCGGTGGCGAGCAGCCGGTTGTCGCCGGTGACCAGCGCGCACGAGAAGTCGCGCGCCATGTTGAGGATCGCCGAGCGGCCCGTGCGCAGCAGCGTGTTCTCCATCTCGCGCACGATCGTGTCGAGGCGGTTGGAGATGACCGCCAGCAGGACGGGGTCGAACGAGCTCATGCCGTCACCTCGGTCGTGGTCTGCGATTCCGCGGCCGGCGGGCCGTCCAACGGGTCGACTTCGATCAGGTAGTTCCCGGCCTCGGTGACCAGCGCGCGCGACCCGGGGTAGATGACCACCGTCGTCGTCGGCTCGCGGATGACGGCCGGGCCCTCGATGCGGACGCCGGCGGGCAGGGTCTCGCCGTCGTAGCGCGGCACCTCCAGCGCGCCGTGGCCGCGGAAGTGGGCGGTTGCGTGCTCGGCCGCCTCGGCGGCGTCACCCTCCACGGCAGCCCGCGGGCGCACCTCGGGCTTGGCCAGCTCGGCGGTGGCGCGCACCTTCCAGGTCAGGCACTCCAGGTACTGGCCCGGCTCACGCACCGCGAACACCCGCTCGTGGACGTCGTGGAACGCCTCCTCGAGCGCCGCCACGTCCTCCGGGCCGCGCAGGCGCGACGCCGGCAGCGGCACCGTGAGCTCCCACACCTGGCCGCGGTAGCGGGCGTCGACCATGAACTCCAGCCGCTCGCCGATCGCCTCGACGCCGTCCAGGGAGTCGAGGAACGCCCGGGCCTGCGCCTCTACCGTCGCGAGCGTCTCGTTGACGGCCTCGCGGTCCAGCCGATGGGTCTCCGCGTACCGGCTGGCCGTGAACTCGGAGATGATGTCCGAGTACAAGGCGCCGCAGGCGCTCAGCGCGCCCGCCGTGCTCGGCAGCAGCACCTGTTGGCAGCCCAGCTCGCGGGCGATGGGAACGATGTTGAGCCCGGAGGCGCCGCCGCCCGCCACCAGCGTGACCTCGCGCGGGTCGATGCCCTGGGAGATCGTGATCTCGCGGATGGCGCCGACGATGTTCTCGCTGGCCAGCGTGATCGCCGCCTGCGCGGCCTCCTCGACGGACATCCCGAGCCGCTCGGCGAGCGTCTCGAACGAGCGCTCGGCGGCGTCGCGGTCCAGCGACAGGCGCCCGCCGAGGAAGTTCGACGGGTCCAGATAGCCGAGCAGCACTGCGGCGTCGGTGACCGTCGGCTCGGTGCCGCCGCGGCCGTAACACGCGGGCCCCGGGTCGGCGCCCGCGCTCTGCGGGCCGACGTGGATCAGCCCGCCGGAGTCGATCCACGCGATCGAGCCGCCGCCCGCCCCGATCGACTTCACGTCGACCGCCCGCGTGCCGGTGATGTGGCCGATCCAGCGGCCGCCCAGCCAGGTCTCCGACGTGTAGTGGATGGCGCCGTCGCTGACCAGGCCGACGTCGAACGTCGTGCCGCCGGTGTCGCACACGAGCATGTCGGGCGGGTCGCCCCCGCCGGCCAGCTCCAGCGTCCCGTAGGTGAGCGCGGCGACCGGCGCCATCGACGGCCCGGAGCCGACCGAGTAGATCGGGCGCTCGACGACCTCGGGCGGGCGCCACGCGCCGCCGAACGAGGTCGACACGAACAGCTGCCCGGCAAAGCCCTCCTTGCCGAGGTCGCGCTCGAGCGCGATCAGGAAGTCCTGCATCACCGGCTTCAGGGAGGCGTCGATGACCGTAGAGGACGCGCGGCGGTACTCGCGCACGATCGGGTTGAGCTGGTGCGAGAGCGTGTACGGGACGCCGGGCGCGTGCTCGGAGATCAGCTCGCCGACGCGCAACTCGTGCTCGGGGTTGACCGTCGACCACAGCAGCGAGACGCCGATCGCGGTCGCGCCGAGGCCCACCGCCTCGTCGATGGCGGCGCGCACGCTGGCCTCGTCGAGCGGGACGAAGGCCGTGCCGTCGGAGTCCATCCGCTCGCTCAGCTCGAAGGTGAGGAAGCGCGGCACGTAGGGCGGCGGGTAGGACACCTGGCGGAACGGCTCGAGCTTGCCGCCCTCGCGTACCAGCAGGATGTCCGGGAACCCCTCGGTGGTGAAGAACGCGGTACGGGCCGTCTTGCCCTCGACGATCGCGTTGGTGGCGCGCGTCGTGCCGTAGGTGAACTGGCGCGCCTCGCGCAGCAGCTGTGAGCGTTCGATGCCGAGGTCGGCGGCGATGTCGGCGAGCGCGTTGCCGATGCCCTCGAAGGCGCGCTCGTAGCTGGTGAGCGCCTTGCCGATGGTCAGCGTGCCGTCGTCGGCGGCGACGACGACGTCGGTGAACGTGCCGCCCGTGTCGACCGAGATGCGGTAGCCCATCAGGCGGCCACCTGGAGGTACTCGAGCACCGAGGCCTCGATGCGTTCCGGACCTGGCAAGTAGGCGTCCTCCAACGGCGGGCTGAACGGGATCGGGGTGTCGGGGGTGGTGAGCGTCCACACATCCTCGAGCAGGTCGAGGCCCTCCTCGGCGACGGCGCCGACGAGGCCGGACGCCCAGCCGCCGGTGCGCGTGCCCTCCTCGACCGCCACGAGGCGGCTCGTCCGGCCCGACGGACTCGAGCACGGTCGCCACGTCGAGCGGGCGCAGCGAGCGCATGTCGATGACCTCGGCGTCGATCCCGCGGGGGGCGAGCGCCTTCGCGGCGGCCAGCGCATCGCCGACGCCCTTCATGACCGAGGCGATCGTGACGTCGGAACCCTTGCGCACGATCCGCGCCTTGCCGAGCGGAACCGCGGGCTCCTCGCCGGGGCCCTTGACGCTGTACAGCCGCTTGTGCTCGAGGAACAGCACCGGGTCGTCGTCGCGGATCGAAGCGCGCAGCAGCGCCCGCGCGTCGGCGGGGCTGGAGGGGCAGACCACCTTCATGCCGGGCACGGCGTGCAGCCAGACGCCGGGGTTCTGGGAGTGGATGGCGCCGAAGCGCCCGCCGGCGCCGACCGCGGAGCGCACGACCACGGGAACGGTGTGCTGCCCGCCGGTGAGGAAGCGGTATTTGGCGGCCTGGTTGATCAGGCCGTCCATCACCAGCGGCACGAAGTCGCCGAACATGATCTCCACGACGGGGCGTAGCCCCATGATGCCGCCGCCGAACATGACGCCGGCCAGCGCGAGCTCGGAGATCGGCGTGTCGACGACGCGCTCGCCGCCGAAGCGCTCGAACAGGCCCTCGGTGACCTTGAACACGCCGCCCGCGGCGCCCACGTCCTCGCCGATCACCAGCACCGAGGGGTCGGCGGCCAGCTCCTCCGCCATCGCCTCCTTGAGTGCATCGCGGAACTCAAGCATGCGCGGGCTCCTGGGGCTGCGGGAACGGGGCCTCGAGGGCGGCCGCGAAGGCGTCCGCCACCTCCTGTTCGGCGTGCTCCTCGAGCGCGGTGACCTCGTCGGCGCTCATGCCGTGCTCGCCGACCAGCGACGCCCGCGTGAGCGTCAGCGGATCGCGCTCCTTCCAGCGGTCGAGCTCGCCGGGCTTGCGGTACAGCGCGGGGTCCGAGCGCGAGTGGCCGACGAGCCGGTAGGTCATGCACTCCAGCAGCGTGGGGCCCTCGCCGGTGCGGGCGCGCTCGATCGCCTGGTGCGCGGCGCCCTCGACGGTGAGCACCTCGTTGCCGTCGACGCGCTCGGCGGGGATGCCGAGCACGCGGGCCCGGCCGCAGATGTCCAGGCCGGCGGTGACGTCCTCCCACGGCGTGTACTCGCCGTAGAGGTTGTTCTCGCACACGAAGACGACCGGCAGCATGAACACCTTGGCGAAGTTGAGGCACTCGGCGAAGTAGGCCTGGTTGGCGGCGCCCTCGCCGAAGAAGGCGACGGCGACGCGGCCCTTGCCCTTCAGCGCGAACGCGGCGCCGGTGGCGGTCGAGATGGTGCCGCCGACGATCCCGAAGCAGCCGAGCAGCTTGTGCTCGCGGTCGACGACGTTCATCGAGCCCGAGCGCCCGCCGCAGGTCCCCGTGGCGCGGCCCGTCAGCTCCGCGGCGAGGCCGCCCAACTCGACGCCGTTGGCCAGCGCGTGGCCGTGGCCGCGGTAGGTGGCGGCGAACACGTCGTCGGGGCCGAGCGCGCGCGAGACGCCCACCGCGACCGCCTCCTGCCCGTTGCAGAGGTGCGTGGTGCCGTAGACGTTGCCCTTGAGGAACTGCCGCTGGATCTCCTCCTCGAAACGGCGGATGCGGAGCATCGCCACGTACGCGTCCGAGAGAGAGCGAACGGCGGCAGGGGCAGCGGTCGCGTCCATGGGGTCTCCTTTGGTCTGCAAGCTCATGCCGCGTGCGCCGCCTGTACGGCCGGATGGGCAATCCGCCCCTCGTGAGTGTTCAGCCCTTCCGCGAGGCCGGGGTCGCGCTCCAGCGCGCCGAGCCCGTCGGCGGCGAGCGCGCGCACGTAGGGCAGCGTGGCGTTGACGAGCGCGCGGGTCGACGTCTGCGGCACGCCGCCCGGCATGTTGGTGACGGCGTAGTGGACGACGCCGTGCGTGATGTGGACCGGGTCGGCGTGGGTGGTGGGCTTGGAGGTCTCGACGCAGCCGCCCTGGTCGATGGCCACGTCGCAGATCACGGAGCCGGGCTTCATCAGCTCGACGAGCGCGCGGTCGACGACGGCCGGGGCGCGGGCGCCGGGGACGAGGACGGCGCCGACCACGAGGTCGGCCTCCGCGAGCGTCGTCTCCAGCCGGTCGCGCGACGGCGCCTCGAGCTCGATGCGGCCGTGCATGACCTCGTCGAGGTGGTTGAGGCGGGCGACGGAGGTGTCGAAGATCGTGACGCGGGCGCCGAGGCCGAGCGCGACGGCGGCGGCGTGGTAGCCGACGGTGCCGCCGCCGATGACGACGACGCGGCCCGGCGGGACGCCGCCGACGGGGCCGAGCAGGACGCCGGCGCCGCCGTGGGAGGCCTCCAGGAAGTACGCGCCCGCCTGCGCGGCGAGGCGGCCCGCGATCGCGCTCATCGGCGCCAGCAGCGGCAGCCCGCCGGTGGCGGCGGTGACGGTCTCGTAGGCGATGCCGGTGACGCCGGAGTCGACGAGGGCGTCGGTCAGCGGGCGGTCGGCGGCGAGGTGCAGGTAGGTGAAGAGCACGAGCCCTTCGCGGAAGAAGCCGTACTCGTCCGCGGTGGGCTCCTTGACCTTGAGCACCAGCTCGGCGCCCCACGCGTCCGCGGTGGAGACGAGCTGTGCGCCCGCTTCGGCGTAGTCCTCGTCGGTGAAGCCGCTGCCGACCCCGGCTTCGTGCTCGACGAGCAGCTCGTGGCCGGCGGCCGCGAGGTCACGGGCGGCGGCGGGAGTCAGTGCCACACGGCGCTCGCCGGGCTTGCACTCGCGGGGCACTCCGATCTTCATCTCCGGCTCCTCTCAGGGTCCTCCGGCGCGCGGCCGCGACGCTCCCAACCCGCCGGAACGTACCCCATGCGCGCCGCGATCGTCAAGCAATTTGGATCCGATGCGCGGAATTCCGCCAATCCACACGGCGATGGTGCGCGACGGCGATCGTTGATTGGATCCGAAAGCGTCGAACCGGCGTCGGCTCCGACGCCGGTTCGTGCCGCCGGTCAGCCCGAGTAGTCGACCGGCGTGATGTAGCGGGGGTCGGCGTGGGCGGCCCAGTAGAGGTCGCGCAACCGGCGCGTGAGCGGGCCGACCGACCCGTCGCCGACCGGCTCGCCGTCGAGCGACGTGATCGGCATCACGCCGCCCGCGGTGGTCGTCGCGAACAGCTCCTCGCCGCGGCGGAACTCCGCCTCGCTCAGCGTCACCGCCTCGACCGGGATCCCCTCGCGCTCGGCGAGCTCCATCACCGTCCGGCGCGTGATGCCCTCGAGCGCGCCGGCCGCCGGCGTGAGCAGCCGGCCGTCGACCACCGTGAAGACGTTGTAACCCGCGCCCTCGGTGACGTTGCCGTCGGCGTCGAGCAGCACCGGATAGCGCGCGCCGCGGTCATAGGCCTCGTACAGCCCCCTGGTCAGGTCGCCCCAGTGGAAGTTCTTGACCGTCGGGTCGACCGCCCGGTTGGAGATCCGCTGGACGGTGCGGGCGACGATGGCGTCCATCCCCGTCTCCGCCTCCTCGGGCTGCAGCAGCCACACGAACGGGATCGCGTAGGCGTAGAAGCGGTTCTCGAACACGCGGGGGTCGCGCACCCCGCCCGCCACGCCGCGGGTGCAGATCGTCTCCACGTAGGCCTCGCGCAGGCCGGCCGTGCGCACGAGGTCGATCAGGATCTCGGCCATCTCCTCCCGCGAGTGCGGGAGCGTCATGCGCAGCTCGCGGCAGCTGCGCTCGAACCGCGACAGGTGGTCGTCGAGCCGGAAGAACGCGCCGTCCCACACGCCGACCACGTCGTACGTGACGTCGGAGCGGGAGAACCCGGTGTCGACGATCGAGATCTTCGCCTCGCCGATCGGCACGCGCTCGCCGTCGACGAAGGCGGCGCCGGCCTCGAAGCCGGGTGTCGCCGTCGTGGCGTGGCCGGGCATCGTGCGGCTCATGACCCCGCCCCCGCCCGGCGCTGCGGGAGCACGTAGGTGCGGTACAGCTCCTCGCAGCGCTCGCTGCAGAAGCGGTGCTCCTCGTCCTCGACCTCCGCGATCCACAGCTGCTTGGCCACCACCTGCCCGCACGAGTCGCACGGCGTGATCACGGTGTCCCAGACCTGCGTGACGATCGGTTGCCAGTGGCCCATGATCATCCTCCCGTGTATCCGTAGAGCTCGGCCGCGGCCTCGCGGCTGACGATGCCCTCTTCGACGTCGCGCGCCACGCTGTCGCGATCGCGCTCGTGCGGGTCGCCGAACCCGCCGCCGCCGGGGGCGTCGAGGAGGACCTCGTCGCCCTCCTTGAGCAGGATGTTGGTGAACTTCGACGCCGACACGGTCCCGTAGACCTCGGGGAACGAGCGGAACTCCGTCTCGCCGTTGCGCTTGACGCGGATCGCCCCGTAGCCGCCGGGGCCGCCGCCCTCCAGCCCCCAGGCGCGGAACTCGCCCTTGGTGCGGTCGAACAGCGCGCTGGCGGTGACCTCGGCGCCCGGCCCGATGCGCATGATGCGCCGCGTCCCGAGGCCGCCACGCATGCGGCCCGCCCCGCCGGAGTCCTGGATCAGCGAGTACTCGACCGTCTCCAGCGGATAGCGCGTCTCGAAGATCTCCACCGGCGTGTTGCGGCAGTTGCCGTTGACGACGATGGTGCAGTCGTTGCCGTCGTCGTAGTCCTTGGCGCCCCAGCCGCAGCCCTCGAGGTGGTAGTTGGCGTAGAAGTCGCCCGTCTTCGGGTGGAGGCCGCCGAACAGGAAGTTGCAGGCGCTGGCGCCCTCGGCGGCCGCCACCCGCTCGCGCATCACCGGCGCCAGCGCGCCGGTGACCATGTCGACGAGCTTCGGGTGGGTCTCCGTGTTGCCCCCCACCGACGGACCCGGGTAGACGACGTTCACCACGCTGCCGGGCGGCGCGATGATGTAGATCGGCCGGTAGGCGCCGCTGTTCTTCGGGATGTTCGAGTCGGTGACGTGAAAGACCGCGTTGTAGACCGCGCCGGACGTCACGCCGTAGGTCGCGTTGATGGGGCCGCGCACCTGCGGCGCGGAGCCCGTCCAGTCCACGATCAAGCGGTCGCCGTCGACCGTCACGGTGACGTGGAACTTCACCGGCTCGTCGACGACGCCGTCGTCCTCCATCCAGTCGGTGAACTCGTACGAGCCGTCCGGGATCGCCGAGATCTCGGCACGCATCCAGCGCTCCGAGTAGTCCATCAGCTCGAACGCGGCCTGCTGGACGAAGTCCGCGCCGTAGCGGTCCAGCAGCGCGATCAGGCTGCGCTCGGCGACCCGCAGCGAGCCGATCTGGGCGTTGAGGTCGCCCCACGTGTTCCGCGGCGTCCGGTGGTTGGCCATGATCAGCCGCCACAGGTCCATGTTGTTCTCGTCGCGGGACACGATCTTGATCGGCGGGATCCGCAGGCCCTCCTGGAAGACCTCGGTGGCGTCGGCGGCGAACGAGCCGACCGCCTTGCCGCCGATCTCCGCGAGGTGGCCGACGTTGGCCACGAAGCCCCACAGCTCCCCCTCGTGGAACACGGGGCGGATCACGGAGTGCTCGGGGATGTGCGCTCCGCCGCGGTACGGGTCGTTGTGCAGCACGACGTCGCCGGGCTCGAAGGAGTCGACCCCGAGCTCCTCGACCGTCCAGCGCACGATGAACAGGCTGGCCGCGAGCTGGGCGGGGCAGAACTCGGCCTGGCCGATCATGTTCAGGTGCTTGTCGAACAGCACGCACGAGAAGTCCAGGCCCTCGTTGAAGATCGGCGAGAACGCGGTGCGCGTCATCGTGATCCCCATCTCGCGGCAGATGTTCACGAGGTTGTTGTTGATGATGCCGAGCAGGACGGGGTCGATGTGCCCGCCGCCGTTCGTCTGCGTGGTCATGAAGGCTCCCTCGCTCTAGTTCGCCGCGCCGGCCGCTGCGGCCGTCGCCTCGGAGGACTTGGACGCGGCGCCGCGGCGCAGCTCGAGGACGCCGACGGCGTCGCTCTCCACCGACCAGCCGGGCGGGACCACGATGGTGGTGTCCATCGACTCGACGATCAGCGGGCCCTCTCGGCTCTCCGCGCCGATCAGCTCGGTGCGGGCGATCACCGGCGTCTGGACGAAGCCGCCGTCGAAGTGCACGTCGGCGGTGCGCTCGGCCGCCGGCGCGTCGGCCGCCGTACGGCCCCGCACGTCGAGGCTGAGCGCGGGCAGCGCGGCGCCGTCGGGCGCGGTCGCGGTCACCAACAGCCGCACGAGCTCGACCGGCAGCGCGTCGAGGCGGTAGCCGTAGAACTCGTGGTGGAGGGTGTGGTAGCGCTCGAGCACCTCGTCGAGCCTCTCGCGGGTCACCGGGCCGTCACCGACCGGGATCTCCTGCTCGTAGTTCTGGCCCTCGTAGCGCATGGCGATGAAGCGGGCGATGGCCGGCTCCTGGTCGCCGCTCCCCTGCGCCTTGAAGTGCTCCGTCGCGGTCGTGGCGATGCCGCCGAACAGCTCGTCGAGCGCCTCGGGCTCGACCGTCGTGCTCTTGAGCGACACGCTCTTGACCTCGTCGACGCGGACCTGGGCGGCGAGCGCGCCGAACGCGGACGTGAGGCCCGGGTGCAGCGGCACGATCACGCGGTCCATGCCGATCGCGTCGGCGATCTCGGCGGCGTGCGTCGGCCCGGCGCCGCCCATGGCGATCAGCGCGTGGTCGCGGGGGTCGACGCCCTCCTCGACGGTGACGATGCGCACGGCGTTGGCCATGTTCTCGTTGGTGATGCGGATCATCGACGACGCGACCTGCACCTCGTCCTCGCCGACCGTGCGCAGCGCCTTGCGGGCCGCGTCGGGATCGAGGTTGAGGTTGCCGCCCAGGAAGTAGTCCGGGTTGAGCCGGCCGAGCACGACGTTGGCGTCGGTGAGCGTCGGGAGGTCGCCGCCCTGCCCATAACACGCGGGGCCGGGGTCGGCGCCCGCGCTCTGCGGGCCGACCTGGAGGAACCCGCCCGGGTCGATCCATCCGATCGAGCCGCCGCCGGCGCCGATCGTCTTGGTGCTCACGGTCGGCACCGCGACCGGGAGGCCGAACTCGATCTCGTACTCCGACGAGAAGAGCGGGTGGCCGTCGACGATCAGGCACACGTCGCAGCTGGTGCCGCCCATGTCGAGCACGATGGCGCGGTCGGCCTGGCGCTCGCGGGCGTAGAAGGCGCCGCCGATGGCGCCGCCGGCGATGCCCGAGAGCAGCACGTGGCCGGGCCGGTGGCGCGCCTCGGCTGGCGAGCGCGTGGCCGCCGTTGGACTTCAGCAGCGACCAGTTCGAGCCGGCGCCCTGCGCGCGGAAGGCCTCGGTCACGCCCTCGACGTAGCGGTTGACGGTCGGCTTCAAGTACGCGTCCAGGATCGCGGCGGTGCCCGCGCTCGTACTCGCGCCAGATCGGCGCGATCTCGTGCGAGAGCGAGACGGCGAGGTCCGGGTCGATCTTGGCCAGCGCGTCGCGGGCGGCCAGCTCGGACTCGGGGTTGAGGTAGGAGAAGAGGAAGCAGACGGCGACGGCGAAGTCCTCGTCGCCCGTGCTCGGCGGAGCACGTCGCGCAGCATCTCGGGGTCGAGCGCGCGGACGACCGTCCCCTCGGAGTCGATGCGCTCGTCGATGCCGATGCAGTCCCGCCGCGTGGCCAGCGGCTTGGGCTTGCGCCACACGAAGTCGTAGTGGTTCTTGCGGTTGATGCGCTGGATGTGCGGGACGTCCTCGAAGCCCTTGGTCGTGAGGAACACGACCCGGGCGCCGGTGCGGGTGATGACGGCGTTGATGCCGATCGTCGTGCCGACGACCATGAACGAGACGTCGGCGGTGTCGAACGCGGCCTGCTCGAGCGCCGCCGCGAGCGCCTCGACCGGCCGAGTCGGGGTCGACGGGACCTTCGAGACGTACCACTCACCGCTGGCCTCGTCCACCGCGACGAGATCGGTGAACGTGCCCCCCGTATCGATGCCTACGCGTATGCCCACAACGGCCTCCGATTCGCTCCCAAGAACAGCGTCGCGACGTGCACCCATGACGGCGCCGGGCGTCGCACCCGGCACTCTGCCGCTGCGGTCGGCGGCCGCGCAACTGTCGTTCCCACGGTTGCCGTCGGCCATCGTGGTGCAGCTGCACTAACCGCGGCTAGTTGCCGGTGCTGAGCAACACGACGCCGACCACCACGAGCAACGCCGCCCCGCCGCGTAACGGGGTGATCTTCTCCGACAGCACGAGCGCCGCGAGCACCATCGTGACGAGCGGGTAGGCGGAGGTGAACGGGACGACGCGGCTGGCCTCGCCCCGCCCGAGCGCGATGTAGAACGCGATCAGGGCGGTCGAGGCGAGGATGGCCGAGACGATCGCCCAGAACGTGCCGGGCCCCACGGCCACCGACGCCTGCCCCGTCAAGAGCATGGTCGCCGAGATGAGGAGGTAGACGATCGCCGTCCAGACGATCACGTCCTGCCAGCTGACGTCGCGCAGCGCCAGCTTGGTGGTCACGCCGAGCCCGCCCAGCAACAGGATGTAGAGCAGCGACGGGAGCAGCCAGCCGCTCATCGCCGCACGCTTCGGGCGGTGCGCAGACGGTGCTGCTGGTGCTCGGTGGTCATCCAAGGCATCTACCGGCGCGGCACCCTAGGCGAGCGGCCGACGCGCTGTCAAGGACGCCCCACGGTCGTGAGCCGCTCGGCGAGGAGCGCGAGGTGGATGGTCGCGACGGTCCCCGGGGAGCGCAGATTCCGCCCCAGCAACAGCTCCGCGCGGTCGAGTCTGTAGCGCACGGAGTTGCGGTGCAGGCCGAGCGCCAACGCCGCTCGGCCGACGTCCAGTTCGGCGTCGAGATAGGCCACCACGGCGGCGCGCAGGCGCGGTTCCTCCTCCAGGGGAGCGAGCGCGCCGACCAGCCGCTCGCGCAGCGGCCCCGCCGACCGCGGCCCTAACAGCGCAACGCTCGGCTCAAGCCCTTCGTGGGCCTGCACGGCGGGCGCGCCCGGCGTGGCCAGCGTGACGGTGAGCGCCAGCCGCGCCTGGTCGATCGCTGACGCCGCGCCCTCCAATCGCGCGAACGGCTCGCTGATCCCGGCCCGCACCGCCGCCAGGCGCGGATCGGCCTCCAGCCGGGCGCCAAGACCGGCGAGGTCGTCCTGGGCGATGATGATCGTCTCGCCGCCCACCGTCGCGACGGCGTGGTCGTGCCCCCCCGCGTCCAACGCGGCCTCGAGCGCCCCGGACATCTCCCCACCGCCGACGGCCAGGATGGCGGCGCGGCACGGCCGCGTGAAGTCGATCCCCTCGGCGGCGAGCGCGGCCGGGAGCCCCTCGTCGGTCTCGCCGGCGATCACGCGCAGCAGCCGCGCGCCGAGCCGTCCGCGGCGCTCCCGGCGCTCCCGGAGCGCCGCGAGCCGGGTCACCGACACGAGCCCCAGCAGCTCCCCCGCCGTGCGCACCACGGGCCGGGCGACGTGGCGGGTCACGGTCGCCGACGCCAGCAGCGCGGCGAGCCAGCCCGCCGGCGCGTCGCCCTCCAGCACCGGGGCGATCACGCCCCAGCGCCCCTCGTACTCGAACTCGCGCAGGTTGGCGTCCGCCTGGCGCAGCGCCGCCGCGCACCACGCGGGCCCCGGGGCGGTCGTGGCGAACGGCGTCCCGTCCGGGGCCAGGTAGGCGACCTCGGCCTTGTCGAGCAGGGAGGCGACGCGCTCCACCAGCGCCTGCTCGGGCACGGTCTGGTGCACCGCATCGAGCAGGTAGCGCTGCATCGAGGAGAGCCGGCGCAACGCTTGGAGGTCCGAGCTCACCGCCGAGCGGTTCACGAACGAGACGATCTCGCGGAACGGCGTCTCCAGCGGCACCGTGAAGAGCGGGAAGTCCCGAGCCGCGGCCTCCGCCAGCAGCGCCTTCGGGACGCGCTCGAGCGCGATCCCGAGGCCCAGCCCGAGGGCGGCGATCCCGCCGTCGGCGAGCTCGGCCACCAGCCGCCGCTGCGCCGCCGCATTGCCGCGCAGCTGGACGCCGGTGGTGAGCATGATCCAGCGCTCCTGCAGCCACGGCACGGGATCCGGCAGGTCGATGCTGTGGGCGCCCTCGACCGCCACGGTCGCCGCCTGCTCCCCGCCGTTGCAGGCCTCCAGGCCCCAGTCGGGCTGGCCGAGCACGTCGTCGAGGGTCAGCCGCACGCCGCGCCCTCGTTTCGGCGAATCGACAAGACCGCGGCGTCGGAATCGTCGTTTCGCCGCTTGCGGCGGCGCGGGCGGACTGCCACCGTGTCCACATGAGCATCGACGACGACACGCGTCTCTGGCACCCGTTCTCGGACATGGCCGTGGTCCGCGGCGCCGAGCTCGTCCTCACCAAGGGCGAGGACGTCTGGCTGTGGGACGACCAGGGCCGCCGCTACCTCGACGTGAGCGCGAGCCTCTGGTACGCCAACGTCGGCCACGGGCGGCACGAGATCGCCGATGCCGTCTCCGCCCAGATGAAGGAGCTCGAGGCGTACTCGATCTTCGGCAACGTCGCCAACGAGCCGGCGCTGAAGCTGGCCCAGCGCCTCAGCGACCTCGCCCCGATGGAGGACGCCCGCGTCTTCCTCACCACCGGCGGTGGCGAGGCGATCGACTCCGCCGCCAAGATCGCCCGCCGCTTCTGGTCCGTCACGGGGCAGCCGAGCCGCCAGCACCTGATCAGCCGCATCGGCGGCTACCACGGCACGAACGGGTTCGGGACCAGCCTCGGCGGCATCGAGGGCAACCGCACCGGCTTCGGCGCGCTGATCCCGCACACCAGCTACGTGCCCCACGACTCCGTGGAGGCGCTCGAGCAGGAGATCCGGCGGCTCGGGGCCGACAACGTCGCGGCCTTCTTCATGGAGCCCATCATCGGCGCGGGCGGAGTGCTGCTCCCGCCGGAGGGCTACATCGAGGGCGTCGCCGAGGTGTGCGAGGCCAACGGCGTGCTGCTGATGGTCGACTCGGTGATCTGCGGCTTCGGCCGGCTCGGCACCTGGTTCGGCATCGAGCGCTGGAACGTCGTGCCCGACCTGATCACGTTCGCCAAGGGCGTCAGCAGCGGCTACCTGCCCGTCGGCGGCGTCGTCGCCTCCTGGCGCGTCGCCGAGCCGTTCTGGACCGAGCCCGGCACCGTCCTGCGCCACGGCGCGACCTACTCCGGGCACCCGGCGTGCGCCGCGGCCGCGCTGGCCAACATCGACATCCTCGAGCGCGAGGACCTCGTCGGGCGCGCCGCCACGCTCGAGGACAAGCTGGCCGCCACCCTGCGCCCGCTGGAGGACCACCCGCTGGTCACCGAGGTCCGCGCGGGCATCGGCCTGATGGCCGCCGTCGGGCTGCAGGCGCCCTCGCTCGCGCCCCTGCTCTACAGCCAGCTGGTGGAGCAGGGCGTGCTGACCCGGGCGCTCGGCGAGGCGATCGCGGTGTCGCCGCCGCTGACCATCCGCGAGGAGGAGATCGAGCTCATCGGCTCCGAGTTCCGCACCGCCCTCGACGCGGTCCACGAGGTGGCCGCGGCCGGCGCCGCGGCCGGCGCCCGCCCCTGAGCGACGGCGCGGCGCCGCCCCCATCAGGGGCCCGCGTCGATGAGCAGGTTGCCCCACTCGTCCACCGTGAGCCGCTGGCCCGGGTGGACGAGCGTGGTCGAGGACGGCTCCTCGATCACCAGCGGCCCCGCGGTGGAGAAGCCCGCGGGGAGCAGGTCGCGCTCGTAGACGGCGCACTCGTGCCGGCCGTCGGCGTCGAAGTCCACGCGCCGGTCCGCCTTGCGGGCGGCCTCGGGCGAGCGCCCGTCGCCGTCGATCCGTGAGATCGCGGGGGTCGGGACCGAGAGGTGCCCGGTGAGGTGGAAGTCCACGATCTCGATCGGCGTGTCGCGCAGCGCGAACGTGTAGAGCCGCTCGTGGGCGCGGTGGAAGCGCTCCTCGAGGTCGTCCATGCCCGCCACGTCGTCGAGCACCACGGAGACCGTGTGCTCCTGGCCGGCGTAGCGCATCTCCATCGCGCGCGTGAAGATCAGGTCGGCGCCGCCCGCCTCGTCGCCGAGCCCCTCCGCGGCCTCCTCGCCCAGCGCGGCGTAGACGGCCTCGATCTCGGCCAGATCCGTGCGCTCGGTGCGCAGCAGGTGGGTGCGCAGGAGGTCGATCCGCGGCTCCGTGACGAGCATGCCCCAGGCGGAGAAGTTGCCCGCCAGGGGCGGGATGACCGTGCGCTTGACGCGCAGCTCGGCGCCGAGCGCCGCCGCGTGCATGGCGCCGCCGCCGCCGCACGCGACGAGCACGAAGTCGCGCGGGTCGAAGCCGCGGCGCACCGAGACGAGGCGCAGCGCGTTGATCATCCGCGCGTTGGCGAGCCGGATGATCCCGTTGGCCGTCTCCTCCGGGGAGGTGCCGACCTGCTCCCCCAGCCGCCCGATCGCCTCGACCGCGAGCTCGCGGCTGACCGACAGCCGCCCGCCGAGGAAGTAGTCGGGGTCGATCACGCCCGCCACCAGCTTGGCGTCGGTGACCGTCGGCGAGGTGCCGCCCTTGCCGTAACACGCCGGCCCCGGGTCGGCGCCCGCGCTGCGGGGCCCCACGTGCAGGCCGCCCGTGTCGTCGAGCCACGCGATCGAGCCGCCGCCCGCGCCGATCTCGACGATGTCGGTGACAGGGACGTTGGCCGGGTAGCCCGCGCTCTGCGGCGACCACTCGAGCTTGTACTCGGTGGTGATCTGGGGCTTGCCGTCCTCGATCAGCGAGCACTTGGCGGTCGTGCCGCCGATGTCGAGGTAGATGACGTTGCGCTCGCCGATCTGCTCGCCGATCCGCGCCGCGCCCATGATCCCCGCCGCCGGGCCGGACTCGACGAGGTTGATCGGCGTCCGCCGCGCGCGCTCGAACGACGCGGTGCCGCCGTTGGACTGCATCGCGTAGGCGGTGCGGGCGAGGCCGCGGGCCTGGGCGCCCGCCTCGACCTCGGTGAGGTAGCGGTCCAGCACGGGCTGCACGTAGGCGTTGAGGATCGTGGTGCTGGAGCGCTCGTACTCGCGCATCTGGCGCGTGACCTCGCCGGAGATCGTGATCGCGACGTCCGGCAGCCGCTCGAGCCAGGCGGGCCTTCGCGGCGCGCTCGTGGTCCGGGTTGGCGTAGGAGTGCAGGAAGCAGACGGCGATCGCCTCGACGCCCAGCTCCGCGCAGCGGTCGGCGATCGACGTCGAGCGCCGCCTCGTCGAGCGGCTCGAGCACCTCGCCGTCGCGGTCGACGCGCTCGGGGACCTCGAAGCACAGCCGGCGCGGCACGAACGGCTCCGGCTTGTGGTAGCGCAGGTTGTACATGTCGGGCCGGTTGCCGCGGCCGATCAGGAGGATGTCGCGGAAGCCCTTGGTGGTCACCAGCGCGGTGCGCGCGCCCTTGCGCTCGGTGATCGCGTTGATGACGACCGTGCAGCCGTGCACGAAGAACGAGGCCTCGGCGAGGTCCACCCCGGCCGCCTCCACGGACTCGAGCACGCCGCGCGAGATCTCCTTCGGCGTCGTGGAGACCTTCGAGGAGGTCAGCCCGCCGGTGCGCTCGTCGAACGCGACGAGGTCGGTGAACGTGCCGCCGACGTCGGTGGCGATGCGCAGGCTCACCGCGCCCGGCGCTCCGCGGTCGCCGGCTCGTCGACGGCGCCGGTCCGCGGGTCGACCACCACCCCGTAGACGTCGAGCGCCTGCGCGGCGGTGACGTAGCCGTCGAGCACGTCGGCCGCCACCCGCTCCGGCTCGCGCTCGAGGGGGTCGCCGTGGCCGCCCCCGCCGCCGGTCACGATCCGCACCACGTCGCCGGCCGCGACGTCGCGCTTGACGCGGCCGTGGCGGCTGCGCGTGCCGTCCGCGTGCAGGTACTCGATCGCGTTGTTGGTGCCCTCGCCGCCGCCGTCCACGCCCCAGGGCCGCCGCCGCCAGCCGCCCATGCTGCCGAAGCTCACCGCCCCGCGGTCGTCGAGGATGCGGTAGTCGCGCATGAGCCCGAACCCGCCGCGGCGCCGCCCGGCGCCGCTGCCCTCCTCGGTGGCCAGCGCGTACTGGTCCACCCGCAGCGGGAAGCGGGTCTCGATCACCTCGACGGGGAAGTTGTAGGTGTCGCCGTCGACGGAGGAGATCAGGCCGCTCTCGCCGTCGAGCTCCGCGTCCGCGCCCCAGCCGCCGTCGTTGGGCTCCACCAGCACCCACACGTCCGCGCCCTCGTCGCTCGCGCCGACCACGTAGGTCGCGCACACGCTCACGTAGCTGCCGGCGCCCAGCTTCTCGGGGAGCACGGGCGCCAGCGCCTTCCACACCAGCTCGGTCGCGAAGGCCGTCGACTCGTAGTACCAGCCGGTCGGCGCCGGCTTGACCGCCGTGAACATCGTGCCCTCGGGGCAGCGCACGGTGAACGGCCGGAACGCGCCCTCGTTGCTGGGCGCCTGCGGCGCGGTGATGGCGCGGAACGCCGTCTTGCACGCCGACTCCAGCGCGCCGCGCGCGCAGTTGATGGGGCCGCGGACCTGCGGGCTGGTGCCGGTGAAGTCGACCTCCATCGCGTCGCCGCTGACGGTGACCACCACGCGGATCGGGATCGCGTCGTCGGTGATCCCGTCGCCGTCGATCACGTCCTGCGCCTCGTAGACGCCGTCGGGGATGCGCGCGATCTCGGCCCGGCTGAGCTTCTCGCCCTGCTCGAGCAGGCTCGCGGTGGCCGCCGACAGCGACTCGGCGCCGTAGCGCCGGCACAGCTCCTGCACGCCGCGCTCGCCGATCTTGACCGCGGCCATCCCGGCGTGCAGATCGCCGAGCGCCATCTGCGGCAGCCGCACGTTCGCGCGCAGGATGTCGAGGATTCCTTCGTCCACGTTACCCGCGCGCGCGAGGAGCAGGCAGGGCACGAGCAGGCCCTCCTGGAAGATCTCCGTGGCGTCCGGCGGGATGCTGCCCGGCATGCCCCCGCCGATGTCGACCCAGTGGGTCACGCTCACCCCGAAGCCCAGCAGCGTGCCGGCCTCGAAGATCGGGGCGATCAGGCAGATGTCGCAGATGTGGGTCGCGCCCGCGTACGGGTCGTTGGTGATGTAGATGTCGCCCGGCTGCAGGCTCTCGGCGCCGAACTTGCGCAGCACGCTCTCGACCTGCGGGCGGAACGTGCCGGTGAACACGGTGATGCCGTTCGTCTGGGCGATCACCTGGCCCTGGTGGTCCGCGATGCCCGCACGCGAAGTCCAGCACCTCGTAGACGACCGGGCTCATGCTCGTCCGCGCGAGCACGACCCCCATCTCGTCGGCGATGGCGCCCAGCTTGTCCTTGATGATCTCCTCGGTGAAGGGGTCCGCGACCGCCGCCGCCGTCATGAGCGCTCGACCGGCGCCTCGACCGACGCCGGCGCGGTGTCCCCGTCCGGCGCCCCCGACGCGTCGTCGATCGACTTCTCGCCTTTCCCGCGCTTGAACGGGCCGAAGTTCCAGTCGCCCGGCCACGGGATCTCATGGCCGCCGGTCAGGCCGCGCGGGCGCCAGATCAGCACCAGCAGCAACACGGCCGCCAGCAGGAGCTCGGTGAAGCCCGGGTACTGCCCGTCGAGCGGCCCGGTCTCGACCCGCCGCAGGGCCTCCTTGAGCACGGTCACGAAGATCGTGCCGACCACGGCGCCCGACACGCTCGTCATGCCGCCGATGACGAGCATCAGGACGATGTTGAACGTCGCGGCGAAGTAGAACTCGCCGGCGCTGAAGGCGATGATGTAGTGGCCGTAGAGCGCGCCGCCGACGCCCATCAGGAACGCGGAGACGACCCACGCGAAGCCGCGCTCGATCGGCACGCGGACGCCGACGGAGCGCGCGGCCCCCTCGTTCTCCCGGCTCGCCCGCAGCCGCAGCCCTCGGCGCGAGCCGGCGAACGCGACCGCGATCACGACCGCCACCATCGACCAGATGAGCGCGGAGTCGATCGTGGTGGTGGCCGGGACGCCGATCATCGTGCTGGTGCCGCGCGTGATCGACGTCGTCTGGATGTTGAACGTGTAGACGATGACCAGCAGCGCCAGCGTGGCGATGCCGGCCGGCACGCCGGCGAGGCGCACGATCGGCGGGGCCATGATCAGCGCGAACGCCGCCGCGGCGCCGCCGGCGACCAGCGTCGAGGACACCGTCCCCATCTCCGCGGTCAGGAAGAAGTCGAGGAACTTCGGCATCTCCGTGAACGTCGCCGCCTTCAGCGCGGGCGGGATGGTCAGCAGCGCCGAGACGTAGGCGCCGATGGCCATGAAGCCGATGTGCCCGAACGAGAGGATCCCGGAGTTGCCGCTGAACAGCTGCAGGCCGAGCACGAGCACGGCCGTGACGAACATGTTCAGCGCGATCTGCTGGTACTCGGGACCGAGCGTGAACTGCACGATCATGTAACAGATCCACAGCAGCACGCAGAGGATCGCCGGGACCCACAGGACCCGGGCGATGGACTGCAGTCGTTCCGATGAGGGCATCGATCAGGCCTCGCGGACGGCGCGGCGTGCGAACAGGCCGCTGGGTCGGAGGACGAGGATCGCGATCACGGCGCTGAACGCGAACAGGTTCGTGTAGCTGGAGAGATCCACCGGGAGGCTGGCCTGCAGCGCCGTGACCGTGGCGCCGAGCAGGAACCCGCCGATCGTCGCGCCCCACAGGCTGCCGAGGCCGCCGATGACGCCGCCCACGAAGGCGACGAGCAGCGGCCCCTGGCCCATGGTCGGCGACACCGACCCGTTGCGCGACACGTAACAGAGCGCCACCACGCCGGCCAGCACGCCGGTGATGGCGAACGCGGAGACGATCACGCGGTTCGCCCGCACGCCGACCATCCGCGCCATGTCGAAGTCCTCGGTCGACGCCCGCAGCTGGATGCCGAGCATCGTCCGGTTGAGGATCAGCGTCGTGGCGATCAACAAGAGGATCGTGACGACGAAGGTGACCACGCTCAGGTGCGAGACCGTGATGCCGCCGATCTCGAATCGCTCGGCCAGCCAGTCGAAGGGGCGCACACCCTTCGGGATCGGGCCGACGCTCATGTAGGCGAGCTGCTGCATCCCGTAGGAGACGGCGAACGACGCGACGAGCAGCGTGATCGGCGACGCGTCGCGCAGCGGCCGGAAGGCCAGGCGCTCCATCAGGATCGACACGATCGTGACGACCCCGATCGTGGCGACGACCAGCACCAGCCAGCCGTCGTCACGCAGCGTGTACATGGTGTATCCGCCGACCATGATCAGCTCGCCGTAGGCGAAGTTCATCAGCCCCATGACGCTGAACAGCAGCGCCAGCGAGAGGGCCATGAGGGCGTACAGGCTGCCGTAACTGATCGAGTCGACGGCGTATTGGAGGACTTCTTGAATGGCCGATCTCTCCCTTGGAACTCGTTCAGAAACCCATGTAGGCGGTCTCGAGGCCGCCGCGCTCGGTGAGCTCGTCGGCGCTGCCCTCGAACTCGATCCGGCCGCCCGTGCGCATGATGTAGACGCGATCGGCCACCAGGACGGTCCGCGCCGCGTTCTGCTCGACGAGGAGGATCGTGCGCCCCTCGTCCTTGAGCTGGGCGAGCAGGTCGAAGACCTGGTCGACGATCAGCGGGGCGAGGCCCAGCGTCGGCTCGTCGAGCAGCAGCAGGCGGGGCCGCGCGAGCAGCGCCCGCGCGATGGCGAGCTGCTGCTGCTCGCCGCCGGACAGGTTGGCGCCCGGCGTGTCGTAGTAGCGCTCCAGCACGGGGAAGCGCTCGAGCATCTCCTTGATGTCCTGCTTGGCCTTCGCCCGGTCCTTGCGGCCGCTGGTCCCGATCTGCAGGTTCTCGCGCGACGCTGAGCCGCTTGAAGATGCGGCGGTTCTCCGGGACGAGCGAGAGCCCGCGGCGGAGCACGGTGTCGGGCGCCTGGCCGTCGATGCGCTTGCCGTCGAAGGTGATCTCGCCGCGGCTGGGCTTCAGCACGCCGGCGATCGTCGCCATCGTCGTCGTCTTCCCCGCGCCGTTGTTGCCGACGAGCCCGACGAGCTGGCCCTCGTCGACCTGCATGGCGAGGCCCTGGACGGCCGCCACCCGCCCGTAGTGGACCCAGACGTCACTCAGTGTCAACAAGTTCTTCAGCTCCGTGTTTGCCGAGGTACGCCTCGATCACCTTGCGATCCCCGCGGATCTGTCTCGGGCGTGCCTTCCGCGACCGACTTGCCGTAGTCGAGCACCTGGATGCGCTGGCACACGCCGAAGATCACGCGCATGTCGTGCTCGACGAGCAGCACGCCGCAGTTGAGGTCGTCGCGGACCTGCTCGATGGTCCGCGCCAGCTCCTCGCTCTCGGCGTCGTTGAGCCCCGCCGCCGGCTCGTCGAGCAGCAGGAACGTCGGGCTGACCGCGACCGCGCGGGCGATGCCGACGCGGCGCTCCTCGCCGTGGGGCAGCGCCGACGCGTAGTACCGCGACAGGTGGTCCAGCCGCAGGCCCTCGAGCAGCTCCCACGTGCGCGCGCGCGCCTTGCGGCGGTTCAGCCCGGCGCCCAGCGCGCCGAGCTCGACGTTCTCGAACACGGTGAGGTCCGGGAACGTGGCCACCTGCTGGAACGTCCGCACCAGCCCTCGCTTGACGAGCTTCTGGGGCGAGCTGCCGGTGACCTCGTCGCCCGCCAGGCGGACCGTGCCCCCCGTGAGGGGCACGAATCCGCTGATGGCGTTCATGAACGTGGTCTTCCCGGCCCCGTTGGGACCGATCAGGCCGAGGATCTCGCCTCGCTCGAGCGTGAGGTCCACACCGTCGACGGCGCGGACGCCCGCGAAGTGGACCTTCACCTCGCGCGCTTCCAGCGTGTCCGCCGTGGCGCCGTCGACTTGTGTGCTCACGTGCTCATTCTCCCGCGTCTAGCCGACGGGCTCTTGCTTGCCCGCGCACGGGTTGGAGTCCCCGATGTCCGGGATCTCCTCCGGCGCCACGGTGGCCACGAACTCGCCCTCGCCCTTCACCCACTTGAGGATGATGCGGCTCTGCCCGACCGGGCGATGGCATTCCTTGGAGAACTGGAACGTGGCGTTGATGCCCTCGATGCCGCCCATCGTCTCCATCGCCTCGGCGATCTTGGCGGGCTCGGTCGAGCCGGCCGCCTCGATCGCCTTCTGGATCACCGTGCCGAGGTCGTAGCCGTTGATCGGGTAGGAGCTCGAGAGGTCCTCGCCGTACTTGGCCTTGAAGTCCTCGAAGAACTTGTCGACCTTGTCCTGGTTCTCGCCCTCGCCCTTCGTGCAGTACGAGGGGATGCAGGCCAGCGGCGTCGAGTAGTAGTCGCTGATGTCGCCCGCGACCTCCTGGGTCAGCTTGCCGTCCGACGACTGGTTGCCGACCAGCGGCAGGTCGATGCCGGCGTTGCGCAGCTGGCGCGCGGCGGTCGAGCCACCCGGGTTCCACGAGCCGATGTAGATGACGTCGGTCTGGCTCGCCTTGCCCTTGGCGCGCGTCGCCTGGGCGGCGATGTCGGTGTTCTCGCCGCCGACGAAGGTGTCCTCGCCGCTGATCTCGCCGCCGAGCTGCTTCCAGCGCGCGGTGAAGTAGTCGGCCGTGGCCTTCGAGTACTCGAGCGACGTGTCCTTGAGGACGTAGGCGCGCTTCCACTCCGGGTGGTCCTTCTTGATCCACTCGGCCGCCGTGACGCCCTCGGTGTCCGAGCCGGTGCCCATCGAGAAGCCGTACTTGCCGATGATCGCCGGGGTCGCGTTCTTCGGCGATGACGCGCACAGCGAGATGGCGGGAACGTTCTTGGCCTGGGCCTGGAACGCGGCCGGGCTGCCGAAGTCGAAGTCGCACGTGGTGAGGATCGTGACCGCGCCGTCGTTGATCAGCTGGGTCGCGGCGGAGGCGGCCAGCGTCTTGTCGGACTTCGTGTCGATCCACTTCGCCTCGAGATCGCGGCCGTCGACGCCGCCGGCCTTGTTGATCTCCTCGATGCGGAGGAGGAAGGCGTTGCCCGGCTGCCCGTCGTACGGGGACAGCGGACCGGTCTTGGCGCCGGCGATGCCGATCAGGATCGGGCCTTCGCCGGAGTCACCACCGCCGCCTCCGGAGCCCCCGCTGTCAGAGCCACCGCAGGCGGCGACCCCGGTGGCCAGAATGACGGCGCTCGCGACACACGCCGCGAGCCGGGCGCGTCCGCGCCCCAAGCTACGTGACCTCATCGAAGTACTCCCTCTCCGTTGGACATGCTCTGCCGACCTTTCCTGGTTGGGCCCGTGTTCCGGCCTCATTGCGCCGCCCAGCCGCCGTCCACGAGCAGCGATGCCCCGTGGACGTAGCGAGCCGCGTCGGACGCCATGAAGACCGCCACCGGGGCGATGTCCTCGACGACGCCGACCCGGCCGTACGGAGTGCGCTCGACCATCGAGGCCTCGTACGCCGCCGACTCGAGCAGGTGCTCGTTCATCGGCGTGCGGATGTTGCCCGGCGCCAGCGCGTTGACCCGGATGCCCACGGGAGCGAGCTCCACGGCGAGGGCCCGGGTCATCAGCTCGACGGCGCCCTTGGTCGCGCAGTACGCGGCGGAGTTCGGGAAGGCGGCGTGCCCGGCGATCGAGGAGATGAAGATGACCATGCCGCCGTCGTGGAGGTGCGGCAGCGCGGCCTGCGTGAGCGCGAACGGGGCGCGCACGTTGAGGTCCATCTGCCGGTCGAAGCTCTCCAGCGAGCTCTCCTCGAAGGGCCGCGGCTCGAAGATGCCGGCGGAGTGGACGATCACGTCGATCGCGCCGAAGCGCTCCGACGGTCTGGTCGACGATCGACTGCGGCGCGCCGTCGGCGGTGATGTCGATCGCGATCGTCAGCGACTGGCCGTCGCAGGAGCCGGCGCACGCGTCGAGGCGCTCCTGGTCGCGCCCGGTGAGCACGACGTTGGCGCCCTCGGCGGCGTACGCCTGGGCGATGGCGATGCCCATGCCGGAGCTGGCGCCGGTGACGATGGCCGTCTTGGAGTCGAGCGCGCGGCTCATTCGTGGAACAGCTCCGCGTGGGGGGCGAGGGTGGTGCGGGTGCGGCGGATGTGCAGCCGCTGCAGGTTCGCCGCGTCCTCCGGGTCGCGCCGCTCGAGCGCCTCGAGGATCAGGCGGTGCTCGTAGTTGACGATCTCCATGCTGGTCCGCACCCGGTAGAGGTAGGCGCGCCGGTACTGCTGGGTCTGGTTCCAGAAGCCCTCGATCAGCGCGAGCACCCGCGGCAGCGGCGCGGCCGCGTAGCTCTCGAGGTGGAACCGGCGGTCGGCCTCCAGCCAGCGCATCGGATCGTCGCCCGCGTCCTCGATCACCGCGACCAGCTGCGCGAGGTGGGCGAACTGCTCGTCGGTGAGGCGGCTCGCGCTCTCGGCGATCGCCATCGGCTCGACGACCTCGCGGAGCATGTAGAGCTCGGAGAAGCGCTCGTAGTCGAGCACCGCGCACGGTCGCGCCGCTGTGGGGCACGAGCGTGACGAGGCCCTCGGTCTCGAGCTGGCGCAGCGCCTCGCGGACCGGGATGCGGCTGGTGCCGAGCCGGCGCGCGATCGCCTCCTGGCGGATCCGCTCGCCCGGCTTGAGGTCGCCGTCGAGGATCGCGTCGCGGATGCGGCGGCTGACAGCGGCCGCCCGCGGCTCGTACCCCTTGGCGGTCTCGCCATCGGCCTCAGCGTCGCTGACGGCGTCGATCGTCGACCTCGATTTTTCAGGCATCCCCAGTGTTCCCTCCGGGGATGACCCTATGGAGGGATTGGATCCCGTGTCAAGGATCGGATCCAAAGTCGCCTACCGACCGGTAGGCCGCCCGCGGTGGTGAGCCGTATTCCGGGGAACTGAACGGTGCGCCCCCATCGACTGGTGACCAATCCTCACCAAATGACCGGGTTCCCCACCGGTTCGCCGGGCTTCCAGCCGTACGCGCGTTCGAAGACCGACGCCACCGACAGCAGCCGCGCGTCCTCGAAGTGACGGCCGATCAGCATCGCGCCGACCGGCAGCCCGCCGGCCTCGGCGGCCGGCATGCTCAGCGCCGGGTGGCCGCTCATGTCCGTCGGCGACGTGTTGGCCAGCAGCGCCCAGCCGCGCATCAGGTGGTCGTGCAGGGGCATGTCCGGCTCGTACAGGTGCGGCGCGCCCTGGGGTGGTGGGCATCAGCAGCACGTCGCCGCCCTCGAGCGCCCGGTCGTAGGCGGCGATCAGGGCCGGCCGCGCGTTCTGGGCCCGGGCGTAGATGCTGCCGGCGTGCTCGCGACGCAGGTGGAGGCCGAGGAGCAGCGCCACCTTGATCTGCGGCGACAGCCCGTCGGCCCGCTCGCGCACCGCCGCGGCGAGCGCGTCGGCGATCTCGGGCCAGAAGCGCCCGCGCCAGTGGTAGCCGTTGCCGCCGCCGGTGATCAGCGCCGTCATGCCCTCGATGAAGCCCGCGAACGCGACGGCGCCCGCCGTCTCGTGCTCGGGGACGGAGACGTCCTGGACGTCGGCGCCGAGCTCGCGCAGCCGCTCGGCCACGCCGCGGATCGCCTCGACGACGTCCGGCTCGGCGCCCACCGCCTCGCCGAAGCCCTCCGCCACGACGCCGACGCGCAGCCCGGAGAGGTCCTCCCCCGCCTCCGCGACGGCGCGGCCGTAGTCCTCGACCGGGACCCCGCCGGCCTGCCGGGGGTCGGTCGGGTCGGCGCCCGCGAGCACGTCGAGCATCCGCGCCATGTCGGACACCGTGCGCGTCATCGGCCCGACGTGGTCGAACGTGGCGTCGATCCCGGCGAGCCCGGTGTAGGGGACGAGCGAGTGCGTCGGCTTGAGGCCGAGCACGCCGCACCACGCGGCGGGCGCGCGGATCGAGCCGCCCTGGTCGGTGCCCAGCGAGGCGTCGATGCCGTCGTAGTAGAGCGCGGCCGCCGACCCGCCGGACGAGCCGGCCGAGGTGCGGTCGTGGTCGAACGGGTTGCGCGTCGGCCCGTAGGCGCTCGAGTCGCCGCCGCCGGAGAACGCGAAGTCGTCCATGTTCGTGATCGCCACCAGCTCGGCGCCCGCCCGCAGCAGGCGGTCGATCACCACGGCGTCGACGTCGGGGACGAACCCGTCCATGACCCGCGAGCCGAGCGTGAGCGGCATGCCGGCGATCGCCATCGAGTCCTTGATCGCGACCCGCAGGCCGGCCAGCTCGGACCCCGGCTCCTCGGCCACCACGCGGCAGCGGCGCACGATCGCGTTGAGCGGGTCCTGCTCGGGCGTCGGGCGCTCGCCCACCTCGCGGACGGCGGGCACGACCGCGGGCGCCGTGGGCTCCGCGTCGACGAGCGCATCGAGCAGTCCGAGGAGGTCGTCGGCCACCGCGCCGAGCTGCTCGGCGTCGCTGTCGTTGAGCGTGAGGTTCCACCCGCGGGCCAGCTCGTGGAGCTCCTGGGGCTCGATGCGCTTGAGCATGGTTCAGCCCCGTCCGCGGAACTGCTGCTTGACCCAGCCCTGGTCGAGGTTCGAGACCTGCTCGAAGTTGACCTCGATCCGCTTGAAGCGCCACTCCCCGTCCTCTTTGACGAAGTCGTCGGCGTACTTCCCGGTCATGATCACCGCGTCGGGGTCGCCGCCGCCCGGCGCGCTCATCGTCGCCAGCTCGAGCAGGTAGAAGCGGCCCTTGGCGGTACGCCCGTCATCGCCGAGCTCGACGACCGGGTTGATCATGAAGTGCACGGCCCACCGGATCTCCTCGCCGACGTTGTCGAACCAGTCGAAGATCCCGTCCCGGCCCAGGTGGGTGCCGAACACGTCGCTGACCCACTCGACGTCCTCGTTCTGCGCGAACAGGTCGACGATCCCCTGCGCGTCGTAGCCCTCGTCGCACAGCTTCGCGTAGGCCATCTTGAGGTGGCGGATGGCCTCCGCGTCCTCGAGGCGCTGCAGCCTCGTCTCCAGGTCGGTCGAGCTCATGCTCGCTCCTTTCGGGTGGAAAATCGGCGACGTTACTCCACCGGTCAAACGCTCGGTAGGCTGGATCGGCATGTGCGCGCCACCCCCTGAAGGGCACCGGTCCGGGGTGCCGATCGCCGCCCTTTCCGCCCGCCACCGGCACCCCACGGCGAGCCCGTTCGGGCCGGCGGACGAGATCGGGATGCTCAACCTCGCGACCGCCGAGGCGGCCGCGACCGTGCTCGCCGAGGTCGACGGGGGTCGGTCGTTCGACCTCGCCGTGGACTTCTTCGTCGGCATGCCGAGCTTCACCGCGGGCGGCGACCCGCCGTTCGCGATGTGGATGTCGGCGACGCCGTCGGGCAGCCTCGCCGACGACCCGCTGGGGGTCGGCGAGGAGCAGAACCGGATCGTCTCGCGCTCCGGCGACGCGATCTCGATGTTCACCCACACCGGCACCCACATCGACGCGCTCAACCACATCGGCTACGACGGCGCGGTGTGGAACGGCTTCACCGAGGCCGAGCACATGGGCTCGCGCAACTGGCTCGTGGCCGGCGCCGACCGCCACCCGCCGATCATCGCCCGCGGCGTGCTGATCGACGTCGCCGCGCTGCACGACACGCCGATGCTCCCCGACAGCCACGCGATCGGCGAGCGCGAGCTGCGCGCCGCCCTCCAGCGTCAGGGGACGGAGCTGCGGGCGGGCGACGTGGTGCTCGTTCGCACCGGCCGGATCGGCGTGTGGCCCGACGCCGAGGCGTTCATCCCCGACGAGCCGGGGCTGGACGTCGAGGGGGCGAAGTTCCTCGCCGAGTCGGGCGCGATGCTCATCGGCGCCGACAACGTCGGCCTCGAGCGCCACCCGTCCGGCGATCCCGAAAGCTGGCAGCCCGTGCACACCTACCTGCTCGCCGAGGCGGGCGTGCCGATCATGGAGGTCGTCGATCTCCAGGAGATGGCCGGCGAGGAGGTCCACGAGTTCGCCTTCATCGGGGCGTGCCTGAAGATCCGCGGCGCGACCGGGAGCCCTATCCGTCCCGTCGCCCTGCCCCTCCGGAAGAGATGAGTCGACAGGTGGTGCATAATGCCGAACCCAATGCCTGAAATCCCATCAACCGGACGTGGTGTCCCGGCGTACGGACTTTTCGTCGACGGCGAATGGCGGGGCGGATCGGGCGGTCTCGAGAACCGCAACCCGGCCGCTCCGGACGTCCTCGTCAGCACGCACGACCTCGCCACGCCGCAGGACATCGACGACGCCTACGCGGCGGCCCGCGCCGCCGCCCCCGGCTGGCGGCGGACGTCGCCCATCATGCGCGGCGAGATCCTCTACCGCGCCGCCGAGATCATCGCGGCGCGGGCCGAGCAGATCGCCGCCGAGCTCACCGCCGAGGAGGGCAAGACGCTCGCCGAGGGTCGCGGCGAGGCCGGCCGCGCCGTCTCGATCCTGCGCTTCTTCGCCGGCGAGTGCTCGCAGCCGCAGGGCGACCTGCTCCCCAGCGCCGCCGACCGCACCCTGCTCTACAGCACGCAGGAACCGCTCGGGGTGGTGTGCGTGATCACGCCGTGGAATTTCCCGATCGCGATCCCGACGTGGAAGATCGCGCCGGCCCTGGCCTACGGGAACACCGTCGTCTTCAAGCCGTCCGACCTGACGCCGCTGTGCGCGGCGCGGCTGGTCGACGCGCTGCACGAGGCCGGCCTGCCGCCGGGTGTCTTGAACATGGTCACCGGCATGCCGGCCGACATCGGCGACGCGCTCACCGGCCACGCGGAGGTCGACGGCATCACCTTCACGGGCTCCAACCCGGTGGGCCGCGCGATCCAGGCCGCCGCCGTCCCGCGCGGCGTGAAGGTCCAGCTCGAGCTGGGCGGCAAGAACCCGGTGATCGTGCTCCCCGACGCCGACCTCGACCTCGCCGTCGAGCAGACCCTGCGCGGCGCGATGTTCTCGACCGGGCAGAAGTGCACGGCCACGAGCCGGGCGATCCTCCATCCCGCCATCGCGGAGGCGTTCACCGAGCGCGTGCTCGACGCCACGCAAGCGCTCACCGTCGGCGACGGCGCCCGCGACGGCGTTCAGATCGGCCCGCTGGTGTCCCGGCCGCAGCGCGACCGCGTGCTGAGCTACCTGGACGTCGCCCGCGAGGAGGGCCACCAGCTGCTGACCGGTGGGTCCGGCGGCGACGGCGACGGCTGGTTCGTGCAGCCGACCGTCTACGACGGCGTGGCGCCCGGATCGCGGATCGGCCAGGAGGAGATCTTCGGCCCCGTCCTCGGCCTGATGCGGGCGGACACGTTCGAGGAGGCGCTCGAGATCGCCAACTCGGTCGAGTACGGCCTCTCCGCGTCGCTGTTCACCCGCGACCTCGTCGCGGCGCTGGCGTTCGCCCGCGAGGCGGAGGTCGGCGTGGTGCACGTGAACTCCGAGACGGCGGGCGCCGAGCCGCACGCCCCGTTCGGCGGCATGAAGCGCTCCAGCTCCCACTCCCGCGAGCAGGGCAAGGCCGCGGTGCACTTCTTCACCGAGACCAAGACCGTCTACATCACGGCCTGATGTGACCGTCGCGTTCCTCGGCACCGGCGTGATGGGCGCTCCGATGGCGCGCAACCTCGCGCGCGCGGGGCTCGAGGTCCACGCCTGGAACCGGACGCCGGCCAAGGCGCAGGCGCTCGCCGGCGACGGCGTGGTGGCGCACGCGTCGCCGGCCACGGCGGCGAGGGGCGCCGATGTGTTGGTGACCATGCTCGCCGACGGCGCCGCGGTCGAGGCGGCGGCCGGCGGCGCGCTCGCGGCGCTCGCGCCGGGGGCGGTGTGGATCCAGATGAGCACGGTCGGCGCGCCCGCCGCCGATCGGTTGGGCGCGCTGGCGGCCTCGCGCGGCGTGGCCTACGTCGACGCGCCGGTGCTGGGCTCGCGCGAGCCGGCCGAGAACGCCGAGCTGATCGTCCTCGCCTCGGGCCCCGACGACGCCCGCTCGCGCTGCGCCCCGATCTTCGACGCGCTCGCGCAGCGCACGACGTGGGTCGGCGCGGCAGGCGCCGGGAGCCGCCTGAAGATCGTCGTCAACGCCTGGCTGATGTCGACCACCGCGGCCCTCGCCGAGACGCTCGCGCTCGCCGAGGGGCTCGGCGTCGAGGCGGGCGACTTCCTCGACGTCACCGGCGACGGCGGCATCGGCGCCCTCTACACCCGGCTCAACGCGCCCGCCATGGCGGCCCGCTCGTTCCCGCGGAACTTCCCGCTCGCGCTCGCGGCCAAGGACGCGGGGCTCGCGCTCGAGGCGGCGGGTGAGGGCGCGGCGTTGCTTCAGGTCCTCGCCGCTACGCATCGGCAGTACGAGCGTGCGGTGGAGTTGGGCCACGGGGACGATGACTGGGCCGCGGTCATTCGTGCGGCCGAACCGCCTGCGTGACGGCTGCCGCCGACGTCATCCGCGCGGCTGAGCCGCCGGCCTGACCGTACTGCCGGCGTTCTTGGCGGCGACTGGGTAGGGAGGTGGTGAGGCCGGCGCCGCGATGGTGAACCGACGCCGCGGCGGTGAGGCCAGCGCCGCGGGGGGCGAGCCCTCGTTTCCGTCCAGCAAGTCGACGGTCCCTCCCCCTTCCCTACCCAGCCGCAGTTGACGTTCCCCGCCTACCAGTGAGCCGCCGCACGCCGGCGCAGCATGGCGCGGAACATCTCTGTCGTCCGCGGCAGCAACTCGCCACTCCCCCAGTCGACGATGACGCCGTACTGGCGGACGAGGTCCATCACGTCGAGGTCGCCGTCGCGGTAGCGCGAGGCGACGCCCTCGGCGTCCTCGTCGAGCCAGCCCGAGCGCGCGCCGCGGATCTTCTCGCGCTCCCGATCCGTCGCCTCGACGTCGGCCTCGTACTCGTCGAGGTCGGCGTCCACCTCGGTCACCACCACGCCGTAGTCCGTCAGAGCCCGCTCGATGCTGACGTAGCCGTCGACGACGTCCTCGACCACGGCGGCCGGGTCGCGGTCGAGCGGGTCGCCGAAGCCGCCTCCGCCCGCGCTCGGGCGCGTGAAGAAATCGCCCTCCGACAAAGCCACGTTGGAGAAGATGGCCCCCAGGAAGCGCTCGTTGTCGCTGCCGCGGTTGAGCCAGACGCCGTGCGGCAGCGACGGCAGCCCGCCGTTGATGCCCCACGTGATCGAGCGCGCGCGGTCGCAGCAGTAGGAGACGACGGTGTCCTCGGCCTTCGTCAGCGTCCCGCCCTTCTCGACGCCGACACCGCCGCGGAAGCGGCCGGGGCCGCCGGAGTCGGGCAGGATCTCGTGCCCGCTGGTGACGACCGGCGACAGGCGCTCCTGGCCCTCGAGCGGCTGCACGGCGAGGCCGACGCCGAACACGGGCGAGGTGCAGTTGGAGCCGTCGCGGCCGTTGCGCCCGCCCCAGCCGCCGACCATCCAGTCGTACCACATGAAGAAGGGCCGGTCCTCGGTCCGCGCGTCGCGCCCGCCGACGAGCAGGTACTCGAGGTTGAACGAGCAGGCCATGGCCCGCTCGGGCATGATCTCCGACCAGATCTCGAAGATCGCGTTCATGATCTTCTCGTAGGGCCCGGAGCAGAACCCGGTGACCGCCACCGGCCACGGCGCGTTGACCACCGACCCCTCCGGCCCGAGGTCGATGTCGACCGCGCGGTAGAAGCCGGAGTTCAGCGGCACGTCGGGGAAGAACGTCTTCGTCCCGCCCGCCACGCCCGACATCGCGCTGCCGAAGCCGGCGTTGAGGAACGTCCCGACCGCGGGGTGCGAGCCCGACAGGTCGTAGCGGATCTGGTCGCCCTCGATCTCGAGCTTGACCTTGATCGGGACCAGACCCTCCTCGCGACTGGGGTCGGAGTCGATGTAGTCCTCGGTCTCCCACGTGCCGTCGGGCAGCTCGGCGATCCGCCTGCGCGTAAGGCGCTCGACGTAGTCCTGGACCTCGTCGAACGCGGTGAGGATCGTGTCGCGCCCGTACTTGTCGACCAGGCGCAGGATCTCGCGCTCGCACACGCGGGTCGCCTCGGCCTGGGCCTGGAGGTCGCCCTCGGTGGCCTCGGGCGCGCGGGTGTTGGAGAGGATCAGCCGCGCGACGTCGTTGAGGTAGCGCCCCTTGTCCCAGATGCGCACCGGCGGGATCCGCGTGCCCTCGCCGAAGTGGTCCTTGGCGGTGATGTCGAACGAGCCCGGCACGCTGCCGCCGACGTCGGCCCAGTGGCCGTTGGACTGCGCGTAGGCGATCACCTCGTCGTCGTGGAAGATCGGCCGGATGATCGAGACGTCGTTGAAGTGCGTGCCGCCCAGGTAGGGGTCGTTGATCGCGAACACGTCGCCGGGGTTGATGTCGTCGCCGAACGCCTCGATGACGGCCTTGGCCTTGAAGTGCAGCGTGCCGACGTGCACTGAGATGTCCTGGCTGCCCTGCATGACCGTGTTGCCGTCGCGGTCGCACAGCGCCGAGGAGAAGTCCCGCGCGTAGATCACGAACGAATGGCAGGTGCGCAGGATCTGCTCCGCCATCAGGTCCACGGTGGTGATGAACGAGTTCTTGAGCACCTCGAAGGTGACCGGGTCCAGCGTGTAGTCGCGCTCTGTCGACGTCATGCGAGGGCCTCCGGGGAGATGTTCATGCGGATGATCAGGTGCTCGTCGACCTCGGCCACGACGTCGGGTGGGACGACCACCGTCGAGTCCAGCTGCTGGATGATCGCGGGACCCTCGACGCGCGAACCGGCCGGCAGCGCCGAGCGATCGTAGATGGGGGTGTCGACCGCCTCGCCGGACTCGTCGAAGTGCACGGGGCGCTTGGCGAGCGGCTCGGGCAGCGCCGCTCCGTCCTCGAGCTCGTGGCTGGCCAGCTCGGGCTTCGGCGTCACGCCGACCGCCTGCAGCGCGAGCTGGTAGATCTCGATCGGCGCGCCCTCGCGCCGGTAGGCGAACTCGCGCTCGTGCTCGTCGTGGAACTTCGCGACGACCTCGTCGAGCGATTCCAACCCGGCGTCGACGCCGACGGCGAGCGACCGCCACTGCCCGAGGTAGCGCATCGCGATCGTGCGCTGGAACGTCATGCGCTCCTCCTCGACGCCCTCGGCGGCGAGCCGCTCGCGGCCCTCCTTCTCCAGCTCCTCGAACTCCGCCTCGACCTCGGACGGGACGGCGTCCTCGATCCGGCGCAGGTACATCTCCGAGAGGTCGTGGCGGACGTCGACGAGCAGGCAGCCGAGCGCCGAGGTGATGCCCGGGTTCGGCGGCACGAGGACGGTCGGGATCGAGAGCTCCTTGGCGAGCGCCGCGCCGTGCAGCGCGCCCGCGCCGCCGAACACGACGAGCGCGAACTCGCGCGGGTCGTAGCCGCGGCGGATGGAGATCAGCCGCACCGCGTCGGCCATGTTCGCGTTGGCGACCTGGATGACCGCGCGCGCCGCGTCGGTGGTGGTCAGGTCGAGCGGCTCGGCGACCCTGCCGATCGCCTTCTCGGCCGCGCCCGCGTCGAGCGCGACGGCGCCGCCGACGAGCTCCCCGCCCAGGCGCCCGAGCACGACGTTGGCGTCGGTGTTGGTGGGCTCCTCGCCGCCGCGCTGGTAGCACGCCGGGCCGGGGTCGGCGCCCGCGGACTGCGGGCCGTTGCGCAGCGAGCCCGCCGAGTCGATCCACGCCAGCGAGCCGCCGCCGGCGCCGATGGTGAGGATCTCGATGCTCGGGAAGCAGATCGGGTGGCCGTACTCGACCGCCCACTCCTTCGTGGTGCGCATCTCGCCCTCGTAGACCAGCGAGATGTCGGTGCTGGTGCCGCCCATGTCGAGCCCGATCGCGTTCTGGAAGCCGCACAGCTGGGCGATGTGCCGGCAGGCGATGGCGCCGGCCGCGATGCCGGACGCCGCGATGCGCCCCGCGAACTTCTGCACCATGGCGCCGGTCATGACGCCGCCGCCGGAGTGCAGCAGCAGGAGGTCGCCGGCGTAGCCCGCGTCCTTGAGGCGGTCCTCGAGGCGCTGGACGTACCCGCTGACCAGCGGGGAGAGGACGGCGTTGGCGACCGTGGTCGAGAAGCGCTCGTACTCGAAGATCTCCGGCAGCGTGTCGCTGGAGGTCGAGATCAGGACGTCGGGCAGCTCCTCGCGGAGGATCTTCTGCATCCGCTGCTCGTTGGCGGGGTTGGCATAGGCGTTGATGAAGCACACCGCGACCGTCTCCACCCCGCGGCGCCCGAGCCGCTGCGCGAGCGCGCGCGCCTCGTCCTCGTCGAGCTCGGTCAGGACGCGGCCCTCGAAGTCGACGCGCTCGCTCACGACGAAGCGGTCGCGGCGGCGGATGTAGGGCGGCGCGACGTCCTTGTAGGCGTCCCACAGGTCGTCGCGGGTGCCGTCGCGGATCTCGAGCACGTCGCGGAAGCCCTTGGTGGTGATCATCGCGGCGGGCGGGAAGCGGCGGGTGATGAGCGCGTTGGTGGCGACCGTGGTGCCGTGCGAGAACAGCGTCACGTCGGCGAGGTCGACATCTGCCGCCTCGACGCCGTCCATGACGCCCTGCATGGGGTCACGCGGGGTGCTGGGCACCTTGGCGACGCGCACGTCGGCGCTGTCCTCATCGAGCACGAACACGTCGGTGAACGTGCCGCCAACGTCGACGGCCACACGAAGTCTTGCCACGCGGTCTTCCTCCCTGATCGACGTCAAACGCGCCGCAACGCCCTCCAGGGCCGGCGACGCTCGGAGTCTAACCTCACGGCACCACTGCGTCGGGCTCCCGCCGCCGCGCGGGCACCTCGATCAACTCCAGGATCACGCCGAGGTCTTCCGCCGTGTCCAGGTACGCGAAGCCGCCGTCGCCGTCGAGCCCGTAGCCGCTGCCGGACTGCAGGACGCCGTAGCCGCGCCCGGCCATGTCGCGGATCCCGTCTTGCAGGTTGGGAACGCGCATCCCCACGTGGTGCAGGCCCTCGCCGTGGGCGTCGAGCCACTCGTGGTAGAGGCTCGGCCCCTGCAGCGGCTGGATGAGCTCGATCTGGGGGCGGGAGCCGGCGAGCGCGAGGCGCATCTCGAAGCGCCCCTCGTCCCCGCGGAAGGTGGGATTGCGCAGGATCGCCCGCCCGTAGGTGTAGACGCTCCACGGCCCGCAGGCCAACACGCGTCCCCAGCGCCGCATCGCCTCCTCGATGTCGGTGACGACGATGCCGATCTGATCCGCCGTGTACTCGAGGCTCATGGTCGCGCCCCGACCGGCATCCGCGCGAGCGCCCGGTCGGCCGCGGCCAGGGTGCGTTCCACGTCCTCGGCGCCGTGCGCGGCGGACACGAACCAGAGCCCGCGGGTCAGCGAGTTCACGCCCTCCTCGACGAGCAGCTCCGAGAGCTGGGCGACCGACTCGCGGTCGGTCTCGCACGCCTCCGTGTAGGAGCGGACGGGGTCCGCAGTGCCCCACAGCAGTTGCAGGACGGCGCCGACCTGCTGGACGACGAGCGGCGCGCCGTGCCGCGCGGCGATCGTGCGCAGGCCGCCGGCCAGCTCGCCGGACAGCGTCTCGAGCCCCGGGTACAGCGTCCCGGCGCGCTCGGTCAGCTCCCGCAGCGTCGCGCACGCGGCCGCCACCGGGACCGGCGTCCCGTTGTAGGTGCCGACCATCTTCATCCCGTCCGACGCGGTGCGCATGACCGG
This sequence comes from uncultured Solirubrobacteraceae bacterium, assembly GCA_963764385.1. GTDB lineage: Bacteria > Actinomycetota > Thermoleophilia > Solirubrobacterales > Solirubrobacteraceae > DATFQI01. Next base: position 147,627 of record CAVXSJ010000011.1, on the reverse strand, counting down.
CTCGCGGCCGGCCAGCGCGGCCACCGGTAGCCCGGAGCCGATGCCCTTGCTCAGCACGGTCAGGTCCGGCGTGACGCCGTAGCGCTCCTGCGCGCCGCCCAGCGCGAGCCGGAAGCCGGTGATGACCTCGTCGAAGATCAGCAGCGCGCCGGCCGCGTCGCACACCTCGCGGACGCGGCGCAGGTAGCCGGGCGCTGGCTCGTAGGTGCCGAAGTTGCACGGGACGGCCTCCATCAGCACCGCCGCGACCGAGGCGCCGGCCAGCGCGCGCTCCAGCGCCTCCGCGTCGTCGAAGGGGCACACGATCACCGAGCCGTCGTCGCGGACGCCGAGCGTGCCGGGCTCGCCGCCCGGCTGCGCGTCGCGCACGGGCGCGGACCCCGGCCCGGCGACGAACACGGGGTCCAGCCAGCCGTGGTAGTGGCCGGCGAACTTCACGATCGACCGGCGGCCGGTGGCGGCTCGCGCCAGGCGGACCGCGGCGTGCACGGCCTCGCTGCCCGTCGTCATCGGCGCCACCATCTCGGCGCCGGGCACGCACGCGATCACCAACTCGGCGAGCTCGGCCTCGGCGGCGTGCGGGGCGCCGGGAGCGAACCCGTCGCCCGCCACCGCCCCGATCGCCTCGACCACCGCGTCGGGCGCGTGCCCGAGGAACGCGGCGCCGAAGCCGAGGACGTAGTCGACGTACTCGTGGCCGTCGGCGTCCCACAGCCGGGCGCCTTTCGCGCGCGTGACCTGGAGCGGGACCGGGCGCTGCTCGGCGCGCATGGCGGAGGACACCCCGCGCGGGATCCGCCGTCGCGCGCGCTCGGCGGCGGCCCGGCTGGCGGCGTGGCGGTCCGTCACGACGGCGCTCCCGCCGGAGCGAGCCGGGCGCCCTTGGCGGCCAGCGCCCCCACCGGGATGTCGCTCATCGTGAGCAGCCCGCCGGGCGCGCGCGGGAGCGCGCCGATCGAGTTCACGAGCACGGCGATCGTGGTCTCCCACGAGTCGAACCCGGTGGGCGACTCGAGCTCCACCACGCGACCGGCGCCCTCGAAGCGCCAGCGGTCGCCGCGCGTGAGCGGGTCCCCCGGAGCGAGGAAGCCGAAGTTGGCCACGCAGGAGATGGCCGGCTCGCCGTCCACGATCCCGCGCGCCGCGTGGCGGACCGCGGCCACCGTGCCGGCCGGGATGCGCAGGATCGCGCCCGTCCGCTCCTCGCCGGCGATCACGGTCGGTTCCGGGGCGTCGACCTCGATCGCGTCGAGCTCCATGCCGAGCGCGTGCGCGAGGTGGGCGATGCTCTGGCGGAAGCCGATGTGGCCGACCACGTCGTCGGCCGTCCGCGCCGCGTGCTCCTCGGGCGGCAGCCCGAAGCCGAACTTGGCGAGCAGCGGCCCATAGGCGGACAGGTCGGTCGTGCGTTCGATGGAGACGCGCTCGACCGTCCGCATGCCCGCCGAGACGACGATCGGCAGCGTGTCCATGAGGAACCCGGGGTTGCAGCCGGTCGCGAGGATCGAGGCGCCATGGCGCTCGGCGTGCCGGTGGAGACGATCGGCGCCGGCCGGGTCGTCGAACCACGGGAACGCGAGCTCCTCGCACAGGCTGATGACGTCGATCCCGGCCGCGGTCAGCGCCTCGATCACCGGCGTCACCGATGCGATCGTGCTGCCGACGGTGACCACCGCCACGTCCACGTCGTCCCCGGTGAGCGCGTCGAGGTCGCCGCGGACGGCGACATCGAGCGGGTCGCCTCCCAGCAGCTCCCCGAGGTCGCGCCCGGCCTTGGCGGGGTCGGTGTCGACCGCCGCCACGAGCCCCGCGTCGGCGCGGCCCGCGAGCGCGCGGCCGACCTCCAGCCCGGTCGCGCCACACCCGACCAGCGCCACCCGGATCCAGGGTTCCATCATCGTGCTCCCGTCGTCGTGGCCGCGCGCAGCCGCGCGGTGGCGGCCGAGTCGACCTGGTACGTGCCGTCGTCGCGCGCGTGCACGGCGACGCGGTAGATGTCCTGCGCGCGGCCGGGCGTGACGTAGCCGGCCTCCACGTCGCGGCGTACGCGCTCGGGCTCGCGCTCGGCGGGCGGCCCGTAGCCGCCCCCGCCGTTGGTGACGGAGACGATCGTCTCCCCCGGCGCCAGCTCGACCGCGCCGACCATCGGGACCACCACCTCGGTCCCGTCGCCGTCGATCTTGACCACGTCGTGCGGCACGGTGTCGCCGCCACCGAGCACGCCGCGCGGCGGGTCGTAGTGGCCGTCGATCACGTAGGCGACCGTCATCGCCCGATCGGTCGGCCCGAACGTGATCCGGCTGCCGGGCGCCCCGCGGAAGCGCCCGGCGCCCTCCGAGTCGGCCTGGAGGCGCACCTCGTCGATGAGGATCGGGTACTTCTGCTCGGCGACCTCGATCGAGTCGCGGTACATCAGCCCGGCGCACACGGGGATGCCGTAGAACAGCCAGCCGTCCTCGCTGGGCGCCGCCGGGCCGCCGCTGGAGGCGAAGTAGACCTGGTTGATGTAGTCGGCGTCGCCGCGGCGCGAGTCGGCGCCGGAGATGACGCCGAAGCCCGGGCCGCTGCCCACCGCGCCCTCGGCGAGCCCATAGCCCTCCCCGAGGTCGGCGAACGCGGCCTGCGTGATGTTGATCAGGCGGTCGGCGACGTTGGTGGTGGCGACCGAGCAGCACGTCGGGTGCAGCGGGATCCCCGCCACGCAGTTCTCGCGCAGGCGCACGCGGATGCGCCGGAACGAGCCCTCGTTGTGCGGCACCGGGCGCGGGAGCTGGTTGAAGACGCCGATGATCACGCTCGAGATCGCGCACGTACGCGACTCGTTGAAGCCGGCCGGGACGCAGTCGATGTTGTCGCGGAGGTCGATGTCGATCATCGCCGCCTCGGGGTCGATCGCGACCTCGACCTTGAGCGGGATGCCGTCCTCGAGGAGCCCCGGCACCGGGTCGTGGCGCCCGGTCCCGACCAGCCGCGCGGCGGGCAGCTCCTGGAGCTCGCGCACCATCAGGCGCTCGGAGTAGTCGAACCACGCGTCGCAGAACTCCCGCACCGTGTCGGCGCCGTAGCGGCCGGCCAGCTCCTCCAGGCGGCGCTCGCCGATCCGCGCGGCGCCGAGCGTGGCCAGGTAGTCGCCGTACCACTGGTCCGGCACCCGGATCCGCGCCCGGCACATGCGGATGACGTCCTCGATGTGCTCGAAGTCGCGCTGCACCTGCACGCAGGGGAAGTTGAGCGCGCCCTCCTCGTAGATGTCCTTCGCGTAGGCCGCGTAGGTCGTCGGCAGCCCGTTGCCGCAGTCGGCCTGGTGGGCCTTGGCGACCGCGGTGAACAGGTGCTCGCCCTCGTGGAAGACCGGGACGAGGATCGTGTGGTCGGCGTGGTGGGTGTTGCCGTGGTAGGGGTCGTTGTGCAGGAAGGCGTCGCCGCGGCGGCGGCCGGGGTGGAACTCGTCCATCGCCTCGGTCAGGTACTGGCTGCCGACGATGTGGATCGGCAGCCCCTCGGCCGCCGACGAGCAGCCGGTTGTCGGCGGTGACGATCGAGCACGAGAAGTCGCGCGCGGTGTTGAGGATCGCGCTGCGGCCGGCGCGCAGCAGCGTGTTGGTCATCTCGCGCACGATGCCGTCGAGGCGGTTGGCCATCACCGACAGCAGGATCGGGTCGAACTCGGTGCTCACGCGGGGCCTCCCGTGACGTCGATGACGAACGAGCCGAGCGCGGTGACGGTCGCGCGGCAGCCCGGCGGGACGACCACGGTCGTGATCGGCTCCTCGAGGATCGCCGGGCCCTCGATGACCAGGCCCGGCTCCAGCGACGCCGGCCCGAAGCACGGGGTGTCGACCTGGCCGGTCTCCTCGAAGTAGCACGGCCGCGTGGTCGGCGGCTGGAGGTCGCCCTCGGTGGCGGCGGACTCCAGCCCGGGCGCGTCGAGCGGCGCGGTGAGGCGGCCCTTCCAGTACTGGAGCTCGATCCCCGAGCCCGGCTCGCGCACCGCGAAGGTCCGCTCGTGGGCGTCGTGGAAGCGGTCCGTCAGCCACTCCAGCGAGCCGCCGCCGACCATCCGGTCGCGCTCGATCGGCACCTCGAGCTCCCACACCTGGAACGGGTAGCGGGCCTCGACGGCGTAGGAGCGCTCGGCGCGGCCCGCCATGGCGCCGGGCAGGCGCTCGGCGAACGCGCTCAGCTTCGCGTCGATGTCGTCGAGCACCGCCGACGCCGCCTCGCGGTCGAAGTCGCCCGTCGTGAGGTAGCGGGCGACGCTGGCCTCGGCGACGATGTCGGCGAACTGCGCGCCGCACGCGCTCAGCGTCCCGGCCGCCTTCGGCAGCAGCACGGTCGAGCACCCCAGCTCGCGGGCCAGCACCGCGGCGTTCAGGCCGCCCGCGCCGCCGCCGGCCACGAGCGCGCACTCGCGCGGGTCGACGCCCTGGTTGATGGTGATCTCGCGGATCGCGGCGATCATCGCCTCGTTGGCGATGGCGAGGATCGCCCACGCCGCGCGCTCGAGGTCGAGGCGCAGCGGGGCCGCGACCTCGCGGCGGACCGCCTCGCGGGCCGCGTCCACGTCGAGCGTCATCCGCCCGCCGAGGAAGTAGTCCGGGTCGAAGTAGCCGAGCACGGTCGCCGCGTCGGTGACCGTCGCGTCCGTCCCGCCGCGCGCCGTAACAGGCGGGGCCGGGCGCGGCGCCCGCGCTCTGCGGGCCGACGCGCAGCAGCCCGCCGGAGTCGATCCACGCGATCGACCCGCCGCCGGCGCCGATGCTGGTCACCTCGACCGAGGACAGGCCGGTGATGTGGCCCTGGAAGCGCGGGCCGAGCCACGTCTCGCGCGTGGTCTTGATGACGCCGCCCTCGATCAGGCTCACGTCGAAGCTCGTGCCGCCGGCGTCGCACACGATGACGTCCTGGGTGCCGAGGTCCGCGTCGGCGTAGCGGCGCGCGCCGATCGGCCCCATCGACGGCCCGGAGCCGACGCTGTAGATCGGGCGCTCGGCCACCTCGGAGACGTGCAGGCAGCCGCCGACGGAGGTGACGACCACGAGGTCGCCGGCGAAGCCGTGCGCCTGCAGGTCCTCGGTGATCTGGCCCAGGTGCTCCTGCATCAGCGGCTTCAGCGACGCGTCGATGACGGTCGAGGACGCGCGCCGGTACTCGCGCACGGTCGGGTTGAGCTCGTGCGAGAGCGTCACCGGGACGCCGGGCCACTCCTCCTCGAAGATCTCGCGGACGCGGCGCTCGTGGTCCGGGTTGGCGATCGACCACAGCAGGCAGACGCCGATCGCCTCCACCTCCGCGCGGCGGGCGGCGTCGACCGCCTGGCGTACCGAGTCCTCGTCGAGCGGGCGGTGCTCGCGGCCCTGCGCGTCGATCCGCCCGCCGATCTCGAACGTCAGCCGCCGCGGGACGTAGGACTCCGGGTACGGGATCGTGAAGTTGAAGGGCTCCATCTTCCCGCCCTCGCGCAGGGCCAGGACGTCGGGGAAGCCCTCCGTGGTCAGGAACGCGGTGCGCGCGGTGGTGCGCTCGATGATCGCGTTGGTGGCGCGGGTCGTCGCGTACACGAACAGGTCGGTGTCGCCGAGCAGCTCCTCGAGCGTGAGGTCGAGGCCTTCGCCGATCACGCGCAGCGCCTCGCGGCCGCCCTCGAACATGCGCTTCGGCGTGGTCAGCGCCTTGTTGAACGTGAGCCGGCCGTCGGCGTCGGCGAGCACGACGTCGGTGAAGGTGCCGCCGGTGTCGACCGCGATCCGGTAGCTCATCGCGCCGCCCACCCTCCGTCGATGACCAGCGTGGTGCCCTGCACGAACGACGCGGCGTCCGAGGCCAGGTAGGCGACCGCGGGGGCGATCTCCTCGACCGACCCGATGCGCCCCGCCGGCGTGTCGCCCTCGACCGCGCGCTTGATCTCGGTCTCGTGGCCGAAGTTGGCCTCGTTGAGCGCGGTGAGGATGAAGCCGGGGGCGATGCCGTTCACGCGGATGCCGCGCGGCGCCAGCTCGAGCGCGAGCGTCCTGGTCAGCTGGTCGATCGCGCCCTTGGTCGCGCAGTAGCCGCTCGCGCCGGCCAGCCCGACCTGGCCGAACACCGAGGAGATGAAGACGATCGAGGCGCCCTCGCCCATGTGGTCAAGCGCGGCGCGGGTGAGCGCGTAGGGCGCGCGGACGTTGATGGCGAACTGGCGGTCGAAGGCCTCCATGGTGGCCTCCTCGAAGGGCTGGTTGACGTAGATCCCGGCCGAGTGCACGAGCACGTCGATGCGCCCGAAGCGCTCCGCGCAGCGCGCCGCCACGCGCTCGGGTGCGCCGTCGTCGACGAGGTCGGCGGCGAGCCCCTCGCACGCGCTCGCCCGCGGCCTGCACGGCGGCGTCGAGCCGTTCGGCGTCGCGGCCGGTGAGCAGCACGTCCGCCCCGCGCGCGCGCGAGCTCGGCCGCGCAGCCCGCGCCGATGCCCGAGCTGGCGCCTGTAACGAGGGCGACCCGCCCTTCGAGCGATCCCGACCCGTCAACCATCCCCCATGCTCCTCTCACCTGCCGTCGCGGCGAATGTACTGCTCTGCGGACATGCTGTCCAGTAAGCGGACAGTCAGGCCGGCGACCGCTCGTGGCCGAGGGTCTGCGAGACCTCGTCGGCGGCGTCGCGGATCAGCTCGACGCTGCCCTCCGTCTCGGCCTCGAGCACCGTCGACTTGGGGCCGCTGAGCGACAGGGTCGCGGTGATCCGCCCCTCGTGGTCGCGGATCGGCGCGCCCACCGCGGCCATCCCCAGCACGTCGTCCTCGTCGGAGATCGCGTAGCCGTTGGCGCGGGTGGCGGCGACGTCGGCGCGCAGCGCGGAGGCCGTGGTGATCGTGTGGTCGGTGAAGCGGGTCAGCGGCTGCTCGGCGATGTAGGACTCCACGAACTCGTCGTCGGCGGCCGCCAGCAGCACGCGCGGCCCCGCGCCGACGTGCAGCGGCAGCGAGCCGCCCAGCTGGAGCGCCATGTTCTGCACCCAGCGGCCGTCGACGCGCTCGATGCAGACGCCCTCGAAGCCGGAGCGGATGGTGAGGAAGATCGTCTGCTCGGTCTGCGCGTGCAGGCGCTCCATCACCGGCCGGGCGGCGGCGCGCTCGTCGAAGCGCCGGGTCACGCGAGCGCCGAGGCGGAAGAGCGACAGCCCGAGGCGATACGTGCCGCGCCGCGAGCCGGGCTCGACCCAGCCGACCGCCTTCAGGCCGTCGAGCAGCCGGTAGACGCTGCTGCGCGGCTCGCCGATCCACTCGGCGAGCTGGACGGCGGTCGCCTCGCCGTGTTCCGCGAGCTTGTCGACGAGCGCGGCGACCTTGTCGAGGACCTGGATGCGGCCTGGCGGCTCGTCGGGCACGGGCGGTAGGTTGCCACCCTCCGGTGACGGGTGCCCGAACTAGCGTTCGGTAGACAGATCTGTCATTCTGCCGCCGTGGGCGAGGGGAGCGTGAAGGGCATCGATCGCCGCGAGCAGATCCGCGCGCTCGCCGCCGAGATGTTCTTCGAGCGCGGGTACGAGTCGACCTCGATCCGCGACCTCGCGTCGGCCCTGGACATCAAGGCCGCGAGCCTCTACTACCACTTCCCCGACAAGGAGCAGATCCTCTTCGAGCTGGTCGGGCTCGGTGACCGAGCAGCTGCTCGACGGCGCCCGAGCGATGATCGAGCGCGAGGACTCGCCGGAGGGCAAGCTCGCCGCGGTCGTCGTCAACCACGTGGTGCTCCACGCCCTGCGCCCGAAGGAGACCACGCTCGGGCGACTCCGAGCTGCGCAGCCTCACCGGCGAGCGCCGCGAGATGAACATCCGCATCCGCGACGAGTACGAGGCGCTCGTCGTCGAGGTGCTCCAGGAGGGCGCGACCAGCGGCGCGTTCGACGTCGTCGACGTCAAGCTCACCGCCTTCGCGCTGATCGCGCAGTCCAGCCACGTCGGCACCTGGTACCAGGCGCCGGGCCGCCTCTCGCTCGAGGACGTCACCGGCGGTCCACGTCGCCCTCGCGCTCCGGATGGTCGCCGCCCCGCCGGTGGAGCCGAGCGAGCTGCACCGCCTCGTCGAGGCGGTGCAGCAGTACCACGAGGGCCGCGGCTAGCTCGGCGGGGGCTGCGCCCGGGCGAGGTCAACGGCGGCTGGGTGAGGAGGTGCAAGGGGCCGGCCCCTCGCTCCCACTACCCAGCCGCCGTTGACGTCCGCCACGGGCAACGCCCCCGGCCGACACAGCCGCCAGCCGGGGCGCGCGCCTAGGCGCGCGCCCGGGCGGTGGCCTCCGCGTCGAGCGCCGGCTCGCCGGCCGCGTCGGTCGTGACCACCACGCCGTAGACGGACTCGGCCCGCTCCGCCGACACCCAGCCCTCGCGCACGTCGTGCAGCACGAGCTCGGGGTCGCGCTCGCGCGGGTCGCCGTAGCCGCCGCCGCCCGAGCCGATCGAGACGATCCGCTCGCCGGGCTGGAGCTCGAGCGCGGCGACGAGGTCGACCGTGACGCGGTTGCCCTCGGCGTCGATCATCCACGCGTCGGTGCGGGCGCCGTGGAGGCCGCCGCGGACGCCCTTGGGCGGGTTGTGGTGCGCCTCGACCGAGTAGGCGACCGTCAACGGCGAGTTCTTCGGCCCGTAGACGGTCCGGCAGCCGAGGCCGCCGCGCTGGCGCCCCGCGCCCTCGGAGTCGGGCACCAGCCGCTGCTCGTAGACGTGGATGGGGTACTTCTGCTCGTCGACCTCGACGCTGTCCTTGTAGATCAGCGACGCGCACACGGGGATCAGGTACGTCGGCCAGCCGTCGGCCGTCGGGCTCCCCGGGCCGCCGCTGGAGCCCACGAAGAGCTGGTTGACGTAGGGCTGGTCCGCCATAGCGGTCGTCGGTGCCGGAGATGACGCCCATGATCGGGCCCATCCCCATGCCGCCCTCCGCGAGGCCCCACCCCTCGCCCAGCTCGGCGAACGAGGTCTGGGTGAGGCAGACGAGCCGGTCGGCGACGTTGGTGGTCGCCATCGAGCACGAGTGCGGGAACTTCGGGATGCCGGCGATGCAGCCCTCGCGCAGCAGCACCTTCACGCGCCGGAACGCGCCCGAGTTGTGCGGGATGTCCGGGTCGATCGAGTTGAACAGCCCGATCATCGTGTTGGCGGTCGCGCACGCGCGGGACTCGTTGAGGCCGCCCGGGTAGTTGTCCGGGTTGTCGCGCAGGTCGAGCTCGATGAAGCCCTCCTCCGCGTCGATGTTGATCGTCACCGAGAGCGGGATCCCGTCCGGCAGGCCGGGGTAGGGATCGTGCGTGGAGGTGCCCGTCAGCGTGCCGCTCGGGAGCGCCTTGATCGCCGTCTCCATGCGGCGCTCGCTGTAGTCGAACCACTCCTGGATCAGGGCCTTGATCGTCGCCAGCCCGTACTGCTCGCACAGCGCCTTCAGCCCGCGCTCGGCGATCCGCGCCGCGCCCAGGGCCGCGAGGAAGTCGCCGTACCACTGCTCGGGCACCCGGATGCGCCGCTCGCACATGCGGATGATGTCCATGTTGTTGGTGAAGTCGCGCTGGACGCGCACGCAGGGGAAGTTGAGCGCCCCCTCGTCGTAGACGTCCTTGGCGCCCGGCACGTAGGTGGTCGGGAGGTTGTTGCCGCAGTCGGCCTGGTGCGCCTTCGCGACCGCCGTGAACACGTGCTCGCCGTCGACGAACACGGGCACGAGGATCGCGTGGTCGGCGGAGTGGGTGTTGCCGAGGTACGGGTCGTTGTGCAGGTAGGCGTCGCCCTCGCGCAGGTCGTCGCCGTGCACCTCGGTCATCGCCTCGGCGAGGAACTCCGAGCCGATGACGTGCACCGGCAGCCCCTCGGCGGTCGACAGCAGCAGGTTGTCGGCGGTGACGATCGAGCACGAGAAGTCCCGCGCCATGTTGATCACGGCCGAGCGCGCCGAACGCAGCAGCGTGTTGGTCATCTCACGGCAGATCGAGTCCAGCCGGTTCGCGATGACGGCGAGGAGGATGGGATCCGACGCGCGGTCCTGGACGGTTTCGGTGCTCATGACCTCTCCTCAGCCTTGGACGGAACGCTCGAGCATGAAGGCGCCGGTCTCGGTGACCTCGCAGGACCACTCGGGGTAGACGACGACCGTCGTCGTGGGGAGCTCGACGATGGCCGGCCCCTCCACGCGGTCGCCCGGGTACATCTCGTCCCCGAGGTAGATGTCGACCTCCCGGCCGTCGTCGGTGCCCCACCACGCCGAGCGGCGGCCCGACGGCGCGAGCCGGGGCCCGCCGTTGCGCGACTGCGCGGCGGTGATCGGCGGGTTGGGGAGGTGGACGACGGCGCGGCCCTTCCAGTACAGGCACTCGATCCGCTGCCCCGGCTCGGACACCGCGAACACGCGCTCGTGCGTCTCGTGGAAGGCCTCCTCCATCGCGCGGATGTCGGGCTCGCCGTCGAAGTCGCCCTTGCGCCAGCGGGACCTCGAGCTCCCACACCTGGTACGGGTAGCGGGCCTCGACGCTGAACTCCGTCCGGCGGTCGGCCTCCGCGATGTCCATGCGGTCGAAGAAGTCCGCCATCTGGGACTTCACCGAGCCCAGCGCCTCGTTGATGCCGTCGTAGTCGAAGGCGCCCGTGTCCGTGCGCCGCGAGATCGTGAACTCCGACAGCACGTCGCCGAACAGCCCGCCCGACGCCGACAGCGCCGACGCCGTGCGCGGCACCAGCACGCGGTTGCAGCCGAGCTCCTCGGCGATCTTCGCCATCGTCATGCCGCCGGCGCCGCCGCCCGCGACCAGCATCGAGTCGCGCGGGTCGATGCCCTGGTTGATCGTGATGTCGCGCACCGCGGTGACCATGCGCTCGTTGGCGACCGCCAGGATCGCCCACGCCGCCGCCGGCGTCGAGAGCCCGAGCGGCTCGCCGACGACGCGGCGGACCGCCTCGCGGGCCGAGTCGGCGTCGAGCTGGATCTTGCCGCCGAGGAAGTACTCCGGGTCGAGGTAGCCGAGCGTCACGGCCGCGTCGGTCACCGTCGGCTCCGTGCCGCCGCGGCCGTAACAGACGGGCCCGGGCTCGGCGCCCGCGCTCTGCGGCCCCACGCGCAGCAGGCCGCCCGGATCGATCCACGCGATCGAGCCGCCGCCGGCGCCGATGTTCTTGACGTCGACCGACGAGAGCCCGGTGATGTGGCCGGTGAACACGCCGCCCAGCCACGTCTCGCGCGTGAAGCTGACGCGGCCGTCGCGCACGACGCTCACGTCGAAGCTCGTCCCGCCCGTGTCGCAGATCACGATGTCCTGCACCGGCTCGGCGACGACCTTGCCCGCGACCGGCGCCATCGCCGGCCCGGAGTTGACCGAGTACAGCGGCCGCGCCGCCACGTCGTCGAGGCGCATCACGCCGCCGAACGAGGTCACGACCAGCAGCTCGCCGGTGAAGCCCGCCGCGCGCAGGTCCGCGTCCATGTCGGAGAGGTGCGCCTGCATCAGCGGCTTCAGCGACGCGTCGATGGCCGCCGAGGACGTCCGGCGGTACTCGCGGATGATCGGGTTGATCTGGTGCGAGAGCGTGTACGGCACGCCGGGCAGCTCCGCCTCGAGCAGCTCCCCGATGAGCTGCTCGTGGTCGCTGTTGAGGATCGACCACAGCAGCGACACCGCGACCGCCTCGACCTCCTTCTCGCGCAGCTCGGCCAGCACTCGGCGCACGTCGTCGGCCTCCAACGGCACGACGACCTCGCCCTCGGAGTTGATCCGCTCCGCCACCTCGTACGTGAGCCGCTTGGGGATGTAGGGCTCGGGATAGGACACGCCGAAGTCGAACGGCCGCAGCTTGCCGCCCTCGCGGAACACCAGCGTGTCGCCGAACCCCTCCGTGGTGATCAGCGCGGTCCGCGCCGTCCCCTGCGTGAGGATCGCGTTCGTGGAGCGCGTCGTCGCGTAGATGAGGACCTCGGTGTCCCCGAGCAGCGCCTCGAGGCCGAGCCCCCGCTCCTCCGCCACGTAGCCGAGCGCCCTGGAGATGCCCTCGTAGATGCGCCCCGGGGTGGTCGGGGCCTTGCTGAGGGAGAACCCTCCGCGCTCGTCGCTCAGTACGACGTCGCTGAAGGTTCCCCCGGTGTCGACGGCGATTCTGTAGCCCATGATGTGTACCTAACGGTCGCTCGACAGACGCGGAACGTACTGGAGAATCGTCATGTCGCGCTCGCCCCCGCGGGGGCCTTCGCGGCGGCGCCGATCGCCGCCTTGCCCGTCATCGCCCGCGCGACGAGGTCCTTGCAGCGGCCGAGATCGTGCTCGCGGTAGATCTGGAGCATCTCGGCGGCCGGCGAGCCGGAGCCGTGGATGATCTCGGTGTTCCAGTAGCCCGAGTACTCCGATGCGGCGATGTCGCGGATGAACTTGAGCAGCCGCAGGCGCTCCCACGCCGATCCGGGATCGGCGCCGCGGAAGTACTTCTCCACGTCGCCGCTCATCTCCTCGGAGCGGAGGTCCTCGATGAACGGGGCCGTGACCACCGCGCCGCCGGCGATCTCCAGCAGCAGCCGGGTCGCCAGGTAGTGGCCCTCCATGCACACGAGCTTGCCCGCGTTGGTCTGGACGGCGTCGGGCACCTGGTAGCCGTTGACCGACGTGCTCTCGAGCGACGAGCCGAGGCCGAGCGCCCAGATCGTGCGCTCGAGCTTGATCATCTGGGCCACCTTGTCGCGGATGTGCGCGACGCCGCCGACCCCGTTGAGCTCGGCGATCCGCTGGGCCGCGCCGACGAACAGGCGCATCCTGCCGACCTCCGTCCCGAGGTAGCCCTGGCGGTTGACGCTCGCGAACGTGTTGGCGATCGCGCCCGCGTACTCGTACTCCCCGAGCAGGAACACGTTCTCGTAGGGGATGAACACGTCGTCGAAGATCGTCAGCGTCTCGACGAGGTCATCGTGGGCGGAGATCGGCACCTCGAACTCGTCGTCGTCGTGGGCCATGCTCAGCCCGCGCGCGACCATCCGCAGCCCCGGCGCGTCGACGGGCACCGCGAACGAGACGGCGTAGTCCTCCTCCCCCGCCACCAGCGCGCGGGTCGGGATCACGATCAGCTCCTCGGCGCCGACCGAGCCCGAGGTGTGCGCCTTCGCCCCGCGCACGACGATGCCCTCGTCGTTGCGCTCGACGACGTGGACGTACATGTCCGGGTCGTCCTGCTGGCCGGGGCGCTTGGAGCGGTCGCCCTTGACGTCGGTGACCGCCGCCGCGGTCATCACCTGGTCGCGCTGGAAGCGGCTGACGTAGGCGCTGACCCGCGCGTGGTAGCCGGTGCCCTTGGCGGCGTCGATGTCCTGGGAGACGATCAGCAGCGCCTGCAGCTCGTCGCGCCCGATGCTGGCGTAGCCCGACAGCGGCGAGCGCTCCGCGAGCAGGCGCGCCGCGTTGAGGTTCTGCATCAGGTCCTCGACGCTCGTGGCCATGTGCCAGAAGACGTGGCAGTCGTCGCCGTTGAGGTCTGGCCCGGCCACCATCGTCTCCGCGGTCTCCTCGTCGAAGGCCGCCTGGTAGAGCCAGTGGCCCCAGGAGAGCAGCGTCGGGGAGAACGGCCCGTGCTCGGTGCGGTTCTCGACCGGCAGGCCGCGCGAGCGGATGTTCGGGCTCATCGCGGCGAGCCGTTCGGTGAGCTGCTCAGGGGTGTGCAAGGCCATGGGTGGCTCCTCCTGTCTGGGGGATCGGGCTGGAAGGCGCCGCGGTCGCGAACGCGGTCTCGGCGTGGCGGCGCAAGGCCAGCCGGTCCACCTTGCCGGCCGCCGTGCGCGGCATCTCGTCGAGCACGAAGAAGCGCTCGGGCACCGCGTAGTCGGCGACGCGGGCGAGCAGACGGAGCCGGGCGGCGTGCTCGTCGAGGGCGTCGGCGCCGCGCAGCGTGACGAACGCGACCACGCGCTCGCCGAACACCGGGTGGGGCGCCCCGACCACGCCGGCCTCGTCCACCCCCGGCTCGAGCGTGACGGCCGCCTCCACCTGGATCGGGCTCACCTTCTCGCCGCCGCGGTTGATGACCTCCGACGCGCGGCCGAGGAGCCGGAGGAAGCCGTCCTCGTCGACGCTGCCGATGTCGCCGGTGACCAGCCAGCGTCCCTGCAGCGCCCGGTCCGTGCGCTCGGGGTCGCGCCAGTAGCCGGTCATCCGGCTCGCCCCGGCCAGGCGGATCTCGCCGGCCTCGCCGGGCGCCAGCGGCTCCCCGTGCGGCCCCGCGATCATCTGCTCGGCGCCCCCGACCGGGCGCCCGACGGTGTCGGCGTGCCCGAGCAGGTCGCGCGGGGCCAGGCAGTGGCTGATCGAGGTGAACTCGGTCAGCCCGTAGATGTTGAACAGACCGAGCCCCGGCCAGCGGGCGGCCATGTCGCGGATCCAGGCCTCGGGCATCGGCGACCCGCCGAACGCCGCGATCCGGCACGCGTCGAGCATCGCGTCGGCGTCGGGGCTCTCGGTGAGCAGCCGCAGGATGCCCGGGACCGCGATCAGGTACGTGGAGGGCCGGCGCACCAGCGCGGCGTGGGCGGCGGACAGGCCGAACGCCGGGAGGAGGTCGACCGCCCCGCCGACCGCGAGCATCTGGCCGAGTTGGTCGGCGAAGCCGGTGTTGTGGAACAGCGGCACCATCACCAGCGTGCGGTCGCCCTCGTGCGTGCCCACCGCCCGCACGCCGGCCCAGGCGGCGTGCGCCAACGCGCCGTGGGTGACGACCACGCCCTTCGGCGCGCCCGTGCTCCCCGAGGTGAACGAGATCAGCGCGGGCGCGTCGGGCGGTGGTGGCGGCGGCACGACCGCGGCGGAGCGCTCGTTCCAGATCGACCGCGGGCCCGAGCCGCGCTCGAGCGTCCGCAGCGCGGCGCCGGCCGCCTCCGCGGCGGCCGCCCCGGCGTCCTCGAGGCCTTCGCCGGCGAGCACGAGCCGCGGCGCGACGCGGCGCACCTGCTCGGCGATCTCGGCCGGGCTGAGCCGGGGGTTGAGCGGGACGGCGACCACGCCCGCGTCGAGGCAGGCGAGGAACGCCGCCACCCACTCGATCGAGTTGCGGCCGAGCAGGACGACGCGATCGCCCGGCCGCGCGCCCAGGTGGGCGTGGCGCCCGGCCAGCGCACGGACCATCTCGGCGAGGTCCGCGTAGGCCAGCTCTTCCTCGCCCGCGCTCAGGGCCGGCGAGGCAGGGCGCGCGGCGGCGTGCGCGGCGAGCGCGGCGCTGAGCGTCGGCGACGTTTCGGCGATCCCCACTGCGCCGCACCATACCTACCTAGCGGCCGTTAGGTCAAGAGGACGGGCTGGCGCGCAGCCCGTTCAGCAGGATGCCGACGAACAGGTCGGCCACCTCCTCGGGCGCCAGGCGGCCGTCCGGGCGGATCCACAGGTAAGCGTAGTTGTGCATGCCCAGCACGCCCTTGACGGCGAGCGGGTCCAGCTCGTCGAAGTCGCCGGCCGCCGCGCCCTCGCGCAGGAGCTGCGCCCACAGCGCCTCGTAGCGCTCGCGGAACTCCATGACGGTGCGGTGCTTGGCGCCCGTGAGCGTGTCGACCTCGTGGAAGAACACCTTCCACTCGGCGAGGTCGTCGGAGATCTTGCGCATCAGCCCGCGGGACAGGAGCCGCAGCCGCTCGGACACCGGCGCGTCCAGCGCCAGCACCTCCTCGGCGTCGGCGACGAGGTCGGCCACGCTGCTCAGCGAGATCTCGTAGAGCAGCTGCTCCTTGCTCCCGATGTGGTGGTAGAGGGCGCCCTTGCCGAGCTGGGTCACGCGCGCCAGCTCCTGCACCCCGGCGGCGTGGTACCCCTTGCGCGCCCACAGCTTGGCCGCCTCGCGGCGGATGCGGGCCTTCTGGTCAATTCCCATCGGCGTGGTGAGCCTAGTCCCCGGCGCGGGCGTCCCCCAGCGCCGCCGCCACCTCGGCGACCCCGCGCGCGATCGCGGCCTCCGGCAGGTTCGCGTAGCCCATCACGAGGGCGGCGGGACGCGGCGCGCGCGTCGTGGTGGAAGTCGCCGAGCCCCTCCAGCGCGACCCCGCGGTCGCGGGCGGCGCGGACGACGGCGGCCTCGTCGGTGCCCTCCGGGAGCGTGACGACCGCGTGCAGGCCCGCCGCGACGCCGCCGACCTCGCTGCCGGGCAGCTCGGCCGCCACCGCGGCGACGAGCGCGTCGCGCCGCCGGCGGTAGAGGCGGCGGGTGCGGCGCAGGTGGCGGTCGAGCTCGCCGCTCGCCATCAGCCCCGCCAGCGCGAGCTGGTCGAGCAGCGCGGCGCCGTCGCGGCGGCGCGCCTCGTCACGCGCCACGAGCCCGGCCAGCGGCGGCGGCACGACGAGCCAGCCGAGCCGCAGCGCGGGCGCCAGCGTCTTGGCCGCCGAGCCCGCGTACACCACCCGGTCGGGCGCCATGCCCTGCAGCGCGCCGACGGGGTCGCGGTCGAAGCGGTACTCCGCGTCGTAGTCGTCCTCGACGACGATGCCGCCGCGCTCGCGCGCCCAGTCCAGCAGCGCGGCGCGGCGCTCCGGCGCGAGCACGGCGCCGCTCGGGAACTGGTGCGCGGGCGTGAGCACCACGGCGTCGACCCCGAGCGGGCCGAGCAGGTCCACGCGCAGCCCGTCGCCGTCGACGGGCACGGCCACCGCCTCCAGCCCGGCGTCGAGCGCCGTCGCGCGCTGCGGCGCCCACCCCGGGTCTTCGACGGCGACCCGCCGCGCCCCCGTCTCGGCCAGCGCCCGCCACACGAGCGCGAGCGCCTGTCTCGTGCCGCCCGTCACGAGCACGCGGTCGGCGGTCGCCACCACCCCGCGCGCCCGCCCGAGGTAGGCGGCGAGCGCCCCGCGCAGCTCCGGGGCGCCGCGCGCGTCGCCGTAGCCGAGCCGCGCGTCGGGCAGCGCGCGGAGCCCGCGCGAGGCCGCCGCGATCCACGCCCGCCGCGGGAAGGCGGAGAGGTCGGGGACGCCCGTCCCGAAGTCGAAGCGCGGCACCGGCGCCGGCGCCTCCGCCGGGAGCGGCTCGCCGGTCCCGGCCTGCGCGCGGGCCGCCACGACGGTGGCGAGGCCCTGACGGGTGCTGAGGTAGCCCTCGGCGACGAGCTGGGCGTAGGCCTCGACGACGACGCCGCGCGACACGCCGAGCTGCCCCGCCAGCGCGCGGCTCGACGGCAGCGCGGTCCCGGGCGGCAGCCGGCCGGCGCGTACCGCGCCGCGCAGCTCGTCCTCGAGGCGGCGGCGGAGGGGGCCGCCGTCACGGCGGAAGTCGACGAGCAGCTCCACTGGTCCTAGTTTCTCATGCCCCGGTGGTCCTTTCCAGTGAACCACCGCAGGCCGTAGCCTGTCGGCGTGCCCACCCGCTCCCCCGCCAACGGCGCCCGCGTGCGCGCTCCCTCCGCCCGCACGCGGGTCCGCCGGGCCCCCAAGCGCGGCGTCTACGACCGCGACACCATCCACGCGATCCTCGACGAGGCGCTCGTCTGCCACGTCGGCTTCGTGCACGAGGGCCAGCCGTTCGTGATCCCCACGCTGCACGCACGGGTCGACGACGTCGTCTACCTGCACCTCTCGACCGCGAGCCGCCTCGTGCGCACGCTGTCGCAGGGCATCCCCTGCTGCCTGACGGTCACGCTGCTCGACGGGATCGTGCTCGCCAGGGTGGCGTTCCTGCACTCGGCCAACTACCGGTCGGTGGTGGTGCTCGGCGAAGCGCGCGTCGGTCGACGACCCCGAGGAGAAGCTCCGCGCGCTCGAGGCCTTCACCGAGCAGATGGTGCCCGGCCGCTGGGACGCCGTCCGGCAGCCGAACCGCAAGGAGCTCAAGGCCACGCAGGTGCTCGCGCTGCCGCTCGACGAGGCCTCGGCCAAGATCCGCACCGGCCCGCCGCTCGACGAGGACGAGGACCTCGACAACGACGTCTGGGCCGGGCACATCCCGCTGGAGCTGAAGCCAAGCGCGCCGCTGCCGGACCCGCGCGGCCGCGACGACCTCGAGGTACCCGAGCACGTCACGCGCTGGCATCCGCGTGACCGCCTCTCAGGCTGAGCCGCGCCTCAAGGTAAGCGCACGGGGTGCCGATTTCCCGGGGAGATGTCCATCACCCGGTCCCCTCCGCTGAAAGACCCGGCAGAGGCACGGTTCCGTATGGCGACCCTGAAGACCGGCGTGTGGCTGGCCGTCGCGATGTGTGCGGCCGGGATCGCGTACTTCGCGCTCACCTGGGACCAGGGCCATCGGCCGGCCCTCCTGGCCATCACCGCCGTCGGCACGGCGCTTGACCTGGGCGTGCTGCTGCTCCCGATGAAGAAGATCGTCGCCGGGCGGTGGCGCGAGCTGTTCTTCCTGTCCTGGACGCTCGCCAACGTCGTGTTCATCCTGGTGCTGGGGGCGCTGGATCCGACCGAGCCGAGCCCGGTGACGCTGCCGCTGCTGATGCCGATGCTGTTCGCCGGCATGTCGTATCCGCGGACCTCGGCCCGCATCTGCGCCGCCGCCGTCGTGTTCGGTTACACCGCCGAGGCGATCATCCTCGGGCACGACTTCGCCTACAGCGGCTTCTTCGTGATGGTCCTCGCGTGGACCGCGTTCATGTGCCTGTGGCAGGCATACAACCGCGAGCAGCAGCACGACGAGCTCGAGCGCCAGCGCGACGAGCTCGCGCGCATCTCGCTCACCGATCCGTTGACCGAGGCGCTCAACCGGCGCGGCTTCGAGGACCGGCTCGGCCGCGAACTGGCCGACGCGGCGCGCAGCGGGCAACCCGCTCACCCTCGCCGTCCTCGACCTCGACGACTTCAAGGCCGTCAACGACCGCGAGGGCCACGCCGCCGGCGACGCGGTGCTGCGCGACGTGATCGAGCGCCTCAGCACGATCCTGCGCCCGCGTGACGCGCTCGGCCGCCTCGGCGGGGACGAGTTCGCGGTGCTGCTCCCCGGCGTGGGCGAGGCGGAGGCCCGGGCGCTCGTCGAGCGGCTGCGGGGCGCGATCGACGGTCACGTGCCGGCGTCGTTCGGCCACAGCTGCTTCCCGGCCGACGGCGACAACGCCGAGGCGCTATGCCGGGAGGCGGACCTGCGGCTCTACGCGGCCAAGGCGATGCTGCCGCGGCGCTCACGCGCGGTCCTGACGCGCTGACGCTCGCGCGTGGACGAAACGTAACCGCGGCGGCTCCCCACGGGTCAAAGGGGGAATGGCGGCGACGGACACTCGGCAGTTCCGCGCGCTGCGCGGAGACGGTCGAGGACCTCACTCAGGTGGCGTACATCGGGCTCCTGAAGGCGGTCGACCGCTTCGACCCCGAGCACGGCACCCAGTTCTCCTCCTTCGCGGTGCCGACCATCACCGGCGAGCTCAAGCGCCACCTGCGCGACCACACATGGACGGTCCGCGTCCCGCGCTCGACCAAGGACCTCTCGATGAAGGTCGTGCGTATGGAGGCCGGAGATCGAGGCCCGGACCGGGCGCTCGCCGACCATCCCCGAGCTGGCCGAGCGCCTCGACGCGACCGTGGAGCAGACCGTCGACGCGCGCCTCGCCATGGGCACTGCCGGATGGAATCGCTGGACGCGCCCGTCGGCGGCAGCAGGACATCGCCGATCGGGTCGGCTGCTCGCAGATGCACGTGTCGCGGCTGATCCGCACGTCGCTGGCGCGAATGGCCGACGTCGCGGGCTGACAGGGCAGGTACGATTTGGAACATGTCCGCCGGCACGATCGAGCGTGAACCGAGGCTGCGCGGCCGCGACCTGCTGCTCGCCGTCGCGGAGGGCACCGCCTCCTCGGTGGGCGACGAGTTCCTGCGCTGCCTCGTGCGCCACGTCGCCGAGGCGCTGTCGGCCAAGATGGTGCTCGTCACCGAGGCGAGCGACCCCGAGGGCAAGCACGTGCGCATGCTCGCCGGCTGGTACGACGGCGCCCCGATAGAGCAGCCGATCGAGTACGAGACGCGCGGGCAGCCGTGCGCGCTGGTGCCCGGCGAGTCCGTGGTGGCGTATCCAGAGGAGCTGGCCAAGCACTTCCCCGAGGACACGGCGGCGATCGAGATGGGCCTCGAGAGCTATCTCGCGGTGTGCCTGCGCGACTCGAAGGGCACCTACCTCGGCCACCTCGCGGTACTTGACACCCAGCGGATGGTGGCCGGGGCCGACGACGTCGCCGCGCTGCGCATCTTCGCCGCGCGCGCCGGCGCCGAGCTCGAGCGCCGCAACCAGGCCGCGGCGCTCGCCGACTCGCGCGCGCGTGTGATCGACGCCGCGGACGCGGAGCGCCGCCGCGTCGGGCGCGACCTGCACGACGGCGCGCAGCAGCGGCTGCTCGCCGTCTCGAACCTCCTGCGCGTGGCGCGCAAGAAGGCGGAGGGCGCCGACGATCTGCTCTCGCTGGCGGCCGACGAGCTGGCCGCCGCGCACGCCGAGCTGCGCGAGCTCGCGCGCGGGCTGCACCCGGTGGCGCTGGCCGACCGCGGCCTGCCGGCGGCGATCGAGTCGCTGACCAGCGCCTCGACCGTGCCCGTCGAGCTCGAGGTCTGCCCGGACCCGCTGCCGGACGCCATCGCGTCCGCCGCGTACTTCGTGGTGGCGGAGAGCCTGACCAACGCCTCGCGCTACGGGCGGGCGGCAAAGGTCCGGGTGTGCGTGTCGCGGGACGGCGACCGGCTGGAGATCGAGGTCGCCGACGACGGCGTCGGCGGGGCCGATCCCTCCCGCGGCACCGGCCTGCGCGGGCTCGCCGACCGCGTCGAGCTGCTGTGCGGAGAGCTCGAGGTGCACAGCCCACCGGGCGAGGGCACCCGCATCCGCGCGATCGTCCCGCTCGGCTAGCCCGGATTCAGGCTAAGCCCGCGGCGATTCATGCCGGCCGCCGGGGACGCCGATGGTCCTTGGGATGCCCCATGACGACCGCCCAGACGGTCTTGCCGCGGCCGTCGAGGCGGAGTACCTGCTCGCGACGCTCCTCGCGAACACGCCCGACCACGTCTACTTCAAGGACGCCGGCGGCCGCTTCACGCGCCTGAGCGCGTCGCTGGCCCGCTGGATGGGGCTCGACGACGCGGAGGACGCGGTCGGCCGCACCGACGTCGACTTCTTCTCCCCCGCGCACGCCGACCCCGCCCGGGCGGCCGAGCTCGAGGTCATGCGGACGGGCGAGCCGATCGTGGGCCTCGAGGAGCGCGAGGTGTGGCTCGACGGCCGCGTCACCTGGGTCTCGACCACGAAGGTGCGCCTGCGCGCGACCGACGATCGCCTGATCGGGATCTTCGGGCTCTCGCGCGACATCACGGCCCGCAAGCTCGCCGAACAACACGCGCAGGAACAGGCCGAGGAGGTCGAGCAGTTGGCGGCCCGGCTCGAGCAGCTCACGCTGGAGGACGACCTCACCGATCTCTACAACCGGCGCGGCCTCGACCTGCTCGGGGGCAGCGCCGTCGATCGCGCCGCCCGCGACGGCTCGCACCTGTGCGTGCTGTTCGTCGACCTCGACGGCCTCAAGATCATCAACGACGGCTTCGGGCACGCGGCCGGCGACGCCGCGCTCATCGCGGTGGCGGACATCCTGCGCGACACCGTGCGCCGGACCGACGTCTTGGCGCGCATCGGCGGCGACGAGTTCGCGGCGGTGCTCGTCGGCGTGTCGGTCGAGGAGGCCAACCTCCTGTGCGAGCGGGTCCGCCACGCCGCGAGGACGCGCTCCCCGGGCGAGCACCCGCTGTCGGTCAGCATCGGCGTCGCCGCCCTCCGCACCGACGGGCTCGAGACGCTCGACGAGCTGATCGCCGCCGCCGACGACGCGATGTACCTCGGGCGCCGGCAGCGCCGCCGTGCGTCCGGCGCCCGAGGCACGCCCCGCGTGCGCTGATGGCACGCGTAAACGGCGCGGCCGCGGCCGGCGCCTTCCTCATGGTCGGGTGCACGGCCGTGCACGTCGCCTCGTTGGTGCTGCGCGGCGAACCGGGCTACAGCCCCGGTTGCGACTTTGCGCAGGGCTCCCACTTCAGCCGCCCGCTCCCCGCCAGTGCCCTTGCTGAATGGTTCCTGACCTCCTGTGCAGCGCCGCTCTCGCCGGTCGCTAGGGTAGGTACCTAACCCACGACGCACCGCTTCGTGGACCATCCGAAGACGCGCGACTCCTCCCCGATCAACAGGACGGCGAGCATGGACGACACGGGACCCAGGGACAGAGGACCCGAAGGTGCGGTGAACGACGACCGTGCGGCGAACGACGACGAGGCCGCCGCCGAGCGCGATACCGCCGCCCGTCATAGGGACGATGCCGCCCGGCAGCGGGATCTCTCCGGCGGTGTGCGCGACCTGTCCAGCGGCGATCGCGACCGCGCGGCCGGCGAGCGCGACACGCTGAGCGATCAGCGCGACGAGGCCGGCGAGCGGCGGGACGTCGCCGCCGACGCCCGCGACGAAGCGGGCGGCATCCGCGACCAGGACGGCGACCGGCGGGACGAGGCCGCCGACGAGCGAGACCGCGAGGCCGAGGAGCGCGACGTCACCGCGGCGGGCAAGACGGGCACCGACGCCGGCCGAGCCGCCCTCATCCGGGCGGCGGTCGCCCGTCGCCACGCGGCATCGGACCGCAGACGAGCCTGGCAGGACCGCGGGGCGGCGGCGGAAGCGCGCACCGACGCCGAGCGCGATCGCGATGCGGGCGCCAGCGAGCGGGTCGAGGCCGAGCACGATCGCGATGCGGCGTCCACCGAACGCTCGGAGGCCGGATACGACCGCGAGAATGCCCTGGGCGACCGCATCGCGGGGGCGGGTGAACGCACCGCGGCCGCTCTCGATCGGGACGCGGCGCTGGCCGATCGCCTCGCGGCCGCCAAGGCACGCGCGTCCTCGTCGATCGACGACCTGACCGGCGCCTACCGGCCGACCGCCGGGGACCTCGAACTCGAGCGCGAGATCTCGAGGGCGCGGCGCACCGGCGAGCCGCTCGCGCTGGTACGCGTGGGCATCGACGGCCTCAACGGGAACGGCGACCAGGTACGTGCTCAGGTAGCCGGCACCATCCAGGCGAGCCTCCGGCCCTACGACCTGGTCATCCGCTCCGCCGACGACGAGTTCACGTGCGCCATCTCCGGGCTCACAGAGGCGAACGCGACGAAGCGGCTCGCGCTCGTGACCAGCACGCTCGCGCAGAACCCCGAGCACGCGCTGGTCGCCGCCGGGGTGGCCGAGCTGCAGCCCGACGAGTCGAGCGAGCGCCTGGTGGCCCGGGCCGGCGCCGCGATGACGCTCGAGCGCCGTCAGCGGCGCTTCTAGCGTTCACGGCACGGGCGAGGCCGGGAGGCCGCCCGTGACGTTCTCGTCGGCCGGTGCGTCGATGGTCAGCCCCGCGCTCGCCGTCATGGACACGCGCGCGTCCTCCAGGCCCACCTCGGCGAGCCGGGCGCGCATCACGTCCGCCGTCTCCTGCACCGCGCTCGCCGGAACCACGCGGTACTCGAGGCGCACCGCATCGGTGTCTCGCATCGTGCCCGGCTAGCTCCACAGTCGCACGACGCGCGCGAACTGTGACCGTCAGGACCGGCTCAGGGCGTCAGCGCCACGGCGGCCTCGGGCGTGGCGACGCGGAAGGTGAAGCTCTCGACGAGGTAGAGATCGACGGTGTCGGCGTCGTGGGCGTCGTAGCCGACCGACAGGTCGTCGCCGGCCTCGAACAGGAAGTCGCCGCCGCGCTGGCTGACGACGACGGCGCCCTTCACCCCGGGCGCCCACACCAGCGGGCCGCCGATGATCTTGCGTAGATGGTCGAGCAGCGGGTAGCCGCCGTGCTCGGTGGTCTCGAGCACGCGGGTGTAGGCCTCCGGGCCGAGTGCGAGGCCGTAGGGTCCGTCGACGCCGGCGCGCAGCATCGCCTCGACCGCGCGGGCGACGTGGTTCGGGTAGCGCTCGCAGTCCTCGCCGAGCACGAACGGGTCGTGCGCCGACGCGTCGGCGATCCCCGTGATGCCCGCGGATTCCCAGCCGTGGAACACCGCGCGGTTCTCGGCCGTCGCCAGCCGATGGGCGGCCTCGGCGAGCGGGTCGAGGTCGACGTCGTCGGCCCCGCGGTCCGCGTCGCGCAGCTCGCTGCGCGAGAGCGAGAACGGCGCGCGCAGCTCGACGACGGCGAGCACGCGGCGCTGCGCGGCCTCCAGGCCTTCGGCCGGCGCGTCCGCGAGCGGGGTCGTGCGCCCGAGGTTGGTCGCGGAGTGCTCCCAGCCGTACGGGCCGGCGAAGTCGACGAGCTTGCGGGCGGCGAGGGCGTGGGTGAGCCGCTCGCGCGCCTCGTCGTCGATCAGGCCCCAGGTCGCTTCGGTGATCGGCGCGTGCTCGCGCAGCAGATGGCTCATGACGCGGCCCCCCGCAGGCTCCCGATACCCAGCGACGTGCTCCCGACGAGCGGCGCGCCGCGCTCCGCTGCGCCCTCGACCGCGGACTCCTCGGCCTCCTCACCGTGCTCGACGATGTCGCCCTCCGTGAAGAGGATGCCCTCGGCGATCTCGCGCCACAGCGGCGTGCGCCGCAGCAGGAACTCGAGGTCCATCGCGAAGTGCTTGAACTCCTCGCCCATCGCGTCGAGCATGATCGAGCGCGCCTCGCGGTCGGACTCGACGGCGATGCGCTGCGCGTACCAGCCGATCGCCTCGGCTTCTTCGGTCAGTGACGCGCACAGGCGCGCGAACGTCCGTGTCTCCTGCGGGAGCTCGTCGGGCGGCTCGTGGTACTGGTCAAAGCCCATGCGGCGCATCATCGCGCACGTCGCGCGCCCCGTGCGTCTTCGGGCTTCGAAGCCACGCGGTCACCGGCATCAGCCACCCGCTCGGGCGGTCGACCCGCCGCGCTCGAAGGCGTGGAGTCCCAGTCGGGCCGGGCAGCCAGAGCGGCAAGCGCGAAGTCCACCACGAGGCAGCGCCGGGCACCGACCGGACGCGAAGTCCTCCGGCCCGGCGCGAACGCCGTCCCAATCCGCTGAAGCGCGCCCGAGCCCTTACGGACACACCACGGTCATGTGCCGGCGGTGAGCACGCCGTGCCAGACCCGGGTGATGGCGTCGACGATCGCCTCCCGGGTCACCCCCGGCGTCTCCATCCACCACAGGACGAGCGCGGCCATGCCCATGCTCAGCAACTCGGCGAGCGGCTCGAGCTCGCGCTCGGGCAGCGGCGCCGGGCTGAGCGCGCGGATGAGCTCGACGAGCACCGCGCGGGCGCGCGCGTGGACGTCGAGGCGGAACGCCTGGATCTCGGGTCCGCCGCCGGTGTCGCGGAACAGCATGTTCCACGCGTAGGCGTGGGTCTCGACGTAGTCCAGCCACACCTCGGCGACCGCCCGCAGCCGCTCCTCGAGCGTGCCGGCGTCGGGGATCGCGTCCGCGAAGCTCGCAAGGTCGTCGCGGTGCCGCGCGAGGAGCGCCAGGTACAGCGCGGTCTTGTCGTCGAAGTGGCGGTAGAGGACGGGCTTGGTGACGCCGGCGGCGGCCGCGACGTCGTCGAGCCGCGTGCCGTCGTGCCCCCGCTCGGCGAACAGCCGCCCGGCGGCCTCGACGATCAGCAGCCGGCGTTCCGGCGGCGACAGCCGCCTGCGCTTCCCGTCCTGGCCCATGTTACCCGAGGGGTAGCTTATACGGGCGCGGTCAGGCGCGACGCGGGACCGCCGCGCGTGCGAGGTGGCGGAACTTGATGGAGTCCGGCATCGTGGCACGCGCACGGCGTCCTCAGGCGGACAGAAGGTCGCCGATCGCGGCCACGCCGCGGCGGATCGCCTCCTCGCTGAGGTTGCCGAACCCGAGCACCAGTTGAGGCGGATGGTCGGGGGCGCCGAAGCGGTAACCGGCCATCGGGTGCACCCCGATCCCACGCTCGCGCGCGGTGTCCGCGACGGCGGTCTCGTCGGCGCCGGACGGCAGCCGGGCGACCGCGTGGAAGCCGGCCGCCAGGCCGGTCAGCTCGACGCCGGGGGCGTGCTCGGCGAGCGCGGCGATCAGCGCCTCGCGCTTGCCCGCGTAGACGGTGCGCATCCGCCGCAGGTGGCGGTCGTAGCGCCCCGACTCGATCAGCTTGGCGAGCGCGAGCTGGTCGAGCGCGGGCGTGCCCCGGTCGGCGAGCCGCTTCGCGTCGGCGACGGCGTCGACCATGTCCGGCGGGCAGACGACCCAGCCGAGCCGCAGCGCCGGGCCGAGCACTTTGCTCACGGTGCCGATCAGGAACACGCGGTCCGGCGCGAGGCCCTGCAGCGAGCCGACCGCCTGCCGGTCGTAGCGGAACTCCGCGTCGTAGTCGTCCTCGATCACCACGCCGTCGCGCTCCGCCGCCCACGCGATCGTCTCGTGCCGGCGCGCGGGCGTCAGGACCACCCCGCTCGGCGTCTGGTGCGCCGGCGTGAGCACCACGGCGCGGACGCCGGCCGGCGTTGCCCGCACGCGGGCCCCGTCGGCGTCGACGGGGACCGGGGCGGGCCGCAGCCCGGCGCGCTCGGCGATCGGCGCCCAGTCGTGGTGGCCGGGGTCCTCGAGCCCGAGCCGCCGGTGCCCGCCGGCCGCCAGCGCGGCCAGGACGAGCTGGAGGCCCTGCGTGAAGCCGTTGCAGATGACGATCGCCTCCGGCTGGGCTGCGGCGGCGCGGACCCGCCGCAGGTAGCCGGCGACGACGGCGCGCAGCTCCGGCCGCCCCGCGGCGTCGCCGTACTCGGCGAAGCTCAGCGGCGCCGCGCGGCCGGCCTCGTTGAGCGCCCACAGCCAGTCGCGCATGGGGAAGCGCGCGACGTCGGGGACGCCGGAGGCGAAGTCGATCGACAGCCCCGCCGCCGCCTCCGGGCGGGCGGCCCGCGGCGCGGGATGGCCGGCGGGGGCGACGCGCGTCCCCGAGCCGGAGCGGGCGATGAGGTAGCCCTCGGCGATGAGCTGCTCGTAGGAATCCTGCGCCAGTCCCCGGGAGATATCGAGCTCGCGGGCCAGCTCGCGCGTGGACGGCAACCGCTCACCGGCGGCCAGCCGCCCGGAGCGCACCGCGTCGCGCAGGTGCTGCTGGAGCTGCGCGCCCAGCGTCCCGCGGTGCGACCGGTCCAGGCGGAGCAGGATCTCCGGTGCCAAACCGGACCACTCGACGACCATCTGATTGGACCTTACCAATGGTCCACATCTCCCGTACGGTGCTAGGGATGACGACCTCCACCTTGCAGCGCACCACCGGCCAGGCCCTCGAAGGCCTCGTCGCGGCGGTCCGCGGAGCGATCGCCGACCACCGCGACTGGAGCGCGACCGCCGCGGACGTCGCCGCCGCCCTGCGCGAGCACGGGCCGACCGCCTCGATCCTCACGCCCGCCGAACGCGCCGGCTCGGCCGAGCGCTACGCCGCGCACCGCCTCCACATCGAGCCCGACGGCACCTTCTCGATCCTCGCCATGGTGTGGCGGCCGGGCCAGGAGACCCGCATCCACGACCACGTGACCTGGTGCGTCTTCGCCACGCTCCAGGGCGAGCCGGTCGAGGACCTCTTCACGCTCAACGACGCCGAGGACGCCCTGATCGCCGGGGGCCGCCAGCCGTGTCCCGCCGGATCCGTCGGCGGCGACGCGCCCCCCGGCGACATCCACCGGATCCTCAACCCGAACGAGGAGACGGCGATCACCCTGCACGTGTACGGCACCGACGTCTCCCGGATCGGCACGAGCCTGCGCCGCACGTACGACCTCCCGATCGTCGCCTAGCCCTTCTCTGGCGCAGCGACCCGGTGCTCACCCTGCGGACGCCGAGCGCGCCCAGCTCGTCGAGCGAGAGGCCGGGGACCGGCAGCGCCGGCCTCGACGTACGCGAGGGCGCGCCGGAGCGTCGAGCTCGCGTCCTCGTGCGGCCAGTACGTGGCGACGCGGGTGTCGAACCCGGCGTCCAGGAACGCCGGCGCGGACGGCGCGTCCCAGGCATTCGGGAGCAGTGCGCGGTGATGAAGCTCGGCGAACGTCACGGCCGTGGGAGCACCAGCAGACGGTCGTCGCCCGCCGCCTCGTCGGGGACGAGGAACCCGGCGCGCCGGTAGAACGGGAGCGCGCGAACGGCGGGCGACAGCACGAGGCGGGGATAGCCGCGCTCGTCGGCAGCGGCGATGACCGCTGTAAGGAGCGCCGAGCCGATGCCGCGGTTGCGGAGGTCCTCGCGCACGAACATGTTGCTGACGTAGCCCCAGCGCGAGTCCGGGCGGCCAGCGCGCGGCATCCGCCGGTATTCGAACATGGACGCCATACCGGCCGCGGCGTCGCCGAGCGTGGCGAGCCAGGTCGTGCGGCGGTCGCCCTCGGCAGCGAGCCAGGCGGCGATGTACCCCTCGAGCTCCGAGGCCTCGCCGGTCCACGACGACCGCAGCGCCGTCAGCGCGCCGACGTCGTCCGGGCCGGCCACCCGCACGACGACGTCAGGAGGTGCTGGGAGCACCCCACCGTTGTAGCCGACCGAGCTCCGTGAGGGTCAGGCGGGCGTGCCGGCCGGGAGCCGCACTGCGGTCCCGTCGGCGAGATACGGATGCGCCTCGAGCGCCTCGGGCGTCATCGGGCGGGCGAAGTGGTAGCCCTGGGCGAGGTTGATCCCCAGCCCGGTGAGGACCTCGGCCTGCGCGGCGGTCTCGACGCCCTCGGCGATCACGGTGACGCCGATGGCGCCGGCCATCTGGGCGATCGCGGCGGTCACGGCGGCCTCCTGCGAGCCGGGCGCGAGCTGGGCGATGAACGCCCGGTCGAGCTTGACGATGTCCAGCGGCAGCCGGGTCAGGTAGGCGAGCGAGGAGTAGCCGGTCCCGAAGTCGTCCAGGGCGAGGCGGATCCCGAGGCGGCGCAGGGCGCGGAGCGCCTCCAGCGGGCGCTCGGCGTCGCCCAGCAGGACGCTCTCGGTGATCTCGAGGATGAGCGCGTCGGCGGGCAGGCCCGAGCCGTCCAGCGCCGCCTGCACGTGGCTCACGAGGTCGGGGTGGGTGAGCTGGCGCGACGAGAGGTTCACCGACACGTCGACGCGGCGGCCGACGATGCGCTGCCACACCGCCGCGCGGGCGCAGGCCTCGGTGAGCACCCAGGCGCCGATCGGCACGATCAGCCCGGTCTCCTCCGCGATCGAGATCATCTCGAGGGGCGAGATCGGAAGGCCGTCGCACCCGTTGAGGCGCAGCAGCGCCTCGGCCGCGACGATCGTGTTCGCGTCGAGCGTGACGATCGGCTGGAAGGCGAGCTCGAACGCGTTTCCCGCGACCGCGGCGCGCAGCGCCTTCTCGGTGGTCAGGCGGCGGAGCACGCTCGCGCGCAGCGCGTCGTCGAAGAGCTCGCAGCGGGCGCGGCCCAGGCTCTTGGCGCGGTACATCGCGGCGTCGGCGTCGCGGACCAGCGCGCTGGAGTCGGCGTCCCAGTCGCCGGAGGCGATGCCGATGCTCGCGGAGATGGCGAGCTCGTCGCCGCGGACGATGAACGGCTCCTCGAGCGCCGCGCCGAGCCGCTCGGCCAGCAGGACGTGCTCCGCCGGATCCGGGCGGGCGCCGCTGATGACCATGAACTCGTCGCCACCGAGGCGGCCGAGCGTGTCGCCGCGGCGGAGCACGTCGGTCAGCCGCGCCGCCACCTGCACGAGCAGCTCGTCGCCGACGTCGTGTCCGAGCGAGTCGTTGATGACCTTGAAGTGGTCGAGGTCGATGAACAGCGCGCCGACCGCGTGGCCGGCTGGGGCGCCCGCGAGAGCGACCTCGAGACGGTCCTGCAGCAGCGTGCGGTTGGGCAGCCCGGTCAACGGGTCGTGCAGCGCCTGGTGGCGCAGGCGGCTCTCGGCGCGGGCGCGGGACTCGGTGGCCGCGAGGACGCCCGCGGCGGCCTCCATGAACAGCTCGTCCTCGCGATCGAAGCGGCGCTCGCAGGCGTGCGCGCACAGCGCGCCGAGCGGCCCCTCCGGCGTCCGGATCGCGACCCGGATCGCCGACGCCTCGCCGAGGCCTTCCAGCCACAGCCCGTGCTCGATGACGGTTCCCTCGGCGGGGACGGTGAGCAGGCCCGCGGCCAGCACCGCCCGCACGTCGGCCTCCGGCCACCCCTGGGTCCCGGCGATGCTCGGCGGCACCTCCTCCGCGGAGGAGAGCGTCACCGCGACGCGGGC
Source organism: uncultured Solirubrobacteraceae bacterium (assembly GCA_963764385.1). GTDB lineage: Bacteria > Actinomycetota > Thermoleophilia > Solirubrobacterales > Solirubrobacteraceae > DATFQI01. Next base: position 117,558 of record CAVXSJ010000011.1, on the reverse strand, counting down.
GCCGTCGAGGCCGTCGCTGATGATGCCCGGCGGCCTGGAGGGCCAGCTCCCCCGTGTCCGTGCCGTCGAGCGCGAGACGGGCGAGCCGGCTGAGCGCCTCCTGGCGCGCGACGTGCAGGCGCTGCGCCGTGATGTCGTCGAACTGCGCGAAGACGTGCAGCGGGCGGCCGCGGTCGTCGCTGGACCACCGACGCGGTCATCGACACCCAGCGGATCTCCCCGCCGGGGCGCACGAGCCGGGTCTCGTAGCGATACGCGTGGACTCGCCTCGTCACGCGCGCTCACGGCCGCCGCGTGGAGCTCGCGGTCCTCGGGATGGCGCAGGCGGTAGACGTTGGTCCCGATCAGCGCATCGCGCGGCACGGCCACCAGCCTCGCGGCGGCCTCGTTGACGTCGAGGACCGTCCCGTCGAGGCTGAGCTTGGCGCTGGCCAGCTCCGACTGCTCGATGCCGAGCCGCAGCTGCTGCTCGCGCTCGCGGAGCTGCCCGGTGAGGGTGCGCACGAGCCATCCGGCGGCCAGCAGCGTGCCCATCGTCAGCGTCCAGCGGGTGAAGTCCTCGTACCACGGGGTCACGGCCCGCTGGACGACCAGGACCAGCGCTACGCGCCGGCGACGGCGGCGACCTGTACGAGGGCCTGGCGGCGGCTGAAGAACGAGAACGCGTACAGCGTGGCCCACAGGTAGAAGAGGCCGTAGACGCTGCCGCGCTCGGCGGACGCCGCGGCGGCCACGGAGATGACCGTGGTGGTGCCCAGCATCAGCGCCTGCACCGCCGACGAGCGAGACCCGCGCCCTCCCGACGAACAGGACCGCCGCGATCGCGTACGCGCCGACCGTCGCGGCGACGATCAGCGGCTCTTGCGCGCCGGGAGCGTGCGGCATGACCAGCCACACCACCGACAGCGAGGCGCCGACGACGTGCAGCCAGCCGAGCGATCGGGCGAGCAGCCGGCGCTCGCCGGTCGGCCCCGGCGGTATGCGGAAATCACGCAAGCGAGCACATCACTGATACGCATCGGCGTCCGAGCGCGCGGACTCAACCCGCTTCGGCCACCAGCCCGATCTCACGCGCGCGGCCGGCGGCCTCGACGCGGGACCGGCAGTCCAGCTTGCGCAGGATGTTGCGCACGTGCATGTCGACCGTGCGGGTGCTGAGGAACAGCTCCTGCGCGATCTCGCGGTTCGTGCGGCCGACGACGAGCAGCCGGACGACCTCGCGCTCGCGCCGGGTCAGCCCGCCGGCGTCGGCATCGGCCTCCGCGCGGCTGCCGAGCCGTGCCGTGACGGACTCCCCCAGCCGGGCCACCTCGCGCGCGGCCTCGGCCGCCAGCGGCCGGGCGCCCAGCTTGCGGGCCGTGCGGTAGGCGTCGACGAGGCGCTCGACCCCGAGCTCGCGCTCGCCCGCGGCGGTCAGGGCGACCCCGGCGCGCAGCTCGATCTGCGCGCGCTCGAACGGCATGTCGAGGTTGCGATGCAGCTCCACCGCCCTGGTCAGCTGCTCCGCGGCGGTGTCCGGGTCGCCCTCCAGCAGCGCCGTCTCGGCGATCGCGTGGGCCAGCGCCGCCAGCGCGTCGGGGTGGCCGGTCTCCGACGCCATCCGCGCGAGCGCCTCGGCGCAGGCGTGCGCGCCCCGGCGGTCGCCGCGCGAGGCGTGGAACGCCGCGGCCCAGCGGACGCCGGCGACGGCGTAGTGGTGGTCGTCGCTCGCCTCCCAGCGGGCGAGCACGGCGCGGCAGCGCTCCCGCGCCTCGTCGTCGGCGCCCTCGGCGGCGGCGATGCGCGCGAGCGCCGCCGTGGTGTCGACGGTCATGTTGTAGTGGCTCAGGCGCGACGCGACGGCGAGCGAGGAGGTGAGCAGCCGGCGCGCCGAGCCGAGCTTGCCCTCGTAGGCGTGGATGGCGCCGAGCAGGCCCTCGGCGACGTACACGGCGGTGCCGCTCGCGACCAGCTCGCGGCACATGTCGGCGGCGGCGGCCCACTCGCCGCGCTCGCGCAGCACGTACGCCATGCACGTCACGCACGCCGTCTCGGTGCCGGGGTCCGGGCGCGCCTTGCACAGCTGCAGCGCGGTATCGAGGGCCGCCTCGGCGCCCGGAGGTCGGCCGCCTCGTACAGGGTCAGGCTGAGGCGCTGGTAGAGCTCGGCCGCGACCCCCGTGAGGTCGTGCTCGAGCGCCAGCGCGAGCCCGCCGCGGACGAGCTGGAGGCCCTCGTCGTAGTGGCCGTCCTTGGCGCGGGCCATCCCCTCGAGCCCGCGGGCGCGGATCTGGAGGTCGACACGGTGGGCGGCGTCCGCCTCCGCGCGGGCGCGGCGCGCGAGGTCCACCGCCTCGTGGTGGGCGGCGGACAGGCGGCGCTGGTTGGCCATCGCCAGCCGCTCGACGGCGGCCTCGGCGGGGCGGCCCGTGTCCGCGTACGCGTCGGCGGCGATCCGCCGCGCCGCGAACGCGGCCTCCCGGTCGCCGCGCAGCTCGAGCACGGCGGCCAGCTCGCGCTGGGCGTCGGCGAGGCCCGCCTGGTCCTGGGCGCGCATCGCGCACAGCTCGCGCAGCGCCCGGCTCGCCTCGGTCAGCTCCCCGGCCAGCCGCGAGCAGCGCGCGTAGCGCTCGAGCGCCTCGCCGCGGCGGTCCTCGTCGCCGCCCTCCGGCCACAGCTCGAGCGCCTGGCGGTCGGCCGCCGCCGCGTCGCGGTACGCGTGCACGGCCTCGGACTCCTCCGCGGCGCGCAGGAGCCCCTCGCGGGCGCTCGACCCGACGCGCGCGCCGAGCCAGTGGCGCGCGATCTCCCGCGCCTCGGCGCCCGACGCCTCGAGCGCCTCGGCGAGCGCGCGGTGCAGCGAGCGCCGCCGCATCCACGGGACGTCCGCGTACAGGGCCTCGCGCGTGAGCGCGTGCCGGAAGCCCGTCGGGTCCTCGCGCAGCAGCCCGCGGTCGAACAACTCGGACAGGCCCTCGTCGCTCGCGAGCCCGGCGACCAGGTCCGGATCGAAGGTCTCGCCCGCCACCGCCGCGACCTCGGCGGCCGCGCAGCCCGCCTCGGAGAGCTCGGAGGCGAGGATGAGCACCGCGTCGCGCACGGTGTCGGGAAGCGGGACGTCGCCGTCCTGGGCGAGCTCGAGACCTCGCCGCCCCTCCCGCACGGCGCCGCTGACGCGCAGCGCCGCGGCGAGCTCCTCCACGAAGAAGGGGATGCCCTCGGTGCGGTCGTGGATCGTGTGGAGGAGGCCCGGCGACGGCGAGGCGCCGAGCGCCTGCTCGAGCAGCTCAGCGGTGGCGTCGAGGTCGAGCGGGCCGAGCGGCAGCTCGTCGAGGCGGCCCGTCCGGCGCAGGTCGTTGCGCAGCCGCCGGACGCCGTGGTCGCGCGGCAGCCCGTCGGAGCGGTACGCGGCGACCACGAGGACGGGCAGCTCGCCGAGCGGCTCGGCGAGGGCGGACAGCATCTCGAGCGTCGCCTCGTCGGACCACTGGAGGTCATCGAGGACGACGAGCGCGTGCCGGCCGGCGGCGATCTGCGCGAGCGCGCAGCGCATCGCCTCGAACAGCGTCGGGCGGTCCGCCTCGGCGGCCGGGTCGCCGAGCTCGGGGAGCAGCAGCGCGAGCTGCCCGCGCAGGGGTCCGCAGCCGTCGAGGGCCTCCGGGTTGCCGCGCAGGTGGCTGCGCAGCGCGGCGACCAGCGGCCCGTAGGGCGGCGTGCCGCCCTGCCCGGCCGCCCCGCGCAGGCGCACCGCCTGCGTGCCCGCCGCGAGCTCCGCCGCCAGCCGCGTCTTCCCCACGCCGGCGTCCCCGCTCATGAGGACGATCGAGCCCTCGCCGAGCCGCGCCCGGCGCAGCGCCGCCTCGAGGCGTTCGCGCTCCGTGTGGCGACCGACGAGCCGTTGCATGGGCCGACTCTACGGCCGCGCGGGCGCCGTTCTCAAGCAAGTACGGCATGCCTACGGCACAAGTACGGCAATCCCGCGGATGGCGGCGCGCCGGGCCGCCCGTACGGTCTCGGCACGTCATCGAACCGGGCCGCCATCGGCCCAGAAGGAGTCGACCATGGACCTCTACGCCATCCGCCGCAAGAACGGCTTCACCGACGCCGAGGACCTCCAGGCCGCCGCCGCGCGCTCCACCGCCGAGGGCGACAAGGAGGGCTCCGGCGTCCGCTGGATCCGCTCCTACGTCGTCGCCGAGGAGAGCGGCGCGCTGGGCACCGTGTGCATCTACGAGGCCGAGAGCCCCGAGGCCATCCGCGCCCACGCGGCCGCGTCGAAGATGCGGGCCGACGAGATCGTGCCGGTCGCCGACACGGTCGTCGTGCGTCCGGACCCGGTGCCGGCCGCGGCCTAGCTACGCGTCGGCCTCGAACAAGCCCGTCCGGTACGCCATCACGACGGCCTGGACGCGGTCGCGGAGATCGAGCTTCTGGAGCACGTGCGTGACGTGGGTCTTGACCGTCGTCTCGCTGATGATCAGCTCCGCGGCGATCTCCGCGTTCGAGTAGCCGAGCGCCACCAGGCGCAGGACGTCCCGCTCCCGCGGCGTGAGTTGCTCGACCGCCGCGGGCGGGGCGGCGCGCGGCATCCGCGTGAACTCCCGGATCACGCGCTTCGTGATCGAGGGCGAGAGCAGCGCGTCGCCGCCCGCCACCGTGCGGACGGCGGCGATCAGCTGCTCGGGCGGGTCGTCCTTGAGCACGAAGCCGCTCGCGCCCAGCGCGAGCGCCTCGTAGAGGTACTCGTCGAGGCCGAAGGTGGTGAGGATCAACACCCTCGCGCCGGGGTCGGCCGCGAGGATGCGGCGGGCCGCCTCGAGCCCGTCGAGCTCGGGCATGCGGATGTCCATCAGCACGACGGTCGGTTGAAAGCGCGCCGCCTGATGAACCGCCTCGATGCCGTTGGAGGCCTCCGCCACGATCTCGATGTCGGGCTCGCCTGAGGCTGTCGCATAAGTCGGGTGCCGTCCGGCGTCGTTTAAGACGATTCTGGGGCATGGCTCAGCGCTTTGTCGCGTGTGATCGCGAGCAGTCGTTTCTGATGCCGCCCGACGTCCGCGAGTGGCTGCCGGAGAACCACCTCGCGTGGTTTGTCATCGACGCCGTCGGCGAGATGAACCTTGACGCGTTCTACGCGGCCTATCGGGTCGATGGGCGGGCGCGGCCGGCTTATGACCCGGCGATGATGGTGGCGCTGTTGCTCTACGCCTACGCGCGCGGGACCCGGTCGTCGCGGGTGATCGAGCGGGCGTGCTCGGAGGATGTCGCGTTTCGGGTGATCGCGGCGCAGCAGCGGCCCGATCACGCCACGATCGCCCGGTTCGTCGAGCGTCACCAGCAGGCGCTCGCGGGCTTGTTCGGCGAGGTGCTGACGCTGTGCGCCCGCAGCGGGCTGGCGCAGGTCGGGGTGCTCGCGGTCGACGGCACGAAGGTGCAGGCCAATGCGAGCCGCAACGAGAACCTCGACTACGAGCAGCTCGCGCGCGAGATCGTCGAGGAGGCGATCGCGACCGACGCCGCCGAGGACGAGCTCTACGGCGATCGCCGCGGCGACGAGCTCCCGCCGGAGTTCTCCACCAGCGCGGGGCGGCGCGGCTGGCTGCGCGAAGCCAAGAAGCGCCTGGAGGCCGAGCGCTCGGCGAACCCGCAGCCGGTGCCGCGAGACCGCCCGCAGCGCGTCAAGCAGGCCAAACGTCGTCTGGACGAGGAGCTGTGGACTGAGGTCCGCGCCAACCGGGCCTACGAGGCCTGGCGGGCGCGCGGCATCGCCGCGGACGGGTCGCGACGGATGGCGCCCGGCATGACCAAGCCCTTCACGCCGCCGCCGATCCCGGAGGGCCGGATCAATCTCAGCGACCCGGACTCGAAGGTCGTCAAGGGGCTGCGCGGATGGATCCAGGGCTACAACGCCCAAGCCGTCACCAACGAGCACCAGATCGTCTTGGCCGCCGAGATCGCGACCGTCGGCGCCGACTTCGGGCACCTGGAACCGATGCTCGACGCCGCCCAACACGAACTCGCACGCGGCCGGGCGTTGATGAGCACGCCCGGGGTGCTGCTGGCCGACGCCGGCTACTGGCACGGCGAGCAGATGCAACGGATCGTCGATCGCGGCATCCAGGTGTTGATCCCGCCCGACACCAGCCGCAAACGCACCACGCGGCGCAACTGGGACGGCGGCCGCTACGACGAGATGCGCGAGCTGCTGGCCACCGAGCGCGGCGGCGAGCTCTACCGCAAACGCCAGCCGATGATCGAGCCCGTGTTCGCGCAGATGAAGTTCAACCGCGGCCTCGACCGATTCAGACGCCGCGGCCGCGGCGCGGTCCGCACCGAATGGCGGCTGATCACCGCCACCCACAACCTCCTCAAGCTCCACCGCCACACCCTCGCGGCCGCCTAACGCCCGGCCGCCCGCCGCGCGCACGGCGCCGCCGCGCCGATCTCACCGCCCCGGCCGCGCGACGCGCGGCGCCGCAGGACTTACGCGACAGCCAAGCCTGAGAGCAGCATGCGGAAGCCGGCGCGCACCATCTGCTGGTCGTCGGCGACCAGCACCCGGATGCTCACGACCCACCGCCCGCGATGGGAGCCGCGTGCTCAGCAGGAAGCCGCCGTCCGGCTCGCGGCCGGCGGACATCTCGCCGCCGTAGATGTGCACACGCTCGCGCAGGCCGATCAGCCCGTGGCCGAGGCCGTCGGAGACCGACGTGCCGGCGCCGTCGTCGCGCACCTCGACGAGCAGGTGATCGGGCTCGTAGCGCACGCGCACGTCGGCGTGGCCGGCGCCGGCGTGCTTGAGCGCGTTGGTGAGCCCCTCCTGCACCACGCGGTAGGCGGACAGGTCGATCGGGCGCGGGAGCGGCGACGGGCTCGCCCTCCGCGCGGACCTCGACGGGCAGCCCGGCGCGCCGCACCTGCTCGGCGAGCGCCTCGAGGCCGTCCAGGCCGGGCTGCGGCGCGCGCTCGGCGGGCTCGTCGCCGTCGCGCATCGCGCCGAGCAGGAGGCGCATCTCGGCCATCGCGCTGCGCCCGGTCCGCTCGACGCCCTCGAGGGCGTCCTTGCTCTCGCCGAGCTCGGCGGGCATGCCGTGGCGCACCGCGCCGACCTGTAGCACCATCACGCTGACCGCGTGGGCGACCACGTCGTGCAGCTCGCGCGCGATCCGCGCGCGCTCCTCCGCGACGGCCAGGCGCGCGGCGGTCTCCCGCTCGCGCTCGGCGCGGGCCGCGCGGACCTCCGCCGCGTCGGCCCGCTCCCCGTGCTCGCGCAGCGCGAAGCCCGCGAGCCAGCAGATGGCGAACAGGACGGGGCTGAAGACGAGCGACCCGGTGTCGTGGGACGGGTCGTTGTAGACGACGATGACCGAGCAGCCGAGCGTGATCGCGAGGCCGATCCGGGCCTGGCGCTCCTCGCGCTGGTGCCCGAGCAGCAGGGCGGCGGCCATGCCCGCCGCGAACGTGCTGGCCGACAGGGTGACGAACCGGCCGTCGATGAAGGACAGCGCGGCGCCCAGGATCCACACGAGGGCGGGCGCGGCGAAGGGAAGCCGCCGGCGGGCGAGCAGCGGCAGCACCATCAGCAGGATCGCCGGGACCGCGAACCACGGCGTGATGGTCGGCGCCTCGGGGCCGTCGCGCAGCGCCACCTCCACCGCCCCCTCGATCGCCGCCACCACGATCAGCGCGTCGAGCCCATGACGCCGCACCAGGAGCCAAAGCCGTCTCACGTTGCCGACCGTATCCGGCCCGGGCGCTCCCGGCCTCCTCCGAAGGGAGGAGATGGCGATCGTCTGCCGGGGGAGGCGGACGGTCCCCGTGGCCGATGTGCGCGTGGGAGACCGCCCGTAGCGTCGCCGCCATGGACTCCAAGACCTTCACCCCCGGCGGATCGCCGGTCTCGTACTCATCGCCGGCACGCTGCTCGGCCTCTTCGCGATCTGGCTCGCGCCCGGCACCCGCGCGGTCTCCGTGCCGGCCGGGGCTCACCCCGGCGAGCTGACGATGAAGCCCTGCACCTATCCCACCGAGCGCGGCGACCACCGCGCCGACTGCGGGACGCTGGTGGTGTCGGAGAACGGGTCCGGCTCACGCCTGATCGCGCTCCCCGTCACCCGCATCCGCGCGCGGGCGGCGAAGCCCGGCGCGCCCGTCTTCCGCCTGGAGGGCGGCCCGGGCCAGAGCAACATGACCTTCCCTTACGCGAGCCGGATCGCCGGCCGCCACGACGTCGTGCTCGTGGGTTACCGCGGCGTCGACGGCTCCTCCAAGCTCGACTGCCCCGAGGTGTCCTCCGCGCTGCGGCGCTCCGCCGACCTGCTCGGCTCCGCCTCCCTGCGCGCGTACACGAGCGCGTTCCGGTCGTGCGCGGACCGGCTCCGCTCCGACGGCGTGGACCTCGCGGGCTACTCGCTCTCGCAGCGCGTCTCGCCTACGACCGCTCGAGGCGCCCGCTACGCGTGCACCAGCGACGCGGCCGCAGCGATGCTCGGCGACCCGGCGGCGCGATGCGCCGCACGGCGGCGGATATCCCCGGACACTGGGGACCGCTGCCGATCAAGCGCGGCAACGTGCGCCTGGCCTCCTTCATGGGCCTCGTCGACTCGACGTCGGCCGCCTCGCCGATCTCCTCGCCGATGACGATCGACAGCTGGCTCTCGGCCTCTCGCGGCGACGTCGCCGGCCTGTGGTTCATGTCGCTCGCCGGTGACCTGATGCTCCCCAAGGCGTGGGTGTGGGGCGACGTCGCGGCGGTCTCGAGGGCCGACGCGGCCGCCGCCGAGCGCCACTTCGCCTCGGAGAAGGGCTCGCTCCTCGGCGACCCCGGGAACGAGTTCCTGTGGGGCGGCGGCCGGCTCGCTTGGCCCGCCATCGACGCCGACGATCAGTACGCCCGCGTGCGCACCTCGAAGGTGCCGACGCTGCTCGTCGGCGGCACGCTGGACCTCGCCACCCCCGCCGGCGCCGCGACGCGCGAGCTGCTGCCGCACCTGCCCAACGGCCGCCAGGTCGTGCTGTCCGAGCTGGGCCACACGACGGATTTCTGGACCCAGCAGCGCCGCGCCTCGACGCACCTCCTCGGCACGTTCCTCGACACCGGCCGGGTCGACGACTCGCTGTACCGCCACCGTGCGATGGACTTCCACGCGCTCCGGCAGACGCTGCTCGCCAAGGCGCTCGCCGCCGGCCTGGTCGGCTTCGCCGCCGTCGCGCTCCTGTCGCTGCTGGGGCTGTGGCGCGCCTCCCGCCGGCGCGACCGCGTCCCGGGCCGGGCGGCCGCCGCCGCGCGCTCCGTGCTCGCCCTCGTGCTCGGGCTCGGCGGCTGGGCGCTCGGCGTCCTGCTCGCGCTCTCGCTCTCCCTCCGCGCTCCCGTGGACGGCGCGCTCGTGGTCGTGCCGTCGGTCGCCGTGCCGGTCGGGCTCGGCGTCTACTGGGCGTGGGCGCGGCGGTCGCTCCCGAAGCGCACCCGCCGGACGGGACTCGCCGTCGCGCTGGCCGGCGCCGTGCTCGGCGCGTGGCTGGGCTTCTCGGCGGCCGCCGAGCCGGTGGCGCTGTTGACGGCGATCCCCGGCGCGGTCGCGCTCGCCAACCTCGGCCTCATCGCGCTCGACGTCCGGCGCGAGCGCCCGGCGGGTGCCTCCGTGTTCGCCCGGAAAGCCAGGCGCCTCACGGCCTAACCGCCCGAAGACGGCGCCGATCAGGATCCTCAGGCGGTCGCGTCGTCGGGTGGAGATTCCAGCGCGCGTAGGCTCCAGTCGCGCCCGCCGACGACGCGTCCCTCGTGCGCTGATGCGCGCACGCCGGCTGCCGCGGCTGATGCCAGCGGCGGGATCCAGTCCCCGTGGGCCTCGATGAGCGCGTCGACCAAGGCGGCGATCTCGTCGAGGGGCAGCTCCCCCGCCGTGTGGGGATCGAGCATGGCGGCGTGGTAGACCGGCTCGCGCCGGCCGGTCAGCGCCGCCTCGACGGTCAGGCCCTGGACGTTCACGTTGGTCTGCATCAGCGCGGCGAGGTGGCGGGGCAGGGCGCCGACCGGCTCCGGCTCGATCCCGCCGGCGGTCGCGACGCACGGCACCTCGACGCAGCAGTCGGCCGGCAGGTTGTCGATCAGCACGCCGTCGCCGTGGCGGTTGGGGACGTTGCCGTTGAAGCGGTACGGCTCGCCCGTCTCGCACGCGCGGATGATGGCCGCCCCGTACTCGGCGCTGCGCTCGACGCTCATCGGCGCGTCGTCGCGCTCGAGGTTGGCGCGCATCGCGTCCCACTCGGCGATCTGGCGCTCGCTGCGATGCAGGTACTCGTCGAGCGGGATCCCGAAGCGCTCGATCAGGTCGGGACGCGCGGCCTTGATGAACCACGGGACGTACTCGGCGAAGTGCTCGGAGGACTCGGTCACGAACGAGCCGAAGTGGCGCAGCAGCTCGTAGCGGACCCGGTTGCCCGCGGGTGGCTCCACGTTTCGCAGCGCCGGGTACAGGTCCTCGCCGCCGCGCTCGAGGCGCAGGAAGAACGCCATGTGGTTGATGCCCGCGACGTGGTAGTCGACCTCGGAGGCCGGCACGCCGAGGTCGGCGGCGAGCTCGCCCGCGGTGTGCTGGACCGAGTGGCACAGCCCCACCGTGCGCACCCGCGAGGCCTCCGCGACCGCCCAGCACAGCATCGCCATCGGGTTGGCGTACTGGAGCAGCAGCGCGTCCGGGCACAGCTCCTCCATGTCCCGGCACACGTCGAGCAGCACCGGGATCGTCCGCAGGCCGCGCATGATCCCGCCGACCCCGAGCGTGTCCGCGATCGTCTGGCGCAGCCCGAAGCGCTCGGGCACCTCGAAGTCGACCACCGTCGACGGCCGCAGCCCGCCGACCTGGAACGACGTGACCACGTAGTCGGCGCCCGCGAGCGCCTCCCGCCGGTCGAGCGTGGCCTCCACGCTCGCGCTTGCCCCGTGCGCGGCGACGAGCCGCTGCGCGACGATCTCCGACGTCCGCAGGCGCTCGGCGTCGATGTCCATCAACGCGAACGCCGTGGAGTCCCGGAGCTCCGGGAGGCGGAGGATGTCGCCGACCAGGTTGCGGGTGAACACCGTCGAACCGGCGCCGACGAAGGCGATCCTGGGCATCGGGCCTTTCTAGCGCATCGCCTCGTCACCGACGCTGTAGCGGCCGAACTCCGGCTTGCCCGCGTTCCGGAGGATCTCGACGGTCACCCCGTTGCCCGTGGTCCGCTGCTCGACGTGCTCGAGCGCCAGCGGCCGCGCACCGTCACCGAACAGGCGCGTCCCCTGGCCGAGCACCACCGGGAACGTCAGGATTGCGGAACTCGTCGACGAGGTCGGGCTGCAGGAGCGTCTGCACGAGCCCGGCGCTGCCGTGGACCTGGAGCTCCCGCCCCGGCTCCCGTTTGAGCGCCGCCACCGCGGCGGCCGTGTCGCCCGACAGCAGCGTCGAGCCGCTCCATCCGAGCGAGTCGCGCGTCCGCGACGCCACGTACCTCGGGTGGCCGTTGAACGCGACCGTCGCGCCCCTTCAGGGACGACACGCGAGCACGTCGGAAATCGACAGCCCCTAGCGGCCGGTGGTGCGGTGCGTCGCCGCGCGGGTGTGCGCCCGCCGGCCGTGCACGGGGGAGCCGCCGCCCGGCTCGGCGTGGCCGGTGCCGCCCGCGCGATGGATCAGCTTGCGCAGCGCGTCGTCGGCCGGCCCGGGCGTGTCGCGAGGCGACAGCGCCTTCGGGTGCACGGTGCGGAACACCGGCCCCCGCTCGGCCTCCTCGACGGCGACCTCGACCTTGATGAGGCTGGGGACGTGGGCGACCACGCCGTCCAGCTTGCCGCCCTCGTGAGCCACGCTCACGAGCTGTCCGTCATGAAAGGTCTTCAGCATCCGGCCTCCGAGCCTACTCCCCTCGCGCTTGCCCGGCGCACGGGACCTCCCAGGGTCCGCCGATGCCTTGAACTGCGGCTGGGTATGAGTGAGGGAGTTTTGGCGCGGTCTTGAGGGCGGGCCCTCTCTTACGTGCAGGGAGCCCCCTCAAAGGGCCCACCCCAGGGGCCCGGGCACTTCCAGCGTTCGCAGAGCGGACACAAGGGGGCCCCACGCCCTCGCCCGGCCGTATCTCGCCCGCTCAACGAACACGATCCAGCCCACCCCCCGCCCACGCCGGCCTCACCACCTCCCTACCCAGCCGCCGTAGACGCCGGCGGCGAAGAACCCGCCCACAGACGCCGCACGCGGCGGCGCAGAACCCGCCGAGGGATGCCCTACGCCGCGGCGGAGGTCGTCCCCGGCGCGTCCTCCACCGAGGCGTAGAGCCCAGCGGCGAGGCCGGCGAGCACGGCGGCGCCGCGGCCGGTCGCCTCCTGCACGGGCGACCACTCGATCGGCCCGATGCGCTCCTCCTTGACGGCACGGGCGGCGGCGCCGCGCACGCCACCGCCGGTCGCCACGATCCGCCCCCGGGGCCCGCCCACCGCGTCGCTGCGGGCGAGCGTGGAGGCGCTCAGGTCGGCGCCCGCCTCGAGCGCCGCGCGCCACACGTGGGCGCGGCTCATCCCGGGCACGATGCCGTGGAGCGACAGCGGCCCTGAGCCGCCGACGCCCTCGAGGCGCAGGGTCGACCCGGACGGCGCGAGCTCCGCGGCGGCCGCATTCAAAGCGTCACGGTCCTCCTGCCCGTCGACGCCGAGCATCTGGAGCACGGAGGCGAGCGCCACGTTGAGCTCGTTGCCGCTCAGCAGCGACCACCGCTCCGGGACGACGTGCCACCCGACGGTCACGCCGTTGTCGACCGCGTCCTCGATCCGCCCGGGCTCGAGGAACTCGGGAACGCTGCGCACGAACACGTCGGCCGTCCCCGAGGAATGCAGGACGTCGCCCTCTCCCGTCGCCCCCGCGCCGACCATCGCGACGACGTGATCGTGGCCCGCGACCGTGATGACCGCATCGCGCGCCGCGGGCAGGGCGTCGCCGACGCGCCCGATCGGCGTGCCGGCGGGCACGGGCTCGGCCAGGAAGCCTTCCGGCACCCCGAGCCACGCCAGCGCCTCCGGCCACCACGCGCGGTCGCGCAGCGAGAGCATCCCGGTCCGCGACGCCAGCGACAGCTCCGCCACGTCGGCGGCGCCGAGCGTGCGCGCCACCCACTCCGGCATGCCCAGCCACCGCACCGCGTCCGCGGCGCCGGCGGCGTGGGCGCGCTGCCACCCGAGCTTGCTGAGCGAGCACAGCGCGGACGCGGGCACGCCCGTCTGCGCGGCGAAGCGGCTCCGGCCGAGCTCGGACGCGATGGCGCGCGCCTCGGCCGCCCCGCGGACGTCGTGCCACGCGATCGCGGGGCCGACGGGCTCGCCGCGCCGGTCGAGCAACACGCCGGTCTCGGCCAGGCCGGCGATCCCGACGGCGACCACGGTCCCCGCCGGGGACTCGGCGAGCGCTCGCGCCGCCACCGCATGCGCGGTGCGCGCGATCGTGTGGGGATCGATCTCCGCGCCCGTGGCGACGGGCGCCCAGGGCGTCCGCTCACGGGCCTCGCCGAGCTCCTCGCCACCGGCGCCGAGCACGAGCGCCTTGCAGTACGTCGTGCCGACGTCGATGCCAAGGAGGAGCTGCCGCACGGCTAACCGGCGGCGACGATGGTGAGGAGCGACCTCATGGACTACCCGGCGGCCGCGACGATGGTGAGGAGCTCCTCCATGCGGCGGCGGGCGACGCCGCCGAGGAACTCGCGGCGCTCGGCCGCGGGCTTGCCGACGGCTTCCTTCCACAGCGAGCGCCCGGCGATGAAGCCGTCCGCCCCGCCGTCCATCGCGTCGCGCAGCTGGCCGCAGAACGCCTCGTGGTCCACGCCGGCCGAGAGCACGGCCCACGGGACGTCGACGGCGTCGGTGATGCGCCGGCACGCGGCCGCGCTGCCCGGGTACTCGAGCTTGAGGACCTTCGTCCCGCACTCCTGGAGGAACACCGCGCCTTCCACGACGAGGTCCTCCTTGCGCGCGGCGAACTCCTCGGGGGTCTCGTCGTCGGCGCGGTAGGTCATGAGCTCCATCACGCACAGGAGGTCGCTGCGGCGGCAGTCCTCCAGCGCCGCGCGGACCATGCCGGCGGTGTAGCCGTCGAGGTCCTCGCGGTCGGCGCGCAGGAACGCCATCACCTTGGCGCCCGTGGCGCCGAGGGCCCGAGCGCCTTCCGCGCCGAGCTCCGGGATCAGCCCGGAGCGGCGGAGGCCGTCCTCCTCGTCGTGGCCGTCCGCCTCGATGCGCACGAGCAGGCCGACGTCGCGGGCGAGGACATCGGTGTCGACGATGGCGGGCAGCGAGACGTCGGGGTCGAGCAGCACCGCGCTCGCGTCACGACCGACGGTGTCGACGAGATCCGACTTGAACGCCCGCTGGGCCTCCGGGGCGCTGGAGAGGCCGAGGCCGTCGAGCATGTCGACGAGCGGCTGCCCGTGATCGGCGGCGATCACGGCGAAGCGGTTGTCCGGCGTCTGGATCTGGCGGAGCGCGCGGCGCTCCGCCGTGGTCGGGGTGGTGCTCTGCGTGCTGTCAATGGACGGCATCGGCGTCTTCCTCGATTGCGGGTCGTGTCTTCGTTCTGGTACAACCCTAGCCGTGTCTGAGAATTTGTCCAGCACATCTGTGCACGAGGCAACATTAATTGCCGTGGCCGAGCTCTACTACCGCGACCAGCTCTCCCAGCAGGAGATCGCGGAGCGCGTCGGCGTCTCCCGCTCCTCGGTCTCGCGGCTGCTGCAGCTCGCCCGCGACGAGGGCATCGTCCACATCGAGATCCGGCGCCCCGTCGCGCCGGACGGCCGGTCGGAGGAGCTCCGGACCGCGCTCGGCCTCCGGCGCGTGGTGGTGGCCCCTGGCTCCGTCAGGAACGGGCTGCACGTGCTCGTGACGCCCGCCCTCGCCGAGATCGAGGCGCTCGAGCTCGCCGCCGGCGACGCGCTGGCCGTCTCGTGGGGCGACACGATCGCGGAGATCGCGCGCTCCCCGCACTTCCCGCGGCTGCACGGCGTCCGCCTGATCCCCGCCATCGCCGCCTTCGACGAGACGGACGGGCGCTTCCAGACCAACGAGCTCGCGCGCCACATCGCCGGGACGAGCGGCGCCGAGGTCAGCTTCCTGCACTCCCCCGCCATGCCGTCGCCGCGCCTGCGGCGGACGCTCCTGTCCGACGAGGACATGAGCCGGCGGCTGGGACTCTGGGACCGGCTGTCGGCCGCGCTCGTCGGCATCGGGCCGCCGACCGCGGAGGTCGAGACCGCCCCGGCCCACGTCCTCGCCGCGCAGGCCGACCTGGCCCACGCGGCCGGCGACGTGGTGTCGCGCTACTTCGACATCGACGGGAAGCCCGTCCCGTTCGCGGACGAGAAGCTCCTGCTGGGCATGTCGCGCGATCAACTCCGCAACACCGGCACCGTGATCGCCGTGGCCGCGGGCCCGATCAAGGCCCCGTCGATCGTCGGGGCCGCGCGCGCCGGGCTCATCGACGTCCTGGTCACGGACGCGGCGACGGCGGAGGCAACGCTCGAGTCAGCGGCGCCCCGCTGACCCGCGCGGCGGCCGTCCGGGCCGCCATCTCGACCGCTTCGCGCGGTCCGAGGCCCTCGAGCAGCGCGTACAGCAGGCCCGCGGTCGCGGCGTCGCCCGCGCCCAGCGTCGTGCGGACCTCGGAGGGCGGCGGCGGCGTGAAGTGCTCCTGGCCACTCCATGCCCTCCCGAGCAGCGCGCCCGCCCCCTCCAGCCGCGCCGCGTCCCCGGTCGAGAGCTGCAGCCCCGCCGCGCCCGCCGTGAGCATCACCACCCCCGCGCCGAGCTCGAGCAGCAGGCGCGCCACCTCCCGCAGGTCGCCGGTCTCGAGCCCCAGCGCGGTGCGCACGTCGTCGATGCTCGGGCTGAGGACGTCGACGAGCGGCAGCACGCGCTCCAGCAGCGCGGGCCAGTCCTCGCGAGCGGCCGGCGACGCGGGGTCGATCACCGCCAGGTCCAGCGAGGTGGTGATCCCGGCCGCGCGGGCGCGCTCGAGCAGCGCCACCAGCGCGGCGCCCCCGCCGGCGGTCAGCGCGGGCAGCAGCGACGGGTAGCCGACGTGGAGCAGCCGCGCGCCCGACACGTCCACCGCGGCGCCGTCGAACTCGGCGTTGGCGCCGACGTGGTGCCAGAACGAGCGATCCTGGCCGCCGGGCTCGAAGACCAGCGAGTAGGACGTCGACCGGCCCGGCCGCAGCCGGATCTGGTCCGTCTGAGTCCCGCGCGCGCGCAGGAGATCCAGGAGCAGCGCGCCGAGCTCGTCGTCGCCGGCGTCGCCCACGACGTCGACCAGGGCGCCCAGCTCCGCGAGGTCGCCGCCCGTGTTGGCGACGCAGCCGCCGGCGCCGACGGCGAGCGCGCCGACCTCCAGGAGCTCCCCCGGCCGCGAGACGGCGACAGTCTTAGGGATCTTCGGGATGAGGTCGACACAAACGTGACCTGCGACCACGACCGAGCCCATCGCCGCGTTAGCCTTGCCCGCCATGGGCGCCGGAAAGACCTACCGCATGGGCCGGATCTTCGGGGCGGACGGCCGCACCCTGATCCTGCCCGTCGACCACGGCCTGACGCTGGGCCGCGTCGAGGGCCTCGAGGATCCCGTCGCGCGCGTGGACGGGCTGCTCGACCTCCCCTGCGACGGGCTGTTGATGACCCCGGGGCTGACCCGCCTCACGACGGATCGCTTCGCCCGCCGCGACGCGCCCGCGCGGATCCTCACGCTCGACACCTTCTTCCGGCTCCCGGGCGAGACGACGGCGGGCGCCGGCCTCGCCGGCTCCGTCGAGCAGGCCGCCAAGCTCGGCGTCGACTGCGTGAAGCTGTTCATGGCGTGGAACGTCCCGAGCCACGAGCGCGCGGAGACCCTCGCCCGGAGCGCCGAGGTGATCCGCCGGGCCGAGGAGTTCGACCTCCCGGTGATGCTCGAGCCGATCGTCGTCGGCGAGGAGCGGACGGCGGAGTGGATCGCGATGGAGGGCGACGGCGCGCGGGCGGCGCTGGAGGTCGGGGCCGACATCATCAAGGTCGCCTACCCGGGCGAGGAGCTGATGGCCGCCTGGACGGCCGAGCTGCGGCTCCCGCTGGTGATCCTCGGCGGACCGCGCACGGGCGAGGCCGACGCGGTGCTCACACTCGCCGAGGAGGCGATCGGCAGCGGCGCCCGCGGGATCGTGATCGGGCGCAACGTCTGGCAGCGGCCGCCCGACGTCACTCGTCGGCTCATGCAGCGGCTGTACGAGATCGTCCACGAAGGCTGAATCAGCCCTTGGCGTCGAGCGTGGAGTCGATCAGCGCCTGGGCGTCGGCGATGATCTTCTCGAGGTGGTCCTCGCCCTGGAAGCTCTCGGCGTAGAGCTTGTAGACGTCCTCGGTCCCGGACGGCCTGGCGGCGAACCAGCCGCTCTCGGCCACGACCTTCAGCCCCCCGATCGGCGCCCCGTTGCCCGGCGCCTCCGTGAGGATGTCGACGATCGGCTCGCCGGCCACCTCCGAGCTCTCGACGTCGTCGGCCGACAGCGTCGCGAGCGCCTGCTTGCCGCTCGGTGAGACCGGCGCGTCGACGCGCTTGTACACCGGCCGGCCGAACTGCTCGGTCAGCGCGTCGTAGGCGGCCCCGGGGTCGCGCCCGGTCTTCGCGGTCATCTCGGCGGCCAGCAGGCACATCAGGATCCCGTCCTTGTCGGTCGACCACGGGCCGCCGTCGCGGCGCAGGAACGACGCGCCCGCGCTCTCCTCCCCGCCGAACCCGAGCGAGCCGTCCAGCAGCCCGTCGACGAACCACTTGAAGCCGACCGGCACCTCCAACATGCGGCGGCCGAGGTCGGCGCACACCCGGTCGATGATCGCGCTGGAGACGAGGGTCTTCCCCACGCCCGTGCCGGCGGGCCAGTCGCGCGCCCCCCCGAACAGGTACGCGATCGACGCGGCCAGGTAGTGGTTGGGGTTCAGCAGGCCCGCGTCGCGCGTCACGATCCCGTGGCGGTCGGCATCCGGGTCGCTGGCGACCGCGACGTCGAAGCGATCCCGCAGCTCGATCAGCCCCGACATCGCGTACGGCGACGAGCAGTCCATCCGGGTCTTGCCGTCGTGGTCGAGCGGCACGAAGCGGAACGTCGGGTCGACGCGGTCGTTGACGACCGTGAGGTCGAGCCCGTAGCGGTCGCGGATGGCGGGCCAGTAGTCGACGCTCGCGCCGCCCAGCGGGTCGGCGCCGATCTTGATCGACGCGTCGCGGATGGCCTCCATGTCGATCACCGAGCCGAGGTCGCCGACGTAGGCCGCGACGTAGTCGTGCGGGTGGCAGCGGTCGAGGTCGAACTCGGCGCGCTGCACGCCGTCGAGGTCGGCCTCGAGGATCGCGTTGGCCTCCTTCTCGATCGCTCCCGTGACGTCGGAGCCGGCCGGCCCGCCGCTCGGCGGGTTGTACTTGAACCCGCCGTCGCCGGGCGGGTTGTGCGACGGCGTCAGCACGACGCCGTCGGCGCGGGGGCCGTCGCCCTCGCGGTTGTGGGTGAGGATCGCGTGCGACAGAGCCGGGGTCGGGGTGTAGCCGTTGGCGGCGTCGACCCGCACCTGGATCCCGTGGGCGAGGAACACCTCGATCGCGGTCCGGAACGCGGGCTCCGACAGCGCATGGGTGTCGCGCGCGAGGTAGATCGGCCCATCGATCGCCGCCCGCTCGCGATGGCGGCACACCGCCTCGGCGATGGCGAGGATGTGGGCCTCGTTGAAGGTCCCCTGCAACGAGGTGCCGCGGTGCCCGGAGGTGCCGAAGGAGACCGGGCCGGACGGCCGGTCGTGGTACGCCGCGAGCAGCGAGTCGACGTCCACGAGCGTCGCCGCGGATGGCAGCTCGCCGGCGTGGGGGCTCAGGGCCATGCTGTTCTCCGCTCCTCGTGGGATGTCACTGGCCGACTTGGACGAGCGCGTCCGCGCGGGCCTTCGTGGCGTCCACTACCCGCGCATTGCGTTCGTCGCTCCCAAGCGCCCATGCGCGCGCCGCCTCCGGCGCCTTGCCGTAGTCCACGTGGCGCTGGATCAGCCAGCGCAGCCTCGTCTCGTCCGCCGTCGTCACGAACCATGCCTCGTCGAGGAGCGAACGTACCGCTCCCCACTCGCCGTCGTCGACCAGCAGGTAATTGCCCTCGGTGATCACGAGCGGCACGTCCCGCGGAACGGCGACGGCGCCGGCGATCGGCTCCTCGATCTCGCGGCGGAACTCGGGCGCGTAGACGACGTCCTCCGAGGCGTCGCGCAGCCGCCGCAGCAGCGACACGTAGCCCGCGGCGTCGAAGGTGTCGACCGCCCCCTTGCGGTCCTCGCGGCCGAGCCGGACGAGCTCGGCGTGCGCGAGGTGGAACCCGTCCATCCGCACGAGCCGCGCGCTCTCGCCGACCGCGTCGGCGATCCGCGAGGCCAGCGTGGACTTCCCGCCGCCCGGCGGACCGGTGATGCCAAGGATGCGCCGCTGACCGGAGGCGGCGTGGCGGCGGGCGTTTGCGATCGCGTCGTCGATCGTCAGCGCGCGCCCGGTCACGGGCTGACGACGGCCTTGTGCAGGCTCTTGTCGTTGGAGAAGTCGTCGAGCGCGCGGCCGTACTCGTCGAGCGCGTAGCGGTGGGTGATGAGCCCGTCGGTGCGGACGCGGCCCGACCGCAGCGCGGCGATGGCCGCCGGGAACGAGGCGATCTCGGCGAACGAGCCCTTGATCGTGATCTCCCGGCGGAAGAGGTCGTAGGGGTGCACGGGGAACGTGGCGTCGGGGTGCGTGACGCCGTAGATCATCACGGTGCCGCCGTCGCGCGTGAGCGACACGCAGCGCGCGCCGACCTCGACCGACCCGGTCGCCTCGATCACGTTGTCGTAGCCGCCCTCGGAGTGCTCGACCAGCCGGCGCGCGCTCTCCTCGGGGCAGCCGCGCTCGATCTGGACCGTGGAGTCGATCCCCAGCGCCTCGGCGCGGTCGAGCTGCTGCCGGCTGGGCGCGGCCACCGTCACGTGCGCGACGCCGCCGCTGGCCAGGAGCTGGGCGAGCAACAGGCCGGTCGAGCCCGCCCCGAACACGAGCGCCGTGCTGCCCGGCTCGGGCCGGAGCGTCTCGAGCCCGTGCAGCGCGCAGGCGGCGGGCTCGGAGAACACGGCGACGTCGGGCTCCAGGCCCTCGACGTCGAACACGACGTCGGCGGGCACGGTGATCTGCTCGGCGAAGCCGCCCGGGCTGTTGGACCCGATGCCCCTGAGGTTGCGGCACAGCAGCGCGCGGCCCTGGCGGCACTGATCGCAGTTCCCGCAGCTCATGTTGGGGTTGACCGTCACCCACTGCCCGGGCTCGATGCCCGTCACCTCCTCGCCGGTGGACTCGACCGTGCCGACGATCTCATGGCCGGGGACGAGCGGGAACTCCGCGATGAAGTTGCCTTCGTGGATGTGCTTGTCGGTCCCGCACAGACCGGTCTGATGGACGGTGATCCGCACGTCCCGCGGCCCGGGGTCGGTCGCGGGGACGTTCTCGACGGAGAACTCGCGCGGACCCGAATAGACGACAGCCTTCATGGAAGTGTCCCGTTCGTTTGCATGGAGGGCGTGGGAGCCCGAAGAAAGAGCGCTCGCCGGCCCGCCCGAAGGCGGGCCGGCGAACCGCCAGCCGGCTCAGCAGCTGGACTTGTAGACCGAGTCCTGGTTGTCGGCCAGGTTGTCCTTGGTGAGGATGGCCGAGCCGGTGCCGATCTTCGGCTTGGTCGGCTCGTCCTTGAGCGCCGCGACGGCCTGCTGGACGCCCTGGGCGCCGATGTCGGCCGGCCTCTGGGCGACGAGCGCCTGGAGCAGACCTTCCTCGAGGTCCTTGACCTGCTTCGGGCCGGCGTCGAAGCCGACGATCTTGACCTTGTCCTGTGCTCCGGCCTCGCGCAGGCCCGTGGCCGCGCCCTCGGCGCCGAACAGGTTGGTGGCGAAGATGCCCTTGAGGTCCGGGTTCTTGGCCAGCTGCGCCTTGGTGATCGCCGCCGCCTTGTCGGGCTGGTCCTGGTTGTACTCCATGCCCGTGTAGTCGAGCCCGAGCGTCTTGGCCTCCGCCTCGAAGCCCTCGGCGCGCTGGTCGGTGGTCGAGATGCCCGGCTTGGTGTTGTTGACGAACACCGCGCCGGAGCCGCCCATCGCCTCGGCGAGCGCCTTGGCCGCGGCCTTGCCGCCGCCGACGTTGTCGGACGCGATCTGCGAGACCGCGAGGTCGGCCTGCTCGAGCGTCGTGTCGACGAGGACGATCTTGATCCCGGCGTCGGCCGCCTGCTTGATCGGCACGTACATCGCCTTGGCGTCGGTCGGCGCGATCAGGATCGCGTCCGGCTTCTTGGCGATCACGCCGTTGACGATCGGTGTCTGCAGCGTCGCGTCGAACTGGTCGGGACCCTGGAAGTCGAGGTCCACGCCCAGCTTCTCGGCCTCGGCCTGGGCGCCGCAGTTCATCGTGATGTAGAACTCGTCGCCCTTGACGCCGGCGATGAGGGTCATCTTGTAGTTGCCGTCGCCGCCGCCCGAGCCGCCGCCTCCGCCGCCCTCGTCGTCGCCGCAGGCGACGATCGTCATGCTCGCGGCGGCGAGCGCGACCGCGAGCAGCGTCGACTTGCGCCGCCCTCTTGTTGAGCTGGACATTGCCCCTCCTCCTCGTTTGATGATGTGCCGGCCGGTCATCGCGCGTAGCGGGACCGGCGGAGTTGGTCGAAGTACACGGCGGCGATCAGGACGGCTCCGACCGCGACCTGCTGCCAGAACGGCTGCACGCCGACGATCACGAAGCCGTTGCGGAGCACGGCGGGGATGAACACGCCCACGACCGTGCCGAGGATCGTGCCGACGCCGCCGAACAGGCTCGTGCCGCCGATGACGATCGCCGCGATCGCGTCGAGGTTGTCGGTCGAGTGACCGCCGATCGACGTGGTGCCGAAGCGCGCCAGCGAGAGGTAACCGGCGAGGCCGGCCAGCGTCCCGCCCAGGGCGTAGATCTTGATCAGGTGGGCGTCGACGTTGACGCCGGCGCGCCGCGCGCCCTCCTGGTTGGACCCGATCGCGTACGTGTAGCGCCCGAAGCGGGTCTGCGAGAGCACGATGGCCGCCGATCAACGCGACGAAGGCGGCGATCAGCACGAGGTACGGAACCTCGCCGAAGAGCCGGCCGGAGCCGATCGTCTCGATCAGCTTGAACGGCACGTCGCGCTCGTCGACGCCGCCGGTGATCAGCAGCGCGGAGCCCAGCGCCATCCCGAGGGTGCCGAGGGTGACGATGAAAGGCGGGATCTTGGCCTTCGTGACGAGGAACCCGTTGAGCGCGCCCCAGGCGCCGCCGGCGACGACGGCGACGGCGAGCCCGATCAGCAGGACTCCCCAGTTCTCGCCGCCCACCGAGTTCATGACCTTCGCCGAGATGACGCCGGCGAACACGAGCACGGCGCCGACCGACAGGTCGATGCCCGCGGTGATGATGATGTAGGTGAGGCCGGTCGCGATCACGAGCAGCACGGCCGCGTCGGTCGCGATGTTGCGCGCGTTGGAGACCGCGAAGAACTCCTCGAAGCGCAGGATCGAGAAGACGACGATCAGCCCGGCGAGGATCAGCAGGATCGACGCGCTGGAGTTCGTGACCAGCTGCCGCCACAGCGGCTGCTTGGGCTCCTCGATCGTGTCGAGGTCCTCGGGCTCGATCTGCGTGCTGCTCATGAGGACTCCTCGTCGTGGAAGGTCAGCGCGCCGGTCATCGCCGCCACCGCGTCCTCCATCGACACGTCCTGCGGCTTGAGCCGGGCGACGCGGGCGCCCAGGCGGAGCACCTCGATGCGATCCGCGACCTCGAAGACCTCCGGCATGTTGTGGCTGATCAGCACGACCGAGAGACCGTGCTCGCGCACGCGCTTGATCTGGTCGAGCACGTTGCGGGTCTGCACCACGCCGAGCGCGGCGGTCGGCTCGTCCATGAAGACGACCTTCTCGGCCCACGTCACGGCCCGGCAGATCGCGATGCCCTGGCGCTGGCCGCCGGACATGTTCGCGACCCGCGCGCTGGTGTCCTGGATCTTGACCCCGAGGTCCTTGAACGCCTTGTCGCTGCGCCGGCGCATCTCCGCCTTGTCCAGGAAGCCGAACTTCCCGAGGACGCCGGAGCGCATCAGCTCGCGGCCCATGAACATGTTCGCCGCCGGATCGATCTCGGCCGCGAGCGCCAGGTCCTGGTAGACGGTCTCGATCCCGAGGTGGCGCGAGTCCTGCGGCGTGTTGATCGACACGGGCTTGCCCTCGAAGAGGATCTGTCCGCTGTCGGGAGGATGGACGCCGACGAGCGTCTTCACGAGCGTGCTCTTGCCGGCCCCGTTGTCGCCGATCAGCGCGACGACCTCCTGCGGGTAGACGGTGAAGTTCACGCCGCGGAGGGCCTGGACCTTGCCGAAGTTCTTGATGACATCGCGCGCCTCGAGCAGGGGCTCAGCCATCACGACCCCCGCTTCGCACGCGGCTTTCGACGCAACTCATGTGTTCGCTCCTCCTCCGACCCCACGCGGGATCTCCCCTATCAATCTTCGAATGCCGCACGTTAACGCGCTAATCGAAAGTGGTCAAGCGTAAATCGAAACCAAGTGCATTCGCTGACTTTCGGTCTAAGTGCCGGCCGTGATGAGCTCGATGTCGAACGCCTCGCACAGCTCGCGCACGGCTTCCGAGGCCTCGTCCATCACCACGACATCGACCTCGTCGAGCTTGCACACGCGCGCGAAGTCGGTGGCGCCGACCTTGTGGTGGTCGAACGGCAGCACCACGCGACGGGCCCGCTCGATGACCGCCCCCTTGAGCGCCGCTTCGGCCAGGCTGCCGACGCTGATGCCGAGCTCGGAGAAGCCGCTGATCCCCATGAAGGCGGCGCTGAACGTGAACCGCTGGAGGTTCTCGAGCGCGAGGTCGCCGACCACCGACCCGTCGACGCGCCGCAGCTGCCCGCCGAGGAGCACGCAGTCGATGGTCGGCACCTCGGCGAGCGCGTTCGCCACCCCCAGGCTGCTGGTGAGGACCGACAGGCGGAGGCTGTTCGCCTGGCCGCCGAGCTTGCGGGCCAGGGCCTCGACCGTGGTCCCACTGTCGAGGAACACGGAGTCGCCGTCGCTGAGCAGCGCGAGGCAGGCCTCGGCGATCGCCTCCTTGCTGGCCCGGTGCGCCGCCTGCCGGCCCGAGAGCTCGCGATCGGCGTTGGGATGCATGGCGAGCGCGCCGCCGTGGGTGCGCTTCAGGAGCCCGCGCTCCTGCAGCGAGCTCAGGTCCTTGCGGATGGTGGGCTCGGTGACGCCGAACGCCTCGGCCAGCTCCCCGATCCGTACGCTCCCCCGCACCGCGACGAGCTGCGCGATGCGCGACTGCCGTTCATCGGCGAACACGGGACCGTCGTTCGAGGACGTCGCCATGGCCGTAGCGTACATGTGCGGTCGGCCACGGATGGTTCGTTTTAGGCTCCACGTCTCCGAACTTACGCTTTCGACTCCCGGTTGTCGTGGCGATTTACTGACCTTGCCGCTCGCAGATCTTCGATACCTTTCGATCTTGCTTGACGCTTGAAGCGACCGGCGATAGAACGATAGGCATCGAAACTGCGCGGAACACGGATCTCCGACTCGGGATCCTCACCAGCGGGGGCGACGCGCCCGGCATGAACGCCGTCATCGCCGGCGCGTGCGAGCACGCGGAGCGGCTCGGCGGCCAGGCCCTCGGGATCCGCGGCGGGTTCGCCGGGCTGGCCGAGCACCATGCCGATCCGATCGGCCACGCGGACGCGCGCGCACACGCGGAGGAGTCGGGGACGTGGCTGGGGACGAGCCGCTGGCCCGCCCTCGGCACCCCGGACGGCCTCGCGCTGTGCCGGCGCGCGCTGGGCGACCTCGGCCTGACCGCGCTGCTGGTCATCGGCGGCAACGGCTCCGCGCTGGGCGCCCGCGCGCTGGCGGACGTCGTCCCGGTCGCGTTCGTCCCGGCGACCATCGACCGCGACATCGACCGGTCCGAGTCCACGATCGGGATCGACTCGGCCATCGCCTACGCCGTGGCGACGATCGACCAGCTGCGGATCACCGCGCGCTCGCTTCCCGGGCGCGTGTTCCTCGTGCAGACCCTCGGCGCCCCCAACGGCTTCCTCGCCGACGCGGTGGCCGCCGCCGCCGGCATCGATCACGTGCTGGTCCCGGAGCGCGAGGTCGACCTCGACGCCGTCGCGGCGGCGCTGGGGGATCTGGCTCCCAGCGGGTCCGCGATCGCAATCATGTCCGAGGCGGTGGGCGACGCGGTGCGCATCGGCGAGGACCTCGCCACGCGCGCCGGGATCCGCGTCCACCCCACCATCCTCGGCCACGCGCAGCGCGCGGCAGCCCCCACGGCGCACGACCTGGCGCTGGCACAGGCGGCGGGCCGCGCGGCCGTCGAGGCCGTCGCGGGCGGCCGCTCGACCTTCATCAGCCTCGGCAGGGACGGGTCCGTCACCGCCCCGCCCCTGGACCCGTCGGCGACACGGAGCGCGCCCGTGCGCCTCGGATACGACCGCCCCCTCTACATCCTGGCCTCCGACCACCGGACGTCGTTTCACACGAAGCTGTTCGGCATCGCCGGCACCCCCTCCGCCGAGGAGCGCGAGACGATGGCGGAGGCGAAGCGGATCATCCTCCAGGGGCTGCTGAGGGTGGCCGACACCGCGGAGCCCGGTACCGTCGGGACCCTGATGGACGAGGAGTACGGCGCGTGCGCCGCCAGGGCGGCCAAGGCGGGCGGGCTGGTGCTCGCTCTCGCCGCCGAGAAGAGCTCCCGGGCCGAGTTCGAGCTCGAGTACGAGGACGATTTCGCCGCGCACGTCGAGGCGTTCGACCCGGACTTCGTCAAGGTCCTCGTCCGCTACAACCCGGCGGGCGACCGCGCGATGAACCGCCGGCAGGCGGCCCGCCTCGCGGAGCTCTCGTGCTGGCTCGCCCCGCGGGAGACGAAGTTCCTGTTCGAGCTGATCGTGCCGCCCGAGCCGTTCCAGCTCGAGGACTTCGCTGCGAAGCTCCGCCCGCGGCTCGTCGCGACCGCCATCGGCGAGCTCCACGCGGCGGGGGTCGAGCCCGACGTGTGGAAGGTGGAGGGCATGGAGGCGGCCGCCGACTACCGGCTCGTCGCCGGCGCCGCCCGGGCCGGCGACCGCGATCACGTGGGCTGCGTCGTGCTCGGCGCGGGCGCCGACGAGGCGACGGTGGCACACTGGCTGCGTGAGGCCGCCGGCGTGGACGGTTTCATCGGGTTCGCGATCGGACGCACGATCTTCTGGGAGCCGCTGGAGAAGTGGATCGCCGGCGCCATCGACGGTGACGCCGCCGCATCGCTGATCGCGGACAACTACCGTCGCACCATCGACCTCTACACGAGCGCGGCCCCGGCCGCCACCTGAGATGCAGAACCCACCACTCCCCGACACCTGGCGCGACCTCGCCTCCCACCGCCTCTATCTCGCGCTCGAGACGACGCGGCTGATCGAGTTCGCGCGCGGGTCACAGGTCGAGCGCGGCTTCGGCTGGCTCGACGACGAGGGCGCGCCGGACCCCGCCCACCCGGCGCAGCTGTGGATCACGAGCCGCATGACGCACGTGTTTGCGCTCGGCGATCTGCTCGGGCACCCCGGCTGCGGCCCGCTCGCCGACCACGGCCTCCGCACGATCCGCGACACGTTCGAGGATCGCGAGCACGGCGGCTGGTTCGCCGAGGACCCGTCCGGCCCGTCGGCGACGACGATCAAGGAGGCCTACCCGCACTCGTTCGTGCTGCTCGCCGCGGCCAGCGGCGCGGTGGCGGGCCGCGAGCCGGCGCGCGCGCTGCTCGACGCGGCCACCGACGTGCTGGCGCGGCGCTTCTGGTCGGAGGACGAAGGCGCGTGCCTCGAGGGGTGGGACCAGGGCTGGGAGGAAAGCGAGCCCTACCGCGGCGCCAACGCCAACATGCACCTGGTCGAGGCGTTCCTGGCGGCCGGAGACGCGACGGGCGACGCGGTGTGGTTCGAGCGCGCGCTGCGGATCGCGGAGCGGCTGATCCGCGACGTGGCCGGCGCCCACGACTGGCGCGTCGTCGAGCACTTCGACGCGCAATGGCGCCCGCAGCCCGAGTACAACCGCGATCACCCCAACCACCCGTTCCGGCCGTTCGGGATCACCCCCGGGCACGGCCTCGAGTGGTCGCGGCTCCTGCTCCAGGTGCGCGCGAGCCTCCCCTCCCCGCCTGACTGGCTCCTCGACGCCGCCCGGGCGCTGTTCGCGCGCGCGACCGCGGAGGGCTGGCAGGAGAACGGGGGCTTCGTGTACACGACCGACCATCACGGGCTGCCCGTCGTCACCGATCGGCTGCACTGGGTCGTGACCGAGGCGATCGGCGCCGCCGCCGCCCTGCACGCCGAGACCGGCGATGCGGAGTACGAGGGCTGGTACCGGACGCTGTGGGACTTCGCCGAGCTCCACCTGATCGACCGCGAGCGCGGGAGCTGGCACGCCGAGCTCGACGAGGCGCTGCAGCCGAGCACGCAGACCTGGCAGGGCAAGCCCGACGTCTACCACGCGTTCCAGGCGACGCTCATCCCCCGCCTGCCGGTCCGCCCCAGCCTGGCCGGCGCCCTGCGCCACGGACCGGTGACCTGAGCGCGGGCACGCCGCTCGGCCAGTTTCTACACTGCGCGGGGTTGCGCGCCGCGGTCCTCCACGAGCACGGAGCCACGCCGCTGGTCGGCGACTTCGACGACCCGCGGGAGCAGCCCGGCTGCGCGCTGGTGACCGTCTCCGCCGCGGGCCTGCACCACCTCGACCTGCACAAGGCGTCCGGCACCTTCTACCTGGGCCCGCCGCCGCTCCCCAGCGTCGTGGGCACGGACGGCGTGGGACGGCTGGAGGACGGTACGCGCGTGTACTTCGACGCGTGCATGTCGCCGTACGGGTCGATGGCCGAGCGCACGGTGGTCCCGCGTGACGCGCTGCTCCCGGTCGCCGACGGCGTCGCCGACGAGGTCGCGGCCGCGCTCGGCAACACCGGCCTCGGCGGGTGGCTCGCGGTGGAGTGGCGCTCGGGCCTGCAGCCCGGCGAGACGATGCTGGTGCTGGGCGCGACGGGCGCCGTCGGCAGCGTCGCCGTCCAGGCCGCCACGCTGCTCGGCGCCGGCCGCGTGGTCGCCGCCGACCGCCCGGGCGAGCGACTCCAGGCCCTGCTCGGCCGGGGCGCGGACGCCGTCGTGGAGATCGATGACGGCGACGATCTCGCCGAGCGGATCGAGGCCGCCGCGGAGGGCGCGGTCGACGTGACGATCGACATGCTCTGGGGCCCGCCCGCGCTCGCCGCGATGAACGCCGCCGCGCGCGGCGGCCGTCACGTCGAGGTGGGGAACATGGCGGGCGGCGAGATCACGCTGCCCGCGCCGCTCATCCGCTCGAAGTCGCTCGACGTCCGCGGCTTCTCGGTCGCCCATCCCCCGCTCGACCTCAAGCGCGACGCCTACCTGCGCCTCACCGGGCACGCCGCCGACGGCGACATCACGATCGACGTGGACACACGCCCGCTCGACGACGTCGGCGCCGCGTGGGAGCGCCAGCGCGAGGCGGCCGGCGGCCCGAAGCTCGTGCTCGTTATCCGCTGACGGGCTCGCCCCGCGGCGTCAGCTTCTGCTTCTGACGTTCCGTGGGGATGAGCACGACGTCCCACGCGAGCCCGAGGCGGCGCATGGCGCGGATGACCATCTCGGAGAGGTCGATCTCCCACCAGCGCAGCCCGTGCGCGGCCGAGCGCGGGAAGGCGTGGTGGTTGTGGTGCCAGGACTCGCCGAAGGAGGGCAGCGCGAGCCAGAACACGTTGGTCGACTGGTCCTCGACGTCGAAGCGCCGGGTCCCGAAGAAGTGGCAGATCGAGTTGACCGACCAGGTCACGTGGTGCTGGATGAAGATGCGCACGAACCCGCCCCACAGCAGGCCCGTGAGCGCGCCGCTCACGGTCCCGGTGAGCGCGAAGCCGAGCAGCGTGGGCAGCGCGAGGCTGAGCAGGATCAGCTGCGGGAAGGCGCGGTTGATGCGCTTCATGCCGCGGTCCTCGACGAGCTCGCGGGCGTACTTGTAGGCCCGCGCCTGCCCGTTGGTCCGCCACAGCCAGCCGACGTGGGCGTGCCAGAGGCCGCGGAGCGCGCCGCGCACGCCGGCGCCGTGGCCGACGTGGGGCGAGTGCGGGTCGCCTTCCTTGTCGGTGTGCGCGTGGTGCTTGCGGTGGTCGGCGACCCACTCGATGACCGGTCCCTGGATCGCCATCGAGCCCAAGATGGCGAACAGGTAGCGCGTCGCGGGATGCGTCTGGAAGGCGCGGTGGGTGAGCATCCGGTGGTAGCCGACGGTCACCCCCAGGCCGCATACGACGTACATCACGCCGAACACGATCAGGTCGGAGGCGCCGACCAGCGAGCCCCACAGCAGCGGGACGGCGACCGCCACCACCAGGAAGGGCAGCAGGACCGCGGTGATGTTCACGTTGCGTTCGAGGCGAGTCATGGTTGTTTGAGGCTAGGTGCCTACGGGTGGGCCTGCAAGAGCAATTGGGCCACGATCGGGCGCCCCGTTCTTATCACCGGCCTACAAATCGCCGTGGTGGGGCCCCGATAGTAGGCCACCTGGGATAGTGCGGAAGATGGGCGCTGAGCAGGGACGAGTCGATGAGCTGATCGCTCAGATGACGACGGCGGAGAAGGCGGGTCAGCTCACCCAGCTCTTCCACTTCGGCCGCCTCGCGGACACGGCGAGCGTCGGCGGCCTGCCCTCGGAGCCCGCGACCGTCGAGGCGGCGCTCGGCCGTGGCGAGGTCGGGTCGCTGCTGTTCGTGACCGACCCGGCGGAGATCAACCGCCTCCAGCGGCTCGCGGTCGAGGGCCACCGGCTCGGCGTCCCCGTGCTGTTCGGCTTCGACGTGATCCACGGGCTCCGCACGATCCTTCCGGTGCCGATCGCGATGGCGGCGTCGTGGGACCCCGCGACCGTCGAGCGCGGCCAGGCCGTCGCGGCGCGCGAGGCGCGCGCCGTCGGCGTCCACTGGTCGTTCGCGCCGATGGTCGACATCGCGCGCGATCCGCGCTGGGGCCGCATGATCGAGGGTGCGGGCGAGGACCCGTTCCTGGGCGCCGCCATCGCCGCCGCGCAGGTCCGCGGCTTCCAGGGCGCCAGCGTCGGCGCGCCCGAGCGCGTGATCGCCGGTCCCAAGCACTTCGCCGGCTACGGCGCAGCGGTCGGCGGCCGCGACTACGACGAGGCCGACATCTCCGACGCCCAGCTCTGGAACGTCTACCTCCCGCCGTTCGAGGCCGCGGTCGGCGCTGGGAACGTCATGACCGCGTACATGGACCTCAACGGGATCCCCGCGACCGGTAACCGCTGGCTGTTCACCGACGTGCTGCGCGACACCTTCGGCTTCACCGGCTTCGTGGTCAGCGACGCCAACGCGGTGCGCAACCTCGTGACCCACGGCTTCGCCCGCGACCTGACCGACGCCGGCGCCCGCGCGCTGAACGCCGGCGTCGACATGGAGATGGCGATCGCCGACCCCGCCTTCGCCCACCTGCCCGACGCGGTCGAGCAGGGCATGGTGAGCGAGGCGACGCTCGACGCGAGCGTCCGGCGCGTGCTGGAGGCCAAGCTGCGCATGGGCCTGCTCGACGAGCCGTACATCGACGAGGACCGCGCCCGCGAGGTGCTCGCCGACCCCGCACACCGGGAGGTGGCCCGCATCGCGGCGGAGCGGTCGGCGGTGCTGCTGCGCAACGCGGGCGACCTGCTGCCGCTCGACGACCGAGCCTCGATCGCCGTGATCGGCCCGCTCGCCGACTCGAAGCGGGACACGCTCGGCCCGTGGTGCTTCGACTTCGACCTCGACGAGACGGTGACCGTGCTCGACGGCCTCCGGCGGCGGGCGAGCGTCGAGTACGCGCCCGGCGTGCGCCCCGCCCAGCGGGTCTTCCAGTCGATGTTCGACATGTTCGGCGGCAACAAGCCCGAGGATCCCGAGGGGTTCGACGACGGGGCCGAGCTGCAGCGCGCGGTCGACCTGGCGAAGGCCGCCGACGTCGCGGTGGTCGTGCTCGGCGAGTGGCAGAACATGATCGGCGAGGCCGCGTCGCGGTCCTCGCTGGAGCTCCCCGGCGGCCAGCTCGAGCTGCTGCAGGCCGTCGCCGCGACCGGCACGCCCGTCGTGCTGCTCGTCATGAACGGCCGGCCGCTCGACCTGCGCTGGGCGGCCGAGCACGTCCCGGCGATCCTCGACATCTGGTACCCGGGCACCCAGGGCGGCGCCGCGGTCGCCAACCTGCTGTTCGGCGACGTCTCACCGGGCGGCAAGCTGCCCTTCACGTGGCCGAGGACGGTCGGGCAGGTGCCGATGGTCTACTCCCACACCCGGTCGCACGAGCCCGAGAACCAGGCGCGCCGGTACTGGGACGAGGAGAGCACGCCGCTGTTCCCGTTCGGCCACGGCCTCGCGTACACGCGCTTCGAGTACGGCGATCTCACCGTCCACCAGGACGCGGACACCGTCACCGTGTCGGTGGACGTCACCAACGCCGGGGCACGGAACGCCGACGAGGTCGTGCAGCTCTACATCCACCAATGCCACGGGTCGGCGTCGCGCCCGGTGCGCGAGCTCAAGGGGTTCGAGCGCGTGGGCCTCGCCGCCGGCGAGACGCGCACGGTGCAGTTCGAACTCGGCCCCGCCGAGCTGCGCTACTGGAACGCGGCCCGGCGGGACTGGGTGGTCGACGCGTCGACCTTCGACGTCTGGGCCGGCGGCGACTCGACCACCCAGCTCGCTGCGACGTTCGAAGTGGGTCAGGCGCCGACGTAGTCCGCGAGGTGCTCGCCGGTCAGCGTCGAGCGGTCGGCGACGAGGTCGGCGGGCGTGCCCTCGAAGACCACCCGGCCACCGTCGTAGCCGGCGCCGGGGCCGAGGTCGATGATCCAGTCGGCGTGCGCCATCACCGCCTGGTGGTGCGCGATGACGACGACCGACTTGCCGGATTCGACGAGCCGGTCGAGGAGGCCGAGCAGCTGCTCGACGTCGGCGAGGTGCAGGCCGGTGGTCGGCTCGTCGAGGAGGAAGGTGTCGCCCTTGTCCCCCAGGTGGGTGGCCAGCTTGAGCCGCTGCCGCTCGCCGCCGGACAGCGAGGTGAGCGGCTGGCCGAGCGTGAGGTAGCCGAGCCCGACGTCGGCGAGCCGGTCCAGGATCTTGTGCGCCGCCGGTGTCTTCGCGTCACCGTCGCCGAAGAACTCCTCCGCCTCGGCGACCGGCATGGCGAGCACCTCGGCGATGTCCTTCCCGCCCAGCTTGTACTCGAGGACCTCGGCCTGGAACCGCTTGCCCTCGCACTCCTCGCACGTGGTGGCGACGCCGGCCATCACCCCCAGGTCGGTGTAGATGACACCGGCGCCGTTGCAGGCGGGGCAGGCGCCCTCGGAGTTGGCGCTGAACAGCGCCGGCTTCACGCCGTTGGCCTTGGCGAAGACCTTGCGGATCGGGTCGAGCAGCCCGGTGTACGTCGCCGGGTTGCTCCGCCGCGAGCCACGGATCGGGGCCTGGTCGACTGACACCACACCGTCCCGGTGGGCGGGGATGAGTCCGCCGCGGATCAGCGAGCTCTTGCCCGACCCGGCCACGCCGGTCACCACCACCAGCACGCCGAGCGGGATGTCGACGTCGACGTCCTGCAGGTTGTTCGTGCTCGCGCCGCGGACCTGCAGCGCTCCCGACGGGGTCCGCACCGACGGCTTCAACGTGGCCCGGTCGTCCAGGTGGCGCCCGGTGATCGTGCCGCTCTCACGCAGCCCGTCGACGCTGCCCTCGAACACCACCTCGCCGCCCGCCGAGCCGCCGCCGGGACCGAGGTCGACGGCGTGGTCGGCGATCGCGATCGTCTCCGGCTTGTGCTCGACGACCAGCACGGTGTTGCTCTTGTCGCGCAGCCGCAGCAGCAGGTCGTTCATGCGGTCGATGTCGTGCGGGTGCAGACCGACCGTCGGCTCGTCGAACACGTAGGTCACGTCCGTGAGCGAGGACCCGAGGTGGCGGATCATCTTCACGCGCTGCGACTCACCACCCGACAGCGTGCCCGACGGACGGTTCAGCGAGAGGTAGCCCAGCCCGATCTCCACGAACGAGTCGACGGTCTCGCGCAGCGCCTCGAGCAGCGGTGCGACGGTCGGCTCCTCGAGGCCCGCGACCCACCCCGCGAGGTCGGTGATCTGCATGGCGGAGGCGTCGGCGATGCTGACGCCGTCGATCGTCGACTTCCGGGCGCCCTCGCTGAGCCGGGTGCCGTCGCAGTCCGGGCAGGTGGTGAAGACGACCGCCCGCTCGACGAACGCCCGGATGTGCGGCTGCATCGCCTCGACGTCCTTGGACAGGAACGACTTCTGGATCTGCGGGATCAGCCCCGAGTAGGTCAGGTTGATCCCCTCGACCTTGATCTTGGTCGGCTCCTTGTAGAGCAGGTCGTGGAGCTCCCGCTTGTTGAACTTCTTGATCGGCTTGTCCGGGTCGAAGTAGCCGGCGCCGCGGAAGATGCGCCCGTACCAGCCCTCCATGCTGTAGCCGGGGATCGTGAGCGCCCCGTCGTTGAGCGACTTGGTCTCGTCGTAGAGCGCGGACAGGTCGAAGTCGTTGACCGACCCGCGGCCCTCGCAGCGCGGGCACATGCCACCGACGCGGCTGAAGGTCGCCTTCTCGGTCTTGGTCTTGGAGCCGCGCTCGATCGTGATCCCGCCGCTCCCGTGGGCCGAGGCCACGTTGAACGAGTACGCGCCGGGCGAGCCGATGTGCGGCTTCGCGATCCGGCTGAACAGGATGCGCAGCATCGCGTCCGTGTCGGTGACGGTGCCGACCGTGGAACGGGGGTTCGCGCCCATCCGCTCCTGGTCGACGAGGATCGCCGTCGTCAACCCCTCGAGCACGTCGACCTCGGGCCGCGCCAGCGTCGGCATGAAGCCCTGGACGAAGGCGCTGTAGGTCTCGTTGATCAGCCGCTGCGACTCCGCCGCGATGGTGCCGAACACCAGCGAGGTCTTGCCCGAGCCGGAGACACCGGTGAACACCGTCAGCCGGCGCTTCGGGATCTCGATGCTGACGTCCTTGAGGTTGTTCACGCGCGCGCCGTGCACGCGGATCAGATCGTGGCTGTCGGCAACGTGCTGCGCGGGCGACTCCATGGCCGTGCTCATCGTGTCTCCATCTCTCGTTCGGGTCAGACCAGCCAGCGGCCGTCGCCCATCAGCTCTCGGTCAGGCAACTCGTCCACCTCGCGCCACGCCTGGATGCGGCGCGGGGAGATGCGGAACCACGGTACGAGGTGCCCGCCGCGCGCGGGTCGAAGCCCGTGCGAGCGGCGAACCGGTCACCCCGCTCCCGCGGCAGCGCGTCCATATCGAGGATCTCGACGTCGCCCTCGATCAGCGACACGTCGCGGGTGCCGCCCAGCGCCAGCCGGACGGTCCGGGTGGCGGTGAGGTTCCTGCCGGTCGGGCGCGTCGCCGGGGTGGCCGGCAGGAGCGCCTCGCCGTCCCGGTCGAGGGACAGCGGCACCAGGTACGGCGCGCCGTCCACCGAGGCACTGGCCACCCAGACGTCGATGTCGTGGGTGAGCCGGTGCTCGGTGTCGCGCCGACGCTCGGCGCGGGAGCGGGGAGCCGTCACTCAACGGTCCTGCAGCAGACCCAGCAGGTTGCCGTCGGCGTCCTTGACGGTGGCCACCAGACGGCCGCCGCCGACGTCGTGCGCGGCCTCGTTGACGGTGGCGCCCGCGGCGGTCACCTCGGCCAGCTTCGCCTCGATGTCCGCGACGTGCCAGAAGGCGACCGGTGAGGTCATGGCCTGCGGCCCGCCGCCGGGCACGAGGCCGATCTGCTGGCCCGCCGTCTGGAAGCCGACGTAGTAGGGGCTGTCGGTCGTCGGCGGGGTGCCGAGCAGGGCGGCGTACACGGCCTTGGCCGAGTCCAGGTCCGAGACCGGGTGCAGCACCGTCTTGATGCCCTCGGTGGCGGTCATGGTGGCTCCTTCGGTGGGGGTGGTGACGTCCATGACCGCCAAGCTAGCCGCGGTGCGGGGACCGCGCTTCTCGATTCCTGATCGGTTTGCCGACTAGTTGCCGTCGATGTCCTCGGCGGCGTCCTCGCCCTTCTTCTTGGCCTTCTCGTCGGCGTTGCCGGCCGCCTTGTCGGCGTCCTGCTTCGCCTCGTTGGCGTCCTTCTTGACGGCGTCGTCGGTCGAGCAACCGGGGGCCGCCGCGGCGAGCATGGCGGCGACGAGGAGGGCGGGCAGGCGGAGGCGGAGGGCGGTCATGGCCCGGCGATACCCCTCAGGGGAACGGCGCGAAACGACGCGCGCGGAATACGGCGGGCCTCGGAACGTCTTGGGGCTGAAGCGCCGACGTCGTCCCCGGCGCCCGGGCGGACGATGACGCGGCTGGCCCGCGAGCGGCCGACCGGGAACCGCTGGCTGCCCGCGGTCACCTGCAGGGCCGCCTTCGTGGCCGGGCACCGTGCGCGTGCCCGGCGCCGCCGAGTCCGAGGAGTTCACCGTGCAGGCGGCCGGCAACCGCGCGCGGATCTCGCGCGACACGTCTCAGGGCTCCCCGGCGGCGGGTTCGTCCACATCGAGGGCGCGCAGGCCGTCGGCGCCGCCGAACAGCGCGGGCACGTCGCCGGGCAGCGCGATGATCTGCATCGAGAGCTCGCCGCACGCCGGGACGAGCTCGTCGAGAGAGGGGAAGTGGCGGTAGACGGTGCCCACGCCGACGCCCGCGCGCCCAGCGGCTTCGAGGACTTCACCGAGGAGGTCAGCGTGCCGGCCGGGGCGCCGACCGTCCCGCCGGCGAGCGTCCTCCCGCCCGAGAACGCCGCCGAGATCGTCCTGCGCCACGGCATGGAGCTGCTGCCGGGCTGATCAGACCTCCACGTGTTCGGGAGCCGGCTCGCGCACGAAGCGCGGCCGGCGCTCGAGCTCCGGCGTCGACGTGGCCCTGCGTGCGCGCGAGCAGTCGCTCCCGGGCCGCCTCGGCGAGCTCGGCGGAGGCGTCGACGAGCGCGACCCGCAGCCCGGCGCGGGCGAGGAGGCCGGCGATGCCGCCGCCCATCGTCCCGCCCCCGAGCACGGCCACCGACTCGATGCCTCCCCTGTCCCCCACGGCACCCCGCCGTACCCCGCGCCACCGGAGCTGAACCGCGCTACGTGGCGTAGAAGAGGCGCTCGGGGCGGTGGCGTGGGAGCGCTCCTAGCCGCTTCAGCGCGGCCCACATCGTGACCAGGTTCGCCGAGAGGACGGGCATGCCGAGCGCCGCCTCGAGCTCCGGGATGACGTCGTAGGTCGGCAGGTTCGTGCAGCTGAGGAAGACGGCCTCGGCGCCCTCGCGCGGGAGCGCGAGGGCGAGCTCGCGGACCGAGTCGGCGTCCACGCGCCAGATGTCCTGCTCCATCCCGAGGTAGCCGACGCCCGTGGTCCCGACGCCCGCCTCCGCCAGGAAGGCGACGAGGCGATCGGTGAGCTCGGCGTCGTAGGGCGTGGCGACGGCGACGGTGCGCACGCCGAGCGCGGCGAGCGCCTCGAGCATCGCGCCGCTGGTGGTGAGCGCGTGCCGCGCGCCGCCGCGCTCCATCGCCGCGCGCAGGTCCGCCTCGCCCGCCAGGCCGCCGACGAAGCTGGCCGACGTGCACAGGTAGGCGGTCACGCCGGGACCCGCGATCGAGACCTCGCGGCAGGCGCCCGTGAGCGCGGTCGCGTCGCCGAGGGCCTCGGCCATCCCGAGGCTGACGGGGACATCGAGATGCGCGGTGCGCGTGAGGTACAGGGAGACGGGCTCGGGCGTCCAGCGCCACAGCTCCCGGTCGAGCGCGAGGTCGAACGGCGCGACGATCCCGATCCCGGGCGGGGCCGGGACCAGCCTCGGCTCGAGCGCGACCGCGGGGACGCTCACGACGACCCGCGCGCGAACGTCAGCCGCTCGCCGGCGACGCCGTTGAGCCACAGGTCCTGGGACGCGGCGGCGATCTCGTCGAGCCCTTCCACGATCGTGGCGAACACGTTGCCGGGCACCCAGCCGACGTCGGGGTTGAGGAGCAGGTTGTTGCGCTCGTAGAACAGCGCGAGGTCGACGATGAGGGCGCCCTCCCGGGGGCGCCGGTCGTCGGAGTAGCCGTGCGACGCCGAGCCGAGCTCGGCCGCGCTGAACCAGAACGCGCACACGTCGCCGGGGATCGGCGTGATGGTGGTGTTCTCGTGGCCGGGCGGCTCGCCGGCGAAGTCCTCGACGAGGGTGTAGATCTCGTTGCGCGCGTACTTGCCGTGGAACGCGTCGCCGCCCTGCGGCAGCGCGTCCCACAGCGTCGCGCACGTGCGCGGCGCTTGCTCGTCGAGCAGCCGTGCCACGCAGCGCGCCTGCCGCTTCTCGAGCGTGATCTCGACGTGTCGGGGCATGCCCGCTCCTCTCGCTGGGTCGTCATCATGCGGCCGATATGGACTCACCGGCCCCCTCCTACGTCGCATCCTCGGGCAGCCCGCTCGCCGCCGATCCGGACCTCCTCGGCCGGCTCGCGCGGGAGACCGCGGGCCGCTCGCTCGTCGAGTCGTTCGTGATCCCGGTACGCAGCGGCCGCGCGTGGGAGGTCCCCGCCGGCCACGTCTGCCGCTTCACGATCGTGGAAGGACCGCAGGTCCTCGACCTCAACGTGTTCAACCGCCACGACCCGCGCGAGCGCTTCTGGGCCGCCCGCACCCGTCAGTTCTACGGCGCGCACGTCACGACGGGCGATCGCCTGTGGTCCAACCTGCCGTTCCTGCGCCCGCTGGCGACGATCGTCGCCGACACGATCGACTACGGGCTCGACGCCGACGGCGCCGGCTGCCACGACCTGCTCGGCACGCGCTGCGACCCGTACGTGAACCAGCTGCTGGCCGGGACGGCGTACGACTTCCACTGCCACTCGAACCTCACCCGCGCGGTGCTCCCGTGGGGGCTGACCGAGTTCGACGTGCACGACGTGATCAACGTCTTCCAGGTCACCGGGCTCATGCCCAAAGACGAGCGCTACTTCATGAAGACGTGCCCGGCCCGCGCCGGCGATCACTTCGAGCTGTTCGCCGAGATCGACCTGCTGATGGCGGCCTCGACGTGTCCCGGCGGCGACCTCTCGGTCCCGGTCTGGGGACCGGGGAGCGGCGCCGAGCCGAACTGCAACCCGATCGGCGTCGAGGTCCATCGCGTGCCGGACGAGCTGCTCGAAGGCTGGGCCCCGGCGCCGCCGGCGGCCTACCAGGGCGCGGGCGCGCTCCGCCACGGCCTCCGGCACCCCGCGGCGCACCCGCCGCTGAACGAGGCCACGCCGGTCGACGGCCCCTCGTAGCCCGTGCCGGATCCGGCAGCCCGCACGCGCGGCGTGGCGCTCGGCGTCGTCTCCGCCTGCTCGTACGGCCTCGGCCCGGTCCTGATCAAGGTCGCGCTCGAGGACATGAGCACGTGGACGCTGCTCCTCTACCGCCTGCTGCTCGCCGCGGGCATGCTGTGGGCGCTCCTCGCGCTGGCCGGTCGGCTGAGCGAGACGCCGCGCCGGGCCGCGCTGTGGCTCGGGCCGCTCGCGCTCGGCGCGGTCGCCTACGGCGGGCAGATGGCGCTGTTCGCGCTGGCGCTCGAACGGGTGAGCGCGTCGCTCGTCGTGATCCTCTTCCACACGGCGCCGATAGTGGTGGTGGCGGTGATGGCGTCCACCGGGCGCGAGCCGCTCACGCGCCTGCGGCTGCTCGCTCTGGGGCTCGGCGTGGGCGGCGTCGCCGTCGTCGCGACCGCCAGCGGCGAGCTCCGCGCGGAGCCGCTCGGGATCGTGCTGGCCGTCGGATCGGCGATCGCGTACGCCGCGGTCGTGCTCGGCACCAACGCCTACTCGGCGCGGATCGCGCCGCTGCCGCTCTCCGTCGTGCTCGCGACTGGAGCCGCGATCGGGATGGTCGTCGTCGCGCTGCTGCTGGCCTGGCTCGCGCTCGGCGAGCACCTCAGCGCGCTCCAGCTCGCGGGCGGCGGGCTGATCCTCGCCGCCGCGCTCGTCGCGCACCGAGCCGCCGCAGAGCCCGTGCCCGGCGCGGCCTTGGCGTGAGCGGCCGCTTCATGTCGCCGTGTAGCCGCCGTCGATCGCGATCGAGGCGCCGGTGACGTGCGCGGACTCGTCGGCCGCCAGGTAGGCGACGGCCGCGGCCACCTCCTCAGGCGTTCCGACCCGACCCTGCGGGATCGTCGCGGCGACCTGCGCGGCCTTCGCGACCGGGTCGTCGTGCCCGGCGATCCACGCGTCGTAGAGCGGCGTCGCGGTCATGCCCGGGGCCACCGCGTTGACGCGGATGCCGTGGGGGGCGAGCTCCACGGCCGCGCCGCGCGTGAGCGCGAGCAGCGCCCCCTTGGACGCGCCATAGACGACCATCGAGGGGACCCCGATGGACGCGAGCCGCGAGGTGATGTTGATGATCGATCCGCCGCCGCGCCGCTTGAGCTCCTGCGCGACGCGCTCGAGCATCCAGAGCGCGCCGAAGAAGTTCGTCTCGAACACGCGCCGGACGTCGTCGCCGTCGGTCTCGAGCAGGTCGCTCGTGAAGTCGACCGCGGCGTTGTTGACGAGCACGTCGACGCCGCCGAGGGCGTCTGCGGCCTCGACCGAGGCGTCGGCGACCGCGGGATCGTTCACGTCGCCGGCCAGGAAGCGCACGCGCTCCTCCCCCACGTCGGCCACCAGGCGCCGGCCGCGCTCGGCGTCGCGCGCGACGACCACGAGCCGCGCGCCCTCCTGCGCGCAGCGGCGCACGATCGCCTCGCCGATCCCCATCGTGCCGCCGGTGACGATCACCGTCTTGCCCTCGAGCCGTTCCATCAGACCTCCCTGAGCAGCGTCAGGCCCAGCATCTCGTAGGCCACGTTGGCGGCCAGCATCGCGGTCACCTGCGCCGGCCCGTCGAGCTGCGGCGACACCTCGACGACGTCGAACGCGCGGAAGTCCAGCCCGGCGAGCGCGCGGACGAACGCGAGCGCCTCGTGCGGCAGCAGCCCGGCCACCTCGGGGGTCCCCGTCGCGGGGGCGAGGCCGGGATCGACGACGTCGATGTCGAACGACAGGAACACCGGGCCGCGTCCGACCTTCGCGCGCGCCCGCCGCCCGTACTCGTCCGGGGACAGCGTCCGCAGCTCCGCGCAGGGGATGACCTCCATCCCCATCTCGCGCGGCGCCTCCCACTCCTGGTCGTCGTACGTCGATCCGCGCATCCCGGCCATGATCGAGCGCTCCGGGTCGATCACCCCCTCCTCGACGGCGCGCCGGAACGGCGTGCCGTGGAAGTAGCGCTGGCCGTAGTACTCGTCGTTGGTGTCGACGTGGGCGTCGAGCAGGACGAGGGCGAGCGGCCCGTGCACCGCGGCGTGCGCGCGCAGCTCGCCGAGGACGATCGTGTGGTCGCCGCCGATGGCGATCGCGGTCACGCCCGCCTCGGCGATCGGCCGCACGCCGTCGGCGATCTGCTCGAGCGAGCGCACGGTGTCGCCGGGCGTCACGTCGACGTCCCCGTAGTCGACGACGGACTGCGTCGCGAACGCGTCGACGCCGAGGTTCTGGTTGTAGGGACGCAGCAGCGTCGATCCCGAGCGCACCGCCTCGGGCCCGAAGCGCGCCCCGACGCGGAAGCTCGTGCCGGTGTCGAACGGGATGCCGACGACGGCCACGTCGACGCCGTCGAGGTCGCGGACGTGCGGGCAGCGGGCGAAGGTCCGCACGCCGGTGTAGCGCGGCGCCCGGCGCGCGTCGGCGGGTCCGTAGCGCGGCGCCGTCATCGCTCCGCGATCCCGGCCAGGTAGGACAGCACCAGCATCGCCCCCACGTTCGCGGTCAGGTTCCCAGGCTCGAGCTCGGGCGAGATCTCGACGACGTCGAGACCGATCGCCTCCGGGCGCCGCGCAATCCGGCGCAGCGCTCGGTACACGTCGCGGGCGTCGAGCCCGTTCGGGTTGGGCGCGGCGGTGCCGGGCGCCTGCGCGTGGTCGAGCGCGTCCACGTCGACGGTCACGTACAGCGCATCCGTGCCGTCGCAGGCGAGGTCCAGCGCCTCGGTGACGCACGCCTCGAGCCCACGCTCGAGCACCTCGACGTTGCCCATCACGCGCACGCCGCGCTCGTCGGCGTAGGCGGCGTGCCCGGGGGCGTTGGCGAACTCGGCGATCCCGATCTGCACGAGGTTGCGCCCGCGCAGCGGGGCGCCCGGGAACTCGAGCGCCTTGCGCAGCGGCACGCCGCTCGACTCGGCGCCGAAGTGGCTCTCGCGCAGGTCGTGATGGGCGTCGAAGTGGATCACGCCGATCTGCCCGCCCGGCAGGCCCGCGGTCACGCCTTCGAGCATCGGCCACGTGATCGAGTGGTCGCCGCCGAGCGCGACGACCACCGTCCCGGCGCCGACCAGCGCCTCGACGGTCTCGCGCAGGCGCGAGAACGTGCCGGGCATGTCGGTCAGCACGACGTCGAGGTCGCCGACGTCCGCCGCACCGGCAGAGGCGATCGACGCGCCGGTGCTCGTGGCGAACGTCGTGTAGTTCTGCATCGCGAGCCGGACGGCATCGGGCCCGTGACGGGAGCCGGTCCGGACGACCGACGCCCCGTCGAACGGCACGCCGAGGAGGGCGACGCGAGGCGTCGCCTCCCCGTCCCACTCGAGCCAGCGGTGCGCACGCTGCTCGTGGGCGTCGCCCTTGAGCGTGTTCACCACGAGCCCGGGCGGGCGCAGATGCGACGTCCAGGCCGTCATTCGATCTCCGGCGCCTCGAGCGGCTCCTTGTAGACGAGCGTCCCGTCCGAGATCTCGTACACGCCGTAGTTGCGCTGGGAGGTGTCGCCCTCCTCGTTGATGCTGTACTTGCCGATCACGCTGTCGCGATCCCGCGTGGCGAAGATCTGCTCCACGACGGCCTCGCGGTCGTTGCCGTCCTCGCCGGCGCGCTTGATCGCGTCCAGGACCAGCGACATCGCCTCGTAGCCGTAGATGGCGTACTGGCCCGGCTCCTTGTCGCCGAACTTCTTCTCGTAGTCGCGGAAGAACTCCTGGCCGGCCGGCGGGTAGTCCTTCGGGGCCAGCCCGACGGCCAGCACCGTGACGCGCTTGGACACGTCCGCGGGCAGCCCGCCCTCCTTGGGATCCGGTGAAGGCCGGCTCGGCGACGGCGTCGGAGCCGAGCAGGGCCTTGGTGTCGGGGTTCGCCGCCGCGACGTCCTTGAAGAGCTGGACCGCGTTGTTGGCCGTGTTGCCGGCGTAGGCGAAGCAGTCGGCGCCGGCGGAGGCGATCTTCGCGCCCAGGGAGCGGTAGTTGGCCGCCTTGGAGTCGAAGCCCTCGTTGCCGGCGACCTTCAGGCCGATCGAGTCCGCCGCGCGCTCGATGTTCTTGGAGAGGCCGGCCCCGTAGACCTCCTTGTCGTTGGAGATCCAGATCGCGGTGCAGCCGCGGTCCTTCATCACCTGGGCCATGCCGGCGCCCTGCATCAGGTCCGTGGGCACGATGCGGGCGTAGTTGCGGCCGCCCGACGGGTAGTACTTGTCGGGCTCGCCGGGCTCAGCGCCCGGGCCGGACTGGGTGAGGCCCACGGCCGAGTTCGCGGGGCTGACCATCGCCACGCCGCCGTCGTTGAGCAGCGGGAGCGACACGGCGGTGGCGCCGGAGTTGAACTCGCCGATGTAGGCGACGGCGCTGTCGTCCTGCGCCACCTTGCGGGCGTTGGCCGACGTCGCCTCGGGCGTCCACGTGGCGGCCTGCGGGGTCGCGTCGTCGAGCGAGGTGTACTCGACGGTGAAGTCCCCGGCCTTGCCGCCGGCCTGTTCGAGCGCCAGCTTGATGCCGTTGACGAGCTTCACCGACTGCGGCCGGGCGGCGCCCTGGAGCGGAAGGCTCGAGTAGACCTTGATCGTCTCGCCGTCCCCGCCGCCGCCTCCGCCTCCGCCTCCGCCTCCGCCTCGTCGTCCGAGCCGCCGCATCCGGACACGGCGAGCACGCCCGCTGCGATGCAGCCGACGAGCCTCCGCGATGTACCCCTTGATTCCCGCATGGTGCTACCTCCCTTGGGACTCGATTACCCGCCGCAG
The DNA here is from genome assembly GCA_963764385.1 of uncultured Solirubrobacteraceae bacterium. Lineage (GTDB taxonomy): Bacteria > Actinomycetota > Thermoleophilia > Solirubrobacterales > Solirubrobacteraceae > DATFQI01. Next base: position 74,366 of record CAVXSJ010000011.1, on the reverse strand, counting down.
CCGCCGAATCCCCTCGCGGGCGCGAGCCGGGGGCTCGGCGCTGAACGCGAGCCGCAGCGCGTTGCCGAACCGCCCGCCGATCGAGAAGGCGCGGCCCGGGATGAAGGCGACGCCTTCGGCCAGCGCGGGCGCGAACAGCGCCTCGGTGTCGATCGCCTCGGGCAGCGTCAGCCACAGGAAGAAGCCGCCGTGCGGGTCGGTCCACGTCGCGCCGAGCTCGCCGAGCTCGTCCGCGAGCGCCTCCTGCATCGCGGCCTTGCGGACGTGGTAGTCGACGCGCAGCCGGGCGAGGTGGTCGTCGGCGAGCCCGTCGGACAGGAACCGGGCGACGAGCCGCTGCATCGGCGGGGCGGTGCACGTGTCCATCGACTGCCGCGCGTCGATCATGCGCGCGATCACCTCCGGCTCGGCCAGCACCCAGCCGACGCGCAGCCCGGGCGCGAGGAGCTTCGAGAAGGTGTGCACGGCGATCACGCGGGCCCGGCCGGCCCCGAGCTCGCGCAGGCTCGGAAGGTCGTCGCCCTCGAAGCGCAGCAGGCTGTAAGGATCGTCCTCGAGCACCACCGATCCCCAGTCGCGCGGCGAGCTCGACGAGGCGCTCGCGGCGCTCGAGCGAGAGCGTCGTCCCGGACGGGTTCTGGAACGTCGGGATCGTGTAGATCAGCTTCGGCGGCGCGCCCCGCTCGTCGACGATCCGCGCGAGGGCATCGACGTCCATGCCGTCGGCGTCGCCGGGCACCTCGACCATCTCACCCTCGTAGCCGGAGATCGTCGCGGTGCCGTTGGTGTAGGTCGGCGACTCGACGGCGACGAAGTCGCCGGCGCCGACGAACAGCTTGCAGACGAGGTCGAGTCCCTGCATGCCGCCCGACGTGATCAGGAGCTCGTCGCCCGGCACCCGCGTCCCCGTGGCGGCCAGGAACTCGGTCAGCGCGGCGCGCAGCGCGGGCTCGCCCTCCGTCGGGCCGTAGTCGAAGGCGCCGTGGTCGGCCTCCAGCTCGCCCAGCAGCGCGCCGAACGTGGCGCTCGGGATCGCCTCGCGCGCCGGGCTGCCCATCGCGAGCCGCACGACGTCGTGGGTCTGCCCGCCGAGCAGGCTCGTGCTCGCGTCGATGACCGAGCCCGTGATCCCACGAGCCCTAGGGGCATAGAGGCTCGCGAGGGCGGGCATGACGGCAGTCTCCGCCGCGCCCGCGCCCGCCACCATGCACAGAGTGGTGCAAGACCACCCCGCCGCTTACCCCTGTCTGTTGCCTAGGCCATCCGGCGGAGCCGCAGGCTCAGCTCCAGCACGAACCGGTCCTCGTGGTTGGACAGGTCGAGCCCGGTCAGCGCCTCGATCTTGCGGAGCCGGTACATCAGCGAGTGGCGGTTGAGGAACAGCCGCCGCGCCGCCGCCGTCGTGTTGCCGTTCTCCGCGAGGAACGCCTCGAGCGTGCGGGGCAGGTCGCGCGAGGTCTCCTCCCGGTAGCGCTCCAGCGGGGCGAGCACCGCCGCGGCCGTCCGGCACGCGCCGTCGTCGCGCGCCAGCCCGTCGAGCAGCAGGAACGGGCCGAGCGCCACCGCGTCGGCGACGGTCCCCGGACCGTGCAGCGCGCGGCCGACGCGCAGCGCCCGCTCGGCCCGGTGCAGGCCGTCGGCGAGCTCCCCGAGCGTGCACGCGCCCTCGGCGATCCCCCACGACACGCGGTCGCCGAGGACGACCTCGAGCTCGGAGGCGAGCGCGAGCGGCGCGACCGCCGGCACCGCGTCCGCGGGCACGAGCGCGAGCACGCGGTCACCGCGACGGCTCGCGTGCAGGCCCTCGCCGGCGTGGCGGCGCAGGTGACGGACCATCTCGTCCAGCGCGTCGTGCCCGTCCGCCTCCGCCTCCGCGAGGAGGACCCGGTAGGGGCGCGCGATCTCGTAGCCGAGCAGGACCGCCTTCGCCGCCACCTGCTCGGGGCTCGCGAGCGCGTCCGACGCGAGCTCCCACAGGAAGTCGCCGCGGGCGCGCGCGCCGGCCTCGGCGGCGGCGCGCAGTCTCAGCGTCTCGATCGCGACGGCGACGGCGGCGTGCCCGAGGGCGTGGCACTCGACCAGGAGCGGCTCACGCGGCTCGCGCTCGTCCAGGGCGAGGACGTAGCCGAGCGCATCGCCCTGCGCGACCGCCGCGGAGACCAGGCCCGACGGCAGCCCGGCCTCGGGCAGCGCGCCGACCGCGTGCACGTCGTCCCCGTCGAGCGTCGTGCGCAGGCGGGCGAGCGCCGCGGGGGCCAGCGCGCGCGCCGTCGCGCGCTGGGCGGCCAGCGCGTCGGCGCCGAGGGTCGCCTCGGCGCGGGGCCCGTGGGCGGTCACGGCGAGGCCCGCGTCGAGCAGCAGGACCGGGCGCTCCACCATCCCCTCCAGCGCCTCGGCGATGGTCTGCAGCCCGTCGCGGTGCAGGAGCGCGTCGGTGAAGCCGGCGGGCAGCTGGTCGCCCGGGTCCATCGTGGCGGCGTAGCGCGCCGCCAGCAGCTGATCGATCAGCACGCGCAGGATGTCGGCGAACCGAACGGCCCACGGAACCTCGACCAGCGGCATGCCGTGCTCGTCGGCGACGGCCCGGACGCCGTCGGGCAGCGCGTCGAACGGGGCGCCGGCGCCGACCGCGACGCACAACGCCGCCGCGCCCGCGCTCGCGACCTCTCCGGCGAGCTGCACGAGCTGCTCGGCGTCGCAGCCGATGCCGGTCGTGAGCACGAACTCGCCGGGCGCCACGAAGTCCTCGACCGGCCACTCGATCACCGCGACCCACCGCACCTGCCGCTCGTCGAGCCCCGAACGCCCGCCGGTGACGGCGCCGCCGGACAGCGGCGGCACGGCCAGGCACCCGCGGACGGTCAGCGGTGAGGGATCGGCGGCCACCCGCCCGAGTCTAGGTTCGAATGCAACGATCTGGTGCAAGCGCGCGGCACGCTTCGCGCCACATCGTGCCTGGTGCGTGCTCTGCGAATCGGGCAGCCTAGGCTGCCCTGGACGCGAGCGAGGAGGCGCCTGCATGACCGAGCACCCGGCAGCCACCGTGCCATCCGGTCGCGCGGCGGCGCTGCCGTTCGCGCGCGCCGAGTACGACGACCGGCTGCTCCGGGTGCGCGAGCGGATGGCCGACCGCGGTCTCGGCTGCCTGATCGCCACCGACCCGGCCAACATGAACTACCTGACCGGCTACGACGGCTGGTCGTTCTACACGCCCCAGTGCGTCGTGGTGCCGCTCGAGGGCGGCGTCCGGCTGTTCACGCGCCGGATGGACGCCAACGGCGCACGGCTGACGACCTTCCTCGGTGACGAGTCGATCCTCGGCTTCCCGGACGAGTTCGTGCAGCAGCGCGACCGGCACCCGATGGACTGGATCGCCGACGAGCTGGCGCGCGACGGCGTCCTCGACGGCTCGCCCGTCGGCCTCGAGATGGACTCCTACTTCTTCACCCCGCGCGCGTACGAGGCGCTGCGGGCGCGCGCCCCGCGAGTCGCCTTCACCGACGCGGAGGAGCTCGTGAACTGGGTCCGCGCGGTCAAGTCCCCCGCTGAGATCGCGATGATGCGAGGCGCCGCGCGGATCGCCGAGCTCGTCATGCGCGCGGGGATCGACGCCATCGAGCCCGGCGTGCGGCAGTGCGATGCCGTGGCCGCCATCTACGACGCGCAGGTCCGCGGGACCGACGAGGCGGGCGGCGACTACCCGGCGATCGTCCCGATGCTCCCGACCGGCGAGGGCACCTCGACGCCGCACCTGACCTGGAGCGACGAGCCGTTCGTGAGCGGCGAGGCGACGATCCTCGAGCTGGCCGGCTGCCGGCGGCGCTACCACTGCCCGATCGCGCGCACGGTGTTCCTCGGCGAGCCGTCGCGCAGGCTCGCGGAGACGGCGCGCATCACGGTCGACGGCCTCGAGACGGCGCTCGCGGCCGTCCGCCCCGGCGCGACGTGCGAGCAGGTCGAGGCCGCGTGGCGCGAGCACATCGCGAGCCACGGGCTCGAGAAGACGTCGCGCATCGGCTACTCCGTCGGGCTCGGCTATCCGCCGGACTGGGGCGAGCACACGATGAGCCTGCGCCCCGGCGACACCACGCCGCTGGAGGCGGGCATGGCGTTCCACATGATCGTCGGCATGTGGATGGACGACTGGGGCTTCGAGGCGTCCGAGACGTTCGTCGTGACCGAGGCGGGCGCGGAGTGCCTGTGCTCGTTCCCCCGGGAGCTGACGGTCAAGCGCTGACGTGGCCGAGCATCCGGATCGCGCACAGCGCGTAGGCGCGCGCGGCGGTCACGACCTCGGCGATCGCCACCGACTCGTCGGGCCGGTGGGCCTGCTCGACGACGCTGCCCGGGCCGAGCACGATCGCCGGGATCCCCGTGTCGCGCATCAGGTAGCCGCCGTCGCAGGCGGCCGTCCATCCCGCGATCGGCAGGTCGGGCCCGCCCGCATCGACGGTCGCCGCTCGCGCGGCGGCCACCAGGGGGTGCTCGGCCGGCACCTCGAAGCTCGGGATCTCCATCAGCAGCCCGGACGTGGCTCCCAGCTCCTGCGCGGGCAGGTCGAGCGCGGCGAGCAGCGCGTCGATCTCGGCCTTGGCCTGCTCCGCGCTCTGGCCCGGGAGCAGCCGGCGGTCGATCGAGATCCGGCAGCGGTCGGGCACCATCGCCGTGCCGGTCCCACCGTGGATGGTGCCCACGCTCCAGGCTCCCGAGCCGAGCAGCGGGTGGGTCTCCGCGGCGAGCTCCGCGTTCAGCCGCTGCACCCCGTCGACCACGCGGCCGGCGCCGTAGATGGCGTTGCGCCCGGCCTCCGGCGACCCGGCGTGGGCCGAGCGCCCGACGACCTCGACGTCGACGTAGCAGTTGCCGCGGCAGGCGATGATCGTCTGCAGCCCCGTCGGCTCGGGGACGATCGCGGCGGCCGCCTCGACGCCGCCCTCGAGCAGCGTGCGCACGCCGAGCCCGTTCTCCTCCTCGTCGACGACCGCCGCAAGGGTGACCGGCGCGGAGAGCGCGATGTCCTGGCGCGCGAGGGCGGCCATCGCGATCACGCCCGCCGCGATCCCGCCCTTCATGTCCGTCGCCCCGCGGCCGAACACGCGGCCGTCCTCGATCTCGCCACCGAACGGGTCGCGCGTCCAGCCCTCGCCGGCCGGCACCGTGTCGGTGTGGCCGAGCAACAGCAGGCCGTCCGAGCCGGGCGGGCCGACGGTCGCGAGCACGTTCGGGCGCCCCGGCGCGGCGTCGGCGCGCGTCGCCTCGATCCCTCGCTCGCGACACGCCTCCGCGAGAGCGCGGGCCACGTCCTCCTCGCCGCCGGGCGGGTTGGGGCTCCGCTGCCGCACGAGCTCGCTCACCAGCCCGGCGACCTCGCCCGGGTCGATCGAGTCCATCAGGCGCCGCTCGCGGTCGCTCAGCACCGCGCGCATGCTGCCACAGCAGCGGAGCGCGAGCGATGAAGCTCGGGATGCTGTATCCGGGCTACGCGGCCGAGGACGATCTGCCCTGGCTCGTCGAGGCGCTGTTCGGCGATAGCTCGGTCGTCGCCGACGTCGTCCACACCTCCGTCGGCGAGGACGCCCACCGCGTCGACGCGCTGCTCGACCTCGGCAGCGCGGAGCGGCTCGGCGACGGCGCCGCGATCCTGCGGGAGCACGGCGCCGACGTGGCGGTGTGGGCGTGCACGAGCGGCAGCTTCGTGTTCGGATGGGACGGCGCGCGGACGCAGGTCCGACGAGCTCGCGGAGGCGTTCGGCGGCCCGGCGTCGAGCACGTCGCTGGCGTTCGTCGAGGCCCTGCGCGCGCTCGGCCTCGAGCGCGTCGCGGTCGCGGCCACCTACCCCCAGCCGGTCACCGACCGCTTCGTCGAGATGCTCGGCGCGGCCGGGATCGACGTGGTCGCGAGCGGCAGCCACGGGATCGTCACGGCCGCCGAGGTCGGCACGGCGGGTCGCGACGCCGTGCTCGAGCTCGTCACCGGCGGCGACCGCCCCGAAGCGCAGGCCGTCTTGGTGCCCGACACGGCGCTGCACACGGTCCGCTGGCTCGACGAGCTCGAGGCCGCCGTCGGCAAGCCCGTCCTGACCGCCAACCAGGTCACGGTCTGGGAGGCCCTGCGGCTCGTGGGCCGGACGGTCGTGGCCGAGAGCGCCGGCAGCCTGTTCGCGCGCTAGCGCGTGCGGCTCGGTGCACGAGCGCCCTGATGGCGATCAGCACCGCGGCGACCGCGCCGACGGCGGCCGCTTGGGCCGGCGAGCTCGGGACGCCGGCCCCGCTCAGCCGGGCCGCGCAGTATCCGTAGAAGGCGATCAGCCCGAGGCCGCTCCACTTCGCGAGGGCGACCGCGACGGCGGTCGCGATCAGGTTTAGCTGTAGCTAGGCCTCCGCCCAGACGGCGAGCTCGTTCCCGGCCGGGTCGGCGAAGTGGAAGCGCCGCCCGCCCGGGAAGGTGTAGATGGGCTCGACGATCGTGCCGCCGGCGGCGGTGACGGCCTCGACGCTGCGCTCGAGATCCTCGGAGTAGAGGATCACGAGCGGGCCCCCGGGCGGATCTCGGAATCGAGGCGCAGCCCGCCCACTTCCCTGCCCTCGCCCTGGATGCCGGCGTACTCGGGGCCGTAGTCGACGAGCGACCAGCCGAACGCGGCGGCGTAGAAGGCCTTGGCGGCTTCGACGTCGGTCACCGCGATCTCGATGTAGTCGATCGTGTGATGGGCGTGGGCGTTCTTGCTGACCGTGCTCATGCTGGCTCGTCCTCCGGCTTCGATTGCGTGCGTCCCATCCTGCACGCCTCGCGGCGGCGTGTCTTCCACGAAACGGACACGCGGTCGCTCGTAGCATGCTCCCTCGTGCCTGATCCCGACGCCCTGCGTCGCGCGGAGCTGGCGGTGTACGCCGTCTTCATCGCCAGCGGATTCGCCTTCGCCAGCTGGGCGTCGCGCATTCCGCAGGTCCGCGACGACCTCGATCTGGACCCGCGCAGCCTCGGCCTCGTGCTGCTCGCCCTCGCGGTCGGCTCCGTGATCTCGATGCCGCTCGCGGGCGTCGTGGTGGCGCGGCTCGGGACGGCTCGCACGATCGCCGTCATGGCCGGCTTCTCCGCGGTGGGGCTGTCCGCGGTGGCGTTCGGCTCGCCGGTCGGGGTGCTGCCCGTGGTCGTCGGGCTGTTCCTCCTCGGGCTCGGGAACGGCACGTGGGACGTCGCGATGAACGTCGAGGGCTCCGTGGTCGAGCGCGACCTCGGCCGGGCGATCATGCCGCGGTTCCACGCCGGCTTCAGCATCGGCACGGTCGCAGGCGCGCTCATCGGCACCGCCATGGTCGCGCTCGGCGTCTCGGTCACGGCGCACCTGCTCGGCGTCGGGGTCGTTGTCGCGGTGGCCGGTCCGTACGCGGTGCGCGGGTTCATCTCGGGCGCGCGCGTGAGCGACGACCACGACGACGAGCCACCCCGCAACCCCTTGCGGGCGTGGACCGAGCCGCGCACGCTCCTCGTCGGGCTCTTCGTCTTCACGGCCGCCTTCACCGAGGGCACCGGCAACGACTGGCTCGGCGTCGCCGTCATCGACGGCTACGACGTGGCGCCGGCGCTCGGCTCGCTCACGTTCGCCGTCTTCCTCGGCGCGATGACCGTCGGGCGCTGGTTCGGGCCCGGGCTCATCGATCGCTGGGGGCGCGTGACGACGGTGCGCGTCCTGGCCGCCATCGCGCTCGTCGGGCTCATGCTCGTGGTGTTCGGGGGCTCGCTCGCGGCCGCGATCGCCGGCGCCGCGCTGTGGGGGCTGGGCACCGCGCTCGGCTTCCCCGTTGGCATGTCCGCGGCCGGCGACGACCCGCGGCACGCCGCCGGGCGGGTCAGCGTCGTCGCGTCGATCGGCTACGTGGCGTTCCTCGCGGGCCCGCCGCTCATCGGCTTCCTCGGCGACGAGGTCGGCACGCTCCGCGCGCTGACGGCGACCGGCGGCCTCATCGCCCTCGGGCTCATGATCTCCGGCGCGCTGCGTCCCCTGCCGGTGCCGGAGCCCGTGCCGGCTCGCGCCGCCGGGCGCTGACGCCCCGGGGTCCATCGCCCCTACAAAAGGGCCACGCCCGGGGGTGGGCCGGATCGTGTCCGCAGACCGGACGCGAAACGGCCCAGTGAGGGGCGTGGGCCTTGTTGCGCCCGCATACCGGACGCTAAGGGCCCACGCCTGACCGTGAGCTGGATCCGGGCGGGATAGACCCCCAGATACGGCCCAGCCTCGCGAACCGGGCGGCTCCCTCGCTCCCCCACCCAGCCGTCGTCGACCTTCATCCCGCCGTCAGCGCGTCAAATCGGGCTGAGGCGCACCGCAAAGCTCGCGGGAACCGCCTCCAACCGGTGCTGCGGGAGCACGCCCGGCCCGCAGGAGGCGGTGCCGATCCCGTGGTGCGCGTGGTCGAGGTTGACCCAGATCCGATCGCGCGGGACGAGGTCGGGCGTGTGGCTCGCCGCGTCGAGGTCCTCGCTCGTCCACCGCCGGGCCGTCAGGTCGAAGTGCGGGCGGCCCTCCACGCGCAGGCCCGCGCCGGTGCCGTCGGTCAGCGTCGCCCACCGGACCTCGGTGCGGTTCCCGTCCTCCTGGGGCCGGACGTACGGGGTCTGGAGCTCGTCGACCGACGCCGCGAAGCGCCCGACGCGGGCGGCGCGGCGGGTGTCGCGGTAGGCCTCCCCCGGGCCGCGCCCGAACCACTCGACCCGGTCGAGCCCCGCGGGGAGGGAGAGGCGCAGCCCGAGCCGCGGCAGCGGGACCGTCCACTCGCCCTCGGGCACGACGTCGACGGAGAGGAGCACGCCGTCCCCCTCGCGCGTCCACGCGTAGGTCGCGAGGAGGCCCCCGTCCGTGGCCGCCATCCCGACGCGCGTGCGGACGACGAGCCCGGCGCCTCGCTCGATCGCGATCACGCGGTGGCTGACACGGTGAAGCCCGAGGCTGCGCCACGCCGGCTCGAGCTGGACGTCGCCGTGCATGCCGCCGTCGTTGTCGGTGGGCGCGCGCCAGACATCGAGCCGAGGGCCGTCGAGCTCGAGGTCGCCGAGGCCCTCCAAAACGCCGGTCCCCTGGTCGAAGCGGGCGAGCTCGTCAGGCGCGGACGGCCGCGGGGGCGCCGTGGGAGTCACCGCCGCGGACGTCGGCGCGGGCGCCGCGGAAGTGACCACGGCGGCCGGCGGCGCGGGCGTGACCTCGACCTGCCCCCACGCGACCTCGTGCCCCGCGGGCGCCCACGGCTCGTCGCCCGCCAGCACCGCGCGCACGGTCAGCCACGCCTCGCGCCCGGTCGGGGGCAGCGAGGGCAGCGCGACCTCGACCCACTCCCCCGCGGTGACCGGGCCGACCTCGAGCGTGCCGTGCGCGACGGCGACGCCCTCCTCCTCGAGCGCCCAGGCGAACGCCAAGTACGAGAGGTCCCGGAAGTCGTGCAGGTTCTCGATCCGCAACCGGTCCGCCTCGCCGGTGATCCGCACCGGCTCGATGACCTTCTTGAACTCGAGCAGCCCCGGTGACGGTGTGCGGTCGGGGAAGAGGAGGCCGTCGGCCACGAAGTTGCCGTCGTGCAGCGCCTCGCCGAAGTCGCCCCCGTAGGCGCAGCGGTCGCCCTGGTGGAGGCCGTGGTCGATCCACTCCCACACGAACCCGCCCTGGCAGCGCGGGTGGCGCTCGAACAGCTCCTGGTACTCCGACAGCCCGCCCGGGCCGTTGCCCATGGCGTGCGCGTACTCGCACAGGATGAAGGGCAGCCCGCGGCGGCGGGCGTCGAGCTCCGGGTCCTCCAGCGCGTCCTCGTCGCCGCGGCCGATGGCGCCGACCTCGGCGTGGGTCGGGTACATGCGGCTGTACACGTCCACGTCGCGGCACGACCAGTCGTTCTCGTAGTGCAGCGGCCGGGACGGGTCGCGCTCGCGGGCCCAGGCCGCCATCGCGGAGAGGTTCCGCCCGCTGCCGCTCTCGTTGCCGAGCGACCACATGACGATGCTCGGGTGGTTCTTGTCGCGCTCGACGGTCCGGCGCATGCGATCGACGTACGCGGCCTCCCACTGCGCGTCGTCGGACGGGTTGCGACGCCAGCCCGTCAGGAAGAACCCGTGCGTCTCGAGGTCGCACTCGTCGATCACGTAGAGCCCGAGCTCGTCGCACAACTCGAGGAAGCGGGGGTGCGGCGGGTAGTGGGACGTGCGCACGGCGTTGATGTTGTGCGCCTTCATCAGCAGCACGTCGCGCCGCATGACGGCCTCGGAGACCGCGCGGCCGTGGTCGGGGTCGAACTCGTGACGGTTGACGCCGCGGAACAGCACGCGCCGGCCGTTGACCTCGAGCACGCCGTCCTGCACGACCACGCGGCGGAAGCCGATCCGCAATCGCACGACCTCCCCCTCGCTGGCGACCTCGGCGTCGTAGAGGCGTGGCAGCTCCGCGCTCCACGGCTCCACCGCCACCGTCACCGGCTCCCCCGCCGCGACCTCGATGCCCAGCTCGGGCACGGTGACGCGCGCGGGGACGCTCGCGTCCACCCGCAAGGTCCCCGTGCCGCGAACCACGTCATAGTCGGCGCGCACGAAGAGGTCGTCGATCGCGCCGGCGGGCCGCGCGAGCACCGAGACGCCGCGGAAGATCCCCGACAGCCACCACATGTCCTGGTCCTCGAGATAGGAGCCGGCCGACCACTGGTGCACGCGGACCGCCAGCACGTTCTCGCCCGGGCGCAGGAGCGCGCCGACGTCGAACTCGGTCGGCAGCCGGCTGCCCATGGAGACACCGAGCTCGACCCCGTTGAGCCACGCCCGCAGGCAGGAGTCGACGCCCTCGAAGCGCAGGACCGTCGCGTCCCAGTCCGCGGGGACGGAGAACGCGCACCGGTAGTCGCCCGTCGGGTTCTCGTCGGGGACGTGCGGCGGGTCCACCGGGAACGGATAGGCCACGTTCGTGTAGGCCGGGGCGCCGTACCCGTGCAGCTGCCAGTGCGACGGCACCGGCAACCGGTCCCAGCCCGCGGCGTCGAACGCCGGCTCGATGAAGTCCAGCGGGGCGTCCGCACGGGGTGAGAGGCGGAACGCCCAGTCGCCGTCGAGAGACAGCGACGGAGCGTCGGAACGCAGGAAGGCGCGCGGCTCGCGCACCCCCGCGGCGGGCGCGACCTGCTCGTAGTAGATCGGCCCGCCGCCCTGGCTCACTCGTCGCCCAGGCGTGCGGCGTCCCCGAGCGCCTCGTCGATCGCCCCCAGAACGTCGTCGCCGAGCTCGACGGTCGCGGCGCCCGCGTTCTCGACGACCTGCTCGGGCCGCGTCGCGCCGATGATCGCGCTCGCCACGTTCCCCTGGCGCAGGATCCAGGCGAGCGCGAGCTGCGCCGGAGACACGCCGAGATCGTCGGCGATCGGCTTCAGGCGCTGGACCGCCTCGAGCACGCCGTCGCGGAAGAAGCCCGAGATGAAGCCGCCCATCGCCTCGCTCGCCGCCCGCGTGCCCTCGGGTGGCTCCTCGCCGGGCTGGTACTTGCCGGTCAGCACGCCCTGGGCGAGCGGTGACCACACGATCTGGGAGATCCCGTGCTCCGCGCTCACCTTCAGCACGCCGTTCGATTCGATGCGTCGCCACAGCAGCGAGTACTGCGGCTGGCTCGAGACCGGCTTCTCGAGGCCCTGCTCGCGGGCGATCGCCACGGCCGCGTCGATCTGCTCGGCCGTCCACTCCGAGACGCCCCAGTAGCGCGCCTTGCCGGCCCGGATCACCTCGGTCAGCGCCCGCACCGTGTCCTCCAGCGGCGTCTTCGTGTCGTAGCGATGGCACTGGTAGAGGTCGACGTACTCGGTGCGCAGGCGCGTGAGCGAGGCGTCGATCTGCTTGTGGACCTGCTCGGGGGAGAGACCCCGGTCGACGTCGGACATCGGGAAGTAGAGCTTCGTGGCCAGCACGTAGCTTTCCCGATGGTGGTCGGCGAGGATCTCGCCCCACACCTCCTCGGCCGCCCCGCGCCCGTAGACGTTCGCGGTGTCGAGGAAGTTGATCCCGGCGTCGAAGGCCGCTCGCGTGCACGCCTGCACCTGGTCGCGCCCGACGCCGCCCGAGTAGGTCAGCCAAGAGCCGAGGCTGATCTCGGAGACGTGGAGCTCGCTGTCGCCGAGTTGCCGGCGGGGCATGTCAGGCATCAGGTCACGGTACACGTCTCCGGATGGCACGGACGAGCAGGTACGGGGCGGCCGCGACGCCCGCGACGAGCCCAAGCGCGATGGCCGGTACGACGAGCGGCAGGAGCAGGATGGCGCCGGGGACGGCGAGGATGAAGAGCGGCAGCAGGATGACGCCCAGGCCGCCGGCGAGGTCGACGACCTCCCACAGCATCTCGGTCGCGGTCGGGGCGTCGGCGCGTGCGTCCTCGGCCGCGTCGGCCTTCGTGGGCGTGACCGTCTCGAGGGTGTCGAGCATCTCGATCTCCTTCGTCTGAGGGGCTGGTTCTCGGTCGACAGCCCTTTGACGAAATGGGATGGGGAGATGTGACGGGCCCGAATCAGGCGCCGCGCACGAACGCGACCGCGCCGGGGACCTCGTCCTCCGCCAGCCCGTGGAGCACGACCGGCACAGCACCGCCGAGCAGCCGGAGGTAGAGGCCGTAGTCGAGGTCGCCCCGGCCGGCGGCGACGATCGTGCCGTCGGCGCGCACGTCCTTGGCGTGGGCGAGGACGAGGTCGTCGCCGAGCAGGTCGAACGCCTCGCCCAGGATCTCGGCCTGGCGGTCGAGGTCGCCGCCGGAGAAGAGGTTGGCCGCGTCGATGACGACCTTCAGCCGCGGCGAGCCGACCTCGTCGAGCAGTCGGCGGCCGGCGGCGGCTGAGTCGACGACGTTGTTGTGCTCGGGCTCGAACGCGAGCGTGACCCCGTGGCGCTCCGCGGCCGCGAGCGCCGGCTCGAGGCTCGCGCGCATGTCCCGCCACGCCTCCGGCGTGCCGTTGTCGGGATGGCGGCGCCACATGTCCTCGGGGTCGCGGGAGCCGGTGCACAGCGTGACCACGCGAGGTACCGAGCGAGCCCGCCGCGGCGATCAAGGCCTCGAGCCGGCGAGCGCCGTCCGCGCGCACGGCGGGGTCGGGGTGGGCCATGTTGTAGGTGCCCGACACGGCCGCCATCGTGGAGCTCGCGACGGGCGACCTCCTCGCGCACGTGCGCGCGCGGAGATCTCGTCGGGCAGCGACGGCCCGCCGGCCAGCGCCATGTTGAACTGGATCGTCCGCAGCCCGCTGTCGACGACGGCGTCGAGCGTCTCGGCCAGGCTGTCGCGGGCGAACGTCTTGGCGAAGATCCCGAGCTGCATCACCGCGCGGCGAGATCGGCGAGCTCCACCGTCTCGCCGGTGGTCAGCGACCGCTCGATCGCCGCCAGCGCGCGAGCGGCGGCCACGCCGTCCTCGGCGCCCGCGCCGTGCTGCGGGACGCCGTCGAGGATGGTCTCCGCGAACCCCTCCACCTGGCGGCGGAACGCGTGGCCGTCGGCGCCGAGCGGACGGTGGTAGGTGCGGTCGCGGTCGGAGAAGCACTCGACCTCGCTGGAGCGCAGGTACCACGGCTGAAACGACTTGGCCACGACGGAGCCGTGCTCGCCGTAGACGTGAAAGCCCTCGTGCCAGTCCATGCGGACCGCCATCGTCAGATCGAGGTGGCCGATGCTCCCGTCCGCGAACCGCGTGCTGACGAACCAGCTGAACGCGCCGTACTTCTCGGCCAGCTGCGCGCGGACGCTCATGATGTCGCCGCACAGGAAGCGCGCGAGGTCGACGAGATGGCTGGCGTGCCCGAGCAGGTAGTACCGGCGGCGGTCGGCCTTCGGGTCACCCTCGGGCCGGACCGCGGAGCGGCTGGACTCGACCAGCGGCTGCAGCGCGTCGGTCATCTCGTAGCGGTAGGCGGAGTCGCAGTACCACGCGCGCATCGCGAGGACCTCGCCGATCTGCTCGCGGATGAACTCCCCCGCGTAGGCGATGCCGGGATCGAAGCGGCGCATCGTGCCGACCTGCAGCACCAGCCCGGAGGCGGCGACCGCCGCGGCGAGCGTCTCGCACTCCGTCGACCTCCACGCCCATCGGCTTCTCGACCAGAACGTGCTTGCCGGCCGCGAGCGCCTTCAGCGCCATCGCCACGTGGAACTGGTCCGCGACCGCCACGATCACCGCGTCGAGCTCCGGGTCGGCGAGCATCTCGTCGTAGTCGGTGTAGGTCACGCGGGGGCGGTGGGTCGCCGCGACCGTCGCGAGGAGGTCCTCGGCGGCGTCGCACAGGGCGTACAGCTCGGCGTTGCCGGCCTTGCGGCAGGCCTCGAGGTGCGCCGCCTGCGCGATCTGCCCGGCGCCGAGCACGCCAATCCTAAGTTGGCGTTCCACGGCTCCCTACGGTACTCAGGGCCCCCTCTCCGAGGGGCGGTCGTCCGGATCTCGACACCCGGTGCTCGACGCGGGCCCGCTGCGTCACCACCACCGAGGCCAGGACGCCGGTCGCCGCGAGGATGGTTCCAGCGCCGACGTGCTCCCCGAGGACGAGCCCGGCCCACACGAACGTCAGCAGCGGCTGGAGCAGCTGAACCTGGCCGACCCTCGCCACGCCGCCGCGCGCGAGGCCGGCGTACCAGGCGAAGAAGCCGAGGAACATCGAGACGAGCGAGACGTACGCCAGGCCGAGCCACGCGGTCGGCCCGGCGTCGAGGCTCGTGGTGGCGCCGCTGACCACGGCGATGGGGATCGTCACCGGCGTCGAGAGGATGAGCGCCCAGCAGATCGTCCGCGCGCCGCCGAGGTCGCGGCTGAGCACCCCGCCCTCGGCGTAGGCGACCGCGCAGACGGCGACCGCCGCGAGGAGGAACACGTCCGCGCCGGTGACCGCGCCGCCGGCGTTGGCGACCGTGAACGCCACGACGATCAGCAGGCCCGCGCTCGCCGCGACCCAGAAGAGCGCTCCCGGCCGCTCGTTCGCCCGGGCCACGGCGGCGAGCGCGGTCGCGGCGGGCAGCAGCGCAACGAAGACCGCCCCGTGCTGGGACTCGCTCGTCACCAGCGCGAGCGACGTCAGCAGCGGGAAGCCGACCACCGCGCCGCCTGCCACGAGCGCGAGCCGCCGCCGCTGCGCCCGCGTCGGCAGAGGCGCCCGGACGGCGAGCAGGTAGGCCGCGGCCAACGCCGCGGCGATGACCGCGCGGGTGAAGGCGACGAACCACGGGTCGAGATCCGCCACAGCCAGGCGCGTCGCCGGCAGCGTGAAAGAGAACGCGACGACGCCGAGCAGCCCGAGCACCAGGCCGGCCCGCACTGGCGTTATCGGCGGCGTTGCGATAGCGTTACTCGTATTCCCCATGCCTGACGATAACGCTTTTCACCGCGTAGCGGAAGACCTCCGCGCGACGGCCGTGGCCTCGGCGCCCGGCGCGCGGCTGCCCTCGGTCCGCGACCTGATGGCCCGCCACCACGCCGGGCCGCAGACCGTCCAGCAGGCGATCGCGCGGCTCACCGGGGAAGGTCTCGTCGACCCGCGGCCCGGACGGGGCACGTTCGTCGCCGTCCCTTTGGCCGAGGCCGAGATGGCCGCTCCCGACCTGGGCTGGCAGGCGCTCGCGCTCGGCGAGGTCGGCGCGGACGCGTCGGCGCTGCACAGCCAGATGCGGCTCGCACCGCCGGGGGCCATCGAGCTGTCGAGCGGCTACCCGGACGAGTCGCTCCAGCCGACCGGGCTGCTCGCCGCGGCGATGGGACGCGCCGCGCGCCGCCCGGGCTCGTGGGCGCGCGTGCCGACCGAGGGCGTCGATCGCCTCCGCGCGTGGTTCGCGCAGGAGGCCGGAGGGCTGTTCCGCGCCCACGACGTCGTCGTCACGCCGGGCGCTCAGGCCGCGCTGTCCACGGTGATGCGCGTCCTCGCCGGGCCGGGCGTTCCCGTGCTCGTCGAGTCGCCGACCTTCATCGGGACGATCGCCGCGGCGCGGATGGCGGGCGGCCGCGTGGTCCCGGTCCCGGTGGACCGCGGCGGCGTGCGGACCGACCTACTCGAGGCGGCGTTCCGCGCCACCGGCGCGAAGGTGTTCGTGTGCCAGCCCCTGTATGCCAACCCGCACGGCGCGTCGCTCGCCGCGGAGCGCCGCGCCGAGCTGCTGCGCATCGTGCGCGAGGCGGGCGCCTTCCTGGTCGAGGACGACTACGCGCGCGACCTGGCGCTCGACGACGACCCGCCGCCGCCGCTGGCGTCCGAGGACCCCGACGGCCACGTCGTCTACCTCCGCTCGCTGACCAAGGCCGCCGCGCCCGGCCTGCGGGTCGGCGCGATCGCCGCCCGCGGCGCCGCGGGCGCCCGCATCCGCGCCGCCCGCGTGGTTGACGACTTCATCGTCGCCGGGCCGCTGCAGGAGGCCGCGCTCGACCTCGTCTCCTCCCCCGCCTGGCGCCGGCACCGCCGCACGACCGCCGCCGCGCTCACCGAGCGCCGCGACCTGCTCGTCGCCGCCGTCCGCCGCCACGTCCCTGGCGCGCGCATCGAGCTCGTGCCGCGCGGCGGGTTCTCGCTCTGGGTCGGGCTGCCCGACGGCCTCGACGACGTGGCCGTCGCCGCGGCCGCCGAGCGCGAGGGCGTGATCGTCAGCCCGGGCCGGCCGTGGTTCCCCGCCGACCCGCCCGGCCCGTTCCTGCGCCTCACGTTCGCCTCCGCGCGGGCGGACGACCTCGACCGCGGCGCCCGGATCCTCGGCGAGGTCGTCGCCCGCCACTGACCAGATTGGAGCGCCGTGCACACCGTCCACGCACCCACGTCCAGCGGCCGCCTGCAGCGGTCGGTCGCCGCCAGCCTGGCCTCGATCCTCGAGCTCGACGTCACCGACGTCCCGCTCCCGGACGAGCGGCATCCGGAGCCCTGGACCGTGTGGCGCAACTGGCTCGCACAGCGCGGGCTGGGGCTCGTCCCCATCGCCGAGCCCGGCGACTTCAACTGGCCGGGCCCGTGGCTGGCGCTGCTGCGCGCGGCCGACGGCGACGGCCAGATCGGGGCGGTCGCGTTCGGGCCGCCGCCGGATCTCGCCTGGCACCCGCTCGGGGGACCCGAGCCCTTCGCCGCGGTCGAGCAGGGGTTCATGATCGCGCCCGCCGACGTGACGCTGTGGGCGCCCACCCGCGGTGAGGCCTCACGCCACGCCGGCACCGTCGAGGCCATGGTGGTCGCGCCGGACGCCGAGGCGGAGATGGTGAGGCTCGAGCGGGCCGCGGTGCGAGCCGGCCGGGGCCTGGAGGGCGACCGCTACTTCGCCCGGCGCGGAACGTTCACGAACACCTACGGGCGCGGCCACGACCTCACGCTGATCGAGGCCGAGGTGCTCGACGAGTTGCGACTCGCTCCCGAGGAGACGCGCAGGAACGTCGTCACCCGCGGGATCGACCTCAATGCACTGGTCGGGGAGCGCTTCCGGATCGGCGACGTCGAGTGCTTCGGCCAGCGCCTGTGCGAGCCGTGCGCGCACCTGGAGCGCCTGACGCCGGGCACCCTGCGGCCGCTCATCCACAAGGGCGGACTGCGCGTCGACGTGCTGACCGACGGCGAGATCCGCATCGGCAGCGCAGTCGGTCCTTAGGTGGGCGACATGCTGCGCCCGTAGACCTCGGTCCGGTACTCGGGGGCGTGCGTCCGGGCGCGGTAGGCGTCCTGGAGACGTCCGATGAACGGGTGGTCGGGCTGCACGACCGGGCGCCCGTCGAAGGAGCCGATCGGGACGATCCCGGCGCCCGAGCCGCACACGAACGCGCCGTCGGCGCAGTGCAGCTCGGCCGGCCAGACGTCGCGCTCCACGGCCTCGATGCCCAGCTCCGCCGCCATCTCGAGCACGGTCCGCCGGGTGATGCCCGGCAGCGCGGCGCGCGTCGTGGGCGTCACGAGCGTCTCGCCGACGATCAGGAACAGGTTCGCGCCCGTGCACTCGGCCACCGCGCCGAGCGAGTCGAGCATCACGGCGTCGTGCAGACCCAGCTCCCCCGCCTGCTGCTTGGCCACGATGGCGTCGAGGTAGTTCAGCGACTTGACGTGCGCGCCCAGCGAGCGCGGCGCCTTGCGCACGACGGCGCTCGTGAAGAGCTTGATGGGGTCTGACCCCAGGAACGGCGGGAACGGATAGGCCGAGACGATCACGGTCGGCTCCGGGCACAGGCGCGGATCGATCCCCG
Source organism: uncultured Solirubrobacteraceae bacterium (assembly GCA_963764385.1). Classification (GTDB taxonomy): domain Bacteria; phylum Actinomycetota; class Thermoleophilia; order Solirubrobacterales; family Solirubrobacteraceae; genus DATFQI01. The sequence goes on along the minus strand of CAVXSJ010000011.1, from coordinate 56,184 downwards.
GGCCACCGAACCCGCGCGCGATGATCGGCCGCACGTGCGCGTCGGTCAGCTCGCTGCGGCGCACGACCTCGCCGATGATGTCCAGCAGGTCGTCCTGCATCGGCAGCCCGATCGTGCGCGCCGACCGCGCGATCCGCTCCATGTGCAGCTCGGCCCGGAACAGCCCGCCGTCGAACACGCGCATGCCCTCGAATACGCCGTCGCCGTACAGGAAGCCGTGGTCGAAGATCGAGACCGACGCCTGCGAGGCGTCGACGTAGTCACCGTTGACGTAGGCGGTGAGGCCGGAGGGATCGAAGGGCATGCGACGATCTTGCCAGGACGGCGATCTCCTTGCCGCCCGTGATCCCCGAGGGGCGCAGGACGAGGATCAGGATGGTGATCAGCGCGAAGCTGACCTCGGTGAGCCCGGGGCGTTCGACGGCCGACTCGACGTCGCGCAGCACCTGGGACAGCACGCTCAGGACCAGTGCGCCGATGACGGCGCCGCTGAGGCTGCTGATCCCGCCCACCACGAGCATCGCGAGCGTGAGGAACGTCAGGTCGAGATAGAACACGTCCGGGTTGAAGGAGCCCAGCTGCTGGGCGTATACGCCGCCGGCGAGCCCGACGAGGAACGCGGAGATCACCAGCGCCACGCCGCGCAGCCGCCCCACGTGGATGCCGACCGCCGTCGCCGCCACGTCGTCCTCGCGGGCCGCGCGCAGCTGGAGCCCGAGGCGCGAGTTCTGGAACACGAAGACGACGACGAGGATGACGAGCGCCCATCCCGCGGCGACCCACAGCGTCGTCTCCATCGGCACGCCGAGCATGCCCTTCGTGCCGCGTGTGACGGGCTCGTAGTTGCGCGCCACGACGTGGACGATCACGAGCATCGCGAACGTGGCCAGCGCGGCGCTGAGGCCAGAGAGCCGGCCCAGCGCCGGGGCGAGCATCACGCCCACCGCGGCGGCCGCGACGGCGCCGACGAGGATCGCGAGGAGCGGGTCGAGCTCGGTGGTGGCCAAAGACCCGGGGAGGTCCTTGTAGAGGAGCTCCTTCTGCGCCAGCGGCACCGCGAGGACGCCCGACACGTAGGCGCCGACCGCGACGAAGCCGACGTGGCCGAACGAGAAGACGCCCGTGATGCCCACGAACAGGTAGAGCCCGAGGACGATCCCCATGTCGACGAACCCGGTGGTCACGTCGAGCTTCGACGAGGGCGACATCGTGTTGCCGACGAGCGCCACGACGATGACGAGCGCCGCGAGCAGCGCGAGGGATGGGAGCTGGCGGACCACGGGCTAGACGCGAGCCATCCGCGCGCGCTGGGGCAGCAGCCCCTGCGGGCGCATGATGAGGGTGAGCAGGACGATCGCGAACACGAACGCGTCGCGATACGGGACGAGGCCCTCGGGGAGCAGCTCCTGGCAGGCGATCGTCACTACTCCGAGGCTGAACCCGGCGAGGACGGCCCCCGGCATCGATCCGAGCCCGCCGACGATCGTCGCGATGAAGGCGATCAGCACCGCGGACACGCCGAACTCCGGCGACACGCTTCCGCTCCTGGCCACGAGGAAGAAGCCGGCCACGGCGGCGAGCAGCCCGGCGATCGCGAAGGTGACGGCGATCACGCGGTCGGCGTTGACCCCGAGCAGGCGCGCCATCTCGAAGTCCTCCGCCGCCGCGCGCATCTGGATCCCGATCGAGGTCCGGCGGATCAGCACGACGAGGCCCACGATCAGCGCCACCGATACGCCGATGACGGTGAGGTCCAGGCGGGACACGGCCACGCCCCCGATGTCGAACGAGTGGTTGAGCCCGCTTCCTGCGCCCGTGGTCCGTGGCAGCGAGCCGAAGATCATGATCGCGACGTTCTGCAGCAGGTAACTGAGCGCGAACGAGGTGATCAGCAACGTGGTCGGATCCGCCGAGCGGACCGGCTTGAACGCGATCCGGTCCATGAGCAGCGCGGCGATCACCACGATCACCACCGTCCCGAGGAGCATCAGCGGGGCCGCCGTCGCGGCGAGCAGGACGAGCGCGTAGCCCCCGATCATCAGCAGCTCGCCGTAGGCGAAGTTGATCAGGTTCATGATCCCGAACAGCAGGGCGATGCCGAGCGCCAGGAGCGAGTACAGCGCTCCCAGGCTGACGGCGTCGATCAACAGCTGAACGGCCCGTGCCATGCCTAGCCTCCGAGGTACGCGGACGTCATCGCTTCGAACGAGCCGCTGAGCTCTTCCGCGTTGCCCTCGAGCACGATGCGCCCTGACTTCAGGACGTAGCTGCGATCCGCCAGCGAGACGGCGCGGTGCGCGTTCTGCTCGACGAGGAGGATCGAGACCCCCTGGGCGTGGAGCTGCTCGATCAGCCCGAACACCTCGTCGACCATCATCGGCGCGAGGCCCAGCGACGGCTCGTCGAGCAGGAGCATGACCGGCTTGGCCGCCATCGCCCGGGCGATCGCGAGCTGCTGCTGCTCGCCGCCGGACAGGCGGCCGGCGGGCGTGTCGAGGTACCGGCGCAGGATCGGGAAGCGCGCGTCGACGAGCTCGTCGACCTCGGCGGCCGTCGTCCGCCCGCGGCTGGCCATCATGCCGAGCTTGAGGTTCTCGCCGACGCTGAGCGTCTCGAAGATGTGGCGGCCCTCCGGCACGAGGCCGAGCCCCAGCCGGACGATCTTCTCCGAGGCGAGCCCGAGCAGGCTCGTCTCGCCGAACGTGACCGCCCCATCGCGTGCGGGGATGCGCCCCGCGATCGCGTTGAGGAGCGTCGACTTGCCGGCGCCATTGGGGCCGACCACGGCCACCAGCTCCCCGGCGCCCACGTTGACGGACACCCCGCGCAGCGCCTGGACGGCGCCGTACCGGACGTTCAGGTGCTCGACGGTCAGCATCGCCCGCTCAGTTCTGGCTCGCGCCGCCGAGGTACGCGGCGATCACGCTCGCGTTGCGGCTGATCTCGTCGGGCGAGCCGACGGCGAGCGTCTCGCCGTGGTCGAGCACATGGATCCGCTCGCACAGCGACATGATCAGGGGGACGTCGTGCTCGATCACCACGAGCCCGAGCGAGTACTCGCGATGGACACCCTTGAGCAGCTCGACGAGCTCCTGCGACTCCTCCTCGTCGAGCCCGGCGGCCGGCTCATCGAGGAGCAGGAACCGCGGGCGCCCGGCGAGTGCGCGGGCGACGCCGAGCCGCCGTGCGGTGCCGTGCGACAGCGCACGGGCCTCCTTCGCGGCGACGTCCTGCAGGGCGAAGGCCTCGAGCAGCTCCCCGGTGCGCGCCCGCGCCGCGCGGCGCCCAAGGCCGGCGCCGACGGCTCCCGCCTCGACGTTCTCGAAGACGCTGAGCCGGGCGAACAGCCGCGCGCCCTGGAACGTCCTGCCGAGGCCCGCCCGGGCGCGCTTGGCCGGGCTCCAGGAGCCGATCTCCTCCTCGCCGAGCCGTATCGTGCCCGCGTCGGGGCGCTGCATGCCCGTGATGACGTTCACGAGCGTGGTCTTGCCCGCGCCGTTGGGGCCGATCAGGCCGAGGATCTCCCCGGCCACGACCGTGAAGTCGACGCCGTCGATGGCCTTGACGCCCTCGAAGTGGACCTTCACGCCCGTCGTCGAGAGCGTCTGGGTCAACAGGGGGACTCCGGGACGCTCTCGGGCTTGACGGTCTTGAGCGCCGTCGACTCCCCGTTCTGCACCTGGCGGATCTCCATCGGCATGCCGACCGGGATGTGGCAGTCCGCCGAGTAGGTGACGGGCCCGACCATGAGCGGCTCTTCCTTGAAGCCCTCGATCGTCTTGGCCAGCGTCGCGCCGTCGGTCGATCCGTCGTTGGCCTCCACCGCGAGCTTGACCGCCTGGATCGCCGAATACCCGGTCAGCGCCTGGGCCGCGAGCTGCGGCTTCTGGCCGAAGCGCTCCTCGATCGCCGCGAACAGCTCGTTGCGCTCGTCGATCGGGTCATCGCCGGTCAGCGACGCCATGACGCTGTCGTAGTAGTCGCTCAGCTTCGGCACGGCGTCCAGCCAGCGCAGGCCGTCCATGCCCCCGCCCGACGCGACGACGGGCGCCTCGACGTTCGCGGCGCGCAGCTGGCGGATGACCGCGGGACCGCCGGGCGGATACGAGCACAGCACCACGGAGTCGGCGCCGGACCGCCGCACGGCGTTGACCTGGGCCGAGAGCGAGCGATCGTCGTTCTGGAAGGTGGACTGCCCGGCCGGCTCGCTGCCGGTCAGCGTCTTCCACTGCTCGGTGAAGAACTCGCAGACCTCCTTCGTGTACTGGATCGAGAGGTCCTGGAGGAGGTACGGGCGCTCGTAGCCCTGGTCGTTGGCGAACTGGGCCATCACGGCGCCCTCGGTCACGTTGCCGGGGTAGAGGTTGAACGCGAGCGGGCCGAGGCCCTGGCGGCCGTAGGACATGCCGCCAGCGCCGCCGAGCGTGAGCAGCCCCTGCGACCCCGCGACCTGCGCGGCCGGGCTGCCGAAGTCGAAGTCGTGCGTGGTGATGACCACCTTCGCGCCCTTGTCGATGACGTCGAGCGCCGACTGCTGCACCAGGTTGAGATCCGACTTGTGATCGGCGACCTCGAGCTTGAGCTTGCGCCCGTCGACGCCGCCGGCGTCGTTGATCTCGGAGATCGCGATCTCGGCGCCCTCCACGACCGGCTGGTCGAACTGGCTCATGATCCCCGACTTGGCGACCGCCGCCCCGATCACGATCGGCGAGCCTGCCCCGTCGCCGCCACCGCCCTCGTCTCCCCCGCACGCCACCACGGTGCACGCGCCTGCGGCCAGCCCGACGGCGACCGCGACCCTCGCGATACGCAACATGAACGCTCCCCCCACGCCCCAAGGTCAAAGACCTTGAACATTGTTCAATAGGTCGGCGCGGATGTCAAGCCGGGAAGACGCTCAGACGGGGCTGGTGTTGATCCCCCCGTTGGGCGCGATCAGCTGGCCCACCATGAAGCTCGACTCGTCGCTCGCGAGGAAGAGCGCCGCGTCGGCGATCTCCCTCGGCTTGCCGACGCGGTTCACGGGCGTGGCCGCGATCGCCGCGTCGATCGCCGCCTGCGGCAGGAAGTCGTTGATCGGCGTCTCCACGAAGCCGGGGGCGATGCCGTTGACGCGCACGCCGTGCTCCGCCACGTCCTGCGCCACGACCCGGGTGAGCGCGTGCAGCGCGCCCTTCGCCGCCGAGTAGTGCGGCGTGACGACGCAGCCCTCCTGACCGCAGCGGGAGCCGACGTTGACGATGCTCCCCGAGCCCTGGCCGACCATGATCGGCAGCGCGGCGCGGATGCAGTAGAAGGCGCCGAAGACGTGCGTCTCCATCATCACCCGGAACTGCTCGTCGGTGATGTGGATGGTCGCCTCGAGCGGCGTCTTCACCTCCCCCTCCTCGGCCTCGCGCAACCGCTGGACGAACCGCTCGGCGTTGTGCACCGACTCCTCGCCGCCGGCGATCCCGGCGTTGTTGACGAGGACGTCCACCCGGCCGAAGCGCTCGACGACCTCCTCGAAGGCGCGGTTCACCCGCGCCGAGTCGGTGACGTCGACCTCGAGCGGCACCGCGTCGTGCTCGAGCAACCCGGCGGTGAGCTTCGCCGCGTCGGCGCGGATGTCGAGGACGACCACCCGCGCCCCCTCCTCGTCGAAGCGGCGGCAGATCGCCTCGCCGATCCCCGAGCCGCCGCCGGTGACGATCGCGACGCGGTCCTTCAGCCTCATGCGCCCTTCCCCTCCTCCGCCTTCCGGACCAGGTGCCACGCGCTGGGCAGCACCGCCGCCGCGACCGCGGCCTTGATGAGCCCGCCCACGATGAAGACCGTGAAGCCGTTGTGGATCGCGTCCGCCCACGTCATGTCGGCCGACACCTTGAGCCACGGGACGCCGAAGCCGAAGACGATCGCCTGGCCGGCGACGAACGTGACGAAGGCGATCAGGACGCGCCGGTCGGCGCCGCGCTCGGCGAGCTTGCCGATCACGTAGGCGGCCACGATGAAGCCGACGATGTAGCCGCCCGTCGCCCCGGTCAGATGGTCGAGCCCGCTGCCGCCGTCGGAGTAGACGGGGAGGAACAGGCCGAGCGCCGCCCACAGCAGCATCGAGAGGCCGCCGCGCGCGGAACCCAGCGCGGCGCCGCAGAGCACGACGGCGAGCGTCTGACCCGTGATCGGCACCGGTGACGGCGGCACCGGGATCGAGATCTGGGTCATCAGGATCATGAAGGCGGCGCCCGAGACGACGAGCGCGACGTCACGCACCCGCGCCCCGGGGACGAGGTCGGCGAGAACGGCGCGGCGCGGCAGCGCGAGCGTGGGTGACGACATCGGGTGGGGATCTCCTATGGATTCGAGAGGGACGGGCGCATGCTCGTACAAAGGCCGCTCTTGACGCGCTGCCCCCCTATAGGGTAATTACTAACACCATTGTTCTATTCGACCGAAGAAGGGTTGTCAATGGCTGACACGACGCGGCTCGGCGCCCCTGTGGACGCCCAGGCGACGCGCCGGCTCGCCCAGCGTCGCGTCCGCCACTTCCTCGCGGACTTCCGTGACCTCGAGGCGCGCTATCCGGGTGAGTATCCGCGGCTGATCACGCGCGGCGAGGGCCCGTACCTGTTCGACGACAGCCGGGCGCCGCCTGCTCGACGCGGGCAACCACCTCGGGGCGGGCATGATCGGCCACGGTCGCCGCGAGATCGCGGAGCGCATGGCCGCCCAGGCGATGACGCTGGAGTTCGCGGCGCTGGACTCCGGCGTCTCGCACCCGAAGGCGGTCGAGCTCGCCGAGCGGCTCGCCGGCCTCGTGCCGATGGACGACCCGATCTTCTCCTTCACATGCAGCGGGACGGAGTCCAACGACCTCGCCGTCAAGCTCGCCAGGGCGTACCACGCGCGGCGCGGCCAGCCCGACCGCACGATCATCCTGTCGCGCGACGGCTCCTACCACGGGTCGAGCTACACCGGCATGGCGGCGACCGGCGCCCCCGCCTTCCGCACCGACTTCGGCCCGATGCCCAGCGGCTTCGAGCAGATGCGGCAGCCGTCGCCGGGCCGGTGCACGTTCTGCGACCGCGAGACGGGCTGCAGCCTCCGCTGCGCGGATTCGCTCGAGGCGGCGATCGAGCGCCTCGGGCCGGAGAACGTCGCCGCCGTGATCGCGGAGCCGGTGGCGATCCTGCAGGCGGTGAAGATCCCCGACGCCGAGTACTGGCCCCGGATCCAGGAGACCTGCCGCCGCAACGGGATCCTCGTGATCGCCGACGAGGTCGTCTGCGGCTTCGGGCGCACCGGGCGCTTCTTCGCCAGCGAGCACTGGGGCCTGCGCCCGGACATCATGTCGATGGCCAAGGGCCTGACGAGCGGCTACGCCCCGCTGGGCGCCACCGCCGCCGCCCGCCACGTCGAGGACGCGTTCGCCGACGGCCCGCTGCTGCACCTCAACACCTACGCGGGCCATCCCGTCGCGGTCGAGGCCGCGCTGGCGACGCTCGACGTCCTGGAGGACGAGGCGCTCGTCGAGCGCACGGCGGCCCTGGAGCCCGTGCTCCGGAAGGAGCTCGAGCGGGTTCGCGAGGCGACACCGCGCGTCGTGGCGATCTCGGTGATCGGGCTGCTGAGCAGCGTCGAGCTCGACGTCGCCGATCGCGACAACGAGCTCGACCTGCTGGTCGCGCTCCGCCACGAGATGTACGAGCGCGGCCTGATCGCCCGCGGCGCCGTCGGGGATGGGATCCTGACGGTCGTGTTCTATCCCACGTTCGTGGTGTCCGAGGACGACCTCGCGTTCGGTGCGCAGGCGCTCGCCGACGCGGTCGCCGCCGTGCTGGAGGAGGTCCGATGACCCGCATCGTCGAGGTTCGCGAGCAGCCGGTGCGGCTCGAGGCCGCGATCCGCAACTCGCTGATCGACTTCTCGCAGATGACGGTCTCGGTCGTGGCCGTCATCACCGACCGCGTGGCCGACGGGAAGCCGGTCGTCGGCCTCGGCTTCAACTCGATCGGGCGCTACGCGGCGTCCGGGCTGCTCCGCGACCGGTTCATCCCCCGGCTGCTCGACGCCGACCCCGACAGCCTCGCCGACGACGCGGGGGAGCTGGACCCCGCCACGGTCCGCGACCTCGTGATGTGCAACGAGAAGCCCGGCGGGCACGGCGAGCGCAGCGGCGCGGTGGCCGCCCTGGAGATCGCGGTCTGGGACGTCGCCGCCAAGCTCGCCGGCGTCCCGCTCTACCGCCTCCTCGCCGACCGCTACAACGGCGGCCGCTACGACACCAGCGTCGACGTCTACGCGGCCGGCGGCTACTACTACCCCGACGAGGGCGCCGACCGGCTCGTGCGCGAGATGCGCGGCTACCTCGACCAGGGCTACACGCACCTGAAGATGAAGATCGGGGGCGCGAGCCTCGACGAGGACATGGAGCGCCTCGAGAGCGTTCTCGCGGTCGTCGGGGACGGGAGCCGCCTCTCCGTCGACGCCAACGGCCGATTCGACCTCGATACGGCGATCGCCTACGGTGAGCGGATGGAGCAGTACGGGCTGCGGTGGTACGAGGAGGCGGGCGATCCACTGGACTACGGGCTGCAGGCCGAGCTCGTCGGCCACTACGGGCCCGCCTTCGCCACCGCCGAGAACCTCTTCTCCCACGAGGACGTCCGCAACCTCCTCCGCTACTCCGGCCTCCGGCCCGACGTCGACTTCCTCCAGATGGATCCCGGCCTCAGCTACGGGATCGTCGAGCTGGTCCGCATGCTCGACGTGATGCGCGAGAACGGGTGGAGCGCCGACCGGTTCATCCCCCACGGCGGGCACCTCATGGCGCTGCACATGGCCGCCGGGCTCCAGCTGGGCGGCAACGAGTCGTACCCGGGGATCTTCCAGCCGTTCGGCGGGTTCGGCGAGCAGCACGAGGTCGTCGACGGCGCGATCGCGATCGCCGACACGCCGGGGATCGGGCTCGAGCACAAGGCCGAGCTGCGCCCGGTCCTCGCCGAGCTGGTGCCCGAGGCGTTCGCGTGACCGAGCCGGCCCCGAACACGGGCGCGGGGCCGGGGGCGTGGATCTTCCGCCCGATGCACGACCCGCGCATGCACGAGCGCGTGGTCGACCAGATCACGTTCGCGGTCCGTTCCGGCGCCTACCGCGTCGGCGACCGGCTGCCGTCCGTGGAGCAGATGGCCAGCGACATGCAGGTCAGCAAGCCCACGGTCGGCGAGGCGGTCCGCGTCCTGTCGGAGTTCGGCGTGGTCAAGAGCCGCCGCGGCGTCCACGGCGGGGTCACCGTCGTCTCGGACAACATCCCGACGACGCTGCTGATGCTCACCAAGGGCACGGCCAAGTCCTCGCTGCGGGAGCTGCTCGAGGCCCGCCGGCCGGTGGAGATGGAGATCGCGCGGCTCGCCGCGGCGCGCGCGGTCCCGGCGGACCTCGAGGCGATGCAGGACTCGATCGACCGGCTCCTCGGCCAGGGCGAGGACGCCGACTGGACGGTCCGCCTGCACTTCGACCACTTCTTCCACTACGCGATGGGGCGTGCGGCGCGCAGCGACCTGCTCGCCTACTACCAGCACCAGATCCTCGAGGGCATCACCGTCGTCGTGCAGGACTACTTCGCGCGGGTCGAGGACCCGACGGTGGTCGCCGAGCTGCACCGCCGCACGCTCGACGCCATCCGCGAGGGCACGGTCGCCGACGTCGACCAGGTGATGGACGAGCACCTGGCCTACCTCGAGCGAATCATCGAGTCCGGCGAGCTCCCCGCCCCTACGTAGCCTTGGCGAGCAGCCGGTGCGCGATCCGGCGCACCTCCGCGTTGCAGTCCGGGTCGACGCCGGAGTCCGAGAAGTGCCCCCACACGCCGGGGATCACGGACAGCTCGGCGTCGGGCATCTGCTCGGCCTCCCAGGCCATGTCCTCGGGCGGGAAGTACAGGTCCTTCTCGCCCGGCGCGAGCACGGCCTTGGCGCGGATGTCCCCCAGCGCGCGGGCGAGGTCGCCGTCGTAGCCGTCGGTCGCGCCGAGGTCGGCGCGCTGCCAGGTGTCGAGCTGGCTGAGCAGGTTGTTGGCGTCGAGGTCGACGAAGAAGGCCTCCCAGAAGTCGACGAGGAACGCCTCGATGGTGTCCGAGCCGAACCGCCGGTAGAGCTCCTGCCGGTAGAAGGCCTGCGACAGGCCCCATCCGGCGTAGACGCGGCCGACGGCCCGGAGCCCGCGCTCGGGCCGGGCGGCGTAGTCGCCGCCCGCGTAGGCGACGTCGGCGGTCAGCGCCGCCTTGACGCCCTCGAGGAACACGCGGCAGTGCGGGCTCGCCTTCGAGGCTCCGCCGGTCGGCATGATCCGCCGCACCAGGTCCGGGTGGTCGAGGCCCCACTGGAACGTCTGGAACGCGCCCATCGAGCCGCCGATCACGAGCTGCACGCCGGTGATCCCGAGGTGCTCGGTGACGAGGCGGTGCTGGGCGCGCACGTTGTCCTGGATGCTGACCCGCGGGAACCGCGCGCGGTCGAAGGGCGCGGGCGTGTTGGAGGGCGACGACGACAGCCCGTTGGCGAACATGCTCGGCACCACCACGAAGTACCTCGAGGTGTCGAGCACGCCGCCGGCCTCGATCATCCACTCGTGGTCGGCGTGCGAGCCGACGAACCACGTCGGGAGCACGATCGACGTTGTCGCGCGCGTCGTTGAGCTCGCCGTAGGTGGCGTACGCGATCTGCGCGTCGGGGAGCGTCTGGCCGTCGGAGAACGTGACGTCGCCGAGGGCGAACGTGTCGTGCGGAGTGGCCATCAGAGCGCCGCCATCCCTCCGTCGCAGGTGAACGTGCCGGCCGCCACGAAGCTCGCGGCGTCCGAGCACAGGAACAGGATCAGCGGCGCCACCTCCTCCGGCCCGGCGCGGCGGCCCAGCGGCGTGAAGTCCAGCAGCCGCTCCGCCTCCTCCGGGGTGACGCCGCGCGACATCGGCGTGTCGACGTAGCCCGGCAGCACGCAGTTGACCCGGATGCCGTGCGGCGCGTACGTGACGCCGGCGTTCTTGGAGAGCATGATCGTCGCGCCCTTGGCGGTCTGGTAGGCGACGTTGTTGGCGACGCCTGACAGCCCCCACACCGACGAGACGTTCACCACCGCGCCGCTGCCGGCCGCGAGCATGCCGGGGACGACGGCCTTCATGCCGAGCATCATCCCGATCGTGTTGACCTCGAACACGAGGCGCACCTCGTCGGTCGACTCCTCGTGGACGGGCTTCCCGCTGCCGAGGCGCCCGGCGTTGTTGACGAGCACGCTCGGGGTGCCGAACGCCTCCTCGCAGGCGGCCACGCCCTCCGCCCACGCCTCCTCGCTGGTCACGTCCAGGTGGCGGAAGCGCACCCGGTCGGGCGCCGCCTCGAGCTTCGCCGCGAGCACCTCGCCCGGATCCTTGATGTCGACGGCGAGCACCTGGGCGCCGTGGTCGGCGAACAGCGCGGAGGTGGCCGCCCCGATGCCGGTGGCGGCCCCCGTGACGATGGCGATCTTGCCGCTGAGGGAGAAGGTCTCGGGCACGCGGTCCTTTCCGGTTGGAGGGGTCAGGCCGCCGTGGGGGGCGGCAACGCTTCTCGCCTGGCGGCCTCGCGGCGCAGGCGGGAGCGCCGGCCGAGCCGGGCGGCGATGAACTCGATGGCGACGACGGTGATCAGCAGCGCCCCGGTGACGAGCTGGGTCACCGACGCGTCGCTGCCGCGCGCCGCAAGGCCGGCCGCCACGGCGGACAGCACCGCGACGCCGAGGGCGACGTGCAGGACCGTGCCGCGCCCGCCGTACAGGCTGATGCCGCCGACCAGCGCCGCGGCGCACCCCGCCAGCAGGAGGTCGGCGTAGTTCTGCGGGGCGGCGCTGCCGCCCTTGAGCGAGGCGAGCGCGCCCGCCAGCGCGGCGCACCCTCCCGACAGGGCGAAGGTGAGGATCATCGGCCGCAGCCGCGGCACGCCCGCGGCGCGGGCCTCCTCGCGCGCCCCGCCGATCGCGTAGATCTCGCGCCCGTAGCGCGTGTACGCGAGGAACAGGCCGAGCAGCGCGAACACGATCAGCGCGGTGATGCTGCTGATCGAGAAGATCCCGTAGCGCTCGATGAGCGGGTCCGACACGGTGAAGTCCTTCAGCTGGCTCGGCTTGTTGTCCGAGGCGAGGTAGGTGACGCCGCGCAGCAGGATCAGCGTCCCGACGGTCAGCACGAGCGAGTTGATGGCCAGGCGGGCGATCATCCAGCCCTGGAGCGCGCCGATCGTGGCCCCGACCGCGACGGCGATCAGGATCGCGCCGATCAGCCCCGTCTCCGCGGTCTGCACCGCGACCACGCCGGCGAGGGCGGCCATCGAGCCGACCGACAGATCGAGCTCGCCGGCGATGATGGTGATCGCCAGCCCGAGCGCGACGAGCCCGAGCAGCGGGAACCCCTCCAGCACCGAGAACACGCTCGCCTCGCCCCGGAAGGTGTCGGTGGTCGTCGCGATGATGATCCACGTCGCCACGAGGACGATGACCGGGAGCACGTACGACCGCGCGCGGTCGAGGACGAACGAGGGCATCAGCGGACCTCCCGGCGGCGTCGCAGGTACTCGAGCAGGACGACCACCACGACCACGACGGCGCCCTGCACGGCCAGCCGGCCGCCGGTGCTGAAGTCGTTGAGGACCATCACGTTGGAGATGACGGCGATCAGCACGGCGCCCGCCGCCGAGCGCCACGGCGACCCGTAGCCGCCCGCGATCGCGGTGCCGCCGACGAGGATCGCCGCCAGCGCGTCGATCGTCAGCGTGCTCAGGGACTGGATCGTCGCCTCCCCGAAGCCGGCGCCGGTCAGCACGCCGGCCACGGCCAGGCCGACCGAGAAGATCACGAACGCGCCGACGGCGACCTGCCGCGACGAGATGCCGCTGACCTCGGCGGTGTCCTGGTTGGCGCCGGCGAGCGTCATCTCGCGCCCGGCCACCGTCCGCGTCATGAGGACGCCAACCCCCACGGTGAACAGCGCGAACACGAGGACCTCGAGCGGGATCCCCAGGATCGTGGAGTTGCCCCACGAGATCGGGTGGTCGCCGAGGCGGACGACGCGGCCGTTGGTCGCGTCGGCCACGATCCCGAAGATGATCGCCCCCGCGGCCAGCGTGGTGATCACCGGGTTGAGCCCGGCGGCGACGACGACGCCCTGCAGGACGCCGACGAACACCAGCGCGACGAGGACGACGAGGATCGCCGAGCGCGGGCGCCCACCCGTTCCCGACGAGGGCGATGAACACGATGGTCCCGGCCATCGCGGACTGCTGGGTCCCGAGCGAGATGAAGTTGCCCGACAGCGTGATCGGCGTCATCGCCACGGCGACGATCCCGACGATCGACGCGTTGCGCAGGATCGCGCGCACGTTGTCGACGCTGAGGAAGTTGGGGGTGAGGACGACGGCGACGATGACGGCCACCGCGATCGTCCCGAAGATCAGCCCGGTGGAGATCCGCTCGGCGCGTGCGAGGTCGCGCTTCGGGTCGGCCGCGTCGACGGCGATCGGCGCGGTGGCCGGCGCCTCCGTCATGCCGCTTCGCCGTCCGCCGAGCGGTGCATGACCTCGCGGGCGACGTCCTCCTCGGTGCGCTCGTCGTGCGGCGCGATCGAGGTCAGCCGGCCGCGGTAGAACGCGGCGATCGTGTCGCACAGCCCGAGGACCTCCGAGGTGTCCGAGGACACCACGACGATCGCGAGGCCGCCCGCGCACAGCCGCCGCAGCGACGCGTAGATCTCCGCCCGCGCGCCGACGTCCACGCCGCGGGTCGGCTCCTCGAGCAGGAGGACCTTCGGCTCCGTGCCCAGCCACTTGCCGACCGCGACCTTCTGCTGGTTGCCGCCGGACAGCGTGGCGACCGGCGAGCCCAGGCGGCGCGTGTCGATCGCGAAGCGCTCGGCGATCTCCCCCGCCCGGCTCAGCTCTTCGCCGCGGGCGATCCACCCGCCGCGGCCGGCCACCGACCGCAGCCACGGCGACGAGAGGTTCTCGCGGATCGACCGGTTCGCGAAGATGCCGTCGCGCTTGCGGTCGGCGGAGCAGTAGCCGACGCCGCTGCGGACGATCGCGCCGTGGCGATGCGTGGTGATCTCCTCGCCGCCGACGGTGACGGTGCCGGCCGTGCGCGGGATCTGGCCCGCGATCGCCTGCACCACCGCGCTCGCCCCGCTCCCGAGCTGGCCGGTCAGCCCGACGATCTCGCCGCGCCGCGCCGCGAAGCTCACCGGCTCGTCGAGCCCGGGCGCCAGCAGGCCCTCGACCTCCAGCAGCGCCTCGTCCGATGAGCGTGTCGCGCGGGGGAACATCGTCTGCAGCTCGCGGCCGAGCATGAGGTTGATGACGCGGTCCACGTCGAGCTCGGCCGTCGCCTCCGGGCGGCAGGCTGCGCCCGTTGCGGAACACCGTGACGCGGTCGGTGAGCCGGAACACCTCGGCGAGGCGGTGCGTGACGTAGATGACGCTGCGCCCCTCGGTCGCCAGCCTGCGGATGACCACGAGGACGCGGTCGATCTCGCGGTCGGTGAGCGCCGCGGTCGGCTCGTCGAAGATCAGGACCTGCGCGTCGCGCACGAGCAGCCGCGCGATCTCGAGGAGCTGCATCTCGGCGACGGTCAACTGCTCGACCGGCGTCCGGGGATCGAGCTCGTCGAGGCCGACCTGCGCGAGCAGCTCACGCGCCCGCCGGTTGAGCGCGCGCGGGAGCCACAACCGCGACACGCCGGCCTGGCCGAGCACGAGGTTCTCGGCCACCGTCATCGTCGGCACCGAGCTGTACTCCTGATGCACCACGGCCACGCCGGCCGCCTGCGAGCGCGCGCTCGGGTACAGGCTCGCCGCGGCGCCGTCGATCTCGATCGTCCCCTCGTCCGGGTCGACCAGCCCCGCCAGCACCTTCACGAGCGTGCTCTTCCCGGCGCCGTTCTCGCCGAGCAGCGCCATGATCTCGCCCGGCCGCAGCTCGAAGTCGACCTCGTCGAGCGCCTGGACGGAGCCGTAGCGCTTCGACAGGCCGCGGACCGTCAGCCGGGGTGTCTCGGAGTGGTCGGTGGGCAGGTCGTTCACGTCCTGAAAGAGTGGCGGCGGCGCGGCCGAGGAGGAAGGCCGCGCCGCCGAGTGTGCCGTGCTCGTGATCGCCGGGCTAGCCGCCCGCGCAGATCTCCTCGGCCGAGTAGCCCCAGATCTGCGTATCGATGCCCTTGGCACCGATCGCGGCCGCGTGCGGCATGTAGTTCAGAGCCGCCGGGGGCGAGACCTCGAACGTGGGCGGCTCGGGCTCGGCCTCGAACTGCTGCACGTCGCCCTCGGCCTTGCCGGTGGCGATGTAGCGCGCGGCCGTGGCGACGCCGAGCGTTCCCTCGATCGCGCCCGACTGCAGCCCGGTGCCGAACGTCTCACCGTTCTTGACCGCCTCGAGGCTGCCGGAGCAGTCGCTGGAGACGATCTTCACGTCCTTGCCGGGCTTGATCCCGTTCTCCTTGAGCGCGCGGATGATGCCGTTGGCCGCCTGCTGGTTGGAGACGTACAGGAAGTCGATGCCCTTGTCCTTGAACCGGGGTATGACCTGGCTGCCCTTCTCGTAGCCGGTCTCGGGGTCGTTGGCGCCGTACTCGGTGCCGAGCACGTTGAACGGCTCGTCCTTGGTGGCCTCCTCGAAGCCCTTCCAGCGCTCGACGCCGGTCTTCTCGCCCTCGGGGTGCTGGAAGACGAGCAGGTTGCCCTTCTCGTCGTTGAGCTTCACGCCCTCCTTCCGCGCCGCCTCGCGCGCCTTCAGCAGCATGTCGCCGGCCACGCGGCCGATCAGCTGCTGGTTGGCGCCCGCGTACGCCTTGACGAACTCGCGCGTCTGGTCGTTGGGCTCCTGGGTGATCATGATCACCGGGGCGACCGAGGCCAGCTGGCGCACGGCGTTGATCGCGGCGTCGGCCACCCACGGGAAGATCAGCGCGGCCGCCGGCTTCGCACCGGTCGCCACGAACTGCTGGACCTGCTGGTCCTGCTCGGGCTGCGAGAAGTTGTTCTGGAAGACCTTGAGCTTGTAGCCCAGCTCGTCGGCCATCTTCTGGGCGCCGGCGATCTGGTTGGCGCCGTAGACGTTCGACGCCGTCATCGTGAAGAGGACCATCTCCTTGTCCTCGCCCTCCAGCTTGCCGGTGCCCTTTCGCCTCGCTGGACGACGAGCCGCCGCCCCCGGAGTCCTCACCGTCATCCCCACACGCCGCCACGCCCAGGGCGACCACGAGCATCGCCACGGCCGCGACGACCAACCTCGTCCAGCGGAAGCTCCTGAGCTGCATGCGCCCTCCCCTAAGAAAAAGACCAATACTGTTTGTCATTAGGGTTCTACACTCTCCCGTTGCGGGCTGTCAAGCGCAATCTGGCCTCGTTGACAGGCTGCTCGGGGCAGGCTAGCCTCCTAATTGGTCAATGATCTTAGTGTTTTCTGTGGGGAGATGCCGGTGGCTGAGTCAGCAGTGCTCGAAGAGCTCGACTTCTTCGTAGGCGGCGAGCGCCGCCCGGCGGGCAGCGGCGACCGCTTCGAGAGCGTCGACCCCACCACGGGCAAGCCGTGGGCGCGCGTCGCGGCCGCCTCGGCCGACGACGTGGACGCGTGCGTGCGCCGCGCGCGCGAGGCGTTCGACGACGCTTCGTGGCGATCGCTCCCCGCAAGCGAGCGCGGCCTGCTGCTGTTCCGCCTGGCCGACGCGATCCAGGCGGACTCGGAGCGCATCGGGTCGCTCGAGACGCGCGACAACGGCAAGCTCTACAAGGAGATGCTGGTCCAGCTCCAGCTCGTGCCGAAGTGGATCCGCTACTTCGCCGGGATGGCGGACAAGGTCGAGGGCACGACGATCCCGCTCGACCGCCAGAGCATCCTCAACTACACCGTCCCGGAGCCGCTCGGCGTGGTGGCGATCGTGACCCCGTGGAACTCGCCCGTGTTCCTCACGATGATGGCCGCCGCCCCGGCGCTGGCCGCGGGCAACACGGTGGTCGTCAAGCCCTCCGAGGTGACGTCCGCGTCGATGCTCGCGGTGGCGGAACTGGCGGCCAAGGTCGGCTTCCCTCCTGGTGTGTTCAACGTCATCACCGGGCTCGGCGACACCGGCAAGGCGCTCGTCGCGCATCCGCTGATCGACAAGATCTCGCTGACCGGCGGGGTGGAGGCGGGCCGCGCGGTGGGCAAGGCGGCGGCCGAGCGCTTCCTGCCCGTCACGCTCGAGCTCGGCGGCAAGTCGGCGAACATCGTGTTCGGCGACGCGAACCTCGACGCAGCCGAGTCCGGCGTGCTGGCGGGCATCTTCGCCGCCGCCGGCCAGACGTGCGTCGCGGGCTCGCGCGCGTTCATCCACGAGTCGGTCTACGACGAGCTGGTCGAGCGGCTCGATCGCGCGCGCGGGTGACATCCGCATCGGGGACCCGATGGACCCCGAGACGCAGATGGGCCCCATCGCCACGCAGTCCCAGCTCGAGAAGGTCTCCGGGTTCGTCGAGCGCGCCCGCTCCGAGGGCGGCGAGATCGTGGCGGGCGGGAAGCCCGCCGAGGTGGCCGGGAGCGAGGGCGGCTTCTTCTGGCAGCCGACGATCGTCGCGAACTCCGGGCCGGACTCCTACCTCGCGCAGAACGAGGTGTTCGGGCCCGTGCTCGCGCTGTTCCCGTTCTCCTCCGAGGACGAGGTCGTGAAGGCGGCCAACAACACCCGCTACGGGCTCGCCGCGGGGCTGTGGACGCGCGACGTCAGCCGCGCGCACCGCGTGGCCGGCCGGCTGGAGGCGGGGACGGTGTGGGTGAACATGTACCGCGCGATGGCGCCGCAGTCGCCGTTCGGCGGGTACAAGGAGAGCGGCGTGGGACGGCAGAACGGCATCGACGCGATCCGGGAGTACGTGCAGACCAAGAGCATCTGGGTGGAGCTGTCCGAAGAGGTCCAAGACCCGTTCGTCCTGCGAGCCTAGGGCCATGGCGATCGACGTCATCAGGCCTGGTCTCCAGACGACGATCCAGGACGCGGGCCGGCCCGGGTACCTCTCCCGCGGCATCCCTCCGGCGGGGCCGCAGGACTACCGCTCGTTCGCGCTCGCGAGCCTGCTGGTCGGCAACCCGCTCCCGCCGCCGCCGCTGGCGCCGGGGGATCCGGGGCTGGCGGGGCTGGAGATCCTCGCCATCGGGCCGACGCTGACGTTCGACGCTCCCGCCCTCGTCGCGCTCACCGGCGGCCACCTTGCGGCGACGCTCGACGGGGAGCCCGTGCCGTCGTGGACGGCGCTCGCCGTGCCCGCGGGCGCGACGCTGAAGGTCGGGAAGGTCGGCCCCGGCGCCCGCGCCTACCTCGCCGTGGCGGGCGGGATCGACGTCCCCCTCTACCTCGGCTCGCGGGCCACGTTCGTCCGTGGCGGCCAGGGCGGGCTCGAGGGCCGCGCGCTGCGCAAGGGCGACCGCCTGACCCTGGGGCCGGCGGCCGAGGGCGACGCCTCGGGACGCGCGGTCCCGGAGGCGCTGCGGCGGCGGCTCGACGAGCGCCCCTGGCCGGTGCGCGTCGTGCCCGGTCCGCAGGACCACCTGTTCACCGAGGCGGGGCTCGAGCTGTTCTTCACCGCCGAGTGGCAGCTCTCCCCCACGTCGGACCGCATGGGCTTCCGCTTCATCGGGCCGCCGCTGGAGATGCGCGAGCGCCCCGACTACCTCGTGCGCGACGCCGGTTCGGGCCCGGCGGACATCGTCGACGACATCACGCCGGTGGGCGGGATCCAGGTGCCCGGCGGCATCGAGCCGATCGCGATGGGCGTCGAGAACCCGACGGCGGGCGGCTACGCGAAGATCGGCACCGTGATCTCCACCGACCTCGGCGTGCTGGGCCAGATCCGCCCGATGGAGCCCGTCACCTTCACCGCGGTGAGCGTCGACGAGGCGCAGCAGATCGCCCGCGACCAGCAGGCGGAGATCGCCTCGCTCCTGACGCCCGCATGAGCATGGACATCAACTGCGACCTCGGCGAGTCGTTCGGCAACTGGAGCCTCGGCGCCGACGACGAGCTGCTCCCGCGGATCACGACGGCGAGCCTGGCCTGCGGCTTCCACGGCGGCGATCCGCTGACGATGCGCCGCGCGGTCGAGGCCGCCGTCGAGCACGGCGTCGCGGTCGGCTCGCACCCGGGGCTGCCCGACCTGCTCGGGTTCGGGCGGCGCGTCATGGCCGTCTCGCCCGAGGACCTGCACGCGTACATCGTCTACCAGTCGGGCGCGCTCGAGGCCTTCCTCCGGCCGCACGGCCGGGCGCTCAGTCACGTCAAGCCGCACGGCGCGCTCTACCCGATGCTCAACCGCGACGAGGACCTGGCCGCGGCCACCGTCGACGCGATGTTCGAGGTCATGGAGCGCCCGGCGCTGTACTGGCCGGCCGGCTCCGAGGACCGGGCGCTGCTCCGGGTCGCGCGCGACCGCGGCGTGCGGGTGATCCGCGAGTTCTACCCCGACTCCCGCTACGGCGCCGACGGCGAGACCGTGGTCGAGCGCCACCGCGAGCCGATGAGCCCGGACGCCGCCGAGGCGGCGTTCCGGCGGTTCCTGGACCGCGGCGAGGTCGAGACGCTCGACGGCTCGGTGATCCCGCTCGCCGCGGAGAGCGTCTGCGTGCACGGGGACGGGCCGACCGCGGTGGCGATCGTCGACCGCGTCGTCGCCGTGCTCGACGAACTGGGCCGCCCGCTCGTGGCGGCGACCGCCAACGACAGCGAGGACGCGCTCCGATGATCTACGACGAGCCGATCTACCGGCCGCTGGGCGACTGCATGCTCGGCGTCGAGTTCGGCGACGAGGCCAACCTGGAGCTCAACTTCAAGGTCCTCGAGCTCGAGCGGCTCGTCAACGAGGCCGGGATCACCGGGGTCATCGAGACGGTCCCCTCCCTGCGCGAGCTCGTGCTGGTCATCGACGGCACGAAGACGACCAACGCCCGCGTCCAGGAGGCCATGGACCGGGTCATCGCCGAGCTCGGCGAGGTCACGACGCTGCTGTCGCGCAGCTGGACGCTGCCCTGCTGGTACGACGACCCGTGGTCGAACGAGCTCGCGGAGCGCTACGACGTCGAGAACAACCTGGCGATCGTCGCGCGCGAGAACGGCATGACCAAGGAGCAGGTGGTCGAGCGCCACACGTCCGGCGAGTTCTGGGTCGTGTGCGTCGGCTTCACGCCCGGCTGTTACTTCTCCGCCCCGCTCGACCCGGCCATGCACCTCAAGGCGCCGAAGTGGAAGACGCCGCGCGACTACACGCCGGCGCGCTGCCTCGCGCTGGCCGGCTTCTCGACCGGCGCCTACCCGGTCGCCAGCCCCGGCGGCTACCAGCTCCTCGGGCGCCTGGCCGTGAACATCTACGAGCCGCATCCGCGCAACGCGGCGTTCCCCGCCGACGGCGTGCTCCTGCGCGCGGGCGACCGCATCCGCTACCGCAACGTCGGCGCGCTCGAGTACGACCGGATCTGGAGCGACGTCGAGGCCGGCCGGTACGAGTACGAGGTCGTCGAGGAGGAGTTCGACGTCGCGGGCTACGTGGCGAGTTCGGGCGCACGACCGCCTAGGCCTGGATGCAGGCTAGGGCCGCGCCCGGAGCTTGCGGAGCGCGTAGTCCTCGAGGCGGCGGACGTCGTCGCGGCGCAGGCCCAGCTGCCGCGCCGCCTCGGTCCGCGAGGCCGGCGGATGCCCGCCGAGCCCGAAGCGCAGCTCGATGACGCTGCGCTCGCGGGGCGGGAGGTGCTCCAGCAGCTCGCGCACCTCCTCGGCGAGCAGCGCTTCCGTGGCCTGCTCGAACGGCGTCGGCCCCGGATCGGGGACCAGGTCGCCCAGCTCCAGCTCCCCGTCGTCGCCGATCGCCTCGTGCAGCGAGCGCGCGCGGCGGCTGTGGCGGTGCAGCTCGGCGACCTCGTCCTCCGGCCAGCCCAGTTCCTCGGCCAGCCGCCGCGGGCTCGGATCGCGCCCGTCCACCACGGCCAGCCGGGTCTCGGTCGTTTCGCAGCGCGTGGAGCCGCTGGTCGACTGAGGCCGGCAGCCGGATCACGCGGCCCTTGTCGGTGATGGCGCGCGAGATCGACTGGCGGATCCAGACCGTGGCGTAGGTGGAGAACCGCAGCTCCCGGCGGTGGTCGAACTTCTCGACCGCGCGCACGAGCCCGACGGTGCCCTCCTGCACGAGGTCCTCGAGCGTGAACCCGTGCTCGTCGCGGACGAAGCCCTTGGCGAGGTGGACGACGAGGCGCAGGTTCGCCTCGATCATGCGGTCCTTGGCGACGAGGTCGCCGCGCTCGACGCGACGGGCGAGCTCGCGCTCCTCGGCGGCGGTGAGGAGCGGGACGCGCGCGATCTCCCCCAAGAAGCGGGAGAAGCCCGGGACGGTCTCGCGGGCGAGGGCGGGGTGCATGCCGTCCACGCTGGGGCAGCTTCCTAAGCGGCGAGCCCCAAGCCGCATCAAGACCAGCTCAACGCCGCCCCGGCCTTTACGCAGCCCTGACGGAGCCGCCGCAACGCTCGGTGCCATGACCGATCCCCATCTCTGGCTGCACGGGGATCCGACGGGCGATCGCCGGATCCAACCGCCGCGGCCGGCCGACCCCTCGGCCACCCCGACTCCCGCTCCTCCCGAGCCCGCGCCCGCACGCCGCGGCGGGCGCCTCGCCGCCGGCGCGGCCGGCGGCGCCGTGTCCGCCGTCCTGCTCACGGCGGGCCTGTTCGGGCTCGGCGTCCTCGACCGCGACGCCAACGCCCCCGCCTCCTCCCCCGCGGCCTCGGTCGCCCCCACCGTCGGCGGCGCGCGCCCCAACGGCGACGTCGAGCAGATCTACCGGTCGGCCAGCCCGGGCGTCGTGTCCGTGCGCACCGGCAGCGGCTCGGGGACCGGGTTCGTGATCGACCGCGACGGGACGCTCGTCACCAATGCCCACGTCGTCGGCGACGCCGACACCGTGGAGGTGCAGTTCTCCGACGACGCGACCGCGAGCGCCCGCGTCGCCGGCGTCGACCGCTCCTCCGACCTCGCGGTGCTGAAGGTCGACACGAGCGAGACCGGCGCGCTGCACCCGCTCGAGCTCGCGGACTCCGAGGGCGTCCGCACGGGGCAGCTCGCGGTGGCGATCGGCTCGCCGTTCGGGCTTCCGCAGACCGCCACGGCCGGCATCGTGTCCGGCACGGGCCGCCACATCCAGGCGCCCGACGGCTTCCAGATCGACCGCGTGATCCAGACCGACGCGCCGATCAACCCCGGCAACTCGGGCGGCCCGCTGCTCGACGCCCGCGGTCGCGTGATCGGCGTCAACTCGCAGATCCAGACGGGCGGCAGCCAGGGCAACGTCGGGATCGGGTTCGCGGTGCCGTCGAACACGGTCGCCGATGTCGTGCCCCGGCTGGAGCGCGGCGAGCGCATCGCGCGGCCGTTCCTGGGCGTCTCCACCGCCGCCGGGTCGAGCGGCGCGGTCGTGCGCGAGGTGACGGCGGGCGGCCCGGCCGCGGACGCCGGGCTGCGCACCGGGGACGTGATCGTCGCCGTCGCGGGCGAGACCGTCGACGAGCCCGACGACGTGGCCGGCGCGGTCCAGGACCTCCGCCCGGGAGAGAGGGTGACGGTCGAGGTCCGGCGCGGCGGCTCCACCGAGACGCTCGACGTCCAGCTCGGCACCCGGCCCTCGCAGGCGCCATGAGCTTCCAGCAGCCGCTGCTCCTGCTCGCCCTGCTCCTGCTGCCGCTCGGGCTTGCGGCGTACGTCGTCTCCGAGCGGCGGCGGCGGCGCCAGGCGCGCGCGTTCGCGGCGCCGGAGACGGCCCCGTCCGCCGTCCCGCGCCACCCCGGCTGGCGACGCCACGCGCCGCCGGCGCTCGCCGCGCTCGCGCTGGCGGGGCTGCTGGTCGCGCTCGCGCGCCCCGAGGTCAGCGTCGCGGTGCCGGCCGAGCAGGCGAGCATCGTGCTGGCCATGGACCACTCCGGCTCCATGCAGGCCACCGACGTGGCGCCGTCGCGGCTGGAGGCCACGGTGGCCGCCGGCGAGGCGTTCCTGGACAAGGTCCCACGCAAGGTGAAGGTCGGCGGGGTCGTGTTCGACCATCGCGCCGAGGCCGTCCAGGCGCCCACGACGGACCGGGCGGCGCTGCGGCAGGCCCTGCGCGAGGCGATGCGCGCCTCCGGCGGCACCGCGACCGGCGACGCGCTCGCCACCTCGCTGGCCATGCTGCGCGCCCAGGGCCAGGGCGAGAACCGCCCGCCCGCCGCGGTCGTGCTGCTCTCCGACGGCACGTCCACCCACGGCCGCGACCCGCTCCCGGTCGCCGACGAGGCCCGCGAGCTGGGCATTCCCGTCTACACGGTCGCGCTCGGCACGCCGGAGGGCACGCTCCCCGACGGCGAGCCCGTGCCCCCGGACACCGAGGCGCTGCGCGAGATCGCCGAGCGCTCCGGCGGCGAGGCGTTCACGGCGGAGCAGGCCGACGCGCTCAGCGCGGTCTACGAGCGGCTCGGCTCCAAGCTCGCCACCGAGCGCGAGGACCGCGAGGTCACCGCCGCGTTCGCCGGCGGGGCGCTCCTGCTGCTCGGCGCCGGCTCCGGGCTGTCGCTGCTCTGGTTCCGCCGTCTGCTGTGAGTCATCAGGCCCGCCTTAGAAACGGGCGCTTGACTTCGGGAGCGATGAGGCTTCCCACCCCGCTCCGCAGGTTCGCGGTCGCGGCGGTGATCGCCACGGGGATCGGGTTGTTCGGGACGGCGCTGCAGGGCGTCGCGCGGATGGACACGGCGCTCGAGGTGGCCGCCGCCCGCACCGCGCCGGACCGCGCGCTCGTCGAGGAGACGCGCTCCGGCCGCGACTGCCCGTACCGCGACCGCTCGGACCGCGAACCCGTCTAACGCGGGAGCGCGACCTCGACGTCGAGGCCGCCGGCCGGGCGCGCGGTGAGCGCGACCCGCCCGCCGTGGGCCTCGGCGATCGCGCGCACGATCGAGAGCCCAAGGCCCGCGCCGCGGCGGTCGTGCGCGCGGGCGCCGCGCTCGAACGGCTCGAGCAGACGCGCCACGTCGTCGGGGTCCAGCGGCGGGCCCGAGTTCGAGACCCGCAGCACGGCGCGCCCGCCCTCCTCGGCGGTGTGCACGTCGACGTGCCCGCCGGGGCGGTTGTGCCGCACGCCGTTCTCGATCAGGTTCCCTGCCAGGCGCTCCAGCAGCCGCGAGTCCCCGCGCACGCGCGCGGGCTCGAGGTCCCAGCGCATGGCCACGCCACCGGGCCGCACGTCGCCCGACGCCGCGCGGGCGACCGCCGCGAGGTCGACGCGCTCCTGGCGGCCGACGCGGTTGCGGCCGCGCGCGAGCTCCATCAGCCCCTCGAGCAGGTCGTCCATGCGATCCGCGGCCTCGATCACGCCTGCGCCCATCTCGCGCAGCTCGCGAACCCCGGCGTCGGGATTGGCGAGCGCGACGTCGGCCTCCGTGCGGATCACGGTCAGCGGGCTGCGCAGCTCGTGGCTGGCGTTGGCCACGAAGCGCTCCTGGGCCGCGAACGCGCGCGCCATCGGCGCGAGCTGGCGGCCCGCCAGCACCCAGCCCAGCCCGCCGGAGACGAGCGCGGCGCCCGCCAGCGCGATCAGGTACTGGAGCGCCAGCTCGCTCTGCGCCGCCTGGGCGTCGACCGCGGGCAGCGTGCGGTCCAGGTGGCGGCCGACGAGCCAGTACGACGCGGCCAGCAGCAGCGCGGCGGTGACCACGAGCAGCCCGCCGTAGAGCGCGGTCAGCCGGCCGCGCAACCCCAGCCGGCTCACAGCCGGTAGCCGCTCCCGCGCACCGTCTCGATCAGCGGCGGGTCGCCGAGCCGGCGCCGCAGCGTCATGACGGTCATCCGCACCGTGTTCGAGAGCGGGTCGAGCTGCTCGTCCCACACCGACTCCGCGAGCGCGTCGGGAGACACCACCTGGCCGCGGGCGGCGAGCAGCGCCTCGAGCACGGCGAACTCCTTGGGCGCCAGCTCGAGCGGCTCGCCGGCGCGGGTGGCGACGCGGCGTCCGGGGTCCAGCTCGACGTCGTGCGCGCGGAGCACCGGCGGCAGCGCCTCGCCGCGGCGGCGCCCGAGCGCGCGCAGCCGCGCGACCAGCTCGGCGAACCGGAACGGCTTCGGCAGGTAGTCGTCGGCGCCGAGCGCCAGGCCCTCGACGAGCGCGTCCGTCGAGCGCGCCGCGGTGAGCATCAGCACCTTCGTCTGCGGCAGCTCGCTCGTCACCGCGCGGCACACGTCGTCGCCGTGCACGCCGGGCAGGTCGCGGTCCAGCACGAGCACGTCGTAGGGGTTCACGCGCGCCTTGTACAGCGCCGTGGAGCCGTCCGGGGCGATGTCGACGGCCATGCCCTCGCGGCGCAGGCCGCGCGCGAGGGCGGCAGCGACCCGTGGTTCGTCCTCGGCGACCAGTACGCGCATGCCAAGGACCGTAGGCGCGCCAGGTGAAGACCGGCTCAACCCTTATCCCGTCCTGACGGAGCGAGCGCCAGCCTCGGCGCGAACCCCTTGAAAGGACGGAGACCGATGGACCACCCGGACACCAGGCCGGAGCACGACCCGCGGGTCGCGCTCGAGGAGGCCATGTACGAGCTCAAGCGCGTGATCGTCGGGCAGGACGCGATGCTCGAGCGCCTGCTCGTCGCGCTGCTGGCCGGCGGCCACGTGCTGCTCGAGGGCGTGCCCGGCCTGGCCAAGACGCTGACCGTCAAGACGCTCGCGTCGGTGCTCGGCGGGCAGTTCCGCCGCGTCCAGTTCACGCCCGACCTCGTGCCCTCCGACCTTGTCGGCACCCGCGTCTACCGGCCGGACACCGGCCGCTTCGACACCGAGTTGGGTCCCGTGTTCGGCAACTTCCTGCTCGCCGACGAGATCAACCGCGCGCCCGCCAAGGTGCAGTCCGCGCTGCTCGAGGTCATGCAGGAGCGGCAGGTGACGATCGGCGGCGAGACCTACCCGCTGCCGCGGCCCTTCCTCGTGATGGCCACCCAGAACCCGATCGAGTCCGAGGGCACCTATCCCGCTGCCCGAGGCGCAGGTCGACCGCTTCCTGTTCAAGCTCGTCGTCGACTACCCGACGACGGGCGAGGAGGCGGCGGTCGTCGGGCGCGCGATCGCGCCGCCGGTCCAGGTGCGCGAGCGGCTCTCGACCGTCGACCTCGAGGCGGCGAGCGCCGCGGCGCGCGAGGTGTTCGCGGACCGCGACGTGATCGGCTACGCGGTCGCGCTCGCCGACGCGACCCGCCATCCCGGCCGCTACGGGCTGCACGCCCTGGAGCCGCTGATCGAGTACGGCTCGAGCCCGCGCGGGCCGATCGGGCTCGTGCAGGCCGCGCAGGCGCTGGCGCTGCTGCGCGGCCGCCGGCACGCCGTGACCGAGGACGTGGCCGACGTCGCGGCCGACGTGCTGCGCCACCGGCTCGTGCTCACCTACGACGCGATCGGCGACGGCGTGACGCCGGACGAGGTGCTCGGCGCGGTGCTCGAGCGGGTGTCGGGCGACCGCGCGCCCGTGGAGGCGCAGGGCGGCATGAGCCTCGCGGACCCGCCCGCGCGCCGGACGGGCCGCGGTGGCCGTCCCGGCCGGCGCCCAGGGCCCCGGTCCGATGGCGGGCGGGCTCGTCGAGGCGCTCGACCTCGTGATCGCGCGCCGCGCGTCGGGCGTCCTGCCCGGCGAGCGCCGCGCGTGCCGGGCTCGGCGCCGGCACGGAGCTGGCCCAGCTGCGCCCGTACCAGATCGGCGACGACGTCCGGCGGCTCGACGCCGCCGCCACCGCCCGGACCGGCGTCCCGCACGTGCGCGATCACGTGCCCGAGCGGACGCTGACCACGTGGATCCTGCTCGACGTCTCGGCCTCGATGGCGTTCGGCACCGCGGCGCGGCTGAAGTCCGACGTCGCGGCGGGCGTCGCGACGGTCGTCGCCCGCCTCGCCGCCCGCCGCGGCGGCCGCGTCGCGCTGCTCACGTGCGGCGCTCCCGTCCAGCGGCTGCTCCCGCCGCGCGGCGGGCGCCACGCGCTGGTCAGCCTGCAGCGCGTGCTCGCCGAGGGCGTCGCCGTCGACGGGCACGCGCCCGACGACGATGCGCTCGACGCCGGCCTGCGCCGCATCGGGCGGCTCGCCCGCGGCCCGGGCCTCGTCGTCGTCGTCTCGGACTTCCGCACCGAATCGTCGTGGACGCGCGCGCTCGCCGGCGTCGCCGCGCGGCACGACGTCGTCGCCGTCGAGGTGCTCGACCCCCGCGAGGGCGAGCTGCCCGCCGCGGGCCGGCTCGTGCTCGCCGATCCCGAGACGGGCGCGCGCGTGGAGGCCGACAGCTCGAGCGCGGAGCTGCGCCGCCGCTTCGCCGTCGGCCGAGCTGGCCCGCCGCGACGAGCTGCGCGCCGACCTGCGCCGCGCCCGCGTCCGCCACCTCGAGGTGTCCACGGACGGCGACTGGCTGCGCGCGCTGGGACGGGGGCTGCGATGAGCTTCCAGTCACCGCTCTTCCTGCTCGGCCTCGCCGCGATCCCGCTCGCGCTGGCGGCGCTCGCGCTGGCGCGCCGCCGTCCGGAGCGCTACGTGATCCGCTTCCCGGCCGCCGCCACGGTCGCGCCGTGCTGCCGAGCGGCAGCCGCCTGCGCCGGATCCTGCCGACGGCGCTGCTGTGCCTCGCGCTCGCCGGCCTGGCCGTCGCGCTCGCGCGGCCCGAGGCGACGATCGCGGTGCCCAACGAGCGCGCGTCGGTGATGCTCGTGACCGACACCTCGGGCTCCATGAACGCCACCGACGTCGAGCCCTCGCGGATGGACGCCGCCAGGGACGCCGGCGAGCGGTTCCTCGAAGCGGTCCCCGACCGGCTGCAGGTCGGGCTGGTCGGCTACGCGGACGGCACGCACACCGTGCTGCGCCCCACCGCCGAGCACGACCAGGTCCGCGCCGCGCTCGACGCGCTGCGCGCCGAGGGCGGCACCGCGACGGGCGAGGCGCTGGCCGGCGCGCTCGACGCGTTCGGCCCGCGCGGCGAGGACCCGCCCGCCGGCCGCGATCGTCCTGATCTCCGACGGCGCCACGACCTCCGGGCGCGACCCGGTCGAGGTCGCCCGCGAGGCCCGCGCGGCGGGCATCCCGGTCTCCACCGTGGCGCTCGGGACGCCCGGACGGCACGCTCGAGCTCCCCGACGGCCGCACGCAGGCCGTCCCGCCCGACCCCGAGTCGCTGCGGGAGATCGCCGAGGCCTCGGGCGGGCGCGCCTTCACCGCCGAGGACGCGGGCTCGCTCGAGGAGGTCTACGAGGACCTCGGCTCCCGCATCGGCACCCGCGAGGAGACGCGCGAGATCACGGCGGGCTTCGCCGGGGCGAGCATCCTGCTGCTCGTCGGCGCGCTCGGGACGGCGCTCAGGTGGCGCGGGCGTCTGCCCTAGCGCGCCACCTAGTCACGGCCGGGAGCGAGGGCTATGGTCGCTCCGAGGGAGATGGGCGCGAGCCACGAGAACGACTCAGAGGCCAAGTTCGACGCGCTACGTCGCGCGTACTGCGCGGCGCTGCTGATGGGCGACGAGGTCGCCGCGGAGGTCGCGATCCGCGACGCGCTGGAGGCCAACCTCACCACGGCCGAGATCGACACGCACATCGTCGTCCCCGCGTTGTGGCTGATCGGCGACCTGTGGGAGCGGGGCGAGATCGGGGTCGCCGACGAGCACCTCGCGACCCAGATCTCCATCCGCATCCTGGCCCTCCAGCGCGAGGCGCAGCGCACCTTCCGCGAGCGGCCCGCCCACAAGGTGATGCTCGCGACACCGGCTGGCGAGGCGCACGACGTCGCCCTGCGGATGGTCGCGAACCTCCTGCGCGGCGCGGGCTACGAGGTCGTCATGCTCGGCGCCGACGTGCCGCCTGCACGAGCTCGCCGGCTTCGCGGAGCGCAACCGCCCGGACGTCATCTGCCTGAGCGCGACGATGCCCGGCGGCGCCGACAACGTCCTCATCGCGATCCACGAGATCCAGCAGGCGTGGCCGTGGGCGGGGTACGTCATCGGGGGGCGCGGCCTGAGCTCCCGCCTGAAGTCGCGGCCCGGGATCGACGTCTGCTCGGAGGTCTCGGAGGCGGTCGAGGCCGTCGACGCCGCCGTGAAGCGCAGCGACATGAACTGACCCCGCGTCAGAACACGACGGTGGCGTTGCCATGGCGCAGCACCCTGTCCTGGCAGTGCCACTGCACGGCGCGGGCCAGCACGGCGCGCTCGACCTCGGCGCCCTGACGGGTGAGCGAGGGCGACGTCGTCGGCGTGGGTCACCCGCACGACGTCCTGCTCGATGATCGGGCCCGCGTCGAGGTCCTCGGTCACGTAGTGGGCGGTGGCGCCGACGAGCTTGACCCCGCGCTCCTTGGCCTTCGCGTACGGGCCGGGGCCTGCGAAGGCCGGCAGGAACGAGTGGTGGATGTTGATGACCGGGACGCCGACGCGGTCGAGGAAGTCGCCGGACAGGATCTGCATGTAGCGGGCCAGCACCACGAGGTCGCAGCGTGCCCTCCAGCAGCTCGAGCAGCCGCGCCTCGGCGGCGGGCTTGTCGTCGCGGTCGACCGGCACGTGGTGGTACGGAACCCCCGACGCGCTCGACCGGCTCGCGCAGATCGGGGTGGTTGGACGCCACGAGCACGACGTCCCCGTCGAGCTCGGCGCGCTCCCAGCGGTACAGCAGGTCCATGAGGCAGTGGTCGTAGCGGGACACGAGCACCGCGATGCGCTTGCGCTCGCCGGCGTCCCACAGCCGCCAGGTCATGTCGAAGCGGTCGGCGACGCCGAGGCCGAACCACTCGGCGAAGCGCTCGCGCCGTTCGCGCGGGAGCGTGAACTCCATCCGGAGGAAGAACGCGCCCCCTGACGGGTCGGTCGAGTACTGGTCGGAGCGCACGATGTTGGCCCCCGCCTCGTGCAGGAACCGCGACACCGCCGCCACGATCCCGGGGCGGTCCGGGCAGGACACGAGCAGGCGCATCGTGACCTGCGCGGCATGCGGCGACGGCGAAAACGGCCGAGGCGGGCGCGGCGAGGACGGTCACGCGAGCACGGGCTCCAGGGCCGCACGTTCCTCGGCCGCCTCGCGGCACTGGAAGGCGTCGCGCTGGCGGGCCGTCATGACGACCGTGTTCGACTTCTCGCGGTACGCGAACGGCTCCACCTCGACGCGGAACCCGGAGCGCTCCCCGACGAGCTGGAACACCGGCCCGTTGAGCCAGTTGACGATCGACCCCTCGAGCTTGCCGGGACCGCGGTAGGACGCGTACTGGCCCGTCTCGCGCACGAACAGGTCCTGCGCGACGAGCACGCCCTCGTGATGGAGCAGGCGCCAGCGTCTGGGCGAAGCTCTCCACCGCGACCGTCGACGCGTGCACGCGCGTCCACTCCGGCAGCTCGTCGAGCAGCTCGTCGAGGTGCAGGTCCGCGCTCGGCGCGACGCGGATCGACTCCGGCGCGGGGATCGCCTCGTAGATCTCCTCGAGGTGCACGGCGTCCCACACGTCCGACCAGAAGCGCACGCCGCGCTCGAGGTCGCCGAACGCCTCGGGGCCCTGGCGCAGGACGTCCTGGACGGCGCGCACGAGGTCGGGCTCAGGCACGCCGAAGCGCGCGGACAGCTCGGCGACCTCCCGCGGCGTGATGCTCGCGCGCACCAGCGGCTCGTACGCGCGGTCGCCGACGCGCATCAGCTCGTCGGTGGGCAGGTTGTCGTAGAGGTTGCAGGTGTGGGCGAACAGGACCTTGCCCCGCAGCGTGCGCGAGCCCGTGGATCGGGTTGCGGAAGTCCAGCTCCAGGCTCTCGACGAGGTGCGCCGTAGGCGGCGACCCGGTCGCGCGCGCACCGCAGCACGTGCGGGGAGTAGTCGGCCATCAGGTAGCGGACGCGCGGCAGGTAGTCGCGGCCGCGGGCGCGGCATGCCGCGGCGAACGCGTCGAGCCAGCACTTGCGCCTGCTGCCCGTCGCCGACCCCGAACTCGACCACGTGGATCTCGTCGGGCAGCTCCGACCACTCGTCGAGCCGGTCCAGTGTGCCCATGAACGAGGCGATCTGGTCGTCCCAGAACTCCCGGTTCGTGCCGTCGGAGACGCCGCCGGGGAGCGCCGACGCGTAGTCCTTCTGGAACGTCGCGTCCCACGCCGCGAGGTGCCGCCAGTAGCTGCGGTTGAACGACCACATCACGCTCTTGCTCGGGCGCACCCACTGCTCGAGGTGGATGCACTCGTGGACGTCGGGCACGATGCCCAGCGCCTTCGAGAGCCGGTCGACGATCTCCGTCACGAGCTGCCGGTACTCCATGTCCTTGGCGCGCCGGACGTCGATGGCGATCTCGGCCAGCGGGCCGTCCGCGGGCGGGAGCACGCCGGCCTCGCGGCCGAACGGGCGGACCATCACGGGCGCGCGGAAGTTGCGCCGGTACTGCACCCAGTCGAGCACGGCCGCGAGCCGCGAGTGGTCGAGGTCGACGGCGGCCGCCGCCTCGGCGATGGCCGGCAGGATCCCCCTGAGGTCCTCTGGCTTGGCGCGCCCGATGCAGCTCAGCTGGATCACCACTGCTCACCCTCCGTCCCGCGGGTCCTGACTCCTCCATGCTCCGCCCACCGGACCGGCGCGGCTACGGCCCATCAGCAGGGATTCGCCTGCCCAACGGGTAGGTGCCCTCCCCCATCGGGCGGGCAAGCCCTCCTGTTCGGGCGTCGAACGGCGGCGGGCATCGCGGGAGAGTCCGGGAGACGATGCGCTTCGAGATCCTCCCCTTCCCCTCCGCCGAGGAGGAAGCCGACCAAGCCCCCGGCCCGCTGACGCTGACCGTCACCTGCTCGCCGCGCCACGGGGTGGACCACTCGCTCGAGGTCGGAGGCCGGCTGCGGGCGGCCGGGCATCGCGTCGTGGTGCACGTCGCCGCGCGGATGGTCCACGGCCCCGGCCACCTGGACGAGCTGCTCGCCCGCATGGAGGAGCTCGACATCGCCGACGTGTTCCTGATCGGCGGGGACTCGCCCGAGGCCGAGGGCCCGTACGCGTCGGCGCTCGACCTGCTGCCCGAGCTGCGCGCCCGTCCGCTGCGCAGCATCGGCGTCGCCGCCTATCCCGAGGGCCACCCGTTCATCGACGACGCGGTGCTGGCGGACGCCCTGCGCGAGAAGGACGGCGTCGCGGACTACATGACGACGCAGCTGTGCTTCGACGCGGAGGCGCTGCGGCGCTGGCTGATCGACACCCGCGCCGCCGGGATCGCGCTGCCCGTCCACATCGGCCTCCCCGGGATCGTCGACGCGCGCCGGCTGCTGGAGGTCTCGATGCGGATCGGCGTCGGCGCCTCGCTCCGCTTCGCGCGCAAGCAGCGCGGCGTAGCGCGGATGTTCGGCGGCGCGGAACGGCTGCAGACCGAGGTCCTGCCGCTGCGCGACGACCCCGGGCTCGGCGTCACCGACCTGCACTACTTCACGTTCAACCGCCTGCTCGACACCGTCCGGCTGGCCGAGGCGGCGGCGCTGCCGCGCCGGAGCGTGGCGACGTGAAGCTCCCGACCCTCCACACGAGCGCCCAGGTCGCCGCGTGCCAGTGCAGCGCCGGGATGGCGCTGCGGCCCGACTTCACCGTGCTCGAGGTAGCCGGGCGCCCGCTGGCCGTCGCGGGGCTCGTGCGCGGCGTCGCCGACCGCCGGCTGCGCGCCGGCGCGACCTCGTTCGCGGCCGGCATGTGGTGGCGGCCGGTCGCGCCCCACCGCGTGCTCGTGACCGGGCCGAGGGCCGCCGTCGGCGCGGCGCCGCCCGACGTCACGGTGCGCGACGTGTCCGAGCATTACGCCGTGATCGCCCTCGCGGGCCCGCGCGCCGCCGAGCTGGCGGTGCGGGCGACGGGCGCGTCGATGGTCGCCCTCGATCGCGGCTCGCGCGCCGTGCTGGTCGCGCCGACGGCGGGCGCCGACGAGCTGTGGCGGACGCTGACCGCGGCCGGTGCCGTGGCCGTCTCCGCCGCCACCGTCGACCTGCACTGGGCCGGCCAGAGGATCGTGGAGTGTCAGCGCTCCGCGCCGCCGCGCAGCGTCATCCGCAGGTAGCGCGACGTCGCCTCCGCGCGGTTGTTCGCGTGGAGCTTGCGGAGGATGTTCTTGACGTGGAATTTGACGGTGCCTTCGGAGACCACGAGCTCCTTGGCGATGCCGGCGTTGGTGTCGCCGCGCACCATCAGCTCCAGGACGTCGAGCTCGCGGCGGGTGAGCAGGTCGCGCAGCGCCGAGTCGGCCGCGCCGTTGCGCCGGATGGGCGGCGCGTCGCCCTCGTTCTCGGCGTCGGCGGCCAGCGTGATCGAGCGGTCCCCCAGCTCGCTCGTGCGCGCGTCCGCCCACGCCGCCACCTGGCGCATCTCGTCGCGCTGCACGCGCAGCCGGTGGCGCAGCAGCGCCCGCTCGTAGACGAGGGCGAAGCACAGGGCGAACGTGGACAGCGCGGCCGCGTCGCCGTCGTCGACGGCCCGCTCCGACGGCCGCCGGTCGGCGTGCAGGAAGCCGATCGCGCGACCGTCGAGGACGATCGGGGCGGCGACG
Organism: uncultured Solirubrobacteraceae bacterium; assembly: GCA_963764385.1. Lineage (GTDB taxonomy): Bacteria > Actinomycetota > Thermoleophilia > Solirubrobacterales > Solirubrobacteraceae > DATFQI01. The sequence continues at coordinate 22,604 of CAVXSJ010000011.1, read as the reverse complement.
TAGTCCGTCCAGCCCATCGCCTCGGCGAACGCGCTGTGCCCGGCCCCGTGGACGACCTGCGCCCGGCGGCGCCGCATGATCTCGCCCTCGATCAGCGGGTACTCGAGCGCGACGGTGTGCTCGCGCAGCGTCGCCAGGAGGGCGTCGCCGCCTTCGGGGACGTGCAGGGCGTCGGCGGTCAGCTCGCCGTGGTGGATGCTCGACAGCAGCACGCGGTCCAGGTCGAGCGCGCTCGCCGCCTCGCCGGGCGCGCGGTGGCGGAGCTCGCTCGGGGGCCCGAGCTCGCTGAGCCGCGTCAGGACCGCCGTCAGGTCGACCACGGCGCCGCGTCGTTGTTGCGGCCGGTGGCGCGGCGGATCTCGAGCAGGTAGGTCACGAGCACGGGCTCGCCGCCGAAGTCCAGCTGGTAGGCGTCGCTGAGCTCCTCGATGTGGCGCACGTGCTCCTCGTGCTGGAGGTACGGGGCGGGCAGCTCCTGCAGCTCCCAGGCCACGATCTCCTCCTGCAGGCCGAGCCCGGCCAGCAGCTCGCTCGTGCGCGCCTGCGACAGCAGCGACGTCACCGTTACGAGCGCGACGCCCTCCTCGGCGAGCGCCTGCGGGAGCTTGGAGATCACCTGGTCGACCAGCCCGCGGCCCCAGTAGTCGGTCGGCCGGTGCGACGACGCCGTGGCCGCCGGGTCGGCGGGAACCTGCGGGAGGTTGGCGACGATCAGCTCGTAGCGCTCGTTCGGCACCCACGGGTAGAGGTCGGCGGTCTCGCCGCTCACGCGCTCGGAGACCCCGTTGCGGAACGCGTTGTCGAGCGTGTTCGCCACGGCGCGCTCGTCGACGTCCAGCGCGTGCACGTGCACCGCGCCGTTGAGCGCGAGCTGCGCCGCGTGCAGGCCCGGCCCGCTGCCGATGTCCAGGCAGCGCTGGTGGGCGCCCGTGCCCTCCTCGAACAGGTGGCGCCACAGCAGATGGGTGCCGGGGATCGACGGCGCGACGCCCGGATGCTTGGCGATCCGCGGGAACGGCAGCGGGTGCAGCGGCCGCCCGCGGCGGTCTGCCCAGGCGCGCGGCGGGGGCGATGGCGCGCGCCTCCTCGCCGGTCCGCGAACGCTCGCCGTGGCGCTCCCGCCCCGGGCGGGTGCCGCTGAGGGCGTCGGCGGCAGCCGCGATGTGCTCGGGGCGCGTGCCGCAGCAGCCGCCGATGATCTGGGCGCCCTCGGCGCGCCACCGCAGCGCCATCTCGGCGTAGTCGTCGCCCGCGATCTCGCTCTCGAACCGCCAGCCGGCGTTCGTGTAGTACCCGAGGTTGGGGTAGGCGCCGAGCGGCAGGTCGGTGAAGTCGCGCAGGTAGCCGACCATGCCGTCGACGTGGTCGGGCGGGATGCAGTTCACCAGCAGCGCCGCCAGCGCCCATGTCCTCGAAGCGTCGCGCCGCGCGCCCGAACGCGTCGCCCTCCGGGCCGCCCCAGTGCTGGCCGTAGACGCCGCACAGGCCGTGGCGGCAGCGGCGGAAGGAGAGCCACACGGGCACCGAGGCCTCGAGCATCGCCTCGACCACCGCAAACAGCGAGGGGCGCACCACCGACAGCGTCTCGACCACGAACAGGTCGGGCAGGTCCTCGGCCAGCGCACGCCGCAGCAGCGACACGTTCTCCGGCCCGTCCGGTCCGTCGAGGTCGCCGTTGAGCGCGAACGCCACCGCGCACTCGCCCTCGCGGCCGCCCTCGGCGATCGCCTGCCGGGCCACCCGCACGCCGCGCCGGGCCACCTCCATCCAGTGCACGGGCCGGTGGAGGTCGTCGCTGATCTGGCCGTCACCGGCCAGCGCGGTCGGCAGCCCCCAGGTGTTCGTGGTCAGCACGCCCACGCCGGCCGCCACGTAGCGCCGGTGGACGCCGAGGACCGCGGCCGGGCTGGAGGCCAGCGCCTCGATTCCCCACAGGCGCTCCTCGTCCTGCCCGTGCCGGTGCGGCAACTCGGTGGCCACCCCGCCGTCGAGGACGACGCAGCGCTCCTCGTCGATCGCCCGTTGGACGATGCCGTACCCGCTGGATGCCCGAACCGTCATGACCCCCTCGATCCTGCCTGATCCGTGCATGATGCTGCCACCTCGGTCAGGTGGGACTCCCCGATCGGGAGGGGTTCGCCGTCCGTTCGGTCCATACCCTCCGCCCCTGGTTGGGATCCGACGCGAATGTTCTGTGCGATCGGGGTACGCAACCCAAGCAGCGCGAGATCCGATGCACGGGCCGCCCGAACGGGAGTCGGCGGCCCAGGGCCTCGCGAGACGACTGGAGGGAGACCGTCGGCATGGGGACTCAGGCGAACGTTGACGCGCGCGTAGAGGAGCGCGCGGGACCTCGCGTGCTCGAGGCGGAACGGGAGCCGGAGGGCGCCCCGGTCAGCGGAGCGCTCCCCGAGGGCGAGGCCGAGATCGAGCTGCGCGGCGTCACCCAGCGCTACCGGCACGCGTGACCGCGAGACGCTGGCGCTCGAGGACATCGACCTCGGGATCCGCGCCCAGGAGTTCGTCGCCCTCGTCGGCCAGTCGGGCTGCGGGAAGACGACGATGCTGCGGATCCTCGCCGGCCTCATCAAGCCCACCAGCGGCGAGGTCACCGTGGGCCGTCGCCCGCTCTGGAACGGCGACCGCCGCGACGACGACGCGCTGCGCAAGCTCGGGCTCGTCTTCCAGGACGCGCACCTGTTCCCCTGGTACACGGTCGAGGACAACATCGGGCTGCCGCTCCTGCTGCGCAAGGTGGATCGCAAGGAGCGCCGCCGGCGCGCGCACGAGCTCGGCGAGCTCGTCGGCCTGCAGGGCTTCGAGAAGGCGCTGCCGCGCGAGCTCTCGGGCGGCATGCGCCAGCGCGTCGCGATCGCCCGCGCGCTCAGCTACTCCCCGGAGATCCTGCTGATGGACGAGCCGTTCGGGGCGCTCGACGCGATGACGCGGGACAAGATGAACATGGAGCTCCAGCGCATCGCCGGCGCCACCGGCGCGACGGTGGTGCTCGTCACGCACTCGATCGCCGAGGCCGTGTTCCTCGCCGACCGGGTCGTGCTGCTCTCGGCGCGCCCCGGGCGGATCCGCTCCATCACGCACGTCGAGTCCGCGCGCCCGCGCCCGCTCGAGGCCACCGCCGAGCCCGGCTTCCAGGACAAGGTGGTCGCGCTGCGCCGGCAGCTGATCGAGGACGAGGAGCGCGTCGAGCGCGCGGGAGGGGTGAGCGAATGAGGGGCAAGTACCTCCCATGGATCTCCACGGCGATCGCGGTCGTCGTGATCGTCGTGATCTGGAAGCTCGTGATCGCGGTCTTCGACGTGTCGCCGTTCGTGCTGCCCCAGCCCGAGGACGTGATCGGCGGCATCGGCGACCTGGTCCGCTCCGACGGGTTCTGGTCCGACGTCCGGGTGACGCTCACCGAGACGCTCGTCGGCTTCGGGATCGCGCTCGTGCTCGGCATCAGCCTGGGGACGCTGCTGGGCCGCGTCGTGTGGCTCGAGCAGGCGCTGCGCCCGGTGATCGTGGCGTCTCAGGTCGTGCCGAAGGTCGCCCTGATCCCGCTCTTCATCATCTGGTTCGGCTTCGGGATCACGTCGAAGATCATCATCGTCGCGCTGCTGTCGTTCTTCCCGATCCTGCTGAACGTGATCCTGGGGGTCCGCTCGGTGGACTCGGGCCAGCGCGACGTGATGCGGAGCCTGAACGCCAGCCGGTGGCAGATGTTCCGCCGCCTCGAGTACCCGAGCACGCTCCCCTACATCCTGGCGGGGATGGAGGTGGGGATCGTGTTCGCCGTGGTCGGGGCGGTCGTCGGCGAGTACCTCGGCGGCGACCAGGGACTCGGCTACCGGGTGGTGACGAGCCTGAACAACCTGGAGGCGGAGACGCTGTTCGCGGTGATCCTCGTGCTCACGCTGTTCGGGTTCCTGCTGTACCTCGCCGTGGTCGCGCTGAAGCGCTTCCTGATCCCGTGGCACGACTCGGCGATCGACAACACGAAGGTGAGCACGTGAGGCGACACGGGGAGGACGCGGTGATGCTGCGAGAGAACGACGACAAACGGTGGGGCTACGAGACCCGCCGGAGCTTCATCGGCCGCGGCGCCGGCGCGCTCGCCGCGCTGAGCGGCGGGAGCGTGCTGCTGGCGGCGTGCGGGGACGAGAAGTCGGCGGGCGGCGGCTCCAGCGCGGGCAGCTCGAACGCCGGCGCGGGCTCCAAGAGCGCGACCGTCGTGAACATCCTGCCGCCGCAGCTGGGCTACGTCGCCGAGTACATCGCGGGCATCGACGGCTTCTACGACAGGCAGGGCGTGTCGGTGAAGGTCGAGACGGCGCGCGGCTCCGCTCCGGCCATCCAGGCGGTGCTCAGCGGCACGGCGCTGCTGGTGCGCTGCGGGCGCATCGAGTCGCTGATCGCGATCGCCAACCGCGCCGCGCCGATCACCGCCGTGGGGTTCACGACGCGCCGGTCGCCGCTGGCGATCGTGTCCGACAAGAAGGAGCCGCTGACCAAGCCCGAGGACCTCAAGGGCAAGCGGATCGGGATCCCGTCCGAGGGCGGCACGAGCGAGACGACGCTCGACCTCCTGATCGCCTCCAGCGGCCTCACGCCGGAAGACGTGCCACGTCAGGTCACGGGCTTCACTCCGGGCACGTTCGAGCTGATCAAGAAGGGCCGCATCGCCGGGTTCGTCGTCGGCGCGACCCAGCTGGAGCAGTTCCGCCAGTCGCAGCCCGACGCCACGTTCATGCTGACGTCGGACTTCGTCGAGGACGGGGAGAACTACATCGCCTCGACGAAGTCGCTGGCCGAGAAGAAGAGCACGATCGTCCCCTACCTGAAGGCGGTCAGGGGCGCGATGCAGCAGGTCATCGCCGACAAGCCCAACGGCTACGCGGACACGATCAAGAAGCTGCGCGCGAAGTACGACTTCGCCGAGCTCGAGGACGAGAAGGTCGCGAGCTCGTGGATCGACTTCCTCGTGACGTCGTGGACCAAGGACGGCAAGGGCGAGCTGCTCAAGACGAACCCGGAGACGTGGAAGGCCGCCTACGAGTCGGCGGTCGAGATCAAGGCCGCCAAGGCCGACGTCGACGTCTCGAAGAACCTGTCGCCGTCGCTGCTGTGAGCCGGCTCGAGGTGCAGCCCGCGCCCGCGGAGGGCGCGAAGGCGGTCACGCTCGTCGACTGCGACATCCACCCGGTCATGCCGCCCGCCGAGGGACAGCGGCGGCTGAGCGAGCGGTGGGCGCGGCACCTCGAGCGCTACGGCCGGCGCGCGCCGCACGTGACCGACCTCTACCCCCGGCCCGCGCAACAAGGGCATGCGCGCCGACTGCGTGGCCGGAGGGCGGCATGCCCGGCAGCGAGTACGAGCTCCTGCGCGAGCAGCTGCTCGACGAGCACGGCGTCGACATCGGGATCCTGCTGTGCCTCAACGGCCAGGACACCGGCTACGACCCGCCCGGCTTCGCGGCCGACTACAACCGGGCGATCAACGACTGGCTGGTCGAGGAATGGCTGGATCGCGACGACCGCCTGCGGTCCTCGATCTGCGTCCCCCACGACCATCCGGACCTCGCGGTGGCCGAGATCGAGCGGCGCGCGGACGATCCCCGGTTCGTCCAGGTCCTGTTCCCCGCCGGGGGCCAGGAGCCGTTCGGCTCGCGCAAGTACTGGCCCATCTACGCGGCCGCCGCCGAGCGCGGGCTGCCCGTCGCGTTCCACACCGGCGGGTACACCGGGCACCGCGGCACCGGATGGCCGTCGTTCTACCTGGAGGAGCACACGGCCTACGGCGTGGTCATGCAGGTCCTGCTCACGAGCCTGGTGTGCGAGGGGGCGTTCGCGGCCATCCCGGACCTCAAGGTGGTGCTCACCGAGGGCGGCGCGCTGTGGTCGGCGCCGCTGCGGTGGCGGCTCGACGAGGCGTGGTCGCAACTGCGCGACGAGACCCCGGAGCTGGACCGGCTGCCGTCGGAGTACATCGACGATCACGTCTGGTACGACACCCAGCCGATGGAGGAGCCCGGCGATCCGGCGCACTTCCTCCAGGTGGTCGAGCACGCGCGGCTCGAGGACCGGCTGATGTTCGCCACCGACTACCCGCACTGGGACTTCGACTCGCCGACGCAGGTCGCTGCCGCGCGGCATGACGAAGGAGCTGCGCGCCAAGGTGCTGCACGGCACCGCCTCGACCTCTACGGCCTGCCGCGGGTGCGCGATGCGTCTGACGCCATCGACTGCGACGTCCACGTCGCGCCGGCCTCGATGGACGTGCTGGAGCCCCGCCTCGACGACTACTGGCGCTCCTACATCGACGACGCGACGATCCGGATCGCCGACCTCTCCTATCCGGCGGGCGCGGCGACGACGGGCGCGGCGGCGCCCGCCACCTACGAAGAGCTCGCGCCGCTGCTCGACCGCGACGCGCCGCGGCGCGCGGTGCTGAGCTGCGTCGTGCTCGACGGCGTGCACCGCAACCCGCACTACGCCGCCGCGGTCGCCACCGCGGTCAACGACTGGCTGCGCGACGAGTGGCTGGCCCGCGACGAGCGGTTGCGCGCGAGCCTCGTGGTCTCCACGCTCGACATCCCCGCGGCGGTCGAGGAGATCGAGCGGCTGGCGCGGCGACGACCGGTTCGTCCAGGTGCTGCTGCCGGTGCGCTCCGACGTGCCCGTACGGCAACCGCCTCTACCACCCGCTCTACGAGGCGGCCGAGCGCCACGGCCTGCGCATCGCGCTGCACGCGTGGGGCCGCGCGGGCACGGCGCCGAGCACGACCGGGCTCACCACGACCTACCTGGAGGACTACGTCTCCAACGCCCACATCGCGGAGGCCCAGCTGATCAGCCTCGTGGCCGAGGGCGTGTTCGCGCGCTTCCCCGAGCTCGGGGTGGTGTTCGCGGAGTGCGGGTTCACCTGGCTGCCCACGCTGCTGTGGCGGTTCGACAAGGACTGGAAGGGCGTCTGGCGCGAGGTGCCGTGGGTCAAGCAGCCGCCCGTCCGCCTACGTCCGCCAGCACGTCCGGTTCACCACCGCGCCCGGCGCACCTGCCGCTCGAAGCGGCGAGGTCGCCCAGGTGCTCGAGATGGTCGGCAGCGAGATGCTGCTGTACGCCAGCGACGCGCCGCACGACCACGGCGCCTCCGGAGGACGGCTGCTGCTCGACCTCGGCCCGGACGACGTCGAGGCGATCCTGCGCGGCAACGCCGCCGCCTTCTACCGGCGAGGCGTGGCGTGAAGGTCGTCGTCGCGCGCGTGGAGGACTTCCAGCCGGGCGAGCGCCGGATCGTCAAGGCGGGCGCGCGCTCGATCGGCGTCTTCCGGGTCGAGGACGACTTCTTCGCGATCCGCAACCGCTGCCCCCATCAGGGCGGGCCGCTGTGCGAGGGGCGGCTGTCGCCGTGGGCGGTCGTCGAACGGCCCGGGCCAGGTGCGCATGGAGGGCCCGCCGCGGCTGGTGGCCTGCCCGTGGCACGGCTGGGAGTACGACCTCGAGACGGGCAGTCGTTCATGGGGCCGGGCGAGACGCGGGTGAAGGCCTACGACGTCGCGGTCGAGCGGGGCTCGCAGCTCGGCGAGGACGTCGCCCCGCGACCCCGACGCCGCGCAGGCGGCCGGCCGCGAGCCCGGGCCCTACGTGGCCGAGACCTTCTCGGTCTACGTCGAGGAGGACTATGTCGTCGTCGACGTCTAGCGCGGAGCCGGCGCGACGCTCGAGCAGGACCGGCCGGTGACGCTGGTCGACGTCGACGTGCACCCGACGATGATGCCCGCGTCGCTGCGGGAGCGCTTGAGCGCGAGGGCGCTGCGCGCACTTCGACGAGTTCGGCCCGCGCATCGCCGGCGCGTACGCGATGTTCCCGCGGATGCGCAACGGCGGCTTCCGCGTCGACGCGCGGCCCGAGCAGGGCTTCCCCGGGAGCGACCTCGGGCTCGTGCAGCGCCAGCACCTCGACGAGCACGGCATCGACTTCGCGGTGCTCACGCCGATGCAGGCCCAGAGCTTCGGCGGCGAGGCCCCGCAGTTCGCGGCGGAGCTGTGCCGGGCGCTCAACGACTGGATCCGCGACGAGTGGCTGGCCGAGGAGCCGCGGCTGCGCGGCTCGATCTGCCCGCCGCACGAGCATCCCGAGCTCGCCGTCCGCGAGATCGAGCGGCTCGCGGGCGACCCGCGCTTCGTGCAGGTCCTGCTCCCGGGAACCGCCGAGCAGGGACTCGGGCAACCGCAAGCTACTGGCCGATCCTGCGCGCCGCGGCGGAGGCCGGGCTGCCGATCGCGCTGCACACCGGCGGCGCCGAGATGCACCGGGGCGCGGGCTGGCCCTCCTACTACCTCGAGATGCACGTGTGGAACGGCAACACGATGGCGATGCAGGCGATGTCGCTGATCTGCTCCGGCGTGTTCGAGGAGATCCCCGGAGCTGCAGATCGTCTCGGTCGAGTGCGGGATCGCCTGGGCGGCCGCCATGTGCTGGGCGCTCGACGACGCCGCCGCCACGTTCGGCGAGCACGCTCGCCACCGGCATGCAGCCGCACCCCGTCCGAGTTGCTGCGCGAGCACTTCTGGTTCTCTACGCAGCCGATCGAGGAGCCCGACGACCCCGAGCACCTGGCGTTCGCCTTCGACGCGCTCGGCATGGTCGACCGGATCATGTTCTCCACCGACTATCCGCACTGGGACTTCGACGCGCCCGGCCAGGCGCTCCCGCGCTCGCTGTCCAAGGAGGCCAAGCGGAAGATCCTCGCCGCCAACGCCTGCACCCTCTACGGGTTCTCGCACGGATGATCGACTGCGACGTCCACGTGGCGCCGGCGTCGGTCGAGCCGCTGCTGGAGCACATGGACGCCTACTGGGCGGACTACGTGGCCAACGCGGAGCTGCGCCTCTCCCCGTCGATGAACGGCACCTACCCGCCGGCCGCGTTCCTGGACGGTCCCGGGCCGGGACGCGCGTGCCGGTCCCGGCCACGCTCGAGGAGCTGCCCGACGGCGTCGCGGGCACCGCGATCCTCACCTGCATCACGCCGTTCGACACGAGCCGCAACGCCTACTACGAGGCGGCCCTGTGCTCGGGCGTCAACGACTGGATGCGCACCGGGTTCCTCGAGCGCGACGAGCGCCTGCGCGGGAGCCTCGTGCTGCCGACGCTGGACCCGGACGCCGCGGTGGCGGAGATCGAGCGGCTCGGCGGCCACCCCGGGTTCGTGCAGGTGCTGCTGCCGATCCGCACCGAGGCGCCGTACGGCAACCCGCGCTACCACCGCATCTGGGCGGCGGCCGAGCGGCACGGGCTCGTCGTCGGCCTGCACGCGTGGGGGCGCGTCGGCAACGCGCCCACCGCGAGCGGCTTCACGCCCTCCTACCTCGAGGACTACGCGAGCAACTCCCAGATCGTCGTCCAGGCGCACGTCACCAGCCTCGTCTCCGAGGGCGTGTTCGAGCGCTTCCCCGCCCTGCGCGTCGCGCTGCTCGAGTGCGGGTTCGCGTGGCTGCCGTTCCTGCTGTGGCGCTTCGACAAGGACTGGAAGGCCGTGTGGCGCGAGGTCCCGTGGGTCAAGCGGCGCCCGTCGGAGTACGTGCACCGCCACCTCCGCCTCACCACCGCGCCCGCGCAGCTGCCCGCCGATCCGGCGGTGCTCGCCCGCATCCCCGACCTGATGCCCGTCTCGGAGCTGCTCGATCTACGCGAGCGACTACCCGCACCGGCACGGCGGCGGGATCGAGCCGCTGCTCGACCTGCTCGACGACGACGGACGGCAGGCGATCCTCGCCGGCAACGCCGCCGAGCTCTACGGCCTCTGATGCTCGAGGGGTTCGAGACCGAGGACGTCGACGTCGGCGAGGCCGTCATCCACGTCCGGCGCGGTGGCAACGGGCCGCCGCTGCTCCTCCTGCACGGCTATCCGCAGACGCACGCGATGTGGCACCTGGTCGCGCCCCGGCTGGCGGAGACGTTCACCGTGGTGGCGACCGACCTGCGCGGCTACGGCGACAGCTCCAAGCCCGAGACGGCGCCCGACCACGAGCCGTACTCCAAGCGGGCGATGGCGCGCGACCAGGTCGCCGTCATGGCCGCGCTGGGCTTCGACCGCTTCGCCGTGGTCGGCCACGACCGCGGCGCGCGCGTGCGCGTACCGGATGGCGCTCGACCACCCCGACCGCGTCGAGCGCCTTGCGATCCTCGACGTCGATCCCCACGTGCGAGATGTACCGGCGCACGAACATGCGGATGGCGCTCGGCGCCTGGCACTGGTTCTTCCTCGCCCAGCCCTACGACCTGCCCGAGCGGCTGCTCGCGGCCGATCCCGAGGGCTTCTACTTCGCCACCCGGCGCGACCTGTTCGCGCCCGAGGCGCTCGCCGAGTACGAGCGCTGCCTCCGCGACCCGCGGGTGATCCACGCGATCTGCGAGGACTACCGCGCGGGCGCGACGTTCGACTACGCGCTCGACGAGGCCGACCTCGGCACGCGCACGATCGCCTGCCCGGTGCTCGCGCTGTGGGGCGAGACGGGCGCCATCCGCCGCCATCGACGTGATCGGGATCTGGGAGACGTGGGCGACCGACGTGCGCGGCGCCGCGCTGCCGTGCGGGCACCACCTGCCCGAGGAGGCGCCGGAGGAGACCTTCGCCGCGCTGCGCGCCTTCCTCACTTGACCTCGCGGGACGACGCCCTAACCAGGATCCCGGCCGGCCAGCTTGGCCAGGGTTCCCCAGTCCTCCCCACCCAGCCCGGCGGCCTGCGCGGCGGCGTACCGCCGCAGCGCCTCCGCGATCATGGGCATCGGCACGCCGCGGTCCGCGGCGAGGTCCAGCCCGATCCCGAGGTCCTTCGCGGCGAGGTCGACCGAGAAGCCGGCCGTGAAGTCCCCCGCGCGCACCCGCTCTCCGAACGTGTGGCGCAGATGCCAGCTGTCCGCCCCCGTCTGCGACAGCACGTCGACCATGAGATCGAGCGAGAGGCCGGCGCGCTCGCCGAGCGCGAGGCCCTCGGCGACGACGGCCAGGATCGACGCGGAGACGAGGTTGTTGACGACCTTGACCGCCGACGCCATCCCGAGCTCGCCGCAGAACGTGATCTCCGACGCGAAGCACGAGAGGACCGGTTGCAGCTCGTCGGCCAGCTTGCGGTCGCCGGCGACCATGAGCGCGAGGGTGCCCCGCGCGGCGTCGTGCGAGCTCTTCCCCATCGGCGCGTCGAGCACGCGCTGGCCCTCGAGGCGCTCGGCGAGGGTCACGATCGCGTCGGGCCCGATGGTGCCGAGGTTGACGACCGCATCTCCTGCGGCGAGGCCACCGGCGGCGAGCCCGCCCGCGACCTCCAGCGTCACCGCCCCGTCGGGGAGCAGCAGCAGGTAGACGGCGCACGCGGCCGGCAGGTCGGACGGCTGCGCGCACGCGGTGCCGCCCGCCTGCTCGAGCGCGGAGCGCCGGGCGGGCTGCGGGTCGCATCCGTGGACCTCGTAGCCGGCGCCGATCAGCCGCTGGGCCACCGGCAGCCCCATGGTGCCGAGCCCGACGACCGCCACGAGGGAGCTCATGCGCGAGCAACCGTCGGGAGGCGGGATAGATTCAGAGCGTCATGACCGTCGACTCCACCTCCGGCCGTGACGACGCGCGGTTCCCGCGCCTCAAGCAGGAGGGCGCCCTCTACAAGCGCATCGCCACCCACGTCAGTGAGCTCATCGTGACGGAGAAGCTGCGCCCGGGCGACCGCCTCCCCGCCGAGCGCCAGCTCGCCGAGATGCTCGGCGTCAGCCGCGTCCCGATCCGCGAGGCCATGCGCAGCCTCGCCGCGCAGGGCCTGATCGAGGTCCGCCGCGGGCACGGCATGTTCGTAGCGGAGCGCTCGGTGGACGCCGCCGTCGCCGAGTTCACGCTCACCCTGCTTCGCCATCGCGACGTCCTCGCCGAGCTGTTCGCGGTCCGCCGGCTGCTCGAGCCCGCGTCCGCCCAGTGGGCCGCCGTCCGCTCGGCGCCTGACGAGCTCGCCGAGATGCGGCGCATCGTCGACGACATGGAGACATTCGGCGAGAAGGACCCGCCCGACTACGAGGCGTTCGGCGACCGCGACGTCGAGCTCCACATCCACATCGCCGGCGCCGCGCGCAACCGCGTGCTCGTGCGGATCATGCAGGCCATCCAGGACCTCCACCGGGAGCAGATCGAGACCAGCCTCCGGTACCGCGACCGCGTGCACGAGACGCTCGACGACCACCGGCGGATCGTCAACGCGATCGAGGCCGGCGACCCCGTGCTCGCGGGGCAGGCGATGAGCGAGCACCTCGACCGCAGCGAGGCCGCGAGCATGGGCCGCATCGAGGGAGGGCCACCGCTGCCGCCGGGCGAGGACTGAGCCGCTCACGCCACGGTCCTCCCGCCGTCCACCGTGTACGCCGCGCCGTTGACGAAGCTCGCCTCGTCGCTCAGCAGCCAGCACACGAGCCCCGCGACCTCCTCCGGCGTCGCGTAGCGGTTCATCGGGCTGCGCCCCGCGAGCCACTGCCGCGCCTCGGCGGGGTCGTCCGGGCTCGCCATGCGTTCGATCTCGGTCATCATCGGCGTCGCCACGGGCCCGGGGCACACCGCGTTGACCCGCACGCCGTAGCCCGCGCCCTCGATCGCGGCGGTCCGCGTGAGCCCGAGCACGGCGTGCTTGGACGCCACGTACGGGGCAAGCCCGGGATGCGCCCGCATGCCGGCCACCGACGCGCTGGCCACGATCGCGCCCGACCCGCGCTCGCGCATGTGCCCCAGCACGGCGCGCAGCCCGAGGTAGACGCCGCGAACGTTGGTGCGCAGCACGGCGTCGAACGCGTCCGGGTCGGAGTCCGGCAGCTCGACGCGGGCGCCGACCACCCCGGCGTTGGCGTGAAGGCAGTCGATCCGGCCGAAGGCGTCCAGCGCCGCGTCGACGTAGGCGCGCGTGCCCTCCTCGGTCGCCACGTCGCCGGCCACGCCGACGACGCGGTCCGCGGGGAGTCCGTGGACCGCGTCGGCGGCCGCCTCGGCCGAACGCTCGGCGGCGACCACCCGCGCGCCCTCGGCGACGAGGCGTCGCACGACGGCGGCGCCGATGCCGCCCCCGGCGCCGGTCACGACCGCCACGCGCTCGTCGAGGCCGCGGAGGCTCATGCCGGCCCCGCCCCGCCGAGCAGGACCGTGCACTGGCTGGAGAGCACGCCGCCGTTGCCGTCGGCGAGCGCGACCTCGCAGCCCGGCACTTGGCGCTCGCCGCGGAGCTGGCGGACGGCCTCGATCAGCAGCAGCAGCCCGTACATGCCGGCGAGATCGATGAGGGCGACGTTGTGGCGCTCGCCGCCGCGGCGGTGTACGACCGTCGTGGCGTACACGGTCCCGCGACCGGAGGAGACCCTCCACTCGGGCTCTTCCAAGACGCGCGGGTAGAAGACCGGGCGCCCGCCGGGCCCAACCTGGTAGGCGAGCTCGCCGCGCCGGGCGTGTTCGAGGAACACGGCGCGCGGAGCGTCAGGCATCCTTGAGCACCAGCAGCGCGTCGGCGGCCACGACCCCGCCGGCGCGTGCGAACAGCGGGTTGACGTCCAGCTCGGCGAGCCGGTCGGCGTGGTCGGCCGCGAGCCAGGAGATGCGGGCCAGCGCGTCGGCCACGGCGTCGACGTCGACGGGCTCGGTCCCGCGCGCGCCCTCGAGCAGCGCCCGCGCGCGGACCTCGCCGATCATCTCGCGCGCCGTGCCGGCGTCGAAGGGCGCGATGCGGTGGGTGACGTCGCCGAGCACCTCCACGAACACGCCCCCGAGCCCGAACGCCACGGCCGGGCCGAAGTACGGGTCGTTCACGACGCCGACGAACAGCTCCACGCCACCGGCCATCTCCTGCACGAGCACGCCCTCGATCGCGGCGTCCGGCACGGCCGCGCGGGCGTTGGCGACCACCTCGCGCGCCGCCTCCTTCAGCTCGGCCAGGGTCGTCACGCCGAGGCGGACCGCGCCGGCGTCGGACTTGTGCGGCAGGTCCGGCGACTCGACCTTGACGGCGAGGGGGAACGGCAGCGGCGGCGCCTCCAGCGTCTCGACGAACGCGGGCGTCAGCAGCGCCTCCGCCACGACGGGCACGCCGTAGGCGGCGAGGCTGCGCTTCGAGCGGTGCTCGCCGAGCCGATGCTCGCCGTCCACGGCCGCCAGCGGCGCCCGCTCCACGGGGCGCTCCGGCGGGCCGCCCACCCCGCGCGCGACCTTGCGGGAGAACGCCCACAGCGCCCCGGCCGCGTGCGCCGCGCGGCCCGGGGTCGGGTAGCACGGGATCCGGTCCGCCGCGAGCCGCTCCATGGCGGCGGGCGCCGCCCCCGGCGGCGCGCTCCACCCGACGTGCATCGGCTTGTCGCTCCCGGCCGCGGCCGCCGCGAGCGCCCCGGCCAGCCGCTCCGCCATCGCCCCCTGGATCGACGCGCAGTAGACGATCACCTGGTCGACGCCCGGATCGTCGAGCACCGCGGCGACGACGCGCTGCAGACCCTCCTCCTCGTTGAAGACCTGGGCGGTCAGGTCGACGGGGTTGCGGAGCGAGCTGAACCGCGGCAGCACCTCGCGCAGCACCTCCACGGTGTCCTCCGACAGCTCCGCGAGCGTGAGCCCGGCGGCCTCGCAGCGGTCGGCGAGCAGCACGCCGGCGCCGCCCGAGATCGTGAGCACGCCGACGCCGTCCCCGGCCGGGCGGCGGCCGCTGGTCACGGCGCGCCCGATGTCCACGAGGTCGTCGACGTCGCCCGCCTCGATGAAACCGCCGTCGCGGAACACGGCCCGGTAGAGCTCGTAGTCGGCGGTCAGGTTCGCCGTGTGCGACGCCGCCGCCACGCGGCCCGCGTCGGAGTTGCCCACCTTCCACACCACGATCGGCTTGTCGAGCGCCAGCGCCCGGCGCCCGAGCGCGACGAGCCGCCGGCCGTCGCGGACGCCCTCCAGGTAGGCGGCGACCATCTCGACGTCGTCGCGCTCGAGCAGGAACGCCATCAGCTCCACGGCGTCGAGGTCCGCCTCGTTGCCGGTCGAGACGACGTAGTTGAACCCGACCCCGACGTGGTCGGCCAGCCCCACGACGGCGTAGCCGAAGCCGCCGCTCTGCGTGACCATCGCGATCGGGCCCGTGCCGACGTGGGGGTTCTGGAAGATCGATCCGAAGCCGGCGTACACGCGGTCGGCGGTGTTGAGCAGCCCCTGGCAGTTCGGGCCGACGACCCGCACGCCGCTGCGCTCGATCGCCGCGTCGAGCTCCGCCTGCGCGGCGTGGCCCGACTCGCCCGCCTCCTCGAAACCCGCGCTCAGCACGATCGCGAACGGGATGCCGCAGCGCCCGCACTCCTCGATCACGCCAGGCACGAGCGGCTGCGCGACCGCGATCAGCGCGACGTCGCACGGCGCGTCGATCGACGTGAGGTCGGGCCGGCAGGGCAGGCCCTGCACCGTCTCGTAGCGCGGGTTGACCGGGTGCACGGTGCCGGTGAACCCGAACTCCTTCAGCGCCCGCACCGGCTGGCCGCCGATCCGGCGCGGGTCGTCCGAGGCGCCTACGACCGCGACGCTGCGCGGGCTCAGCAGGCGGCTCAGGTCCTCAGGCATCGTTCCCGGCCAGCTCGAGCACGAACGGCCCCTTCTCGATCCGGACGTGGGCCAGGTGCGGGCGCCGGGCCAGCTCGGCGACGAGCTCGACGAGGTGGGCGGCACCGGGACGCCACTCGGTGCGCGTCGGGCCGGCGGCGCGCATCTGGTCCACCTGCGAGCCCGCGAACATGAAGTGCAGCAGCCGGTCGTCGTCGCTCTCCCCCGGGTACTGCGCGCGCAGGCGGTCGACGGCCGGCTCGGGCGGCGCCGGCTCCGGCGCGATCCGCTTGGAGCCGCGGGCGACGATGCGGTCCAGCACGTCGGGGTCGACGGGGGCCGGCAGCTCGCCGTAGTAGCCGAGCACGTACTTCTTCACCTCGTCTGGCACCACCGCATACCGCTCGCCCTGCACGACGTTGAGGACGGCCTGGGTGCCGACGAGCTGCGCGAACGGCGTGATCATGATCGGCCAGCCGAGCTCGTTGCGGACCCGGCTGCACTCGCGCAGCACCTCGTCGAGGCGATCGGGGAGCCCGGCCTGCTCGAGCTGGAACGCGAGGTTGCTCTGCATCCCGCCCGGCACCTGGTGCTCGTAGTGGAACGGGTCGTAGTCCAGCGGCGCGCCGACGGGCTTGCCCTCGGCCTCCGCGACCCGCGTGAAGTGCTCGCTGATCTCGTCGATGGCGGAGTCGTCGAGCTCGAGATTCGCGTCCACGGTGGAGAGCGCCGACGCCATCTGCTGCGTGGCGGGCTGGGCCGGGCCGCTCGCGAGCGGCGCGACGGACGTGTGCAGCAGCTCCGCGCCGCACTTGACCGCCTCCAGGTAGACGAGCGGCGCGAGCCCGGTCAGGCAGTGGCTGTGGACCTCCAGCGGGATGGCGCCAAGCTCGGCCTTCAGCGCGGGCACCAGCGTGCGGACGCGCTCCGGGGTCAGCAGGCCGGCGGCGTCCTTGAGCATCACGGCGTCGACCACGCCGCTCTCGACGAGCACGCGCGCCTTCTCGACGTACAGCGCGTCGGTGTGGACGGGGCTGTGCGAGAAGGCGAGCGCTCCGAACGTGCGGACGCCGAGCGCCTTTGCGCGCTCGGCGGTGAAGAGCACGTTGTCCATGTCGTTGAGGCCGTCGAAGGCGCCGACGACGCGGAAGCCGTTCGCGACCAGCCGCTCGATCCACAGCGCGACGACGTCGTCGGGGACCATGTCGAAGCTGAGGAGGCTCTTGCTGCGCACCAGCGCGCGTAACGGCGTCCGCGCGATGCGCTCGCGCAGCAGGCGGACCCGCTCCCACGGGTCCTCCTTGAGGTAGCGCACGGCGACGTCGAACTGGATCGTCCCGGCCAGGTCGATCGCGTCGAACCCGGCGCGGTCCATCGCCTCCGCGACCGGGAGCATCATCGCGGTCGTCATCCGCGTCGCCCACAGGCACTGCGGCGCGTCGCGGAGCGTCGTGTCGACGATCGAGACCGTCCTCATCCGGCCACCGCCCCGGCCGCGTGCTCGTCGACCCAGCGCGTGTGCACGCCGCGCTCGCGGAACCCCTCGTCCCCGAGCAGCTCGAGATGGAAGGGCGCGGTCGTCGGCACACCCTCGACGTCGAGACGCTCCAGCGCGTCGCTCATGCGGTCGATGGCCGCAGGGCGGTCGTCGGCGACGACGATCAGCTTTGCGAGCAGCGAGTCGTAGTACGGGGGGACGACGTAGCCCTCGTAGCAGTGCGTGTCGACGCGGACCCCGTCGCCCTCCGGCGCGCGCCAGCGCGTCAGCCGCCCCGGCGCCGGCGCGAAGCCGCGCGCGGGGTCCTCGGCGTTGATCCGGCACTCGATCGGCGTGGCCGCGGAAGCGGACGGCGTCCTGCTCCATCAGCGGCTCGGACGCCGCGAGCCGGAGCTGCTGCGCGACGAGGTCGATGCCCGTGACCATCTCGGTGACCGGGTGCTCGACCTGGATGCGGGTGTTCATCTCGAGGAAGAAGAACTCGCCCGTGGCCTCGTCGAGCACGAACTCCACGGTCCCGGCGCTGAGGTACGACGCGCGCTCGGCGAGCCGCACGGCGGCCGCGGCGATGCGCTCGCGCAGCGGCCGCGTCGACGACGGGCGAGGGCGACTCCTCGAGCAGCTTCTGGTGGCGCCGCTGGACCGAGCACTCGCGCTCGCCGAGGTGGATCGCGCGGCCGCGGCCGTCGCCGAGGACCTGGATCTCGACGTGCCTGCGCGCGCTCCACGTAGCGCTCGACGTAGACGCGGCCGTCGCCGAACGCCTCCGTCGCCTCCGCGGTGGCGGACGCGAACGCGCTCGCCAGCTGCTCGGGCGCGGAGACGGCGCGCATGCCGCGCCCGCCCCCGCCGGCGCTCGCCTTCAGCAGCGCGGGGTAGCCGATGGCGGCGGCCGCGGTCGCGGGCGGCCTCCGCGCTGTCGACCGCGGGCGAGCCCGGGACGGTGGGCACGCCGGCCGCCTCGGCCAGCGCGCGGCTGCGCAGCTTGTCCCCCATCGCGTCGATCGTCTCCGCCTCCGGCCCGATGAAGACCAGCTCGTGCTCGTCGCAGCGGCGGCGCAGCTCGACGCGCTCGGCGAGGAAGCCGTACCCCGGGTGCACGGCGTCGCAGCCGGTGCCGAGCGCCGCCTGCACGATGGCGGGGACGTTGAGGTAGCTGTCGCGCGCCGTGGCCGGGCCGATGCACACCGCCCGGCCGGCCAGCCGCGCGCCCAGCGTGTCGCGGTCGGCGTCCGACATCCCGAGGACGGTCTCGATCCCCAGCCGCTCGCAGGCGCGGATGATCCGCACCGCGATCTCACCGCGGTTCGCCACGAACACGCGGCGGATGGGCGTCACGCGGGCTCGATCGTCAGCAGCCGCTGGCCGTACTCGACCATCGCTCCGTTCTCCACGAGCACGTCCTTCACGCGCCCGCGCACGCCGGCGGTGATGGAGTTGAACAGCAGTCTATGTCAAACGAGATATATATATATCATCCTTCATCGATATATCTAGTACAATTCACCAAATTCTCTTACGACGTTACGAAAGTTCCCTGCGCGTCTTAATTTGAATATCTTTTTTGATCGGACCTAAGCCGGAGGTTAATACCAAACCTGACTGTGGCTATGTTATCCTGTGCTTTTGAAAATGCTGCCCGAGGATAAACATCGATTGAGTTCTCCGCCGCATAAGAATCCTTACCCGGCGAATTATGTTAACGATTCAAACTCTACTCCTCAATGAATAGGAGGATATTACTTCCCACAGCCGAGGCTGTCAACTATTTTTTTCCCAGAGGAGGCTCCTGTGGGAAAAAATAAAAAGACTGATACCGGCAAAACTCGGCCGGAAGCTAAAAGCAATACGGGAGCATTTAGGGTTAACACAAGAAGAGTTAATCAAGCGATTGGATTGCCTCAGTACCCTTGCATACTGGAACGATTACTTATTACGACTAGCCAAGGTGCACATATTAGACCTGCCGTTTTAAAAATAACCCAAACTCCTGCCCGCGCATGAACGCGCAAAATCTAAATCCAAATTGAGCAAAGTCGTAGGACCGACTAAGACTTTTTTACTAATCTAGAAAAATACATAAAACTCTCTTCCTTTCTTTTAACAGCTCCTTTGGCAAGGTCGTCTTAGCGCCCTCTGCGATTCAACGGATTATCGACTTCAAGAGAGTCAACGATAATTTCAAACTCCAGTGGTAGTTCAAACGAATTTCAAACCATGGGCTTTCATAACCTTTGTCGCGCTAGCGACGCGATGAATTTAGCCGTGTCCCTTCAGGGCACGGGACGCAAAGCATTTTAGGTCCCGTCGCGTCAGCGACGACTGATTCAATCGAACAAAAATCGCTCATCGTAACCGACCCCGTGCAGCTGAAGCATCTCGAGATATTCGTCCTCAAATGACTGTCCCAGATGATGTTCGTGCTGATTTCGGATGTAGTCGATAACTTTTGGCACAGATGACTTGCTCACCGTAAAAATGCCGTAACCGTCCTGCCAGGCAAATCCACGGATATGCGGAAACTCCTCGTGCATCCATTTAGAGCTATCACCTTTAATTCCACTGAGCGATCTTGCACGGAGCGATGGTCGGAGGAGCGAGTATCAGCGCATGAATATGGTTTTCGGTTCCGCCGACCTGCAGCGCTGTCATTTTGTGCTTGCGCGCAACCACCGCCGATGTATGCCCAGACGCGGCCTTCGATTTCCGCCGCGATAAAATCTTCGCGGTTCTTTGTGCTGAAAACTATGTGGTAGAAGAGATTGGAGTATGTATTTGCCATAAGAATTCAATCGTCGCCACACGCGTGTTGAATTTTATTTTACAATATCTCCATACTATAAACAATTAGCCATTTCGATAGTAAACACCGATCGCCCTCTTACGCCAGCGATGGTTGATTCAATCGTCGCTAACGCGATAAGAATGAATTTCCGCACGGACACCCGTGGGTTGAAACCCACGGCTAAAATCATTAGATCGCTACGCGATACACCGATTCGATCTGGGATTTCGGATCGCGGACTGGAAAAAACCCGGTAACTTATCGAGATCTAAAAATTATCCGGTTTGTGAAAAATCGTTATTTTCTTCTTCCTGCCATGGCTTGTAAAATGACGGTTGGTCGTTGATCTTCGGCCTTTGATCTTTGAACTATAAACACCAAAATTGGAACTATAAACACCAAAATTGGAACCTTGAACACCAAAATCGGGACCTTGTACACCAAAATTGAGACCTTATACACCGGAACTGGAACCTTATTTCCGGCTAACTTATTGAGAACAAAGGACAAAGCAGAAACCGCCCCAAAAAAGGGACGGTTTTTTCTAAAACACAAGAAAATGAACTTATCCTTTTGCCTTTTTGATCTCCTCGATCATCACCGGAACGGCCTCGAAAAGATCGCCGACGATACCGTAATCCGCGATGTCGAAGATCGGCGCTTCCGCATCCTTGTTTATCGCGACGATCGTCCCGGCGTTCTTCATCCCGACGATGTGCTGGATCGCGCCCGAGATACCGAGCGCGATATAAACCTTCGGCGCGACGGTCTGACCCGACGAGCCGATCTGCCGGTCGATCGGCAGCCATTCGGCGTCGCAGATCGGCCGCGAGGCCGCGAGATCGGCGCCGAGCGCGTCGGCCAGCTGCTGAGCGAGCGCGATATTCTCCTGCGATTTGATACCGCGGCCGACCGCGACGATGATCTCCGATTTTGTCAGATCGACCGATGCCTTTGCTTCCTGGAACGGCGCCTCCGGCGTCATGCGGATGTCGCCGACGGTGACGTCCATCGTTTCGACCGCCGCGCTTCCCTTTGCGGCGTTGTCGCCGCGAAAAGCGCCCGACTGGAACGTAACAAAATACGGAGCGTCGCCGCCGATGCGTCACGTCGGCATCGAGCTTGCCGAGAAATATACGGCGCGTCAGCACCAGCTTTCCGCCTTCGGCCTTGTAACGAATACAATCGCCGACGACTTCCCGGCCCAGCCGCGCCGCGACCTTCGGCGCAAAATCGCGCACCTGATAGGTGTGCGACATCACGACGTACTGCGGATTCGTCGCTTTGATCACCTGCTCCCACGCGTCGGCGTAGCCGTCAGGCGTGTAAGTGCCGAGCTTTTCGTTTTTCGCGACGATCACCTTTTCGAGGTCGTAACCCGCGATCTCCTGCGCCAGCGCGCAATCTTTGTCGCAGGGAATAACGGCCGTAACCTTCAGGCCGAGGTCCTTTCCGATGCCCTGCGCGGCCGCGATGGCCTCGAGCGATGTCTTGTTCAAAACGCAATCTTTATGTTCGATAAATACGAGGATCATTACAGTACGCGGACCTCCGTTCTCAGTTTTTCGACCAGTTCGACAGCGCCGGCCTTGGCGTCGCCGTTGCCGAGCATCTGCGTCTGTTTGGTCTTGAGCGGCATGTAAACCTTTTCGATCTTCTGGCGCCGAGGCAAACGCTTCGACCGTCGGCGTGACCTCCCGGACCTCTTTTCTCTTTGCCGCCATGATGCCCTTGAGCGAAGCATAGCGGATCTGCGAGATGCCCGATTGGATCGTCAGCAGCGCCGGCAGCTTGTACGTAAACCATTGATACCAGCCGCTTTCCAGCTCGCGTTTGACGCGCAGACCGTATCCGACAGGCTGCCGCGGTCGACCTCGATCACGATCGTCGCGTGCGGAATGCCGAGCAGCTCGGCAAGGATCACGCCCGTCTGGCCGTAGCTCGCGTCATCCGACTGCAGGCCGGTAAATACAAGGTCCGCATTTTCTTCGCGGATCGCGTCGGCGATCGCTTTGGCGATCTGGTAAGGCGAAAGCTTGTTCGATCCTTCGACAACCACGTGAATCGCCCGGTCGGCCCCGCGAGCCAGCGCGTCCTTGATCACCGTCTTCGCGCGTCTGCGGCCCGAGCGTGCAAACGACGACCTCGCCTTCACCCTTCGCTTCCTTCAGTGCGCAGCGCTTCTTCGAGCGCGTAGCCGTCCGATTCGTTGGTCTGCATGCGCGACGTCGCCCTCGCTGATCCATTTCTCATCGGCCGCCGATGCGCAAGACCGCATCCTTATTGGCGACCTGTTTCATTAAAACGATTATTTTCATAACGCTGGTATTATAGTAAATAAAAAACTGAATGGCTATTCATTCAGTGAAAATAAGTTCGGTCACACTAAGGCTTGACCAAAATAGTAATCCACCGAGATGATAACGATATTAAAAACTGGAACCACGAATCAACACGAATTAACACGAATTATTTAGAGGCGGCCAGAGACCGCCTCTAATTCTCTATCCGATATATAAAATCTCGCCTGATTCGAGATCAACAAGCAGGTCCTTCAGATTCTCTATCAACTCTTTCCTTGAATGACCCTGCGTTTGATAATCCGGATATTTGTTTAGATAACCGAGAAACCCTTCCCCGTCCTCCCAAACCATGTATTCCGAAGTCATACAACCCACTACTCCTCATATCTCTTGAACACCAGACAGGCGTTAGTTCCGCCAAAACCGAAGCTGTTCGATA
>CAVXSJ010000010.1:0-127737 GCA_963764385.1 uncultured Solirubrobacteraceae bacterium | reverse complement strand
TCTTCGCGCAGGGCGATGCCCGCTTCATCCAGTTCGTCGCGTCGTGCGCGGGCGCTGGCGGCGAGCCTTTCCAGGGTCACCTCACGGGCTTCCCGCACGAGCGCTGCGGCCGCGTCGGCCAGCTGCTCGGTGGTGACCTGCTCACTCGGCTCGCCGAGTCCGATACGGATGGCCTCTGCCGCCGCCACCGACAGGGTGCCCGCGGTGACGGCCGCGGCGACGCAGCCGAGCCAGGGCGCGGCCGGCGCTTCCGAGGCCGCGAGTGAACCGACGAGCCAGCCGTCGAGCGAGCTCTCCGGAGGTGACGCCAACTGCGTGACGATCGTGCCGACGCGGATGAGGGGATCGGGCATCCACTTGGCTGACGCCGGTGACCTGCTGGATGAGCACCGTCGCCGAGCGTGCCCCGCGGCGCTGGGCGAGTCCGCTGTGGCCGAGTTCTCGGCGCGAGCGGTGCTCCATCTCAGCGGCCAGGATTGCGGCCGACGCGTCGACAAGCCGGCGCTGCTCGGCCACGCTCGCGCTGTGCCGCGATGAGCGCGTCATCGGTGAGCGAGTTCGCGGTCGCGCTCGTATAGCATGAGGAGCGGGCGACCTGGCGCCCCCCCTGCCTCAATCGAGGCTGCGGCCTCGGTCGGAGCGGCGGCGGTGGTCATGGAACAAGGCTACGGACATTCGAAGGTATGTACTAGGTAGACCAGCACTTCTGCTGAAACTCCGCGGAGATGAAGGGGTTGTGGAGGAGAGGGGCCCTCCACTAGCCAGACGACCCGAGCCGATCCAACTCCTCGCGAATGCGACGCAGATGATCCGGCGAGACCCGGTACCCAGCCTCGACCTCGGCGAGACGCTTGCGCAGATCCGCGAGCTCCGCCTCGTGTTCCTACATGCCCGTGATGCTCGGGCGCCGTCGACTTCCGCGACCTCTTCGCGGGCCTGGTCCATCGCCGTCAGCACGATGCCGATGAGCACGTTGAGCACCGTGAACACGATGAAGAACATGTAGGTGAGGAAGAAGACGAGCGCGAACGGAGTGATCTCCAGCCCGCTGAGGAACGCGTCGGGGAAGTTCTCGAGCGTGAGCATGATCGTCAGCGTGAGGATGGCCTTGCCGATGTCGCCCCAACGCTCCGGGTCTGCCGCGCCGAACAGGTACACGCCCGCCATCGCCGTAGATGAACATGAGGAAGCCGATGAGCACCGCGAGGTTCGCGAGCGGCGCCACCGACTTGACCATCGAGAGCATCAGGATGCTCCGCCGCCGGCAGGAAGCGGAAGATCCGCAGGATGCGCAGCAGTCGCACCAACCGGAAGATGACGGTGCCGTTGGCAGAGGAACGGAATCAGCGACGACGACGATGAAGTCGAACACGTTCCATGGGTTGCGGAAGAACATCCACGGCTTCGTGCCGTACGAGATGATCCCGCAGCACCAGCTCCACGGTGTAGAAGATGATCGCGATGAAGTCCACGGTGTGCGCGACCTGCGCCACGCGGGGATCGACGCCGGCGAAGGTCAGTGTCGCGAGCGAGGCGGCATTGGCGAGGATGACCGCGATCACGACGAACTCGAAAACATTGCCGTACAGGATGCGCGCACAGCCACTGGATCCGGTACGCGGGCAGTGTGACCTCGGTGTCGCTGAACACACCTGGGCGAGCGGTTCGGCCGGGGGCTGGGTCGGCGGCGTGGGCTCGGTCGTCGTCATGGGGGAGACACTAGCGGCTTAGCGGCGGGGGTTCACCGCTCCACGATGGGTCAGCTCCAGCTGAACCCGCGCGGCCGACCGCGGACCAGGCCACCGTGAGTTCGCCGAGCCGCCACCGGGAGCGGCCGGCGAGCACCGGCCACCCCTGCTCCCGAGGCCTCGACGACCGCGACCCACCGCTGCGACGGCGAGTACACGCCGAGCCCGGCATGCACCGCCCACGCCGATCGAGCTCGAGCGAGCAGGTGTGGATGCGCTCGCCCGCCACATTCCGGTGGATCGAGCACCTTGGGCAGCCGCTCCGCCACCACGACGGTCTAGCTGTCCACCGATCGAGGCCAGCCGCAGCGACATCGTGAACGATACCGGCCCATCCGCCTCGACCGCCACCCACGACGCGACGCGCCCGACCTCGTTGCAGGTCCCCTCGACGAGGACGCCGCCGGGCTGCAGTCGCGACACCATCAGCCGCCACGCCGCCAGCACCTCGGTCTCCTCGTACTGCCGCAGCACGTTCGCCGCGCGCACGACGTGCCGGCTCAGCCCCGCAGCTCGAACCCGCCGAGCGCGAACCGAACCCCGTCGCGCCGTACGGCTTGGCGACCGCGACCCGCTCAGGCGAGATCTCCAGCCCGAGCACCCGACCGGCACCCTGCCCGAGCCGCTGATGCAGTTCGAGCACGGTCGTCGCCGACGCCCCGTACCCGAGGTCCACGACCAGCGCATCCGCGCGGCGCAGCTCGGGCAGCGCGCGATCCACCGATCCATGCGCCGCAGCCGGTTCGTGCCGGTGAGCGGCTCCCGTCCCCACTACCACGAGGCCTGCGAGAGCGCCGTCTACATGCTCTCCGGCCGGCTCGCGATCCTCTGGGGCGACCACCTCGAGGAGCGCGTCGAGATCGGCCCGGGCGACATGGTCTACGTGCCGCCCCGGGAGACCCACATCCTCCAGAACCTCTCCGACGCCGACCCGGCGGAGTACGTGGTGGCGCGGGATTCCCCGACCGAGGACTCGGTCGAGGTGCCCTGGGCCGAGAGCTAGACCGAGCCCCGGGTGGGGCTAGCCGTACTTGACAGCCTTCTGAGGTGAGTGAATACTCACCACCTATGGTGAGTGATCAATCACAACTGCGGAAGGCGTCGCGCATGCCCCGACCTCGCTGGACCTTCGCGATCGTCTCGATCGCCCTCTTCATGGTCGTCCTCGACAACCTCGTCGTCACGACCGCGCTGCCGAGCATCCGCGCGGACCTCGACGCGACGATCCAGTCGCTCGAGTGGACCGTCAACGCCTACACGCTGTCGTTCGCCGTGCTCCTGCTCACCGGCGCGGCGCTCGGCGACCGGTTCGGCCGCCGGCGCATGTTCGCCATCGGGCTCGGCGTGTTCACGGTTGCATCCGCCGCCGCCGCGCTGGCGCCCACCACGGAGCTTCTGATCGCCGCCCGCGCCCTTCAGGGCGCCGGCGCCGCCGCCGTCCTCCCACTCACGCTGACGCTGCTCTCGGAGGCGTTCCCCGCCGGCAAGCGCGGGCTGGTCATCGGCCTGTGGTCGGGGATCTCCGGCCTCGGCGTGGCGATCGGGCCGCTGATCGGCGGCGCGGTCGTCGACGGCATCTCGTGGCACTGGATCTTCTGGATCAACGTCCCGATCGGCCTCGTGCTGATCCCGCTGGCCGCCACCAAGCTGACCGAGAGCCGCGGCCCCGCGAAGCAGCTCGACATCCCCGGGCTGGTGCTGGGTGGGCTCGGCCTCCTCGGCGTCGTCTACGGCATCGTGCGCGGCAACGAGCTGGGCTGGACGAGCACGACGATCATGGCCTCGATCGCGGCCGGGCTCGCGCTGCTCGGCGCCTTCGCCGCCTGGGAGCTGCGCACCCCGCACCCGATGCTGCCGCTGCGGTTCTTCCGCTCGCGGACGTTCGCGGCCGCCAACGGCGTCGGCTTCGTCATGTACTTCGGCGTGTTCGGCTCGATCTTCCTGCTCGCCCCGTTCCTGCAGGTCACGCAGGGCCTGTCGCCGCTGGAGGCCGGGATCCGGACCCTTCCGTGGACCGGCATGCCGATGCTGATCGCCCCGATCGCCGGGATGCTGTCCGACCGCATCGGCGCCCGCCCGCTGATGGCCGGCGGCCTGGCGCTGCAGGCCGGCGCGATCGCCTGGCTGGCCGCCATCTCGACCCCGACGGTGCCCTACGCCGAGCTCGTGATCCCGTTCATGATGGCCGGCGCCGGCATGGCCCTCGTGTTCGCCCCCTCGGCGAACGCGGTGCTCGGCTCCGTCCGCCAGCAGGAGACCGGCCAGGCCTCCGGCGCCACCAACGCGATCCGCGAGCTGGGCGGCGTGATGGGCGTCGCCGTGCTCGCCTCCGTGTTCGCCAGCAACGGCTCCTACGCCTCCCCGCAGGCCTACACGGACGGCATGGTCAGCGCCGCGTGGGTCGGCGCCGCGGTGCTGGCGCTCGGCGCGCTCATCGCGCTGCTGATCCCCCGCAAGGCGGGCCGCTCGGTCGCCCCGGCGCAGGTCGCGGTGGAACCCGTCCCGGCGTAAGCCGCGAGGTATGGGGATCGCCCACCGCGAGCTCATCCGGCTCGCCACCAAGGGGCAGCACGGCGAGCTGGCCATGAACACGACGCGCTACGCCGGCTTCGTCCACCCCGACCGAGCAGAGCAAGGGCACCAAGGCCAACCTCGTCGAGCGGGCGAAGCGGCTCGGGTACACGTATGCGAAGAACGGCACCACTCCGACGCGAAGCTCAGAGGGCGCCGCTGAGGGTGAACGCGCAGCCCGAGTAGTACTCGCCCGCGGGCGAGGCCAGGAAGCACGCCAGCTCCGCCACCTCGGCGTGGCTGGTGGCGCTTCCGGGCAGGATCGCTACGGGCCGCACGTCGAAGCGCGCCCACTCGACCGACAGCGTCCGCGCGAGGTTCTCGAGGCCTGAGCGCACGGCCTCGGCCTCCGGACCGCCGGGCGGCGGCGCGAGGAGCAGGATCCGCCCGCCCGCCTTTTCGATCATGGCCGCGGTCGCGACGGGCCGGATCGCCAGCCACGCGCCGTCGAGCGCCTCGAGCATCGGCGCGGCGCCGGGGTCGTAGACGAGGACGTCGGCGTGGCCCACGAAGGGCTCCTCGGGTACCACGGCCTCGCCGACGACCGCCTCTGCGAGCTCGCGGACCGACGCGCCCAGCGCGGCCGCTCGAGCGCCGACCGCGCCCGCGAGCGTGCCGCCGCCGGCGACGACGATCGCGGTTCCCGCCAGCACCCCGTCGCGCAGGATCTCCACGCCGCCGCACCCTAACGGGGCCGCGGGGGTTCGGGGACCATGCGCCGCGCCGCCATCGCCGTGCTCGCGCTGGCCGCCCTGGCACCGCCCGCCTCGGCACGCGTGGCGGTCGTCCCGGCGGGCCGGCAGGCAACGCTGATCGACGTGCGCACCAACGCGCCCGTGGCGAGCATCGCGTTGCCCGGCCGCGCCGGCGCGGCCGCTACGGCCCCGGACGGGTCGCTGGCGTACGTGGCCGCGGGACGGTACGTCGTGACGATCGACCTCGCCCAGCAGCGCAGCGTGCGCGCGGTCCGCGTCGCCTCGCCGCCCCGCGCGCTCGCAGTGTCGCCCGACGGGGCGAGGATCTACGCCGCCAGGCGCGGCGCGGTCGACGTGCTCGGCGTCGCGCCGTCCTCGGCCCCCGGCGACATGTTCGGCGAGGCGCCGTCCTCGGCCAGAGGCGCCGCCATCGACGTGCGCGGCAACGGGCCGGCCGCGATCCTGCGGCTGCGTGGCGACCCGCTCGACCTGGCCGTCGCCCCCTCGGGCATGCGCGCCACCGTCGTGCTCGGCCGCGGGCGCGTCGTCACGCTCGACCTCGTGACCGGCGCGATCGTCCGGCGGCAGCGACTTCGTGGCGCCGTGGCCGTCGGGTACGACGCGGCGGGGCGACCGTGGGTGTCGGCGGCGAAGCGGCTGTGGATGCTCTCCGCGCGCGATTCGCGCCCGCTCGCCGCCGCCCGGCTGGGGCGCGCCGGCGGCGGAGGCGTGGCGATCGCGGCCGGCCGCGCGCTCGTCGCGCCCGGATCGCCGCGCGGGCGCTCGGCGGTGGTCGCGCTGTCGACCCGCCGCGTCCTGGACCGCCCGCGCACCGGAGGCGGGCCCGGCCGGGCCGCGTTCTCGCCGGACGGCGGCCGCGGATACGTGACCGCGCCATCCTCGCTCGCCGTCGTATCGCCCTACTCGGGGCGCGTGCTCGCGCGGGTCCCGCTCCGCCGCCCCACCGCGGTGGCGGTGCAGCCCGGGCTCGCGCTCACCCTCGGCACCGAGGCCGCCGACCTCCTCGCCGGTGGCCGCGGTCCCGACCGGCTCGTCGCGCTCGGCGGCGACGACGTGCTGCGCGGCGGCCGCGGCGACGACCAACTCGAGGCCGGCGCCGGGAACGACGTCCTCTCGGGAAGCACCGGCCGCGACCGCCTCGACGGCGGCGACGGCAACGACCGCGCGTACGGCGCCGCCGATCCCGACCTGATCGCCCTCGGTTCGGGCGACGACATCGGCGAGGGCGGCACGAGCAACGACACGATCGACGGCGGGCCCGGCGCCGACCGGATCGACGGCGGCGACGCCGACGACACGCTGCTCGGCGGCGACGGGGACGACGTGATCGCCGAGCGCGGCCTCGGCGACGACATGCTGCTCGACGGCGGCGCGGGGAACGACGTCCTCGACGGCGGGCGCGGCAACGACCGCCGGATCCTCGGCGGCGACGGCGACGACACGCTGCTCGGCCGCACGGGCGCCGACCTGCTGGACGGCGGCCCGGGCGCCGACCGCATCGACGGCGGGCGCGCCGGCGACCGCGCCTACGGCCGTGAGGGCGACGACGCGATCACCGGCGACGCCGGCCGCGACCGCCTCTTCGGCTCGGATGGCGAGGACCGGATCGACGCGGGCTCGGGCGACGACCGGCTCTCCGGCGGCGACGGCGCCGACGAGCTCGTGGCCGGCCCGGGCGCCGACCAGGTGTCGGGCGGCGCGGGCGACGACACCATCCGCGCCGCCGACGGCGACGCCGACACCGTGAGCTGCGGCTCGGGCGCGGACACCGTCTACGTCGAGGAGGACGCCCGTGAGCGCGACCGTCTCCAGAGCTGCGAGACCGTCGTCGAGATCCCACCCGAGCCGGCCAGCGACGCGCCACCGCCGTCGGTCATCGGCGGCACGCCGGGCGACGACCTCCTCTTCGGCGGCCCGGACGGCGACTCCGTGTTCGGCGGACCGGGGAACGACGAGCTGTTCGCCAACGCCGGCGACGACTACGCCGACGGCGAGGACGGCAACGACGCCCTCCACGGCGGCCCGGGCGCCGACCAGCTGTTCGGCCGCCGCGGCAACGACACCATCGCGGGCAACGAGGACGGCGACTACATCGAGGGCGGCTACGGCCGCGACGTGGTCGACGGCGGCCCGGGGAACGACCGCATCTTCGGCAACCAGGACGCCGACGACCTCGCGGGAGGCGACGGCGACGACCGGATCAGCGCGATCGACGGGGTCGCCGACCGGATCGCCTGCGGCGCCGGCCGCGACGTCGCCCTTGTCGATCCGCAGGACGCGGTGGCCGGCGACTGCGAGGTCGTGCGGCGCTAGCCGAACCGCTCCTCGAGCCAGGCCACCCCGAACCTCGTCAGCTCGGGCGCCGGGAACAGGTGCGACTGCCCCTCCCCCGTCGGCCCGCGCACACCGATCCCGGCCTCCAGCGCCTCGCCCGCGATGATCTTGAACTCGTCTTCCTCCAAGCCGAGCCGCGAGTAGTCGAACGCGCCCTGGGAGGTCTCCATGTCGGTGTACTCCCGCTCGCCCTCGCCGGCCACCACGACCCGGAACGTGATCCTCCGCTTGTCGGGCGCGCGGGCGATCGACTCGGCGTGGTGGAGGAGCGTGACCGTGTCCAGCGGCGCGCCCAGCATCAGCACCTGCCCGTTCGCCTCGACGAGCCGCGCGAACGGGCTTTCCGCGCCGTAGCCGTCGTTGTCCGGGTGCTCGTTGCACAGCCACCGCGCGCGCGGGCCGACCGCTACGACCGACGCCTCCGGGTGCGCGCTGCGCTCGGCGCCCGGCCACGTCCGCACCCGCTCGGGGATCCGACCGTGGTCGCGCGCCGCCTCGGAGATCGCGACGTCGAACTCCGGCGGCTCTGCGACGTAGGCGGCGCGGTGCTCGGCCGGCCAGTCCTCGTCCACGTAGACGTGCTCCTCCCAGGAGGCATAGGCCATCAGCGTCCCCTCCGGGCCGAGCGCGTCGAGGGTCGCGTGGACGACGGTCTCCGCGGCGCCAACCACCCAACCGAGCGAGCGCATGCGCGCGTGGACCATCACGATCCCGCCTTCACGCACCCCGAGACGGCGGAGGTCCGCCGCCAGCCTCGATCGCGTGACCGTCAGTGGTTCCTCCCGTGGGTCCCGGTGTTCTCGAACGGCGGCCGCGAGATATCGGGGCTCGCGGGAGGGGCCACTACGCCGGTGCGGCGCCCTTGCTCGAGCGCTCGGCGCGGCGCAGCTCGCGGACCCGGCGCACGACACCGGCGCGCCCCTCGGCGTCCAGTTCGGCGTAGAGCCCGCGGATCTCGGTGAAGATCTCGTTCGCGACCTGCTGCTGCTGGTCCTTCGACGGATCCGCCACGCGGTCGAAGATGATCGGCTCGCCGTAGCGGACGGTGACCTTCGGGAACTGCAGCCGCTTCCAGTTGCGCACCTTCGAGGAGCCGTGGATGGCGACCGGGACGATGGGCGCGCCGGTCATCAGCGCCAGCCGCCCGATGCCGCGCTTGGGCTGCTCGGACAGCTTGCCGGTCCGGGACCGCCCGCCCTCGCAGTACATCGCCACGCAGCCACCCTTCTCGAGGATCCCGGAGGCGGTGATGAACGCGTCCTCGTCGGCGTAGCCGCGACGCACCGGGAACACGCCGCCGTGGGTGTAGATCCACTGCATCGGCCGCGTGAACAGCTGCGACTTGGCCATGAAGCGGACCTTGCGCCGGATCGAGACGCCGAGGAAGAAGTGGTCCATGAACGAGAAGTGGTTGGGCGCGAGGATCACCGAGCCCATCCCGGGCACCTTGTCGGCCGCGATGCCGCGGGTGCGGAAGAACACCCAGGCGTAGATCGTGGTGAGCACGCGGACCGCCTCGTAGACCCAGTCGGGGTCGCGCGAGCGCGAGCGCGCGTGGAAGCCTTCGAAGTACTCGACCGGACGGGGGTCCTTGTAGACCTGGGCCTTCATCGAGGCCAGGTCCTGCGGTGTCTCCTGCTCCTCCACGCCGTGAGATCCTAGTGAGCCGCGTGCGCCATCTCGTCAGCAAGGCTACCTTCCCGGCGTGACAACACTCGCCGTTTCCGCCGTCGGGCTCGACCGGCCGGGCATCATCGCCGGCGTCGCCGACCGCCTGGCCGCCCACGGCGCCAACGTGACGGACTCGCGGATGGCCATCCTGCGCGGGCATTTCGCGATGACGCTGATCGTCGAGGGCGCCGAGCGAGCGGCGCTGGCCGCCGACCTCGGCGGGCTCGACGCGCTCGAGACGTGGTCGGTCACCGAGGTCGCCGAGGCGGCCGCCAACCCCCGCTCGGAACCGACCGCCGTCGTCTCCGTGCACGGGGCCGACCACCCAGGGATCCTCGCCGCCGTCACCCGCGTGCTCGCCGAGGCGGGGGTCAACGTGTGCGATCTGCAGACCCGCCTTGCGCAGTCGCTGTACGTGATGATCATCGACGTCGCCGTCCCGCCCGAGGTCAACGACCTCGGCGACCGGCTGCAGACGGTCGCGGCCGAGCAGGACGTCACGATCACGCTGCGCCCGCTCGAGCCCGACGTGCTGTGAGCGTCCGCGAGGTCCTGCTCCACCCCCACCCGCTGCTCACGCGCAAGGCGCCGCCGGTCGCGCCCGGCGACGCGGACGCCGTCGTCGAGGACCTGCTCGACACGATGCGCGCCTTCGGCCACTGCGTCGGCGTGGCGGCGCCGCAGATCGGTGAGCTGGTCCGCGTGGCCGTGGTCGACTGCACCGGCCATCCGAAGGCGCCCGAGAACCACGGGCTGCTCGTGCTCGTCAACCCCGTGATCGTCGCCTCCGCCGGGTCGGCGGTCGGGCGCGAGGGCTGCCTGAGCATCCCGGAGCTGACCGCCAACGTCCGCCGCGCCACCGAGATCACCGTCGAGGCCGAGGGCCTGAGCGTCGAGGCGCAGGGCTTCGAGGCCCGCGCGCTCCAGCACGAGATCGACCATCTGGACGGCCTGCTGTTCCTCGACCGCGTAGAGTCGCTGGACGCCGACGTGTTCCAGCGCCGGCGGTAGTGCAAGCGAACGAGGAGCGCGCGTGGCGGACATCGAGGCCCACATCACGGGCACGGTCTGGAAGGTCGAGGTGGCGGTCGGGGACGAGATCTCCGAGGGCGACACGGTCGTGATCCTGGAGTCGATGAAGATGGAGATGCCGGTCGAGGCCGAGGATGAGGGGACGGTCAAGGAGATCGTCGTCTCGGAGGGGCAGGCGGTCTCCGAAGGCGACACGCTGGTCGTTCTCGAGTGACGGAGCTCGCCGACGGCAAGCTCCGGCTGGACCGGCCCGCGCCCGACGTCGTGCGGCTGACGATCGACAACCCGGCCAAGCGCAACGCGCTCGACCACGCGATCCTCGACGCGATCGCCTCGACGGTCCCCACGCTCTCCGAGCGGTGCCTGCTGATCACGGCCACCGGGCCCGTGTTCTCGGCCGGCTACGACATCGGCGGGCTCCCCAGCGACGCGTTCGCCCACGAGGCGGAGTCGCTCGTCGCCCACCCCTTCCACGACGCGATCGAGGCGCTGTCGGCGTTCCCGTTCCCGTCGGTGGCGGCGCTCAACGGGCACGCGATCGGCGGGGGCCTCGAGCTCGCGCTGACCTGCGACCTGCGGCTGGCCTCCGAGGACGCGCGGCTCGGAATGCCGCCGGCGCGGCTGGGCCTCGTCTACTCGCACACCGGGCTGCGCAAGTTCGTCGACGCGGTGGGCGCCGCGCGCACGCGCGAACTGTTCTTCACGGCGCGGAACATCCCCGCCGCGCAGGCGGAGCACTGGGGGCTGGTCAACGAGGTGGTCGCGCCCGCGCTGCTCGAGGCGCGGGCCGTCGAGTACGCCGCCGAGATCGCCGCGCTGGCGCCGCTCTCCCAGCGCGGGAACAAACGCGTGCTGGGCGAGCTGCTGGCGGCCGAGGGCGAGCTGGATCCCGACACCGAGCGCGAGCTGACCGAGCTGCGCGAGGCGTGCTTCCGCTCGCAGGACTTCTACGAGGGCGTGCGCGCGTTCGCCGAGAAGCGCAATCCGCAATGGCGCGGCGAGTAGCCCTCGCCGCGCTCCTGCTCGCGCTCGCCGCCCCGGCCGCGAGCGCGCGCACGGACGAGTCCGACCCGGTCTACCCCGCGATCGCATGGCGGGAGTCCGCCCCGGTCGGGATGTGGTGGGCGGGGGCGCTGCGCCGCGGCGTGCAGGTGCCCGCCGAGGGGCCGGACTGGTTCACGTGGGACCCGGTCCTCAAGCAGTCGCCGAACCGCGACTGGCGGCGCTGGGGCACCGACCGCCTCGTCTACACCGTGCTCGACGTGCTGGCCGAGTACCGGCTCGCCGACCCATGGGCGCCCCGCGTGGGGATCGGCGACGTCTCGCGCCGCCACGGCGGCGAGTTCGGCCGCCGCTTCGGCGGGCTCGGGCACGCGTCGCACCAGAACGGCCTCGACGCCGACATCTACTACCCGCGCATCGACGGGCGCGAGCTGCGCCCCTACTCCCCGGCGCTGGTCGACCGCGTGCGCGCCCAGCGGCTCGTCGACATGTTCGTGGAGGCGGGCGCCAAGGCGATCTACGTCGGCCCGCGGCTCGGGCTCAAGGGCCCGCGCAAGGTCGTCACGCCGCTCGTCCACCACGACGACCACCTGCACGTGCGGCTCACGTTGCGTTAGGGGGGCCCTTCGCCGAGCTGAGGCAGATCAGCCGGTCGCCCTCCTGCAGCTCCGCGACGCGCTCGTCGTCGAAGCGCAGCACGACATCGCCGCGGACCACCGCCACGACGGGCTCGACGACCGCCAGGTCGCGGAGCGGCGTGCCGTGCTCGGCGGCGCCGATGTCGCGCTCGGTGAGGTCGATGCCGGTCCCGACCGACAGGAGGTCCTCCAGCACCTCGACCGACTGCGGGCTGTGCACGGCCTGCCCGAGCAGCCGCCCGGCGGCGGCCGAGGACAGGATCACCGAGTCGGCGCCGCTCTGCTTGAGCAGGTGCACGTTCTCGGCCTCCCGTGCCGCGGCGACGATCGTCGCGTCCGGATCGAGCTCGCGGGCGGTGAGGGTGACGAGCACGGCGGCGTCGTCGCGGTCGGTCGCCACGATCACCGCGGCCGCCTCGCGGATGCCGGCGGCCTCCAGCACGGCCTGGCGGCCCGCCGAGCCGTGGATGCCGGCCAGCCCGGCGTGGCGGGCCTCCTCGATCACGTCGGCGTCGCCGTCGATGACGACGATGTGCTCGCGCGGGGTGCCCCGCGCCAGCAGCGTCTCCACGGCGGCCCTGCCCTTGGTCCCGAATCCGATGACGATGGTGTGGTCCTTCAAGGCCCTCCTCCAGACTCGTTCGCGCACCGCGGTGCGCGTGCGCTCGGCCAGCACCTCGATGGTGGTGCCGACCAGGATGATCAGGAACACGATCCGCGCGGGCGTCACGAGGAACGTCGTCGCGAGGCGGGTGCCGTCGGTGACGGGCGTGATGTCGCCGTAACCGGTGGTGGTGATGCTGACGGTCGCGTAGTACAGGGAGTCGAGCAACCCGATCGGGGTGCCGTTGTTGTCGCGGTAGCCGTCGCGCCCGATGTAGGCCACGAGCGTGACGAAGATCATCAGGCCGATCGCGGCCGCCATCCGCACGAGGAGCCTCCTCCCCGGGCTCAGCTCGGCCGCGGGCAGGCTCACGGTCGGGGTGTTCAGCGCCACGAGCGGACCCTAGTACCCGCGTTCGCAATTACGCACGGCTCCGGCGGCCGCACGTACTTCCGAACACGGGTATTAGCCGTCCGGCCGCGACCGTACGGTTCGCGCCAGTTCCCACGAAACCGCCGGGCCGCGGCAGACGGCCCGCGAGGAGAGCCGATGCTGGATCTCGACGAGCGACTCGACGAGCTCAAGGAGTGCGGCCGTTACCGCCGTCTGCGGATGGTCAGCGGTCCGCAGGGGCCTCGCGTCGTGCTCGACGGTAGGCCGGTCCTGCTGCTGTGCTCGGGGAACTCGCTCGGTCTCGCCGACCATCCGCGCGTCCGCGAGGCGGCGGCCGATGCCGCGATGCGCTGGGGCGTCGGCGCCGGAGCGGCGCGCGTGGCGTCGGGGACGATGACGCTGCACCGCCGGCTCGAGGAGCGCCTCGCCGGCTTCACCTCGATGCGCGCCGGGCTGCTGTTCGGATGCGGCACGCTCGCCAACCTGGGCGTGATCCCGGCGCTCGCCCGCCGCGGCGAGGTCGTGCTCCACGACGCGCTGTGCCATCCGTCGCTGGTCGACGGCTGCCGGCTCGCGGCCGCGGAGAGCGTCGCCTACGACCACGGCGACGCCGAGCACCTCGCGTGGACCCTGCGCCAGTGCGACGGGCGCGCCGCGCTGATCGTCACCGAGGGCCTGTTTGGCCTCGACGGCGACGTCGCCCCGCTGGAGGACATCGTGCGGCTCGCGCGGCGCTACGACGTCCGCCTGCTCGTCGACGAGTCCCACGCCATCGGCGCGCTCGGGCCCGACGGCCGCGGCGCGCTGGCCGAAGCGGGGCTGGAGGGCGAGGCGGACGTGGTGACCGGCTCGCTCGGCCTTGCGCTCGGCTCCTACGGGGGCTTCGCGTCCTGCGACCACGTGACCGCCCGCTACCTCGTCAACAGCGCCCGCACGCTGGTGCACTCGACCGCGCCCGCCCCGGTCGCGGTGGCGGCGGCGATGGCCGCGCTCGACCTCCTGGAGGAGCAGCCGCGCCGCAACGAGAAGCTCCGCGCCAACGCCGCCTCGCTGCGCGACGGGCTGGCCCGCGAGGGCTTCGACGTCACGGGCTCGGACTCCCACATCATCCCGCTCGTCGTCGGCGAGGCCGAGCTGGCGCAGCGGATCGTCGACGCCGCGGTCGACGAGGGCGTGTTCGCCGAGGCGGTGCTGCCCCCGGCCGTGCCGGAGGGCACCGCGCGGCTGCGGCTGGCCGTGATGGCCTCCCACACGCGCGGGGAGCTGCGCGAGGCCGCCTCGTCGCTGGCCCGCGCGGCGATGCGCTGCGGCTTCCGGCCCGGCGCCGGGGTGCCGGTGGCGGCCACGCGGGAGGGCCCGTTCGACGGCGACGCCGCGGCTAGCCGCCTGAGGCGTAGTCGACGAGCGACTCGTCGACGAGCCACTCCACGGGGGCGCGGTCGTCGGTGTAGACCCGCCCCCCGGTGAGCCCGGGGCGCAGGCGCGAGGCGGCGCCCAGCAGGGTGCTTCGCAGGTCCGGGTCCAGCTGCTCGGCGGCCTCGGTCAGGCGGCCCGAGGACAGCGGCGCCTCGGAGGCCATCAGGATCGTGTTGGTCGGCTCCATCGGGTCGCGCGCCACGTTCGGGAACACCGAGCGCAGCGTCGCGGAGAGGACGCGCTCGAGGTGGTCGGAGCCCTCGGGGTGCCCGACGTTGATGGCCACCACGCCGCCGGGGGCCAGCCGGTCGCGGGCGAGCGCGAAGAACTCCTTCGTGGTCAGGTAGAACGGGATGTAGGGCTGGCGGTAGGCGTCGACCATGATCACGTCGTAGCGGTCCTTCGCGCGGCGCAGGAACGGCCGCGCGTCCTCGGTGATGGCGTTCAGGTGCGGGCTGTCGCGCAGCCCGAAGTAGCGCCGGCCGATGTCGAGCAGCTCGCCGTCGATCTCGACCGCGTCGACGGTCGTGTCCGGCAGGTAGCGCGCGTAGGCGCGGGCGGTCGTGCCCGCCGCGGTGCCCAGCATCGCGACGCGCTTCGGCGGCCCGGTCAGCGCCGCGAACGGATCGACGAGGAGCCCGTCCCAGTAGTTGCCGGTGAGGACGGTGTTCTCGCGATAGGTGGAGTGGATCGCCTGGCCCTCGTTGAGCTCCAGCCGCCGCACGCCGTTCGGGTACTCGACGACGCGCGCGTACTGGTACTCCGTCTCGGTCTCGTAGACGACCTTCCCGTCGTCGTCGGAGCCCTTGATCGTCCCGGGCGGGATCGCGAGCAGGAGGGCGACGAACGCGGGCACGAGCAGCCAGCGCCGGCTGAGCCCGAGCGCGGCCGCCAGCGCCAGCGCCAGCGCGAAGATCAGGAACGTCCGCTGGGTCCCGACGAGCGGGATCAGCAGCAGCGCCGACAGGAACGTGCCGACCAGGGAGCCGACCGTGGAGATCGCGTACATCCGGCCCGCGACCTCGCCCGAGTCCTCGACGGCGTGCAGCTTGAGGCGGATCGCCCACGGCGACACGGCGCCCAGCATCAGCACCGGGACCGCGACGAGCGCGAGCACGCCGAACAGCGAGCCGGCGAACGTGCCGATGCTCACGGAGTCGAACGCGTCGACGCTCAGCGACAGGAACGGGTTGGCCACGATCGGCACCAGCCCGAGCAGCAGCGAGGCCGC
This sequence comes from uncultured Solirubrobacteraceae bacterium, assembly GCA_963764385.1. GTDB lineage: Bacteria > Actinomycetota > Thermoleophilia > Solirubrobacterales > Solirubrobacteraceae > DATFQI01. Next base: position 112,381 of record CAVXSJ010000010.1, on the reverse strand, counting down.
CAGCACCAGCAGGCACAGCCCGCGCATGTGCGGATGGCGGTCGGCGAGCCTCCCGCCGAACCAGTAGCCGATCGACAGCGCGACGAGCACGATCGCGATCGTGTTCGCCCACACGATCGTGGAATCGCCGAAGAAGGGCGCCATCAGCCTCGCGGCCGCGATCTCGGCCCCGAGGGTCGAGCTGCCCACCGCGAACACGAGCAGCTCGAGAGTCGGGGTCCGGCCGCGCATGCGTCCCGAGTATGGCGACGCCGACCTCGTACTCCTCTCCGGCCATGAGCACGAGCACTGCCGTTCAGAAATGGATCTGCGAGTCCTGTGGCTTCATCTACGACCCCGACGAGGGCGATCCCGACGGGGGCATCCCCGCCGGCACCGCGTTCGACGACATCCCGGCCGACTGGTTCTGCCCGGTCTGCGGCGCGCGGAAGGCCGACTTCAGCCCGTACGAGGACTAGGTGCCGGGGCGCCCGCCTCCGGAGCAGCCGCTCCGCGACGACGGCGACGAGCCGACGACGCCGCGCCAGGCCGCCACGGTGATCCTGCTGCGCGGCGGGGCGGACGCGCTCGAGGTGCTGCTGGTCAAGCGCAACCCCGAGCAGCGCTTCATGGGCGGCGCCTGGGTGTTCCCGGGCGGCGCCGTCGACACGGCCGAGAGCGAGGGCGACGACGCGCACCGGGTGGCCGGCGTGCGCGAGGTGGCCGAGGAGGCCGGGGTCGCGCTGCCCGACGCGGGCGCGCTGGTCCCCTTCTCGCGCTGGATCACGCCCGCCGAGGTGAAGATCCGCTTCGACACCCACTTCTTCCTCGTCGCCGCGCCGGGCGACGCCGAGCCGGAGCCCGACGGCAGCGAGACCGTCGACCTCGGGTGGTTCTCCCCCCAGGGCGCGCTGGACGCCAACGAGCGCGACGAGATCATGCTCGTGTTCCCGACGATGAAGACGCTCGAGCAGCTCTCCGCGTTCGGCTCCGCCGACGAGCTGCTGGCGTGGGCCGCGGGGCGCACCGTGGAGCCGGTCGAGCCGCAGGTCGTGCGGCAGGGCGAGACCGCGCGCATCGTGCTGCCGGGCGAACCCGGCTATGGGTAACGTCGCCGAAGCGAGCGGCGACGAAGCTCGCTCGCTGGCAGGCGAAACCGATCGTCGCGTGACCGGCCCGACCGGTGACATCGGCCGCGCCCTGCTGCGCGAGCTCGACGCCGATCCCGCCGTCGGCCGCGTGCTGGGGATGGCGCGGCGGGAGTTCGACCCGGGCTCGATGGACCTGACGAAGACCGAGTACCGCCAGGGCGACGTGCTGGACCGCGAGGCCGTCGGCGCGCTGGCGTCCGAGGCCGACGTCCTCGTGCACCTCGCCTTCATCATCCTCGGCGGCCGCGAGGAGACGCGCTCGATCAACCTCGAGGGCTCGCGCAACGTGTTCGAGGCCGCGCGCGACGTCAAGCGGCTCGTCTACACCTCGTCGGTCGCCGCCTACGGCTTCCACGACGACAACCCGCAGCCGCTGACCGAGGACGTCCCGGTGCGCGGCACCGACGCGCACTACTACTCCGCGCAGAAGGCCGAGCTGGAGGCGACGCTGCGCGAGACGCTCGAGGGCGCCGACGTCGAGACGTACGTGCTGCGCCCGTGCATCGTCGCCGGCGGGGACGCGCTCTCCCTCGTCGAGGCGTTCCCGAAGCTGCTGCGCAAGTCGCCGCTGCCGCTCGCGAAGCCGCTGCTGCCCGATCCCGGCACCCCGTTCCAGCTCGTGCACACCGACGACGTCGCGACCGCGCTGGCCGCTGCCGTGCGCGGCGACGGCCCGCCCGGCGTCTACAACCTGGCCGGCGACGGCACGATCACCGCCGCCGACCTCGCCCGCGCGTTCGGCTGGCTCACCGTGCCGATCCCGCGGCTGGGCGTGCACGCCGCGGCGGCCACGGTCGGCGTGCTCCCGTTCATGCCGTCGCAGGCGTCGTGGCTGAACGCCTTCCGCGTGCCGGTCGTGATGGACACGACGCGCGCCCGCGACGGGCTGGGCTGGACGCCCCGCCACGACACCCGCGCCGTGCTGCTCGACACGGCGGCGCACGCCCGGGAGCGCGGCCTGATCTAGTCGACATCAGGGGCGGCGCGCCTGGGACAATCACTGGATGCCGGCTCCCCGGGTGCGGGACTTCCACGACGACGACCTCGACCAGGTCGTACGCGTCTGGGAGGAGTCGCGGGGGCCCGAACGGCGCGCCGTCCACGGCCTCGCCGAGGTTCTCGCGGCCATCCGTGAGGGCGGCATAGCGGTTGTCGCGGTCGTCGGCGAGGTCGTGGTCGGCGCGGCGGCGGCGCGCGTCAGCGGGGATCGCGGCTGGGTGGTCCTGCTGGCGATCGCGAACGACTGGCGCGGCCAGGGGTTGGGCAGCGCCCTGCTCACCGAGCTCGAGAAGCGCCTGATGGGCGGCGGAGTTCACCGGCTGTCGGCCTTGCTGGCCGACGGCGAGACCGGCGAGACCGCGTTCCGCGACAGCGGATACGAGCCACGCGACCTGACCTACTTCGAGCGGGTCGTGCCCCTGCAGCCGCAAGAGGTCGGGCTCCTCGGAGAGCTCGGCGGCAGGATGCTGCCCGGAGGGCTGTGGGAGGCCCTCGCCGGCATGGAGCACGAGAAGCAGCTCATCGAGCGGCGGATCGTGATGCCGCTGGTCGATCCCGACCTGGCGGGGGAGTACGGCGTGCAGCCGCCGCGCGGGGTCGTGCTGTTCGGACCGCCCGGGACGGGCAAGACGACCTTCGCCAAGGCCGTGGCGTCCCGGCTCGGGTGGCCGTTCGTCGAGGTCTTCCCCTCCCGTCAGGCCGCCGCGAGCGGCGGCCAGGCGCTCGCCCTTCGCGAGACCTTCGCCGAGATCGATGCGCTCGAGCACGCAGTGGTGTTCATCGACGAGGTCGAGGAGATCGCCGGGCGGCGCGGCGGGCGACCACCCTCGCCGCTGCAGGGCGTGACGAACGAGCTGCTCAAGATCATCCCCACCTTCCGCGAGCGCGACGGGCGGCTGCTGATCTGCGCGACGAACTTCGTGCGGGCGCTCGACCCTGCCTTCCTGCGCCACGGCCGCTTCGACTACGTGATCCCGGTCGGGGCGCCCGACGCCACCGCTCGTGCGGCGATCTGGACGCGCTACATCCCCACCGGCGTGCTCGGACGCATCGACGTCGCCGCCCTCGTCGAGGCCAGCGAGCTGTTCACGCCGGCCGACATCGAGTTCGCGGCACGGAAGGGATCGCAGCGCGCCCTAGAGGTCGGCGTCTACGGCGATGAGCAAGACCGGCCAGAGATCCGAGGGCCCACGACCGCCGACTACCTCGCCGCCCTGACCGAGACGCGACCCACCTTGACGACCGCGATGGTCGATGAATTCAACGAGGACATCGCGACGCTCGCGCGGCTGTAGACCGTCCGCCGCCGCGGATGGTCATCGCCGGGATGGACGTTCACGCGGACGGGCTCGCAAACCCGCGTCCATCCTGAGCCCGTCTGACCTCCGGCCCGCGCTACCAGCGTCGCCACGCCGCCTTCGTCTCGGGCGGAGCCACGACCGCGCAAGGTGCCGCGATCCGCGCTGAGCTGCCGCTGGAGGGCGAACGCGGAATGCCGGGAGTTGCGGAGGGAGACGACGCGCTCGGCGCCGGGACGGCGAGTGGCGATTTCGACGCCGACGGCTTCGCCGACCTGGCCGTCGCCGCTCCAGGCGAGAACACGGGGACGCGGGCGCGTGACGCTCATGCGTGAGGAACCGGATGGTTATGCGACTAGGGGCAACGCTGCCCATCCCCGTACTTGCCCTCGGCCCGCCACTGGAGGACGATCAGCGCCAGGAGCGTCATGAGAAACAAGCAGCGACTCGATCGATGGGAACAGGACGCCGAGGTCCGGCGCGTCACGAAATCGCCACGCACGGACGCCGAGCTGCTCGCTTCGCGGATCGGTAACCAGGCGTTCAGTGCGCTCGTGCAGCGACAGGCGCCGGCGACGGCGACCGAGCCGGCCGCAGAGACACCCGCCGCGGCGCCCGATCCGACGGCAGACGCGAAGAAGCTGCTCGAGGACGCGCCCACCAGCGACGTGGGCTACGCGACGTGGCTCCTCGCGGCCGGCGATCAAGGGTTCGCGACGCTGATGTGGCAGACGCCTGGCGAGCTGAAGGCGCTCAAGGAGGGCACGAAGATCGAGGGCGTCGAACCGAGCAAGACCGAGCTGACGATCCCTGCGCTGAAGACGATGCACGAACTGACCGTCGGCACGATGCAACGCTGGACCGCCGCACCCACGGAGCCCAAGAAGCCCGTTCCGTTCGGAAGCCTCCTCCGCGAGGGCACGGCGCTGCACGGCGGCAGGGCGATCGACGTCTCGCGCTCGATGGACGCCGGCTCGGTCGCCGAGATCATCACCTACCTCGGAGACCTCTCGGCGGCGACGTACGGCATCGGGCTGCCGTTCAACTCCGACTACTTCGATCCGGCCGACGAGCTCGAGGCCAAGAAGGCGGCCGCGGAGGCGGCCGCGCCGCAGGACGGGACGCCCGCCCCGGTGACGGGCGCCCTGCAGCTCGACACCACCCAGATCTTCAAGGTGGACTACGACGCGGCCGGCAAGAAGTGGGGCGATCCGGCGGTCGAGAAGTGGGATGCCGCGTACACGAAGATCAAGAGCAAGGACCTGCTGGCCCAGTTCCAGACGATGCGCACCGCCGGCTCGAAGCTGATCATCTTCCCCGACCGCAAGGGCCACATCCACATCGACCGGCGTTCCTGATCACGGCCACTGCGGGACGGTCTTCGGCAGTTCGTGGTCCACGTAGTAGTCGCGTATCGCGTCGCCGTCGAAGACGAACTGCCTCCCGGAGCCCTTGCCGATCTCCTTGATGAGGACGGGGAGGCTCTTGTCGTCCTTCTGGAGCCACAGGTACGCGCGCGCCCGCTTCCAGTAGATGTCGTCATTGCTCTTGTTGTTGACGTCGTTGAGGTTGCCCTGGCCCTTCCAGCCCTTGATCGGGTTGGTGTCCGGCTGCGTGAACATCTGCTCGAACTGATCGCGGACCCCCTTGCCGCGGGCCTCGTACTGCTGGCGGACCCACCCGTTGCGCGCGCAGTAGTCGGCCACCGACTCGTAGCCCTGGAACCCCGAGCTCTTGTCCTGCGGCAGCGGGTCATCGCCGTAGGTGGTGTCGCCCTGCAGGTGGAGCCACACCTTGTACAGGGGCTTCTTGTCGCGGAACGCGGTCGACTTCGACAGGCCGCTCTCGCCACCCGCGGCCGAGACGAGGTTGAAGTACACCCAGCCGATGTCAGTCTCCTGTCCTTGGCCGACCATCGCCTCGGCGAGAATCGTCGCGACAAACCGCTGCTTGAACTCCTCCGTCACCCACGCCGGCTTCTCGGCCGTCCCGGCGTCGGCGGCCGGGGCGGGCACCGGGGCCGGGGCCGTCTCGGGCGGAGCCTGGCGCAAGAGCGCGTTGACGGCCTGATTGCCGGCGACGGTCCCAAGCCGCGCCACGAGCGCGGGCGTCGCGGATCGCGGGTGCCTGAGCGCCTGCTCGATGGTGCGCTGGTCGACACGTGCCTCAGGGTGAGCGGCGGGCCCCTGGGCGTCCTCGGCGCGCTCCGGCTGGGTTGAGCGCCTTCGCATCCTTCGCCGACGCTAGCGCCGGGCCGGCGAGGGTGCATAAAACGTTGCCTCGACTGGGTGTGCCTGGAAGAGTGGCACCTACGCCCCACCGCTGCGAGCCCTGAATGCACAAACGCGACGTCGCACGCCCGGACCGGAGGACCGGCACGGATGACGTGCCGGGAACGGCACCCGCGCCTGATGTGATCGTGCGCCTGGGCGGCGCGGGGAACGCCGCCGTCGCGCGATGGATGCTGCAGCGCGAGCCCACCGACACGGGGACGGTGACGGAGACCCCCGCGCCCGCGGCGCCCACCGACACCGAGAAGATCGCGGAGCTGCGCAAGGAGCTCTCGGCCTGGTTCAACGTGGACGAGACGAAGGTCATCTCGCTGCTGGAGTCGCTGTCGCCCGCGGAGGTGGACGTCGTGCTGGGCGACGCCGACCTGCGGACGAAGGCGGTCGGCTGCCTCGACGACGATGAGATGTACCGCGTCGTCAAGGCGATGAAGGGCGACCCGGTCAAGAGCCTCGAATGGCTCACGGCCGAGATGACCAGGTACACGTTCGTCAAGACGGCGGCGACCTCGCTCGGCTCCGTCAAGCTCGACCCGGCGCTCGACGCCGCGGTGACGGCCCTGGCGCAGCACCTGCTCGATCACTACCTGGTCACGGACGACATCTCGTTCGACGGCATCGGCGGCGTGCGCGAGGCGGCGATCGCCCATCGCAACAGCACCGCGTACCACATCCGCACCGGCGTCGTGACGCTGGACGCGCTGAAGGCGCTCCCGGGCGGCAAGGACCAGGACGGCACCGTCTGGTACGAGGAGGGATGGACCGAGGCCGAGGCGAAGGCGAACGCCCTGGGGATATGGGACGGCAAGATCGCCCATGAGGGCTACGAGGTCACCGACTCCAAGCGACTGCCGAACGCTGCCGAGGTGCCGATCAGCACTCATTGCAACGGCAAGGCGATGGACGTGACGATCCCGTGGCGCGACGGCGACGGTTGGCACAAGGAGGCGCGCGAGCTGGTGGCGCAATTCGGTCTCGTGCGACCGATAGACCCCGACGAGCGCTGGCACTTCGAGCTGCCGGCGGCCTCGCCGTGACCGACCCCTGGCGCGTCGTCGTCGCCTTCAACGACAGCGAGGTCGTCAGCGACGACTGGAGCTGGTACTACAGCGAGCTCCGCACCGCCTGCCGCGGCGCCGGAGTGAGCGTCGCGCACGAGCCCGCCGGCACGCAGGACCCGCCGGCCTCCCTCGTCGACCTCGCACCGTTCCGCGCGCACCGGCTCGGCTACGTGCTCGCAGCGGAGGGGCGGGAGCCTCGCTTCGTTCCCTATGACGTACCGCGCGTCGTGCTCGGCGCGGTCTCGGAGTACTTCGGCGTCGAGCTCACTCCGTAGCTCCTCGTCCGGCCTGACCTGACGCCGCCGGTCGGCAGCAGCCGATCGAGCCAACCCGGGATCCACCAGTTGGCGTCGCCCAGCAGCTTCATCGTCGCCGGCACCAGGACCAGCCTGATGATCGTGGCGTCGACGAAGATCGCCGTGGCCAGGCCGAGGCCGAACATCTGCGCGCGCGGATCCGCGTCGAAGACGAAGCCGAGGAAGACCGAGACCATGATCAGCGCGGCGGCCGTGATCACCCGAGCCGTGCCGGCGATCCCCGCGATCACCGAGGCGCCGTTGTCCCCCGTGCGCAGGTAGTGCTCGCGGATCCGGGAGAGCAGGAACACCTCGTAGTCCATCGAGAGCCCGAACAGGATCGCGAACATGAAGATGGGGATGAACGGGACGATCGGGACGGTGGATTCGATGCCGAGCAGCCCGCTGCCCCATCCCCACTGGAAGACCATGACGAGGACGCCGTAGGCGGCGCCGACGCTGAGGAGGTTCAGGACGGCGGCCTTCAACGGCACCAGCACCGAGCGGAACACGACGACGAGCAGCAGGAACGACAGCAGGACGACGGCGGTGACGAAGAGCGGCAGCCGGTCCTCGAGACGGTCGCCGACGTCGATCGCGCTCGCCGTCTGACCGCCCACGTGCGCGGAGGCCGGAAGGACCGTGCGCAGCCGCCGGATGGTGGTGGCGGTGGCGTCGTCCTGAGGTGAGGTGGTCGGGTACGCGACCAGCATCGCCACGCCGGCCTTCGTCTCGGGCGGGGCGACGGCGGCGATCCCCGGATCGCCCATCGCGGCCGCCCGGGCGCTCTCGGCCTCGGCGGCGTCAACCGCGATGACCAACGGGCCGTTGATGCCGGGCCCGAACCCGCGAGAGGCGAGATCGTAGGCGCGGCGCTCGGTGCGCGCCTGGGACAGGTTCCCATCATCGGGGGAGCCCAGGCGCAGGTCGAGCACCGGCGCGGCCAGCGCCAGGAGAAGGACGGTGACGCCGATCGCGTACTTGCCCGCGTGCCCGGTCACGTGCTCGCCCCAGCGTTGCCACCGCGGGCCGATGGCGCTGTGGTGTCCAAAGGCGCCGATCCGCCGCCCTGCGAGGCCCAGCATCGCGGGGAGCAGGCTGACCGAGGCGACCACCATGATCAGCACCACGATCGCCACGCCGACGCCGGAGGCGGTCAGGAACGGGATGCCGGCCACCGCGAGGCCGAGGATCGCGATGACGACGGTCCCGCCCGCGAAGATCACGGCCTGCCCGGCGGTCGCGACGGCGCGGCCCGCCGATTCCTCGACGGTCATCCCCCGCGCCAGGTGCTCGCGGTGTCGCGTGACGATGAACAGGGCGTAATCGATGCCGACGCCGAACCCGATCATGGTCGCGAGCTGAGGAACCCAGCTGGAGATGGTGACCAGGTACGTGACGAGCGACATCGCGCTGATGCCGAGCGCGAGGCCGAACAGCGCCATGGCAATCGGGAGTCCCATGGCGATCAGCGAGCCGAACGCCACCAGCAGGACGAGGCCCGCGGCGATCAGCCCGATCAGCTCGCCGACGCCCACCTGCGCCTCCTCGAACGCGTAGAAGAGATCGCCGCCCATCTCGATCTGCAGCGGCGAGCCCTGCCGCGCCTCGCTCACGAACGCCTTCAGCGCGCGCAGGTCGTCGGCGCTCAGCTCCTCGAGCACCGGATACTGGAGGCGCAGGAGTGCTGTCCCGCCGTCGCGTGAGATGACCGGGTCGCTCGTGGCGAGCACGTGCGGGAGCGCCGCCGCCCCCGATTGGATCTCGGCCAACGCCGAGTCGGACAGCGTGGATGCCTCGCGCGTCGTGACGACCACCTGTGCGGTCAGCCCGGCCCCGTCCGACCCGGCGGCCGTCAGCAGCGCGGCGGCCTTCTGGGAGTCGGCGCCCGGCACGTCGAACGAGTCCTCGAGGTCCCGTCCGAACGCGGCGGACGCGGCGACGACGAGCGCCGCGACGACGAGCCAGGCGCCGATGGTGGTCCGTGGGTGGCGGGCGGCGTGCCGGCCGAGCCGATACAGGGTGTGTGCCATGACGGCGATCGTGCCGGCGCGCCGCGGCTGCGACCATCGGGCGACCGGTCACTTTCGCCTCGGCCTTTCGGCCGAGCGAGGTCCGCACTTCCGGCCGATGCGCGGTGGACTCCGGGCCTCTACGGTGGGCTCGTGAGCAGCGCCGTCCGGTCGTTCTGGGCCGAGCCCCGGGTTCCGAACCCGCCCAAGCGCGTGTGGCGCGACTGGGCGCTCCTCGCGGTCGTCGCGACGTCGGCCGTGCTCGAGACGATCTTCCGCGAGGACCTCGCGTGGCGATGGGCCGGGCTCGTCGTCTGCGTCGGGCTGTCCGTCCCGCTCCTCTGGCGTCGCACGCACCCGCTCCTGGTGACCGTGATCGCGTTCGGGGGCACGTCGGTGTTCGACACCGCGGCCCGTCTGGTCGAAGGCGAGTCGGCGGGCGTATTCACCACCGCGTACGTGCTGGTGCTCCCCTACGCGCTCCTCCGGTGGGGGTCCGGGCGCGACGCGGTGATCGGCAACGCGATCATCCTGGGCGCACACCTGGCGACGGAGATCGTCGCGGGCAACTACAGCGACGCGGCGATCGGGGTCCCGTTCCTCCTGCTCCCCGCCGCGATCGGCGCCTCGGTGCGCTACCGCACCAGCTCCCGGGTGCGCGAGGCCGATCAGGTCAAGCTCCGCGAGCGAGAGCAGCTGGCGCGCGAGCTGCACGACACGGTCGCCCATCACGTCTCCGCGATCGCCATCCGCGCCCAGGCCGGCCGCACCGTCGCCGCGACGCGACCCGAGGCCGCGGTAGAAGCGCTCGAGGTCATCGAAGAGGCCGCCTCGCGCACCCTCGACGAGCTGCGCGCCCTGGTCGGGGCGTTGCGCCAGGGCGAGGAGCCCGACCTCGCGCCCCAGCGCGTCGTCGCCGACATCCCACGGCTCGCGGGCGACGCCGGCGAGGGGCCGCGCGTCGACGTCGAGCTGAGCGGCGACCTCGACGGCCTCCAGCCGCTCGTCGGGGCGGCGATCTACCGCATCGCCCAGGAGTCGATCACCAACGCGATCAGGCACGCACGCCGCGCGACCCGCATCGACGTCCGCGTGCGGGGCGACGGCGACTGCGTGCGCCTGACCGTGCACGACGACGGCAGCGCCGTCCCCGGCGCCGGCGCGTCGTCGGGCTACGGACTGGTGGGCATGACGGAGCGAGCCACGCTGCTCGGAGGCACCCTCGAGGCCGGCCCCAGCGACGGCAGCGGCTGGACGGTCACCGCCGTGCTGCCGCGGAACGGCACATGACCGTCCGCGTCATCGTCGCTGACGATCAGGAGATCATCCGGACCGGGCTGAGGATGATCCTCGACGCCCAGCCCGACATCGAGGTGGTCGGCGAGGCCGCCGACGGCCGCGAAGCGGTCGCCCTCGCCCGCGAGCTCCGCCCCGACGTCTGCCTGTTCGACATCCGAATGCCCGACGTCGACGGCATCGAGGCCACCCGGCAGCTCGCCGGACCCTCCGTCGACGATCCGCTGGCCGTCGTGGTCATCACCACATTCGACCTCGACGAGTACGTGCACGGCGCTCTCAAGGCAGGCGCCCGCGGCTTCCTGCTCAAGGACGCCGGCCCCGAGCTCCTCGTCCAGGCGATCCATTCCGCCGCCAACGGCGACGCGCTGATCGCACCGAGCGTCACCGTCCGCCTCCTCGCCGCGTTCTCCGACGCCGCAGCAGGCACGCCGCCCGCCCAGCCGCTCGAACCTCTCACCGCCCGCGAGGAAGACGTCCTCATCAAGGTCGCCGGCGGCCGCACCAACGCCGAGATCGCCGACGAGCTCTACATCAGCCTCAGCACCGCCAAGACCCATCTCGCCAGCCTCATGACCAAGCTCGCCGCCCGCAATCGCGTCGAGCTCGCCATGTGGGCGTACGAGACGGATCGCGTCAAGAACTGACCGCGTGGAATACCGCGGGACGAACGGCGTCCTTGGCAGCAGATGTGCGAGACGGAACCTCGCACTCGGCTGACCCATCCCACGAAAGGGACGCTGATGTCATTGAGGACCAAGAGGGTCGGCGCGGTCACGGCGGCGCTGGCGATGCTGGGAAATCGCCGCGACCGCCGGACCGGCGCACGCGCGCCCGACACACCGCGAGAGCCCGCTACCGGCGGGCGCGTGCGCCGCGGAGGGCGCCGTCGGGATCCCGTACCGCAACGGGGTCAACTGCCGTGTCGTGGAGGTCCACGGCCATCCACGCCGCTTCGTCGTCTACGTACCGCGCCACAGGCCGGTCACCGGACCGCTGCGGCCGGTGGTGTTCATGTTCCACGGGAGCTCTGGCACCGGGGAGCAGTTCCTGCGGAGCTCCGGCTGGCGTGAGCAGGCCGACGCGACCGGGCTCGTGGCCGTCTTCCCGAGGCGAAGGTGAAGGCGAACGCACTCGGCGTGTGGGACGGCAAGGTCGCGTACGAGGGGTACGCGGCCGGCGACGCGAAACGGCTGCCGAACGCCGCTGAGGTCCCGGTCAGCCCGCACTGCAGCGGCCAGGCCATGGATGTGACGATCCCGTGGCGCGATAGCGACGGCGACGGCTGGCACCAGGAGGCACGCGACCTCGTGGCCCAATTCGGTCTCGCGCGGCCGATCGACCCCGACGAGCGCTGGCACTTCGAGTTGCCGGGAGCCGTACCATGACCGATCACTGGCGCGTTGTCGTCGCCTTCAACGACAACGATCCCGTGAGCGACGACTGGAGCTGGTACTAAGGCGGATACGGCTCAACTACAGCGATGCTCCAGGGAGGACTCGAAGCCCCGGCACGCGGATTATGATCGGGTCGTCTGGCGCGTTGGTGCGGATCAGGACGGCCAGCGCACCCGCGGCCGGTTGCGTGCGAGCCGTCCGTCGAGTCCCCACACGAGCCCGGCGGGCACGAGCGCGAGAATGAGCGGCGGGACCCATTCGTGTGGCTGCTCGAACGCGAAGCGGCCGCTTGAGAAGTACAGGAGCTGCAGGCCGAAGTGCTGGAGGAAGACGATCAGTGCGGCCCCGCGGGAGAACAGTCCGACGAGCAGCAGCGCGCCGGCTCCGAGCTCGGTGAAGGTGACGAGCCACTGCATGAGGTCGTAGTTGGGCAGCACGAGGTCCTGGACGATGTCCGGGATCAGCGGGAGGTCGTTGCGGTCGGCCTCGGTGCGGAGGATGGCGCGCGCCTCGTCGCGGTCGACGAGGGTGCCGAGGTAGGGGCCGACGTCGATCTCGCGGAAGGAGAGGAGCTTCGCGAGGCCGTTGGAGAAGGCGATCAGGCCGACGAAGATCCGCAGCGCGGCGAGCCCGCGGGCGAGCATGCGCGGGTCGGCGGCCTGGGCCGCGCTCCGCTCGTCGTCGTCTCGGCGCCCTGACCGGGCGCCCAGAGGTCTCATCAGCGGATCCCCAGTCGTGAGTCGCGTCCTCCCTCACGCGGCCCGGCGATGCGCGCCAACGTGTTGGCGGGAACCGACAGCGGGGTGGTGGTGCGGGTGACGAGCAGATCGGTGTCGACGCGGCCACCGTGGACGGTCGGCCCGAACGGACTGGCGAACGCGCCGTCGGCGGTCAGCGTCAGCTCGGGCTCGAGGTCGTCGAAGCCGGCGGTCAGGCCGAGGCCGTTGGTGGCGGCACGACCGCGGCGCACGATCGGGCGCACGACGTGGTCCTCGTCGCCGACACCGAGCGAGCGGTGCAGCGCGCACAGCCGCGCGCGCTCGTCGGGGTCGACCGCCGCGGGATCCTCGAGCGTGGTGGCGATCCGCACGCCGACGCCGCGCGCGATCAACTCAGGCACCGAGGCGACGACCTTGGCGAAGTTCTCCGGGCCGCGCATCTCGTCGTTGGGGACGGGGTCGGGGTGGTCGAGCGAGATCTGGATCTTGACCGGCAGCCCCGACAGCCGCTTGAGTGCAGCGAGGCGGCGGCCGGTGAACAGCGTGCCGTTGGAGAGCACCACGACGGGCAGGACCCCCGCCAGCTTGGCGATCAGCTCCGGCATGTAGTCGAGCAGGAACGGCTCGCCGCCGGTCACGCCGAGTGTCGTGAAGCCGAGCTCCCGCGCCTCGTGCGCGCACGCGACCATCGTCTCGGGGCGGAGCTGTCGCCGCTTCACGCCCGGCGCGGACTCGGTCAGGCAATAGGTGCACTTGAGGTTGCAGTGGTAGTTGGCGTACATCCACAGCCGGCCGCTGATCCGTCCCTCCTCGATCGCTTCGGCGACCGCGCTCACCGCAGCCCCTCGGCGTCCAGGCGGCGCAGCGTGTCCGGGCTCGTGGGCAAGGCGAGCGCGCTGCAGTAGCGGTTGAGCATCAGCGTGGCCGCGCACAGCAGCGTGAGCTCGACGATCTCCGCCTCCGACCAGTGCGCCTGGAGGGCGTCGCCGAGCTCGTCGGCCACGGCGCCACGACCGGCGGCGACGGCGTCGACCCACGCCAGCAGCGCCCGCTCAGCGTCGTCGGCGACGACGAGCTCGCATGACGCGGCGCCGCACAGTGCCCCGATCTCCGCGGCCGTGACGCCGTGGTCCAGCGCGACGGCCGAGTGCGTCTGCACGCAGTAGCGGCATTCGAGCAGCGCCGAGGTGCGCACGATCACCAGCTCCTTCGTGCGGCCGTCGATCGCCGACGGGCCGAGCACGACCGACACGAACGGCAACGTCACGTCCAGCGCCTCCGGGACGTGAGCCAGCGAGGTCACGATCGGGCTCGTGCCGGTGTCCCGGTAGTGCGGTGCCGCGAGCAGCGGCGCCTGGTCGCCCTCCACGAGGGAAACGACGCTCATGGGCCCGGACGGGCCGCGACGTGCGGCGTTCTGAGAGGCGACGAAACCACCTTCACCCTCCATTCGACCACAGTTCGGCCATCTTGGCGAACGATCGGCTCGCCGACACCCCAGCCTGGCGCGGCCGGCGATGCGCCCAGGCCGGTCAGGAGATCAGCTCCAGCTTGGTCTCGATCTCGATCGCGCCCTCCAGGCTGCGCGCGACCGGGCACGCGCGGGCGTGGACATCGAGCACGCGGCGAGCGGTGTCGTGGTGCTTCTCGTCGAGCGCGATCCGGTAGGTGACGGTGATGCGGCGGATCACGAGTACACCGTCGACGCTCTCGACGTCACCGACCGCTTCGGCCTCGTAGCGCTCGGGATCGACCTCGACTCGGCGCGCCTCCAGCGCGCCCGCGTACGTGCCGGCCAGTCAGCCGCCGGCGGCAGCCACGACGTAATCGAGCGTCGTCGCGCGCGGCGGGACCGAGCCCGGCTTCACGCCGTAGTGCTCGGCCACCTCGTCATGGACGCCGAAGGCGACTGGCTGCTGCTCGGCGGGGAGGTACGCGAGCCGCTGCGGACCGCCCTGACGGGTGATTCGGACGCGCGAGACATACGCGAGATCAGCCATGCGAAGCCTCTACCCGCGAAGACCTCCGACACAACGCAATGCCCCCTCGGGGCGGCGCGGGCGCGCCAGATGTCACCCCGAGGATCAGCCCCGAGCCGGCGCCGAGCTCGAGCGCGGTGACGACCCACTGGCAGACGTCCCATCCGGGCACGCGTGAGCGACTACCACAGATTCGTGTACGTCACGATCGGCTCGGAGAGAGGCAGTTGATCAGTGGCGCTGTCGCCGAATCCTCCGAGACCGGGGCTACTCGGTGCCGCGACTCACGCATTCCTCTCCTCGTCGACGTCGCGCGGCGGACGCAGCTCGGAGTATGCGCGTCGCCCTGGGCGTGGCGGCGACACGGCCCCCTGATGGTCAGCGGCTTGTCGGAGCTCGTCTCGTAGGTGAACTCGTCGCCGCCGTCCTTGGCTCCGTCGAAGCGCAGGGTGAGGCCGGGAGACACGAACGGGAGTTGCTTCTCGCACACGGGCGCCACGGGGCGCGGCTGGTTGCGGATCAGCGCGAACGCCGCGTCGAGCTGGTCGCGGAGCTCACGTGGATCTACGCGGGCGAGCCCGGTTGCGGCGGCGCCGTCGGCCGTGGCCGCCGCGCCGCCGCGGCAGCCGGCGGCGACCGCAAGCCGGTCGCCGTCGTTGAGCTTGCGGTAGGCGGTCCCGGAGGGCGGGAGCGCGGCGGGCGCGTTCTAGGTTCGCCCCTCCAGCGAGACTTCCGCGGTCACGTCGCCTAGCGAGGGAGTGGTGCGCCTGCCGCGAAGTAGGGCGCGCGCTCGCCCCGCGCCGTCTGCGCGGCGAGCCGGTCGATGATCATTGCCCACGTGTAGCCGCACATCGCCATCTCGCCGTCGGCCTGGTCGTCTTTCCAGCCCGTGTGGGAGAAGTGGACGGTGGTGCCGCCGTCGTCGGCGGGCTCGAGGCGCCACTCGATCGTGGTGCCGACCCAGCCTGGGAATCCGCCGACCGGGGTCCATTCGACGCGGCGGCCGGGCTCGAGGGCGTCGACGCGCAGCTCGAGCGTCTTGGACCAGTCGGGCCCGAAGCCGAAGCGGGCGACGCCGCCGGGCTCCTCGGAGACCTCGAGCTGGTCGGTCCAGTTGCCGGCGAGGCCCTCTTCGGTGGCGAGCGCGTCGTAGACGGCATCGGGCTCGGCGTCGATGGTCTTGAGGAAGTGGATGGCGGGCATGCGGGTCTCCTTCTAGGTCGCGGGCAGCCACGGATCGCGGCCGGGGGGATCGCCTGCGGCCGCGCGGCCGAGGCGCTCCAGGTAGTGCTCCCAGCCCTGCGCGTGCGACGGCCGGGCGGAGGGCGGGAGGTCGTGGTGAGAGAGCGTCAGGCGGGTGCCGTCGCCGCCCTCGGGCTGGAGGACGATCTCGACGCGTGATGAGCCGGCACCGGTCGCGCGTCCGTCGCCGTCGAAGCCCCAGGTGAACACGAGCCGCCGCGGCGGCTCGAGCTCGAGATACTCGCCGACGACGACATCGCGGCCGTTGGCGTCGATACGCAGCGCCCCGCCCGGTCGCGGGTCGAGCAGCGCCCCGACGCCCATCCACTCGACCATCCGGCGCGGGTCGGTGAAGTAGGCGAACACCACCTCCGGCGGCGCCGCGATTTCCAGCTCGTGGCGCAGTGGCTCAGTTGCGTCCGGCATCGCGCGCTCCCGAAGCGTGCTCGCGCTCGGCGGCCGCCTTCAGCCGCGCCAGCGCCGGCGGCCACATCGCCTCCACGTAGGCACGGACGTCCTCGAGCCCCTCGGGGCGGGCCGAGTACCAGCGCCGCGCGCCCTCCCTCCGCTCGTGAACGAGGCCGGCCTCGAGCAGGATCCGCAGGTGTTGGGAGACGGCTTGGCGCGTGACGTCGAAGCGCTCGGCAATCTCGCCTGCCGTGCGCTCGCGCTCAGAGACGAGCCGGAGCACCTCTCGACGACGGGGCTCGGCGAGCACTTGGAAGGCATCGACCATGTCGAAAGGTTATACTTGCGCAAGCCATGTCTTGCAAGCTTCTTCTTCACTCCTCCTCGTGAGCGTCGACGCCGAGCTGGCCGAGCGCGTCAGGGACGAGCTCATGGGGGAGGCGGGGCTGGCCGAGAAGGCGATGTTCGGCGGCCTGGCGTTCCTGCTCGACGGGAACATGGCGGTCGGCATCACGAGCACGGGGGAGCTGATGGTCCGCGTTGGCGCTGACGGGGCGGGGGAGGCGCTCGCCGCTCCGCATGCGCGGCCGTTCGACATGACGGGACGCCCGATGAAGGGCTGGATCCTGGTGGAGCGGGCGGGCATCGAGACCGAGGCTGCGCTCAACGTGTGGGTGCGTCAGGGCGTCGAGTTCGCGCGCGGCCTGCCCGCGAAGCGCTGATGGCCGTCGACGTCCTCACCGAGATCGAGATCGCCCGGCCACGGGCGGAGGTGGCCGCGTTCGCGTGCGATCCCGACACCGCCACGCGCTGGTACGAGAACATCGAGTCGGTCGAGTGGCGGACTCCGCCGCCGCTCGCCGTCGGCAGCCGGCTCGAGTTCGTCGCCCGGTTCATGGGCCGCCGACTCGCCTATACCTACGAGGTGCGCGAGCACGAGGCCGGCGAGCGCTTCGTGATGAGCACCGCCCAGGGCCCCTTCCCGATGGAGACGACCTATGCGTTCGAGGACACCCCGGCC
Organism: uncultured Solirubrobacteraceae bacterium; assembly: GCA_963764385.1. Classification (GTDB taxonomy): domain Bacteria; phylum Actinomycetota; class Thermoleophilia; order Solirubrobacterales; family Solirubrobacteraceae; genus DATFQI01. The sequence continues at coordinate 95,235 of CAVXSJ010000010.1, read as the reverse complement.
GGGACGCGCATGACCCTGCGCAACCGGGGCGAGCCGTCGGGCTTCGCAAAGGTCGGCGCGCCGCTGATGGAGCGGGCGATGCGGCGGGCCAACCAGTCCGACCTGCGGCGCCTCAAGCAGCTCATGGAGTCCTGACCCGCTTCCCGTGGGGCCGTCACTGAGCGTCACGCGCGGCTTCGAGAGGCGCCCGATCCGGCCTGCGGCGGGGCTCGCGCGGGATCCACCGCCGATCACGGCGCTGGAGGTGGTCCCCCCAGCGCATCCCGCCTTCGGCCCGCTCCAATCGCGTGGATCGCCGAACGAGACGGCCGCCGTGTCGGCTGCGTGTTCTGCGTCGCCGGCGAGGACGCGAACACGGCCAAGCTGCGGATTCTGCTCGTGCATCCCAACGGTCGAGGACTCGGGCTCGGCGGCCGCCTGGACACCTGCCTCCACTTCGCGCAGCACTCCGGCTACGAGCGCATCGAGCTGTGGACCAACCACCCCCTCCGAGCCGCCCGCCACGTCTACGTCGCCCGTGGCTGTGCGCTCACGGGCGAGGAGCCTCACCGCAGCTTCGGCGCCGACCTCGTCGGCCAGACCTACGAGCGCTCGCTCACCGCGTCACGGTGAGCGAGGCCTTCATCTGCGCGTTCGAGCTACTCCCGGCGTAGACGTCGATCTTGCCCGGCTCGACGACGAACTTCCCGCGGTTGTCGTAGAAGCCGAAATCGGAGGCGTCGAGCGTGAACGTGACCTTCCGCTTCTCGCCGGGCTTGAGCGTGACGCGCTCGAAACCGCGCAGCCTGCGCACCGGCTGCGACAGCGACGCAACGGGGTCGTGGAGATACAGCTGCACGACCTCGTCGCCCTCGCGGGAGCCCGTGTTCGAGACGTCGACCGACGCGGTCACGCGACCGCGCGGCGACACCTGCTGCGAGCCGAGCCGCAGGTCGGAGATCCCGAACCTCGTGTAGCTGAGCCCGAAGCCGAACTCGTACTCCGGCGCGCACGAGGGCAGGTCGCGGTAGCGGGAGACGTACTTCGAGTTCACGTCGCACGGCCGCCCGGTGGGCTCGTGGTTGTAGTAGATGGGCACCTGGCCGAGACGCTGCGGGAAGCTGACCGGCAGCTTGCCGCCGGGGTTGACCTTCCCGAACAGCACGTCGGCGACGGCGTTGCCCGCCTCGACGCCCGGGAACCACGCCTCCAGGATCGCCGGAGCGTCGTCGTTCACGGACCCGAGCGTCAAAGGCCGGCCGTTGAACAGCACGACCGCGAACGGCTTGCCGGTCGCCTTGATCCGCGCGACCAGCTCTTCCTGGAGCCCCGGGAGGTCGATCTCGGACCGTGACGCCGCCTCGGCGCTCTGCCCGCGCGACTCGCCCAAAGCGAGCACCACCTGGTCGGCCGCCCGGGCGGTGGCGACAGCCGCCGCGAACCCCGCGTCGGAGCCGCACTCGCGCTCCGGCGAGTTGTTCGGCGGGTCCTCGTCGGCGATCGAGCAGCCCAACGCGTAGGTCGCGCGAGGGCTCTGCGCCTTGATGCCGTCGAAGACGTTCACCGCGTCCTCGTCGCGACCGCGGCCCCACCACGGGCCGAGCATGTCGTGACCGCTCTTGGCGAGCGGCCCGATCACGGCGGTCTTCTTCTTCGGATCCAGCGGCAGCCGCCCGCCGGCGTTCTTGAGCAGGACCATCGATCGACCCGCCGCACGGCGCGCGGCCGCACGGTCGGACGGGGTGACGAAGTTCGACTCGTCGAGCGCCTCGTCGACGTCCACGTAGGGACGCTCGAACAGCCCCGCGCGGAACTTGATCCGCAGGATGCGGCGCACCGCGTCGTCGATGCGCGACATGGGGACCCGCCCCGAGCGGACCAGCGCCGCACCGTGGTCGCGGATCAGCGTGCTCACCATCTCCGAGTCGGTGCCGGCGTTGATGGCGTTCGCCGCGGCCTCGGGTCCGTCGGCGGCGGTGCCGTGGCCGCACGGCCCGGTGTCCGGGTTGACCGGCGGGCACGCCCGCGTCTCGGCGACCGCGGTGTAGTCGCTCTCGATGAAGCCGTCGAAGCCCCACTCGTTCTTGAGGATGTCCGTCTCGATGTAGCGGTTGGCGCAGCCGGGGACGCCGTTGAGCGAGTTGAACGAGCACATCACCGTGTCCGCCCCGGCGTCGATTGCGGCTTTGAACGGCGGTAGGTAGAGGTCGCGCAGCCGCCGGTCGGACATGTCGGTCGTGTTGTAGTCGCGCCCGCCCTCCGGCTCGCCGTAGGCGGCGTAGTGCTTGACGCTGGTGACGACCTTGTCCCCGCGCGAGTAGTCGGTGCCCTGGGCGGCCTTCACGCGCGCGGCCGCGAACACGGAGTTCAGGTACGGGTCCTCGCCGGCGCCCTCGACGATCCGGCCCCAGCGCGGCTCGTGGGAGACGTCGACCATCGGGCTGTAGATCTGCTTCAACCCGACCTGGGCGGACTCGCGCGCCCCGATCGTGTGGTCGGCCGTTGCCACCGACGGATCGAAGCTGGACGCGGCGCCGAGCGGCGCCGGGAAGATCGTGCGGTAGCCGTGGATGGTGTCGTAGGCGAACAGGATCGGGATCCCGAGGCGCGACTCCTCGACGGCGACGTGCTGGAGCTCGTTGATCTTCTCTGGGTCCACGAGGCTGAACACCGAGCCGACACCCTCGCGCGCGTCCTCCTTCGTGACCTGGCCGTCGCTCAGCAGCTGGATCTGCTGGAGCTTCTCGTCGAGGCTCATCCGCCGCAGCAGCGCGGTCACGCGCTCCTCGATGCCGCGGTCGGCGGCTCCCCGCGCTGGCTGTAGCGCCGCCTCGTCGCTCGATCGCGAAGAGGCGACCACCCCGCCCGCCACCAGTGATGTCGCCGCCACGACGGAAAGCGCGACCGCGAACCTGCCCCTGCCCATGAGTTCCCCCCACCTCGAACTTGGCGCGAATTCAATCACTAGGGACAACCGCACCAGCCGGAACCCTGATTCCCGTACCGGGACACACAGGGTCGCCGCGCTGACCCGCGCGCTCGCAGCGGAGAGAGTCTCCTCGACCCCTCCCCTCTTCTTCCTCCCGGAGCCTGCCTACATGCTCAACCAACGCTGGACGCTCGCCGTGGTCTGTGCGGCCACGATGATGCTGATGCTGGACATCGCCGTCGTGAACACGGCCCTCTCGCGCATCGCCGAAGACCTCAACACGGGCCTCAGCGGCCTGCAGTGGGTCGTCGACGCCTACACCCTCGCGCTCGCGAGCGTCGTGCTGACCGCCGGCTCGCTCGCCGACCGCCTCGGCCGCCGCCGGCTGTTCGCGATCGGCCTCACGATCTTCACCGTCGCTTCAGGCCTGTGCGCGCTCGCGCAGGACATCGTGTTCCTCAACAGCGCCCGCGCGGTGCAGGGCATCGGCGCGGCGGTCATGTTCGCCGTCTCGCTCGCTCTGCTCGCCCACGCCTTCCCCGGCGCCAAGGAGCGCGCCGGCGCCCTGGCCGCCTACGGCGCCACCATCGGCGCCTCGTTCGCCATCGGCCCGCTGGTCGGCGGCCTGCTCACCAGCGGCCTCGACTGGCAGTGGATCTTCCTCGTGAACATCCCGATCGGCCTCGCGTGCCTCTACATCACGTACGCGTACGTGCAGGAGTCGCGTGACCCCAACGCCCACGGCATCGACTGGGCCGGGCAGGTCACCCTGACCGCGGGCCTGTTCCTGCTCGTCCTCGCGCTGCTGCGCGGGAACGAGGACGGCTGGGGCAGCACGCTGATCGTCGCCGAGCTCGCCGGCGCCGCCGTCGCGCTGATCGCGTTCGTGCTCGTCGAGCTGCGCGTCAAGCAGCCGATGCTCCCGATGAGGTTCTTCCGCGACGGCTCGTTCACCGGCGCCCAGGTGACCGCGTTCGCGATCTCCTCGACGTTCTTCGCGATCTTCCTGTACGTCACGATCTACCTGCAGCAGATCCTCGGGCTGTCGGCGATCGAGGCCGGGCTCGTGTACCTGCCCGGGACGCTGGTGATGCTCGTCGTCTCCGGCGCCACCGCGCAGCTCGGGCAGAAGGTGCCGGCGCGGACGATGATCTCGGTCGGCCTCGCGCTGGTCGCGGTCGGCATGGGCCTGTTCATGCTCGCGGGTGAGAACTCGTCGTGGACGATCCTGATGCCGGGCTTCCTCGTCGCCTCGGTCGGCGTCGGGCTGTTCAACCCCGCCCTGACCAACGTGGCGCTGTCGTCGGTCTCACAGGACCAGAGCGGCGTGGCCGCTGGCGTCAACGACACCGCGCGCCAGGCCGGTATCGCGGTCGGCGTCGCCGCCCTCGGCGCGCTGATCCCCGCCGAGCACGCGTTCGGCGGCGACGCCGGGAAGTACGTGTCGGGCATGCACGACGCGCTGCTGGTCGGCGGCCTCGTCGCCGCGATCGGCGCGCTGGCCGGCTGGTTCCTGATCTCCAGCAAGTACGGCGCGGCCGCCGAGGCCCCCGACGAGGAGACCAAGGACGAGCGCCAGCCGCACCTGCGGCCCGCCTACGAGGCGGTCTAGCCGAGCCGGTCCGCGACCATCGCCGCGATCGCCAGCGAGGCGGTCGCGGCGGGCGACGGGGCGTTGAGGACGTGCAGGGCGTGCTCGGTCTCGGCGAACGCGAAGTCGTCCAGCAGCGCCCCGTCGCGGCCGACGGCCTGAGCGCGGACCCCCGCGGGCCCGGCCTCGACGTCGTCCAGGGTCACGGCCGGGACGTACCGGGCGAGGTCGCGGACGAGGAGCCGGCGGCTTGCCGCGCCGGCGATCTCGCGCGCGCCGGTGCGCCACCAGCGCCGCACGAGCTTCGCGGTACCGGGCCAGCGCAGCGTGGAGCCGAGGTCGGCGCGGCGGATCCGGCCGAGGCTGTACGCGTCGCGCGCCCCGGCCAGCAGCGCGGTGGGGCCGAGGAGGACGTCGCCGCCGATCGTGCGCGACAGGTGCACGCCGAGGAAGGGCAGCGACGGGTCGGGGACGGGGTAGATCTGGCCGCGCACGAGGTGGGTGCGGTCGGCGCGCAGCTTCAGGTACGCGCCGCGGAACGGGAGGATGCGCAGGTCGGTGGGCGCGCCGGAGCGCTCCGCCAGCCGGTCCGACCAGGCGCCGGCGCACCCCACGGCACGCGCGGCCCGCACGGTCTCGCCCCCCGTGACGATCTCGACGCCGTCGGGCCGGTCCAGCACCGCCCGCACATCGACGCCGGTGCGCACCTCCCCGCCGAGCGCCTCGACGTCGCGGGCGTAGGCGGCGGCCACGCCGGCGAAGTCCACGACCCCGGTCCGCGGCGAGTGCAGCGCGGCGAGCCCGGTCACCTCCGGCTCGACCTCGCGCATCTCGCCGGGGCCGAGCCGGCGCAGCTCCGGCACCCCGTTCTCGCGCGCGCGGCGCTCGAGGTCGTCGAGACGTGGCAGGTCGGCGTCGCGGACCGCCACGACGAGCTTGCCGCACGGCTCGGCGGCGATGCCCTGCTCGGCGCAGTATGCGTACAGGGCGTCCGCACCCGCCCGGCACAGGCGCGCCTTGAGCGACCCGGGTGCGTAGTAGATGCCCTGGTGGATGACGCCGCTGTTGTGCGAGGTCTGGTGCGCGCCGATCCGCTCCTCGCGCTCCAGCACCAGCACCTTCCGGCCGCGTCGCGCCAGCTCACGGGCCGTGGCAAGGCCCACGATCCCGCCCCCGACGATCGCAACGTCCGCGTTCACGCGTCCAACAGGTCCAGCGCCGCGCCGACCACCGATTCGGCGTCGATCTGATGGTGCTCGTAGAGCTCGCCGATGTCGCCCGACTGGCCGAAGTTCTGGACGCCCAGGCACGCGATCGGCGCGCCCGCCACCCCAGCCAGGAACGCGAGCGTGTGCGGGTGCCCGTCGAGCAGCGTCACGATCGGCACGCCCGCGCCGAACAGCCGCTCGATCGTCGCCGGGTCGCCCTCGCCGAGGCCGGAGCGCGCCTGCAGCGAGCGGAACAGCAGGTCGGCGCTCGTCACGCACACCACCTCGGCCGCCACGCCCGCCTCGCGCTCGAGGACGTCGGCGGCCTCGATCGCCTCGGGCACCAGCGCGCCCATCACCACGATCGACACGGCGGGCGCCTCCGGCGCGCGGAGCCGGTAGCCGCCGGCCAGCACCTCCTCGCGCGTGCCCGTGTGCAGGGCCTGGTCGATCGGCCGTGTCGAGAGGCGGAAGTACGCCGAGGTCCCGTCGGCGCGTCCGAGGCGCGACAGCGCGTGCAGGAGCGTCCACTCGAGGTCGCGCCCGAAGGCGGGCTCCCATGCCACGCAGCCCGGCTGCTCGATCCCGATCGACGGCGTGATGACCGACTGATGGGCGCCGCCCTCGGGGCCGAGCGTGACCCCCGACGGCGTGCCGACGAGGATCGACTGGCCGCCCGCGTAGATGCCGAACGACCACGGCTCCAGCGCCCGCGCCACGAACGGGTCGTAGATCGTCCCCACGGGGAGCAGCGGCTGGCCGTCGCGCGACCAGGTCGCGCCCAGCTCGCCCAGCAGCCCGACGAGGTTGACCTCGGCGATGCCCAGCTCGATGTGGCGGCCGTGGTCGCTCTCGCGCCAGCGGACCAACGTGTCCGTGTCATCGGCGAACCAGTCGATGCGGTCGCCCACGGCCCAGATGCCCTGCTTGTTGATCCAGCCGCCGAGGTTGGTCGAGGTGCCGACGTCCGGGGACACCGTGACGATCCGCTCGGCCACCTCGGGCGCCTCGCGGGAGAGGTCGACGAAGAAGCGCCCGAAGGCCTGCTGGGTGGACGCCGAGCCCTTGTGCTCGCGCGCGAGGTCCTCCGGGAACGCGGTCGGCTTCCCGACGAACTTGGGCTTTCCGCGCTCCAGCCGCCGCGCGACGGTCCGGCACAGCTCGGCCTCGGTGCCTTCATCGAACGCCGCCCACGGGTCGTCGGGGTCGGAGCCGAGCGTCGACGCGAGCTGCGCGTACTGCTCGGCGTTGAGCAGCGCGGAGTGGTTGGCGGGGTGGCCCTCGGTCGGGAGCTTCCAGCCCTTGATCGTGTAGGCGAACACCACCGAGGGCCGCCCCCGCTCGGCGTCGGCCTGGCGATAGGCGTCGACGAGCGCGCCGAGGTCGTGGCCGCCGAGGTCCCGGAAGGTCGCCAGCAGCTCGGGGTCGTCCAGGCTGTCGAGCTCCACCTCGAGCCGCTCGCGCAACTCGGCCGCGCCGGCGCGCAGCAGGCGCTGGTACTCCTCGTTGGGCATCGCGTCGATCCGCTCGCGCAGCGCGGGCCGGCGGGCCAGCCGCGGCCCGTACTTGACCATCACGCAGTGCCAGCCGGCGGCCTCGAACATCGCCGCGAGCCGCCCGGCGGCGATGTCCGGCACCACCCGGTCCAGCGACTGGCGGTTGAGGTCGACGACCCACATCACCTCGCCGAGCTTGGCCACCATCGGGTCGGCGATCGCCTCCCAGCAGGCGCCCTCGTCCAGCTCGGCGTCGCCGATCAGCGCGATCTGGCGCCCGCCGCGCGGGACCTCGAAGTGGCCAGCGACGTAGCGGTGGGCGAGCGCACCCCAGATCGGCGCGGTGGCCCCGATCCCCACCGAGCCCGTCGAGTAGTCGACGGGGTCCGGGTCCTTGGTCCGGCTCGGGTAGGACTGCAGCCCGCCGTAGGCGCGCAGCGTCGTCAGGATAGCGGCGGTCGAGCCGGCCGAGCAGGTGGTTGATGGCGTGCAGGACCGGCGACGCGTGCGGTTTGACCGACACGCGGTCGGGCGCCTCCAGGTGCGCGAACCACAGCGCCGTCATCAGGCTCACCATCGACGCGCTCGAGGCCTGGTGGCCGCCCACCTTGACGCCGGACGCGTTCGGGCGCACGCGGTTCGCGTGATGGACGATGGAGGTGGCCAGCCACAGCACCCGGCGTTGCACGCGATCGAGCGTCGCGAGGTCGAGGTCCTGTCCTGGTGGCTCAACGGTGACGGCCACGGCCGCTATCACGCTACACGCGCGCGCCGCGCAACTGCGGCAACACCGACTCCCCGTAGACCTCGAGTGCGCGCACCGGGTCGGCGCTGGAGTTGTTCTGGAGCACGATCACCGACGCGCCCAGCTCCTCGAGCTCGCGGATCCGCTCGACGTGCATCGCCGGGTCGGACCCGATGATCGCGTTCTGCGCGAACTCCTCGTCGGAGAGCTCCTGCTCGCCGTGTTCGTACATGTCGCGCGGCTTGTGCCAGTCGCGCGTGTAGTGGTCCTCGGGCTGCGCGCCCTTCCACTTGCGGGCCGCCTCGAACGCGGCCTCGTCGGTCGCCGCCCAGGAGAACAGGGCCTGGAAGATGATCTCGCCGTCGCCCTCCTTGCCGGCCTTGCGGCGGGCCTCGCGGTAGGCGTCGATCACCTCGGGGGTGGACTCGGGATCGGGGAGCGTCCACAGGCCGTCGCCCCAGCGGCCCGCGACCTCGGCGGCCTGCGGGCCGAACGCCGACACCCAGATCGGCGGGCGTCGCTCGGGCAGCGAGTGCAGCTTGAGGTCCTTGGCGTCGTAGAAGCGGCCCTCCTCGGTGAGCGTCTCGCCCTTCCAGAGGCGGTCGATCATCGACAGCGCCTCGTCCATGCGCGCGATCTGCTCGCCGGGGCTGGGCCAGTCGTCGCCGACCGGCACCTCGTTGAGCGCCTCGCCGGAACCGATCCCGAGATAGGCACGGCCGGGGAACATGCGCTCGAGCGTCGCCCACGCCTGCGCGATCATGCCCGGGTGGTAGCGGGCGCCGGTGGAGGTCACGCCCGTGCCGATCGGCAGCGTCGTGGCGTGGCCGGCGGCGCCGAGCCAGACCCACGTGTGCCCCGACTCGCCCGGCTCCCACCACGGCTGCAGGTGATCGGAGGCGGAGATGCCGTCGAAGCCGGCCTGCTCGGCGACGACCGCGTGCTGGAGGAGCGTTTCGGGCGGGAAGTCCTCGTGGGAGGCGCCCCAGAAGTGACGTCTCCCTCCTCGCAGTCATGGCCGGGGGCTACCCACCCGGCGGACGCCGCTATTCGGCGTCGGGGCGGCGGCGGGCCTTCTTGGTCTCTCCCCGCCGCTTCTTGGAATCGACGCGGCGCCGCTGGGAGGCGCGGGTCGGCCGGGTCTTGGTGCGCGGCCGCCGGACCTCCAGCGCGTGGGCGAGGCGGGAGGCGAGGCGCTCCAGCGCCAGCTCGCGGTTGCGGTGCTGGGAGCGGGTGTCCTGGGCGGCGGCCGTCACCCGCGGGCCGAGCTTGGCCGCCACCCGCGCGCGTTGCGCCTCGGACAGCGCCTCGCTGGCGTTGACGTCGAAGACGGCCTCCACGCGCGACGCGGTGACGTTGGCATGCTGACCTCCGGGGCCCGACGAGCGGCTCGTGCGCAGCTCGATCTCGGCCATGGGAATGGCTAGACCGGGCTTTACGGGTAGGAAGTCGGGCATCGCCAGGCAGGAGGTTGTCAGGCGAACGCCGTAACTTCTAAGCAGTCCGGCGGTTAGAGTCGCCGGACAGCCCCTTCGATCGGAGCCTAGTCGCCGTGGAAGCTTCAGCCCTTCACGCACCGAGTTTGACCCGGGTTCCGCTTGGTCTGCCGCTGCTGCGTCTGCGTTCCGACGAGCAACTGCTGGCGCTGTTCCGCGCGGGTAACGAGGACGCGTTCGGGGTCATCCACGACCGCTATCGCCAGCGCCTGTTCGCTTACGTGCGCCAGATGCTGTCGCCAGGCCCGCGGCAGGACGCCGAGGACGTCATGCAGGACGTCTTCGTCCGCGCCTATGGCGCGCTGCGCGCCGACGGCCGCGAGGTCAACCTGCGCGCCTGGCTGTACCGCGTCGCGCACAACCGCTGCATCGACCACCTGCGCCGCCCGACCCCGCCGGCCGCCGAGATCTTCGAGATGTCGCGCAAGCCGCTTCACGACCCGATCGAGGAGGCCCAGCGCCGCGAGGACCTGGTCCGGCTCGTCGAGGATGTCGGCCGCCTGCCCGAGCAGCAGCGCTCGGCGCTGCTCATGCGCGAGATCGACGGGATGTCGTACGCCGACCTCGCCGCCGCGCTGGACGTCACCGTCCCGGCCGTGAAGTCGCTGCTCGTGCGCGCCCGGGTCGGGCTCGTCGAGGCGGCCGAGGCCCGCGACGCGGCCTGCTGCGACATCCGCGACGACCTGATGGCGTCCTACGACCGCGGCGTGAAGGCCTCCAGCCGCGCGCGCCGGCACATGCGCTCGTGCGCGGGCTGCCGCGACTACCGGCAGGCGCTTCGCAGCATGCGCCGCTCGTTCGCCGCGCTCACCCCGGTCGGCGCCGGGCTGTTCGGGTCGCTCGCCGCCAGCGTCGGGCTCGGCGGCGGCGGGGCCGCCGCGGGCGGTGCGGCCGCGGGCGGCGGGAGCGCCGCCGTCACCAGCGCCGCCGCCGCGGGTGGCACGCTGGCCACCGCCACCGCGTGCAAGGTGGCCGCCGTCGTCTGCACCGCGGCGCTCACCGCGGGCGGCGCCGTCGAGGTCCACAAGCTCAACCACCGCACCGCTCCGCCGCCCGGCCGCGCCGACGACCAACGCGGCCCCGGTCATGGCGGCGCCCGTGCAGGCGCCGATGCGCGAGCAGCAGGCGCTGCACCGCGCGATGCTCTCGCCCGCCCCGGCCGCCGCGCCGGAGAAGGGCAAGAAGGAGCGCACCGCGAAGGCGAAGGCCGAGAAGGCCCCCGCGGCCACCACGATCCCGGTCGGCGAGCAAGCGCCGGCCAAGGGAACCACGCCGCTCACGACGGCCCCGGAGACGACCACGCAGCCGACCACCGGCGCGGCCGGCGGCGTCGCCGCCCCGGATGTGCCCGAAACCGTGCCCTCGACCGGCAGCGCCCCGGCGGCCACCGCGCCGGCGACCGGCGGCACGCCCCAGAGCGGCACGGCCGCCCCGGAGACGGCGGCCGGCCCCACCACGGGCACCGGCACCGCCGACGGCGTCACCCCGCCCTCCGAGCACTGAGCGCCGGTGGCGCGCGGTAACCTCGCGCCCATCGATCGGCACCTCGAGAGCCTCGACCACGAGACCCTGCTCGTCCGGCGCGGACGGCGCTCCGGGCTGTACACGATGGTCGCCGTGCACTCCACCGCCCGCGGCCCGTCGCTGGGCGGCTGCCGGATGTGGACCTACGGCGACACCCGCGCCGCGATCCGCGACGCGCTGCGCCTGTCGCGCGCGATGACCTTCAAGTCCGCCTGCGCGGACCTCCCGCTCGGCGGCGGCAAGGGCGTGATCATGCTCCCCGGCGGCCACGGCCCGCCGGCCGGCGACGCCCGCCGGGCCGTGCTGCTGGACTTCGGTGAGAACGTCGACGCGCTGGGCGGCGCCTACGTGACGGCCGAGGACGTCGGGACCTCCGACCGCGACATGGCCGTGATCGCCGAGGCGACGTCGCACGTGGCGGGCCTCGCCGTCGAGAGCGGCAGCTCGGGCGACCCGAGCCCGTGGACGGCGCTGGGCGTGCTGTGCGCGATGGAGGTCGCGTGCGAGCGCGCGTTCGGGAGTGCCTCGCTGGCCGGGCGCCGCGTCGCGGTCGTCGGCCTGGGCCGCGTCGGCGGCGCGCTCGCGCGGCTGCTGTCCGACGCCGGCGCGGAGCTGACCGTGGCCGACGTCGACGCGGGCAAGCGCGCGCTGGCCGACGAGCTGGGAGCGAGCTGGACAGACCCGCACGCCGCGCTCCGCGCCGACGTCGACGTCCTCTCCCCCTGCGCGCTGGGCGCCGTCCTCGACGAGGAGTCGGTCGCGGACCTGCGCTGCGGCGTCATCGCGGGCGCGGCCAACAACCAGCTCGCCAGCGACGCGATCGCCGTCCAGCTCGCCGACCGCGGGATCGTGTGGGCGCCCGACTTCGTCGCCAACGCGGGCGGGATCATCAACATCGCGGTCGAGTTCGAGCCCTCCGGCTACGACGCCGCGCGGGCGGAGACCAACGTGCGCGCGATCGCCGACACCACGCGGACCGTGTTCGAGCACGCCGACGCCACGGGGGCGACGACGCTCGCCGCGGCGGTCGAGATCGCCCGCCGCCGGCTGGCGGAAGCGAGCGCGCAGCCGCCGCGGGCGGCCTAGCGCATGGAGAACGGCAGCTTCGCGAGGACGCGCGGTATGTCCCGCCGCGAGCGCGCGTAGGCGTTCTCGAGCCCCGCGGAGGCATTCGGGCCGTGCGCGGGGGCGCCGTGGCCCATCAGCAGGTGCTCGGGCTCGTAGCCGCGCAGGCTCCCCGGCGGCAGCGCGCGCACGAGCGGGTGGATGCCCGCGTCCGGGCGCCCGCCGGTGTACATCGGGTTCGCCCCGACGACCTCGGAGACGATCAGCACCTTCCGCTCGGCCCACCACAGCGCCGCTTCCTTCCACCGCGGGACGCGTATGACCGAGACCACCTCGAGCGGCGTGGCGGGCACCCGCTCGGGGAGCTTGAGGTGCGGCACCTGGAAGCGCGCCGCGAGCATCGCGCAGTCGCGGTTGTGGCGGTCGAGCAGCTGCAGCACCCCGGCCGGCTCGCCGAGCGCGAGCACGCGCTCCAGGGCGTCGTCGACGGCGACGGGGTCCACGAGCCACACGCGGCCGTCGATGACGAGCGCGTGCGAGGCGCGCTGCATCGGCTCGTCGAGCACCCAGGTGAGCCCGAAGTCGTACTCGTCATAGGTCTTCACGAAGCGCGGCATCGCAGCCACCCTAGAAGCCGTCGGGAAGGCGGCCCTCGTCGCGCAGCTTGCCGAGGTGCGCGTCGAGCGTGATGCCGGCCGCCTGGCGCAGCGCGGGCGGGGCGTCGGACCACACCGCGTCGAGCAGCTCGTCGCGCGTGCGCAGCCCGGACGCGAGCGCGGCGAGGAGCTTGTCCTCCCGCTCGAGGCGGTGGGCGATGTACTCGTCAAGCTTCCCGGAGGCGTCGGCCACGGGCGGGCCGTGGCCGGGGAGCAGCACCGCGAGGTCCCGCGCCCGCAGGCGCTCCAGCGCCGCGAGGTACTCGCCGAGCCGGCCGATCACGAACACGCTCCCCTGCCCCAGCACGGCGTCACCGGTGAACCCGGCGCCGCCCGCCACGAACGCGAGGTGGTCGTCGGCGTGGCCGGGAACCGCGATCGCCTCCAGCGGCCCGAAGCGGTCGCCGTCGGCGAGCACCACGTCACCGGGGAAGCGCGCGGCGGCCACCGGCGGCCCGCCGAGCCTCTCGCGCAGCGCGGGGACGCCCTCGGCGTGGTCGTCGTGGTCATGGGTGAGCGCGATCCCTCCGGCGCCGCCGCGACGCTCGACCTCGGCGGCGACGGCGTCGAGGTGCGCCTCGATCGCGGGGCCGGGATCCACCACCCATGCCGGGTCGCGGCCGACCACCCACGTGTTGGTGCCGTCCAGCGTGTACGGGCTCGGGTTGTCGGCGCGGATCCGCGCGACGTCGTACTCGGTCGGGTTCAGCGCGGGACCAATCGGTAGACGGGACCCTCGAGCGAGACGGCGTAGACCCGGCCGCGCGCGTCCTCGCCGAACGACGACAGGCTGGAAACCCGCATACCGGTGTTACGCACCGAGCGGGCCCGGCCGGGGCTCAGCCGCGCCGACTCGATCCGGCCGCGGCAGAAGTCGCCGAACACGTAGCGACCGTAGAGGCCGCGGAGGGCGCGGTCGCGGACCACGACGCCGCCGGTGATCGAGCAGTTGCCGCTGCTGTGGGTGCGCTCGATGACGGGCCGGACGTGCCTGGGCGCGGACTCGCCGGGCGTGTAGCGGCGGTCGCCCTCGAACGGCCGCCAGCCGAAGTTCACGGCGCGGCCGCTGCGCACGAAGTCGATCTCCTCCACCTCGTTCTGGCCCACGTCGCCGATCGAGAGGTCGCCCGTGCGGCGGTCGAACGAGAAGCGCCAGGGGTTGCGCAGCCCGTAGCTGTAGATCTCCCCGCGGGCGCCGTTGCGGCCGACGAACGGGTTCGAGGAGGGAACCGAGTACGGGCGCCCGCCGGAGGGGCGCGGGTCGATGCGCAGGATCTTGCCGAGCAGCGCGCCGAGGTTCTGGGCGTTGCCGCGAGGACCGTGCCGGTCGCCTCCGCCCCCGCCGTCGCCGAGGCCGACGTAGAGCCGGTCGTCGGGCCCGAACAGCAGCAGCCCGCCGTTGTGGTTGGACTCGGACTGGTCGACCGCCAGCACCTCCCGCGCCGAGTCCGGGTCGGCCCGGTTCGCGCTCGCGCGCCGGTACTCGACCACGCGGGTGTCGCCGGAGCGGTTGGTGTAGTCGACGTAGAACCGCCCGCTGGAGGCGTAGTCGGGCGCGAAGGCCATCGACAGCAGGCCCTGCTCGCCGCCCGAGACGATCAGCGAGCGGATGTCGAGGAACGGCGTGCCGAGCTTGCGCCCGTTGCGGACCACCATGATCCGCCCGCCCTGCTCGACGACGAACTGGACGCGGCGGTCGCCCGGAGGAGCGGTGACGAACACGGGGCTGTCGAAGTCGCCGATCTTGCGCAGGCGGGCGCCGCGGCTCGCGGCGGCGCGAGCGGGCGTGGCCGTCGCCTCGGCGGTGGCGGTCGCCGCGGTGGCGGTCGGCGTTCGCGCGGCGGCGCCCTCATCGCCGGACCCGCCGCAGCCGAGCACGAACGCTCCCGCGACGACGGTGGTGAGCAGGGCGCGGATCACGCGGGTTGGGCCGCGGCGGCCGGAGTGCGGCTCCGGTGCAGGACGCGGGCGGCCACGACCCCTCCGACGGCGCCGAACAGATGCCCCTGCCACGACACCCCTGGCGTCGGCACGAAGCCGGAGGCCAGCGTCGCGCCGTAGATGGCGATCACCGCCAGCCCACCGAGGATGTGCAGCATGTTGCGGGTGTAGGCGCCGCGCGCGATCAGATAGGCGGCGAAGCCGAACACCATCCCGCTCGCGCCGATGTGGAGCGTGTTGGAGGGGGCGGTCAGCCACGTCCCGAGGCCGCCGACGGCGATGACGATGCCCGAGACGACCGCCACGCGGTACAGCCCGCCGAGCGCCACCGCGGCGCCGAGGACGATGAACGGAATCGTGTTGCCGATCAGGTGCCCCCAACTGCCGTGCAGGAAGGGGACAGCGGCACGCCGACCAGGCCGTCGGGGTCGCGGGGCCGGATCCCGGCCGAGTCGGGGTCGCCGCCGAGGGCGTCGAAGACCTCGACGAGCCACATGACGGCGACCAGCGCCGCGATGAGGATGAACCCGCCCGCGCGGTCCTGCTTCTCTGGGCGCGGCGCGCTCATCCCCCGGAACGCTACGGCACGTGGCTCAAGACGCGCTGAAGCCACGCGCCGACCGCGGCGGTAAGCGTGGCCTTGTCGCTGCGCAGCGAGTGGTTGCCGCGCACCCGGACGACGCCGCGGCCGGGCGCCTCGGGCGGCATCCCGAACGGGTCGCTCTCCCCCTGGATGATCAGCACCGGGACCTCGACCGCCTCCAGCTCGTCGAGCCGGGTCTTCTCCGGGCGGCCCGGCGGGTGGAGCGGGAACGCGAGGCAGAGCACCCCCAGCGCGCCGGTGGCCGCGGCCGTGCGGCACGCCACCCGCGCGCCGGAGGAGCGGCCGCCGCACAGGATCGGCAGGTCCTCGCGCAGCTGCTCGACGACGGCGGTCCAGGCGGTGTCGAGCTGGTGGGCGGGCGCCGGCGAGCGACGCTCCGCGACGCGGTAGGGCTGCTCGACCAGCGCCACGCTTACGCCGACCTCGTTGGCGGCCGCGGTGGCGGCCACCAGGTCGGGCGCGCCGACGCCGCCGCCGGCCCCGTGGCCGAGGACGAGCAGCGCGGTCGCGTCCGTCGCGGGGTGCAGATGGGCCCTGGCGGGGCCGTGCGGGGTGTCGAGGCCGAGCGTCACGCGCCAAGCGTACGATGCCCGGCCATGCGCCTGACCCTCGCCGCCGTGCTGGCCCTCGCCCTCCTCGCCCCTTCGACCGCCTCGGCACAGAAGGCCCCGGCCGACGCCTTCAGCCTCCTCCACGACTTCGCGCCCGGCGCGATCCAGGAGATGCGCTACACGACCCACCACAACTTCATCGGGCGGCCGATCAGGGGGTACCGGGAGGCGGAGTGCATCCTCACGCGCCAGAGCGCGAAGGCGCTGGGTCGCGTGCAGGCGGCCGTGCGCAAGAAGGGCTACACGCTCAAGGTCTACGACTGCTACCGCCCGCAGCGCGCCGTCGACGACTTCGTCGCCTGGGGCAAGCGCGTGCGCGACCAGACGATGAAGGCCGAGTTCTACCCCCGCGTGGACAAGCGGCGGGTGTTCAAGGAGGGCTACATCGCCACCAAGTCCGGCCACAGCCGGGGCAGCACCGTCGACCTCACGCTCGTCAAGCGCCCCGCGGCGTCACAGGAGCGCTATCGCCGCGGCGACATGCTGCGCGACTGCACCGCGCCTCGGTCCGTGCGGTTCGGCGACAACTCGATCGACATGGGCACCGGTTACGACTGCTTCGACCCGAAGTCGCATCCGTACGCCGCGAGCGTGACGTCGGCCCAGCGCCGTAACCGGCTGCTGCTGCGCCGCGCGATGCTCAAGGCCGGCTTCAAGGGGCTCGCGACCGAGTGGTGGCACTTCACGCTGCGCGACGAGCCGTTCCCCGAGACGTTCTTCGACTTCCCGGTCGAGGCCAAGTCGATCCGCTGAATCAGCGCCTGACGAGCGCCTCGAAGAGCTTGTCCAGCTCACCCGCCGGGTCGGTGGTGAGGCCGGTGTGGACGGGCGAGGGCTGCACGATCGTGCTGGCCGGCGACGTGATCCAGTGGAAGCGGTCCGACTGGGGCAGGCCCGCGACCTTGCCGCCCTCGGGCCGGCCCTCGGCGACCGCCACCAGCGTGTCCAGCTGGGCACGCACCTCGTCGGGGTCGCAGCCGGGCGCGAGCACGGCGAGCAGCGCCTCGTCGAGCTCGGCGCGCGCCCCGAGGTAGCGCAGCGGACGGCAGAACAGCGCCACGCCGGCGTTCAGCGCCTCACCGCGCTCGACGCGCGGGATCACGCGCAGCATCGCGTACTGGAAGGGCTCAGCCACGGACGGACTCGGCCTCCTCCACGAACCCCTCGCGATTTGCGAGCCGCGCCGTGAGGTGGGCCGCGTAGGCCTCGCGCGGCGCCCAGCCGTCCGGCACGTCGGCGGCGATCGCCTCGAGGCGCGCGGCGTCGAGCCGGGCCGCCAGCCGCGCGTCGGCCTGCACGATCGAGCTCGCGAACGGGAGCAGCACGTGGTCGCGGATCGCCGGGAAGCGCTCCCCCGCCCGGGCCACGGCGTCGCCGGGCGCGTGGTGGACGTAGAGCGCGGCGCCGTGGTCGATCAGCCACAGCCGCTGGTGCCAGAGCAGCAGGTTCGGGTTGTGCGGCGTGCGGTCCACGTTGAGGACGAACGAGTCGAACCACACGATGTCGGCGGCCAGGTCGGGCTCCGGCGGGCGGGCGGGGTTGAACGGCAACGCGCCCGGAAGGAAGTCGATGCCGAAGTTGATCCCGTCGCTGGCCGCGATCAGGTCCTGGATCTCGGGGTCCGGTTCGGCGGCGCCCAGCGCGGGGTCGAGGTCCACCAGTACCAGCTCGGGCACCGGGAGCCCGAGCGCCCGCGCCGCCTCACCCGCCACGATCTCGGCCGCGAGAGCCTTCGGCCCCTGGCCGGCGCCGCGGAACTTGAGCACGTAGAGCCCGTCGTCGTCGGCCTCGATCAGGCCCGGCATCGACCCGCCCTCCCGCAGGGGCGTCACGTAGCGGGTCGCGGTCACGGTGCGGAGCACGCTGGCATCATGGCGGCCCATGGGGACGAAGCTGTGGGAGCCGCCGGAGGACCTGGTCGAGAACGCGCTGATGACGCGCTACATGCGCTGGCTCGACAAGGACCTGGAGACGTACGACGACCTGTGGCGGTTCTCCGTCGAGGACCTGGAGGGGTTCTGGGCCTCGATCTGGGAGTTCTTCGAGGTCGGCTCCTCCTACGACGAGGTGCTGGCCAAGCGCGAGATGCCCGGGGCGGTGTGGTTCAAGGGGGCCGAGGTCAACTACGCCGAGCGCGCGTTCCAGGACAAGGACGACGACGCGCTGGCCATCGTCCACGCCTCCGAGGCGCGCGACCAGGCCGAGATGACGTGGGGCGAGCTGCGCTCGCAGGTGGCGCGCATCGCGGCCGGGCTCCGTGCTTTGGGCGTCGAGCGCGGGGACCGCGTGGCCGCCTACATGCCCAACATCCCCGAGGCGATCGCCGCGTTCCTCGCTACCGCCAGCCTCGGCGCCGTGTGGTCGAGCTGCTCGCCCGACTTCGGCGCGCGCAGCGTCGTGGACCGCTTCGCGCAGATCGAGCCGAAGGTGCTGCTGGCGGTCGACGGCTACCGCTACAACGGCAAGGACTACGACCGCTCCGAGACGGTGGCGGGCATCCACGACGAGGTCGGCGGCGAGCTGGTCAGGCTCGGCTACCTCGACGGCTCCGGCTGGCAGGACGGCTTCCTCGGCGAGGGCGAACTCTATTCGAGCGCGTGCCGTTCGACCACCCGCTGTGGGTCCTCTACTCGTCGGGCACCACCGGCCTGCCCAAGGCGATCGTCCAGGGCCAGGGCGGGATCCTCGTCGAGCACCTCAAGATGCTCCACCTGCACCTCGACGCGCAGCCCGGGGACCGCATCTTCTGGTACACGACGACCGGCTGGATGATGTGGAACTTCCTCGTCAGCGGGCTGCTGACCGAGGCGGCGATCGTCCTCTACGACGGCAGCCCGGGCTCTCCCGACATGGGCGTGCTGTGGGATCTCGCCGAGTCCGCCGGGATCACCACGTTCGGCACCAGCGCGAGCTACATCGCGTCCTGCATGAAGGCCGACGTCGAGCCCCGCGACGGCCGCGACCTGTCGGCTTTGAAGTCGGTCGGCTCGACCGGCTCGCCCCTCTCACCCGAGGGGTTCCGCTGGATCTACGAGCACGTCGGCGAGGACACGTGGCTGTTCTCGACGAGCGGCGGCACCGACCTGTGCACGGCGTTCGTCGGCGGCAGCCCGCTGGTGCCCGTCTATGAGGGCGAGCTGCAGGCCCGCGCGCTGGGCGCCGCCATCGAGTCCTGGAGCCCCGAAGGGGAGCCGCTGATCGGCGAGGTCGGCGAGCTCGTTTTGACCGAGCCGATGCCGTCGATGCCGCTGTACTTCTGGAACGACGAGGGCGGGGAGCGCTACCGGGAGAGCTACTTCGAGATGTTCCCCGGCATCTGGCGCCACGGCGACTGGATCGAGATCACCGACCGCGGCACCGCGATCATCAGCGGCCGCTCGGACTCGACCATCAACCGCGGCGGGATCCGCATGGGCACCGCGGAGATCTACCGCGCCGTGCTCGCGTTGGACGACGTGACCGACGCGCTGGTGGTCGACATCCCCAAGGAGGGCGAGGAGAACTTCATGCCGCTCTTCGTGGTCCTGCGCGAGGGCGCGGAGCTCGACGAGGAGCTCGTCAAGGCGATCCGCACCCGCATCCGCGAGGACTGCTCCCCGCGGCACGTGCCGAACGACGTCGTGCGCGTGAAGGAGGTGCCGCGGACGCTCTCGGGCAAGGTGCTCGAGGTCCCGGTCAAGCGGATCCTCCAGGGCGACGATCCCGACAAGGCCGCGAGCCGCGACTCGCTCGCGAACCCGGACTCGCTGGACTTCTTCTCCGACTACGCCTCGCGCGGCTGACGCCGGCCCTCGCGGGTCCGCGTCTCCCCTCCGACTAGGCCTCGCGCGGCTGACGCCGCGCCTCGCGTGTCCGCGACAGCCAGCCGGCGAAGCCGGGCGGGAGCCGCCCGTCGGTCGACAGCCACGAGCCGGCGAGGATCAGCAGCAGGCCGACGATCGCCCCAGCCCCGGGCCGCTCGTCGAGCACGACCATGCCGACGGCGACCGCCACGAGCGGGTTGACGTAGGTGATGACCGACGCCCGGCTCGGGCCGATCTCGGCGATCAGCCGGCCGAAGACCACGAACGCGAGCGCGGTGCACAGCAGGCCGAGCACCACGATCGCCACGATCGCGTCGGTGGACGGCATCTCCGTCGGCGGCGCGGCGATCGTCAGCGGCGTCAGGACCACCGCGGCGATCGCGAGCGAGACGCCCATCGTGGCGACCGAGTCGAAGCCGTTGAGCTTGCTGCGCAGCACCATCGGCCCGGCCGCGTACCCGACCGCCGCGCCGAGCACGGCGAGCGCGCCGAGCAACTCGTCGGTCCGGCCCGCAACGTCGATGCCGACCAGCGCCACGACGCCCGAGAAGCCGACCAGCAGCCCCACCAACCGCCCGCCCGTCGCTCGCTCCGCCCGGTCGAACCGGATCGCCAGCACCGCGATGATCAGCGGGACCGCCGCGATGATGATCGCCGCCAGCGACGAGTCGATGTGCCGCTCCCCGGCCGCGATCAGCGGGAACGGGATCGAGATCTCCAGTAGCGCGTAGAGCGCCAGCCACCGCCCGCGGCCCTTCAGGCTCGGCAGCGACCCGGCGCGCGCGGCCAGCGCAAGCAGCACCGCCGCGGCCAGCACCACTCGAGACCACGCGACGAACGCCGGAGACAGCCCGTCGTCCACCGCGATCTTGATGAACAGGTACGAGATCCCCCACAGCACGGACATCGCCGCAAACCCAGCCCACGCCCGCCTGCTCATCCCATCCAGTCTGCCAGCCCACCCGGAGTCAGGCCCCTCAGCGCAGCGGAATGAAGCGAGGGGTCAGACCCCGGAGTGCAGCGAAGTGAAGCAGGTGCCGAATTTACGGATCGATGAGCTGGAGGGTGCCATCGGTGCGGGAGGCGACGTACACGCGACCCGACCTGGGCTCGACGGCGACGGTGTTCGGCTGGCGCACGGTCGGGAAGCTGCGCAACCGCTTCGGCTGGTCCCCGCCCTGGAGCTCGACCACCTCGTTGCGGGCAGTGAGCGTGACCCAGACGCGGTCGCCCTGTGGGTCGGCGGCGATGCCGTACGGCGAGCCCGGCAGCTCGAGCCGGCCGACCCACTTCAGGCGCGGCCGCGTGGCGTACACGATCACCGCGTCGCCGCGGGTGTCGGTGATGTAGATGCGGCCGTCGGCGTCGGCGACCGCGTGGGTCGGTCCGAGCCCGGCGTTGCGCGATCCCTCGCCCTTCAGGGTGTCCGGGTCGAACAGCTCGATCGTGTAGGCGAGCACGGAGATGACGCCGACCTTGTCGCCGGCGGCGACCACGCCCCCCGGCTGGGCGTCGACCGTCGCCTCACCGCTGACCCTGCCGCGGTCGAGCGCGGTCAGCGTCGAGGAGAACTCGTCGCCGACGTAGATCCGGCCGCCCAGGCCGGCCGCGTCGTGCGGCTGGTCACCCACCCTCGTGATCCGCGTGCGTCCGCCGGGCAGCGACACCTCCACGAGCGCGTCGGCCGGCTCGGCCGGCACGAGCACCGGGCCACCCCGGGCGGCGAGCTGGAGGTGCCGGGGCGGCCCAGGAGCGGCACCCGTGTGCGCTCGCGTCCGTCGCGGTCGAGCAGCGCGAGCTCGGGCGGCTCGGCGACGCCGACCGCCACGAGTCCCGTCCGGGCATCGAACACGACGCCCTCGGGCCTCGCCCCCACCCGCACGACCCGCCCGGCAGGCGTGGCCGAGGGCTTCGGCGAGGTGGCGGGCTCCGCGGCGCGCGGCGGGTACACCGGCCCAGGCGTGACGCGCTCGGGCGTATCGTCGCCGCCGCAGCCCGCAAGCGCGACCAACACGGGCAGGATCACCGGCCAACGGCCCACCCGGGCGACCCTAGCGGCGCCGTCCCGGGGCGGCACGGCGATGGCGCGCCGCCGCGATTGGCGCGCCGCCGCGATTGGCGCGCCGCCGCGATTGGCGCCGCCGCAATTGGCGCCGCCGCGATTGGCGCCGCCGCCGCGATTGGCGCGCCGCGCCGATCCGCCGGCTTCGCCGTGTGGTGCGCACCCGCCACCCCCCGCGGCGCGGCGATCCGCCACGCTTCACCGATCGTGCGCACGGTTGTCGCCTGGGGGCTCGTGGCCGTTTGTGTGGCCTGGGTGGTCGTGCGCGCGTTTGGGCTCGAGCGGGGATACCCGATGGTTCCGCTGTTCGCGTACACGCCGCTGGCGGTGGGCGGCGCGGTCGTGATCGCGGCGATTGCCGCGCTGCTGCGGCGGGGCGCGGCCGCCGTCGCGGCGCTGGCGGCGGCCGTGGTGCTCGCCGTCCTCGTCGCGCCGCGGGCGCTGGGCGGCCCGAGCGGTGCCGAGGGCGGCTCAGGGCCTCGGCTGCGCGTGTTGACCGCCAACGTCTACCAGCGGCCGCAGCGCGGCCCGCTCGTTGGCCGCGCTGGTGCGGCGCACGCGGCCGGACGTCGTCAGCGTGCAGGAGCTCACCCCGCGGGTGGCGCGGGAGCTCGGCAAGCTGCTCCCGCACAGCGTCCTCGACGTCCGCCGCGGAGGGTTCGGCACCGGGCTGTACTCGCGGTTCCCGCTGGAGCGTCGTTCGGCGCCGGACGGGCAGACCGTGACGGTCGCACGCGCCCGACCGGCCGGCGCGCCGCCGATCGAGCTGTACGCCGTCCACCCGCGGGTGCCGATCCGGCGAGGCGAACATCGATGAGTGGCGCGACGACTTGCGGGCGCTGCCGCCCGCCACCCCCAAGGGCGCGGTGCGGATCCTGACCGGGGACTTCAACGCCACCCTCGACCACGCCGAGCTGCGGCGCGTGATCGGCCGTGGATACGAGGACGCCGCCGACGAGGTCGGCAGCGGGCTGCGCGCCACGTGGCCCGCGGGCCGGCGGTTCCCGCCGCCCGTGACCATCGACCACGTGCTCGCCGACGAGCGCTGCGGCGTGCGCTCGGTCCGCGTGCTCCCGCTGGCACGGCAGCGACCACCGCGCCGTGCTGGCCGAGCTCGCGCTACCGCGCGACTGAGCTCACGACGCTGCAAAGAGGCGAGCGGGCCCGCGGCGGCAGCGCCCGCTCAGAACGCCGTCGAGAGCGCGAGCGGGCGGACGGCGGTGGCCCCCCGGCGGCGCAGCTGCCCGGCCACCATGGCGAGCGTCCAGCCGCTGAAGCGCACGTCGTCGACGAGCAGGCAGGCGCCCGGCGGCGGGTCGCTGGTGACGGCGAACGCGCCGCGGACGTTGGCGACCTGCTGGGCCGAGTTGGCCATCTCGCGCTGCGGCGGCCGGTCCTCGGCCCGCTCGAGCACCGGGGCGAACGGCTTGCCGAGCGCGTCGGCGAGGCGGCGTGCGAAGTCGCTCACCGGGTCGCCCGCGCGGCGCGACGGCACGGCGGCCACCCAGTCGGCCGGGATCGCCCACGCGCGCACGAGGTCGGCGGCGGCCTCCACGAGCTCGTCGCCGAACCGTCCCGCGCGCAGCCCCTCGCGCACGACGGGATCCCAGCCGCCGTCGCCCATCCGGGCGAGCGCGCGGCCCTCCTCGGCGCGCACGTCCTCGGGCAGCTTCTTCATCGCGCCCGTCTCGGCTCGGCGCCATCTTCTTGACCTCGAGCACGAGCGGCCGGGAGCGCAGCAGCAGCGCCGCCTCGCGCACCAGCGCGGGATCCAGCGGGCCGTTGAAGCGCGGGCCGGCGCACGCCGCGCAGATGCCCGCAGTCCTCGGCGCGCGGATCGTCGAGCTCCTCGCGCAGCACGCGCATCAGGCAGCGCCCGTCCGCGCCGAAGGCGGCCATCGCCGCCTGCTCGCGGCGGCGCAGCTCGGTGATCCGCGCGTAGCGCTCGGCGTCGTAGGTCCACTCGCCCTCGTCGCGCACCCAGCGCGTGCCGTCGCGGGACGACCGCGCCCTCGACGTCCAGCACCTTCAGCATCGCCTCGATCCGGCCGCGGCCGAGGTTGACCTCGGCGGTCAGCTCCGGCGTGGTGGCGCCCTGATCGCCGATCCGCTCCAGCACGCGCTCGACCAGCTCGCGGCGCGGGAACGCCTGCTCGATGAAGAAGTCCTGGATCCGGCGGTCCTCGGCGCCGCGCAGCAGCACGACCTCCGCGCGCTCGATCGCGCGGCCGGCGCGGCCCGACCTGCTGGTAGTAGGAGATGACCGAGCCGGGCGCCTGGTAGTGCACGACGAACCCGAGGTCGGGCTTGTCGTAGCCCATCCCCAGCGCGCTGGTGGCGACCACGGCCTTCAGGTCGTTGCGCAGCAGCCGGTCCTCGACGTCCACCCGCCGCTCGGTCTCGACCTCCCCGCTGTAGGCCTCGGCGGCGATCCCGCGGGTGGTCAGCCACTCGGCGACGACGTCCGCGTCGCGCTTGGTGAGCGTGTAGACGATCCCCGAGCCCGGCAGCTGCTCGAGCCACGTGGCCAGCCACGCCAGCCGGTCCGCCTGCCCCGGCAGCTCGACGACCTCGAAGCGCAGGCTGTCGCGCCCGAGCTCTCCGCGGTAGGCCTTCACGCCCGCCGCCCAGCTGCTCGACCACGTCGGCGACCACGCGGTCGTTGGCGGTCGCCGTCGTGCCCAGCACCGGCACGCCCTCGGGCAGCCGCGCGAGCATGTCCCGCAGGCGCCGGTAGTCGGGCCGGAAGTCATGCCCCCAGTCGCTGATGCAGTGCGCCTCGTCGACGACCACGAGCCCGACGCGGGAGGCGAAGAGCGGCAGCATCTCCTCGCGGAAGCGCGGGTTGTTGAGCCGCTCCGGGCTGATCAGCAGCAGGTCCACCGCGTCCTCGGCCAGCAGGTCGCGCACCGCGTTCCAGTCCTCGCGGTTGGTCGAGTTGATGGTCCGCGCGCGGATCCCGAGCCGCTCGGCGGCCGCGATCTGGTTGCGCATCAGCGCCAGCAGCGGCGACACGATCAGCGCCGGGCCGGCGCCGCGCTCGCGCAGCAGCGCCGTGGCGAGGAAGTAGACGGCCGACTTGCCCCACCCCGTCCGCTGCACGCACAGCACCCGCGCGCGGTCGTCCACGAGGTCCCGCACCGCCTCGAGCTGGTGCTCGCGGAAGCGGGCCTCGGGGCCGGCGAGCGTCCGCAGAAGCTCGTCGGCGCGGGTATCGATGAGTGGCGGTCACGGACACCGACGATAGGCGGCTCGCCGGAAGGTTCGCCCCCCGAGACCCGCACGAGCGGGCGGCCCGCGCCGCGAGGTCTGCTCGCGGGAGCCGGAGTATACGGTCCTCTCGTGGCCTACGTCTACCTGCTGCGCTGCGCCGACGGCACGCTCTGCTGCGGCTGGACGATCGACCGTCGCTCGAGGCCCGCGTGAAGCGGCTCACGCGCCCTCAGAAGCTCGCGCTGGCTGGCGGGTGAGCGCCCCCTGGCGCAGTGCGGTTCTCCCTACCGACGGTCTAGGTACCAGGTTCCTCTGTCGTCACCGCCCCCGCGACGCCCATCCTGAGTGTCGTCAGGGAACGCTTACGAACTGGGAACCATGAAAAACAACACCAACCGCGAGCCAGGCGCTGAGCGCGCGCAGGCCCGTCGAGATGCCCTTGCGCTCACCGTCGCCGGACCGCTCGTCACCGCCATCCTGCTCATCGTATGGGCCGCCACGGGCGCCGGCTACTTCTGGCCCCTCTGGCCGCTGCTCGGGATGACGATCGCGCTGCTGGTCGGCCTCTACCGGGCCTACGGCCCGCTGCCTCAGGCAGGCACTGCCGAGACGCCGCCACGACCGATGTAGCGCCGCCCGATGGCGTGCGCGAGCCCACCGATGACGAGCGCCAGCAACGGGTGGAAGGCCGCGATCACCGGAGCGTCGGCGCGCAGCTCCGGCAGGTAGACCTGCAAGGTGCAGAGGGCGAGCAGCACGAAGCTCAGCCCGATGTCGCGGCCCGTGCGCGGGCCGGCGATCGCGAGCAGGAACAGCAATCCGGTGAGCCCGTGCAGCATGTAGCCGACCGACTTGTGCGACTCGAAGCTCGCGGCCCCGAAGATCCCCAGGCCGGCGAGGAAGAACTGGACGAGGACGAGCGTCGCGATCAGCATCGCGAGCCCGCCGTAGGCGGTCGTGAGTCCCTTGCGCATGGGCGGGAAATGTAGCTAGCGGACCGGCGGGCGGCGCCGTACGGGCGCCCGCCCCGGCGGCTGGTGCGGCTCCGGGCGCTGCGGCGTCGGCGGCACCTTCAGCGTCAGCGGCGCGGTCGGCTGGATCGTGACGCGCTCGCCGTAATGGGTGATCTCCAGCGCCTCGCCGTCGGTGAGCCGATACAGCGCCTGGGAGTCCGCCACCTCGACGCACAGCCGCCGCCCGCGCCAGGTGATCCGGAACGACAGCCGGGTCAGCGCCGGCGGCAGGCGAGGAGCGAAGCTGAGCCGGCCCTCGTTGTCGCGCATCCCGCCGAACCCGTTGACCACCGCGCTCCACGCCCCGGCCAGCGATGCGATGTGGAGGCCGTCCTTGGTGTTCTCCTTGAGGTCGGCGATGTCCACCAGCGCGGCCTCGGCGAAGTAGTCGTAGGCGAGCTCGAGATGGCCGACCTCGGCCGCCATCACCGCCTGCGTGCACGCCGACAGCGACGAGTCGCGCACCGTGACCGCCTCGTAATAGGCGAAGTTGCGCGCCTTCTGGTTGGGCGTGAAGGCGTCGCCGCGGAACTGCATCGCGAGCACGAGGTCGGGCTGCTTGACGACCTGCCGGCGATAGAGGTCGAAGTAGGGGAAGTGCAGCAGGAGCGGGTACTGGTCGTCGCGCGTGAGGTTGAAGTTCCACTGCGCCTTGCGCGTGAAGTCCTCGTTCTGCGGGTGCACGTCGAGCGCGTCGTCGTAGGGGATCGCCATCGCGTTGGCGGCGTCGCGCCACGAGGCCTCCTCCTCGACGTCGACGTCCAGCGCCTCCGCCTCGTCGCGATGCTTCGCGCACCATTCGGCCGCCGCGCGCAGGTTCCACTGCGCCATCAGGTTCGTGTAGACGTTGTCGTCGACGATCGCCGTGTACTCGTCCGGCCCGGTCACGCCGTCGATGTGGAACGCGCCCTCGGCGTCGTGGTGGCCGAGCGAGCGCCACAGGCGGGCGGTCGGGACCAGCAGCTCGAGGCCCACGGTGCGCTCGAACTCCTCGTCGCCGGTGGCCTGCACGTAGCGGATCACGGCGGCGGCGATGCCGGCGTTGATGTGGAACGCGGCGGTGCCCGCCGGCCAGTAGCCCGAGCACTCCTGCCCGCGGATGGTGCGCCACGGGAACGCGGCGCCCTCCAGGTGCAGCGTGGCGGCGCGCTCGATCGCGAGGTCCAGCGTCGACCAGCGCCACCGCAGCGCGTCCGCCGCGGCGTCGGGGACCGTGTAGGTCAGCAGCGGCAGCACGAAGCTCTCGGAGTCCCAGAACGAGTGGCCGTCGTAGCCCGGGCCGGTCAGGCCCTTGGCCGGGATCGCCCGCTGCTCGGCGCGGGCGCCCGCCTGCATGGCGTGGAAGATGCGAGAACCGCACCGCCTGCTGGAGCTCCATGTCGCCCTTCGAGCTCGATGTCGGCGTTCTCCCAGAAGTCGTCGAGGTACGCGCGCTGCTCCTTGGCGATCCCGTCGAAGCCGGACTTGCGCGCGGCGGCCAGCGCCGCATCGACCTGGTCGCGCACCGACGGGAGCGAGCGCACGCTCGACCACCCGTAGGCGAGCAGCTTGTCCATGCGCAGCGGCTGGCCGGGCTCGATGTCGGCGGTCACCGTGATCCGGCCGAGGTCGTCGCGGCTCTCGGCAGCGAACACCCAGCCCTCGGGACCGTCGATGATGTGGTCCATCCCCGCGCCCATCCGCAGCCGGCTGCGGCGCGTGATGTGCACGAGCACCGAGCGCATGTCGTAGGTGGAGTGCTCCTCGGCCACCAGCGGGGCGGCCAGCGCCGCAGCCGCGCGCGGGTCCTTGGTCATGCACCGGCACCGGCTCGTTGGCCACCAGCTCGCTCTGCACGACGACGCGCATGTGCGCCTCGAGCGGCTCGACCTCGAAGCGGATGGCCGCCACCGAGCGCTGCGTGAACGACACGAGCCGGGTCGTGCGCACGCGCACGGCGCCGCCGGTCGGCGAGCGCCACTCGACCTCCCGGGTGAGCATCCCGGTGCGCATGTCCAGGCGGCGCTCGTGGCGCAGCAGCTCGCCGTAGCGGATGTCGAACGGCTCGTCGTCGACCAGCAGCCGGATCAGCTTGCCGTTGGTGACGTCGACGACCGTCTGGCCGTCCTCCGGGTTGCCGTAGGCGGCCTCGGCGTACGGCAGCGGGCGGGTCTCGTAGAAGCCGTTGAGGTAGGTCCCGGGAAGCCCGAACGGCTCGCCCTCGTCGAGGTTGCCGCGCAGCCCGATGTGGCCGTTGGAGAGCGCGAACACCGACTCCGTGTGCGCGAGCCGTTCGAGGTCGAGCTCCGGCTCGCTGATCGCCCACGGCTCGACCGTGAACAAGGTCCGAGCGGTCGTTCACAGCAGCTCGTCGAGGTCCTGGACGACACGGTCGGCGCCGCGCTCTGCGAGCGCGTCCGCCTGGCCCACACGGTCGACGCCGATGACGGCGCCGAAGTTCCCGGCGCGGCCCGCCTCGACCCCGGCCAGCGCGTCCTCGAACACCGCGGCCTGGGCCGGCTCGACGCCGAGCATCCGCGCGCCCTCGATGAACGTGTCGGGCTTGGGCTTGCCCGGGAGGTTGCGCTGGGTGGCCACCACGCCGTCCACGCGGGCCTCGATCAACTGCGCGAGGCCGGTCACATTGAGCACCTCCTCGGCGTTGGCCGAGGACGACACCACAGCTCGCCGCAGCCCGGCGTCGCGGGCCGCCTCCAGGTAGCGCCGCGACCCCTCGTAGACCTCGACGCCGTCCTCGCGGATCTTCTTCTGCACCGCGTCGTTCTTGCGGTCCCCGAGCGTGCGCACGAGCTCCTCGTCCGCGTCGATCCCGCGTGACCTCAGAAACTGGCGCACCCCGTCGTAGCGCGGCATGCCGTCCACGTAGCGCTCGTAGTCGGTCTTGGTGAACTCGGCGAAGCCGCCGCCGTCGCGCTCACGCAGGTAGGCGTCGAACATGTCCTTCCACGCCGCCTGGTGGACCTTCGCCGTCTGCGTGAGGACGCCGTCGAGGTCGAACAGCAGCGCCGTGACGCCGTCGGGGAGGCCGAGCATCGCGCGAGTGTACGCGCGCGGCGGGATCCCCGGGGGATCCCGCCGCGCCAGTTGTCATCTCACGCGGAAGCCGCGCGCCTCGTCCCAGTGGAGGGTCCGGTCGGTCCGCGGGAGCGGCGCGTCGGCGCGCGAGACCCTGCGGCCCTTCACCGAGCGCGGGCAGATCGCGATGTAGCGCGCGTAGCCTCCGACGCCGCCGGCGAACTTCGGGAAGCCGATGCTGACCAGGCAGCCCTTGGCCGGCACCGCGTCGAGGTTGTCGACGCCCTCGGCCTGCGCGTAGCCGTGGTGCATCAGCCACGCCTCACCCTCGAGCGTGGGCGTCGAGTCCGTGTCCAGCGGCTCGTGGCCGTGGAACAGGATGTGGCGCTTGCGGTGCAGGAACTTCAGCGCGTCGAGGCCGACGCTGGGGAAGTTCGGGTCGGCGGCGAGCGCCTTGGCCGCCACCGGGTCCTCGGTCCAGCGCTTGGACCAGTCGGAGCGGACCATCACGACCGATCCCTCGGGGATCCTGCCGTGGCGCTTCTCCCACGCCTTCACGCCGCTGGTGTGCAGGAAGTACTTCGGGTCCTTGCGGACCTGCGGAGCGGTGTTGATGACCACCAGCGGGCGGACCGCGAAGCTGGCCGGGATCTCGTCGATCGCGGGGTAGTTCGGGTCCCAGTGGGCGGGCGGGTCGAGCTGCGTGCCCAGCTGGTCGGTGGCGAGGTTGTAGGCCGTCGCCTCGAAGCCGTCGCTGGCGAAGTTGTACGGCCGGCCGGTCTCGGGATTCAGCGAGGGAGAGAAGCTCGACTCTCCGAAGCCCTTCCAGACCGGTATGTCCGGGGTGATGCGGTGCGTCAGGTCGACGTAGCTGGCACGGCTGAGCGTGCGGTCGTACGCCTTCCACAGGTTGTCGCGCTTGGCGGCCTGTGCCGTCGCCGGGACGAGCACAGCCACCGCCGCGGCCACCACGGCCGCGCTCCTTGCGATCCTCATCGAGCCTCCCTCGGGTGTTGGGAGGCGGAAGTATCCGTTATCGGGGCGCCCGGATTTGAGGACCGGGGACCTCGCCGGGCCGGGCGGGGCCGTCCCTCCCGCGCGGGCGCGTGCCAGGTCGCGGGAGGAGGAGTATCGGGGCGCCCGGATTTGAACCGGGGACCTCGCCGACCCGAACGGCGCGCGCTACCAGGCTGCGCCACGCCCCGATGCGCAGCAGTCTAGCTCAGGCGCCTGAGCCTGAATCAGCCCGGGCGGCCGTTGACGGCGCGGTAGTAGCGCACCGCGAGGCCGGTCACGAGCGTCTGGAAGGCCGCCTCGGACTCGATCCCCTCGCGCCCGGCCCAGGCCTGCAGCCCGAGCTGCTCGATCGCCTCGGCCTGGCCGACCACGTCGTCGACCAACTCCGGGTGGGAGTCGTGGAAGAACGCGCCGATCGAGTACAGGTCGGTGTCCATGAGGGACGCCACGAAGGCGTCCTGCTGCGGTTCCGGCACCGTCCGAGCGTACCGGGACCGCGACGCTACCCGCCGCCGAGCCCGCCCACGAGTTCGTTGAGCGGCTTGGTGACCTTCGGGACCGTCTGCTGGATGCCCTGCTGCAGCCCGTCGACGGTCCGCTGAACGCCCTGCTGGACCCCGTCGACGGTCTGGCCGACCGAGTCCACGGTGTCACCCACGGCGCCGTTCGGGTCGAGCGCCGGCGGCACGATGTCGCTGCCGGCGGGCAGCTCGATCTTGGGCACCTTCAGCCCGGGCGTGCTCGGGGTGGTCTGGCCGCTGGTCGCGCCGTCGACCGCGTCGGTCCCGGCCTTCGCCGGGGACTTGGCGCCGTTGTCGCCCGAGCCGCCGCCGCCTGAGGTGGGCGCGGGAGCGGACGTCTGCTTCCGCTGCGAGGTGGTCGGGGTGGTCGTGCGGGCCGAGCCGGAACCGGCGCGGCGCTCGCTGCGCAGGCGCGCCGCGGTCCGGCTGCTCTCGCTGCGCTTCTGCTCGTTGTTGCGGCGCGCGGCGACGGCCGGGGACACGGCCGCGGGGGCGCCGGACGAGTGCGCGGCGACCTTGCGCGGCTCGGAGGACTTCGCGGGCCGGTCGGCCGCGGGGGTCTCCTTGTCGGAGCCGACCTGGGTGCTGACGCCCGCTCCGAGGCCGGCGACCACCACCGCCGCGACCGCGGCGAGCTTCGCGCCACCGGCGGCCGCGTGGTCGGAGACGAAGGGCAGCTGGCCGAGCCAGCCGTCGCCCGAGCCGCCGCGGCGGCCGCGGAACAGCAGCGGGATCGGGAACAGCGAGGCGACCTTCTCGACCGCGCGCTCGCGCAGGCTGCGGCGCGGGACGGCGGCGGGATCGACCACGCCGGCGGCGAGCGCCTGGCGGCGGCACGGCTGGCAGTGGGAGACGTGACGGGCCAGCCGGCGCGTGTCGCGCGCGCCGAGGCGGCCGCTGCCGGCGTCGGCGATGATCGACTGGACGCGGATGCAGCGCTGCCCGGAGGCGAGCTCGTCGTACTCCTCGGTGAGCCGCCGACGGGCGCGGAAGAGCGTGCTCTCGACGGCCGGGCGGCTCATGCCCATGCGCTCGCCGATCTCGCTGTAGGAGAGGCCCTCGAGCTCGCGCAGCACGAGGATCTTGTGGTGCGCGTCCGAGAGGCCGCCGAACGCGCCGCACAGGTTGTCGAGCTCCAGCTTGGACTCCAGCGCCGCGTCGGGGATGGGCTCCTTGCTCACGAGCCGGGTGTAGTCGGAGGGCGCGAGGCCGTCGTCGGAGCTGTAGGAGACCTCCTCCGCGCGCTTGGAGCGCCGGAACTGGTCGATGCACGCGTTCTTGGCGATCTCGTAGATCCAGGGCTTGAACGCGATCGGGCGCTCGGTGGCGCGCATCCGGCGCATCGCGGAGACGAAGACCTCCTGCGTGACGTCCTCCGTGCGCTGGTGGTCCTTGACCATGCCGAACACGTACGCGTGGATCCGGCGGTGGTAGCGCTGGTAGAGGGCCTCGAAGGCGCGCTCGTCGCCGCGCCGGACAGCCGCCACCAGCATGTGGTCGCTTACGGCTCCGTCAGGCTCGAGATCGCCGCGAGGCGGTGTCTGCAAGAGCGCGCTCATGTGCCCCTACCCACGTTGAAGGTTCTCCGCTTCCAGAATGGAGCCAGGCTTGGCCCCCTGGAAGCCAAGGCTGGAAACTCTAGCGTTCAAATGGCCAAATCGGACTGTTTCCAAACATCGCCAACCGCGCAGGAGCCCCATGATCCGGATCACCTCGATCGTCTCCGCCCTCGATGAGCTGCTCGACCCGGGCGCCTTCCGCGACCTCGGTCCCAACGGGCTCCAGGTTCCCTCGGCCGGCGGCGAGGCGAACCGCGTGGTCACCGGCGTGTCGGCGCAGCGGGAGCTGTTCGAGCGGGCGGTGGCGCTCGACGGGCAGCTGGTGCTCGTCCACCACGGCCTGTTCTGGGACTTCCACCCCACCGGGCTGACCCCGGTGCTTGCGGAGCGTCTGCGTCCCCTGTTCGTCCACGACGTCGCGCTCGCCGCCTACCACATCCCGCTCGACGCGCACCCCGAGGTCGGCAACAACGCGATCCTGGCCAACCGGCTGGGCTGCGAGCGCCACGAGCCGTTCGGCGACTTCCGCGGGACGCCGGTCGGGCGTCTCGGGACCTTCGCCGGCGACGGGATCGCGGCCGACGATCTCTTCGCGCGCGTGCGCGATGTGACCGAGCGCGAGCCGACCGTCCTGGGCGCCGGGCCGGATCGGATCCGGCGGATCGGGATCGTCTCGGGCTCGGCGGCCGACGCTCTCGACGAGGCGATCGCGCTCGGCCTTGACGCATTCCTGACGGGCGAGCCGCGCGAGCACGTGATGGCCGACGCGCGCGAGGCGGGCATCCACTTCATCGCCGCCGGCCACTACGCCACAGAGACGTTCGGCGTGCGCGCGCTGGGCGACTGGCTGTCCGAGCGATTCGGGATCGACCACGTCTTCGTCGACCTCCCGAACCCCGTATGAGAGAAATGTTTAGTCCAGATTGAGCGTTTGCCATTGAGCGCGTCCGGCAGAGGCGGTACCTTCCAGACCAGTGGCAAACCTCACAGGAGGCCGTTAGCGATGGCAATCCACCTCACGCCCACGGAACTCGCCCGAGAGTCCGGTATGGAGCGTCGCGAGGTCATCGAGAAGTGCATGGAGCTGGGCGTGCCCATCTTCCAGGGACGAATCGACAAGACCCTGTTCCTCGCCAACCTGAGCGAACAGACCCCGTCCCGAAGGAATACGGCCCAAGTCGCCACCGCGTAGCGCGGGGCAGCGGCGCCACTCAAACGCCGCGGACATAGAATCGCCCTCCCGCAGGACATCGAGGAGAGCGCACAAATGGAATCGAGCACGGCAGCCGCGTCACAGTCGACGGGTTCACGGACGATCGCCGACATGCTGGCCCTGGCCGCCGAGCGATACGGCGACCGCGCCGCGGCGCGCTTCAAGCGCGACGGCGCGTGGCACGACGTGTCGTTCGCCGAGCTCGGCGAGATCGTGTCCGAGATCGCCCGTGGGCTGATCGATCTCGGCCTGCAGCCGGGCGACCGCGTGTCGCTGCTGTGCTCGACCCGCCCCGAGTGGACCTACGCGGACTTCGCGATCACCAGCGCGGGCGGCGTCGTGGTGCCCATCTACCCGACGAACTCGCCGTCGGAGTGCGCCTGGGTGGCCGGCAACTCGGAGTCCCGCTTCGTCATCTGCGAGGACGCCGCGCAGGTGGCCAAGATCGACGCGGTCCGCGGCGAGCTGCCCAAGCTGGAGGCCGTGATCGCGATCGAGCCGGCCGGCGAGGCGATCCCGCTCGGCGAGCTGCGCGAGCGCGGCCGCGGGCGCGACGCCGCCGAGGTGGCCGAGCGCTCGGCCGCCGTGCGCCCCGAGGATCCGTACACCTTCATCTACACGTCGGGGACGACCGGGCCGCCGAAGGGCTGCGTCCTCACCCACGGCAACTACCGCAGCGTCCTCACGATGTCCGAGGAGCTCGGCGCGCTCGAGTCGAACGAGGTCGCCTACCTCTTCCTCCCGCTCGCGCACGCCTACGCGCTGCTGATCCAGCTGCTCTCGGTCGACCTCGGCTCGACGATCGCGTACTGGGGCGGCGACCCGCAGCAGATCATCGCCGAGCTCAACGAGGTCCACCCCTCCTACCTGCCGTCGGTCCCGCGGATCTTCGAGAAGCTCTACACCGCGGTCACCGCGTACGCCGACCCGGCGATGATCAAGGGCGCCACCCAGGTCGGAGTGAAGGTGCGCCAGCTGCAGGCGGCCGGCCAGGAGGTCCCCGCCGAGCTCCAGGCGCACTTCGACGCCGCGGACGAGGCCCTGTACAAGAACGTCCGGCAGGCGTTCGGCGGCAACCTCAAGCAGGCCAACACGGGCGCCGCGCCGATCGCCAAGGAGATCCTCGAGTTCTTCTACGCGTGCGGCGTCTACGTGCTCGAGGGCTACGGGATGACCGAGACCTCGACGGTCTCGACCACCCAGACCCGCGACCGGTTCCGGCTCGGCACGGTCGGCTTCGCGATCCCGGGCTCGGAGATCAAGATCGCCGACGACGGCGAGGTCCTGCTCAAGGGCCCCCACATCTTCCAGGGCTACTACAAGATGGAGGACGAGTCGTTCGGCACGATCGTGGACGGCTGGCTGCACACGGGCGATCTTGGGTCGCTCGACGAGGACGGCTTCCTCTCCATCACGGGCCGCAAGAAGGACATCATCATCACCGCGGGCGGCAAGAACCTGACGCCGGCCAACATCGAGAACGACCTCAAGCAGAACCGCTGGATCTCGCAGGCCGTGATGTACGGCGACCGCCGGCCCTACCCGGTCGTGCTGCTCACGCTCGACCCCGAGCAGGCCCCCGCCCTGGCGCAGGAGCTCGGGATCGAGGACGCCGACGCCGCCAAGCTGGCCGAGGACCCGAAGGTCCGCGAGAAGATCCAGGGGATCCTCGACGAGGTCAACGCGAGCTACGCGCAGGTCGAGCAAGTCAAGAGGTTCACGATCCTCGACCACGACCTCTCCCAGGAGACGGGCGAGCTGACCCCGACGCTGAAGGTCAAGCGCAACGTGGTCAACGAGAAGTACGCCGACCGCTTCGACGCTCTGTACAGCGGCTAGGAAGCGATCACGCGAGCGCCGCGGGCCGGCACCTGGGTGATGCCGCGCCGGCGGCGGCGCTCTGGGGCCGGGTCCGCGGCGCGCAGCTCGCGGCGCGCCAGCACGACGCCGAGCACCTGGCGCATCTCGAACTGCGCGAACGCCGCGCCGAGGCACCGGCGGACGCCGCCCCCGAAGGGGATCCACGAGTAGGTCTCGGGCTTGGCGCCGACGAAGCGCTCGGGCCGGAAGGCGTGCGGCTCGGGGAACAGGTCCTCCCGGCTGTGCATGAGCACCACGGACGTGCCGACGGTGGCGCCGGCCGGCACGGTGTGGCCCAACACCTCCAGCGGGGCCTGCAGGGTGCGCATCGCGAAGGTCAGCACCGGCCGCATGCGCTGCGACTCCTGGACCACCGCGTCGAGGTAGGCGTGCTCGCCGTTGGCGGCGTCCTCGCGGGCGCGGGCCATCGCCTCGGGATGGCGCACGAGGCGCTCGAAGGTCCACGCCAGCGTGGTGGCGGTCGTCTCGTGCCCGGCCACCAGCAGCGTCACGAGGTGGTCGCGCAGCGCCTCGTCGGACTCCTCCGACTGCATCAGCATCGACAGGACGTCCTCGCCCTCCACCCCGCTCTCGCGGCGACGCCTGATCTCCGCCAGCAGCAGCGCGTCGACCTCCGCCCGGGCGGCGTTGAACTGCCCGGCCGGCGTGTGGCGCCCGAGGTCGCGCTGGAGCGCGGGCAGGAGCATGATGCGCGTCGCGAGCGGGAGCGCCCGCACGAGCGCGCGCTCGAGCTCCGTCATCCGCGCACCGTCGAGCCCGAAGACGGTGCGCAGGATGATCCGCAGCGTCAGGCGCTGCATCGCCGGGAGCAGCGGGAACGCCTCGCGCACCGGCCAGGTGGCGACCTCCGCCTCGGCGAGCTCGCGCATCGAGTCGCCGTAGACGCGCATCCGCTCGCCGTGGAACGGCGGGAGCTGCATCTTGCGGGTGCGCAGGTGCTCCTTCTCGTCGAGCACGAGGACGGAGTGCGGCCCCACCAGCGGCTCGAGCACCTGGTTGCCCTCCCCCGCGTGCAGCTGCGCTGGGTCGCCGGTGAAGATCTGCTTGACCACCTTCGGATCGCCCACCACCACGAGCGGGTGGAAGGGCCACACCTCGAGGGCGAACACGTCGCCGTAGCGACGCCGGCAGCGGGCGAGGTAGCGGTACTCGCCGCCCAGGAAGAGGGCGCCTTGGACTACCCGCGGCGTGCGCGGGCCCGGCAGCGTCGTCGATGGGCCCGAGATCAGCACGCTCGATGCCGATCCTCTCTCATCGCGCGACCGCGCGCTGTGAGATGTGTCCTATTCGCCGGCGCTCTGCCGAAGCAGGGTGCCGGTCGTCTGCTCGAGGATCCGGCGCCAGGCGCGGGTCGTCTCGCGCTCGGCCTCGTAGTGCTTGACCACCTTGCGCACGCGGGTCGCGGAGATCTGGATCCCGTGGCGGGCCGCGACGTCGCGCCACTCCTCGTAGTTCGCGGCCAGCGTGTGGGTGACCGAGTGGAAGCCGTGCCGGGCGACCGCGATCCGCGAGTTGTAGTTGAGGATGTTGGTCTGGAACATCAGCTCGTCGTCGGGCTCGGGCTCGATCAGGACGATGTCGACGCCCGGGTAGCGGTCCTGCCAGCGCTCGGCCATCTCGTGCAGGCGCTGGTAGGCGAGCAGCTTGAAGGTCTGGTAGCCGATCTTCGGGAAGCCCATGTCCGAGACCCGCCGCGTGCGGGTGCCGAACAGCGTCGGGATCTCCTTCGTGAAGTCGTTCACATAGGGCACGAGCGGGTTCACGACGACGATGAACTTCGCGCCGGCCTCGACGGCGATGTCCACGTTGGTGGTCGACACGATCCCGCCGTCGACCAGCTCGCGGTCCTTGATCCGGTGCGGCTCGTAGACCATCGGCAGCGCGGTCGAGGCGCGCACGGCGGAGGAGATCGGCACGTCGTCCCAGCCCTCGGCGCCGAGCACGATCCGCTCGCAGGTGTCGAGGTCGGTGGCGGCCAGGTAGAGCTCGCAGTCCAGCTCGCGGAAGTCGTCGCTGCGGCCGTCGCCGTCGAGGACGGTCCGCACGTACTCCTCGACGCCCGCGCCGGTGTAGATGCCCGAGGGCAGCGCGTCGGCGAGCGCGATCGCCAGGTCCACGACCGAGAACGAGCCGAGGTTGCGCGCCAGCGTGCGCACGACGCCCGCCAGGTGGAGCGGGAACTTGATGCCCTTGGCCGCGAACTCGCGGTAGTTGGGCCGCAGCAGGCTGTCCAGGGTGACGTTCGGGAACGGCTGCGGCACCTGGTCGTTGACGACCCGCATCATCTGCTCGGGCGTCACGCCGTTGGCGGTCAGGGCGCCGACCAGCGCGCCGGCGCTGGTGCCGACGTAGACGTCGAAGTCGTTGATCGTGCGGTTGACCGACAGCAGGTCCAGGGCCCGCAGCGCGCCGATCTCGTAGACCGCGCCGGTGAAGCCGCCGCCGCCGAGCACGAGCGCGGTCTTCGAGCGCGGCTTGCGGCGGCGCTTCGGTGTCTCGAGCTTGACGACGTTGCCCATGTGCTCACCAGTTTACGGTCGGTGTCGCCGGATCGCCCGCTATCACTTGTGGCGTGGCGGCGGTCGAGATCAAGGGGCTGAGCAAGCGCTACGGCCCCACGCTGGCCGTCGACGACCTCTCCTTCACCGTCGAGCCCGGCAAGATCGTGGGCTTCCTGGGTCCCAACGGCGCCGGCAAGACGACCACGCTGCGCGCGCTGCTCGGGCTGATCACGCCCGACGTCGGGCACCGCCACGATCGAGGGGCAGCACTTCGCGGAGCTCAAGGACCCGGTCCACACGGTGGGCGCGGTGCTCGACGGCGGGATGCTGCACCCGGGCCGCAGCGGCCGCAACCACCTGCGGATGCTGGCCACCAGCGCGGGCATCCCGCGGACCCGCGTCGACGAGATGCTGGCGATGGTCGGCCTCGAGGCGGCCGCCGACCGCCGCGCGGGCGGCTACTCGCTGGGCATGCGCCAGCGGCTCGGCCTCGCCGGGGCGCTGCTGGGCGACCCGCGGGTGCTGGTGCTCGACGAACCCGCCAACGGCCTGGACCCGCAGGGCATCCGGTGGCTGCGCGACTTCCTGCGCTCCCTGGCCGCCGAGGGCCGCGCCGTCCTGGTCTCCAGCCACGTCCTCGCCGAGGTCTCCCAGACCGCGCACGAGGTCGTGGTGATCGCGAACGGGCGCTCGGTCGCGCAGGCGCCGCTGGACGAGCTGCTCGCCACCCGCGCCGGCGGCGTGCGCGTGGCCGGCCCGGACGTGGCGCGCCTCGCGGAGGCGATGCGCGCCGACGGCGCCGACGTCGACACGGCGGGCGACGCGGTGGTGGTGCGCGACCGCACCGGCGAGCAGATCGGCCGCGTGATCGCCGAGCAGCAGATCGTGATCTCCGAGCTGACGCCGATCGGCTCCTCGCTGGAGGAGATCTTCTTCGAGCTCACGGGCGGGGAGACGACGCCGGGCGCAGCGGTGACGAGGCCGCAGGCCGAGGCAGGATGAAGCACCTGATCGCCGCCGAGTTCCTCAAGCTGCGCTCGACGCGGACGAGCCTGGCGCTCATCGGGTCGGTCGTCGGCCTCATCGTCCTGATCAGCCTCCTGGCCACGTTCACGAGCGATCCCGACACCGAGGACTTCGGCGCCAAGGACCTCCTGGGGATCTCGGGCTTCGCGCAGGCGTTCGCGCTGGTGCTGGGCATCCTCGCCGTCACCACCGAGTTCCGCCACGGCACGATCACGCCGACGCTGATCGCGGCGCCCAACAAGACCCGGCTCGTGCTCGCCAAGCTCGTCGCGACGGTGGCCGCCGGGCTGCTCCTCGGGCTGCTGGCGGTCGGGCTGTGCGCGGCGATCGTGCTGCTCGGGCTGTCAGTCGCGCGACATCGAGACCGGCATCGACGGCGGACGAGGTCACGCGGATCATCATCGGCCAGACGCTCGCGACCGGGCTGTGGGCGGCGCTCGGCGTCGGGCTCGGCGCGCTCGTCCGCAATCAGGTCGGTGCCATCGTCGGCGCGCTGATCTGGATCTTCGTCGGCGAGAACCTGCTCGACGATCATCCCGGCCGGCATCGGCGACGCAGTGCAGAAGTACGGCGCCAACGGCGCCTCCAACGCGCTCGGCAACCTGGAGACCGAGCAGACCGGCGACGTGCTGTCCCAGGTGCCCGGCGGGCTGCTGCTGGCCGGCTACGCGGCGGCGTTCGTGGTGGCCGGGATCCTCGTGCTGCGTAAGCGCGACGTCACCAGCTAGGCCGCGACTTCCCGGCCGCCTGCGGGTTCGGATCACGATGGCCCGGATCGCTTGCGTTCTCAGCGTGCTCGCCTGCCTGCTCGCCCCCGCCGCCGCGCAGGCGGCCGGCGACGCGGCGACGAAGCGCATCCTGCGCCAGCAGATGGCCCACGCCGGGCCGTTCTCCGGCGCGTACGTGCTCGACCTCGACACCGGGCAGGCGCTGTACGGCGAGGACTCCGACATCGCCCGCATCCCCGCCTCGGTGGAGAAGCTCTACACGTCCTCGACGGCGCTTGCTGCGCTTCGGCGCGGACGGGACGCTCACCACGGCCGCCAGCGCCGACGTCGCCCCCGACGAGCTCGGGATCGTCGCCGGCAACCTGTACCTGCGCGGCGGCGGCGACCCGAGCTTCGACGCCAAGGCCGCGGGCCGCCTGGCCGACAACCTGATCGCCGACACCGGCCTCACCGAGGTCCGAGGTCGCGTGATCGGCGACGAGTCCGCGTTCGACGGCCTGCGCGGGCCGCCCTCCGAGGGGTTCCGGACCACGTTCGAGGTCGGGCCGCTGAGCGCGCTGACCTTCAACCGCGGCTTCACCGGCCGCCGGCGACCCGTCTTCCAGACCAGCCCGCCCCTGTTCGCGGCCAAGGCGTTCACCGCCGCGCTGCGGCGGCGAGGCGTCGCCGTGCGACGCGGCGCCCGCGCCGGCGTCGCGCCGCCGGCCGTCGTCCAGCTGGCGATCGTCGGCTCGCCGACGATCTCGCGCCTGATCGCCTCGATGAACGTGCCGTCGGACAACTTCATCGCCGAGACGCTGATCAAGTCGCTCGGCGCGACGTTCGGCGGCCGCGGCACGACCGCGGTCGGCGCGAGGGTCGTGCGCAGCACGATCGCCGGACTCGGCGTCCGCACCCGCGCCATCGACGGCTCGGGGCTGTCGCGCTCCAACCGCACCTCCCCGCGCGCGGTCGTCGCGCTGCTGACGGCGATGGCCGAGAGCGACATGTACCGCGCCGTTCGCGGCGTCGCTGCCGATCGCGGGGCGCACGGGGACGCTGCAGTACCGGATGCGGAGCACCGCGGCCCGCGACGCCTGCCGCGCCAAGACCGGCACGCTGCGCGACGTCTCTGCGCTGGCCGGCTACTGCGAGACCCGCGACGGCGGCCGGCTGGCGTTCGCGTTCCTGATGAACGGCGTGTATCCGAGCAGCGCCAAGGTCCTCCAGGACCGCATGGCCGCCGCGCTCGCGCGCTACAGCGGCTGAGTACCGGCGCACCGCGCGGGCCCGGCTGGCACCATCGCGGCCATGCCGCTCCTTCGTCTCGCCGCCGGGCTCGGCGCGCTGGCCGCGCTCGTGCTCGCCTCCCCCGCCCAGGCCCGCGACGCCGTCGTCACCTCGGGCGACGGCACGCCCATCGTCACGTCCTTCCATCTCGCCGACGGGCTCGCGTCCGGCAAGCGGGCGCCGACGATCCTGATGACGCACGGCTGGGCCGGCTCGCGCGACAAGACGGGCGACGGCGCGACCAGCGAGGCGACCGGCAACGTCGGCACCGCCCCGCTGCGCAAGGCCGGCTTCAACGTCCTGACCTGGGACTCGCGGGGCTTCGGCGAGTCCGGGGGGACCGTGACGGTCGACTGGCAGGGCAACGAGGGGCGCGACGTTCAGGCGCTGCTCGACTACCTCGCCCAGCAGCCGGAGGCGCAGCTCGACCGCGCCGGCGACCCCCGCGTCGGCATGCACGGCCCCTCCTACGCCGGCGGGATCGAGCTCGTGTCCGCGGGCATCGACCCGCGCATCGACGTGATCGCGCCCGCCATCGCCTGGCACTCGCTGCTGACGTCGCTCTACAAGGAGGAGACGGTCAAGGGCGGCTGGTCGGCGGCCCTCTACGGCGCCGGCACGCGCGACCGGCACCCTGGACCCGCACATCACCAGCGCGTTCGCGACCGGCGTGACCTCGGGGACGCTGTCCGCGGAGGACCGCGCGTGGTTCGACTCCCGCGGCCCGAGCGACCTGGTGAACAAGATCCGCGTGCCCACGCTGCTGGTCCAGGGCACCGCGGACACGCTGTTCAGCCTGGACGAGGCGATCACCAACTACGGGATCCTGCGCGGCAACGGGGTGCCGGCGAAGATGGTGTGGTTCTGCGGCGGCCACGGCACGTGCCTGACCGGCGGCGGCGAGGCGGGCCACGTCGAGCGCGCCGTCGTGGCGTGGATGAGGCGCTACCTGCAGGGCGACAAGAACGTCGACACCGGGCCGCGCTTCGAGTGGCTGGCCGACGACGCGAAGTGGCGCTCGGCCGCCGACTACCCGGTGCCGGCCGGGACACCCATCGTCGCCGAGGGGTCGGGCACGCTCGCGGTCTCCCCGGCCGACACCGTCTCCGGCACGCCGATCTCCGCCGGCCCGGCGACCAACGCCGTCTCGCGTGACCGTGCCGCCGCCGGGCGGGGAGGCCCAGGTGGCGGCTGAGCCGGCGCTGACGCTCACCTACACGGCCACGGGCGCCGTCAGACACGTGTTCGCGCAGATCGTCGACCAGACGCGCGGCGTCGTGGTCGGCAACCAGGTCACGCCGATCCCGGTCACCGCCGACGGCGGGTCGCACACCGTCAAGCGCTCGCTGGAGGGCATCGCGGCCAGCCTGTCGCCGAGCTCGCGGCTCGCGCTGCAGGTGATCGGCGGCAGCCAGGTCTACGGACCCGCGCGCGCCGCGGGCGCGGTCCAGATCGCCAAGGCGCGGCTCGAGCTGCCCACGGTGGGCTCGGGCGGCGGGCAGGGCGGCGGTGGCGGCGTGCTGCCCGGCTCGCGCCGCTGCACGTCGCGGCGCAGCTTCGTGATCCGCCTCCACGAGCCGCGGCGCGGGCGGCTACGGGTGCGCGGGACGCGCGTCACGGTCGCGGGCAAGCGCGTGAAGGTGTTCCGCAAGCGCGGGCGGGTGCGGGCCCGCGTGAACCTGCGCGGCCGGCCCGGGCAGCGGGTGCGCGTGAGGGTCGTCGCCCGCACGACCCGCGGGAAGGTGCTGCGCGACACGCGGACCTACCGGACCTGCGTGCCGACCAAGAAGAAGAGCTAGCCGTTCTTCTCCTGCCAGCGCTTCTTCGGCTCGCTCGATTGACTCCAGCGCGTCCTCGCGCGGGTACCAGCCGTCGACGCGCACGACCTTCCACTCGGGCGTCTTGTAGATCGAGAAGAAGTGCGAGATCTCGTCGCGCAGCGTCATCGGCAGGTCGTCGAGCTGGTCGACGTGGCTCCAGTTGGGATCCGTGAACGGGACGCAGAGGATCTTGTTGTCCTCCGCCTTCTCGTCGCGCATCCGGAACAGGGCCACGGGCTTGACCTCGATGTGGCACCCCGGGAAGGTCGGCTCTGAGACGACGATCATCACGTCCAGCGGGTCGCCGTCGGCGGCCAGCGTGTTCTTGAAGAAGCCGTAGTCGGTCGGGTAGCCGAGCGAGGCGAACAGCAGCCGGTCGAGCTTGATCGCTCCCAGCTCCTCGTCCCATTCGTACTTGTTGGAGGACCCCTTGGGGATCTCGACGATCGCCACCAGCGGCTCTTCGGCGTCTGCCATGGGCCGCAGGGTACCCGGTGTGCGTGATCGTGGCGCTGCCACACTGTTCTGTGTGATCGCTACCGGCGCACTCACGGCGGTGCGCACCTCCCTCGCCGAGCGGCTCGCGGAACTCCGCGGCGTCGGCATCGGCGAGCTGCCCGCCCCGCTGCTCGACGTCGCGCTGCGCAAGGTCGAGCTGGCCGGCGGCGACGTGTTCCTCCTGCGCCCCGCCGACTGGGAGGCGCTCCGCCACGAGGAGGGCGCGGTCGGGAACCCGATCCCGTTCTGGGCGCGTCCCTGGCCGAGCGCGTTCGGCATGGCCACCCGGCTCGACGAGGACCCGCCGGCGCCGGGCATGCGCGTGCTCGAGCTCGGGTGCGGGCTGGGCCTCCCCAGCATCGTCGCGGCGCGCGCCGGCGCCGAGGTGCTCGCCACCGACGGCTCGACCGACGCGATCGCCTACACGGCGCACTCGCTCGTCTTCAACGGCGTCGAGGCCGACGTCGCGGCGGCCGACTGGGCCACCGACGGCGACGCGCTGGCCGCCCGCGGGCCGTTCGACCTCGTGCTCGGCGCCGACGTGCTCTACACCAAGGCCAACGCCGAGACGGCGATGCGGCTCCTGCCGCGGCTCGTCGCCCCGGGCGGCACCGCGTGGTTCGCCGACCCCGGGCGCAGCAACAGCGCCGACTTCCTCGCCGCGATCCGCGCGACGTTCCACCTCCAGAGCCACCGCGACGGCGAGCTCTCGATGCACGTCCTCAGGCCTCGCTGACGTCCTCTTCCTCGTCCGGCGGCGGGCCGTTGGCGAGCAGCTCCAGCAGACCGGGCTCGTCGAGCACGGGCACGCCGAAGCGCTCGGCCTTCTCGAGCTTGGACCCGGGCGAGGCGCCCGCCACGAGGTAGCTGGTCTTCTTCGACA
Organism: uncultured Solirubrobacteraceae bacterium; assembly: GCA_963764385.1. Taxonomy (GTDB): domain Bacteria; phylum Actinomycetota; class Thermoleophilia; order Solirubrobacterales; family Solirubrobacteraceae; genus DATFQI01. The sequence continues at coordinate 51,368 of CAVXSJ010000010.1, read as the reverse complement.
CCGAGCCGGTGACCTTGCCGCCCTGGGCGAGGATCCGCTCCGTCGCCTCCTCGCGGGTGAGGTCGGGCAGCGAGCCGGTGAGCACGAAGGTGCGCCCGCGCAGCGGACCCTGGCCGGGCGGCGGGCCCTCCTCCTCGAACTTGAGCCCGATCTCGCGCAGATCGGCGATCAGCTCGCGCATCTGCTCGTCGTCGAGCTGGGAGTGGATGAGGTCCGCGACCTTGGGCCCGATGCCGGGCGTCTCGGCGATCTGCTCGGGCGTCGCGCCCAGCAGCGCGTCGATGGTGCGGAACTGGGCGGACAGGTTGCGCCCGGTGACGTAGCCGACGCCCTCGATCCCGATCGCGAACAGCACGAGGCCGAACGGGCGCTCCTTGGAGGCCTGGATGTTGCGCACCAGGTTGTCGGCGCTGACCTGGCCGTAGCCGTCGAGCTCCATCAACTGCTCGGCCGTGAGGCGGTAGAAGTCGCCGGCGGTGGTGACAAGCCCCAGGCCCTGCAGCGTCTTGACCTGCTTCTCCCCCAGCCCGTCGATGTCCATCACGGCCGCGAACGTGGTCAGCAGCTGCCAGCGCCGCTCGGGGCACTCGCGGTTCGGGCACTTGGTGAAGACCGAGCCCTCGTCCTTGATCGTCGGGGTGTCGCAGAACGGGCAGCGCTCGGGCGGGAGCGGCACCGGGCCGCGATCCTTGCGCTCGAGCGCGTGCGGGGCGGGCGAGACGACCTGCGGGATCACGTCGCCGGCGCGCAGGATGATCACCTCGTCGCCGGGGCGCACGTCCTTGCGGACCAGGTCCTCCTCGTTGTGCAGCGTGGCCCGCTTGACGGTCACGCCGCCGACGTGGACGGGCTCGAGCTCGGCGAACGGGTGCAGGTCGCCGAACTTGCCCACGTTCCACGACACCGCCTGCAGCGTGGTGACCGCGGTGGTGGGCGGGAACTTCCACGCGATCGCCCAGCGCGGGTCGCGCCCGACTACGCCGAGACGCCGCTGCAGCTCGACGTCGTCGACCTTGACCACCACGCCGTCGATCTCGAAGTCCAGGCCGCTGCGGCGCTCCTGCCACGAGAGGCACTGCTTGACGACCTCGTCCTCGCTGTCGAGGCGCTGCACGTCGCCGTTGACGCGGAAGCCGTGCTCGCGCAGCCACTCCAGCGCCTCCCAGTGCGAGCCGAGGTCCAGGCCCTCGGTGACGCCGATCCCGTAGCACCACATCGACAGCGGCCGGTCGCGGGCCAGCGCCGGGTCGAGCTGGCGGATCGTCCCCGCGGCCGAGTTGCGCGGGTTCATGAACGTCGCCAGGCCCCGCTCGGCGCGACGCTCGTTGAGCGCGGTGAAGTCGGGCAGCGACATGTAGACCTCGCCGCGCACCTCGACCAGCGGCGGCGCGTCCGGGATGCTCAGCGGGATCGAGCCGATCGTGCGCAGGTTGTGCGTGACGTCCTCGCCGACCTCGCCGTTGCCGCGCGTCGCGCCGCGCTCCAGCACGCCGTCGCGGTAGACGAGCGAGATCGCCAGCCCGTCGATCTTCGGCTCGGCGACGAACTTGAAGTCGGGGTCCTCGATCCCCTCGCGGGCCAGGTGCGAGCGCATCCGCTGCACCCACGCCCGCAGCTCCTCCTCCGAGCGGGCGTTGGCGAGCGAGAGCATCGGCCGCAGGTGGGTGACCTTCTGGAGGTTGGAGACCGGCTCGGCGCCCACGCGCTGGGTCGGGGAGTCGGGCGTGAGCAGCTCCGGGTGGTCGCGCTCGATCGCGCGCAGCTCGTCGAGCAGCACGTCGTACGCGTCGTCGCCGATCTCCGGGTCGTCGAGGACGTAGTAGCGGTGGCCGTGGTAGGTCAGCTGCTCGCGCAGCTCGGCGGCGCGCTCCTCCGACGCTCACTCGGTGATCTCCTCCGCCGCGGGCGCCAGCAGCGCCGACAGGTCGTAGTCGCGCAGGGCGTCGAGCCCGTGCGAGGCGGTCAGGTCGAAGTGCAGCGGCGTCACCGAGACGCGGCCCGCGGAGACGGCGGCCAGATCGGTGCCGGGCTCGTCGTCGTGCACGGGCGAGTCGCCGTAGATGCGGAAGCGCCGCCGGCCGTCCTCCTCCTCGACGATCTCCAGCGCGTCCTGGTAGACCCGCTTGCCCAGCCGCGCCACGTCGACTCCGTCGGGCGCGCCCGCCGGGACGTTGATGTTGAGCAGCGTCCCCTCGGGCAGCGGCACGTCGTCGAGGCGGTCGACGATGCGCGCCACGAACGCGGCGGCGCCCGTGAAGTCGAACCGCGTCGCCGAGCCGGAAGTCCATCTCGCCGGCCAGCGACTGCTGCGAGACGGCGATCCCGGGGATCCCCAGCACCACGCCCTCCAGCGCGGCCGCGACCGTCCCGGAGTAGGTGATGTCGTCGCCCAGGTTGGAGCCGTGGTTGATGCCCGACACGATCAGGTCGGGCTGGAAGCCGTCGATCAGCCCGAGCGAGGCGAGCCGGACGCAGTCGACCGGCGTGCCGTCGCACGCGTAGCCGAGCGTGCCGTCCTCGAACGCCACTTCGGTGACCCACAGCGGCCGGCTGAACGTGATCGAGCGCGCGGTCGCGGACTGGTTGGCGTCCGGGGCGATCACGGCCAGCTCGATGTCGTCGACGGCCAGCAGCGCGCGACGGAGCGTCTGCAGCCCGCTGGCGCCGATTCCGTCGTCGTTGGTGAGGAGGACTCTCAGCATTGGCCTCGAGGATATTGGCCGCTAGTACGTCACGGATTCGAGGTAGAGCCCGTGCGCCGGAGCGGTCCGGCCGGCCTCGGCGCGCGGCCGGCCCTCGAGCAGCTCCGCGAACTGCTCGATCGCCCGGCGCCCGTTGGCGATCTCGAGCATGGTGCCGACCAGCACGCGGTTCATCTGGCGCATGAAGGCGTCGGCCTCGATCGTGAACTCGAGCACGTCGCCGTGGCGCTCCCAGACGGCGCGCAGCACCTGGCGGTCGAAGTGCGTGTGGTAGCCGCCGGTGGGCGTGAAGGCGGTGAAGTCGTGCACCCCGGGCAGGACGGCGGCGCAGGCGTGCAGCGCCGCCTCGTCGAGCCGGTACGGGTACCAGAGCGCGCGGCCGCGCTCGAACGGGGACGGCGTGCGGCGGGCGAGCACGCGGTAGCGGTAGGCGCGGCTGCGGGCGTCGTGGCGGGCGGAGAACCCCTCCGGCGCCTCGTCGGCCGCGAGCACCGCGATCTCGCGCGGCAGCACGGCGTTGACCGAGCGCAGCGCCGGGAGCGGCCCGGGGTAGGAGGCGACCTGCCCGAGCGCGTGCACGCCGCGGTCGGTGCGCCCCGCGACCGTCAGCTTGACGGGCTCGCGCAGGACCGTCGCCAGCGCGGCGCCCAGCTCACCCTCGACGGTCCGCTTGCCCGGCTGGATGGCCCAGCCGGCGAACGGGCCGCCGTCATACGCGAGAACCAACTTGGAATGCGGCTTACTCACCCTCGCAAGCTCGGTCAGCGCCTGATTAGCTGGTCAGACCAGCTCGAGGTAGACCATCTCGGACGCGTCGCTGGAACGCGGGCCGAGCTTGAGGATCCGGGTGTAGCCACCCGGACGCTCCGTGTAACGCGGGGCGATCTCCTCGAAGAGCTTGTAGATCACGCCCTTGGCGGGATGCTGCAGCGTCGAGATCGCCTGGCGGCGCGCGTGCAGGTCACCCTTCTTGGCGAGGGTGATCAGCTTCTCGATCTCCGGCTTGACCGCCTTGGCCTTCGCCTCGGTGGTCTTGATGCGCTCGTGGTCGATGACCTCGACGCACAGGTTGGCCAGCAGGGCCTTCCGGTGCGCCGAGTCGCGAGAGAGCTTGTGTCGGGTCTTCTGGTGGCGCATGGCGGCTGGGAGCCTAGTCGGTCCGGAGGCCCAGACCGCGCTGGGACAACGTCTCGATGACCTCGTCGATCGACTTCTTGCCGAAGTTCGGGATCGCCGCCAGCTCGCCCTCGGACTTGGAGACAAGGTCCCCGACGGTCTGGATCCCCGCCCGCTTGAGGCAGTTGTAGGACCGCACGCCGAGCTCGAGCTCCTCGATGAGGATGTCGTCCATCGGGCCGCCGCCGGGGCGCCCGCCCGCGGCCGCGAGGGCGCCCGCGCCGGCGCCACCGGCGCCGTTGTCGAGCGCCGTGATGCCGCCGGGGCCCGCGCGCAGCTCCTCGATGCGGTCCTCGTCGGTGAAGATCGACAGCGAGGAGATCAGGATCTCCGCCGCCTCGCGCAGCGCGGCCTGCGGGTCGATCGACCCGTCGGTCTCGATGTCGAGCGTCAGCTTGTCGAAGTCGGTGCGCTGGCCGACGCGCGCCTGCTCGACCGAGTACGCCACGCGGCGCACCGGCGAGAAGATCGAGTCGATCGGGATGACGCCGATCGGCTGGTCCGGGGACTTGTTCTCGTCCGCCGGGCGGTAGCCGCGGCCACGGCCGATCGTGAGGTACAGCTCGAGCTTGGTCTTCTTCTCGAGCGTGGCGATGTGGGCGTCCGGGTTGAGGATCTCAACGCCGGAGGGGAGGTCGATGTCGCGCGCGGTGATCTCGCCAGGGCCGGTGACGACCAGCGGCGCCTCGATCTCCGTGGCGTCCGAGTGCATCCGGCAGACGACGCCCTTGAGGTTCAGCACGATGTCGGTGACGTCCTCCGTGACGCCCTTGATCGTGGAGAACTCGTGGGCGACACCCTCGATACGGACGGACGTGACCGCTGCCCCGGCGAGCGACGCCAGCAGCACGCGGCGCAGCGAGTTCCCGAACGTGTAGCCGAAGCCGCGATCGAGCGGCTCAACCACGAACTGGCCGCGGTTGTCCTCGACGGACTCGCCGGTGATTCGGGGGATTTGGAAGTCGAGCATTCGGGTCCTAACGTCGTCGGGGGGTGGAGCGGGTGGCCTTGAGGGGGAGCGGCCACCGTTCGCCCGGCGCAACGCGCACCTCATGTGCGCGCCGCCCGGACTGGTGAAGATGGGCTACTTCGAGTAGAGCTCGACGATGAGCTGCTCCTGCACCGGCGCGGCGATCTCCGCGCGCTCGGGCTTGCGCAGCACCTTCGCCGTGAGCTGGTCGTGATCCGCCTGCAGCCACGCAGGCACCTGCGCCACGAGCTCCGTGGCGTCGCGGATCACTCCCATGGCGCCGGTTTCCATCTTGATGGCGATTACGTCGTTCTCGCGCACCTGGTAGCTGGGGATGTCCACGCGGCGGCCGTTGATGGTCCAGTGGCCGTGCAGGATGAGCTGGCGCGCCTGCCGGCGCGACGCGGCGAAGCCAAGGCGCACGAGCACGTTGTCGAAGCGGCACTCGAGGATGCGCAGCAGGTTCTCGCCCGTGATGCCGGGCTGCCGGGACGCCTTGGCGTAGTACGTCCGGAACTGCTTTTCGAGGACGCCGTAGTAGCGGCGCGCCTTCTGCTTCTCGCGAAGCTGGACGCGGTACTCGGACTGCTTCTGCCGCCCGCGGCCGTGCTCGCCCGGCGGATAGGAGCGTCGTTCGACGCCGCACTTGTCGGTCAGGCAGCGCTCGCCCTTGAGGAACAGCTTCTGGCCCTCACGGCGGCACTGCTTGCACTGGGGGGAGGTATCACGTGCCATCGGTGTAGATCAGACCCTTCGCCGCTTGCGGGGGCGGCAGCCGTTGTGTGCCTGCGGAGTGACGTCGCGCACGCCGGTGACCTCGAGCCCGGCGGCCTGCAGCGACCGGATCGCGGTCTCGCGGCCCGAGCCCGGGCCCTTCACGAAGACCTCGACCTTCTGCATCCCCTGCTCGATGCCCTTGCGGGCCGCCGCGTCGGCGGTCACCTGCGCGGCGAACGGGGTGGACTTGCGGGAGCCCTTGAAGCCGGCGCCGCCGGCGGACTCCCACGCGATCACGTTGCCCTCGCGGTCGGTGAGGGCGACGATCGTGTTGTTGAACGACGTCTTGATGTGCGCCTGGCCGATGGGGACGTTCTTCTTGGCCTTGCGGCGGCCACGCTGTGGGCGGCGGGGAGCGGGGCTCACTTCTTCGTCGCCTTCTTCTTGCCGGCAATGGACATGCGCTTGGGGCCCTTGCGGGTGCGCGCGTTCGTCTTGGTGTTCTGGCCGCGCACCGGCAGGCCACGGCGATGGCGGACACCGCGGTAGCAGCCGATCTCCATCAGGCGCTTGATGGCCTGGGAGCGCTCGCGCCGCAGATCGCCTTCGACCAGCAGGTCGTTGTCGATCTTGTCGCGGAGCTTGGCGACCTCGTCGTCCGTGAGATCGCGGACGTAGGTGTCACCGCTGATGCCGAGGTCGGTGAGAAGCTTCTTGGAGGTCGGCTGACCGACCCCGTAGATGTAGGTGAGACCGATCTCGACCCGCTTGTTGAGCGGGATGTTTACGCCGGCGATTCGAGCCAAAGTTCTTCTACCCCTGCCGCTGCTTGTGTCGTGGGTTCGAGCAGATCACGAGCACCCGCCCGTGACGGCGGATGATCTTGCACTTCTCGCACATCGGCTTCACCGACGGTCGTACCTTCATGATTCCTCTCGGACGATGTCCCGGACGGGGTGGCTCTGGTGGCCGGGCCGGCCACCGCTACCATGCCCCCGGAGTGCACCGCGCACAGCGCCCTCGCGGGGCCAAGCGCGACGAAGCAGAATACCAAACGCGCTCGTTGACCCTGGATCGGCCCTGGCGCAGGGCAGCAGCCGCCGCGCCTGTCTTGCGCGCGGTAAGGATTCCAGCTTACCGCGACGTCCGCGAAGTGAGGTATATGCGCGCTCGACGGCTGCTTATCGTGGCGCTCGCGGCGCTGGCCGTACCCGCCGGCACGGCGCGGGCCGCGCAGGTCGAGCGCCTCTCCCCGGTCCTCGTGCACGACGCCGACGAGCGCTCCCCCGCGACCTCGGTGAGCGGCTCCGGGGTCCCGGGCACGGAGGGGGAGCCGCCCGGCCCGGCGGTGTACGCCCACGTCGCCGGCCCCTGGATCCAGTACTGGCTGTACTTCGCCGCCAACACCCAGGACCGCGGGATCGTCCGCACCGGCCGCCACGAGGGCGACTGGGAGATGGTCCAGTAGCCGGCGAGTCGGGCCGGCACCGCCTCGCGCGCTACGAGGGGTCGGCGTGGTGAACGTCACCTGCGGCTGGGTGGGTGGTGAGGGTGCCACCCACGCGGCGGGGGTGGGGCCTTTCGGGGGTTCCATGCACGTACAAAGGGCCCACGGTCAACGCTGGGCCGTATTGCGTTCGCATAGCGGTCACAAAGGGCCCGGCCCGCCGCTGGGCTGAAAACTAGGGGTCCAACCCCCGATTGCGGCGAAATGAAGCGAGGGCTCTGACCCCCGGGAGCCTCCCCTGACAGCCGACCAGGCGTACTCCGCCACGGGCAACGCCCCCGGCCGACGGATCAGGCTGCCGCGGCCGCCTTCGACTCGTGCCACGGGGTCAGGATCCGCGGACCCGCCGCCGTGATCGCGATCGTGAACTCGAAGTGGGCGGCCAGGGAGCCGTCCTGCGAGTAGATCGCCCAGCCGTCGTCGCCCATCCGCACCATGTGGCGCCCGGCGGTGACCATCGGCTCGACGGCCAGCACCATCCCCTCCTCGAGCGGGACGCCCTTGCCGGGCGGGCCGTAGTTGGGGATCTGGGGCTCCTCGTGCATCGAGCGCCCGATGCCGTGTCCGACCAGCGAGCGGACGATCGAGAACCCGTTGGACTCGACGTGCTCCTGGACGGCGTGCGAGACGTCGCCGAGGCGGTTGCCGACCCGGCACTGCTCGACCGCCTTGTACAGCGACCCCTCGGTGACCTCGAGCAGCTTCGAGGCGACGGGCGTGACCTCGCCGACCGCGAACGTGCGCGCGGCGTCGGCGACCCAGCCGTCGAGCACCACGCCGATGTCGACGGACAGGATGTCGCCGCGCTTGAGCTTGAACTTGCCCGGGATGCCGTGCACGACCATCTCGTTGGGCGACGCGCAGATCGAGCCCGGGAAACCGCGGTAGCCCTTGAAGGCGGGCGTCGCGCCCTGCGAGCGGATGAACCGCTCGGCCGCCTTGTCGAGGTCGAGCGTGGTGACCCCTGGGCGGATCTTCGCCGCCAGCAGGTCCATGGTCTTGACGAGGATGGTGCCCGCCGCGGCCATCTTGTCGATCTCGGCGGGGGACTTCTTGACGATCATCGGTGCCTCAGAGTCGTTCTTCGAGGCGCAGCGTCGCGAGCGTGGCTCGGATGTGGTCGTGCACCTCGACCTTGTCGCGGGTGCCGTCGAAACGGCGCAGCAGCCCGCGCTCTTCGTAGTACTCGATCAACTGCTCGGTCTTCTCGTGGTAGGTCCGGAGCCGCTTGGCGACCTTGTCCGGCTCGTCGTCCTCACGCTGCTTGAGCGGCTTGCCGCACCGGTCGCACTTTCCCTCGTGCTTGGGCGGGTCGAACTCCACGTGGTAGAGGTGGCCCTCGGAGCACTGGCGGCGGCCCGACAGCCGCGTGATCACCGTCTCGTCCGGCGCCTCGATGAGCAGCGCCGCCATCAGCCGGCGGCCGCGCTTCTCGATCTCCTCCGACAGCGCGTCGGCCTGGGGCACGGTGCGCGGGAACCCGTCGAGCAGGAAGCCGTCGTCGCCCTCGTCCTCGATCTTCTCGAGGATCATCGCGATGACCAGGTCGTCGGGCACCAGCCCGCCGCTGTCCATGTGCTCCTTGGCCTGCTGGCCGAGCTCGGTCTCGTCCGAGACGTGCTCGCGCAGCAGGTCGCCGGTGCCGATGTAGGGCAGCCCGAAGTCCTCGGTCAGCCGGGAGGCTTGGGTGCCCTTACCGGCCCCGGGGGGTCCGAGGAGGATGAGGTTGAGCTCGCTCACAGGGGACGGCAGCCTAGCTACTTGAGGAAGCCCTCGTAGTTGCGCATCATCAACTGCGCCTCGAGTTGCTTCATCGTGTCGAGCGCGACGCCGATCACGATGAGGATCGAGGTCCCGCCAAAGTAGAAGTTCGCGGAGGTCTGGTTGATGAGGATCGTCGGCAGCGCCGCGACCGCCGCGAGGTACAGGGCCCCGGGGAACGTCAGCCGAGCCAGGATGCGATCCAGGAACTCGGCCGTGGGCCGGCCCGGGCGCACGCCCGGGATGAAGCCGCCGTACTTCTTGAGGTTCTCCGCCTGGTCGACCGGATTGAACGTCACCGCGGTGTAGAAGTACGTGAACAGGATGATGAACACCGTCTCCCCGACGATGTAGGCCCAGCCGTTGGGACTGAAGAGGGTGGCGAGGCCCTGGAAGCCCGGGATGAGCTGGCCGAGCGTGGGCGGGAAGGCCATGATCGAGGCGGCGAAGATGACCGGGATCACGCCGGCCATGTTCACGCGCAGCGGCAGGTAGGTCTGCCCGCCGGAGCTCATCCGGCGGCCGATCACGCGCTTGGCGTACTGGACCGGGATCCGCCGCTGGCCCTCCTGCACGAAGACGATGGCCGCGATGACGCCGAGCGCCACGAAGGGCATCATGACCTTGAAGACCTGATCCGGGTTCGTCCACCACGCCTGGATGCCTTGGGGCAGGCCGGCGACGATCGAGGCGAAGATCATCAGCGAGATGCCGTTGCCGATGCCGCGCTGGGTGATGAGCTCGCCCATCCACATCAGCAGCACGCAGCCGGCGGTGAGGCAGATGACGACGAGCAGGATCGAGCCCAGCGCGAAGGAGTCGAACACCTGGGCGCCGGAGCTCGAGCCCTGGGAGCGGAAGAGGAAGACGTAGCCGACCGCCTGGGCAGCCGACAGGCCGACGGTGAGATAGCGCGTGTACTGCGTGATCCGCGCCTGGCCGACCTCGCCTTCCTTGGACAGCTTCTCCAGCGACGGCGAGACGACCGTCAGCAGCTGCAGGATGATCGAGGCCGTGATGTACGGCATGATCCCCAGCGCGAAGATGGCGATCCGCGACAGCCCGCCGCCGGTGAACAGGTTCAGGAACCCGAGGATGTTCGAGCCCGCGTAGTTCTCCGCGATCGCGTCCAGCGCGTCCGGGTTGACGCCCGGCACCGGGATGAACGACCCGAGCCGGTACAGCGCGAGCATCAGCGCCGTGAACGCGAGCTTCTTCCGGATCTCCGCGACCTTGAAGGCAGTGAGGATGGTGGAGACCACGCGGGCCGCCCTCGCTTACGGCTCGACGGTCTGGCACGTCCCGCCGGCGGACTCGATCCGCTCGCGGGCCGTCTTGGAGAACTTGTGGGCGTGCACGGTGAGCTTCTTGGTGAGCTCGCCGCGACCAAGGATCTTCACGGGGATGTCGCGCTTCGTGGCGAGGCCGCTCGCCCTCAGGGCCGCCAGGTCGACGGACGCGCCGTCGTCGAAGCGCCGCTCGAGGTCGTCGAGGTTCACGTGCTGCGTGTAGGTGCGGAACGGCTCGAACGGCATCGACATCTTCTTGTTCGGGCCGCGGAGCTTGCGCATCCGCATGTGGATCGGGTTCTGGCCGCCCTCGAAGCGGGCGCGGTCCTTGGCGCCCGCACGGGAGCCGGCGCCCTTGTGGCCGCGGCCGGACGTCTTGCCGTGCCCGGAGCCGTGGCCGCGGCCGACGCGCTTGCGGTCGCGCCGCGAGCCGTCAGCGGGCCGAAGGGTGTGGAGCCCGATGTCCTCGGGCTTGAGCTCGTCAGCCATCGACTACTTCTCCTCCACGGTGACGAGGTGCCGGACGGCGTGGAGCATCCCGCGCAGCTGCGGGGAGTCCGGACGCTCGACCGTCTTGTTGATGCCGCGCAGCCCCAGCGAGCGCAGCGTGTCCCGCTGCCGGTCGTTGGTGCCGTTGGCCGACTTCACCTGGGTGATGACGAGGCTCACGCCGGGGTCTCCTCGGCCTTGGTCTCAGCCTCGGCCTCGACCTCGGGCGCAGGGGTGGGCTCCGCGGCGGCCTCGGCCTCGGCGGGAGCTTCCTCGGCGGCGGGCGCCTCGGCCTCCTCGATGATCTTCACGCCGCTGGACAGGCCGAGCACGGCGTTCACGGACAGGCCGCGAAGCTGGGCGATCTCCTCGGGGCGGCGCAGGTCCTGGAGACCGGCGATCGTCGCCTTGACGAGGTTGATCGGGTTCTGCGAGCCCAGCGACTTGGAGAGGATGTCGTGGATCCCGGCCAGCTCGAGCACGGCGCGGACGCCGCCGCCGGCGATCACGCCGGTACCGGGCGAGGCGGGCTTGAGGAACACGCGACCGGAGCCGTAGATGCCGGTGGTCTGGTGCGTGATCGTCGCGCCGTGGCGCGGCACCCGGAACAGGTTCTTCTTCGCGCGCTCGACGCCCTTCTGGATCGCGAGCGGGACCTCGTTGGCCTTGCCGTAGCCGTAGCCCACGATGCCGTTCTCGTCGCCGACCACGACAAGCGCGGTGAACGAGAAGCGCCGGCCGCCCTTGACCACCTTGGCGACGCGGTTGATTTCAACAACGCGCTCTTGGAGGTCCAGGCTGGACGACGATACGGAACGATCGGGGGCGGGCATGGCTCCTTCGAGGTTAGACGGTGTGCTTAAAACGCCAGGCCGCCCTCGCGGGCGCCTTCGGCGAGGGCCTTGACACGGCCGTGGTACTGGTAGCCGCCCCGGTCGAACACGGCGGTCTCCACGCCGGCGGCCTTCGCGCGCTCGGCGAGCAGCTTGCCGACCTGGTTGGCCTGCTCCATCGGCTTGAGCGAGCGCAGGTCGGCCTCGGTCCAGGTGACCGCGGCCAGCGTGCGGCCGGCGTCGTCGTCGATGAGCTGCGCTTGGATCCCGCGGTTGGAGCGGAACACGCTGATGCGGGGGCGCTCGGCCGAGCCGTGCACCTTCGCGCGAACGCGACGGCGACGACGCAGGCGGCGGGCGGGGGCGTAGGTGACGGTCATGCGCGCTTGCCGACCTTCCGGGCGACGTACTCGCCCTGGTAGCGGATGCCCTTGCCCTTGTAGGGCTCCGGCGGCCGCTGCTTACGGATGATGGCCGCGATCTCGCCGACCTGCTGCTTGGAGTTGCCCTTGATGATCACGCGCGTCGGCTGGGGCACTTCGAACTCGATGCCCTCGGGCGCCTTGATCGGCACCGCGTGCGAGTAGCCGAGCGCGAGCTCGAGGTCGCGGCCCTTGAGCTGGGCGCGGTAGCCGACGCCCTGGATCTCGAGCGTCTTGGTGAAGCCGTTGGTCACGCCCTCGACCATGTTCGCCACGAGCGAGCGCGTGAGCCCGTGCAGCGCGCGGTGCTCCGCGCGGTCGGTCGGGCGGGTGACGAGCAGCGTCCCGTCCTCCTCGCGGATCTCGATCGAGCGCGACTTGCGCTCGAACAGGTCTCCGCGCGGCCCGGCTACGCGGACCACCTCCGGCTCGATCGTCACGTTGACGCCGGTGGGGATGGGGATGGGCTTTTTTCCGATGCGGCTCATGGCGCTACCAGACGTGGGCCACGACCTCGCCGCCGACGCCCGCCTTGCGCGCGTCGTGGCCGGTCATGACGCCTTGAGAGGTCGAAATGATCGTGGTGCCCATGCCACCCAGGACCTTCGGGATATGGGTGGCATCGACGTACGTGCGGCGCCCCGGGCGGGACACCCGCTTGAGGCCGGAGATCACCGACGTACGGTTCTCAGTGTACTTCAGGCGGACGTAGATCCGGTCGCCTGCGGCGCCGCTGTCGGCGGGCCGGACGTCGTAGCCCTCGATGTAGCCCTGCTCGGTGAGGATGCGGGCCATCTCGGCCTTCAGGCGCGAGGCGGGGATCTCCACGTCCTCGTGCGCGGCCGTGATCCCGTTACGGATCCGGGTCAGGAAGTCGGCGATGGGGTCGGTCATCGACATGCGATCACCAGCTCGACTTCGTCATGCCGGGGATGAAGCCCTGGTGGGCGAGTTCGCGCAGGCAGATCCGACAGAGCCCGAACTTGCGGTACACCGCGCGCGAGCGCCCGCAACGCCGGCACCGGCTGTGCGCCCGCGTGGGGTACTTGGGCTTGCGGTTGGACCGCACGATCATGGATGTCTTGGCCATCTTGCTTGCTCAGTGTCCCTTGGTCTACGCGGCGACCGGCTCGCCCTGAAGCGACTCGAAGCCTGCCGGACGCCCATCACGGGAGAACGGCATGCCGAGCGCGTCGAGGAGCGCGAACGCCTCCGCGTCGGTCTGCGCGGTCGTCGTCACCGTGACGTCGAGGCCCCGCACCTGGTCGATGTTGTCGTAGTCGATCTCCGGGAAGATGATCTGCTCCCGGATGCCCATTGAGTAGTTGCCGCGCCCGTCGAACGAGCGCGGGTTGAGCCCGCGGAAGTCGCGCAACCGCGGGATCGCGATCGAGACGAGCCGATCGAGGAACTCGTACGCGCGCTCGTCGCGCAGCGTCACGGTGAGCCCGACCGGCATTCCCTCGCGCAGCTTGAACGCCGCCACCGACTTGCGCGCGCGGCGGATGTTCGGCTTCTGGCCGGCGATGTCGCCGAGCTGGGCCTGGGCCGCCTCGAGCATCTTCGAGTCCTGCTTGGCCTCGCCGACCCCCATGTTCAGGGTGATCTTGGTCAGGCGTGGGGCCTGCATCGTCGAGCTGTAGGCGAACTTGCCCACCAGCGCGGCTCGGATCTCGTCGTTGTAGCGGTCTTTGAGTCGTGCCATCAGTCCAGCTCCGCGCCTGAGCGCTTGGTGACGCGCATGCGCCGGCCGTTCTCGTCACGGCGGACGCCGAGTCGCGTCGGCTTGTTGTCCTTGGGGTCCACCACCGCCACGTTGGAGACGTGGACGGGACCCTCCTTCTCGATCACGCCCACCGGGGCGTTGGGCCGCCCCGGCATCGGGCGCTGGTGGCGCTTGACCATGTTGACACCCTCGACGAAGACGCGGTCGCGCTTGGGCTCGGTGCGGAGCACCTTGCCCGTGCGGCCCTTGTCCTTGCCGGAGATGACGATCACGGTGTCGTCGGTGCGAATGCGCATCACAGCACCTCCGGGGCGAGGGAGACGATCTTCATGAACCCGCCGTCGCGCAGCTCGCGGGCCACCGGCCCGAAGATGCGCGTCCCGCGCGGGTTGTTCTGCGCGTCGATGATCACGGCCGCGTTCTCGTCGAAGGCGATGTAGGTGCCGTCGTCGCGCCCGAACTCCTTCTTCGTGCGCACGACGACCGCCTTGACCACCTCGCCCTTCTTGACCGACCCCTGCGGGTTGGCCTGCTTGACGGTGGCGGTGATGACGTCCCCCACGCCCGCGTAGCGGCGGCGGGAGCCGCCCTGCACGCGGATGCAGAGGATCTCGCGCGCGCCGGTGTTGTCGGCCACGCGCAGCCTGGTCTCGTTCTGGATCATCGGGCGCGCTCCACGACTTCGATGAGCCTCCAGCGCTTGCTGCGCGACATCGGCCGGCACTCCTGGATGCGCACGGTGTCGCCGGCGCCGGCGTCGTTGCGCTCGTCGTGAGCGTGCAGCTTGATCGAGGTGCGCATGATCTTGTGGTAGCGCTTGTGGCGCCGCACGACGTCGATGCGCACGGTGATCGTCTTGTCGGCCTTGTCGGAGATGACGATGCCCTGGCGCACCTTGGCGCGGCCGGGGCCGTGCTCGGGCGCGTGGAGGGCCTCGGCGACGGGCGCGTCCTTGCGCGCCTCGACCCGCTTGGCCTTGCTGCGCGCGCGGTAGCGGCGCCGCTCGGCGGCGGCGGCGGCCCGGCGGGCGTCGCGCTCGGCCTGGCGCTCCTCGGGAGAGGTCTCCCCACGCGTGGTACGGCGCGCGGTGCGGCGACCCTCCAGGCGCTCGCGGCGCGTGGTGGCCGTGGCGACCGGCGCAGCCTCCTCGGCGGCAGGGGCTTCCCCGGCGGCCGGGGCCGCCTCGGTGCTGGAGGTCGCGTCGCCGTCGGTGGTGGCGGCGTTCTCGACCTCTTCCTGGATCGTCTCCGGGGTCTTCTCTTCGGGAGTTTCGGGGGTCTCAGCCATTGTCAGATCTGCCTCGCAAGCTCGTCATCGGGGGGCTTCGCCATCCCCTGGGGCAGTTGTCGTCACGGTTGGGTCGACACCGCGCTGGCGGGCGACGGTCAGCGCGCGCGCAAGGTCGCGCTTGGCCGCACGCATGCCGGCCGTGTTCTCCAGCTCGCCGGTGGCGTGCTGCAGGCGCAGGCCGAACACGTCGCGCCGCGCGGTCGCGATGTGCTCACGCAGCGTGTCGTCGGGGATGTCGCGGAGGTCGTTGGCCTTCATCTACTGGCCGTCCTCTCGCATCACGAACTTGGTCTTCACGGGCAGCTTGTGGCCGGCCAGGCGCATCGCCTCGCGGGCCAGGGCCTCGTCGACGCCGGCCAGCTCGAACATCACGCGCCCGGGCTTGACCACGGCGACCCAGCCCTCCGGGGAGCCCTTGCCGGAGCCCATGCGGGTCTCGGCCGGCTTCTTGGTGAAGGACTTGTCGGGGAAGACGTTGATCCAGACCTTGCCGCCACGCTTGATCTTGCGCGTCATCGCGATACGAGCAGCCTCGATCTGACGGTTGGTCAGCCAGCCCTGCTCGAGGGCCTTGAGGCCGTACTCGCCGAACTCGACGCGCGTCTGGCCGCGTGAGAGGCCATGGCGACGCCCGCGATGCTGGCGACGGAATTTGACTCGCTTCGGGGAGAGCATCAGCGACTGATCCCTCCGCTCAGGTCGGGACGCTGCCCGCCGCGGCCACCCTGGCCGCCACGACCGCCGCCGCCACCACTGCGGCCGCCGCCACCGCCGCCGCGACCGCCGCCACCGAAGCCGCCACCGCCGCCACGGCCGCCGGGACCACCCGGACCGCCACCACGGCCACCGGGGCCGCCCGGACCGCCGGGGCCGCCGCCGCGCCCGCGGCCTCCGCCGCCACGGCCGTCGCCGCGCCCGCGCCCGTCACGGCCACCGCGGCCGCCGCGGTCGTCGCCGCCGCCGCCGCCCGGGCCGCCCTGCGGCTCGTCGAGCGAGGTGAGGTCCTGGCCGGAGAAGCCCGAGGGCATGATCTCGCCCTTGTTGATCCAGCACTTCACGCCGATGCGGCCGAAGGTGGTCCGGGCCTCGTAGAAGCCGTAGTCGATGTCGGCGCGCAGCGTGTGCAGCGGCACGCGGCCGTCGGAGTAGCTCTCCGAGCGCGCCATCTCAGCGCCGCCGAGGCGGCCGCCGACCTGGATCTTGCAGCCCTTGGCGCCCGAGCGCATGGCGCTCGTGAGCGCGCGCTTCATCGCGCGGCGGAAGGCCACGCGGTTGACGAGCTGCTCGGCGATCGACTGCGCGACGAGCTTCGCGTCGAGCTCGGGGCGCTTGATCTCGAGGATGTTGACCTTGATCGACTTGCCGGTGATCCGGTGCAGGTCGCGGCGCAGCGCGTCGACCTCCGAGCCGGACTTGCCGATCACGATGCCCGGGCGCGCCGTGTGGATGTTGACCTCCACCTCGGCCGCGTCCTTGCGGATCGTGATGTCCGACAGGCCGGCGTGGGCCAGCTTGCCCGTGATGTGCTCGCGGATGCGGACGTCCTCGATCAGGAAGTCGGAGAAGTTCTTCTCTGAGAACCAGTTCGACTTCCAGTCGTGGATGTACCCCACGCGCATCGCCTCTGGATGAACTTTCTGACCCACTTAGTGCTCCTTCGGCGTGAGCGTGATGGTGAGGTGCGAGGTGCGCTTGCGGATACGCGTCGCGCGGCCCATGGCGCGCGGGCGGAAGCGCTTGAGCGTCGGACCCTCGTCGGCGTTGACCGACGCGATCTTCAGCTCCTCCCCGACCAGCTCGTGGTTGTGCTCCGCGTTGGCGACCGCGGACTCGAGCAGCTTGAGCCACGGCTTGGCGGCCGCGCGAGGGGTGAAGGCCAGGATGGCCCGCGCCTCGACGACGTCCTTGCCGCGGATGTGATCGCACACCAGCCGCGCCTTGCGGGCGGAGGTGCGGACGTAGCGCGCCTTGGCCTGCACGAGCACGCCGGGCTCCGGCGTACGGCGGCGGTCGCGCTTGCGCCCGGCCACCTTCTCGGCGGCCTCCTTGATGGGCTTCTCCGCGCCGGCGGCGGCGGAGGCGTCGGCGCCCTCGGGCTTGGTGCCCTCCGGGTTGCGCTCGGCCTTGGGGACGCGGGTGCGCTTCGGCTTCGTCTCGGTGGCCTCGGCGGCCTCCTTGTCGACGCCGGTCTCGGCCGCGGCCTGACCTCTCCGCCTCGGGGGCGGCCTTCTTCGCGCGGGTGCGCTTGGGCTTGGGCTCCGGCTGGGCCTCGGTCTCGGCGGACGCGGCGGCCTTGGCCTCCTGCGCCTCCTCGGTGACCTTGCCCTCGTCGGGCGTGCCCTGCGACGGGTTCTCGGGCTTGTCGGGGGTCATCGCACCCGGCCCTTGGAGTCATGCCCGCGGTAGGTGCGGGTGGGCGCGAACTCGCCCAGCTTGTGACCGACCATCGCCTCGTCGACGAACACGGGCACGTGCTTGCGCCCGTCGTGGACGGCGATCGTGTGGCCGACCATCTCGGGGAAGATCGTCGAGGCGCGCGACCAGGTGCGGATCATGGTCTTGGAGTTCGAGGCGTTCATGGACTCGATGCGGTCCATCAGACGGTCCTCGACCCACGGGCCCTTCTTGGATGAACGAGACATCAGCGATTGCCCTTCTTGCCGCGGCGACGGCCACGGACGATGTAGCGGTCGGACTGCTTGCCCTTCTTGCGGGTGCGGTAGCCGATCGTCGGCACGCCCCAGGGCGTCTGCGGATGGTTGCCCAGCGGTGAGGCGCCCTCGCCGCCGCCGTGCGGATGGTCAACCGGGTTCATGGCGGTGCCGCGCGTCTGCGGGCGCACGCCCATGTGGCGCTTGCGGCCGGCCTTGCCCACCGTGACGTTCTGGTGATCGGCGTTGCCGACCACGCCGACGGTGGCGCGGCATTCGGCGCGCACGAGGCGCATCTCGCCGGAGGGCAGGCGCAGCGTCGCCATCTCCCCCTCCTTGGCCATCAGCTGGATGCTCGAGCCGGCGGAGCGCGCGAGCTGGCCACCGCGGCCGGGCTGGAGCTCCACGTTGTGGACGAGCGTGCCGACCGGCATCGCGGCCAGCGGCATCGCGTTGCCGACGGTGATGTCCGAGCCGATGCCCGACTGCACGTTCATGCCGACGCGCAGGCGGTTCGGGGCCAGGATGTAGGCCTTCTGGCCGTCGACGTAGTGCAGCAGCGCGATGTACGCCGAGCGGTTCGGGTCGTACTCGATGGCGGCCACGCGGGCGGGCACGCCGTCCTTGGTGCGCTTGAAGTCGATGCGCCGGTACAGGCGCTTGGCGCCGCCACCGCGATGGCGCGCGGTCTTGCGCCCGTTGGCGTTGCGGCCGCCGGACTTCTTGAGCCCCTCGACGAGGGACTTCTCGGGCTCGGTCTTCGTGATCTCCGCGTAGTCCGCGTAGGAGACGAACCGGCGACCGGGAGAGGTGGGCTTTGGCTTACGGATCGGCATGGCTTAGAGGTCGGCCTCGAGGCCCTGGAAGATCGGGATGGAGTCGCCCTCGCGCACCTGCACGATCGCCTTCTTCCAGGCGCGCGTGCGGCCGCTGGTGTAGCCGCGGCGCTTGGGCTTGGAGGGCACCTTGGACGTGCGCACCTCGAGCACGACGACGCCGAACAGCTGCTCGGCGGCCTGCTTGATCTGCGTCTTGTGCGCGTCGGGATGGACGCGGAACGTGTACTTGCCCGCGGTCGCCAGCACGTAGGACTTCTCGGAGACGACGGGACGGATGATCACCTGGGACGCGTCCATCAGGAAGCCGCCTCCGTTTCGAGGATGTCGTCGAGGCCGACGCGCAGGACCGGCTTCTTGGCCCGCTCGGTCAGCGCGTTGAGCGCGACCTCGGAGACCACCAGCGTGGCGCTGCCGACGAGGTCGGCGACCCCGCAGGCCTCGGTCGGGATGACGCTGACCCCGGCGAGGTTGCGGAAGGACTTGGCGGCGTTGGACTCCTCGGCCCCCAGCACGATCAGCACGGAGCCGCCGCGGCGGTCCGCCAGCAGATCGGCGGCCTGCTTGGTCGAGGGCGCCTCGAAGTCGGCGAGGTCGAACGCGAAGATCGAGCCGCGGCTGGCGTGGATCGACAGCGCGCAGCGCAGCGCGGCACGGCGCGCCTTGCGGTTGACCTTGACGGTGTAGTGGCGCGGGTGCGGGCCGAACACGGTGCCGCCGCCCGTCCAGATCGGCGAGCGCGACGAGCCGGCGCGAGCGCGGCCGGTGCCCTTCTGGCGCCACGGCTTGGCGCCGCCGCCCCGGACCATGCCGCGCGTCTTGGTCGAGTGCGTGCCCCGCCGGCGCGCGGCGAGCTCCGCCACGACGACCTCGTGCACGAGCGGCCCGTTGAACTCCACGCCGAACACGTCGTCGTCGAGCTTGTGCTTCTTGGTCGAGCCGAGGATCGGAGCGTCAGCCATTGGTGCGCACCTCCACGGTCCCGCCCTTGGGCCCCGGCACGGCGCCGCGGACGAGCATCAGGTTCTGTTCGGGGATCAGCTCGACGATGGTCAGCCCGAGCTGGGTGACGCGCCCGCCGCCCATGCGGCCCGGGCCCTTGATGCCCTTGAACACGCGGGACGGGGTCGCCGAGGCGCCGATCGAGCCCGGGGCGCGCACGTTGTGCGAGCCGTGGGACTTCGGACCGGCGGCGAAGTTGTGGCGCTTGATCGTGCCCTGGAAGCCCTTGCCCTTGGACTTGCCGGAGATCTTGATCTTCTGACCGACCTCGAAGTTCTCGACGGTCACGGTGTCGCCGACCATGAACTCGCCGGCGTGGTCGCGGAACTCCTTGATCGTGCGGAGCGGCGGGGCGTCGGCCTTCTTGAGGTGGCCGAGCTCCGGCTTGGACAGCGCCTTCTCGCGAACCGAGTCGAAGCCGAGCTGGACGGCCTCGTAGCCGTCGGCGTCCGGCGTGCGGATCGCGAGCACGGGACAGGGTCCGGCCTCGAGCACGGTGACGCGCTCGACGTGGCCGTCTTCTGAGAACCGCTGGGTCATACCCAGCTTCTTGGCGAGGATGGCGGTCATCTATCTAACCGAAGGCGAGGCGGATTTCGATGTCCACGCCGGCGGGCAGGTGGTCGAGCCGCTGAAGCGAGTCGACCGTCTTGGGCGTGGGCTGGTGGATGTCGATAAGGCGCTTGTGCGTCCGGATCTCGAAGTGCTCCTGGGAGTCCTTGTCCTTGAACGGCGACTTGATCACCGCGTAGACGTTCTTCTCAGTCGGCAGCGGCACGGGCCCCGACACGGTCGCGCCGGTACGCGTCGCCGTCTCGACGATCTCCTTGGCAGCCGTCTCGATGGCCGACGAGTCGTAGGCCTTGAGGCGGATGCGGATCTTGTTTTGGGCTACTGCGGCCATTCTGTCCGGAGCTTTCGGTGAAGTTTGGGCTGGCGAAGTGCAGCGGCGGGACACCATAGAAGGGTGGCTCGGCGCGCACTGAGGGCGAGCCCGGGGATACGCGGGCCCGCCCTTGTAGGTCGTATCTGTCGTCTTCTCAACGGCGGGCTGGAATGCCCGCCGGTTACTACTTGATGACCTCGGTGACCACGCCCGAGCCGACCGTGCGGCCGCCTTCGCGGATCGCGAAGCGCAGACCCGGGTCCATGGCGATGGGCTGGATCAACTCGATCTCCATCTGCACGTTGTCGCCCGGCATGACCATCTCGGTCCCCTCGGGCAGCTTCGCGACGCCGGTGACGTCGGTCGTGCGGAAGTAGAACTGGGGCCGGTACCCGTTGAAGAACGGAGTGTGGCGGCCGCCCTCTTCCTTCTTGAGGACGTACACCTCGGCCTTGAACTCGGTGTGCGGGGTGATCGATCCCGGCTTGCAGAGGACCTGCCCGCGCTCGATCTCCTCGCGCTTGATGCCTCGCAGGAGCGTGCCGACGTTGTCGCCGGCGCGGCCCTCGTCGAGGATCTTGCGGAACATCTCGACGCCGGTGACGACCGTGTTGGAGGTCTTCTCGTGGATGCCCACGATCTCCACGGTGTCGCCGGTGTTGACGATGCCCTGCTCGATGCGGCCCGTGGCCACCGTGCCGCGGCCCGTGATCGAGAAGACATCCTCGACCGGCATCAGGAACGGCTTGTCCAGGTCGCGCTCGGGCTCCGGGATGTACGTGTCCAGCTGCTCGCCGAGATCGACGATCTTCTGGACGTAATCCTCGTCGCCCTCCAGCGCCTTCAGCGCCGAGCCGATGACGAACGGCACGTCGTCGCCCGGGAAGTCGTACTCGTTGAGCAGATCCCGCACCTCGACCTCGACGAGCTCGAGGAGCTCCTCGTCGTCGACCATGTCGGCCTTGTTGAGGAACACGACGATGTACGGCACGCCCACCTGGCGGGCGAGCAGGATGTGCTCACGCGTCTGGGGCATCGGGCCGTCGGCCGCCGAGACCACGAGGATCGCGCCGTCCATCTGGGCGGCGCCCGTGATCATGTTCTTGACGTAGTCGGCGTGCCCGGGGCAGTCGACGTGCGCGTAATGACGGTTCGCGGTCTCGTACTCCACGTGGGAGGTCGCGATCGTGATGCCGCGAGCCTTCTCCTCGGGGGCGTTGTCGATCTCGTCGAAGGACCGCGCCTGGCCGCCGTACTTCTCTGAAAGGACCTTTGTGATGGCCGCGGTCAGCGTCGTCTTGCCATGGTCGATGTGACCGATGGTGCCGACGTTGACATGCGGCTTGTCCCGCTCGAACTTCTCCTTCGCCACTGTGTATTCGCTCCTCTTCTAAGTCTCTTGGTCCAGGTGCTCGGGCGAACCCGTGCAGACTAGCGCGATCAGGCCGGTACGGGATCTCCGGTCCGGGCCTCGACGACCTTCTCTGCGATGTTCGGCGGCACCTCTTCGTAGCTGTCGAATTGCATGGTGTAGGTGGCCCGTCCCTGTGACATCGAGCGGACGTCGGTCGCGTAACCGAACATCTCGCTCAGCGGGACGTGTGCTGTCACCACCTGGGCGTTGCCGCGCGGCTCCATGCCTTCCACGCGCCCGCGGCGACGGTTGAGGTCGCCGATGACGTCGCCCATGTACTCCTCGGGGACGACGACCTCGACGGCGAAGACGGGCTCGAGCAGCGTCGGCTTGGCCCGCTTGGCCGCCTCCTGGAGCGCCAGCGAGCCGGCGATCTTGAAGGCGATCTCGGAGGAGTCCGTGTCGTGGTACTTGCCGTCGGTCAGCGTCACGCGGACGTCGACCATCGGGAAGCCGGCGCGGACGCCGGTCTCGAGCGCCTCCTCGATGCCCTTCTCCACGGCCGGGATGAACTCGGACGGGATGGAGCCGCCGCGCACCTTGTTGACGAAGTCGAAGCCCTCGCCGGGTGCCGGCTCGATGTTGATGTAGACGATGCCGTACTGGCCCGAGCCGCCGGTCTGGCGGACGAACCGGCCCTCGATCTTCGTCGCGGTGCCCTTGACGGTCTCGCGGTAGGAGACCTGCGGGCGGCCGACGTTGGCGTCCACCTTGTACTCGCGGAACATGCGGTCGACCAGCACCTCGAGGTGCAGCTCGCCCATGCCGGAGATCTCGGTCTGGCCGGTCTCCTCGTTCGTACGCACCTGGAAGGTCGGGTCCTCCTCGGCCAGGCGGCCGAGCGCGACCGACATCTTCTCCTGGTCGGACTTCGTCTTGGGCTCGATGGCCACGGAGATGACCGGGTCGTCGAAGGTGATCGCCTCGAGCTTGATCGGCTTGTCGGGCGCGCACAGCGTGTCGCCGGTGACGACCTGCTTGATGCCCACCGCGGCGGCGATGTCGCCCGCGTAGACCTCCTGGACGTCCTCGCGGTCGTTCGCGTGCATCATCAGGATCCGCCCGATCCGCTCGGTGCGGCCGGTGGTCACGTTGAGGATGCGCGAGCCGGCCTCGAGCTTGCCGGAGTACACGCGGAAGTAGGCGAGCTTGCCGACGTAGGGGTCGGCCATGATCTTGAACGCGAGCGCGGCGAACGGCTCCTCGTCGGAGGCGTTGCGGACCGCGTCGCGGTCCTCCTCGCCCCTGACGGGCTCCAGGCCGTGCACGGGCGGCACGTCGAGCGGGCTCGGCAGGAAGTCGATGACGGCGTCCAGCAGCGGCTGCACGCCCTTGTTCTTGAACGACGAGCCGCACAGGACCGGCGTCATCTGGCTGGACAGCGTGGCGGCGCGGATCGCCGCGACGATGCGGTCCTTGGGGATGTCGTGGTCCTCGAGGATCATCTCGACGAGCCCGTCGTCGAAGTGCGACAGCTCGTCGAGCAGGCGCTCGCGCGCGGCGGCGGCCTCGTCGGCCATGTCCGCGGGGATGTCCTCGATCAGGACGTCCTTACCGAGCTCGTCGCGGTAGACGATCGCCTTCATGTTGATCAGGTCGACGATCCCGAGGAACTCGGACTCGGCGCCGATCGGCAGCTGGATCGGCACGGGGTGCGCGCCGAGGCGGTCGATCATCGTCTGCACGCCGCGATGGAAGTCCGCGCCGATGCGGTCCATCTTGTTGATGTAGGCGATGCGCGGGACCTTGTACTTGTCGGCCTGGCGCCAGACGGTCTCCGACTGCGGCTCGACGCCGGCGACGGAGTCGAACAGCGCGACGGCGCCGTCGAGGACGCGCAGCGAGCGCTCGACCTCGACCGTGAAGTCGACGTGGCCGGGCGTATCGATGATGTTGATGCGGTGGTCGGCCCACTCACAGGTGGTGGCGGCGGAGGTGATCGTGATGCCACGCTCCTGCTCCTGCTCCATCCAGTCCATCGTGGCCGCGCCCTCGTGGACCTCGCCCATCTTGTGGGAGCGGCCGGTGTAGTACAGGATCCGCTCGGTCGTCGTCGTCTTGCCCGCGTCGATGTGGGCCATGATTCCGATGTTGCGGGTCTTCTCGAGGGTGAACTTGCGCGGCATGTGGGTCTTCTCTCGTCAGCTTCTTCGTGCGTGTCGGGCGGGCGGGACGGTGTCCGCGGGCAAGAAAATGGGCCCTTCCGGGCCCAGGTCGTGCACGTGGAGAGGCCCGAAGGTCGAGGGCTATGTCTCGCGGGTCTCCATGTGAAGGTTCCGGGCCCGACGTGCGGGCGATGTCGCAGGTGACGAATTCGCCACCGTGACGGCCGTCCACGATAGCAAAGGCGCGCGGCTGTTCCAGCGCTGCGAGCGGGCTTGCGCCCAGCCCCAACGCCGCGTCAGCGCGGCGCGCGCGGGCGGCGGGTGAACGCCTTGCGTGCCGCGCCGTCGCGCTTGACGATCGCCTTCACGCGGAACCGCTTGTGCGAGGTGGCCCGGTCCATCCGGGTCTCACGGTAGAGCGTGACCTCGGCGACGGCGGCCTTGGCGGGCAGCCCGGTGATCTTCAGGACGCCCTTGCGGTAGCGCACGGTGGGCTTGCCGCGGGCGGTGAGGAGCGCGGCGGCGCGGCCCCTGCGGGGGAGCTTGAGGTTGAAGCGGACGGGCGCGCCACGGCCGGCCATGTAGAAGCGCGCGAAGCCGACCGAGCGGTCCTTGCCCACTTGGCGGGGCATCAGCTTCGCCGGGACCTTGAAGCTGAGGCTGCGCAGCGTGGAGAGCGCGTCGACGCGCAGGCGGAGCCCCGAGCCGGCCTTGGTACGCCACCGCTGAGCGGTGAAGAGCGTCTGGCACGGCACGGTCTTGAGGCGCAGGGAGATCGTGCGCGCCTTGCCCTTGCGGCCGCGGACGGTCGTCTTGAGCTTGTGCCAGCCGAGGCGGCGCAGCTCCTTGGGGCCCAGCACGGCGCCGAAGTGGTTGCGGCGTGATAGGCGCAGGCTGCGGCCGTCGATCTTGTAGCTGAGCTTGGAGACCTTCTTGCGCGCGACCTCGGTGGTGACGAGGACGGGCGAGCCAGGGACGGCCGGGCCGCTCGTGTAGGCGCGGACGCGCACGTTGCCGATGCGGGCGAGCTTGACGCGGCGGTACCGCGCGCCGCCGGCCAGCTGCTGGCAACGCGAGGGCGTGATGAGGCTGCCGGGGACCGAGAAGAAGTCGGGGTCGGCCCCATCGACGCCCTCGGGCAGGCCGGCGCCGACCGGCGACGAGGGGCCGGTGGGCTCGGTCGGCGTGTCGGACGAAGACGGGCCGCGCGGCGTCGTGGGCCCGGCGGGGGTTGTCGTCGGCGTCGAGGTCGGCGTGGCCGTCGGGCGTCGCGGTCGGCGTCGCCGTCGGCGTCGCCGTCGGCGTCGCCGTCGGCGTCGCCGTCGGCGTCGCCGTCCGGGTCGCCGTCGGCGTCGCCGGTCGGGCGTCGCGGTCGGCGTCGCGGTCGGCGTCGCGGTCGGCGTCGCGGTCGGGGTCGGGGTCGGCGTCGCGGTCGGGGTCGGCGGTCGGGGTCGGGGTCGCGATCGGCGTGGCGGTCGGCGTGGCCGTCGGGGTCGCGGTCGGCGTGGCCGTGGGCGTCGCGGTCGGCGTGGCCGTCGGGGTCGCGGTCGGCGTGGCCGTCGGGGTCGCGGTCGGCGTGGCCGTGGGCGTCGGCGCTCGCGTCGGGGTCGCGGTCGGGCGGGGCGCCGGCGACGACGTCGCTCTGGGAGCTCGTCTCCGACCCGGAGCCGCCGTCGTTCTGGGCGGTCACGATCACGACTATGCGGTGGTCGACGTCGTCGGCGCCGACCGCGTATGTCGGGCCCGTGGCACCCGGAATGTCGGCGCAGCCGGTGCCGTCGGCGTCGCAGCGCTGCCACTGGTAGTCGAGGTCCAGGGGTCCCGTGCCGGTCCAGTCGCCGGGCGTGGCGGTCACGGCCTGGCCGGCCATGGGGGTGCCGGAGATGGTGGGCGGGCTGCCGGGCACGGTGGCCGGCGGCAGATCGGCGACAACGCCGGTCGGGGCGCTGGTGGCGGTGGTGACGCCGACCGGGTTGGTCGCGGTGACGACGGCCTGGACGACGTGGCCCGCGTCGGCGGGGGCGAGCGTGTAGGAGGAGCCGGTGGCGCCCGGGATCGTCACGCAGCCCACGCCGGCGGCGTCGCAGCGCTCCCACGTGTACGTGTAGTCGATCGGGCCGGTGCCGTCCCAGGTGCCGGGGGTCGTCGTGATGGTCTGACCGTCGACGGCCGTGCCGCCGACGACCGGAGGCGACTCGCTGGACGAGCGGATCGGCGACCACCACGGCGGAGGGCGCGGAGATCGCGGTCTCGTGGCCGACGTCGTTGGTCGCCGCGACGACGGTGACGAGGGTGTGGCCGATGTCGTCCGCCGTCAGCTCGTAGGTGCTCGAGGTCGCGCCAGGGATGTCCACGCAGCCGAGGCCGAAGGCGTCGCAGCGCTGCCACTGGTAGTCGTAGTCGAACGGGCCGGTGCCGTCCCAGGTGCCCGTCGTCGCCGCGAGCGGCTCGCCGTCGCGCGGCGTGCCCGAGACGACCGGCGGGGTCGCTTCGACCGGAGCCGCCGGCTCGACGACCGCGGAGACGGCGGAGACCTCGACCTCGCTGCCCACGTCGTTGCTCGCCGTCACGGTGCTGCGCGACGGTCGAGCCCACGTCCGCGTCGGTGAGCGTGTAGGTCGAGCCGGTGGCGCCGGGGATGGCGACGCAGTCGAGGCCGTCGCTCGTCGCAGCGCTCCCACTGGTACTCGTACTCGAGCGGGTCGGTGCCGTCCCACGCGCCGGGCGTGGAGGACAGCGTGGCGCCGTCCGCGGCGCCGCCCGAGACGGCAGGGGGCGTGAGGTTGGACGGCGGGTCCTCCGCCACGATCGCCGTCGGCACGGTGGTGACCGAGGTGACGCCGGCCGGGTTCGTCGCGGTGACGACGACCCGCACGACCGTGCCCGCGTCGTCGCCGGTGAGCGTGTACGAGGCCCCGGTCGCGCCCGGGATCGTCTCGCAGCCCACCCCGGGGGCGTCGCAGCGCTCCCACGTGTACGTGTAGTCGATCGGGCCGGTGCCGCCCCACGAGCCGGGATCGACCGTCAGGGTCTCGCCGTCGCGCGCGGAACCGGAGACCGAGGGGAGCAGCGCGTTGGCCGGCGGGTCCGCCAGCACGACGTCGGAGGCGGCGGACCGCGTGGTGTCGCTGCCGGCGCCGTTGGTCGCGGTGACCGCGACGCGGATCGTGTGGCCGACGTCGGCGTCCGTCAGCTCGTAAGTGCTCGACGTCTCGCCCGGGATCGTCACGCAGCTCACGCCGTCCTCGTCGCACCGCCGCCAGCGGTACTCGTACGTGAAGGGCCCGGTGCCGTCGAAGGTGCCCGTGGTGGCCGACAGCGTCTCGCCGTCGCGCGTCGTCCCGGAGACCGCCGGCGGAGCCTGGGCGTCGGGGGCCGCCGCGGTCACGACCGCCGAGACGGCCGAGATGCCGACGTCGTGGCCTTCGTCGTTGCTCGCCTGCACGGTGCTGCGCACCGTGGAGCCGATGTCGGCGTCGGTGAGCGTGTAGGTCGGGCCGGTGGCGCCGGCGATGGCGACGCAGTTGAGGCCGTCGGTGTCGCAGCGCTCCCACTGGTAGTCGTAGTCGAGCGGGCCGGTGCCGTCCCAGTCCCCGAGCGTGCTCGTGAGCGTGGCGCCGTCCTCCGCGCCTCCGGTGACGGCCGGCGGCGTCAGGTTGTCGGGCGCCTGCTCGGCGACGACGGCGGTCGGGACGCTGGTCACCGGGGTCGTCCCGGCGCTGTTCGTGGCGGTGACGACGACCTGGACGACCATGCCGGCGTCGTCGCCGGTGAGCATGTACGAGGGCCCGGTGGCGCCCGGGATCGCCGCGCACCCCACGCCCGGCTCGTCGCAGCGCTCCCACGTGTACGTGTAGTCGATCGGGCCGGTGCCGTCCCACGATCCGGGGTCGGCGGTGAGCGTCTCGCCGTCGCGGGCCGTGCCCGAGGCGGTCGGGGGCGCGTCGTTGGCCGGCGGGTCCGCCACCACGATGTCCGACGGGACCGACCTCTCGGTGTCGCTGCCGAGGCCGTTGGTCGCAGTGACCGCCGCGCGGATGGTGTGGCCGACGTCGGCGTCCATGAGCTCGTAGGTGCTCGACGTCGCGCCCGGGATGGTCACGCAGCCAAAGCCGTCCTCCTCGCAGCGCCGCCACCGGTACTCGTAGGTGAACGGCCCGGTGCCGTCGAAGGTGCCCGTCGTGGCCGACAGCGTCTCGCCGTCGCGCGTCGTGCCCGAGACGACCGGGGGCGTCTGTGCGCCCGGCGCCGCGGCCTGCACCGAGCCGGAGACGGCGGAGACCTCGACCTCGCTGCCCTCGTCGTTGCTCGCCGTCACCGTGCTGCGGATGGTCGAGTCGACGTCGTCGTCGGTGAGGGTGTAGCTGGACCCGGTCGCGCCCGCGATGTCCGCGCAGTTGAGGCCGTCGGCGTCGCAGCGCTGCCACTGGTAGGCGTAGTCGAGCGGGCCGGTGCCGTCCCACGCGCCGAGCGTCGACGTCAGCGTCCCCTCGTCCTGCGCGCTACCGGTCACGATCGGCGCGGCCGTGTTGGCCGGCGGCTCCTGCGAGACCGAGCCCGACGGAGTCGAGGCGGCGGGCGGCGAGGCGCCGGCGTCGTTGGTGGCAATGACGAGCACACGGATCGTCGAGCCCACGTCGGCGGGCGTGAGCGTGTATGAGGAGCCGGTGGCGCCCGGGATGTCGACGCACTCGAGGCCCGCGGCGTCGCAGCGCTGCCACTGGTAGCCGTAGGTGATCGACGGCGTGCCCGACCAGGTGCCGGAGGTCGCCGTCAGCGTCTCGCCGTCGCGGGCGATGCCGCTGACCGTCGGGCCGCCGGTGTTGAGCGCCGGGCCCTCGTCGGAGACGAGCACGAAGGCCGACGGCATGAAGTAGTCCTGCGTCGACGTGAAGGCGAGCGTCGCCGAGCTCTGGCTGTTGGCGAGCACGCCCGGGCCACCGCCCGTGTCGATGTCGACACCGAGCTGGTTGCGATAGTCGGGCGTCTTCGCCGTGAGGTGGCTCCCGTCCGCCTCGATCGTCGAGTTCATGAAGTTGTTGGCCGGGTTGAGCCCGTCGGTGAGCGCGACGCCGTTGAACGTGCCCGTCTCGGTCGCGTAGCCGTCGTCGCCCTCGAAGGCGACCAGGCCGAGCCGGGAGGTGACGGTCCCGTTGGCCGGCGTCTGGAAAGGCGCGATCGTGGTCGAGAAGGTGTGCGTCGCGTCGACCGTCCCGAGGCCGTCGTACACGCTGACGCGCCGGATCGGCAGGCTCGGGTCGGCGTAGGCCACGAGCAGCGCCCAGCCGCCGAAGCGGTCGGTGCCCGTGCCGGCCTGCACGTTGGCGACCGTCACGGTCTGCGTGCCGGACGAGGCCAGCAGGCCCGTGACGTCGGCGAAGCCGCGGAACCGGGTCGGCTGGGGCGAAGAGGTGAGGAGCTGGCTCGCGGTGACGGTCTGGTAGCCGGAGGCCCCGACGCTGACGCGCACCCGGTCGCGGCTGGCCGCGGAGGGAGCGACGACGCCGTTCGAGCCGCGGGACGTGTCGGCCGCCCAGTACAGGCCGGCCCACGTGATGGTGCCGCCCGCGGGGACGGCCACCGTGGCGCTGGAGGAGTTGAACGTCGTGGCGTCCGCGTCGATGTCGACGTTGGCCATCCTGAAGTCGTTGTTGCTGAACGGCGAGACGCGGTCGCGCGCCGCGGTGCAGTTGGCGGCCGCGGTCGGGCAGGACATCGAGGTGTTGCCCACCGACAGCACGTCGCCGCGCATCGTCTGCGCGTGGCGCACGGTGAACGGGGTGTCCGCGGCTTGGGCCACGCCGCCGCCGGCCGCCAGGAATGCGGTGGTCGCGATGACGAGGAGTGTGCGGAGAGCGCTGGGCATGACGTCGGGAACCGGCTCCTGTGAGCCGGCAGTCCGGCGGCTGAGCCATCTCCCCGGGGAGACCTCTCGCTTTGCGTCCCCGCCTCACGACGGGTTTGCCCTTGCGGTCTTCAGGCAGGGAAACCCCTGCGCTACGCGGTAGATCGGCACCGTGGGGAGCCGCTTGACGGCGTCTGGACGGAATGACAGCCGCGGTCCGGGAGGACTACGCTCCGCCCGTGGCACGCTCGCTCACCCTCCCCCGCCCGCCGGCGGCCGTCACCGCCGCGGTCGTGCGTCACGGGCCGCTGGCCGGGCTCGTCATCGCCGCGCTGGCGCTGATCGTGGGCGAGTTCCTCACCATGCGCGAGATCGTGGCCGTGACGGTGGTCCCGCCGGGCGGCCGGACCCCGGGCGGCGCCCACCACGGCTACGCGCTCGCCGTCATCGGGCTGGCCGCCCTGCCGATGAGCTACGGCGCGATCGCCGGCGGCTCCCGCCCGGCCGCGCTCGCGGTCACCGTGCTGGGCGGCGTGGCGCTGGCGATCGTGCTCGTGATCGACCTGCCCTCGCTCGACGAGTCGGGCCTGATCGGCCGCACGTACGACCTCGCGGAGGCCCACGCCGGGCTGGGCTTCTGGATCCAGCTCGCCGGCGCGCTCGGCCTGCTGATCGGCGGCGCGTTGGTGTTGCGCATTCGCGTCACGCAGTCGCGCGAGCGCTCGGACGCGCGCCGCCGCGCGCGGGCCGCCGAGTCGGCGGTGGTCAGGGAATCGTGAGCACGAGCTTGCCGCGCACGTGGCCCTGCTCGAGGCGCTCGTGCGCCTCGGCGGCGCGCTCGAGCGGATAGGTCTCCTCGATGTGGGGGCGCAGCCGCCCCTCGTGCACGAGCGGCGTGATGTGCTCGCCGAGGTCGTAGCCGCTGGGGCGCACGAAGATGTAGTGGACCTCATAGCCGTCGCGCGGCTCCGGGGCCGGCGAGGCGAGCGAGACGAGCCGCCCGCCGCGGCGCAGGGTCGCGAATGCGGTCTCGCGCCCGTCGCCGCCGAACACGTCGAACGCCGCGTCGGCGCCGTCGCCGTCGGACAGCTCCCGGACCCGCGCGGCCGCGTGGCCGTCCGCGTGCTCGACGGGCTCGGCGCCGAGCTCACGCAGGAAGTCGTGGTTGCTCGCGGAGGCCGTGGTGATCACGCGGGCGCCGCGCTCGACCGCGAGTTGCACGGCGAAGTGCCCGACGCCGCCGGCACCGCCCGGCACGAAGAAGGTCTCGCCGCCCCGCAGGCCGCAGCGCTCGATCCCCTGGTGGGCGGTCAGCGCGGCCAGCGGGATCGCGGCCGCCTCCTCGAAGGACAGCTCGCGGGCGCACGAAGATGTAGTGCACCTCGTAGCCCTCGCGCGGCTCGGGCGGCGGCGAGGCGAGCGAGACGAGCCGGCCGCCGCGGCGCAGGCTCGCGAACGCCGGTCTCGCCGCGCCGTCGCCGCCGAACACGTCGAACGCCGCGTCGGCGCCGTCGCCGTCGGCCAGCTCGCGCACCCGCTCGACGGCGTCGCCGTCCGCGTAGTCGACGGGCTCGGCGCCGAGCTCGCGCAGGAAGTCGTGGTTGCGGGCGGACGGCGGCGCGATCACGCGGCGCGCCGCGCTCGACGCGCGAGCTGGACCGCGAAGTGCCCGACGCCGCCCGCCCCGCCCGGCACGAAGAACGTCTCCCCGCCGCGCAGGCCGCAGCGCTCGATCCCCTGGTGGGCGGTCAGCGCGGCCAGCGGGGATCGCGGCCGCCTCCTCGAAGGACAGCTCGCGCGGCATGTGGGCGAGGTAGCCCTCGGGCACCGAGCGTGTACTCCGCGTAGGTGCCGTACTGCAGGTCGTGGCGGCGGCAGTAGCCGTACACGGCGTCGCCCGGCTTGAACCACGTGACCGCCGGCCCCACCTCGTCGACGACGCCGGCGGCGTCCCAGCCGAGGATGACCGGGAAGTGGAAGGGGAACCGCGGCGGCGAGCTTGCCCTCGCGGACCTTGTAGTCAACCGGGTTCAAACCCGCCGCGCGCACGCGGACGCGCACGCCGTCGGGCGCGACGGGCGGCGGCTCGAGCTCGAGCAGCTCCATCCGATCGCGACCGCCCCACTCCCTCACGGCGACAGCGCGCACCCGAGGTACCTATCCGCGCGGCGCGGCGCGCTACCAGCGGTAGTGGGCGAAGGCCTTGTTGGCCTGCGCCATGCGGAAGATGTCGTCCTTGCGCTTGTACGCGCCGCCCTGCTGGGACTGCGCGTCGAGCAGCTCGTTGGCGAGCCGCTGCGCCATCGACTTCTCGCGACGGTTGCGGGCGAACTCGACGAGCCAGCGCACGGCGAGCGTGCGGGCGCGGGGCGCGGGCACCTCGACGGGCACCTGGTAGGTCGCGCCGCCGACGCGGCGGGAGCGGACCTCGAGCACCGGCGTGAGCGCCTTGATCGAGATCTCCAGCGCCTCGACGGGGTCCTTGCCCGTGCGCTCGGAAAGAATGGCCAGCGCGTCATAGACGATGCGCTCGGCGGTCGACTTCTTGCCGTCGAGCATCACGCGGTTGATGACCTGCGTGACGAGCTTCGAGCGGTGGACCGGGTCGACCTCGACCGGCCGGATCTGTGCTGCGGCGCGGCGGGGCATTACTTGGCCTTCACGCCGTACTGCGAGCGGGCCTTCTTGCGGTCCGACACGCCGGCGGCGTCGAGGGTGCCGCGAACGACCTTGTAGCGGACGCCCGGGAGGTCCTTGACGCGGCCACCGCGCACGAGCACGACGGAGTGCTCCTGCAGGTTGTGGCCCTCGCCCGGGATGTAGACCGTGACCTCCATCGAGTTGGTGAGCCGCACGCGGGCCACCTTCCGGAGCGCGGAGTTCGGCTTCTTCGGCGTCGTCGTGTACACGCGGGTGCACACGCCGCGGCGCTGAGGAGCGGCCACGCGCTTCTTGCGCCCCTTGCCGGACTTCAGGCCCGGGGTCGCGAGCTTCTTCTTCGGGGCCTGCCGGCCCTTGCGGACAAGCTGTGAGGTCGTCGGCATACGGCGGGGCAGATTAGCACCAGGAGCGCCGTCCCATCAGGGCGCGGGGGGCTCGGCGACGGAGCGCCGCGACTCCCGCAGCACCAGCGCGATGGCCCCGAGCACCTCCGCGCGCTCCCCCAGCACGGCCGCCAGGACCGGCGTCTCGCGCGCCGCGCCGATGCCCGAGCGGCGCACCATCGCGCGCACCGGGTCGAGCAGGAGCGGGCCGGCCGCGGCCAGCTCGCCGCCGATCAGGACCCGCTCCGGCGCGAGCAGGTTGCACACCCCGGCCACGGCCAGCCCGAGCATGCGGCCGGCGTCCTCGATCACCCGCGCGCACCCGTGGTCGCCGCCCACCGCCAGCGCGACCGCCTCGCGCAGGTCAGCCGCTCGCCGTGGCGCCGGCGCAGCGGGCCCAGCACCGCGTCGGCGCCGGCCAGCGCCTCCAGGCAGCCGCGGTTGCCGCAGCGGCACACCGGGCCGCGCTCGTCGACCGTCATGTGGCCGATCTCCCCCGCCGTGCCGCCCGCGCCGCGGAACAGGCGCCCGCCGAACACCAGCCCGGCGCCGACCCCCGTCGCCGCCTTCACGTACACGAGGTCCGAGCAGCCGCGGCCCGCGCCCCACACCATCTCGGCCAGCGCGCCCAGGTTGGCGTCGTTCTCGACGCGCACGGGGAGCCCGAGGCGCGCGGCTCATCAGCGCCGCCGGGCGGGTGCCGATCCAGCCCGGCATGATCGCCGAGTCCCCGACCTCGCCGCGTGTCGCGGCGCAGCGGGCCGGGCAGCCCCATGCCGACGCCGGTCACGCGCTCGGGGCCGAGCCCGGCCTCGCCGAGCAGCTGCTCGACCAGCCGGCCGGCGAGCTCGATGCCCTCCGCCGCCGCGTGGTCGACGTCGAGCGGCTCGCTCTCCTCGGCCAGCACCGTGTGGCCGAGGTCGGCGACCGCCACGCGCACGTGCGAGTGCCCGAAGTCGATCCCGACCGCCACGCCGGCGACGCGGCTGAGCGCGAGCTCGGTGCCGCGCCCGCCCTCGCCGGCGAGCCAGCCGTCGCCGCGCAGCTCCGCGCGCCAGGCTGGACACCGTGGCCGGGCGAGAGCCCGCTGCGCGCGGGCCAGCTCGGCCTGGGTCATCGGCCCGTGCCCGCGCAGGAGGCCCACCACGAGGTCGCGGTTGGCGGCGCGGAGCCGCCTGGGGAGCCGGAGGTCATCATTCGAGAACTCGAACGAGTTTGCCAGAGCCGTCGGCCTTGACGTTCGGGTTCCGAAGGAGTAATCCTCGCCGCGTCTTCATCGGCAGAGGGGGAGGAACCTAGTCATGCACGTCCGCGCAGCCGCGCTGCTGCTCGCCGTCGTCGTCGCGTGCTGCGCGGCGACGGCCACCGCCGCACCACCGGCGCAGCCACCCGCCTACAAGGACGCGAGCCTGCCGGTGCAGCAGCGCGTCGACGACCTGCTCTCGCGCATGACGCATCGAGGAGAAGGTCGGCCAGATGGGCCAGATCAACGCCTGGGTGCTGATGGGCGACCCGGCCAACCCGTGGGACCGCGCGCCGTTCAACCCCGTCGCGCAGGCCGACGTGCTCAACGACAACCTGATCGGCTCGATCCTCTCCGGCGGCGGCGCGTGGCCGCCGGCCGGCAACGACGCCCGCGCGTGGGCGACGATGGTCAACGACATCCAGCGCTACGCGCTCGAGGAGTCGCCGACAACCGCCTCGGGATCCCGATCATCTACGGCGTCGACGCCGTCCACGGGCACAACAACCTGTCCGACGCGACGATGCCGCCCCACCAGATCGGCCTCGGCGCGACGTTCGACCCGGCGCTGGCCCGGCGGCTCGGCGAGAGCACCGCCCGCGCGGTGCGCGCCACCGGCATCCACTGGGACTTCGCCCCGGTGCTCGACACCCAGCGCGACCACCGCTGGGGCCGCAGCTACGAGCCGTTCTCGAGGACCCGCTGCTCAACGGCGCGCTCGGCACCGCCACGATCGCGGGCCTGCGAGGGCAACGACATCGCCTCGCCGCGCTCGGTCGCGGCCACCGCCAAGCACTTCCTCGGCTACTCGGCGCCCGACAACGGCCACGACCGGACCGACGCGACGATCTCCGAGCAGGAGCTCCGCGACATCCACCTGCCGCCGTTCGCGCAAGGCGATCGACGAGGGCGTCGCGACCGTGATGATCAACAGCGGCTCGGTCAACGGCGAGCCCGTCCACGCCTCCCACCGTCTGCTGACCGACGTGCTGCGCGGCGAGCTGGGCTTCCAGGGCGTCGCGATCTCCGACTGGAACGACGTCGAGAACCTGTGGAGGAAGTACGGCGTCGCGGACGACATGAAGGAGGCGCTGACGCTGGCCGTCAACGCCGGGATGGACATGTCGATGATCCCGCTCAACGCCGACGAGTTCACCGAGAACATGCTCGCCGCCGTCGACGACGGGTCGATCACGGAGGAGCGCATCGACGAGGCCGTCGGGCGGATCCTGACGCTGAAGTTCCGCCTCGGCATCTTCGAGCGCCCCTACGTCGACCCCGACACCGCCGAGCAGGTCGTCGAGGACCCGGCCAACCGCGCCGCTCGCCCGCCAGGCCGCGCGCGAGAGCCTCGTGCTGCTCGAGAACCACCGGGCGCTGCCGCTGAAGGGCCGCGGCCGCATCCTCGTGACCGGCCCGCAGGCCGACAGCGCGACCAACCAGCTCGGCGGCTGGTCGATCGGCTGGCAGGGCGCGTTCGACCTGCCGGCCGACGCGCCGGTCCCGCCCACGACGACGATCCGCGAGGGCCTCGAGGAGGCCGGCGTGCGCGTGGACTACGCGGAGGGCGCGCCGGACGACCCGGAGGCCGATCCGGGCGACCCGGAGGTCGCGGCCGCCCGCGACGAGGCGGTCGACGCCGCCCGCGCGGGCCCGCGCGGTCGTGGTGGCGGTCGGCGAGAAGCCCTACGCGGAGACGCCGGGCGACGACGACACGCCGGTCCTCGCGCCCGCGCAGGCGCGGCTGATCGACGACCTGCAGGCGACGGGCAAGACCGTGATCGTCGTGGTGGTCGCCGGGCGGCCGCTGGTGATGAACCGCCAGCTCGACCGGGCCGACGCCGCGCTGATGGCGTTCCTGCCCGGCACGGAGGGCGGCGGCGCGATCGCCGACGTGCTGCTGGGCGACTACAACCCGAGCGGCCGGCTGAGCGTGTCCTGGCAGCGGTCGGTGAACCAGTTCCCGCTCGCCTACAACGAGCCGGGCGCCTACAACCCGCGCTACGCGTTCGGCCACGGGCGCAGCTACACGAAGTTCGCCGTCAAGTCGCTCGACGGCCCGCGCGCGGTCCGGCAGGGGCAGACGGCGCGCTTCGACGTGCGGGTGGCCAACACCGGCCAGCGTCGACGGCGACCACACGCTGCTCGCGTTCGCGCGGCCGGTGTCCGGCGCGGGCCGCGGCGAGCTGGCGGGCTTCCAGCGCACGTGGGTGCGCCACGGCCGCCGCTCGTTCGTGCGGATCGGCGTCGACTCGACCCAGCTCGAGCCGGGCGACTACCGGATCGAGGTGGGCGGGCTGAGCCGGAGGCTGGAGGTGCGCTGACGGGAGGCGCGGCGGGCGCGGCCTACAGGGACTTCAGGCGGATCGTCGTCTGGTGCTCGGGGCCGCGCTCGCCGGTCGGCGCCTGCCCGCGGAAGTAGTCGTCCATCCACTTGCGCGTGTACTTCTCGTCGCCGGCGGCATGCATCTGGCGCTTGCCGAGCATGTACAGGAGCCGGGTCGTTCTCCCAGGCGTGGGCGCGCTCGGACGCGTTGGCGTCAGCGTCCAGGCTGCGCGTCGCGGGGCGGAAGCGCTCGAGCTCGCCGCGGCGCTGCGGCACAACCTGGCAGAACGGCTCGCCCGCCTCGAAGCGCACGGAGCCGGGGCGCGTCAGCTTCCAGCTCATCGTGAAGGGGACCAGCGCCCAGTCCGTCTCGATCAGCCCCTCGAGGGCGGACACGCCGTCCTTGGGTGCGTTCGCCGGGCCGCGGGCGAGCAGGTTGTAGCCCTCCGGCGTCTCGAAGAAGCAGCTGAAGCTGAAGCTGACGATGCCGTAGCCGAAGTGGCTGCGCCCGACCCTGCGCTCGGGCGGCGTGTCGGGGTCGTCGTAGACCACCTTCATCGAGCCCCGCTCGTCCCCGCCGTCCCACGTGGCCGTGAAGGCGGTCGGGTTGAGCAGCATCCAGCCCGCCTGGTTGGCCATCAGCAGCGGCAGGCAGCGGTTGGCGAAGCGGTTGCTGGTGGCGTTCATCCACTCCCGCCAGCGCTCGGCCGGGACGATCTCGACGGGGAGCGTCTCGCCGTCGTGGTGGATGATGAGATCGAGTTCGTCCGCGGCGGCGTCGGTGACGAGCGCCTCTGATGCTTCCGGGCTGCCCATACCCGATCAACGGCGGGCGGGCGGGCGGTCTTACGCCGCCGCCCTGGCGCCCAGCGCCTCGAAGAGCTCCGTGTACTCGTGGCCGGTGGCCTCGGCGACCGGCTCGTAGGTCACCTTGCCGGCCACGACGTTGACGCCCTTGGCCAGCCCCGGGTTCTCGCGCGCGGCCTCCTCGATGCCGGCGTCGGCGACGTGGAGGATGTAGGGCAGCGTCGCGTTGGTCAGCGCGTAGGTGCTGGTGATCGGCACCGCGCCGGGCATGTTGGCCACGCAGTAGTGGGTGACGCCGTCGACCTCGTAGGTCGGGTCGGTGTGCGTGGTCGGCCGGGAGGTCTCGAAGCAGCCGCCCTGGTCGATCGACACGTCGACGATCACGGCGCCCTTCTTCATCAGCTTGAGCTGGTCGCGGCGGATCACGTACGGCGCCTTGGCGCCGTGGACGAGCACCGCGCCGATCACGAGGTCGACCTCCGGGAGCAGCTGCTCGATCGCCAGCGTCGAGGCGAAGACGGTGTCCGCGCGACCGCCGAATGCGATGTCGAGCTCCCGCAGGCGATCGATGTTGCGATCGGCCACGAACACCGTCGCCTCCATCCCGATCGCGATGAAGGCGGCGTTCATGCCCACCACGCCGCCGCCGATCACCAGCACGTTGGCGGCCGCCACACCGGGCACGCCGCCCAGCAGGATCCCGCGGCCGCCGAGCGGCTTCTCGAGCATGAACGCGCCCGCCTGGGTCGCGATCTTGCCCGCCACCTCGCTCATCGGCGCCAGCAGCGGGAGCCGCCCGCGCGCGTCCTCGACCGTCTCGTAGGCGACGCGAGATCGCGCCGCTCTCGACCAGGCCGCGGGTGAGGTCCGGGTCGGGCGCCAGGTGCAGGTAGGTGAACAGCGTGTGGCGCGGCTCCAGCAGCGCCACCTCGGACGCCTGCGGCTCCTTGACCTTGACCACCATGTCGGACTCGGCGAACACGGCCGCCGCGTCGGGCACGATGCGCGCGCCCTGCTCGGTGTAGTCGGCGTCGGAGATGGCCGAGCCCTCGCCCGCGCCGGCCTGCACGACGACCTCGTGGTCGTGCTCGACCAGCTCGCGCACGCCGGACGGCGTGAGGGCCACGCGGTACTCGTCGGTCTTGATCTCGGTGGGGACGCCGACCTTCATCTGTTCCTCTCGTTCGTTGATGCGGTGAGCTCGCGTCCGCGCAGCGCGAGCCAGAAGTCGATGCGATCGCGGGCGGAGTCCAGCGAGCGGCCGGTCAGCTCCTCCACGCGGCGGATGCGGTAGCGCAGCGTATGGCGGTGGCAGTAGAGCTGCCGCGCGGCCCGCTCCCACTGCCCGTTGCACTCGATGAACGCCTCCAGCGAGCGCATCAGCTCGCCGCCGTAGGCGCCCTCGCCGTCCTCGATGGGCGCGAGGATCGAGTCGCAGAACAGGCGCAGCGCCTCGTCGTCCTGGAGCGAGAGCAGCAGCTGGAAGGAGCCGAGGTCGTGGTAGGTGGCGACGGGGCCGCCGCCGGCCACGCCGTTGGGTGACTGCCCGGCGAGCGCGCGCGCCTCCAGCGCGCAGCGCGCCTCGTGGAAGGTGCGGCGGACATCGGACGGCGGCACGGCGCGGCCGGCGCCGGCCTCCAGCGCGGTGCCGACCTCGCGCGCCACCCGCGCCCGCAGGCGCTCCGCGACCGCGAACAGCTCCTCGTCGTCCTCGGCGCCCCTCGGGAGCGACAGCAGCGCGCACGTGAAGCGGCCCGAGCTCGCCACCAGCCCGGCGGGGAGCTCGTCGCGGACCGCGCGCGCCAGCGCGTCCTCGACCGAGCCCTTGACGCTGCGCGGCGGGGTGAGGACGAGGATGCCGGTGCGATCCCCGAGGCCGAAGGGCTCCAGCCGCCGCGACAGCTCGGGACCCGCCAGCTCTCCCGAGATCAGCGCCGTCAGGACGTCGCCGGCCAGCCGGCGCTCGGTGTCGTCGGCCATGCGCCGGCGCAGCAGCTCGAGGGCGACGATCGTCACGGCCTGGTGCAGCGTCAGCCGGTCGAACTCGGTCAGCGGCCCGGTGTCCTTCGCGGCCACCAGCCACGCCTGCGGCGCGCTCTCCTCGGCCCCGCCGGCGCGGGCGACCGGGAGCGCGAGCGCGCGGCCGTCCAGCTCGCCGCCGGGCGCGAAGCCCCGCCGCGCCCCGGAGCGCACCCGCTCGCGCAGCTCGGCGCCGAGCGCGGCCACGATCGGCGGCTCGGCGCCCCGCGAGGCGAGCACCTCGCCGCGCCCGTCGTAGATCAGCGCCGGCCCGCCGACCAGCGAGGACAGCGCGCCTGCCACGCCGTCGAGGCCCTGCTCGGAGAGCACGATCCGCTCGAGCCGCTCGTGCGCCGAGAGCGCGCGGCGCAGAAGCGCGTACTGCTCGTTGACGAGATGGGTGAACGCCTTCTCGGTGAGGGCGATGAACGGCAGCTCGTAAGGCACCTCGAAGAGCGGGAAGCCGTGCTCCTCGGCGGCCTCGACCATCGCCTCGGGCACCGCGTCGTAGCGGAACCCCGTGCCCAGCCCGACGCCCGCGAGCCCGTGGCGCGCGAGCCGCGCGACGTACTCGCGCTGCCCGTCGGCGTCCTCGAGCTGCATCCCGGTCGTGAGCAGCAGCTCCCCGCCCGACAGCCACGGCGTCGGGTCCTCCAGCTCGGAGATGTGCACCCAGCGGACCGCGCTGTCCAGCCCCTCGGCTCCGGCCGCGGGGGTGACGTCGAGCTCACGGAGAAGGTCGCGGAGGGTCAGCATCGCCAGATCGGCAAGGCAGGTTCGCCGATCTGCACAAACGTACCGCGTGTGGCGAGGCTAGGCTGGCGCGCCAGTGCTCGCCCATCGCCGCAGCGGCTCCGGCCCGCCCCTGATCCTGCTCCACGGCATCGGCCTGGACCGCCACTGCTGGGAGCCCCTGCGCCCGCTGCTCGAGCGCGAGCGCGACGTGATCGCGGTCGACATGCCCGGCTTCGGCGAGTCGCCGGTCGCCACGCAGGACGTGCCGGGCCTTGCGTCGGCGGTCGAGGGGCTGGCGGGCGAGCTCGGCCTCGGGCGCCCGCACGTCGCGGGCAACTCGCTCGGGGGCGCCGTCGCGCTGGAGCTCGGCGCGCGCGGCACGGCGAGCAGCGTCTGCGCGCTGTCGCCGGCCGGGTTCGCGACCGACCGCGAGAAGTCGTTCGCCGAGGTCTCGCTGCGGATCACGCGATGGATGGCCGAGACGCTCGACCCCCATGCGGCGGTCGCCTTCGGCGGCCCCGTGCGCCGGACGCTGCTGATGAGCCAGATCGTCCTGCGGCCGTGGCGGGTCTCGGCGGAGGCCGCCGCGCAGATGAACCACGCGACCGCGTCGGCCACGGGGTTCGCCGCCACGCTGCCCGAGATCGGCGACTGGCGGCCCGCCATGCCCACCTGCCCGACGACCGTCGCGTGGGGGCGGCACGACCGGCTGCTGATCACGTCGCGCCAGGCGCCGCGGGCGGAGCGGCTGCTCCCGGGCGCGCGTCACGTCCGCCTCGAGGGCTGCGGACACGTCCCGATGTGGGACGACCCCGAGCAGGTCGCGCGCGTGCTGCTCGACGCGAGCGCCCATGGCTAAGCCGCTGCTGCTCGTCGACGTCGACGGCGTCCTCTCGCTGTTCGGGCCGGAGGTCGACCGCGACGACTGCGTGCCCGCGCTGGTGGAGGGGATCCCCCACTTCCTCTCGCGGAGCGCCGCGGCCACCCTCGCCGGGCCTGGCGCCGCGCTTCGAGTGCGTCTGGTGCTCGGGCTGGGAGGACCGCGCCGACGCGCACCTCCCGCACCTCGTCGGGCTGCCGCGCGGCTGGCACCACCTCGTGTTCTCCGGCCGGCCCGGGGACACCGCGCACTGGAAGCTCGCCGCCATCGACGCGTTCGCCGGGGAGCACCGGCCGCTGGCGTGGATCGACGACGCCCACGACGAGCGCTGCCGGGATTGGGCCGACGCGCGCCCGGGACCGACGCTGCTCGTGACGGTCGGTCCCGCGCTGGGCCTCACCGCCGCCGACGCCGAGCGGCTCGACCGCTGGCAGCGCCAGATCGCGGCTGAGACCGCTGCTTGAATAGCGGCCCATGAGGAGCGTGCGCATATGAGCGTGGCCATCGTCACCGGCTCGGGCGGCCTGATCGGCGCCGAGGCCGTACGGCACTTCCACGACCTCGGCTGGGACGTCGTCGGCGTCGACAACGACATGCGCTCGGAGTTCTTCGGCCCGGACGCGTCGACGCGCTGGATGGTCGACCGCCTCGAGCAGGACCTCGCCCGCTACACGCACGTCACCGCCGACATCCGCGACGCGGACGCCATCGACCGCCTGTTCGCCCGCGTGGGCAAGGACCTCGAGCTCGTGATCCACACGGCGGCGCAGCCGTCGCACGACTGGGCCGCGCGCGAGCCGATGACCGACTTCACGGTCAACGCCCAGGGCACGCTCGTGCTGCTGGAGGCGCTCCGCAACCACGCGCCCGACGCGCCCTTCATCTTCACCTCGACCAACAAGGTCTACGGCGACACGCCCAACCGGCTGCCGCTCGTCGAGCTCGAGACGCGCTGGGAGCTGCCCGAGGACCACGAGTGGTACGGCGGGATCCCCGAGACGATGAGCATCGACGGGAGCACCCACAGCCTGTTCGGCGTCTCCAAGGCCGCGGCCGACCTCCTCGTCCAGGAGTACGGCCGCTACTTCGGGCTCAAGACGGTCTCGTTCCGCGGCGGCTGCCTCACCGGCCCCGGCCACTCGGGCGCCGAGCTGCACGGCTTCCTCGCCTACCTCATGAAGTGCACGGTCACCGGCAAGCCGTACACCGTGTTCGGATACAAGGGCAAGCAGGTGCGCGACAACATCCACAGCGCCGATCTGGTCTCCGCCTTCGAGCACGTCGCGCGCGCGCCGAAGCCCGGCGCGGTCTACAACATCGGCGGGGGCAGGACCAGCAACTGCTCGATGATCGAGGCCATCTCCCTGTGCGGCGAGATCGCCGGCCGCGAGCTCGCCTGGACCTACACCGACGACAACCGCATCGGCGACCACATGTGGTGGGTCGGCGACCTGAGCGCGTTCGAGGCCGACCACCCCGACTGGCAGCTCCGCTACGACGTCGAGGCGATCCTGCGCGACATCTACGAGGCCAACCTCGAGCGCTGGCAGGCCGAGCCGGAGCCGGCCTAAGCGACCTTGCGGCGCAGCGGCGGCCCGGGCGCCAGCACCGCCGTCGCGGCGGTCAGGAACGCGGCGCAGAGCGCGAACGTGACGGCGCCGGCCACGAACGTCGCGTGGTCGCTCAGGTAGCGGGACGCCACCGGCATCACCGAGGCCACGAGCGACACCAGCGCGACCACCGCCAGCACTACGGCGAGCAGCGCGGGCCACCACACCCGGCGACCCGCTACGGAGGCCGGGTCTCCGGCGGGCCACCGCTGCGCCGCCGCCTCCAGCCCGGCGATGACGAGGGCGGTCCACGCGCCCGCCACGAACATCCCGCCGACGACGTCGCTCGGGTAGTGCGACCCGATCAGCACGATCGAGTACGCGGCCGCGACGACGCCGAGCGTGCCGGCGCCGACCGCGTAGGGGCGCAGCAGCGGCGGGGCGACGAGCACGACGCAGAGCGCGAGCGAGGTGGCGGCGGTCATGTGGCCGCTGGGCCAGATCCCGTCCGGCAGCCACCCCGCCTGGCGCGGCGCCGCGAGGAGCGGCTTGAGGAACTGGGTGGTGACGTTGGCCCCGACGAACAGCACGCCGGCGGCGACGGCCGTCCGCACGCCTCCCACCGCGGCCGCCACCGCCACGACGATCGCGGCGGCCAGGGCGTACGGGCGGAAGTTGAAGAACTCGGCCAGGTCGGTGGCCCGCGGCCCGTTGAGGGCGTCGCCAGGCCCATGAAGCCCTCGAGCACGCGCTGGTCGGCGACATGCGTGACGTTCACGTGGAACGTGGCCACGTACACGCACACCAAGACCGCGACGCAGAAGACGGTCGCGATCAACGCGTCGGCGACACGGCCACCCATGCTTCCAGGCTATCCGCGGCCGATGAAGCGGAGATGCTCTACGCCGGGGCGGCGTTCGCCTCCGCCGCGCGCAGCGGCGGCGGGACGATCAGCGCGGCGACGATGACCAGCGCGAAGGCGAACATCTGCAGCGCGATGCCGAGCGCGTCGCCGGGCATCGGGTCGCCGAAGACGATGATGCCGCCCATGATCGTGGAGACGTTGGCGGCGGTGGAGGTCGAGGCGATCACCGGGACGGCCTCGCCGTCCTGGAGGCCGCGGGCGGAGGCGTAGAAGGCGATCACCGAGGCGGCGATGCAGACGAAGAGCCAGGGCGAGAGCAGGATGCCGAGGATGCCGTCGCCGCCGAGGCCCGTGAGCGCCTTGATCGCGACGTCGGAGACGCCGAACAGCACGCCGGCCGCGGCGCCGAGCATCACGCCGTGGTGATGGTCGGGCGCGCCGATGCGCGGGCCGGTGATCAGCAGCATGCCGATCGCCAGCATCCCGGCCTCGAAGCTGATCATGCCGGCCACCGAGAAGCTCGAGTGCGAGCCGGACTGCGCCGGCAGCGTGATGACCAGCAGCACCAGGCCGGCGGCGGTCATCGCCACGCCCGCCCACTGGCGGCGACCGACCTTGAAGCCGAACAGCCGCTCGGCCATGACGGCGAGGACGACGACACCGGTGGAGAGCACGGCCTGCACGACCGAGATCGGGGCCAGGGCCATCGCCGCGACGTGCAGCAGCCAGGCGCCGAGCGCCACGGCCATGCCGATCGCGAACCAGCGCGAGCCGAACAGCCCGCGGACGGTCTTGATGGGCCGGCGGATGTCGACCGTCGGTGCGGCGCAGGCGCCGCGGTGCTTGTAGAGGAACCCGAGCTGCGTGGCGACAGCGCACGCGAAAGCGATCAGGATTCCCAGGTTGAGCGTCACGTTGGTCAGATTCCCCAGTAAGAAAGAGCGGGCCCGGCCACCCCGGCCGTCCCACTCTTGTCATCGGGCTGAAGGCACCCCACCTTGAGCCCGTTGCGATCAGACTAGCGTCCAGTTCCACCCCTCTTTTCGGGGGGATGGGCGCCAGGCCTGCCCTTTGGGATGCCCATATCCGGCGCCGAATAATCCACAGCTTCGCGTGACCGATCGCACTTCCGGTCGTAGTGCCGGCGAGATGTTTGCCGCGATCGCCCTTCTTCTGGTGCTACTCACCACCGCTGGGTGCGGCGGCGACGGCGGGGACGGTGGCCTGTCGGGCCCGCTCACGTACTCGCGCGGCGGCGGGATCGCGGGGCGCATGGACCGGCTCGTGGTCCAGCCCGACGGCAGCGCGCGGCTCACGACACGCCAGAGTGGCGAGCGTGCGATCGAGCTCACGCCCCGCCAGCTCGCCGATCTCGAGCGCGACCTGCGCGATGCCGACTTCGGCGACGCGCCCACCGAGAGCCAGAGCGACCCGCCGATCCCCGACACGTTCGGACACCGCGTCGCCTACGAGGGCCGCA
Organism: uncultured Solirubrobacteraceae bacterium; assembly: GCA_963764385.1. Classification (GTDB taxonomy): domain Bacteria; phylum Actinomycetota; class Thermoleophilia; order Solirubrobacterales; family Solirubrobacteraceae; genus DATFQI01. The sequence continues at coordinate 6,798 of CAVXSJ010000010.1, read as the reverse complement.
CGGTGTCGGCCGACGACGGGGCGATGCCGAAGCGGCTCGGCGGCCTCATGTACGGCCTCGGCGGGGTCGTCGACGCATACGGCCCCTGACCGTTCGGTGCGCCCCTACTTGGCGCCGTAGCGGTCGACGAGGCGGATGAAGCGCCCGATCAGCGGCTCCAGCGCCTCGGGCATGGCGCCCGAGTCGGTCTCGACCTGCTTGCCGCCGTAGGTGAAGCGGTAGGACAGCGCGTCCGGCCTGGGCGGCTCGGTGAGGGCGCTCTCGGCCTTGGCGAGCACGTCGGCCTCCTCGGCCAGCGCCGACAGCTCGTCCGGCGTGAGCTTGGCGCTCCGCTCGCCCGAGCGGGTCTCGACCTGTGCGCGCCCGTCGGCCTGGACGGTCATCTCGTCGTCGCGGAACGCGTCCCCGCCGATGAGCTCGAAGGTGATCGCCTCGGAAAGGCGCGCCGGCTCGCTCCCGCCATCGCCGCCGAGCCCGAGCCCGAGCCGGACGCCGGCCTCGTCGCCACCGCACCCGGCGCCGCCGAGCAGGGCGAGGCCCGTGAGCAGGATGGCCGCCCGCATGGTCATGGGAACACTACGCGGGCGCCGGGGATCGATCACTCAGCAGCCCTCCTGATCGGGCGCTTCCCAGGTGCCGTCGAGGCCGACGGTGGCGAACGCCTCGTCGACGCCCTGCTGCTCGGGGCCGTCCTCCCCGAACAGCTCGCGCGCGGAGTCGAGCATGGCGGTGCGGAAGTCCTCGAAGTTGGAGTCGGAGTCCAGGTGCTCGGTGAGCGCGCGCCACACGAGCTGCTCGGCCTTGTCGCGCCCGACGCGCCTGACCAGTTGGTAGTACGCGTGGTTGGGGATGCCGCTGTTGGTGTGGACGCCGCCCCAGTCGCCGAAGCGATCGTTGTCGGAGGCGTTGTAGTCGTCGACGTGCATCGGCTGGTCGAAGCGCGTCGGGAAGCGGTAGTCGCGGATCGTGCCGCCGTCCGGGTCGTCCGGACCGTCGCCGTTGCGGTCCTCGCCGTAGGTCGGGTCCTCGGGGTCGAGGTTCCAGGCCATGATGTCCGAGATCGACTCGTTCAGCGCCCCGGACTGGCACTGGTACTCGAGCCCGGCGGTGCTGGCCGTCACGCCGTGCGTGAACTCGTGCGCCGCGGTGTCCAGCGCGTCGCCGGCGCCCGGCGCGAACAACACCCGTTCGCCGTCCCACTGGGACACGCCGCTGCTGCTCCCGCCCTCGCAGTAGTTGACGACCCCGATCACCGGCCCACCCTCGCCGTCGTAGGAGTCCCAGCCGAAGGTGTCGTGGTAGTAGTCGTAGACGCGGCCCAGGTTCTCGTAGGCCTGGTCGACCTGCTCGTCGCCGACCGCGTCGTCGTCGCCGGCCCGGGACGGGTCGTCCGGGACGTCGCCGCTGCACTCGTCGTCGAAGATCTCGCGGTCGGCGTCGCCGGAGTCCTCGTAGGGGTCGTCGGCGTACCCGCTCGCGCCCTCGCGCGGCTTGCCGCAGTCGGTGCCGGCGAAGATCGTGCAGACCGCCTGGGCGACGCTCGAGCCGACCTTGCCGTCGAGGCCGAGGGCGAACACGGCGCCGAACACGAGCGCCACGATCGCGAGCACGCCGGCGTACGAGATCGATGCCTGTCCGCGCTCTCCGCAACCCGGTCGCTCCATAGCGACGAGGCTGCCGAAGCCCCGGAGACGCAACAAGAGGCGCGGGGCTCAACCTCCGCGCGCGTGGAGGCCCAAGTCGCGCGTGGGCCGGGACCTAGGAGTCCGTCGAAGAAGGGCGACCCGACCGGGGCGGTCGAGCCGTGGATGCCGGGCGCCGCGCGAGGGGGAAGCCAATAGGTGGTGTTATTGGCGATGCCTCGGGTGGCGATCCGTCGCTGCGGATCGGCCGCATCCGGGCGTGTCGGTTTCCTCGACGGGCTCCTTAGCTGCGGCGCTCGAGCACGGCGTGCCCGTAGGGCTTCGCCGCGGAGTGCACGACGTCGAACCCCGCAGCCCTGATCTCACCGAGTGCCTCGGCCTCGGTGAAGCGATGGACGAAGTTCGGCTGTAGCGCGTCGCCGACCTCAGGCGGCGGGCGGCGCAGGATGCGCCGCACGAGCGCAGCTCGCGCCGCGATCCGCACGTGCTCCTTGTCGTCCTTCGCCCTCGAGATGTAGGACAGGAGAACGCGGCCGCCCGGGGCGCTGTGGGCGTGGACCTCCTGAAGGAACGCGACGCGCGCCGCGCGCGGGGCCATGTTGGTGTACGAGCCCCACCCCACGACGATCGCGTCGCACGACGGGGCGCCTTCGGGAAAGTGGTCCCTGGCGGACTGGTGGAGCCGCCCGGGGTACCCGCGCGCGGCCAGCAGCTCCTCGCCCCCGCGGCACAGCTCCGCGTTGGGCTCGTAGCCGACGGCGTCGTAGCCGGCCTTCAGCAGCGCGAGGATCTCGCGGCCCCCGCCCGCGCTCGTGACCACGACGCGCCCGCCGGGCGGGAAGTGGTCGGCGATCGCCTTCGCCTCCCACGAGAAGAGGCCCTGGTCGTTCCAGTCGCCCTCGGTGTACGAGGCCTTGCGCCCGGCGAAGTACTCCTTCGTCTGGGCGTAGAAGATGGTGTCGAACTCGGCCAGCGACTTGGCATCGAGGAGGCCCAACCACAGCCCGTCGATCTCGAGCGTGAGGCGCCGGACGAACGCCACGCGAGCCCGCAACGTGCGCATGTAGGCGCGTACGGGGAGGCTGCGCTTGCTGGTCGCCATCGCTGCGGGGACGTTACGCGCGCCGGGGCCCGCCCGTGAAGGCGGGCCCCGAGCTAGGTCCTACTTGTCGTCCTCCGACGAGCCGCCGGTGTCGATATCGGCGCCGATGTCGTCGAACCCACCGCCGGTGGATCCGAAGCCGGCGTTGATCTCGTCCAGCTCGGCGGTGTCGAACGCCGGGCCGAAGCCCTGCAGCCCCTCGCCGTCGTCGAGGCCGAGCTCGGCGGCGAGGTCGTCGCCCTCCAGCAGCCCGACGTCGTCGATGCCGCGGGGGAGCGGCTCCGCCGGCTCGATCTCGATCGAGCGGTAGCGCTTGAGCCCGGTGGCGGCCGGGATCAGCTTGCCGATGATCACGTTCTCCTTCAGGCCCGCGAGGCGGTCGATCTTGCCCTCGAGCGCCGCGTCGGTGAGCACCTTGGTGGTCTCCTGGAAGGAGGCCGCCGACAGGAACGAGTCCGTGGCCAGCGACGCCTTGGTGATGCCGAGGATGATCTCCTCCGCCTGGGCACCCTCGCCACCGGCGTCGATCACCGCCTGGTTGAGCTTGCGGAACTCGTGACGGTCCACGAACTGGCCCGGGAGCAGGTCCGTGTCGCCCTTCTGATCGATCCGCACCTTCTTGAGCATCTGACGGCAGATCAGCTCGATGTGCTTGTCGTTGATGTCCACGCCCTGGGACTTGTAGACCTCCTGGACCTGCTCGACGAGGTAGACCTCGACGCGCGTCCGGCGCTCCAGGGCGGTGTGGCCACCGTGGGACAACAGCTCGTGCGGGTACAGGTTGCCCTCGTTGAGCTGCTGGCCGACCTCGACCCGAGTGCCCTCCTCGACAAGGATCCGGGTGCGCCGCGGGAACGTCTCGCGGTGCTCGTCGCCGCCGTCGTCGGTGATGACGACGGTGCGTGCGCGGTCGGTGTCCTCGATCGTGATGGTGCCCTCGACCTCGGCGATCTTGGCCAGGCCCTTCGGCTTGCGCGCCTCGAACAGCTCGACGATGCGCGGCAGGCCGTGCGTGATGTCCGCGCCGGCGACGCCGCCGGTGTGGAACGTACGCATGGTCAGCTGCGTGCCGGGCTCGCCGATCGACTGCGCGGCGATGATGCCGACCGCGTCGCCGATCTGGGCGGGCTTGCCGGACGCCAGGGAGCGGCCGTAGCACTGCTGGCACACGCCCGTGGGCGCCTCGCACTTGAGCACGGAGCGCACCGCGATGGTGACCCTCTCCTCGCCGGCGAACGCCTCGACGAGGTCGGCGTACTGCTGGAGGCCGATCTCCTGTCCGGCCTCCACGATCGCGCGACCGCGCTTGGTCTTGATGTCCTTGGCCGCGAAGCGCCCGACGAGCATCTCGTTGGGCTCACCGCTCGCCTTGAGCAGCGGCGACTCGAGGTACTCCTCGGTCCCGCAGTCCTCGGAGCGGATGATCACGTCCTGGGCGACGTCCACCAGGCGGCGCGTGAGGTAGCCGGAGTCGGCGGTGCGCAGCGCGGTGTCGGCCAGTCCCTTGCGGGCGCCGTGAGTCGAGGTGAAGTACTCGATCACGTCGAGCCCCTCCATGAAGTTCGCCTTCACGGGGCGCTCGATGATCTCGCCCTTCGGGTTGGCCATCAGGCCGCGCATGCCCGCCAGCTGGCGGATCTGCTTGAACGACCCTCGGGCGCCCGAGGAGGCCATCATGTAGATCGAGTTCAACTTGTCGTTGGTCTCGATGTTCTCGATCATCGCCTCGGCGACCTCGTCGGTCGCGGCGTTCCACTGGTCGGTGACGGCCAGGTGACGCTCCTCCTGCGTGATCAGGCCATCCTCGTACTGGTCCTGGATCGCCTTCACCTCGCCCTCGTACTTGGCGAGGATCTCGCCCTTGCGCGGCGGCACGACCACGTCGTTCTTGGAGATCGTGATGCCGGCCTGGGTGGCGAACTTGAACCCGAGGTCCTTGAACGCGTCCAGCACCTGGGCGATGGCGGAGGCGCCGAACGTCTGCACGAGCTGGTCCACGAACTGGGTCGTGTCGCGCTTCTTCAGCGCCTTGTTGACGAACTCGTACTGCGCCCGGTCGAACTCCTCGCCGAGGGTCTCCTCCAGCGCCCGCTCGATGCGGTCGTTGAAGATGATCCGCCCGACGGTGGTGGCGACGTGGCCACCCTCCATCCAGTGAGCGCGGTAGTGCGCGGCGTCGTGCAGTCCGACGAGGTTGTGCTCGTAGGCCAGCTCCGCCTCCTGGGCGGTCCGGAACACGTGCACCTTCGGCTCGTGCTTCTGCGGGTCGATCGCCTGCAGCGCCTCCTCGTCCTCACCGTACGTGAGGTAGTAGGTGCCGAGGATCATGTCCTGGGTCGGCGTGGCCAGCGGAGCGCCGTGCGCCGGGGACAGGATGTTGTTGCTCGACAGCATCAGGACGCGGGCCTCCGCCTGCGCCTCGGCGCTGAGCGGGAGGTGGACCGCCATCTGGTCGCCGTCGAAGTCGGCGTTGAACGCCTGGCAGACCAGCGGGTGGACCTGGATGGCCTTGCCCTCGACCAGCACCGGCTCGAACGCCTGGATGCCCAGGCGATGGAGCGTCGGCGCGCGGTTGAGCAGGACCGGGTGCTCGTGGATGACCTCCTCGAGCACGTCCCAGACCTCCGGGATCATCGAGTCGACCATCTTCTTGGCCGCCTTGATGTTCTGGACGGCCTTGCGCTCGACGAGCCGGGCCATGATGAACGGCTTGAACAGCTCGAGCGCCATGAGCTTCGGCAGGCCGCACTGGTGCAGGCGCAGCGACGGGCCGGACACGATGACCGAGCGGCCCGAGTAGTCCACTCGCTTGCCCAGCAGGTTCTGGCGGAAGCGGCCCTGCTTGCCCTTGAGCATGTCGCTCAGGGACTTCAGGGCGCGGTTGCCCGGGCCCGTGACGGGCCGGCCGCGGCGGCCGTTGTCGAACAGCGCGTCGACGGCCTCCTGCAGCATCCGCTTCTCGTTGTTGACGATGATCTCCGGCGCGCCGAGGTCCAGAAGCCGCTTGAGACGGTTGTTCCGGTTGATGACGCGGCGGTAGAGGTCGTTGAGGTCCGACGTGGCGAAGCGGCCACCGTCGAGCTGCACCATCGGGCGCAGCTCCGGCGGGATGACCGGCACGGCCTCGAGGATCATCATCTCCGGGCGGTTGCCCGAGTTGATGAACGCCGAGACGACCTTCAGGCGCTTCACGGCGCGCTGCTGCTTCTGGCCCTTGGCGGTCTTGACCTGGTCCTCGAGCTCCTCGCGCTCCGCGTCGAGGTCGACCTGCTCCAGCAGGTCGCGCACCGACTCGGCACCCATGCCGCCGCGGAAGTACTCGCCGAAGCCGTACGGGGAGCCGAAGCGCTCCTTGAGCTCACGGAACAGCGTCTCGTCGTTGACGACCTGCTTGGGCTCCATCGTCTGGAAGAGCTCCCAGACCTGGCGCATGCGCTCGGCCGCGTCCTCGATGTAGGCCTCGGTGTCCGCGATGTCGGACTCGAGCGCCTTGCGGTTGTCCTTGAGCAGCTTCGTGCGCTCGTCGTCGTCGAGCTTCTTGACGTTGAGGTCGAGGTGCTCGGCCCACAGGTGGTCCTCGTCGGAGAAGCCGGTCTGCGAACCCGTGCGGAGGAACTCCTCGCGCCGCTCGAGCGACTCGTTGAGCTCCTGCAGGCGCTGCTCCTTCTCGGCCGCGTAGGCGTCCAGCACCTCGTCGACCTGGCCGCGCAGGCTCTCGATGTCGGCGGCGCGCGCCTCATCGTCGACCCACGTGATCATGGAGGCCGCGAAGTACAGGACCTTCTCGAGCTCCTTGGGAGCCATGTCGAGCAGGTAGCCGATGCGCGACGGCACGCCCTTGAAGAACCAGATGTGGCTCACGGGCGCGGCGAGGTCGATGTGGCCCATGCGCTCACGGCGCACCTTGGACCGCGTGACCTCGACGCCGCAGCGCTCGCAGACGATGCCCTTGTAACGGACGCGCTTGTACTTGCCGCAGTAGCACTCCCAGTCCTTGGTGGGACCGAAGATGCGCTCGCAGAACAAGCCGTCCTTCTCGGGCTTGAGCGTCCG
>CAVXSJ010000009.1:0-275623 GCA_963764385.1 uncultured Solirubrobacteraceae bacterium | reverse complement strand
AACAGACGTGCGCGTCGATGTGCCAGTGTGGCTTCGGCGTGAGCGAGCTGCCATCCCAGGGCGGCGAGCGCTCATAGCGGCGAAGCCGGTCCACGGCGCGTGCGGTGAGCGAGTGGCAATGCGCCACGTCCGCGAATCTCTTTGCTCGAACGGCCTGCTCGGCGGGTTAACAGATATGAGGGACTTTCCCGAGAAGCCACGGAGCGCTGATCGGGCGCGCAAGACGCGGACGCGGACGCGGACGCGGGCGGTGCGGCCCGGGCCGGGATCGCTCCGGTTGCTGGGGTCGCTGGGGCGGCTCGGCGTCGCCGGCGTGGAGCCGCTCGCCCTGGCGCTCGGCCTTCACGAGCGGACCGTGTACTCGCATCTGGAGCGCCTCGAGCGCGCCGGCCTTGTGACCCGCGTGCCGGTTACGGATGGTGGCGGCGGGGTGGCGGTGCTCACGCGCGCTGGCGCGCGAGCGTGCCGCGAGTCGGGTCGCGGAGGAGTGGTGTCGCCGCGGTCGACCGCGCCGAGCTCGGCCCGGCACGGCCGGGCGGTGTCGTGGGTCGCGGCGTCGGCTGAGGTGCAGGGATGGCGATGGCTCGGGCCGGCCGAGCTGCGCGGCGACGATCGCTGGCGGCTGCGGCGCGACGACGGCGCGCGACACCTGCCCGACCTGGGCCTGATCTACGACGGGAACCGCATCGCCGTCGAGGTCGAGCTGCAGCCGAAAGCGCCCGCGCGCCTGCGGGCGATCCTGCGCGCCTACCGGCACCTGATCGACAGCGGCGCGCTCACCGCGGTCGCCTACGTGACCGACCGGCCCGACGTGACCTCGCTGGTCGAGCGCGAGGGGCGGGCAGCGATGCTCGGCGCTGCGCTGCAGGTCGGCCCGCTCGAGGCCGTGGTGGCAGACCACGCGCGGCGCGAGGCGGCCGCGATGAGGTCGCACCTTCCGCAGATTGCCGCCGGCTACTCGGTCCTGCGTCGCTGCTCGCCGCCGTGGTCGGCGTCGGCGCGGCATGGTGGCTGCATCGGCGCACGCAGCTGAGCGCGTGGAACGTCTACCTGGCCTGGATCGTCACCGTGCCGGTCACGGTCGTCGGCATCGCCTCGGGCCCGCTGGCCGTCAAGGCGATGGGCCCGATCGCGCTGGTGGGTGTGAGCGCCGCCGCGCTTGCGGCGCGGCGGTGGCGGCTCGCGGCGCTCGGCGCCGGCGGCGAGCTGCGCCAGTACGAGCGCGCCCGCGTGATGGCCTGGACGCGCCGGCCGAAGGGGCCGGCGGGCGAGCGGGTGTACATCGCCGGCCAGGGCGAGCTCGTGCGCGAGCGCGACCTGGCCGGCGCACGTGCCGGCGCTGCCGATGACCGGCGACGGCCGCGCTCGCATCCCGCTCGGCCGCGGGCATGCACCTCTTCTTCGTCGGCGCGACCGGCAGCGGCAAGACGACGTCCGCGCGCCGCTGGCTGCTCGCCCGCGGCCTCGAGCCCGCGACGACGACCGCGCTGCTCGCGCTCGACCCCAAGGGCGACCCGGACCTCGAGCGCGACCTGCGCGCCATCGCCGCCGAGACGCGGACCGGCCGTTCGTGCTCTTCGACCCCTTCGACCCGACGACGGACCGCTGGAACCCGATCTGGGCCGACGACCCCGGCGCGGTCGTCGCGCGGCTCGTCGCGCCGGTCGAGGCCGACTCGGACTCCGACGCCAGCCACTACTCCCGCGTCCTGCGCGTCCACCTCGGCCTCGTCGCCGAGGCGCTGCACGCGGCCGGGCGCTGGCCGGTCGCGCTGCCGGTGCTGCTGCGCTGCGCGCAGCGCGCACCGCTTCGCCCAGGTCGCCGCGCTGGCCGCGCGACGCCGCCGACGCGGATCTGCGCGAGCGGCTCGACGACCACCAGCCGGCGCTGGAGAGCGCGCCACGCAGGGCCAGCTCGACGGCAGCCTGCGCGCGCTGGAGGTCGTCGCCGGCCAGGCCTGGCGCCGGGTCCTCACGCCGGACCCCGGAGCGCGGCGCGGTCGCGCTGCCCGACGGCGATGGCCGCCGGCGCCGTCGTGCTGTGGAAGACGCACGTCGAGGACATCAAGGAGGAAGCCGAGACGATCACCACGCTCGCGCTCGCCGACGTCGCCGCCGCCGCGCTCACCCTCCCCGCCGGCATCGAGTGGGCGCTGCTGGTCGACGAGTTCGGCTCCGTCCTGCAGGGCCGCGCCGGCGAGCGCGCCGTCGCGCTGATGCAGCGCGCCCGCAGCTCGCACGGCCAGGTCGCCGTCTCCACCCAGTCGGTCGCCGACGTCGCGTCCGCGACCGGCAACGAGCAGCTGCTCGCCTCGCTCGCCGACAACTTCACCGGCTTCGTCCTGCACCGCCAGACCAGCCCGGAGAGCCGCGACTGGCTCGCCATGCTGCTCGGCACCCGCGAGATCTGGCAGTCCACCGACCGCACCAGCGGCGGCGGCGCGCGCACCGACGGGTCCGGCTCACGCCGCCGCGCCGCCGAGTTCGTCGTCCGCCCCGACGACTTCAAGCGGCTGCGCGACCGGCGAGGCGGTCGTCTGGACGACGCTCGGGCCGGCGCGCCGAGCAGGTGACGGTCACGCCGGGCCCGTCGCTCGACTCCGGCGCGGTGACCGGCGCAGGCGTCTACCGGCCCGTCCACATCGCGAGCCTCGACGCCGCGCTCGGTCAGAACCAACCGACGCAGACGCCCGATCGCCACCCCGCCGCCGACCTGTTCCGGAGCGACCCCATGAGCAGCCAGGCCCCCGAACGGGTGCTCCTGACCGCCGAGGAGGTCGCGGAGATGATCGGCATGGGCGTCGACTGGATCTACGAGCAGGCGCGCCGCGGCCGCATCCCCGTGGTCAAGCTCGGCCGCTATCGCCGCTTCCGGCGCGAGTCGATCGAGAAGTGGATCGCCGAGCACGAGCGATGACCGTCGCGCGCGCCGGTGCGTTCGCAAGAATCAGAGCGATGGCAGACGCGCGGCGCAGCTACGGCACGGGGCAGCTCTACGAGAAGCACGGCAACTGGTACGGGCGCTGGCGTGACGCGAACGGCGGCCGCTTCAACCGCAAGGTCGGATCGCCAACGACCCTCACACGCAAACAGGCCGAGCGCGCACTGCAGGCGATGATCGACGGCGACGAGGCCCCAGGCATCGTCACGCACCGCGACGACACCGTTCCTGCGCTCGGCGCCAAGACGCTGCAGTGGCTCGAGGCGAAAGGACGCAAGCGGTCACACCTCGAGACCTTCGAGCGGCACGTCCGCGTCCACATGACGCCGTTCTTCCGCGACGACCCGATCGCCCGCATCGACCAGGACGACATCGAGGCGTTCATGGCCCGCCTGCGTCGCAACGGGCTGGCGCCGAAGACGATCCGCAACATCCACGGCTCGCTGCACACCGTCTTCGCCCACGCGATCCGCAAGAAGAAGCTCGCGCGCAACGTCGTCTCCCTGGTCGAGCCGCCGGCGAAGATCGACAGCCCCGACATCCACTTCCTCACGCTCGCCGAGGTCCAGGCGGTCATCCGCGCCGTGCCGGCCGGCACTGAGTGGAGCGCCTGGGAGTCCGCGATCTACACCACCGCGGCGATGACCGGCATGCGCATGGGCGAGCTGCTCGGCCTTCAATGGGGCGACGTCGACTGGACCGCGCAGAAGGTCCGCATCCGTCGCGCCTGGGTGAGCAACGAGATGGGCACGCCCAAGTCGCGCCGCTCTTCGCGTGCCGTCCCGATGGTCGCTGCCGTCGTCGCCGCCCTTGACCGCCTCTCGCAGTCGACCGCTTTCGGCGCCGAGGACGATCTCGTCTTCGCCAACGTGCACACCGGCGTTCCGCCGGCTCGCTCGACGGTCAACAACCGCTTCAAGGAGCGGCTCGCGCAGGCGAGCGTCCGCCATGTCCGCTTCCACGACCTGCGCCATACCTACGGCACGCTCATGGCGGCCAGCGGTGTCCCGATGCGGACGCTGCAGGAGCTGATGGGACACCGCAATCTCGAGACGACGCTCATCTACGCCGACTACGCCCCGAGCGGCCAGGAACTCGCGTGGGCAGAGGCGGCGTTCACACCGCGGCAGGCCGTTGGAGACGCGTCCGTCTCGATGGATGCGTAACCGCAGGCCGTGCCGCCCACCCTCGAGGAAGTCGTCTACGACCTGGCTCGCTCCGCGCTCGACGAGCAGCGTGACACCGTGGCCAGCCTGCGCTCACGGGCTGCTCCCGTGCTCGCTGGTGCAGGAGCGCTGGCCGCCCTGCTCGCCGAGCCGGCCATAGGCGACGGCGTCTCCTTCTCGGACGATGGTCTGCACGCGATCCTCATCTGTATCGGCATCGCTGGCGCCGTCGCGGCGCTGCTCGGCGCGATCCTCGTGCTCGCAACACGGGACTTCGGTTTCAGCGTTGACTCCGAACGGCTGTACGACAAGGCATTCGCCGACCGTGACGAGCCGGAGGTCTACCTACTCCGCCTCGCCGAGTCGCACCGTCGCCGGCGGATCGCCAACCGGAGCGGGGTGCTCGCTTTGCAGCGCTATCTGCGTTGTCGGCCTCTGCGGAGTCGGGCTCGAAGTCGCTGGTTTTGCGATCGCCATCGCCGTACACTGAACTCATGGCAGCGACGCAAGAGCCAACACCCAAGCCCGCCACGGGCGCTCCGCCGCGGCCCGTCCCTCAGCCTCCGAAGATCGAGCCCTACCCCGACATCTTCTTCGTCGAGGGAAAGGCGCTCGGACCGTCCGGCGGCGAGGTTCGCTAACGCTAGACGTGGTACGCCGCAGGGAGCGACCACGAGCCGCCCTGGACGCCTTTAGGCGGTGACCGACTCAGGCCAGACGCCGGTGCGGACCCGCACGTAGAGCGTGTCCGGGGCTAGATCAGCGCCCCCTGGCCAGACGATCGTGCCGCTCTCGGCATCGACCGAAACCATGGCGAAGCCGCGTTCGGTTCGGGCGTCCTCGAAAACCGGCCCACGCATGCGCTCGAGCACGTCGACGTCGCCCTGCTGGCCATCGGCGAAGGTCAAGCGCAGCGTGCCGTGGCCGATGACGGCGACGTCGGTGATGTCAGGAGTGAGGCCAGTCATCGGAGCGGCTCGATCTCTCTCAGTGTCGCACCCGCGCGAGCCCGGCGCCAGTTCTCGGCGAGTTCGTCCTGGTGCAATTCCGCCCACGCAAGCACGAACCGGAGCTCGCGCCGGCCGAGCGTGCTGTCGATCACCTCGAGCTCGTCGATGCGGACCTTGGCTTCGCCGTCGGCGTGGCGCGCGTGAAAGTGCGGGTAGCCGTGGTCGTCGAAGTACATCGTGATCGCGATCCCATAGAAGCGACAGATGGTCGGCATCGAGGCCTCATGATCGTCGTTGCGTCGGCTGGCTGTGCTGACGAACGGCTCGTTGACCGGATCGGCGATCGCGTCGCGGGCGGGGCGGACGGAGAGGGCGGGGTCGTCGGTGAGCCGCCACAGCAGCGCGTGCGTGTCAGCAGCAGCCGGCTCACTGCGTGTAGTCGGCGAACTCGGCGGGCGTCTGGTCGAAGTCCTCGGCGAGGACGATCTGGCCCTTGAGCGCGCCTGGGCGGCGGGGCGAGGTTGGGAGCGTGGTAGGCGACGATCTTGGCGACCGGCGTCGCGCCGCGGCGCACCACGATCTCCTCGCCTGCCTCCGCACGGGCGACCAGGCGAGAGAAGTCCGTCTTGGCCTCGTGGATGGAGACGGAGTCCATATCGACAGCGGCCTACTGGTCAGCGTTGCGGAGCAGCTCGGCGACGACGTCATGAGGCGTCTTGCCGTGCGCCTCCGCAAGACGCTGGAGGCGGCGGGCGTCGTCGCCGTCGACGCTCACGAGGATGCGAAGGTCTGCCGTAGGATCGCCGGGGCGGCGCTCCACGGATCCGGCGTCGATCGTCGCGAGCACGGCGTCGAAGTCGCCGGGCTGGGGATCATTGGAAGTCCAGGGATCGGTGGTCATCGGTCACGAGAACCGCGGGTCGAGGCCTCTGAGTACCTCGACCCCAGGGGGCTATTCCGGGGGTCATGACGACCCCGATTCTACCCTCGCCACGACCCTCTCCACGGGGTCCATCCGGGGTCCAATTTTCCCCACGGGGTCCATTGGGGCCAATTTCAGTCCGTTTCAAGACAACTCAGATCGTCTTATTTGGCTCTAGCAAGCCAAATCTGGCCTCAGACAGCACAGTTTGCGGGGTTCGAATCCCCGTAGCGGTACCTCAAGAAGCCCGCCCGCAAGGCGGGTTTCGTCGTTCTAGGGCTTGCGACCGGACGCGAGCTTGACGGAGACCGGGTGCTCCAGCCCGCCGTCGACCTCGTACTGCTGGACGAACTGCGTCGAAGGCGTCGCGGATCCGCTCTCGCATCTCGCCCGTCTGACCGCGGATGAGCGCGGAGACTCGGACGGTCCCGCCGAGCAGGCCCTCCCAGAGCGCGTCGGCGGACGGCGAGTGGAGGGAGAACTCGATCGTCTACTTGGACGTCCTCGAACCGCTGGCCGCGGAGGAGGCCCGGCGAACTCCTCGTCGTCGGAGAACCGGAAGATGGGCGGCCCGGCGGGGATGTCCTGCGGCGGGCTGGCTCCGGCCGCCGCGACCGCCTCGACGAGCACGCCGACGAACGCGGGCTCCCCGGGACGTCCCAGACCGTCAGCGGCCCGGCCGTCAGGCGCGAGAACCCGTGCGAACTCGGCGGCCGCCTGCTCCGGGCGGCCGACGTGGAGCATCACGAAGTTGGCGACCACGGCGTCGAACGACCCGTCCGGGAACGGCAGCGCCTCCGCGTCGCCAAAGCGGAAGTCGAGCGATGGATGGAAGTGGCGTGCGAGCGCGAGCATCCCCTCGGCGACGTCGACGCCGATGACCGACGCACCACGTTCCACGGCCATGGCGGCACCGTGGCCGGGTCCCGAGGCGACGTCCAGCACGCGCACACCGGGGCCAACCCCGGCGGCGTCGAGCAGCGGCTCGACGAGCCGCGTCGTGATGGGGCCGAAGAACTCCTCGTAGCCGGCGACCTGGTGCTCCCAGCCCGCCGCCTCGAACGCGTTGAAGGCGTCCGCGTTGACCGTGCCGTCGGTCATGGCCAACCGAGCCTACGACCGCGCGTGAGCGCGGGCAACCGCCCATTGGCTAGGGGCGCATCGTGACCGGATCGTGAAGCTCGGTCCGGTCGCGGCCGCGCTGCTTGGCGCGGTAGAGCGCCTCGTCGGCGGCGGCGTAGAGGTCGCCGGCGTCGTCGATCCCGGGGTGCCAGGCGGCGGCGCCGATGCTCGCCCGGATCGAGATGCTGGTCATGCCGATCGTGACCGGGCGTGCGGGCCAGGACCGCGCGCAGCTTGTCGGCGGCCACCACCGCCTCGTCGCCCGCTGTCTCGGTGAGGAGGACGACGAACTCCTCGCCCCCGTAGCGGGCCACGACGTCCGAGATCCGCAGCGCGTCCTCGATCCGCCGCGCGGCTTCGCGCAGGACCGTGTCGCCGGCCGCGTGGCCGTGGTGTGTCGTTGACCTGCTTGAAGTGGTCGATGTCGAGCAGCAGGCAGGCGAAGGGGCGCGCGTGGCGCTCCGCGTGCGCGATCGCCTCCGCGGCGCGGGCGTCGATCTCGCGGCGGTTGAACAGGCCGGTGAGCCCGTCGCGTGCCGCGCGGTCGGCGAGCCCGTCGTGGACCGCCTTCGTCCGCAGCGCGGCGCGCACGCGGGCCATCAGCTCCTCGTTCGCGAACGGCTTGACGATGTAGTCGACCGCGCCGGCATCGAGCCCGGCGACGCGCGCGTCGGTCTGGGTGTGCGCGGTGAGGAAGATCACCGGCGGCGGCGCCACGTTCTCGGCGTGGATCGTGCGGCAGACCTCGTAGCCGTCGCGCCCCGGCATCGTGACGTCGACGAGCAGCAGGTCCGGATTGCGCTCGCGGGCCAGATCGAGCGCCTGGTCGCCGTCGGCGGCGGCGACGACCTCGTAGCCCGCTCCCTTCAGCCAGGAGCTCACCATCGCCCGCGTGACCCCGTCGTCGTCGGCGACGAGGATCAGGGAGGGCTGGATGCCGAGGGACATCCCTCTCGCTATCGACACCCTGGCCAGGGGCTTGACCCTTCGATCGCGCGCCGCGCTCATGCCCTGGCGGCGGGCGGTCGATGGACCACTACGACGTCCGTCCATTCCACCACCGTCAGAGGTGCCGCCGAATGTCCCGAGCCACGGCCCAGAGCCCAATTGCCAGGATCGCGATCGCGACCCTGGTGGTCGTGGCGCTGCTCGCCACCGCCGTCGGCGTGACCATCTGGCGCTACGACGACGCGCTCGTCGAAGTCCGACGCGGCGCAGGAGTCGACCTCGGAGGAGCACGCGACGCAGCGCGGCCGCCACGGCGTTCTGGCACCAGCGCGAGGCGATGAACGAGTACCTCCTGATCCCCGAGCGCGAGATCCTCGGCGAGATCGAGGAGCAGCGCGACGAGTTCGAGCGCCTCGCGACGGATCTGCCCTCCGGGCGATCACCAGGACGCCGAGGCGCGCCTGGTCGCCGCAGGCCACCGAGGCCAACGACGCCTACGTCGAGCTGTTCCGAGCGCAGCGAGACGCGGCCCCGGCGTGCTGGAGCGGCTCAACGAGCTCGAGGAAGGGATCACCGGCCCGATCGACCGGCTCGAGAGCGCCCAGGCGGGCGAGGTCACGGAGGCCCGAGCGCCGCCGCCGCCTCGAAGCGCCAGGCGCTGATCGCCGCGGTGATCGGCGGCCTGCTCGCCTTCGGCGGCATCGCCGCGTTCGGCTTCGCCGTGATGCGGCTGATGCGCCGCACCGGCGTCCGCGAAGCGCGCCTCGCCGCGCTGGTCGTCCAGACGCGCTCGTCGATCGGCGCGCTCGGAGAGGTCGCCCAGGACCTGCGCGCCGCCGCCCAGGAGGCCGAGGCGACGACGGCCGAGCAGTCGGCGGCCATCACCGAGACCTCGGCGACGATCGAGGAGTTCGCGGTGACCGCCACGTCGATCGCCGACAACGCCCGCGCCGTCGCCGGCGCCGCCGAGCAGACCGGCGACACGATGCGCGACATGCAGGAGAAGGTCGAGACGATCGCCGAGCGCTCGCTGTCGCTGGGCGAGCGCAGCCAGAAGATCGGCGAGATCCTCGAGCTGATCAACGCGATCGCCGAGCAGACCAACCTGCTCGCGCTCAACGCCGCCATCGAGGCGGCGCGCGCCGGCGAGGCCGGCCGCGGGTTCGCCGTCGTCGCCGCCGAGGTGCGCAAGCTGGCCGAGCGCTCGATGGACTCGACGGAGTCGATCCGCAAGATCATCGCCTCGGTCCAGGACGAGACCAACTCGACGATCATGGCCACCGAGCAGGGCACCCGCCAGGCGCGCGAGGTGGGCGAGCTGATGGCTTCGACGGCGACCATGCTCGACGAGTCGATCCTCGCGACCCAGCAGCAGAAGTCGGCCGCCGACCAGGTCGCGGTCGCCATCGTGCAGATCCGGGCCGTCGGCCGATCAGTCCGCCGCCGAGCACACGCAGCGCGCGGCCACGTCCCGTCGCGTCGAGCAGCTCGTCGGAGAGCTCGAGCGCTCCCTCCAGGAGGACCCCGACGACTCCGCGCCCGCGCGAGCGACGTTCGAGTCGGCCATCCGATGAGCGGCGTCCACGTGCGGATGCGCGTCGGCCGCGAGCGCTACGTGATGCCGGTCGGCAACGTGCTCGAGGTCGCCGAGCGCGGCGCGCTCAGCCCGGTGCCGGGCGCGGGCGGGGCGGTGCTGGGCGTGAGCAACCTGCACGGCCAGGTGCTGCCGGTCTTCGACCTGGCCCGCGTGCTCGCGATCGCCGGCGACGCCGAGGCGCCGTACGTCCTGGTCGTCGAGCACCGGGGCCGCCTGGCCGGGCTGGCGGTGGACGAGGTGACCGACGTCGCCGCGCTCGCCGGCGAGGCCGAGGAGACGGCGGCCGAGCACCTGAGCGGCGCGGTGCTCGAGGACGGGCAGCTCGTCGGGATCATCGACGTCGAGCGGCTCTTCGGCTCGCTGGCCGGTGCCGCGGCATGAACGCGCGTGGACACCGAGTTCCTCGAGATCTTCCGCGACGAGGCGCGCGGTCGCCTCGACCGCGTCGTCGCCACGCTGCTGGCGCTCGAGGACGGCAGCGCGGCGGCGGACGCCGTCGACGCGCTGTTCCGCGACATCCACACCATCAAGGGCGCCGCGGGCATGGTCGGCCTCGCCGAGATCGGCGCGCTCGCGCACGTCATGGAGGACCTGCTCGCCGGCGCGCGCGCCGGCGGCGCCCTGCCGGCCGAGCTGATCGATCCGCTCCTGCGCGCCTCGGATGCGCTGCGCGGGCACGTCGAGGGCGACGGAAAGCCGACCGAGGCGCTGATCGCGGAGCTCTCGGCGGCGCAGATCCCGGCCGCCGCACCCGCGGTCGAGGTCCACGACCGCCCGCCGCCCGCAGCCCGCCGCACCGCCGAGCACGAGCCGCTCGATCCGCGTCCCGGCCGAGAAGATCGACACGGTGCTCGACCTCGTCGGCGAGACCGTCCTGCACCGGCGCCGGCTCGAGTACCAGCTCGGCGACGGCGGCGAGCGGTCGGTCTCCGACGAGCTCGACGTCGGCGAGCGCCTGCTCGACGACCTCAAGCGCGCGGCGATCGGCATGCGCACGCTCCCGCTCTCCTCGATCGTCGCGCCGCTGCCGCGCGCGGTGCGCGACCTCGCGGCCGAGAGCGGCAAGGAGGTCGAGCTCGTCGTCGAGGGCGCCGACACGGAGCTCGACCGCGTCATCCTCGAAGGCCTCCCCGAGCCGCTCATCCACCTGCTCCGCAACGCCGTCGCGCACGGGATCGAGACGCCGCAGGAGCGCGAACGGCGCGGCAAGCCGGCGCGCGGGCGCCTCGAGCTGCGGGCCGAGCAGCGCGGCGGCCTGGTCGAGGTCACCGTCGGCGACGACGGCCGTGGCGCCTCCGAGGCGACCCTCGAGGAGGCACGCGGCAGCTCGCTCACCGAGGTGCTGACGAAGCCGGGCTTCTCGACCGCGCGCGAGGTCAACGGCATCTCCGGCCGCGGGGTCGGGCTCGACGCCGTCAAGGAGCAGGTCGAGGCCTTCGGCGGCAGCATCGAGGTGCGCAGCGAGCCCGGGAAGGGCATGGACGTGATCCTGCGCCTGCCGCTTGCGCTCGCGCTGGTCGAGGTGCTGCTCGTCGAGCGGGCCGGCACCGTCTTCGGATTCCCGCTCGCCAGCGTCGAGGAGGCGCTCTCGCTCGGCGAGACGCTGTCGCTCGCGGGGCGGCCCGCGATCGAGGTGCGCGGCCGTTCGATCCTGCTCGCCGATCTCGCGCAGCTGGTGGGCGACGCGGCCGGGTCCCCCCGCGCGCCGCCGGTGGTCGTCCTCACGGCGTCCGGGCGCCGCGTCGCGGTGACCTGCGACGCCCTGCTCGGCCAGGAGGAGGTCGTCGTCAAGTCGCTCGGGCCGTTGCTCGCCTCGCTGTCGATGTACATGGGCGCCGCGATCCTCGGCGACGACCGGATCGCGCTGCTGGTCGACCCGGCCGCCCTCGTGCGCGCCGCCGTCGAGCAGCGCGGCACGGCCGCGCCGCGCGTCGTCGCGGCCGCCGAGCCGAGCGCCCCGACGCTGCTCGTCGTGGACGACTCGCTGACGATCCGCGAGCTCCAGCGCAGCATCCTCGAAGCCGCCGGATACCGCGTGCAGACGGCGGGAGACGGCCGCGAAGCGCTCGTGCAGCTCGACGCCCACGACGCGATCGAGCTCGTGGTCACCGACGTCGAGATGCCCGGGATGGACGGGGTCGAGCTGACCGCGGCGATCCGGGCCCACGAGACGCGCTCGAGCCTGCCGGTCGTGATCGTCACGTCGCTGGGCGACGACGAGGACCGCCGCCGCGGCATCGAGGCGGGCGCCGACGCCTACATGGTCAAGCGCAAGTTCGACCAGCACGATCTGCTCGAGACGGTCGAACGGCTCGTCGGGCGGCGGCCGTGACCGCCGACGGCGAGGTCCGCCGTGTGCTCATCTGCGAGGACTCCAACACCTACGCGACGGGGCTGTCCCGGCTGCTCGCGCGCGACCCCGACATCCACGTGGTCGGCGTGTGCGCCAGCGCGGAGGAGGCGATCACCCGGCTGGGCCAGCTGGACCCGAAGCCGCACCTCCTGACGATGGACCTCGAGCTGCCCGGGATGTCGGGCGGCGACGCGATCGAGCAGATCATGAACGTCCAGCCGATCCCGATCCTCGTCCTCGCCGGTGGCGCGGAGCGCGGCTCCAAGCCGGCGCTCGCGTCGCTCGCGGCCGGCGCGCTGGAGGTCCTCTCCAAGGACGCGTCGACCTTCGCGATCCCACCGGCGCCGACGCGAGCGCGTTCTGCCGGCGCGTCAAGATGCTCAGCGGCGTCCGGGTCCTGCGCCACCCGCGCGCCGGCCTCAGCCGGCGCCCCGACGCGGACTCCGCGACCCCTCCGCGCGCGGCCTCGGTCATCGGCATCTGCGCGTCCGTGGCGGCCCGCGGGCGCTCGCCGCCGTCCTCGCCGAGATCCCCGCCGGCTTCCCGATCCCGATCCTCGTCGTGCAGCACATCGGGGACGGCTTCGTCGAGGGCTTCGCCAACTGGCTCGACGACCAGGTACCGCTGACGGTGCGCCTCGCCGGCTCCGGGCCCGCTCGGACCGGGGATCTGGATCGCGCCCGAGGGCGCGCATCTGGCGCTCAGCGGCACGCGCGCGCTGCGGCTCGACGAGCGCGGCGACCCCGGCCCGCATCGTCCCTCCGGCGACGTCCTGCTGCGCAGCGTCGCCGACCGCCGCCGGCTCCGGCGGCGTGGCGGTCGTCCTGACGGGCATGGGCCGCGACGGCGCCGAGGGGCTCGGGGCGGTCGCGCGCCGGTGGACTGACGATCGCCCAGGACCAGGCCAGCTGTGCCGTCTACGGCATGCCCAGCGCCGCCGCCGCGCAGGGCGCCGACCTCATCCTCGAGCCGGCCGCGATCGGCCGGCGGCTCCGCCGGCTGCGCCTCGCTCGGCCCGCGGCGTGACCCCCGCGCTCGACCAGGTCGTCGATCTCGTCTACCGCGAGAGCGGCATCCGGCTCGCGGAGCGCCAGCATCCGTTCCTGCTCGCGGCGCTCGACCGCGTGCACGCCGGGGCGGGGCCGGAGGAGATCCTGCGCCGGGTCGCCGATCCGCTCCAGCGCGGCCACGTGATCACGCGGCTGATCGAGGAGGTCACGGTCAAGGAGACGTCCTTCCTGCGCGACGCCGGCCAACTGGAGGCCATCGACTGGCGGGCCCTGGTCCACCGGGCGGAGGGCCGCGTACGGGTCTGGACCGCGGCGTGCGCGACGGGGGAGGAGGCCTACAGCCTCGCGATGCTGGCCTCCGAGGTGTTCGCGCCGGACCCTCCGCCCGTCAGCATCCTCGCCACCGACATCTCGGCCGATGCCCCCGCACGCGCGCGTCTCGGCCGCTACCGCGCGCGCTCGGTCCGCGGCATCGGCCCGGCGCTGCGCGCGCGCTACCTCCGCCAGGAGGGGGACGGCCTCATCGCCGGCGAGGAACTGCGCTCGCTCGTGAGGTTCACGCGGCACAACCTGATCCGCGATCCCTTCCCGCCGCTGGGCGAGGCGCCGTTCGACCTGATCCTGTGCCGCAACGTGCTCATCTACTTCGACAGCGAGACCGTCGACGCGGGTGCTCGAGTCCTTCGAGCGCGCGCGAGTCCCGTCGGGGTCGCTCCGAGCCGGACGCTGCGCCAGCCCCTGGGCCGGCTGCCGGACGTCGTCGCCCGCCACGACGCGGTCGACGCGACCTGGCGGCGTTCAAGCTCGGCGGCGCCCATGAGGCGCTCGGCGACCTCCCCGCCGCGCGCCGGGTCTACCGCCAGGCGTTGCGAGCGCTCGAGCAGAACGACGAGGCCGAGCCCCTGGGGCAGGTCGACCTCGCCGACGTCGCCACGGCCACGCGGACGCGGCTCGTCGTCCTGGGTGCGACGGTCCGCTAGGCGGGCACGTCCAGGCGGGCGATCAGCACGTCGCGCGCGTCGAGGATGTGCTCCTTCATGATCCGCTCGGCCCGCTCGCCGTCGCCTGCGCGGACCGCCCGGGCGATCGACCGGTGGAAGTGGCCGGACTGGCGCAGCTGCTCGGGCGAGTACCGCGTGAACGCGCGGTAGAGGAGCGGGACCTCGACGACGGTCTGGAGCATGTCCGCCAGCCGCGGGTCGCGGGCGGCCGACACGAGCGTGCCGTGGAAGCGCCCGTTCTCCGTCACCAGTGCCGGGAAGTCGTCGCCGCCCTCCACGAGCGTGTCGAAGCGCGAGCAGCTCTCGTCGAGCGCCCGCTGCTCGTCGGGAAGCGCACGCCCCGCGGCGAGCCGGGCGACGTGGCCCTCGAGCAGCGCGCGCAGCTCGTAGAGGTCGTCGAGGTGCCCCGGCTCGTAGCTGCGGACCCGGGCGCCGCGGTTCGGGCTCATCTCCACGAGGCCCCGGGCGGCGAGCAGCAGCAGCGCCTCGCGGATCGGCGTGCGGCTGATGCCGAGCGTCTTCGCCAGCTCGCCCTCCTTGAGCCGGGAACCCGGCTCCAGGCGCCCCTCGATGATCGCCCGGGAGATCTCGTCGGCCGCGGTTTGACTCGAACTGGTATGCAAAATGTGCGGTTTCACGGCCAAAGAGGTGGGTAAGGCCAAAGATTGTATGCGAAGTACTCGTGGGTGGGGAGGAGCCATGAGAAGGATGGGAGCAGTGGCGGCGGCCGTGGTCGTCGCGCTGGCCATAGGCGGATGCGGGAGCGAGGCGCCGGGCGACGGCGAGGGGAACCTCGACGGGGAGATCACCGTCTCCAACCATCCGTCGCTGCTCTACTCGCCGCCCTGGATCGCGGCGCTCGACGAGGACCTGTTCGCCAAGCACGGCCTGAAGGTCAAGAACATCGTCGGCTCCGAGGGCGGCGGCACCACCGTGCAGAACGTCGTCAGCGGCGGCCTGCCGATCGGCGAGGTCGCCACGTCGGCCGCGGTGACCGCGTTCCTGGCCGGCGCCGACATCAAGATCGTCGGCGGCGGGGTGGCCAGCGGCGAGGACGTCTTCTGGGTCACCAACCCCGACTCCGACATCGACTCGATCGAGGACCTGAAGGGCAAGGAGGTCGGCTACACCAGCCCCGGCTCGGTGACCCAGGGCCTGCTCGCGCTCTCGCTGGAGCGCTCCGGCGTCGGCCTCGACAACGTCAAGCCTCGCGCGATGGGCGGGCTCTCCGAGGGGCTGACCGCGCTCAAGAACGGCGACATCGACGCCGCCGCGATGCTCGAGCCGATCTTCTCCGAGCAGGTCAAGGAGGAGGGGTGGAAGCCGATCTTCCGCGCCTCCGACCACGTGCCGGAGTTCATGTCGACCGTGATCATCACCGGGCCGGGCGTGGCGGAGAAGAGCCCGGACCTCGTCAAGGAGACGCTCGCCGCGCGCGCGGAGGGCATCGAGGCCGTGGCCGAGCGGCCGGAGGAGGTCGCCAAGGCGTGGGCCAAGGAGGCCGAGATCAAGGAGTCGAGCGCGCTGCGGGCGCTGGAGAGCGTCGACCCGCACGTCCACTGGAAGGTCGGCCTCGGCGAGCCCGAGGGGCTCGACGCGGTGCTGGAGACCATGCGCCTGATCGACCTCCTCGGCAACGACCAGAAGGTCGACTGGGACGAGATCGTCGACCAGCGCTTCATCCCGGAGAGCGACCGCGCGCCGCTGCCGGAGTCGAACTGATGCAACCCGACGGGAGGGGCGGCGTGCTGCTCAGGCTGGAGAACGTCAACAAGAGCTACGAGACGGCCGCGGGACCGGTCGAGGCGGTGCGCGACATCAGCTTCGAGGTCGCCGAGGGGGAGTTCGTCTCGATCGTCGGCCCCAGCGGCTGCGGGAAGAGCACGCTGATGGAGGTCGTCGGCGGGCTCACGCCCGCCACCGGCGGTGAGGTCCGCATCGGCGACCGGCTCGTCACGGGCACCGACCCGTCGATCGGCATCGTCTTCCAGCAGGAGTCGGCGTTCCCGTGGCGCACCGTGCGCGAGAACGTCGAGTTCGGCATGGAGATGACCGGCGTGCCCGCGGCCGAGCGCCGCGAGCGCGCGCAGGAGATGATCGAGCTGGTCGGCATCTCCGGCTTCGAGGACCGCTATCCGTCGGAGCTCTCCGGCGGCATGCGCCAGCGCGTGGCGATCGGCCGGACGCTCGTGATGAAGCCCGAGATCATCCTCATGGACGAGCCGTTCGGCGCCCTCGACGAGCAGACGCGCCTGATCCTCGGCGAGGAGCTCTCGCGGATCCGCCAGGCCACCAACGCGACGATCCTCTTCATCACCCATTCCTTCGACGAGGCGCTGCTGCTCTCCGACCGGATCGTGGTGATGACCGCGCGCCCCGGCCGGCTCAAGCGGATGGTCGAGAACCCGCTGCCGCGTCCCCGGGACTCGTCGATCCTGCGCGACCCCGAGTTCGCCCGCCTCAGCGGCGAGCTGTGGGACGCGCTGCGCGAGGAGTCCATGCAGTCGATGGCGGGTGAGCGCGGATGAGCGAGGAGGCACGCGTCCGCGTGGCGCGGTGGGGGATCGTCCTCGCCGGGCTCGCGCTCCTGGAGATCGTGCCGCGGCTCGGTCTCGTGAACCCGATCTCGCTCGTCCCGTTCAGCGACATGGTCTCGACGCTGTGGACGCTGACCTTCGACGGGACGCTCGGGCCGCACATCCTCACCACCCTCGGGGCGATCGCCGCCGCGGGCGCCGCAGCGGTGATCACCGGCCTGCCGCTGGGGATCTTCCTGTGGCGCGCCGAGGGCGTCCGGCGGGTGCTGCAGCCGTACCTGACGACCTACTACGCGATCCCCATCTTCGCCTTCTACCCGCTGTTCATCGCGGTGCTCGGGCCTGACGACGTGGCCCATCGTGCTGATCGCGTGGGCGTGGGCCGTGGTCGCGGTGGTGCTCAACACCGTGATCGGGCTCAACGAGGTCTCGCCCGTGTACGTCAAGGTCGGGCGGAGCCTCGACCTGTCGCGCTGGAAGCTGTTCACGCGCGTCTACTTCCCGGCCGCGACGCCGTACATCTTCACCGGCTTCAAGCTCGCCGCCAGCTACTCCGTGATCGGCGTCGTGGCGAGCGAGTTCATCCAGGCCGAGCAGGGGCTCGGCTGGTTCGTGGGCTTCAGCTACAACAGCTTCGCGATCACGAACATGTACGCGGGCATCCTGCTGATCCTGCTGTTCGCGATCGTGGCCAACTCGCTGCTCCTGCGCGTCGAGCGGCACATCCATGGGAGGCGCGCATGACCACGCTGACCGGCACCACCACCAGCCCCCGGTCGGGCCCCGACCCCATCGTGTTCGGGCAGATCGGCTTCCCGCTGCTGCTGCTCGCCGTCTGGCAGGTGGCCGGGATGCTCGCGGGCGACTTCTACATCGCGACGCCGCTCCAGGCCATCGACGCGATCGCCGACGGGATCTCCGGCGGCTGGTTCTTCGAGAGCCTCACGGCGACGCTCAGCGCCGTGGCGATCGGCTTCGCCATCGCCGCCGTCGGCGGCCTGTGGATCGGCGTGACGCTCGGGCTCGTCCCCTTCTGGCGCAAGGTGCTCGAGCCGATCGTGCTCTCCGTGTACACGGCGCCGAAGGTCACGCTGTTCCCGATCTTCCTGGTCATGTTCGGCTTCGGGCTGTCCTCGAAGATCGCGTTCGGCGCGTTCCACGGGATCTTCCCGATCGCGATCGTGACCATGAACGCCGTCCGCGGAATGCAGCAGGTCCATCTCAAGGTGGCCCGCTCGCTGGGGCTGTCGCGCCGCGCGACGTTCCGCCAGGTCGTGCTCCCGTCGATCCTGCCGTCGGCGATCACCGGCCTGCGCATGGGCTTCGGGCTCACGCTCCTGGGCGTCGTGCTCGGCGAGATGTTCGCCTCGCGCAGCGGGTTCGGCTACGAGCTGGTGCAGGCCATCACGGTCCACGACATGCCGCGCATGTACGGGATCATCGCCGCGCTCGTCGTGATCGCGCTGGCCGTGAACGCGCTGTTCCTGCGCTGGGAGCGCAGCGCGGGGCGGCACGCATGACGGGCGGTCCGCTCTCCGGCCTGCGCGTGGTCGAGTTCGGCCAGTTGCTCGCCGGCCCCTACGTCGGCACGCTGCTCGGCGACTTCGGCGCCGAGGTCGTCAAGGTCGAGCCGCCGCCGTCCGGCGACGCGATGCGCGACTGGGGCCGCCTGCGCCACAACGACCGCTCCCTGTGGTGGACGGTGCTCGGGCGCAACAAGCGCTCGATCACGCTCAACCTGCGCACGCGAGGAGGGCCAGGAGCTCGCCCGGAAGCTCACGCACGACGCCGACGTCGTGCTCGAGAACTTCCGGCCCGGCACGATGGAGAAGTGGTCGCTCGGGCCCGAGGACGTGCGCGCGTACAACCCGCGCGCCGTCTACGCCCGCGTGTCGGGCTACGGGCAGACGGGGCGCTACCGCGACCGGCCCGGCTTCGCGTCGGCCGGCGAGGCGGTGGCCGGGCTGCGGCACATCAACGGCTACCCCGGCCAGGCCCCGCCGCGCAACGGCATCTCGCTCGGCGACACGCTGGCCGCGCAGTCGGCCTTCCAGGGGATCCTGCTCGCCCTCTACTCGCGCGACGCGCGCGGCGGCGAGGGGCAGGTCGTCGACGCGTCGATCACCGACGCGTGCTTCGCGGTCACCGAGTCCGCGGTGCTCGAGTTCGAGAAGACGGGCGCCGTGCGCGAGCCGACCGGCCCGCGCCTGCCCCGCATCGCGCCGAGCAACGTGTACCGCTCCAGCGACGACCGCTGGGTCGTGATCGCCGCCAACCACGACACCCTGTGGCGGCGGCTGGCGGAGCTGATGGGCAAGCCGGAGCTGGGGGAGGACGAGCGCTTCGCGACCCACAACGCGCGCGGCGAGAACGAGGACCTCCTCGACGAGGTGATCGGCGAGTGGGCGGCCCGGCACACCGCGGAGGAGCTCGACCGGATCGTCAACGACGCCGGCGTCGTCTGCGCGCGCGTGTACTCGGCGGCTGACGTGTACGCGGACCCCTACTTCCGCGAGCGCGGGCTGCTGGTCGAGCACGAGGACGAGGTCCACGGGACCGTCACCGTGCCCGGCATCGTGCCGAAGCTGAGCGCCACGCCGGGCGGGATCCGCCAGCCGGCGCGCTGGACGGTGGGCGCAGACACCGACGCCGTGCTCGAGGAGCTGGGGCTGGAGGCGGACGACATCGCGGACCTGCGTGAGCGCGAGGTCGTGTGATCGTCTGCGACGTCGGGCCGCGCGACGGCCTGCAGAACGACAAGGTCACGCTCGCCCCGGCCGTGCGCGCCGAGCTGTGCGACCGGCTGGCGGCGACCGGCCTGCCCCGCGTGGAGGCGGTGAGCTTCGTGCACCCGGACCGCGTGCCCCAGATGGCCGGCGCCGAGGAGGTGCTGGCGGCTCTCGATCGCCGCCACGGCGTCGTCCACGCAGCCCTCGTCCTCAACGAGCGCGGCCTGGAGCGCGCGATCGAGGCCGGCGTCGAGGAGGTCCACGTCGCCTACCCGGTGACGGACACGTTCTGCGAGCGCAACCAGAACACGACGACCGAGCAGGCCGCGGCGGGGTGCGAGGCGATCGTCGCGCGCGCCCACGAGGCCGGCATGCGGGCGACCGTGACGCTGGCCGCCGCGTTCGGGTGCCCGTTCGAGGGCCGCGTCGACCCCGGAGTGGTGATCGAGCACGCCCGCCGGCAGGCGGCGGCGGGCGCCGACGAGCTGATGCTCGCCGACACGATCGGCGTCGGCGTGCCGTCCCAGGTGCGGCGGCTGCGTCCCGGCCGCGCAGGAGACCGGCGTGCCCGTCGGGCTTCACCTGCACAACACCCGCAACACCGGCTACGCCAACGCGGCCGCGGGGCTCGAGCACGGCGTCGCCGTCCTCGACGCCTCGGTCGGCGGCCTCGGCGGCTGCCCGTTCGCGCCCCGCGCGACCGGCAACGTCGCCACCGAGGACCTCCTCTACCTGCTCGAGGGCGAGGGCGTCGAGACCGGCGTCGACGTCGACGCCGTCATCGGCGTCGCGACGTGGCTCGGCGAGGTCGTCGGACGGGAGCTTCCCGGCCTCGTGCACCGCGCCGGGACGTTCTAGACCGGGCTGTGGCTCCCGCCCCTGCGCTTCTTCGCGCAGGTGCGGTACTTGCGCTTGCCCTGGATCGTCTTGCCGAGCACGGTCTTGGCGACGATCTTGACCGTGTAGCGGCCCTTGGGCAGGCCCTTGAGGTTGATCGGGGCCGTCAGGCGCTTGCCGGTGCGGACCTGGATGCGCTTGCCGTTGAGGAAGACCTCGGCCGACTTGAGCGCGTCGCCGCGCGGCTCCCTGAGCCGGATCTTGAACGACCGCCGGCTCATGCACTTCTTCTTGCCCTGCTTGGGCAGGGTCACGATCGTGTCGAGCTCGGGCTTGCCGGCCGGGTTGGGCAGGGGCGAGACGAGGTCGGAGTCGTTGCAGTTCTCGGGCGTGGCCGTGCCGTCGGGGGCGATGGTGGGCTGGATCTCCGGCGTCTCCGGCGCGGCGAAGCAGACCCGGAGGAAGCGCGACCCGTCGGGCTTGAGCAGCACGCGGTAGGCGGTGTTGCCGCGTGTTGCGATCGGCGCGCAGTCGGCGTTCGTGTACCACTGATGCCCGCCGAAGTACTGGCCGTCCGGCTGCGGCGCGGACGCCGAGCCACATCTGCTCGCCCACCGGGATGGGCGCAGACGGCGAGCGTCGTCACGCGGATCACGGTCCCGGTGAAGCTCCCGTCCGGCTGCGGCCTGCACGGCCACCTGCCCACCGCTGAACGACCAGATCGCCTCGATGTCGGCCTGCGCCGACGCCGCCGCGGGCGCGAGCGCCGTGACGAGGATGGCCAGGGGGAGGGCGAGCAGAGGCCTACGCATCGCTCGACGCTAGTTGACCCAGGGGTTGTTGCCTGCGCAATTACATCTACACTGGACGGATGGTGCTCGAAGGGATCCATCACATCAGCGCGATCACGGGCGACGCCGCGCGCAACGTCGACTTCTACGCGCGCGTCCTGGGGCTGCGGCTGGTCGCCAAGACCGTCAACCAGGACGACCCGCGCGTCTACCACCTGTTCTACGCCGACGAGAACGGCCGCCCCGGGGCGGAGATGACCTTCTTCGAGTACCCGCACGCCAAGCCCGGCCGCGCCGGCGCGGGCATGGTCCACACGGTGCAGTGGCGGGTCGCGTCCGACGCCGCGCTGGACTTCTGGGCCGACCGGCTCGCGATCGACGGTCCCGCGTTCACCGATCCCGAAGGGCTCCGCCACGAGCTGGTGGTGAGCACCTCGCCCGACGCGCCGCTCGCCGCCGAGCACCCGGAGATCCCGGCCGAGTACGCCCTGCAGGGGTTCGAGGGCGTCCGCGCGTACTCGCTTCGATCCCGCGGGCAGCGCGCGCGCTCCTGACCGGGCTCATGGGCGCGCAGCAGCGCGACAACGTCTTCGAGCTGCGCGGCGAGACCCGCGGCGCGACGATCACCTTCGACCCCGCACCGGAGGAGCCCGGCCGCCAGAGCGCGGGCATCGTCCACCACGTCGCCTGGCACACCACGGTCGCCGACCACCCGCGCTGGGTGGAGCGGATCGCCGAGGCGGCTATCCCGAACTCCGGCATCGTGGACCGGCACTACTTCAAGGCCCTCTACTTCCGCGAGCCCGGCGGGATCCTCTACGAGATCTCCGACGACGCGCCCGGGTTCACCGTCGACGACCCCGTCGAGGACCTCGGCCGCCGCATCATCCTGCCGCCGAAGCTCGAGCCGCAGCGGGAGCGCATCGAAGCGCGCCTGACGCCGCTCCCCGACCCCCGCTCCGACTGGGCGGCCGCATGACCGCGGGCCGCTTCGTCCGCCAGCAGAGCAAGTTCCGCGACTGGGTCGGCACCGACCAGCACCCCGCCGAGGCAGGCCGCTACCACCTGTACGTCTCGCTCGCCTGCCCGTGGGCGCACCGCGCGGTCATCCTGCGCCGCCTGAAGGGCCTCGAGGACGCGATCGGGATGTCGATCGTCGACCCGATCCGCGACCACCGCGGCTGGGCGTTCCGCCAGGTGAACGGCACGACCGGGGACCTGCTGCACGAGTGGAGCTTCCTCAGCGAGGCCTACGACGCCACCGACCCGGACTTCGAGGGCCGGATCTCGGTGCCCGTCCTGTGGGACCGGCGGACGGACTCGATCGTCAACAACGAGTCGGCCGACGTGATCGTGATGCTCAACGGCGCCTTCGACGCGTTCGCCACCCACCCGGCGCGCGACTACTACCCGGAGGCGCTCGCGCTCCGAGATGGACGCGCTCAACGAGCGCGTGTACGAGACCGTCAACGACGGCGTCTACCGCACCGGCTTCGCCACCTCCCAAGAGGCGTACGAGGAGTCAGTGTTCGGAATCTTCGAGACGCTCGACATGCTCGACGAGCGGCTCGCCGATCGCCGCTACCTGATGGGCGACGAGCAGACGCTCGCGGACTGGCGGCTGTTCACGACGCTGATCCGCTTCGACGCCGTCTACTACAGCCACTTCAAATGCAACCTGCGGCGTATCAAGGACTACCCGCGCCTGTGGCCGTACCTGCGAGGCCTCTACCGGACGCCCGGCGTGGCGGAGACGGTCGACTTCGACCAGATCAAGCGCCACTACTACGGCACGCACAAGAGCATCAACCCGAACGGGATCGTCCCCGCCGGACCCGTGCTCGATCTCTAGGCCGACCGGCGCAACTGGCACGCTTGCCGGCGGGCCATGGAGATCTCCACCGACCGCGACCGCATCGACCGCAACCTCGTGCACGCGTTCCTCGGCGACCTCGACGACGTCCGCAAGCGGCAGCGCCGGAGCGGCTGAGCGGAAGATGCCGGCGCCGCACGGGCACTTCCTGGCCGGGGAGGTCGGCGAGATGGCGGGGGTGTCGGGCACCGCGATCGGCCAATGGGCGCGGTGGGGCTATATCCGGGCCTCGCAGTCCGAGGGCGACCCGCACGTGTACTCGGTCGAGGACGTGGTGGAGGCCGCGATCGTCGCCACGCTGCTCAGGGCAGGGGTGCGGCACGCGGACATCCGCCACGCCGTCGCGGCGATGGCGCGCTATGGGCCGTGGCCGCTCAACGAGGCGTCGCTGGCCACCACGCCGGGCCCGCGCCCGCTGATCGTGCTGCGCGAGGACGACGGGGTGTACGCGCTCGTCGACCGCGGGTGGCAGCGGATCGCGGCGCCGCCGGAGCTCGAGGACGTGCGGCTGCGCCTACGCGGTCACTGATTGGCGCCGGGCTGCCACAACGGCTCCTCGCCAGAGGTCGCGAGGTTCGCGCCGCGGGAGAGGATGAAGAGCAGGTCCGAGAGCCGGTTCAGGTAGCGCACGCACTCGGGGTTGACGTCCTCGCCGGCCTGGATCGTCCGCCGCTCCGCACGGCGGCAGACCGTGCGGCACACGTGCAGCTGCGCGGCCGCCGGCGTCCCGCCGGGCAGCACGAACGACTTCAGCGGCGGGAGGTCGGCGTTGACCTCGTCGCACGCCTCCTCCAGCCAGCCCGTCTGCTCGGGCGTCACCCGCAGGCGGGTGCGGTCGCCGCCGTGGGGGACCGAGATGTCGGCGCCGACGTCGAACAGATCGTTCTGCACGCGCCGCAGCCACTCGGCATAGCGGTCGGACAGGCCGCCGCCCGCCAGCGCCACGCCGAGCTCGGCGTTGAGCTCGTCGACCGTCCCGTAGGCCTCGATGCGCGGGTGCGTCTTGGGCACCCGGCTCATGTCGCCGAGATGCGTTTCGCCGCCGTCGCCGAGGCGCGTGTAGATACGTGTGAGGTTGACGGTCACGCCACGTATAGAATCACGGCCGATCAAGGTCGGTGGTCAGGGAAGCCGGTGTGAATCCGGCGCGGACCCGCCACTGTGACCGGGAAGCCCCCCGCAATGCGAGAGCAGCCACTGGCCCGACAAGGGCCGGGAAGGCGTGGGACGGCAAGGCCCGGGAGCCAGGAGACCTCCCTCCGACCACAAGCCCGAAGCCCTCGTGGAAGGGGTGGCTCCTTGAAGCACCATCGCTCAGCCGGCCTATTGGCCGGTGTCGTCTGTCTCGCGCTCGCCGCGCCCGCCGTGGCCGCGCCCGTCACCGTCGACCTCCGCGTCGAGGGCAAGAGCGCCACGCTCTTCGAGGGCCCGGTGACGACGGACGTGCGCACGTTCCGCTTCACGGGCGACGCGACCCAGCACCGGTGCGACGGCACCGCGGACGAGAACCAGGGCCCGAGCCCGTCCCCGGTCCCGACCCGCGGCGCCGTCTTCGCGCAGGCCGCAGAGCAGGCTCCGTTCACGATCGCCGGCACGTGGTCGGACTCCTTCGGCAGCCCGTCCTTCAGCGAGGTCGCGGGCGAGGACGTGAACTTCGACGCCGGCAGCGGCCGGTTCTTCGCCGAGTACAACAACGGCGCCTTCGCGAGCTTCGGCTCGTGCGGAGACCCGGTCCAGACCGGCGACCGTGTGCTGTTCGCCTACGCGACCGGGAGCGAGCAGCTGCTCGCGCTGGCGGGGCCGGCGACGGCCAAGCCCGGCGAGTCGGTGACCGTGAAGGTCACGGACGCGGGCACCGGCGATCCCGTCGCCGACGCGGCCGTCGGCGGGCGCCAGACCGGCGCCGACGGCACCGCGGTGCTCGGCCCGCTCACGCAGCGCGGGACCAACGACTTCAAGGCGGAGAAGACGGGGGCGATCCGCTCCAACCGCGCCCGCGTGTGCGTCACCGACGGCGCGGACGGGGCCTGCGGGACCACGGCCCCCGGCGGCGGCGGAGGCATCGCGCCGCCTCCGCTGCCCCTGGCCGACAAGGCCGCCCCGGCGGCCCGGATCGCGGGCATCGCCTCCGGCAAGCGCTACTCCCGCAAGCGCGCGCCGCGCACCCTGCGCGGCACGGTCGCCCCGGACCCGTCCGGGCTGCGCGCGGTCAAGCTGAGCCTCACCCGCTCGGTGGGCGGGCGCTGCCAGCTCTACTCGCCCTCTCAGGAGCGCTTCCGCAACTCCCGTTGCGGGCGCCGCGTGAACTTCGCCATCGGCGACCGCCCCGACTGGAGCTACCTGCTCCCGAGCCGCCTCGGCAAGGGCCGCTACGTGCTCGACGTGATCGCGGTGGACAAGCTCGGCAACCGCGACGAGCTCGCCCGCGGGCGTAACCGGGTGGTGTTCTTCGTCCGATGAAGCGCGCCCTCGCCATCGCCCTCGCCGCCCTCGTCGCCGCGCCCACCGCCGCCCCGGCCGCCGCCGTCACCACGATGGTGGTCGGCCGCGAGCAGCGCGTGATGCACGACGTCAAGGACGTGCGCGTCGTCTCGCAGCGACGCGTGAAGGTCGGCGGAAAGCGGTGCGCGGTGGCGGGCGCGACCCCGCTCGGGGTGCTCTCCCGGCTCGGCCTGAAGGTCAAGCTGCGCGACTACGGCTCGTGCGGGAAGCGCCAGCGCGACGCGGGCGGCCTGTTCGTCAGGGCGATCGGCTCCGAGGGCAACCGCGGCCAGAACGGCTGGGTCTACAAGGTCAACCGCCGCACCGGCTCCACCGGGGCGGCGGACCCCTCGGGCCCGTTCGGGAGCGGCCGCATCCGCGGCGGCGACCGGCTGCTGTGGTTCTGGTGCAAGCAGGGCGCGAAGGGCTGCCAGCGCACGCTCGAGGCCGTGCCGGACCGGACCGCGGTCGTCCTCGGCGACACCGTGCGGGTCACGGTCCGCGGCTATGACGACCGGGGCAAGGGCGTGCCGGTGGCGGGCGTCGCCGTGCGCCTCGGCAGCGCAAGCGCGGTCACGGGCGCCGACGGGGTGGCGTCCGTCACGGTCGCCGACGTCGGGCGGCTGAAGCTGGTCGCCGACCGCGACGGCATGGTCCGCTCCTTCCCGCGCGAGGTGCGCGCCACGTGAGGCGCGTGCTCGCCCTCCTGCTGTCCGTCGTGGCCCTCTCCGGCTGCGGCTTCGGCGCCGGGAGCACGCAGTCGAGCGGCGGCACGCTGACCGTCACGCGCGACTTCGGCGAGTCCTCGCTCGGCCGCCACGGCACGGGCAAGGTGGGCGAGAGCGACACGGTGGTCCGCCTGCTGCGGCGCGACTTCGACGTCGACACCCGGTACGGGGGCAACTTCGTGCAGGAGATCGACGGCGTCGCGGGCGGGCGCAAGGGGTCGCGCCGCGTCGACTGGTTCTACTACGTCAACGGGATCGAGGCCTCCAACGGCGCCGGCGAGCGCAAGGTCCAGACCCCGGCGACCGGATCTGGTGGGACCACCACGACTGGGGCGCGACGATGCGCGTCCCGGCGGTGGTCGGCTCGTTCCCGGAGCCGTTCATCTCCGGCATCGACGGCCGCAAGCTCCCGGTGCGGCTCGTGTGCCTCGACGCCGGCGAGGCGTGCGACGAGGTCGAGACGCGGATGCAGGACGCCGGCATCGACGACACCTCCCGCTCGGTGCTCGAGCAGTCGGCGGGGCGCGAGGTGCTGCGCGTGCTCGTCGGGCCATGGTCGGAGGTGCGCAAGGACACCGCGGCGCGCAAGCTCGAGAGCGGCCCCGAGGCCTCGGGCGTGTTCGCGCGCCCCGACGAGTCCGGGCGCCGGATCGACCTCCTCGACGAGCGCGGGCGCGAGTCGCGCGTGCTCGGGCCGCGGCGGCGGGCTGCTGGCCGCCACGCAGATCGAGGCCCAGCGGCCGACCTGGGTCGTCACCGGCGTCGACGCGACCGGCGTGGCTGCCGCTGCGGCGGCGCTGACCGAGGACCAGCTCCGCGACCACTTCGCGATCGCCGTCGACGAGGGGCGCGCCGTGCCGCTCCCGATCCTGGCGGACGACCGGTGACCTACCGGCGCCGCGCGAGCCCGATCCACGCCGCCCGCGCGGGGATCGCCGCGGCGTGGTGCATGACGCTCGGCCTCGTCGCGTTCTCGATCGACCACCCGCTCGTGCTCTGCGTGCTGCTGGCCTGCGTGCTGGCGGCGGCCGCGGCGGCGCGGGTCGGGCGCCAGGTGGCGCGCACGCTGGCGTGGGGGGTCCCGTTCGCGGTGGTGATCGCGCTCGTCAACACGCTGGTCACGCGCGACGGGCTCACCGTCCTCGTGCGCGGCTGGAACCTGCCCGTGCTCGGCCAGACGGACATCACGCTCGAGGCGCGTCGCCTACAGCGCGATCCTCGGCCTGCGCTTCCTGATCGTGATCGGCTGCGCGGCGATCCTCGCCGCCGCCGTCGACCCCGACGAGCTGCTGCGCGCGGTGCGCCGGCTGTCGGCGCGCGGCGGGGTCACGGCGGCGGTCGCGACGCGGCTGATGCCGGTGCTGGCCCGCGACGCGCACCGGCTGGCCGACGCCCAGCGGGCGCGCGGCACCGACGACGCGCACCGGATGGCGATCCTGCGCGCGGTCACCACCGGGGCGCTGGACCGGGCGACCGACGTGGCGGCGACGCTCGAGGTGCGGGGCTTCGGCGCGGCGCGCCGGCCCGTCGCGCCGCCGCCGGCCGCTGTCGCGGCACGACTTCGCGTTCGCCGCCTCGCTGGCGGGCGCTGGTCGCCCTTGGCATCGCGATCGCCGTCGCAGGACTGGGCGCCGTTCGAGACGTTCCCGCGGATCGAGTCCGGCGCCGCGCTGCTGCCCGCCGCTCGCGCTGGCCGCGTGCGCGCTGCTGCCGTTCGCCGACCGCCGGGGGATCGAGCCGTGAGCGTGCTCGAGCTCGACGCGCGTCTCCTACGCCTATCCCGGCGGGGATGCTGGATTGCAAGATCTGACCCTCTCGGTGGAGCCGGGGGAGTTCGTGGTCGTCGCCGGCGGGTCGGGCTCGGGCAAGTCGACGCTGCTGCGCGCCGCCTCCGGGCTGGTGCCGCACTTCCACGGCGGGATCTTCGCCGGGCGGCTGCGCTGCGGCGGGCTGGACACGCGCGAGCACGGGCCCGGGCGACCTCGCGGCCGTGGCGGGCACGCTGCTGCAGGACCCCGAGACGCAGGTCGTGATGGGCACGGTCCGCGCCGAGCTGGCGTTCCCGCTCGAGAACCGCGGCTTCGGCGCCGCCGAGGTCGCGCGCGGGGTGGAGGAGGCGGCGCTGGCGCTGGGGATCGGCGGGCTGCTGGACCGCTCCACGCACGAGCTGTCCGGCGGCGAGCTGCAGCGGGTCGCGCTCGGCGCCGCGCTGGCCGGCCGCCCGCGGATCGTGCTGCTCGACGAGCCGACCTCGCAGCTGGACCCGGTGGCGGGCGACGAGCTGCTCGGCGTGCTGCGGCGGATCAACGAGGAGTGGGGGACGGCGGTGCTGCTCGCCGAGCACCGGCTCGAGCGCTGCCTGCCGGCCGCCGACCGCGTGATCGCGCTCGAAGGCGGCCGGCTCGCCTTCGACGGGACGCCGGAGGCGTTCCTGCGCCGCAGCGGCCGAGACGCCGATCGCGCGGCTGTTCGCGCTGGCCGGCCGCGACGAGCGCCCGTGTCACGTCAAGGCCGCGCGCCGCGCGCTCGGTCGCGCCGCCACGCCGGCCCGCCCGCTCCGCCGGAGCAGCCGCCCGCGCGCCGCCGCCGGGCGCCCGCCGCGCTCTCGCTCGAGCGGGTGTGGTTCGAGCGCCAGGCCGCGATCCTGCGCGGCGTCGACCTGCGCGTCGCGCCCGGCGAGACGGTCGCGCTGATGGGCCGCAACGGCGCCGGCAAGTCGACGCTGCTGCGGCTCGCGGCGGGGCTCGAGCGCCCGACGCGCGGCAAGGTCCGCGCCGCGGGCCGGGTCGCGCTGCTGCTGCAGAACCCCGGCGACTACTTCCTGCACGAGCGCGTCGACGTCCGAGCTGCCGCCCGAGGCGCTCGAGCGCGCCGGCCTCGCGCACCTCGCCGCGCCGCCATCCGCGCGACCTCTCCGGCGGCGAGCGCCAGCGGCTCGCGCTCGAGATCGTGCTCGGCGACGAGGCCGCGGCGGTGGCGTGCCTCGACGAGCCGACGCGCGGCATGGACCGCGGCCACAAGGAGCGGCTCGCCGCGCGGCTGCGCGCGCTGGCCGGGTCGGGCACCGCCGTGATCGTCGCCACCCACGACGCCGAGTTCGCCGCCGCCTTCGCGGCCCGCACCGTGCTGCTCGGCGACGGCCGCCCGGTGGCCGACGCGCCGACCGCCGAGGTGCTCGGCGGCGGCTGGTACTTCGCCACCCAGACCGCCCGCGTGCTGGGCGCGCTGACCCCCGAGGACGGCGCGGCGCTGCTCGCGCGCGCCGGAGCTGGTGGCGACCGCATGAGCTGGATCCTCGCCTCCTTCCTGATCCTCGGCGCCGTGCTCGTCGCCGGCTTCGTCTGGTACGAGCGCACCCACCCGACCTCGCGCGTGATCGCGCTGGTCGCGACGCTGGCCGCGCTGGCCGCGCTCGGGCCGGATCGCCTTCGCGCCGCTGCCCAACGTGAAGCCGACCACCGACATCGTGCTCCTCGTCGGGCTTCGTGCTCGGCGGCGCGCCCGGGTTCATGATCGGCGCGGTCGCGGCGCTCGCCTCGAACCTGTTCTTCGGCCAGGGGCCGTGGACGCCGTGGCAGATGGTCGGGCTGGGGCGTGCATCGGCGTGGGCGGCGCGCTGCTCGCGCGCGTGACCGCGCGGCGGCTCGGCCGCGTGCCGCTGGCGCTGGCCTGCGGCGCCGCCGGGGTGTTCTTCGGGGCGGTGATGAACCTCTACATGTGGGTGGTCGGCTCGGGCGACCACACGGCTGGCCAAGCTCGCGGCGTACGTTCGCCACCTCGTTCCCGTTCGACGTCGCCCACGTCGCTGGGCAACATCGCCTTCTGCCTCGCGTTCGGCCCGGCGCTGGTGCGCGCGCTGCAGCGCTTCCGCACGCGGATGGACGTGACCTGGATCCCGGTGCCCGCGACGCGCGCTGCTCCTCGTCGCGCTGCTCTGCCGTCCCGGCCGCCCGCGCGCGCGCCGACGAGACCGCGGACGCCGCGGCGGCGAGCGCCTCGCTGCGCTACCTGACCAAGGCCCAGAACGCCGACGGCGGCTGGGGAGGGGCGCCCGGGCAGTCCTCGTCGGAGCTCTACTCCGGCTGGGCGGCGCTCGGCCTCGCCGCCGCGGGGCGCAACCCGCTCGACGTCGGGCAAGACGCATCGCCTACACGCGGTCGCACAAGCCGAAGGACCTCGGCGCGCTCGCCAGGACGATCCTCGTCCTGCGCGCGCGTCCGGGCTGCTCCGCCGGCGATCTCGCCGGGCAGCTGGCCGCCAAGCGCAAGGCCAACGGCTCCTTCGCCGGCCGGGTCAACACGACCGCGTTCGCCGTGCTCGCGCTGAAGGCCGCCGGGCGCGGACCTGCCGGCGCTGCGCGGCTCGGGCCGCTGGATCGCCTCCCAGGCCAACCAGGACGGCGGCTTCAACTTCGCCGGCCGCGGCGGCCCGTCGGGGATCGACGACACCGGCGCCGCGGTGCAGGGGCTCGTCGCCTCGGGCCGCAAGGGCACCAAGACCGTCAAGCGCGCGGTGCGCTTCATCCTGTCCCGCCAGAACGCCGACGGCGGCTTCCCGCTGACGCCCGGCGGCGCGTCCAACGCCCAGTCCACCGCATGGGCGGTGCAGGCGTTCCTGGCCGCCGGCCGCGACCCGAAGAACGTCACGCGCAAGGGCTCGCGCGACCCGATGGCCTACCTGCGCTCGCTGACCGCGCCCAGCGGCGAGGTCCGCTACTCGCGCACCAGCCGCCAGACGCCGGTGTGGGTGACGGCGCAGGCCGTGATGGCGCTGGCCCGCAAGCCGCTGCCGCTCGCGCCCGTGCCGCGCGCCAAGCGCGCCGCGGCGCCCGCCCGCGGCCGCCACCCCGGCGCCGACCGCCACGCCGCACGGCGGCGCGCCGAAGCCGGCCCGCCGCAAGCCCGCCGCGAAGAAGGCCCGCCCGGCGCCGCGCCGCGCCGCCGCGGCGCCCGTGATCACGCCCCGCCGCGCCCGCGACGCGGGCTTCGCCGCCGGGGCGCTCGTCGCGGCCGTGCATGTGATCGACGCTCACCGCCGCGCGCCGCCGCCGTCCTATACGTTTCCGCCCTCGTGAGAGTCGGAGTCCCCAAGGAGACGGCCGAGGGCGAGCGCCGCGTGGCCCTCTCCCCGGACGTCGTGCGCCGCATGGCCGGCGCCGGCCACGAGGTCGTGCGTCGAGGCCGGCGCCGGCGCGGCAGCCGGCGTCCCCGACGACGCAGTTCACCGAGGCGGGCGCGACGATCGGCGACCCGTGGGGCGCCGACGTGGTCGCCAAGGTCGCCGCGCCGCAGCGAGGCCGAGACCGCGCCGCCTCACCAGGGACTCCGTGCTGATCGGCTTCCTCGGCCCGCTCACCAACGGCGCGGGCATCAAGGCGATCGCCGCGACCGGCGCGACCTCGTTCGCGATGGAGTCGATCCCGCGCATCTCGCGCGCCCAGTCGATGGACGCGCTCTCCAGCCAGGCGACCGTCGTCGGGCTACCGCGCCGTGCTGATCGCCGCCCAGGAGCAGGGCCGCTTCTTCCCGATGCTGATGACCGCCGCCGGCACGATCCCGCCCGCGCAGGTGCTCGTGCTGGGCGCCGGCGTGGCCGGCCTGCAGGCGATCGCCACCGCCCGGCGGCTGGGCGCCGTCGTGACCGCGTTCGACGTCCGCTCGGCGGTCAAGGAGCAGATCCAGTCGCTGGGCGCGAAGTTCTTCGAGGTGGAGGGCGTCGGCGACGCCGAGGCCGAGGGCGGCTACGCCCGCGAGCTGACGCCCGAGGAGCAGGAGATCCAGCGCAAGGCGCTGACCGTGCAGATGGGCAAGTCCGACGTGATCGTCACCACCGCGCTGGTGCCGGGCCGCCCGGCGCCGAAGCTGATCTCCGCCGAGGCCGTCGCGGGCATGAAGCCGGGCTCGGTGATCGTCGACCTCGCCGGCGAGGCGGGCGGCAACTGCGAGCTCGCCAAGCCGGGGGAGACCTACGTGACCGACAACGGCGTCACCATCGCCACCCCGCTCAACGTCCCGTCCTCGATGGCCGAGCACGCCTCGCAGCTGTACGGGCGCAACGTGCTCTCGCTGCTCGAGCTGATGACGCGGCGAGGAGGGCGCGCTGAAGCTGGACTTCGAGGACGAGGTGATCGCCGGCGCCTGCATCACG
Source organism: uncultured Solirubrobacteraceae bacterium (assembly GCA_963764385.1). GTDB lineage: Bacteria > Actinomycetota > Thermoleophilia > Solirubrobacterales > Solirubrobacteraceae > DATFQI01. The sequence continues at coordinate 243,491 of CAVXSJ010000009.1, read as the reverse complement.
CGCGGCGGCGAGATCGTGCACGAGCGGCGCCAAGGCAGGCGGCGCGGCTGATGGACCTCCTGACCGAGCTCGCCATCCTCGTGCTCGCCGCGTTCGTCGGCTTCGAGGTCATCTCGAAGGTGCCGAACACGCTGCACACGCCGCTGATGAGCGGCACCAACGCGATCCACGGCATCGTCGTGCTCGGCGGCCTGCTGCTGTCGGCCCCGCCGACGGCCTCCTCGAGGACGTGCTGCTCGTGATCGCGATCGCGTTCGGCACGATCAACGTGTCGGCGGCTTCCTGGTCACCGACCGGATGCTCGGGATGTTCAAGGGCAAGAAGCCCGACCCGGTGGTCGAGGGCGGCGAGGAGACCAAGCAGCTGCCGTGAGCCGCATCGACGTCGTCAACCTGCTCTACATCGTCGCCTTCGTCGCTGTTCATCGTCGGGCCTGCGCATGCTGCGCGGCCCGCGCACGGCGGTGCGCGGCAACCAGATCGCGGCCGTCGGCATGGCGATCGCGGTCGGCGCGACGCTGCTCAGCCGGGCGTCGGCGACTGGCTGCTGATCGTCGATCGGCGTGGCGATCGGCACCGCCGTCGGCATCCCCAGCGCGCGCAGCGTGAAGATGACCGCGATGCCGCAGATGGTGGCGCTGTTCAACGGCGTCGGCGGCGGCGCGGTGGCGCTGATCTCGTTCGTGGAGTTCCGCGAGGCCGGCGGCGACCTCGAGCTGGAGGCGCTGATCCCGATCCTGTTCGCGGCGATCATCGGCTCGATCTCCTTCTGGGGCTCCAACATCGCCTTCCTCAAGCTGCAGGAGACGCTCAAGCGCTCGATCAAGGTCCCGCGCGAGGTCAACGCCGCGCTGCTGCTGCTCGCGGTCGCGCTGGCCGTCGTGATCGCGGCCGGCTCGGACTCGCAGCTGCGTGTTCCTCGGGATCCTGCGTCGCCGCCGGCCTGCTCGGCGTGCTCGCCGTGGTGCCGATCGGCGGCGCCGACATGCCCGTCGTCATCTCGACCCTGAACGCCTTCACCGGCCTGTCCGCCGCCGCGGCGGGCATCGCGCTCGACAACACCGGCGCTGATCGTGGCCGGCATGCTCGTCGGCGCCTCCGGCTCGATCCTCACCAAGCAGATGGCCGAGGCGATGAACCGCTCGATCGGCAACGTCTTCTTCGCCGGCGTCGGCGCCGGCGGGCCGTCGATCGCGGCCGAGACGGGCGGCACGGTGCGCTCCACCAGCGCCGCCGACGTCGCGATCCAGCTCTCCTACGCCCGGCTCGTCGTGGTCGTCCCCGGCTACGGCATGGCGGTCGCCCAGGCCCAGCGCGCGGTCGCCGACCTCGCCGCCGAGCTGGAGAAGCGCGGGGTGGAGGTCCTGTACGCGATCCACCCGGTCGCCGGCCGCATGCCCGGCCACATGAACGTGCTGCTCGCCGAGGCCGACGTCCCCTACGACAAGCTCAAGGAGATGGACGACATCAACGGCGAGTTCGCGCGCACGGACGTCGCGCTCGTGATCGGCGCCAACGACGTCACCAACCCCGCGGCGCGCACCGTCTCCGACTCGCCCATCTACGGCATGCCGATCCTCGACGTCGACAAGTCCAGCTCGGTGATCGTCCTCAAGCGCTCGATGTCCAGCGGCTTCGCGGGCATCGACAACCCGCTCTTCTACGACCCGAAGACCTCGATGCTGTTCGGCGACGCCAAGGGCTCGGTGTCCGAGGTCCTGGGCGAAGTGCAACACCTCTGACACACCGGCCGGGGCGAGGCGTACTACCTTCCCGCCCATGCCACGAGCCCTCCTGCTGAGCGCCGCCGTCCTGGCGAGCCTGCTCCTCGCCGCCCCGCGCAAGCCGCCTCCCCCGACGTCACGATCAGCCAGGTCTACGGCGGCGGAGGCAACTCCGGCGCGACGCTACACGGACGACTACATCGAGCTCTACAACCGCTCGGCCGCGGCCGTCGCCGCTCGACGGCTGGTCGGTCCAGTACGCCTCGCGCCGCCGGCAGCACGCTGGCAGGTCACCCCGCTGAACGGGCTCGATCGCCGCCCGGCGGGCACTACCTCGTCGCAGGAGGCCGCGGGCGCCGGCGGCACGAGGCCGCTCCCGACGCCCGACGCCACCGGCTCGATCGCCATGAGCGCCACGTCGGGCAAGGTCGCGCTCGTCACCTCGACCACCGGGCTGGCGTGCGGGACCGACTGCGACGCGTCCGCGAGGGACTTCGTCGGCTACGGCGCGGCGAACGACTTCGAGACCGCGGCCGCCGCCCGGCGCTCAGCAACACGACCGCCGCCAAGCGCGCGGGCGACGGCGCGACCGACACGGACAACAACGCCGCCGACTTCACCGCCGGCGCCCCCGAGCCGCGCAACTCAGCGGCGGCGCGCCCGGGCGGGCCCGACGTCGAGTCCTCCGACCCGGCCGACGACGCGTCCGACGTCCCGCTCGACAAGACCATCTCCGTGACCTTCACCGAGCCCGTCGACGCGACCCCGGCTTCGCGCTGGAGTGCGACGACGTGCCGCCAGGCGGTCACCGTCGAAGGCGAGCGGCGACGCGTACACGGTCGATCCCGCCGCGGACCTCCCGAGCGGCGCGAGCTGCACGCTGACGGCGTCTCGATCCCGGGCGGCCGCCTCTACGAACATCGACTTCACCACCGTGGGCGTGGAGGGGCTGCGCATCCACGACATCCAGGGCGCCGCGCACCTCTCGCCGCTACGCCGGCACGCTGGTCGTCCGGCGTGCCCGGCGTGATCACCGCGCGGCCGCGCAACGGCTTCTACGTCCAGGATCCCGAGCCCGACTCCGACGTGCGCACGTCCGAGGGCATCTTCGTCTTCACCGACGGCCCGCCGGCGGCCGGCCTGGAGCCGGGCGACGCCGTCACGGTGTCGCGGCCGCGTGGCCGAGTTCCGCGCCGGGCGGCGCCACGTCGGCCAACCTGACCACTCACGGAGATCACCGGCCCGACGGTCACGCCGAGACCGGCACCGGCACGATCGCGCCCACGCTCGTCGGCCAGGCGGGCCGCCGCCCGCCGACCTCGGTGATCGACGACGACACGCCGGACCCGCAGATCGACGACCCGCCGCTCATCTCGGGCAACGTCGAGGAAGCGGCTCGACTGTTCGACCCGCGCGCAGGACGGGATCGACTTCTACGAGAGCCTCGAGGGCATGCTCACGCAGATCGAGCAGCCGGTGGCCGTGCAGGCCGACCAGCAGCTTCGGCGAGATCCCCGTGCTCGCCGACCGCGGCGCCGGCGCGACCGGCCGCACGCCGCGAGGCGGCATCGTCGCCCGCGCGACCGACCTCACGCTGCCGCAGGACTACCGGTTCGGGGACTTCAACCCGGAGCGGATCTTCCTCGACGACGAGGTCTCGCCGACCCGCGCCGGTGCTCGACACGGGCGACACGCTGCCGGGCACGGTGCAGGCGGTGGTCGACTACTCGTTCGGCAACTACAAGTTCCAGGTCCTGGGCTGGCCGCCCCGCGTCGACGGCGGCCTGCAGGCCGGAGAGCACCGCGCCGCCGTCGGGCACCCAGCTGACGGTGGCGACCTACAACGTCGAGAACCTCGATCCGGGCGACGGCGCCCGGCTTCGACGCGATCGCCCGCCAGATCATCGGCAACCTCCGCGCTCCCGACGTGGTCGTGGTGCTCGAGGAGCAGGACAACAACGGGCCCGGCGGCGAGCGGCGGCTCGAACGCCGACGTCACGTTCACGCGCCTGGTCGACGCGATCGACGACGTGGGGCCGCGCTACGCGTACCGGCAGATCGACCCGGCCGACGACGAGGACGGCGGCGAGCCGGGCGGGAACATCCGCGTCGGCTTCCTGTTCCGGCCCGGAGCGGGTCAGCTTCGTGGACCGCGGCGCGGCGCGACCGCGACGACCGCCACCGACGACAACCCGGCCCTGCCGGGCGCCCAGCTGACGTTCAGCCCGGGCCGGATCGACCCGACCAACCCGGTGTGGGCGGCCAGCCGCAAGCCGCTGGCGGGCGAGTTCCGCTTCCGCGGCCAGACGGTGTTCATCGTCGGCAACCACTTCAACTCGAAGGGGGGCGACGACCCGCTGTTCGGGCGCTTCCAGGACGCCCGGCGCCCGAGCGAGGTGCAGCGCCGCGGCAGCACGCTGCCGAGCTCGGCGGGCCGCGGGCAGGCCGGCGTGGTCAACGCGTGGGTGGAGCGTCTCCTACGCGCGGACTCCAGCGCCAAGGTGATCGTGGCGGGCGACTTCAACGACTTCGACTTCTCGGAGACGTTGCGGGTCCTGCAGCGCGGTCGCGAGAACAGCACGCCGATCGAGCTGTTCAACCTGTGGGGGCTCGCTGCCCGAGCGCGAGCGCTACTCCTACGTGTTCGAGGGCAACGGCCAGGTGCTCGACCAGGTGCTGGTCTCGGCCGCCCTCGGCGTGGGCAAGCCGCAGCTCGACCCGGTGCACATCAACGCGGAGTTCGCCGACCAGGTGTCCGACCACGACCCGGTGCTGGCTCGGGTGCGTCCCGGAGGATGACCCACCCTCACGACCGCGCCCCATATGGGGCGCGGTCGCGGGGACCGAGGGTCTGACGGACGAACTCTGGGGGAAGTGGGTTAGGCGCCGGGCGGCGGCGTGCTCGACACGACGGGCACGGAGGGCACGGCGGGAACGATGGGAGCGGCGGGGTCCGGCTCGCCGGTGAGCATCCACTGGACCTCGGCGGCGGGGTCCGGGGACTGGCGGTCGCGCGGCTCGCGGTGCACGTTGAGCAGGCGCTCGTTGCCGAAGCGCATCACGGAGACCGCGAAGGTGGACAGCTCGACGCCGTGGCGGCGGGTCAGCCACGCGGCGGTCGCGAGCGCACGGGGGTCGAAGGCGCCGGCGATCATCACGATCTGCGGCGAGTCGCCCGGCACGGCGGCCTCGAGGGCCTCGTGCACGGCGGCCAGCTGGGCGGCGTCCATGGCGGCGACCGCGGCGGCCCCCTGCAGGGCGCGGATCAGCTGCCACTCGACCGTCTCGCCGGTGACCTGCACGACGACGGCGCGGCCGGCCTGCGGGTCGAAGGCGAGCATGTCGACGCCGGGCAGCGGCTCGAGGGCGAGCAGGCGCAGGGCGGGGAAGCCAAGCTCCTGGGCGAACGCCTCCCACGAGGCGCCCACGAGCGCGAGCAGCTCGTCACGGTCGGGCGAGGCCTCGGCGACCAGGCCTCCGGCCTGTGGCGCCACCAGCGTCTTGGACGTCTCGTCGATGCGAAGCACAGCTTCCTCCAGTGGAATCGGACGTGACCGTTATCGGCCGCTCCTCGGAGAACCTGTAATTCAGTCGTTCTCGATGCGTACCTCGGCGCCGGCGGCCAGCCGCCCGCCCCCGAGCACCCGCGCCAGCACGCCCATGTACTGGTGGTGCTCGCCGGTGAGGTGGCGCAGCAGCTCGGGCCACTTCTCGCGGGTCTCGGGGTCGCGCGTGGGGATCACGCAGCGCACGCACGGCTGCGTGATCTCGAGCCGCACGCCGCCCTCGAAGCTCACCTGGGCGCCGACCCAGTCGGTCTCCTTCCACGGGCCGGCGTCGAGCTCGAGGTGGAGGTTGGGACGGAACCGGCGGATGTCGATCTGGGCGTCGAGCTCGGACTCCAGCGCGCGCAGGCTCGTCCCGGTGGTGAGGAGGATCTCGCCCGGGACGTCGGGCATGCCCGCCAGGTCGCGCAGGAGCTTGACCGGGCGGCCGAGGTCGGTCTCGAGCGCGTAGCGCAGCTGCGGGTCGCCCCAGCGCCACGTCCGGCGCCCGTCCGGGCGGGAGACCATCGCCAGCGGCGGGCTGTCGGGCTTCAGGCCGGCGTCGAGGTTGAAGGGGTACACGGCCCGCCAGGCGAGCAGACCCGGCGCCTCCCGGGCGGTCAGCGGCTTCCACTCGCCCTTGTGCTCGTGCAGGACGGCGTGCGACCGGTCGCCGCCGACGCCGCGCTCGTCGAGGCTCAGCGCGCGCACCTCCTCGCCGCCCATCGACTTCACCGGCCAGCGCCACAACCGCGACACGGTTCCGGTCTGCATGCACCGGAAGATAGCCTGCCTTCGGAGATGCTCTCCCGCTCCGACGCGATCGCCGCCCTTGGTCCCGAGCCGTTCGACGTGCTGGTGATCGGCGGCGGCATCACCGGCGCCGGCGTGGCGCTCGACGCGGCCACCCGCGGCTACTCGGTCGCCCTCGTCGAGCGCGGCGACTTCGCGATCGGCACCTCGTCGCGCTCCAGCAAGCTGGTCCACGGGGGCCTGCGCTACCTGCAGAACTTCGACCTCGGCCTCGTGCGCGAGGCGCTCCTGGAGCGCCAGATCAACGTCGCGCTGGCCCCGCACCTGGTGCGGCCGCTGCCGCTGATCGTGCCCGCCTTCGACGGCGCCCGGCCGGACCGCCTGATCGGGCTCGGGCTGAACATGTACGACGTCATGGCCGTCGACCGGCTGTCCCCGCTCGCGCGCCGCCGCGCGCGTGAGGACAGCGACTGGAGCCCGGCCCGCCACCGCGTCATCAGCGGCGAGGAGGTCGCCGAGCGACTCCCCGCGCTGGCGCCGCGGAACCCCACCGGCGGCTACCTCTTCTTCGACTGCCAGACCGACGACGCGCGGCTGGTGCTGACCGTGCTCGCCGAGGCGGAGCGCTTCGGCGCGGTGGCGGTCAACGGCGTCGAGGCGAACTCGTTGCTGGAGGAGGGCGGGCGCGCGGTGGGCGCCCGGCTGCGCGACCGCGACGGCGAGGAGCTCGAGGTGCGGGCCTCCAACGTCGTCAACGCCACCGGCGTGTGGGCGGACCGGCTGCGCCCGGAGGAGCTCCACGACGAGGCGGAGGTGCCGGTCATCCGCCCCAGTCGCGGGACGCACATCATCCTGCCCGCGGCCACGCTCCCGGTCGTGGCGGGCGCCATCATCCCGGCGGGCGGCGGGCGGACCATCTTCGTGCTCCCGTGGCTGGGGCAGACGCTGATCGGCACCACCGACAACGACTACGAGGGCGGGGACCTCGAGCACATCAAGCCGGCCGACACGGACGTCAGCTACCTGCTCGACGCCGTCAACGCGTTCTTCGAGACCGAGCTGCAGCCGGGCGACGTGGCGGGGGCGTACGCCGGCGTCCGGCCGCTGATCTCCACCGGCGACCCGAAGAAGTCGGTCGACATCTCGCGCAAGGCCGAGCTCTACGAGACCTCCAGCGGCATGGTCACGATCACCGGCGGCAAGCTCACGACGTGGCGGCGGATGGCGAAGATGACCGTCGACCGGATCGTCGAGCGCGAGGGGCGCGAAGCGCCGTGCCGCACCCACCAGGTGCCGCTCGGGATGCCCGTCGCCCCCGGCGACCTGCCGGAGGTCGCGGGCGTGGCGCCCGGGGCGTACGAGCAGCTGGCGGGCCGCTACGGATACGCCGCGCACGAGGTGCTGCGGATCGCCGCCGAGCAGCCGGAGCTGGCCGAGCCGATCGTCGCCGAGCGCGTCGACCTCCTCGCCGAGGCCGTGTACGCGGCCCGCCGCGAGCAGGCGCGGACCGTCGGCGACGTGCTCCTGCGCCGCACGCGGCTGGGGCTGACCGCGGGCCGACTCCTGTGCGCCGAGGGGTCCGGCGCGCCCGCCCGCGTCGCGGCCGCGATGGGCGCGGAGCTCGACTGGGACGGCGCGCGGCAGGACGCCGAGGTGGCGGCGTTCCGCGACGAGGCGGCCGCCGAGGGGCTCGTCGTCGGGTAAGGAAGCCGACCCGTCCTGGGCGCGCCGTAACTTTCCGTGCCCCCGCCGGTTGGACAGCACCGTATGCGCCGCATCCTCGCCCTCACCGCACTGCTCCTCTTCACCCTCGTTCCCGCCGCGGGTGCCGAGTGGTACCCGGCCGAGCCGCTCGACGGGCCGGCCGAGATCGAAAAGCTGGGCGACGTCGACCTCGCGCGTGATGGCACCGGCGGCGTCGTCTACATCAAGCGCGACGGCGGCGTGCCGCAGGTCTTCCTCTCGCGCATCACCGGCGGCGCGTGGTCGGCGCCCGAGAAGGTCTCGGCCGGCGCGCCGGTCACCGAGGCCGCGATCAGCGCGGTCGACGGCGGGCGGCTGCTGATCGCGTGGGTCGCCGGCGGGCAGGTGCTCGGCACGGTGATCCCCCAGGCCGGCGCCGCGGCCGCCCCGGCGGCCACGCTCGGCGGCCCGGGAGCGACGGGCCTGGGCGTCGACATGGGCATCAACCAGGTCGGCTACGCGGTCTGGTCGGCGTCCGGCGACATCCGCGCCGCGCGGCTGGAGGGCACCGCCTGGACGCCGCTGCCGACCGCGCTGGACATCGACCCGGCGCGCACCGCCGGGGAGGGCGGCTCGCGCCCGCGGGTCGCGGTCAGCGCCGAGGGCAATGGGGTCGTGGTGTGGGGCGAGGGGCACGCCGACGGGACCTCGCACGTGTTCTCCCGGCGCCTGACCGGCGTCACCCCGTCGTTCGCCCCGCAGGACCTGACCCTCGGCGCGTTCGAGGGCGGCGCGGGAGCCGACGCCGACTCGCCCGACATCGACATCGAGGACGACGGCTCGTTCGCCTGGGTCGCGTTCCGCCAGATCATCGGCGGGCGCTCGCGCTCGGTGGCACGCCGGTTGCGTGGCTCCGAATACGAGGCCCCGTTCGCGATCGACTCGGGTCAGGCCAGCGGCGAGCCGCGGATCGACTTCGCCGGCAAGGGCATCGGGGCCGCCGTCGCCGCGGGCGCCGACAACGCGATCCTCAGCGGCTACCTGGACAAGTTCGACGCGTTCCAGCCCGCCGTGCGGGTCGACCAGACGCCGGGCGGGCCCCAGCCGTCGCCGGTCGTGGCCACGTCCGAGCGCGGTGACGCCTACGTAGCGTGGCGGACCCCCGCCGGCGACGTTCGCTCGCGCCGCAAGAACGGGGAGGAGGGCTTCGAGCCCGAGTTCGCCGCCTCCAACCCCGCGTTCGGCCCGGTCGAGGCCGCGCAGGTGGGCATCGGCTCCGACCGCTCCGGCAACACGGCCGTGGCGATGCTCCAGGGTGGCGCCGGCGGGCGCCGGCTGACCGTCTCGGTCTACGACCGCCTGCCCGGACGCCCGGTGGTGCTGAGCTCGATCCGCTACCGCGCCCGCAAGCCGCTGATCAAGTGGGCTGTCGGGTCCGAGAACTGGGGCGTGCAGACCTTCACCGTCGTCGTCGACGGCAAGGCGATCGGGCAGACCACGAAGAACCGGCTCACCTCCCCGCGCGCGCTGCGCAAGGGCACGCACCGCTACTCCGTGCGCGCGACCGATCGCCGCGGCCAGGTCTCGACCAGCCGCACGCGCACGTTCCGAGTGGACTCCGGGCTGCCTTCGCTCCGGCTGACGGTGCGGCGCAGCGGGCGCCTCGTGAGCGTCTCCGCCGTCGCGGGTGACCGCGGGCCGGCCGGGATGGACTACGTGAGCGTCGACTGGGGCGACCGCTCGCGCAGGCAGCGCGGCAGCCGCAGGTCGCACCGCTACAAGAAGGGCCGGTACACGCTGACCGTCCGAGCCGTCGACAAGGCCGGCAACGTGACGGCCAAGAAGAAGGTCCTGCGGATCCCGTGATCCTGCGCGCGGCGGGCCGGGAGCTGGAGCTCGGGCGGCCGCTGCTGATGGGGATCGTCAACGCGTCGCCCGACTCGTTCTCGGGCAACGGGCACGCCGACTCGCTCGCCCACGCCTGGGCGCTGCTCGCGGCGGGCGCGGACATCCTCGACGTCGGCGGGGAGTCCGCGCGCGGCGACCGCCCGCCGGTCCCGGCGGGGCAGGAGATCGAGCGGGTGCTGCCGCTGATCGAGCCGCTGGCTGCGGGCGGCGCGGTGGTGTCGGTCGACACCCACAAGGCCGAGGTGGCCGCCGCCGCGGTGGCGGCAGGCGCCGCGATCGTCAACGACGTCTCGGGGCTGCGCGACGAGGGCGTGGCCGGCGTGTGTGCGCGCACCGGCGCCGCGCTGGTCATCACCCACACGCGCGTGGAGCCGAAGGGGACGCTGCTCGACCCGGACCGTTACACCGACGTGATCGCCGACGTGTGCGAGTTCCTGGCCGAGCGGATGGCGGCCGCGGTCGCGCTCGGCGTGGCCGACGAGCAGATCCTCCTCGACCCGGGCCCGGACTTCGCCAAGACCCCCGCTCAGACGGTCGCGGTGCTGCGGCGGCTCGACGCCGTCCTGGCGCTCGGGCGGCCGGTGCTGCTGGCCGTCTCACGCAAGGACTTCGTCGGCGCCTTGACCGGCCGAACGCCCCGCGGACGCGAGGCCGGGACGCTGGCCGCGCTCGCGCACGGGGTCGACGCGGGCGTGCACGTGCTGCGCGTGCACGACGTCGCGGGGGCCGCGGACTTCCTCGCCGTGCGCGCCGCGCTGCGCGGCGAGCGGGAGCTCGCGCCCGGCGAAGGGCTGACACTGGACCGGTTCCCACGCAGCGCCATGTACTAGCCTGAAGGTTCGAGACGGTTGCCTGCCGCTGCGCACAACGCGGCTGGTGCCCACCGACCGACATCGAACGAAGGAGACCAAATGTCTTCCGTGCTGGATCGCTCCGGACTGGAGCAAAGCCCGCTCGCCGACCTGCATCTGCTGGCCACCGAGCTGGGCGTCGAGAACTTCCGCCGCCTGCGCAAGGCCGAGCTGGTCGAGGCCATCCTCGCCCGCCAGTCGGGCACCGAGGTGGCTGACGACGAGCCCGAGGCCGAGCCCGAGGCTGAGGTCGAGGTCGAGGTCGAAGAGGCCAAGGCCGACACCGAGGACGACGACGACGCCGAAGAGGGCCGCGGGCGTCAGCGCCGGGGCCGCCGCGGCGGCCGCGGCCGCAGCCGCGCCCGGGACGCCGACGACGGCGACACCGACGGCGACGCCGAGGAGCCCGAGGCCGAGGCCAAGCCCGAGGGCGGCCGCTCCCGCGGCGGCCGCTCCGAGCGCGGCCGCGACCGTGGCGGCAGGGACAACGGCGGCGACCGTGAGGAGGACAAGATCGCGGAGGGCGTCGTCGAGCTGCTCGGCAACGGCTCCGGCTTCGTCCGGCTCTCCCCGCCCGACGCCACCGACGACGACGTGTACGTCTCGGCCGCCCAGGTCAAGCGCTGCGAGCTCGTCTCCGGCGACAAGGTGGCCGGCCCCGTGCGGGCGCCGCGCCGCTCCGAGCGCTACCCGTCGCTGATCCGCGTCGACACCATCAACGGCCGCCCGGCCGACGAGGTCGCCGAGGGCACCCGCTTCGAGGACCTGCCCGCCGCGTTCCCCAACGAGCGCTTCGAGCTCGGCTCCGAGGATCCGACGGTCAAGGCGATCGAGTGGCTGACGCCGTTCGGCAAGGGCTCGCGCGTCGTCATCGCCGGCCCCGCCCGGTCCGGCAAGAGCGAGGCCCTGCGCGGGCTCGCCACCGCGCTGGCCGGCCGCGAGGGGCTCGAGGTGAGCGTCGTGCTCGCCGGCGTGCGCCCCGAGGAGACCGCCGAGTGGCAGGAGGGCCCCGTGCCGCCCGCCGTCTCGCTGTCCTTCGCCGCCTCGCCCGACGCGCAGGCGCAGGCCGTCGAGCAGACGATCGAGCAGGGCCGCCGCGTGGCCGCCCGGGGCGGCGACGCCGTCGTGCTCGTGGACACGCTCGAGTACCTCAGCGCCGGCGCCGCCCGCCGCGCGCTCGCCGCGGCCCGCAACATCACCGACGGCGGCTCGCTGACGGTCGTCGCCACCGCACCGGCGCCCGTCGGCGGCGAGACGACCGTCGTGACGCTCGACGCGACGCTGACCGCGCTCGGGCGCTTCCCCGCGCTCGACCTCGGGCGCTCGGGCACGCTGCGGCCGGAGCTGCTGGTCGGCGACGCGGGCGCCGAGGCGATCGCCAAGTCCCGCGCCGAGGCCATCGGCTAACGACCGGAAGAACGGCCGGCCGCGGGCGCCTAGAGCGTCCGCGGCCGGGCCACGGCCGCGAGCGCGGCGCGCGCGGGCGCCGGCCAGGGGCTGTCGATACTGAGAAATCAGCGAGGTTGGTAGGCGACCCGGCCCCAGTTGGGCTCGGGTGAGAGCTCGATCGGCTCGCGATCGCGCTCGGGCTGGACATAGCCGAACGACTGGGTGGTGTCGTCGAAGACGATGTCGAGCTCGCCCTCCTTGACCCGCTGGTCAAGCCAGGCGGAGCGGAACACGAGGCGGCGCAGCCAGTGGACCAGCGAGCGCTCGGCGGGTCCGACCAGCTCCGGCCAGCAGTCGTTGACGTGCTCGCCGAGGCCGGAGGCGGGATCCTGGACCTCGCCGTTGACCGTCAGGTTGACGAGATCCTCGAGCTCGGTGCCGTCGAGGCGCCCGTCCACGAAGCCGAGCTTGCGTGCGGATTGCTCCACGCGCTCGGAAAAGTCCCGCTCATTGAAGGTGAACCGGAGGTCACCGTATTCCAGGACGTAGTCCTGGCCTGAGTCGTAGTTTCCGCGGCGCATTGAGTCCATTAGAGCGAGGGCACGCCCGGACTCCGCCGGGGCGTCTGCATCTTATGCCCGGCTCCTGCTTACCAAGACCACTGAAGCGAAAGTTTCAGAGATGGTCGCGCAAGTCGAAGGCCCGGATCCCGTCTCGACCGGCGTCGGGCCAGTCGAAGAAGCTCGGGTTCACGCACGGCTGCTCGCTGCCCTCGTGGGCGCGTTCCACGTCGAACGCGCAGCGCGCCAGGGGGAACCCGGCCAGCCGGACGGTTCCGAACCCGCCCCGCGTGCGCTCCGCCTCGAAGAACAGCGCCACGTCGATCTCGGTCGCGAACACCTTCTGCATGCAGCCCATGTAGCGGCGGCCGTCGAGCGGCTCGTCGTAGGAGTACAGGAACGGGCAGGCCTGGGCGACACAGGCGGAGGGGGCGATGACGCGGTCGCAGAACGTCGAGCACCGGCGGCACTCGTTGGCTTCGGTCTGGCGGATGATCCGCGCCATTCGCGAATCCTACGGCGGCGTCAAGTCCGACATCATGGGTGGCCGTGCGGACCCGGATCTCCAGCCACCGACTGGTCGAGCGCACAGCGGAGCTCGAGACGCTGGACACGGCCCTCGATCGCGCCGAGGCGGCCGATCCGTCGGTGACGCTGCTGATCGGCGAGGCCGGCATCGGCAAGACGCGCGTCGTGCGGGAGGGCGAGGCCCGCGCGCGAGCCCGGGGCGCGATGGTCCTGCGCGGGGAGTGCCTGCGCCTGGAGGGCGGCGAGCTGCCCTACGCGCCGCTCGCCGCCGCGCTGCGCGACGCGCCGCCCGAGGCGCTCGGCGCGGCGCTCGGGTCGCTCGGCCCCGAGGTCCGCGGCGAGCTGGAGCGCTCCTTCCCGCATCTGGCCGCGGGGCTGCCGGTCGGCGGCGGCGCGCAACCGGACCGCTACGCCCAGGCGCGCGTGTACGAGGCGCTGGTGCTGCTGCTCGGCGCGCTCGGTCGCGGCGCACCGGTGCTGCTCGTGCTCGAGGACGTCCACTGGGTCGATCGCTCGACGCAGGACTTCGTCCGCTTCCTCGTGCGCGGCCTGCGCGGGGAGCGCGTCGCGGCCGTCATCACCTACCGCACCGGCGAGCTCCCGGCCGACCATCCCGTCCGCGAGTTGCTCGCGGACCTGCAGTACCACGACCGGGTCACGCTGGCCGAGCTGCGTCCGCTCGACCGCGCCGGTGTCGGCGCACAGCTGGAGGGCATCCTCGGCCGGCCTCCCGACCCCGAGCTGGCCGACGAGGTCCACGAGCGGTGCGCGGGCAACCCGCTGTTCGCCGAGGAGCTCCTGTCCGCCCGCCTCGATCCCGGGGGCGGCGAGCTGCCCTCGCGGCTCGCCGACGCCCTGCGCGTCCGGCTCCGGCGGGTCCCCGAGCCGGTTCGGCGCCTGCTCCCCAGCGCGGCCGCCGTCGCCCGCCCCGCGTCGGGCGAGCTGCTCGCCGCGGCCTCCGGCATGGTGGAGCCCGATCTCTCCGCTGCGCTGCGCGACGCCGTCGACCACCACCTGCTCGTCCGCGAGGGCGCGACGTTCGCGTTCCGCCACGACGTCGTACGGGAGGCGGTCTACGCGGACCTGCTGCCCGGGGAGCGCGCCGCGCTGCACGCCGAGGTCGCCGAGGCGCTCGGCAGCGGTGGCGGCAAGGCCGAGCTGGCCGTGCACTGGCGCGCCGCCGGGCGCCATGACGAGGCGCTCGAGGCGTCGGTCGCGGCGGGCCTGGAGGCCGAGGGCGCGCGCGCCTACGCCGAGGCGCTGCGCCACTTCCGCGCGGCGCTCGACCTCGGCGGCGACCCCGAGGGCCCGCTGGACCGGATCGACCTCCTCGGCCACGCCGGCGACCTGGCGAAGTACTCCGGCGAGTACGAGCAGGCCGTCGTGTGGTGCGAGGAGGCGCTCGCCGTGCTCGACGGCACCACGGACGCGGCTCGCGCCTCGCGCTTCTTCGAGCGCCTCGGCCGCCTGCAGAGCTTCGCCGGCGACAGCGGCCATGCCGCGTTCCGCGAGGCGCTGCGGCTGCTGCCCGAGGAGGACCGCACCGGCCGCGCGCGGCTGCTCGGCGCCGAGGGCTTCGCGCTGTGGACGGTGCAGGGGCTGGACGAGGCGCAGAAGCGCTGCGAGGAGGCGCTGGAGCTGGCCGTGCAGGCGGGCGCGCGGCCCGAGGCCGCTTACGCGCGGATGGTGCTCGGCGTCGTCGTCGCCCACGCCGGCGACCCCGCGGGCGGCGAGGCGCACCTGCGCAAGGCGATCGCCGACCTCCACACGCTCGACCGCCCCGACGACCTCCTCTACGCCCACCTCTACCTGGCCGAGGTCCTGCGCCTGCTCGGCCGCTTCGCCGATGCCCTGCAGGTCACCGAGGAGGGGGAGGGGCTGGCGCGGCGGTTCGGGATGGAGGCCTCGTTCGGGCGCTTCCTCACGCTCAACGCCGCCACCGACGAGTTCCTGCTCGGCCGCTGGGATCGCGTCGAGATGCGGCTCGCGCTGGTCGGCACGGACGGGCTCGAGCCCTGGGACGCGATCGCCCGCGGCCAGGTGGCGGGCCAGCTGCACCTCGCGCGCGGCCGCCTGGAGGACGCGGCGCGCGAGCTCGAGGCCGCCCGCAGCCACTGCGACGGCGCGCCCGCCGAGTGCGGACCGGCCGTGTACGCCGGGCTGGCCGAGATCGCGCTGTGGCGCGACAAGCCGGGCGAGGCGCGGGCGCTCGTGGACCGCGGCCTCGAGCAGGTCCGCGGGAGCGAGGACCTGCTGTACGGGCCCCAGCTGTACGCGATGGGCGCGCGCGTGGAGGCCGACGCCGCCCAGCTCGCCGGCGGCGACGAGCGCAAGCGGGCCGCCGAGGGCGCGCGCCGGCTTCTGGGCGAGCTCGAAGCATTGCTCGAGAGCCACCGCCCGCCCCCGTCCGCGCTCGCCCACCGCGATGCGGCGCGGGCCGAGGCCGCGCGGGCCGCCGGCCAGGACGCGCAGGTCGAATGGTCGCGCGCGAGCACCGCCTGGGAGCGGGTCGGCGCCGTCTACCCGGCGACCTACGCGCGCTGGCGCCAGGCCGAGGCGGTGCTGCACGAGGGCGGCTCGCGCGCCGACGCCACCGCGACGCTGCGCGCCGCGCACGCCGACGCCGGCGAGCTCGGCGCCGAGCTCGTACGCGGCGAGCTCGAGGGCCTGGCCCGCCGCGCCCGCGTCGACATCGGCGCCGCGGGCGGCGCGCCGGAGTCACCGCTCGCCGAGCACGGCCTGACCGCGCGCGAGCTCGAGGTCCTCGCGCTGGTGGGGGAGGGCCTGACCAACCGCCAGATCGCAGAGCGGCTGTTCATCAGCCCCAAGACCGCCAGCCTGCACGTCTCCCGGATCCTGGCCAAGCTGGGCGTCTCGAACCGCACGATGGCGGCCGAGGTCGCCCACCGCGCCCGGGTCTAGCCCTTCTTCTCCTCCGCCGCGGCCTTCAGCGCCGCGATGTCGAGCTCGGTCTGCGTGCCGTCCTCCTGCGTGAGCACCAGCGACGGGCCCTTGATGTAGGGCGGCTCGATGCCCGACGGCTGCCAGACCTGGCTGGTGCTGCCGTCGCCGTCCTCGATGGTGATCGTGATCTTCATGGGTGATGGCCTCCTGGTTGGTGTCCGGTCCGGGGGTGGGGTCGCGTCGAGCGCCCACTCGATCAACCCGGCGATGTCGGGGCGGTTGCCGATCGGCTCGAGCGTCCCGTCGGCGGCCGGCTGCTGCGGGGAGCCCGTCTCGCGCAGCGCGCGGCGCGCCTGGTCGGGCGTCAGCGGGCGCCGCCCGGCCGCGCGGAGAACGCCCTGCACGCAGGCCAGCGCGCCGGCCACCATCGGGGCCGCGCTCGAGGTTCCCGAGAAGCGCTCCGTGTACCAGCGGTCCTCGGCGTCGCCGGGGCGCTTCTCGTCGGCGCCCGGGCCGAGCCCCCCGGTGGTCGCGACCTCACGGCCCCAGCCCTGCGCGTCGATCGTCGTGCCCCAGTTGGAGAAGTCGAGCCGGGAGCGGTCCGGGCCGAAGCGGTCGCCGGGTGGCGCGCCCGCGCCGACGACGACGGCGCCGGAGTCCAGTCCGTCGCGCATGAACGGGTTCGGGCGCTGCGGGCGGAAGCCGGGGCCGGGGCCGGAGTAGACGGGGTCGTCGAGGTGCTGGGCGCCGTTGCCGGCGGCCTCGACGACGATCACGCCGATCGAGGTCGCGTACTGGATCGCGGTGAGGTCGTCGGGCCAGTAGTCGACCGGGAGGTAGCCGAGTTGGGTGTCCTCGTCCGCGGGGGTGCGCGGGCCGGGGCGCATCATCTCCAGCAGCAGGATGTCACCGGGGCGCAGGAGGTCGGCGGCGTGCTTGATCGCCAGGGCGCTCCCCCAGCGTTCCTCCGGCTGGTAGGAGACCGCGCGCAAGGCCGCCTCGGGGCAGATGCCGCTGATGCCGCGCCCGTTGTGGAGCGCGCCGAGCATCCCGAGCACGTTGGTGCCGTGGTTGCGGCGGGCGACGTCGCCGCCCGGGTGCCCGCCGGCGAGCCGGCCGCGGCGCAGGTCCTCGTGGGTGAAGCGCCACTCGCCTTCGATGTCGATCAGCCGTACACCCTCGCCACGCCCGCCGGGGCGCTCCCATGCGGCGGCCGCGCCGATGCCCTCCGGCGGGTCGTCGAGGTAGCCCTGGCGGGGCCGCAGGTCGTCGCCCGCGTCGCTAGCGCTGGGCGGGGCGATCGGCGGCTTGACGTACGCGAACTCGACGAGGTCGTGCTCGCGCAGGCGGGCGGCGAGGTCGTCCGCGTCGCCCGGGGCGTGGACGCCGAAGTAGCAGGCGACGTCGGCGACGGCGCGCCGGCCGGCGGGTCGCCGCGCCAGGCGCGAAGGAGGCTCTCCGGCCATGGGCGACAGCCGCGCGCCGTCGAGCGCGGCGTGCAGGCTCCCGTCGTCGCCCTCGATCCGCCCGCGGGCGCCGACCCAGACGCCGGAGTGCTGGTGCGTGCGTACGACGAGCGTCATGGCCGAAAGATCTCACGGAGCCAGCACGCCTGCGAGCGCGGCGTCGTCGCGCAGACGGATCAGCGCCCGCTCCCGGGTCGGGCCGATCGACCCGATCGGCATGTCCAGCGCCACGGAGATCTCGTCGTAGGACGCGGCCGGGCGGCGCAGGAACGCCGACAGCAGCATCCGCTGGCGGCCGGGGAGCCGGCCGACGGCGGCCCGCACGGCGGCGTGGCGCTCGCGCTCGAGCGCGGCGGTCTCGGGCGTGCCCCCATCGGGCTGATCGCCCCGGTGCGGATCGTCGGAGACCACCTCGCGGACGCCGCGCTGGAGCGTGCGCAGCGCCTCGCGGCGGGCCGTCACGGCCAGCCAGCCGCCGATCGCGGCGGGCTCGTCGAGGCGCGCGAGGTTGTGGTAGGCGCGGATCCACGTCGTCTGGATCACGTCCTCGGCGTCGGACGCATCGAGCCGGTAGCTGCGCAGGATCCCGCGCAGCATGGTGTCGAAGCGGGCGACCAGCGCGCGCCAGGCCTCTTCGTCGCCGGCCGCGGCGGCGCGGGCGATCTCGCCGGACTCCACGTGGGCCGTCGTCTGCTCCGGCACGTCAGGCTCCCTGGGGGCGCGGCTGGCGGCCCTCGGGACGACGCAGCAGGCTGTCGCGGACCAGTTCGAGCTGGCGCTGGTGCTCGCGATCCTCGGACGGGAACTCGATGGTGGGCGTCTTCTCCATGAGGAGGACGGCGAGCTGGGCGTGCTGCATGTGGAGCATGGCTTGCCTCCGAACTGGACGGGGAGCGGGTCGACCGCGATCGTCCTCGTGCGGGGGCAGGCGCACATCGGGCAGATGCCCTATTCGACCGCCCTATCTTCAAAGGCGCGCGCCACCGGTCCTGGAGTCCCTGCGGCGCGCGCGCCGAAGATGTAGAGCGATCAGGTCACCTCCGCGATACCTGCGTATCAGCGCGTCCCCGTCGCCGCTCTTGTCGGACATGCCCCTCTCCGCCACCGCGCTCCCCGGCGTGCTCGCCGCGGGTCGCGTCACCCGCACGCTGCACGTCGTCAGCCCGCTGCTGCGCGGGGCCGACGTGCTCGCCGTCCAGCAGGCGCTGGGCGCGCTCGGCTACGCGCCCGGGCCGCTCGACAGTTGCTACGGCGTCGCCACCGCTGCGGCGGTGCGGACCTTCCAGGCCGACCGCGGGCTCGACGTCGACGGCATCTGCGGAGGGCAGACCGGCCGCGCGCTCGAGCGCGCCCGCCCGGGCGCGATCGTCGGCGAGGGCGACGCCCACGGCTCGCGCCCGGGACGGAAGGCGCTGGCGGAGGCGATCAAGCACCTCGGCGCCGTCGAGGCCCCGGTGAACCGCACCGAGTTCGGCGAGTGGTTTGGCCTCGTCGGCGTGCCGTGGTCGAACATCTTCGTCTCCTACTGCTTCCGGATCGGCGCGAACTACACGCTGTGCTCCGGCTTCCGCGGCGACGGCGTCCACGCCCGGGGCTGCGCGTACGTGCCGACCACCGAGGCGTGGCTGCGCGCGACCGGCCTCTGGGTCGGGCGCACGACCCCGCGCGCGGGTGACATCGCGATCTTCAACTGGGACGGCCGCGGCGCCCCCGAGCACATCGGGATCGTCGAGAAGGCATTGGGCAACGGGAAGTTCCAGTCGCTGGAGGGCAACACCTCGCTCGCCAACGACTCCAACGGCGGCGCCGTGATGCGCCGAACCCGGCTGCTCAGCCAGGTCGAAGGCTTCGGGCGCGTGCACCTCTAGCGACCCGACTCGCAAGCTCCCCCGCCGGCCTCTTCCCCTCCTCGCCGGCGGGGCGAGCTCGCGACTCGTTCTCGCGCGCGTAGTTTTTTCGCGCGCCACCTACGGTCGGCATGCACGCCTCCGACCCCGGCCCGCCCACGCTGCTGCTGATCGAGGACGACCCGATCGTCCGGGCGTTCCTCGCCGACAACCTCACGGCCGACGGGTTCTCCGTGATGGTCGCCGACACGCTGGCCGACGGCCTGCGGGCGCTGGAGTTCGCCACGCCCGACGCCGCGATCGTGGACGTCGGGCTGCCGGACGGCTCGGGCCTGGACCTCATCGCCCGCGTCCGCGCTGCCGACCGGGTCGCGACGCGGCTGGACCCGGCGCTGCCGCTGATCGTGCTGTCCGGCCGCGCCGGGGAGCTGGACCGCATCCGCAGCTTCGACCGCGGCGCCGACGACTTCATCCCGAAGCCGTTCTCCTACGGCGAGCTGCGGCGCCGGGTGGAGGCGCTGCTCAGGCGCACGCGCGAGCGCCGCTTCTCCGGGCGGCTGCGCGTCGGCGCGCTGGAGATCGACCCGGCGAGCCGCGAGGTCCGGCTGAGCGGCGCGGACGTGCCGGTCTCCCAGAAGGAGTTCGCGCTCCTGTTGGCGCTCGCGGCCGAGCCCACGCGAGTTTTCACCAAGGAGGAGTTGCTTCGCGACGTCTGGGGTTTCTTGTCCAGGGGAAACACGCGAACCTTGGACAGCCACGCGTGCCGCCTGCGCCACAAGCTCGGCGCGAGCGGCGACCGGTTCGTGGTGAACGTGTGGGGCGTCGGCTACCGGCTCGTCGACGGACCGGTGCGGGAGCCGGCGGCGTGAGCGCGCTGCTCGTCGTCGTCGCGGTCGTGTGCACGGGTGGCGTGGCCGGGCTGCACGTCCGCCGCTGCCTCGCGCTCGTCGCGCAGGCGAGCCATGAGCTGCGCGGCCCGCTGTTCGCCGCCCGGCTCGGCCTGCACGGGCTGGAGCCGACGGCCCGCGTGGCGGCGATCGACCTCGAGCTGCGGCGCGCGGCGCTCGCGCTCGACGACCTGGCGGCGGCGCCACGGGGCCGCCGCGCGGCCGAGCGCCCTGGCGCGGTGGAGCTGGGCGAGCTGCTCGGCGAGTCCCGCGAGGCGTGGCGGGCGCAGGCGCGGGCGAACGGGATCGATTTGGAGGTCGAGCCGGCGGCCGGCCCGGTGGTCGTCCACGGCGACCGCCTCCGGCTCGCGCAGGCCTGCGCGAACCTCGTGGCCAACGCCATCGAGCACGGGGGCGGGGAGGTGTGCGTGCGTACCCGCGCGCCGGGCGACGGGCACGCGCGCATCGAGGTCACTGACGCCGGCCCGGGGCTCCCCGCTCCCGTCGCCGACCTGATCGCGGCCGCCCGCGGGCGCCGCGCGCGGCGGGGTCACGGCCTCGCGCTCGCGGCTGGGATCGCCGAGCGCCACGGCGGGCGCCTCACCACCGCGCCGTCGCCGCGGGGAGCCCGGCTCGTGCTCGAGCTGCCCTGCGCGCACGGCCGCTCGGAGCCCAGGCGCCGGCGGTGGCGCCGCGCGCCATGAGCCGGAGGCGACGCGCGGCGCTGCTGCTCGGCCTGGCGCTCGTGCTCGGCGGCGCTCGCTGCCTCCGATGTCGCGCGCCGCGAGGCCGCGCTGCGCGAGCAGCTCGGCCCGCTCGTCGACGTGCTCGTCGCCCGCGGCCCGCTCGAGGCAGGCCGCCGGCTGGCCGCCACCGACCTGGCGGTGCGGCGGATACCGGCCCGCTTCGCGCCGCCCGGCGGCCCGGTCCCGCCCGAGCTGCTGACCGGCCGGCGGCTGGCGGTCCCCGTCGACGCCGGAGGCCCCGTGGCCCCGCTGCTGCTCGAGCGGCCCGAGCCGGCGGGCGGGCTCGGCGTGCGCCGCGGGGAGCGCGCCGCCGAGGTGGTCGCGACCGCCGCGCCGGGCACCGTGGCGGCGGGCTCGCGCGTGGACGTGCTCGTCACGCGCGAGCGCGGCGACGGGATCGGCGGGACACGGCTCGCGCTGCAGGACGTCGAGGTGCTCGGCGTCCGGGCGGCTCCCGACGGCGACGCGCCCGAGGGCCGCAGGCGGCTCGCGGCGACGCTGCGGGTCACGCTGCGCCAGGCGGTCTACCTGACCGACGCGGGCGCCTTCGCCCGCGACATCCGGCTGCTCGCCCGTGCCCCCGGCGACCGGGGTCGCTCCGCGTGACCCAGGAACTTCTTACGCTGTTCTCAACCTGCGCGACGATGGTCCACCCATGAAGTCAAAGGTCAAGCACTCCGCACTCGCACTGACCGGCGCCGTCGTGCTCTCGTTCGGCGGCTACGCGATCGGCAGCCAACGCGACGACGGCAACGCCAACGCCGCCGACGGCGGGACCACCACCGCACCGAGGCCCGCCTTCCGCCGCGGAGGCTTCGAGGTCCGTGGCGGCGGCCCCGGCCTCGAGGTCCGTCGTGGCGGTCCCTGCGCCGGGCCCGCCATCGACGGGCTCGCCACGAAGCTCGGCGTCCCCGAGGAAGACCTCCAGGCGGCTCTGGAGAAGGCCCGCGAGGACCTCCCGCCCAAGAAGGAGACGCGCGACGAGCACGTCAAGGAGCTCGCGACCGCGCTCGGGATCGACGAGGCGAAGGTCCGCGCCGCGTTGGAGAAGCAGCGCCCGGAGCGCAGCGAGCACCACGTTGACCTCGCCGAGGAGCTGGCCGACAAGCTGGGCGTCGAGACGGCCAAGGTCCAGGACGCGCTCGACTCCGTGCGCGACCAGGGTCCGCCAGGCCCTGGCGAGCGGTTCGAGCGTCGCGGCGATCTCGCGAAGGCCATCGGCGTCTCGAAGGCCAAGCTCGAGAAGGCCTTCCGTGCCCTGCGCCAGGACTTCCGTAAGGACCGCCCGGAGCGCCACGAAATGCGGATCGACGGGCTCGCGAAGGAGCTCGGCGTCTCCGAGGCGAAGCTCCAGACCGCGATGGAGTCGCTCCGCGACGAGCGCGAGGCCGACCTGAAGGCGGAACGCAACAAGCTCGCCGCCTCGCTCGCCAAGACCCTCAAGCTCGACGAGGCGAAGGTCAAG
Source organism: uncultured Solirubrobacteraceae bacterium (assembly GCA_963764385.1). Taxonomy (GTDB): domain Bacteria; phylum Actinomycetota; class Thermoleophilia; order Solirubrobacterales; family Solirubrobacteraceae; genus DATFQI01. The sequence goes on along the minus strand of CAVXSJ010000009.1, from coordinate 221,236 downwards.
GCCGCGCTCGAGGACTTCGGCCCGCGGAGGGGCCCTGGCCACCCCTGATCCGCTGGTCCTCGTCGTCGATGACGAGGCCTCCGTCCGCCAAGCCCTCGAGCGCGCTCTGCGCCTCGAGGGCTTCGACGTGGCTACAGCCGCCTCTGGCCGCGAGGCGCTCGAGATGGTCGCCCAGCGCCCGCCGGCTGTCATCGTCCTCGACGTGACGATGCCCGACCTCGACGGCGTCACGGTCGTCAAGCGCCTACGCGCCGGGGGCATCGACGTCCCGGTCTGCATCCTCTCCGCCCGTGACGAGGTCGAGGATCGCGTCGCCGGCCTCCAGGCCGGCGCCGACGACTACCTGGTCAAGCCGTTCGCGATCGCCGAGCTGACCGCCCGCCTGCAGGCGCTGCTGCGGCGACGCGGCGGGTGGGCCGGGACCCGATCCGCGCCGCTGGTGGTCGGCGACATCGTCGTCGACGCCCGCCGCCACGTGGCCACGCGTCAGGGCCGCGACCTCGAGTTGACCCGCCGGGAGTTCGACCTGCTGGAGGTCTTCGTCCGTCATCCCGGCCAGGTGCTCTCCCGCGAGCAGCTACTGCGGCTCGTGTGGGGCTACGCGTCCGACGTGGAGACGAACGTGGTCGACGTGTTCGTCGGCTACGTGCGCCGCAAGCTCGAGGCGGCGGGGGAGTCCCGGACGCTGCACACGGTACGTGGCGTCGGCTGGGCCCTCCGGCCATGAGGCCCATGCAGCACACCGTGCGCGGCGTCGGCTGGGCCCTCCGGCCATGAGGCTGCCCGGCAGCCTGCGCGCGCGGCTCACGCTCGCGGCGCTGCTGGCGGTCGCGGTGGGCGGGGCGATCGCGGGCGGGATCCTGCTCGCCGCCATCCAGCGCGACGGCCGCCGGACGGTGGACAGGGAGCTCCGCCAGCAGGCGGCCGAGGTGCTGCGCGGGCGGCCCGGCGGGCGCTTCGACGGCGGCCGCCGCCGGCAGCCGCTGCTCGCCGGCTCGGGGAGCTTCGTCCAGCTCGCCGACGGCGACCAGGTCGTCGCGGAGGGCGACGTTCCCCGCGGCGCCCCACCGCCCCCGACGGAGGCGGGATTCGCCACGATCGAGATCGACGGCCGCGCATGGCGCTCGCTCACGCTCGCGATCGGGCCAGAGGCAAGGCTGCAGGTGCTCTCCGGGCTGGACAACGTCGAGGCCCGCGTGGCCAGCACTCGCCGGCTGATCCTGTTGCTGGGGCTGCTCGCGCTGGCGTTGACCGGGCTGGCGGCCTGGCTGTTCAGCACCGTCGCGGTGCGCCCGCTCGCTCGGCTGCAGGAGGGGGCCGCGCGCGTCGGCGGCGCCGAGGACCTCAAGACGCCGTTGCCCGACGAGGGCCCAGATGAGGTCCGCTCACTCGCCGGCGCGCTCAACGCGATGCTCGCGCGGCTGCAGGCCTCGACCGCCGCCACCCGCCGCTTCGCCGCCGACGCCGGCCACGAGCTCCGGACCCCGCTCACGTCGTTGCGCGCGAACCTGGACACCTTGGAACGCAACCCCGACCTCCCCGAGGACCAGCGCCACGCCCTGCTGCGCGAGAGCGCCGCCGAGCAGGACCGCATCGTGCACCTGCTCGACGGGCTCCAGGCCCTCGCCCGCGGGGAGTCCGCCGACGCCCTGCCGCGCGAGCCGGTCGAGCTCGGCGACCTGGTCGACGCCGCGCTCTACGGCGCCCGCCGCCGGCACCCGGGGGTTGCCTACCAGCTGCGCGAGAGCGGCGAGGGCAGCGTGCACGGCTGGTCCAACGGCCTGCGGCTGATCGTCGACAACCTGCTCGAGAACGCGGCGCTGCACGGCGCCTCGCGCGTCGACGTCGACCTCGAGCGCGATGACGACAGCTGGCTGCTCCGCGTCGCCGACGACGGCCCGGGCATCCCCGAGGACGAACGGGAGCGGCTGCTGGAGCCGTTCGCGCGGGGCCGCACCACGGTCGCGCCCGGCACCGGCCTTGGGCTGGCCATCGTCGCCCAGCAGGTCTCGCTGCACGGCGGCACGCTCCGCCTCACCGACTCGCCGCTGGGCGGGCTGGCCGCCGAGGTGCAGCTGCGGGGGGCGTGAACCCGCGCCGCTGACCGCCGCGGGGCGGGCTGGCCCCGAGGGGCGCCCGCCGGGGGGGGCGAGAACTCGCGCCGCTGACCTACCGCGTGCGTGGACACCACCGATCTGGACACCCTCGCCGAGGAGCTGCGCTCCCGCCTGCTCGCTGCGGCCGGTGAGCCGGAAGGGGGAGAGGGCGCCGTTGAGCGGATCCGGTCGCTCGTAGACGTGGAGGCGGGCGTGCTCGACGAGGACGCCCGGGCGGGGCTGGTCGGACGGATCACCGAGCGTGCGTTCGGCCTCGGGCCGTTGGAGCCGCTGCTCGCCGATCCCGCCGTGGAGGAGGTGATGGTGTCCGGAACCGCTCCCGTGTGGGTCGAGCGTGCCGGCCGGCTGGAGCGCACCGAGGTCCGCTTCGCGCGCGAGGCGGACCTGCGGGAGGCGATCGAACGGATCCTCGCGCCGCTGGGGCGGCGGGTCGACGAGGCCGAGCCGCTGTGCGACGCGAGGCTGCCAGACGGCTCGCGCGTGAACGTCGTGATCCCACCGCTGGCGCTGGACGGCCCCGCGCTGACGATCCGCCGGTTCCGGCGCCGCGGCTTCACGCCGGCCGACCTCGTGGAGAACGGGACGCTCGAGCCCGCACTGATGGACTTCCTCGGGCGCGCCGTCCGGGCCCGCTGCACCGTGCTGGTATGCGGCGGCACCGGCTCGGGGAAGACGACGACGCTCAACGCGCTCTCCTCGTTCATCGGCCCGGACGAGCGCGTCGTCACCATCGAGGACGCCGCGGAGCTCTCGCTGCGCCAGCCCCACGTGATCCGGTTGGAGGCACGTCCTCCGAACCTCGAGGGCCGCGGCGAGGTCCCGATCCGCCGCCTCGTACGCAACGCGCTACGGATGCGCCCGGACCGGATCGTCGTCGGCGAGGTCCGCGGAGGCGAGGCGTTGGATCTGTTGACCGCGCTCTCGACCGGCCACGACGGCTCCCTCTCGACCGTCCACGCCGGAAGCCCCGCCGAGGCTCTGCGCCGCATCGAGACGCTCGCCCTGATGGCCGGCCTCGGGCTCCCGCACGCCGCCCTCCGCGAGCAGGTCGCGGACGCGTTCGAGCTCGTGGTCTGTCAGGCCCGCGGCGCCGACGGCACCCGCCGCGTCGTGCAGGTCGCCGAGGTGATCCGCGTCGCCGGCGGCCCCGCCGCGCGCGAGGTGTACGCGTGGCGAGAGGGAAGAGGGCGCTGGCGAGCCGTCCTGTCCGAACCGCTCGCCGCCCGGCTCGCGGGGGCGCGGTGACGCCCGCCCGCCCGGCTTGTCGCGGCGGCCCGATGCCGCCCGCCCGGCTCGCGGGGGCGCGGTGACGCCCGCCCTGGCCTTCGCCTCGGCGGCCGCCGCCGTCCTCGGCGCGTGGGAGTGGCTCGCGGTGCTCGAGCGCACCCGGATCGCCGCCGCCCTCGCGCGGATCGTCGAGCCGATCGCGCGCGCCGGGCGTGACGGGCGCGAGCCGAGCCGCGGGGAGCGGCGGCGGCTCGCCGTGCTGGCCGCCGGCGCGCTGACCGCCGCCGGGTGGCTGCTCGGCGGTCCGCCGCTCGCGATCCTGGCCGGGCTGTGCGGCCCGGCTGCCGCGTTCGCGGTGCTCCGGGCGCGGCGGCGGCGCTACGCCGGCGAGCTGAGACGCGGCGCTCCGGACGCCGCCCGCGCGCTCGCCGACGCGCTCAGTGCCGGCCAGTCGATCCGCGGCGCCATCGGCTCGGTCGTGGTGCCCGGCGCCGCCGGCCGCGAGCTCGGCCGCGCCGCCCACGCGCTGGCGCTCGGCGACCCCACCGAGGCGGTGCTCGAGCGGCTGCGCGCCCGCGCGGCCTGCCCGGCGTGGGACACGATGGTCGCCGGGATCCTCCTGCAGCGCGACGCCGGAGGGGACCTCGCGTCGCTGCTGCACGACCTCGCGGGCTCGCTCGACGGCGCCGCGCGCGCGGAGCGCGAGGGCGAGGCCGCCACCGCCCAGGCGCGCTTCACCGCGCGACTCGTGCTCGCGATGCCCGTCGGGGCGGCGGCGCTCGCCGAGCTGTCCGCCCCGGGCCTGATCGCCTCCCGCCTCGCCGACGCGCTCCCGGCGACCTTGATCGCCCTCGCGGCCGGGCTGCAACTGGTGGCCATGCTCGCCGTCCGCCGGCTCACGACCCGCGCGCCGTGACCGGAGCGGCACTCACCGTCGCGCTGGCGGCGTCGCTCGCCCGCGCGCCATGACCCCGGCGGTACTCGCGGCCGGGCTCGCGACGGCGCTCGGCGTGGTCGGGTTCGCCGAGGCCGCCTCGCTCGTGCGCCGCCGCGGGCGGCGCCGGCGGGTGCGTGGGCGTCGCGCTGCTGGCGCGGCTCGGCCGCTCGCTCGGGCCGCGGGCGCCGCGGTCGCTGGCCGACCGCATCGCCGCCGCCGGGCTCGCGGCGGGCACCGCTGACGTGATGGCCGTCAAGGCGGGCGCGGCCGCGCTCGGCTTCGCGCTCGCCGCCGCGTTCGCGCCGGTCGCGCCCGGGCGGCTCGCGCCGGTCGTCCTCGTCGCGCTCCCCGCCGCCGCGTTCCTCGTCCCCGACGCCTACCTGCGCCGGCGCACCCGGGAACGGGTCCGCGCGATGGACGCCGAACTGGCCGACGTGCTCGATCTGCTGCGCGTGGCGGTCGCCGCGGGGCTGGCGCCGAAGCGCGCGCTCGCGGAGGTCGGCCGCCGCCATCCCGGCGTGCTCGCCGCCGAGCTGCGGCGTGCGGCGGCGAGCAACGCGCTCGGAGTGCCCGCCGCCCAAGCGCTCGCCGAGCTCGAACGCCGCAGCCCGGCCGCCGCAATCCCCGCGCTCGTCGCCGCGCTCGCCAGAGCCGAGCGCCATGGCGCGCCGCTCGGGCCCGCGCTCGCCGCCCAGGCGAAACGCGCTCGGGCGACCGCGGCGCAACGTACCGTGGAGGCGGCCGCGAAGGCCGCCCCCCAGATCCAGCTCGTCGTCGCGCTCCTGCTCGTACCGGCCGTTCTGCTGCTGGTGGCCGCGGCGCTGCTGCCCGCGCTCGCGGGCGGCGCGCCTTGAGCTACTTCAGCCCGGCGGCGAAGTGCTGCTCGGCCTTGTCGTCCTCGATCTTGCCGCCCGAGACGATCACGCTGAACGCCTCGAGGTAGGGCTTGGCCTTCGCGAAGTCGGGATCGCCTCCCGACATCGCCTCGGCCAGCGTGACCACGGCCGGCATCGAGAGCACGAAGCCCGGCTCGAGGTCGTCGCCGATCAGCGACTTCGCCTCGGCGTAGGCCGGCCCGTCGGCCAGCGTCTCGCTCGGCGAGAGCGCGTCCGCCGCGGCCTTCTCGCCGTAGCCGATGACGACCCGGTCCTTACCGAGCGCGGCCACGAACGTCTGCGGCGCGCCGGGGGAGGAGAGCTCGAACGCGGTCTCGGCGCCCTGCAGCTTGAGCGGCTTGGCCGAGACGCCACCACGGCTCTGCGCGACGCCGACCAGCTTGCCGAAGGCGGCCTTCGCCTTTGCCGCATCGGTGACCTCGATCACCGCGCCGCCGTCGATCTGGTCGGGAGAAGTCCCGCGCGCGAAGAACGCGACGTCGCCGATCCATGAGAAGACGTCCTGCTCGAGGTCGAGGCCGAGCTGGGAGCGCAGCTGACCCGCGATCGCGGCGCCGCCGAGCGCGCCCGCGAACTGCTGGTAGAGGGCCTTGGCCGTCTCGCCCAGCTTCGGGGCACCGAGCGCCACCCACGAGTCACCCGGGAGCTCACCGAGCAGGGGCGTGGAGCCCGTGCCCGCCAGCGCGCCGAACTTCTTGAAGTAGTCGCTGCCCGATCCGGAGGTGTAGCTGTCGATGCCGAGCCGGCTGCCGTCGGCCGAGAAGGACGCGGCGATCGGGCCGAGCTTGTCGAGCTCGAAGCCCTGAAGGAACTGCTCGGCCTGCTGGCGCGCCGCCGGGTCCTCGCGCAGCGCCTGCTCGACCAGCGCCTTGGCGTCCACGTAGAAGTGCCCGAGCCGCTCGCTCTCGAGCTTGCCGATCGTGTCCTTGTACGGACCGTCGTCGGCGAGCGAGTCGCCGTCGGCGGCGGTGATCGTCCGCTTCACCTCGGCCTCGGTGCCGAACACGGCGAAGTCCTCGACGATGCCGACCGCCACGCCCTCGCCGTTGAACTGGTAGTCGACGTCCTTGTAGGAGCGCTTGGTGAACTTCTTGTCGCTGCCCTTGATGAGGCGGTCGATCGTCTCCTGGGCCTTGTCGGTGTCGGTCGCGGAGACGATCGCGACGCCGTGGAGGTCCTCGCCCTCACCCTGCTTCGTGGTGGCCGCCCAGAACCCGACCTTCTCGCCCAGCCACGGCTTGATGTCCTTCGCGTAGTCGAGCTTGGGGTCCTCGGACTCCGCGAACACCTCCTTGACCAGTTCGTCGATCCGCTTCTGCGGGTCGGAGGTCTTCAGGACCTTGCCGGCGGCGTCGAGCGCGTTGTCGCGCAGCTCGCCGTCAGGACGGACGGTCGCCTCGACGTAGATACCGGCGTCGCGCGGGACGGCGGACGCCGGGTCCTCGCCCCCTGAGGAGCTCGACCCGCCACAACCGGCGAGCACGAGAACGGCGGACAGGAGCGTGAGAACGGCAAGGCGAGGCATGCGCACAAGCGTACGAATGACGGCGCATCACTGCAAGAACTGGTGCATTCGCCGGGGCTGCAACCTGTCATGCGCCATCTCGGCCGCGCTGGGCGGCATCGCCCCACCGCGAGAAACCCGCCAGGAGCAGGGGAAAAGGACGAACTTCGTCCATATTCAGAAGAAAAGTGGGGCGCTTGGCGACAATTGTGTTGCAGAGTGGGAGGAAGTGGGGTACCTTCCCTGACGTGAAGCCGGTCCGGGGTGGCGGGGCTCCTCCCACTCCGCCACCTCGGATCGACTGAACCTCTCTCTTTACGGATATGCGCCTTGGCCTTTCACGGCACCTTCGAACACACGCTCGACGCGAAGAACCGGCTGACGGTTCCCTCCAAGCTCCGGGCGGCGTTCTCCGAGGGCGCGTTCCTCGTCAAGGGAGCCGACCGCTGCATCTCGCTGTATCCCTCCGAGACCTATTCGGCGCTGACCGAGTCGGCCCTGTCGAGCTTCAACCCGCTTGTCCGCGCAGGCGCGCGAGCTCAAGCGCTACTTCCACTCCAACGCCCAGGCGGTGGAGCTCGATTCGGCCGGCCGCGTGATGATCGGCCCGCGTCACCTCGAGCACGCGGCCATCGCACGGGACGTCGTCGTCATCGGCGCCGGCGACTGCCTGGAGCTCTGGGACCCCTCCACCTGGGCGGACTACGACTCGGACCTCACGGCCCGCGGGCCTGACCTCACCGCTTCTCTTGGCCATCCTGCTTGACATGCCCCGTACGCACGTCCCCGTCCTCGCCGGGGAGCTGATCGAAGCCCTTGACCCGCAGCCCGGTCAGGTCGCGGTCGACTGCACGCTCGGCGCCGCCGGTCACGCGCGCCTCGTGGCCGACCGGATCGGCCCCTCCGGCACCCTGATCGCCATCGACCGCGACCCGCTCGCCGAGGAGGCGTTCGCCGAGCTCGCCGCCGAGGTCCCGTGCCACACGCGCTTCCTGCGCGCCGACTTCGAGCACGGCCTGCGGACCCTCGCCGAGGAGGGCCTGCAGGCTGACCTCGCCTACCTGGACCTCGGCATGTCCTCGATGCAGGTCGACACGCGCGAGCGCGGGTTCTCCTACTCCTACGACGCGCCGCTGGACATGCGGATGGACCCCGAGCAGGAGCTGACCGCGCGCGACGTCGTCAACACGTGGGAGCGCCGCCGCATCGCGCGCGCCCTGCGCGAGTACGGCGAGGAGCGCTACGCCGACCGGATCGCCGGCCACATCGTCCGCGCCCGCCCGCTGGAGACCACCTTCGAGCTCGTCGACGCGATCACGGCCGCGATCCCGGCGCCCGCGCGGTTCGCCGGCGGGCACCCGGCCAAGCGCACCTTCCAGGCCATCCGGATCGCCGTCAACGAGGAGCTCGCCCAGCTCGACGCCGCGCTCCCGCTCGCCTGGCGGGTCCTGCGCCCCGGCGGCCGCCTGGCGGCCATCTCCTTCCACTCGCTCGAGGACCGCCGCGTCAAGCGCTTCCTCGCCGACCGCACGCGCGGCTGCATCTGCCCGCCGGACCTGCCGGTGTGCGGCTGCGGGCGCACGCCCGAGGCCGAGCTCGTGTTCCGCCGCTCCGTCGTGCCCTCCGCAGGAGAAGTCGCGGCCAACCCCCGCTCGAAGTCCGCGCGGCTGCGGGCTGCCCGCAAGCTCAAGGAGGAGCAAGACTGATGCCCCCGACCACCGCCCGGCAGCAGCACGCCCGGACCCGCGCCCGCACGGCCCCGCCGCGCCCCCGGCGCGTCAGCGGCCCGATCGCCCGCCCGATCCCGTCCGTCGCGGGGCGGGCGGCTCGGTGTCCGGGCGCGGCTCGACCGGCGTCTTCGAGCGCCTGCGCGCGATCCCCGAGAGCCGGTTCGTCGACCGCGCCCTGCGCGGCCGCGCGTGGATCTGGGTGATCGGGATCATGCTCGGCGGGATCGTCGCCATGCAGGTCTCGCTGCTCAAGCTCAACGCCGGGATCTCCACCAGCGTCGAGCAGGCGGGGACGCTCGAGCGCGTCAACGCCGACCTCGAGACCCAGGTCGCGCGCCTCTCGTCCGGCGAGCGGATCCAGCAGGTGGCGACCGAGGAGGGGATGGTCGCCCCGCCGGCCGGCGACGTCGCGTTCCTGCGCTCCCGCCCGGACACCGATCCGCGGCTGGCCGTCGATCGCATGCAGGAGCCCAGCGACGACGCGCGCCAGCTGATGGCCAACGGCGGCCGCGCGCCGGCCGCGCTGGCGCCGAGCACGATCTCGCCGATCGTGCCCGAGACGACCGCCACCACGCCCGTACCGGCGCCCACCGCGGCGGTGACACCGGCGCCCGTCGCCACCGCGACGCCCGCGCCGGTCGTGACGCCGGTGCCCACACCTCCGGTGGTCGCGCCCGCAGCAGACGGGACCGGCGCGACCACGGCGCCGACCCCCTGATGGCCGGTCGGACGGCCACCACACTCTCACCCCTCTCCAAGGGGCACCGACCGACCATCTAATGAAGCTGATCGAGCGCCGCATCGGACTGCTCTTCGCGGTCTTCCTGGCTCTGCTCGTCATCGGCGCCGGCAAGGCCGCCTGGCTCGGCGTCGTCAAGGCCGGCACGCTCAAGGCCGCCGCGGCCACCCAGCAGGAGTCGGATCTGATCGTGCCCGCCCGGCGCGGCGCCATCACCGACCGCAGCGGCACCGAGCTGGCCGTCTCCCAGCCGGCGATGACGATCGCCGCGACGCCGTACCTGATCAAGGAGCCGACCCGCCTCGCCGCCCGGCTCGCCGGCATGATCGACAAGCCCGAGGACGAGCTCCTGCGCCAGCTCGCGCGCCGCGACACCGGGTTCGCCTACCTCGCGCGCCACGTGCCCGCCAACCGGGCGCGCAAGGTCCAGGAGCTCAAGGTCGAAGGGCTCGAGTTCATCCCCGAGTTCACGCGCGTCTACCCGCGCGAGTGGATGGCCTCGCAGCTGCTCGGCACCGTCGGCACCGACGGCGGGGGCCTGTCGGGGCTCGAGTACTCGTTCGACGAGCAGCTGCGCGGCGACGACGGCGAGCGACGGCCTGGTCAAGGACGCGCTCGGCGAGGCCATCGAGATGAAGGAGACCAAGCCGACCGAGCCCGGCGAGAACCTCCGCCTCACGATCGACGCCAACATCCAGGACAAGGCCGAGGAAGTCCTCGCGAAGGTGGGCGAGGAGTGGAAGCCCAAGGGCGCGACCGCGATCGTCATGGACCCCCGCGACGGCGCGCTGCTCGCCCTCGCCAACTGGCCCCGCGTCAACGCCAACAAGCCCGGGCGACGCGCCGGAGTTCGCGCGCCAGAACCGCGCCATCGGCGCCACCTACGAGCCGGGCTCGACCTTCAAGGCGTTCACGGTGGCCGGCGCCCTGGAGGCGAAGGAGGTCACGCCCGACACCGAGTTCAACCTCGCGCCGACGATCATGGTCGCGGACCGTGAGATCGGCGAGTCGCACCCGCGCGGCTACGTGACGCTCAACACGCGGCAGATCCTCGAGCAGTCCTCGAACGTCGGCGCGATCACGATCGGCCAGCGGCTCGGGGCCAAGGCCTTCGACCAATGGGTGCGGCGCTTCGGCTTCGGCCAGCCGACCGGGATCGACCTGCCGGGCGAGGAGCAGGGCATCGTGCTGCCGCTCGAGCGCTACTCGGGCTCCTCGATGGGCAACCTGCCGATCGGCCAGGGCATCGCGGTCACGCCGATGCAGATGGCCACCGCCTACTCCGCGATCGCCAACGGCGGCGTCCTGCGGCCGGCCCACATCGTCGAGTCGGTCGGAGGCCGCCCGGCGCGCAAGCCCAAGGGCCACCGGGTGATCGCCCCCGCCACCTCGCTGTCGCTGCGCCGGATGCTCGAGGGCGTGCTCGGCCCCGGCGGCACCGCCTCCGGCGCCGCGATCCCCGGGTATGTGCTGGCCGGCAAGACCGGCACGGCGGAGAAGCCCGACCCGGTCACGGGCGGCTACTCGGAGAGCAAGTACGTGTCCTCGTTCGTCGGCTTCGCGCCCGCCAAGCGGCCCAAGCTGCTGGTCGCCGTGATGGTCGACGAGCCGCAGGGCGAGATCTACGGCGGCCTCGTCGCCGGCCCGGCGTTCCGCCAGATCACCAGCTTCGCGCTGAACTACCTCCAGATCCCGCCGGAATGAGCGTCATCGAGGTCCACGGACTCCGCAAGGCCTACGGCGACGTCGAGGCGGTGCGGGGGCTGGATCTCGAGGTGCATGAGGGAGAGGTGCTGGCCTTCCTCGGCCCCAACGGCGCCGGCAAGACCACGACGGTCGAGATCCTCGAGGGGTTCCGCGAGCGCGACGGCGGCGAGGTCAGCGTGCTCGGCGAGGACCCCGCCCATGCGAGCGCGGCGTGGCGCGCGCGGATCGGCGTCGTGCTGCAGGAGTCCGAGCCGCCGGGGCTGCTGACCGTGCGCGAGGCGATCACGCATGTTCGCGGGCTACTTCCCGAAGCCGCTCGCCGTCGATGACACCATCGCCCAGGTCGGGCTCCAGCCGCAGTCCGACCAGCGCGCGGGCAGGCTCTCCGGCGGCCAGAAGCGCCGGCTGGACGTGGCGATGGCGCTGATCGGCGACCCGGAGCTGCTGTTCCTCGACGAGCCGACCACCGGCTTCGATCCCGCCGCCCGCCGCGAGGCGTGGGAGGTCATCTCCGGCCTGCGCGAGCTCGGCAAGACGGTCCTGTTGACGACCCATTACATGGAAGAGGCCCAGCGGCTCGCCGATCGCGTGGCGATCGTCAAGGGCGGCGTGATCGTCGCCGAGGGGGCGCCGGAGACGCTGGCCGGCGACCGCGCGGGGACCGCGGTGATCGCCTTCATGCCGCCCGCGGAGGAGCTGCCCGCGCTGTCGGTGGCGCCGCGACCGGGCGCCCGCGGGGTCGTCGAGGTGCACACGGAGCGCGTCGTCGAGGACCTCGCGATCCTCACCGGCTGGGCGCGGGAGCGCGGGATCGACCTGCCGGGGCTGACCGTCACGCGCCCCACGCTGGAGGACGTCTACCTGGAGCTGACGGCGTGACGACGCTGGTCCTCCACCAGTACCGCTACGACCAGAAGCAGTTCTGGCGCGAGCCGGCGTCGGTGTTCTTCACCGTCGTCATGCCGCTGATCTTCTTCGTGCTGTTCGCGGCCATCTTCGGCAACGAGACGACGCAGGTCGGCGGCCAGGACATCGAGGTCGCGACCTACTACGTGCCGGCCATCCTCGCGCTGTCGCTCGTCAACGCGACGTTCGTGAACCTCACGATCTGGCTGACGATCTCCCGCGAGCGCGGGCAGCTCAAGCGGGTGCGCGCGACCCCGGTGCCGGCCTGGGTGGTGATCGCGGGGCGCACGCTGACCTCGGCTGCGATCGCGTTCGTCATGGTCGTGGTCGTGTGCGGGTTCGGCGCGGTGCTGTACGGCGTCGAGCTGCCGACCTCGACGCTGCCCGGCGTCGTCGTCTCGGTCCTGGTCGGCACGGCGTCGCTCGCGGCGCTCGGCTTCGCCGTCGCGGGGGTCGTCCCGTCCGAGAACGCCGCGCCGCCGATCGCCAACGTGGTCGTGCTCCCGCTGGAGTTCATCTCGGGCATCTTCGTGCCGTCCGAGCAGATCCCCGACTGGATGAACAGCATCGCGAGCGTGTTCCCGGTCAAGCCGCTGTTCGACTCGCTACTGGCGGCGTTCGATCCCGCCGCGACCGGGATCGGCGTGGCCTGGGGCGATCTCGCGGTGGTCGCTGTGTGGGGCGTGGTCGGCGCCTTCTTCGCGTTGCGGTATTTCCGCTGGGCTCCGCGTCCGCGCAGCTGAACTGTGATTCACTTCTTTCCATGGCCTACCGCCCGACCGACCGCACCCGAGCCCGCGCCGCCGCCGCGCGTGAGCGGATCGTGGCCGCCGCACTCGACCAACTCGCCGAGGGCGGCTACGCCTCGACGTCGATGGTCGCCGTCGCGCGCCGCGCCGGCGTGGCCACCGGCAGCGTCTACCGCCACTTCCCCTCCAAGGGCGACCTGCTCGCCGAGGTGTTCCGCATCGCCTCCCAGCGCGAGGTCGACGTCCTCGTCGACATCGGCCACCGCACGATGCCGATCCCGGAGCGCCTCGCAGCGTGGGTCGAGGCCTTCGTGCACCGCGCGCTGGCCGAGCCGGTCCGCGCCTACGCGCTGATCGCCGAGCCGGTCGACCCGGCCGTCGAGGCGGAGCGCCTCACGTTCCGCCGCGCCTACGCCGACCTGTTCGCCCGCGCCCTGCGGGACCTGCCGCACCCCCAGCCAGACCTGGCCGCCGCCGCGATCGTCGGCGCGCTCGCCGAGGCCCTCCTCGGGCCGCTCGCGCAGCGCGACGCCGACGCGGACGAGCTCACGTCCGGCCTGCAGTCCTTCGTCCTAGGAGCCGTCCGTGTTGCTCAACCGGTCTGATCCAACCAAGTCCGTCCCCTTCGAGGACATCGACCTGCTTCGCGGCGACGTCCCGCTCGCCGAGGCGCTGGAGCGCGAGGGCGGCGGCTGGGCCGAGGACCGCGTGCGCGAGTGCGGCCTGGTGGCCGGCTCGGCCGAGGCGCAGGAGCACGGCCGCCGCGCCGAGCGCAACGAGCCGAAGCTCCTCACCCACGACCGCTACGGGCACCGCATCGACGAGGTCGACCTCGACCCGAGCTGGCACTGGCTGCTGCGCGGCGCCGTCGAGCGTGAGATCCACTCGCTCCCGTGGCGGGACCCGCGGCCCGGCGCGCACGTCGCCCGCGCCGCCATGGAGCTGCTGTGGACCCAGGCCAACGCCGGCGTCATGTGCCCCGTCTCGATGACCTACAGCGCCGTCCCGGCCCTGCGGGTGGACCCCGACCTCGCCGCCGAATGGGAGCCGCGCCTGACGCTCCCCGACTACGAGCACGGCGCGCTGTGCGGCATGGCGATGACCGAGAAGCAGGGTGGTTCGGACGTCCGCGCCAACGTCACCCGCGCCGAGCCCGCCGGTGACGGCTGGTGGGAGCTGAACGGCCACAAGTGGTTCTGCTCGTATCCGCCCTGCGCGGTGTTCCTCGTGCTCGCCCAGGCTCCGGGAGGCCTCTCCTGCTTCCTGCTCGAGCGCGGCACCGGGATGGAGTTCCAACGGCTCAAGGACAAGCTCGGCACGCGCTCGCTCCCGTCTTCCGAGGTCGAGTTCCGCGGCGCCGCCGCGCGGATGCTCGGCGAGGAGGGCCGCGGGGTGGCGACGATCATCGAGATGGTCACGCACACCCGGCTGGACTGCGTGATCGGCTCGGCGGCCGGCATGCGCCGCGGGGTCGCCGAGGCGGTCTGGCACGCCCGCCACCGCAGCGCGTTCGGCGCGCGCCTCTACGAACAGCCGCTGATGCGCAACGTGCTCGCCGACCTCGCGCTGGAGTCCGAGGCGGCCACCGCGACCGCGCTCAGGCTGGCGCGCGCCTACGACGACGGGCGAAGCGGCGACGAGGGCTCTGCCCGAGGCAGGAACCACACGCTGCGGCGGTTCGCCACCGCGGTGCTCAAGTACTGGATCTGCAAGCGCGCCGCCCCGCACGCCGCCGAGTCGCTCGAGTGCCTGGGCGGCAACGGCTACGTCGAGGAGTCGCCGATGCCGCGGCTGCTGCGCGACTCGCCGCTGAACGGCATCTGGGAGGGCTCGGGCAACGTGATGAGCCTCGACGTGCTGCGCGCGATGACGCGCGAGCCCGAGGGGCTGCCCGCGTTCCTGGCCGAGTGCGAGCTGGCCCGCGGTGGCGACCCGCGCCTGGACGCCCATCTCGACGCGCTCCCGGCCACGCTCGCCGAGCTCGCCGGCCCCGACGCCCAATGGCTCGCCCGGCGCGCCGTCGAGGACCTCGCCCTCGCGTTCCAGGCCGCGTTGCTCGTGCGCACCGCCCCGCCGGCGGTCGCCGACGCGTTCTGCGCGGGGCGGCTGGGGGAGGCCCGCGGCCGCGCCTACGGGACGCTCCCGGCGGGTGTCGATGCGGACGCGGTGCTCTCGCGCGCCCTGGCGTAACGTCGGCCAAGGCGAGCGGCGACGAAGGAGCTCGTCTCGCCTGGCAGGCGAAACCGTCCTTCCTCGCTCGTAGACTCCCGCCCCGATGACCCTGCGTGACTTGCTCGGCGAAGGGCCCGCCGACGTGCGCATCACGGGCCTGGCCTTCGACAACCGCCGGGTGGAGCATGGCGACGCCTTCTTCTGCGTCCCCGGCTTCACTCGCGACGGCCACGACTTCGCGCCCGACGCGGTGCAGCGGGGCGCGGCGGCGCTCGTCGTGCAGCGGCCGCTTGAGCTGGGGGTGCCGGAGGTCGTCGTCGAGGACGTCCGCTCGGCGATGGCGGTCGCCGCGGCGCGCTTCTTCGGCGATCCCACCGCCCGGCTCCCCGTGGTGGGCATCACCGGCACCAACGGCAAGACCACCACGGCCTTCCTCGTGCGCTCCCTGCTGGAGCGCTCCGGGCGCCGCTGCGGCCTGCTGGGGACGGTCAAGTCGGTGATCGGCGGCGTCGACCACCCCGTGGTCCGCACCACGCCGGAGGCGATCGACCTCCAGCGCACGTTCGCGGCGATGCTCGAGGCGGGCGACGAGGCCTGCGCGATGGAGATCTCCTCCCACGCGCTCGACCTGCGCCGCGCGGACGGTATCCACGTCGCCGTCGCGGTGTTCACCAACCTCACGCAGGACCACCTCGACTATCACCCGGACATGGAGGCCTACTTCCAGGCCAAGCGGCTGCTGTTCTCCTCGCCGCTCGCCGAGGCGCGGGTCGCCAATGTGGACGACGAGTACGGACGGCGGCTGGCGGAGGAGTTCCCCGACACCGTCACGTTCGCGCTCGACGCGCCCGCCGACTACCGCGCCGTCGACCTGCGCAGCGGTCCGGCCGGGTCGGAGTTCACGGCCGTCACCCCGGACGGCGAGTTCGCCGTGCGCCTGGCGCTGCCGGGGCGCTTCAACGTGCTCAACGCGCTCGGCGCGTGGGCGGCCGCGCGGCGGCTCGGCGTGCCGGCGGAGGCGATCGTCTCGGCGCTGCCGTCCGCCGCGCAGGTGCCGGGGCGCTTCGAGCCGGTCGACGAGGGCCAGCCCTTCGCGGTGCTCGTCGACTACTCCCACACCCCGGACTCGCTCGAGAACGCGTTGCGGGCGGCGCGCGAGCTCGCCACCGGCCGGGTCGTCACCGTGTTCGGCGCGGGCGGCGACCGCGACCGCGGCAAGCGCCCGCTGATGGGCGCGATCGCGGCCCGAGAGGCGGACGTGGCGATCGTGACCTCCGACAACCCCCGCTCTGAGGATCCCGACGCCATCATCGAGGAGATCCTCGGCGGCATCGAGGACCGCGCCGGGGTCGAGATCGAGGCGGACCGCCGCGCGGCGATCCACCAGGCCGTGGGGCTCGCGGAGCCGGGCGACGTGCTGGTGATCGCCGGCAAGGGCCACGAGCAGGGGCAGGAGTTCGCGAGCGGGCGCAAGGAGCCGTTCGACGACGTCGCGGTGGCGCGCGAGGCGCTGCGCGCGGTGCGGGAGCGCGCATGAAGCACTGGAGCGATCAGCGCGTCGCGGGAGCGGCCGGAGCCCAGTTGCTGCGCGCGCACCCCGACGGCCGTGCCGCCGACGGTCCGTCGCGCGTGATCATCGACTCGCGCGACATCGGGCCCGGCGACCTGTTCATCGGCATCCCCGGCGAGCACGCCGACGGCGGCTCGTTCGCCTCCATGGCGCTGGCCGCCGGAGCCTGGGGCGTGCTGGTCACGGGCGAGTGGGCGGCCGAGGCGGTCGAGGTCGACAAGGGCGCCGTGCTGCTCAGCCAGACGCCGACCGCCTCGCTCGGCGCGCTGGCGCGCGCGTGGCGGCGCGACCTCGCCGCCCACGTGATCGCCGTCACCGGCTCGGTCGGCAAGACCTCGACCAAGGACCTCGTCACCGCGCTCGTCTCCCCGCACCGGATCGTGGCCTCCAACCCGAAGAACTGGAACACCGAGATCGGGCTCCCGCTCGCGATCCTCGCCGCTCCGCTCGGCACCCAGGTCCTGGTGCTCGAGATGGGCATGCGCGGGTTCGGGCAGATCGCCGAGCTGGCCGCCATCGCGGAGCCCGACGTCGGCGTGATCACCAACATCGGGCCGGTCCACCTCGAGCAGATGGGCTCGCTCGAGGGGGTCGCCAAGGCCAAGGCCGAGCTGCTGGAGGGCCTCTACGACGGCGCGACGGCGGTGGTGCCGTCCGATGAGCCGCTGCTGGAGCCGTGGCTGCGCGAGTCGCTCGCCATCGTCAGCTTCGGCCCGGGCGGCGACGTCGTCTTCGAGGGCAGCTCGCTGCGCGGCGGCTCGGTGCCCGACGCGGTGCCCACCTCGCAGGTGATCCTCGCCGGCGGCGAGCGGATCGAGCTCGAGCTGCCCTTCGACCAGGCCCACAACCTGATGAACACGCTCGCGGCGGTCGCGGCGGCGCGGGCGATCGGCGTCACGCCGAGCGGCCGCGTGGACGTGCGCTTCTCCGAGATGCGCGGCGAGCGCGTGCTGCTCGGAATGGGCGCCACGGTCATCAACGACTGCTACAACGCCAACCCGCTCTCTATGCGCGCCGCTCTCGACGACCTCGCGAACCACGAGACCGCCGGACGGCGGATCGCCGTGCTGGGCGACATGCTCGAGCTCGGGCCGGCCGAGGACGAGCACCACCGCGACATCGGCGCCTACGCCGAGACGGCCGGGGTGGACGTGCTCGTGACCGTCGGCCCGCGGGCCGTGAAGATGCTCGACCGCTACGAGGGCGAGAGCTACGCGGTCGCCGACGCGGACGAGGCGGCGGCGCTCGCCGGGGAACTGGTCGAAGCCGGGGACGTCCTGCTCGTCAAGGGCTCGCGGGGCGTGGGGCTCGAGGTCGTCGCCGAGGCGCTGGCGGCCGGGGAGCCTTCGTAGTGGGCGAGGTCCTGATCGCCGGCACGGCGTCCCTGCTGATCTGCATCTTCCTGTCGCCCAAGTTCATCTCGTTCCTGCGCGGGCGCGAGTTCGGTCAGCAGATCCGTGAGGACGGCCCGCAGGAGCACCACGCCAAGGCCGGCACGCCGACGATGGGCGGGATCATCATCTTCACCGCGATCGCGGTGCCGTTCCTGCTGCTGACCGAGTTCTCGGCCCGCGCGGTCGGCGTGTTCGGGGTCGCGACGGCGTGCGCGATGCTCGGGTTCGCCGACGATTACGTGAAGATCGCCCGCAAGCGGTCGCTGGGGCTGCGCGGACGCACCAAGCTCATCGTCACGATCCTGATCGCGGTCGGCCTGTGGCTCGTGGCGACGGAGTGGGCCGGTCTCCCCGACACGATCAGCCTGAGGATCATCGACGCGTCGGTGGACGTCGGGATCCTCTACCCGGTCTTCATCTATCTCGTGGTGGCGGGGACGACCTCGGCCGTGAACCTCACCGACGGGCTCGACGGGCTCGCCGCGGGCTGCGTCTCGATCGTCCTGCTGGCGTACATCGCGATCACCTTCACGACGCGCCAGACCGACCTCGCCCTGGTGGCCGGCTGCCTCGTCGGCGCGTGCGTCGGCTTCCTGTGGTTCAACTCGTTCCCGGCCTCGATCTTCATGGGCGACACTGGCTCTTTGGGCCTGGGGGGCGGGATCGCGGCGATGGCGGTGATGACCAAGACCGAGGTGCTCCTGATCATCCTCGGCGGGATCTTCGTCATCGAGGCGCTGTCCGTGCTGATCCAGGTCTTCTCGTTCCAGACCTTCCGCAAGCGGGTGTTCCTGATGGCGCCGATCCACCACCACTTCGAGCTGCAGGCGTGGTCGGAGACGAAGATCATCCTGCGGTTCTGGATCGTCGCGGCCGTGTGCAGCGCGATCGGCTTCACGCTGTACCAGCAGTCGATCACGTAACTGCACCGACTTCGTGCCGAAAGGCGCGCGGTGGGGGCGGATCCTCGCGGCGCGCCCCTCTCGTGGTGACCACCCCACCCCCGAGAGGAGCACCCCATGGACCCCGCGCTGCTGCCGGAGATCCTCGACGCCATCCCGCCCGGCGCCTGGATGAGCTACGGCGACGTCGCCCGCGCCGCAGGCGGCGGTGACACCCACGCCCGCACCCTCAACGGCCGCTTCATCCGCGAGGAACCGCCCAACGCGCACCGCGTCCTGAAGTCGGACGGAAGCGTCGGAGCGACCGCGCTCGGCGACCCCGCCGAGGTCCGCCGCCGGCTCGAGGCCGAGGGCCTGGAGTTCGAGGACGGCCGGGCCGCCCAGAGCGCCCGTGTGCGCCCCGAGCCCGCGGAGGAGGTGCCCGCATGAGGCGGGCCTTCCACCTCGCGTGGCCGGCGGTCGTCCTGCTCGCGCTGGGGCTCGCCGCCCCCGCGCGGGCCGGGACCTTCCGTGTCTCACAGTGCGCGGCCGCCGACGCCGGCGGCCTGTCGCCGCGCGGCTACCAGGGCGACCTGTGGCGGGTCGGCGGCGGCTGGCCCGACGTCGAGTGCGGCCGCCCCGGCGGCAAGATCCGCGTCGACGTCGCCGACCACCGTCTCCCGTACTACGGCGGCGTCGACGCGCACCTGTCCGTCCCCGCCTCGATGCCGGGGACCACGATCCGCACCGCCTGGCTCGACTGGACCGCGATGCCGCAGGCCGCCAGCACGAACCCGGCGTACCTGCATCTCATGGCGGGGCAGGCGCGGCTGATCGAGGGCGCGCCGTCGGGCACGGGCACCCAGCCGGGGGCCGCGCAGCGCTTCGACGTCCCGGCCGGCACCCGCGAGCTGCGCTTCCTGACGTGGTGCTCGCCGCTCAACGGCCCCGGCTGGTGCAACTGGCCGGGCCACCTGATCGAGCTCCGTGGTGCAACGCTCGAACTGGACGAGTCCGGCGATCCGGGCGCGGACGTCGGCGGCGCGCTGGTCGCGGCCGGAGAGCACCACGGGACCGAGCCACTGGAGATCCGCGCGAGCGACGGCGACTCCGGCGTCGGCCGCGTCGCCGTCACGCTCGGCGGCGCCCCCGCGGGCACGCTGGAGCCGCCGGGCGGCTGCCGCGACGACCGCATGCCGCCGTGCCCGCCGTCCCTGCGCGGGACCCTCGACGTCGATACCCGAGCCGTCGCTGACGGGCCGCAGCGCCTTCGCCTCGTCGTCACCGACGCGGCCGGCAACACGCGCACGCTGGACCCCGCGACCGTGCTGGTCCGCAACCGCGTCGACACGCCGCCCGATCCGTCGCCGGCGGCGCCGGTCGTGGAGGCTCCGACGGTCCCGGCTCCCGCGCCGCCACAGGCCGCACCGGCCGGGCCGCGCGCTCCGTTCCCGCCGAATCCACTGGCGGGCCGTGGCCACGTGCGCAACGGCACCCATGCGAGCGAGCGGGCCCGGGTGCGGGCCTGGCTCGAGCTCGGGGGACGCCGGATCCGTCGCGCAACGGTGCCGCCTGGCGTCCGCGTGCGCATCCGTGGCGTGCTCACCGACCCGCGCGGGCGCCCGATCGGTCGGGCCACCCTGGCCGCCGTCCGGCGCGAGCCCGGCGGCGCATGGCGAGCCGTGACCGGCGTCAGGACTCGCCCCAACGGCCGCTTCACGGCGTTCAGCCGGATCGGCCCGTCGCAGGAGCTCCGGTTCGTCTACTACGCGTACGGCGATTCGCGCTCGGGGAGGAGGAGCCCGCGCCTGCGGGTGACCGTCGCGCCGCGGTGATCGGCGGCCCGGCGCCCGTCCCCACGGTCTCGTCGCCATCACGCGACGCGGCCGGAACGGGCGGGCGCCGCCGGTCCCGCTTGAATGCAGGCCGTGATCGCCCGCCCGCCACCGCCGCCCGGCCCATATCTCGTCGTCGGCCTCGCCCGCTCCGGGGTCGCCTCCGCGCTCGCGCTGCGCGAGCGCGGCGAGCGGGTGGCCGGCACGGATTCGGGCCGTGTGCCGCCGGAGGCCCTCGGGCGGCTCGACGCCGCCGGCGTCGAGGTCCACGCCGGGGTCGACGGGGTGGCGCAGCTCGCGGGCGTCCGCGCCGTCGTCAAGAGCCCGGGCGTGCCGCGCCAGGCGCCCGTGATCGCGGCCGCCCTGGACAACGGGATCGCCGTCCTGGGCGAGCTCGAGCTCGGATGGCGGCTGCTCGACGGTGACTTCGTGGCCGTCACCGGCTCCAACGGGAAGACCACCACCGTCGAGCTGATCGGCCACATCCACCGCGAGGCGGGGCTGGCCGTGACGGTGGCGGGCAACGTGGGCACCGCGCTCACCTCGCTGCCCGGGACGCTCGCGCCCGACACGACCGTCGTCTGCGAGGCCTCCTCGTTCCAGCTCGAGGACACCGTCGCGTTCGCGCCCGACGCGGCCGTGCTCCTCAACCTCACCGAGGACCACCTGGACCGCCACGGCACCTTCGAGGCCTACACGGCCGCCAAGCTGGAGATCTTCGCCCGCCAGCCCAACGATGCCGTGGCCGTGGCGCCGCTCGGGCTCGGCCTCGAGGACCTCGGCGGCTGCGCCCGCCGCGTCTGCTTCGGCTCCGGCCCCGGCGCCGAGCTGGCCGAGCGCGCCGGACGGCTGTGGTGGGACGAGCAGCCGCTGCTGGCGGTCGAGGAGATCCGGCTACGCGGCGCGCACAACCTCCAGAACGCCATGGCGGCCGCGGCGGTCTGCCTGGCCCGCGGCGTCCCCGCCGACGCCGTCAACGACGGCCTGCGGACCTTCGGCGGCCTCGCGCACCGCCTCGAGGAGGTCGCGACGGACGACGGCGTCCTTTACGTCAACGACTCCAAGGCCACCAACGTCGCCTCCACGCTGGTCGCCGTCGACTCCTTCCCCGGCGGCGTGCACCTGATCCTCGGCGGCCGCAGCAAGGGCGGCGGGTTCCAGGAGCTCGTCGCGCCCGTCGCCGCGCGTTGCCGAGCCGCGTATCTGATCGGCGAGACCGCCGCGGAGCTGCACGAGACGCTGGCGGCCACCGGCGTCGCCCTGCACGACAGCGGCGATCTCGAGCACGCCGTCGCCGCCGCGAGCCGCGACGCGCGCCCCGGCGACGTCGTGCTGCTCTCGCCCGCGTGCCCCTCGTACGACCAGTTCGTGTCCTACGAGGAGCGCGGCGACCGCTTCCGGGCGCTCGCCCAGACGCTGGCCGACCGCTGAGCGCGGGATCGCTTCCGGGCCTGGCCCACGCGCTGAACGCGCCCTGTTCCCGGCGACCGGGAGGCGTCCGGTGGACCGTGTCGAATGCACGCTTGATGGCCCGCCGGAAAGAGCAGCCGCTCGAGCACCGACTGCTGCTCACCGCCACCTTCTGCCTCTTGGCGGGCGGTGCCGTGATGGTCTACTCGGCGTCCTCCGCGCGGACGCTGCTCGAGGGCCAGGGCGACGGGACGATGTACCTCGTCAAGTACCTCGCCTACGGGGCGGTCGGGCTGGTCGCCATGCACCTGCTCTCCCGCCACGGCCTCGGGGCGGTGCGGCGGTACACGCCATGGCTGCTGCTCGCCGCCTTCGTGCTGCTCCTGCTGGTGCTGATCCCCGGCTTCGGACTGAAGATCAACGGCGCGCGGCGATGGCTCGGCTTCGGCCCACTCCAGTTCCAGCCGTCGGAGATCATGAAGCTCGCGCTGATCCTGCACGCCGCGGCGGTGATCGCCGCCAAGCCGAAGATGGCGCGGAACCTCAAGGCCGTCGCGGGACCGATCCTCGGCGTCGGCGCCGGGGCGGTGCTGCTGATCATGGCCCAGCCGGACCTCGGCACGTCGCTGGTCATCTGCTTCACGATGGCCGCGATGCTGGTCGCGGCCGGCGTGCCGATGCGCCAACTCGGCCTCGTGGCGGGCGCCGGGGCGACGCTGGTGATGCTGTTCGCCCTCTTCGAGCCCTATCGCCGCGCCCGGCTGACGGCGTTCATCAACCCGTGGGAGCACGCCGGCGGGATCGGGTTCCAGTCCGTCCAGGGCCAGATCGCGATCGGGTCCGGTGGCATGTTCGGGCTCGGGCCAGGCCAGTCGGTGCAGAAGATCTTCTACCTCCCCGAAGCCCATACGGACTTCATCCTGGCCGTGATCGGAGAGGAGCTGGGGGTAGCCGGGGTGTGCGGCCTCCTGTTCCTCTACGGCATGATCGGGTACGCCGGGCTGCGGACCGCGAAGAACGCCAAGGGCGCCTACGCCAAGCTCCTGGCCGGCGGCCTCACCTCCCTGATCCTGTGCCAAGCCCTGCTCAACGTCTACGCCGTGCTCGGACTCGCCCCGCTCACCGGGGTCCCGCTGCCGTTCGTCTCCTCGGGGTCGACGTCGCTGATCGTGCTGCTGTGCTCGATGGGCCTGCTGCTCAACATCGCCGGGGGCGGCTCCGCGCACCTGCGCGCCCTCCCCGAGCGGCCGCGCCGTGACGACGACCATCGGCGGAGGGCCGCCGCGGATCGTGATAGCCGCCGGCGGGACGGCGGGTCACGTGGTTCCGGCAATAGCGGTCGCGGACGCGCTGCGGGCTGAGGGCGCCGAGGTCACCTTCGTCGGCGGGGAGCGCGCCGAGGCCGAGCTGGTGCCCGCCGCGGGCTACGAGCTCGACCCGATCGCGGCCGAGGGCATCAGCCGCTCGAACCCGCTGAAGGCGGCTCGCGCCGCGGCGAAGGCGGTGGCCGCGCTCGGCACCGCCCGGAACATCCTCGCCCGCCGCCGCCCCGACGCCGTGCTCGGCGGAGGCGGCTACGTGGCGGGCCCGGTGGGCCTGGTGGCGGTCCTGAGGCGGATCCCGCTCGTGCTCGCCGAGGCCGACTCCCACCTCGGGCTGACCAACCGCGCGCTGGCGCCCCGCGCCCATCGCGTGTGCCTCGCGTTCCCTCTCGAGGGCCGCGACGGCGAGCGCTACCGCGTCACCGGCCGCCCCGTCCCGGCGACCGTCGAGGACGGCGCCCGCGAGCGCCTGGGCATCGGGCCGGACGAGATGGTCGTGCTCGTGTTCGGCGGCTCGCTCGGCGCCCGCTCGATCAACACCACCGCCATCGAGGCGCTCGCCGACGCGCCCTACTCCGTCCTGCACGTGGCGGGCAAGCGCGACTTCGCCGAGCTGCGCGCCCCCGGCGACGGCTACCTGCTGCGCGACTACCTGACCCCGTTCGGCGACGCGCTCGCGGCCGCCGACCTCGCGGTGGCCCGCGCGGGCGGCAGCGTGTTCGAGCTCGCCCAGTACGGCCTCCCGGCCGTCCTGATCCCGTATCCGCACGCGTCGGCCGACCACCAGACCACCAACGCCCGCTGGATGGAGCGCGCCGGCGCCGCCACCGTGCTCCGCGACGACGAGCTGAGTGCCGAGCGGCTGCGTGCGGCGGTCGATGCGATCGCGCTCGATCCCGCGCGGCTGCGGGAGATGAGCGATGCGTCGCGGGCCTTGGCGCGCCCCCACTCCGCGCGCGACATCGCCGCCGAGGTACTGGCCGCAGCCGGAAGGTAGGGCGGGGCGCGGCGCTTGCGCGCCACGCCCCTAGACCTGGTCAGGGGGTCAACCGATCGATGGCCAGGCCTGCCCCTAGTGACGGCAGAACCCGCCGGAAGTTTCAAGTCCGCCCCACCGGAAAGTAAGCGCGCGAACACGCGGCGACGCCAGCTATGTTCACCGCCCGTGAGCACCGAACACCCGTGGAGCGGCCGGCGGCTGCACTTTGTCGGCATCGGGGGCGCGGGGATGAGCGGCCTCGCGCTCGTAGCCCGTTCGCTCGGCGCCGACGTCACCGGCTCCGACCGCGCCGCCGACTCGCCGTACCTGCTGCCGCTGCGCGCGCTCGGAGTCGAGCCGTCGGAAGGGCACGACGCCGCGCACGTGCCCGAGGTCGCCGAGGTGGTCGTCTCCAGCGCCATCCCGCCCGAGAACCCGGAGCGCGCCGTGGCCCGCGAGCGTGGCCAGCGCGAGCTGCACCGCGCGGACCTGCTCGGCGAGCTCACGCGGTTGAAGCCGACGATCGCGGTCAGCGGCACCCACGGCAAGACGACGACGTCGAGCATGGTCGTGCACGCGCTGCGGGGCTGCGGGATGGACCCGAGCTACCTGGTCGGCGGCGAGGTCCGCTCCACCGGCGCCAACGCCGGCTGGGGGACGGGGGAGTGGCTCGTGGTGGAGGCCGACGAGTCGGACCGCTCGCTGCTCAAGCTCGCGCCGCGGATCGCCGTGCTCACCAACGCCGAGATGGACCACCACACGACCTACAGCTCCCGCCGCGACGTCGACGACACGTTCCGGGCCTTCCTGGCGCTGGCCGCGCGGGCCGTCGTGTGGGACCGGCCCGATCTGCTCGCGCTGGCGGGCGACACCCCGGTCACGGCGTTCGACGTGCCCGAGCCGGAGCTGGGGGAGTCCGGCTCGCGGTTCGACCTCGACGGCGTCGAGGTCGTGCTCGGCGTCCCTGGCGCCCACAACGCCCGCAACGCCGCCGCGGCGCTGACCGCCTGCCGGCTGGCGGGCGCGGACCCCGTGGCCGCGGCCGCGGCGCTGCGCGACTTCGGCGGCGCCGGGCGGCGCTTCGAGCGGCTCGGGACCACCGCGGCGGGCGCGCTCGTGGTCGACGACTACGCCCACCACCCGACCGAGGTCCAGGCCACCATCGAGGCCGCCCGCACGCTCGGCCCGCGCCGCCTGATCGCCGCCTTCCAGCCCCACCTCTTCTCCCGCACCCGCCACCAGGCGCGCGAGTTCGGCGCCGCCCTGGCCGGCGCCGACGCCGTCGTCGTGCTCGACGTCTACCCGGCCCGCGAGCGCGCCGAGGACTTCCCGGGCGTCACCGGCCGGCTCGTCGCCGCGGCCGCCGCCGACGCCGCCGCGGGCCGGCCCGTGGCGTGGCTGTCCGGCTTCGACGAGGCCGAGGCCTACCTGCGGGCGACCCTGCGCGACGGCGACATCGTGCTCACGCTCGGCGCCGGCAATATCGACGCCCTCGGCCGACGACTGATCGCCTGACGGGGGTCAGACCCCTCGCTTCATCTCGCTGCGGAAAGGGGTCTGACCCCTGCCCGGGGGAGGAGACGCGGGTGTGGGGTCGAAGGCCCTTGCGAGCGGCGCCGGGGTGGCGCCGCCCAACTCCGCATGAGCCTCGACTCGACCTTCTCACGGCGCGCCCGGATGCTCGTGCCGCGCCTCCCACGCGTGCCGCTCAAGGCGCTGCTTGCCTTCGTGGCGACGGTGTTGTTCTCGGCGGGGGGTGGATGTGGGTGCGCGACTCGTCGCTCGTCCAGGTCGAGGAGGTCACGGTCACGGGCACGAGCTCGAGCGAGCAGGTGAAGCTCCGCGCCGCACTCGACGCCGCCGCCCGCGACATGACGACGCTGCACGTCCGCGAGATCGGCGCTGCGCTCCGTCGCCGCTCGCTTCTCCTCCGTGGCCGACCTGAAGATCCGCACCGACTTCCCGCACCAGATGCGCATCGAGGTGATCGAGCACGAGCCGGTCGCCGCGCTCGAGGTCGGCGACAGCACGATCGCCGCGACCGGCTCCGGGCTCCTCCTACGAGGCGTGCGAGCCGACGAGGACCTCCCGGTCATCCGGATGGACGCCGCGCCCACCGGCGACCGCGTCGGAAACGCCAATACCCGGACCGCGCTGGCCATCTCCGCCGCCGCGCCCGAGGAGCTCCGCCGGCGCATCGATCGCCTGTGGACGGGCCCCAAGGGCATGATGCTCGCGCTCGTCGACGGGCCCGATCTGATCTTCGGCGACGCCTCCGACGCGGGCCGGAAGTGGCTCGCCGCCACGCGCGTGCTGGCCGATCGGAGCGCCGCCGGAGCGACCTACCTCGACGTCCGGATTCCCGAGCGGGTGGCGGCTGGAGGCCTCGGCCCGGTGGCCGAGCCGACCCCCCAGGGCACCCCCGAAGTCAACCCTCAACCGTAGGGTGAGAATGAGGCAACCCTCTACTATGACTCAAGACTTCTGCGTTCTGCAACGTCTGTTGCCGAGGTTCGCTCTCGTTGACATCGGGAGAGAATTGCGCCTACTGTGCGGCGTTCCGCGCCGTCGGCGGGCGTGCTAAAACGCTCGACTCCAACCTGAGGCACGGACATCTCTCTCATGGAAGCTGGCAGCTATCTCGCAGTGATCAAGGTCGTCGGTGTCGGCGGCGGTGGTACCAATGCGGTCAACCGCATGATCGATGCTGGGCTGAGCGGGGTGGAGTTCATCGCGTGCAACACCGACGCGCAGGCCCTGCAGATGACCGATGCGGACATCAAGCTCAACATCGGCCACGAGCTGACCAAGGGCCTCGGCGCCGGCGCCAACCCGCAGATCGGCCAGGGCGCCGCCGCGGAGTCGCGCGACGAGATCAAGGAGGCGCTCAAGGGCGCGGACATGGTCTTCGTCACCGCCGGCGAGGGCGGCGGCACCGGCACGGGCGCCGCGCCCGTGATCGCGGAGATCGCCAAGAACGAGATCGGCGCGCTCACCGTCGGCGTCGTCACGCGCCCGTTCGACTTCGAGGGCTCGCAGCGCTCCCGCCAGGCGCAGGAGGGCATCGACCGCCTGCGCGAGATGGTCGACACGCTGATCGTGATCCCGAACGAGAAGCTGCTGAGCATCGTCGAGCGCCGCACCAGCATCCTCGACGCGTTCCGCGAGGCCGACAACGTCCTGCGCCAGGGCGTCCAGGGCATCACCGACCTGATCACGATCCCGGGCCTGATCAACCTCGACTTCGCCGACGTCCGCGCGATCATGCAGGACGCCGGCTCCGCGCTGATGGGCATCGGCACCGCGTCGGGCGAGTCCCGCGCCTCCGAGGCCGCCAAGGCCGCCATCTCCAGCCCGCTGCTGGAGGAGTCCGTCGAGGGCGCCACCGGGATCCTGCTCAACATCACGGGCGGCAACGAGCTCGGCCTGTTCGAGGTCAACGAGGCCGCCGAGCTCATCCATTCGGCCGCCGACGCCCAGTCGAACATCATCTTCGGCGCCGTCATCGACCCCGCACTGGGCGACGACATCCGCGTCACCGTCATCGCCACCGGCTTCGACCACGGCCGCGCGCGCCCGCGCTCCGCCCGGGAGGAAGCCCGTGCCGGCCGCCGCGACCGCGACGTCCGGATGGACGATCGCCAGCGCACCTCGCTGGAGATCTCCGACGACGATCTCGATATCCCGCCGTTCTTGAGGTAGCTACCTCCCCTTAGGGAGCGCCCCGCAGCGGCCGATAACAGGACCATGGATCGCGCCGCGACCACCGTACGCCACCGCTGGCACCACGCGGTGTTCGCCGTATGCGCCGCGTGGCTGGTCCTGTACGAGCTCCACGTCCTCATCGCGCCCGGCCTCGACGCGGGCGTCGCTCACCTCGCGATTCGCCCACGACGTGGTGCTGGTGGCGGCCTCGCTGCTGATCATCGCCAAGGCGCTCACCGCCGGGCGGGAGCGGCTCGCGTGGCTGCTGATCGGCGGCGGCGTGCTGGCCTGGTCGCTCGGCGAGGTCTATTACACGGCCGTCCTCTGGGACGCCGAGGTGATCTCGATCCCCTCGCCCGCCGACGCCGGCTACCTGCTGCTGCCCGTGTTCGTGCTGGCCGGCATCGTGATGCTGCTGCGCGCCCGCGCCCGGGAGGTGCCGCGGACGCTGTGGGTCGACGGCGTGATCGCCGCGCTCGCCGTGGCCGCCCTCAGCGCCGCGCTGGTGCTCGAGCCGGTGCTCTCCAACGTCGAGGGCCAGGCCCTCGCGGTGGCCACCAACCTCGCCTATCCGCTCACCGACCTCGTCCTGCTCGGCCTCATCGTCGGCGCGCTGGCCGGCACCGGATGGCGTCTGGACCGCACGTGGATGCTGCTGGCCATCGGCGTCTCCACCTTCTGGCTCGCCGACTCGCTGTACCTCGTCAAGACCGCCGACGGGAGCTTCGTCTCCGGCGGCCCGATCGACACCGGCTGGTGGATCGGGCTGTTCCTGATCGCCGCGGCCGCCTGGCAGCCGCCCGCCGGACCGGCGCCGCACCCCGCAGGCCACGAGCCTGCGCCTTATCGCCGTCCCGCTCGGCTTCGGGCTGACCAGCCTCGGCGTGCTCGTCTACGGCTGCTTCGGCACCGTGAACGCCCTCGCCATCACGCTCGCGTCGGCGTCGCTGCTGGCCGTCATGGCGCGGCTGACGCTCACCTTCCGCGAGAACGTCGAGATGCTGCGCGCCTCACGCGAGGAGGCGATGACCGACTCGCTGACCGGCCTCGGCAACCGCCGTGCGCTCACGCTCGAGCTGGAGGACCTGCTGCCCGACGACGGCCCGGCGCGCCCGTTCGTGCTCGCGCTGTTCGACCTCGACGGCTTCAAGCACTACAACGACACCTTCGGCCACCCGGCGGGCGACGCGCTGCTGATCCGCCTGGGCAGCAACCTGGCCGCCTGCCTGCACGGCCGCGGCCGCGCCTTCCGGATGGGCGGCGACGAGTTCTGCGTGCTGCTCGAGCCCGGGCTCGACGATCCCGCCCAGCTGGTCCAGTCCGCCGCCGCCGCGCTGTCGGAGAGCGGCGAGGGCTTCGCGATCGGCTGCTCGCACGGGTCGGTCCTGCTCCCCGGCGAGGCGTCCGACCACCCCGAGGCGCTGCGGATCGCCGACCAGCGCATGTACGCCTCCAAGCACGCCGGGCGGCTGTCGGCCGGCCGCCAGAGCACCGACGTCCTGCTGCGCGCGCTGACCGAGCGCAACCCGATGCTGGGCGGCCACCTCAGCGGCGTCGCCGAGCTCGCCGAGCGCACCGCGCGCCGGCTCGGGCTGGCGCCCGAGGAGGTCGAGCGCATCCGCCACGCCGGCGAGCTGCACGACGCCGGCAAGGTCGCCATTCCCGACGACATCCTCGGCAAGCCCGGCCCGCTCGACGAGGAGGAGTGGGCCTTCGTGCGCCGCCACCCGCTGATCGGCGAGCGGATCGTGCGCTCGGCGCCCGCCCTCGCCCGCGTCGCCGAGCTCGTCCGCTCGACGCACGAGCGCTGGGACGGCACCGGCTACCCCGACCAGCTGCAGGCTGACGCGATCCCGCTCGGCTCCCGCATCGTGGCCGTCGCCGACGCCTTCGACGCGATGACGGGCGAGCGCACCTACGCGCCCCGGCGGACGCCGGAGGACGCGCTCGAGGAGCTGCGCCGCTGCGCCGGCGTCCAGTTCGACCCCGCCGTGGTCGAGACGTTCCGCGCTGTCGTCACCGACAGCACCGTCAAGCTCACCGTCTAGCGCACACGGACGCGGGCGAGCCGATCCGCATCGCGGTCAGAGGCAGCCTGCAAGGATCGGCGACGTCTATCGGGCGATCGGGTTCCAGCCCGGCGAGACCTACGTTGCCGGGCCGGGCTGCACGCGAACCGCGAGAACGACGTCGGTGCCCCGTCGAGGGCGTCACGCAGCTCGTCATCACGGGGGGCGGCGGCAACGACGCGCTGTCGGCCTCCGCGCCGCGGCGCCGGCGGTGCGCCTCGAGGGCGGGGACGGCGATGACGAACTCTGGCCTCGGCGACGGCGCGGCGCCGCACGTGCTCGACGGCGGCGCGGGGAACGACACCATCGTGTGGGCAGCCAGGGCGCGGCGCCGCCGACGACCGCGCTCGGCGGCGACGGGAACGACGGCTCAACTCCGCTCCGGCAACGTGACCGCCGACGCCGGGCCGGGCGACGACCGCGTGGTCGCATCCAGCGTCCGACGGCGCGCCGGTCGACGTCTCGGGCGGCGAGGGCGCCGACGCAGTCGCTCCCGCGTCAACGCTCCGGTAAGCGACACCGCACACCGCGCACGATGCGGGAGTAGCCGAGCTCGAACGGGAAGCCCGACTGGCGGCGGATCCGCGTCCGGATCGGGTACGTGCCGGCGAACCCGCGGAACCGGTAGCTCGCGCTCCAGCGGCCCTTGCGGTTGGTGCGGGTGTCGGAGAACGTGCGCCAGCGGCCCTGCTCGCGCCCCTGGAGCACGACGATCAGGCCGCGGTCGGGGATCGGCTGGCCGGCGGTCCGCATCCGCCCGCTGAACCGCACGCGGCCGGGGCCGGAGAGCGCGGTGCGCGAGGCGCGGATCGTGCTCGCCGCCGGCACCCGCACGCCGACGCCACGGGCGCCGCGCAGGACCTCGTCGCGGCCCTCGAAGCGCAGCCCGACGGTGCGGCTCGGGCCGGCCGGCACCGGCGCGGAGAAGCGGCCGCGGCGGTCCGTGGTCACGAGCCCGAGCTCGCGCAGGCCCGCGCCGCGGCGCCGCACGCGGCTGACGACCCGGACCTGGGCGTTCGCCACCGGCTGCCCGGCGGACAGCGTCAGCCGTCCCGCGCAGCACGGCGCGGCGCCCGAACGGCAGCCGCAGGCGCGAGGAGCGGACCGCGCGGGTGCGCCGGCCGATCCGGGCGCTCGTGACCGTGATCCGCGGCGGCACGCCGGTGACCGTGTTGCCGGCGGTGTCGCCGACCCGCACGCGGATGTCGGTGCGCGACACCCGCCCGCGGTCCAGCCGCGCGCTCAGCAGCCCGCCCTTCAGCGTGGTCGGCAGCGCGCCGGTACTGCTCGGCCGAGGAGTTGCGCACGAGGATCTCGCCGCCCGCGACCCCCGAGCCGGCGTCCTCGACCTGCACGCGCAGCGTCCGCCCGCGGGCGCGCTCGAGGCGCGCCAGCGGCGCCGTGCCGTCGATCTTCACGCGCCGGTCGGAGACCGTCGGGTTGCCGGCGGCGTCCTCGGCGACGATCCGCAGCGGCTGCTCGCCGTCGGGCAGCGAGGGCAGCGCGATCCGGCCGCCGCTCACGTTCGAGCACGGCACCCGGCGCGTGTAGTCGCACGCCCGCTCGTCGGCGGAGGCCAGCGCGCCCGACTGCAGCCGCGCGGCGCGGATCCCCGTGTTGTCGGAGGCGTCGTACGTCGACCGCCTCGCCGGGCCGGTGCCAGCCGCCGGCCAGCAGCGGCCCGCCGGCGCTCAGGGTCGGCGCGCTGTTGTCGGTCAGCGTGACGCGGGCGCCGTAGAGCTCCACGCCGGCCGCGTTGTCGACGTAGTAGCGGTCGCAGCCCGGCAGCGAGCGGCAGAACACCTGCTAGATCAGCCGCGTCGAGTTGAGGTCGTAGGTCGTCTCGTTCGCGGCGCTGAGCCCGCCGTTGACGCCGATCCCGCACACCTGGCCCGGCCCGGGCGGGTTGTCGCAGGTCTCCCGGCTGAACGCGCTCGCGCCCGACGTGTTGTCGATGCAGTCCTTGGCGCCCATGAACCACGGGTCGCCGTCGTCGCCCTGGTACTCGGGGTACGGGTCGGTCTCGTTCCTGCGGTACTTGAACCCCCACCGCCAGATGGTCGCGCGGGTGATCACGGTGCCCGCCGGCGCGTCGAAGTCCACCGGCGCCGCGCAGGAAGCCGGCCCGGCCCTCGCCGCCGACCTTCGAGCGCGCGACCAGGCCGCCCTCGCCGCCGCGGCAGTCGTCGATCACGTCGAAGTACTGCGGCTGCGGGGTCGTTGTTGAACGACGTCAACTGGCCGCTCCAGGCGTTGTTGACGCCCCCCGCTCCCGGCGCGTTGCACGACACCACGTCGTAGGTCCCGGCCGCCGCCGTGGCGGGTGCCAGCAGCCCCGCCGCCACGGCCGCCACCGCCCATCGCCTCCATGCCGTACGCATCCCCGCCTCCTCCGTCGTATGACCCGCGCGAGCGTAGTACCCGCTGCTAGCGTCCGGACGCTGAAATGGCCGCCGGAGCCGAATCACTGCAGCACACGCCCCTGCACGACCGCCACGTCGCGGCGGGCGCACGCCTGGTCCCGTTCGCGGGTTGGGAGATGCCCGTCCAGTACGCCGGGATCCGAGCCGAGCACGAGGCGGTCCGCGAGCGCGCCGGCGTCTTCGACGTCTCCCACATGGGCGAGATCGAGACCACCGGGCCCGACGCCGAGGCGTTCCTGCAGCGCGTCCTCTCCAACGACGTCAACAAGCTGAAAGACGGCGGCGCGCAGTACAGCGTCCTGTGCCGCGACGACGGCGGCGTGCTGGACGACCTCTTCAGCTACCGGCTCGGGGACCACTTCCTCACGGTCACCAACGCCTCCAACCACGCCCGCGACCTCGCGTGGTTCCAGGAGCACGCCGAAGGGTTCGACGTCGAGCTCCACGACAAGCTCCACGACCTCGCGATGCTCGCCGTCCAGGGCCCGCAGGCGCGCGGGATCGTGGCCGGCCTGACCGACGGCGAGCTACCCAAGCGCTTCCGCACCGCCACGCTCACCGTCGCCGGGGTCGCCGACGTCCTCGTGTGCGGCACCGGCTACACGGGCGAGGACGGCGTCGAGCTGATCATCCCCGCCGCCGGCGCGACCGCGGTGTGGGACGCGCTGATCGAGGCGGGCGTCGAGCCCGCCGGCCTGGGCGCCCGCGACACGCTGCGCCTGGAGGTCTGCTTCCACCTCTACGGCAACGACCTGATGGAGGAGCGCGGCCCGATCGAGGCCGGCCTCGGCTGGTGCTGCAAGGAGGACACCGGCTTCATCGGCTCCGACGCCGTGCGCGCCGCGCGCGAGGCCGGCCCGAAGGAGAAGCTCGCGCCGTTCGCGGTCACCGGCTCCGGCATCGCCCGCCAGGGCAACCCGGTGGTGGGCGGGGGAGAGGTGACCTCGGGCACGATGTCGCCGAGCCTCGGGTACGGCATCGGCATGGCCTACCTGCCGGTCGGGAAGACCGAGCCTGGCACGCAGATCGAGATCGATGTACGCGGCCGCACCCGTACGGCCGAGGTGAGGGACAAGCCCCTGTATTCCAAGGAGACCGACTAAGTGGCCGCCAGCTACCCGGACGACCTGAAGTACCACGCCGAGCACGACTGGGCGCGCATCGACGGCGAGACCGCGACGCTGGGGATCACGTGGTACGCGCAGGACCAGCTCGGCGAGGTCGTGTTCTTCGACCCCCCGAAGGTGGGCACGACGATCGCCAAGGACCAGCCGTACGCCGAGATCGAGTCGGTCAAGGCGGTCTCCGACGTCGTGTCGCCGCTCTCCGGGGAGATCACCGAGGTCAACGAGAAGCTCTCCGACGACCCCGAGAACGTCAACGAGGACCCCTACGGCGAGGGCTGGCTCGTGAAGATCTCGATCGCGGACGCCTCCGAGGTCGACGACCTGATGGACGCCGCCACCTACGAGAGCTCGCTGTCTTGAGCCGCTACACCTCCGCAACCGATGCCGACCGCGCCGAGATGCTCGAGCAGATCGGCGTGGGCTCGATCGACGAGCTGTTCGAGGCCCTGCCCGAGGGCGTGCGGCTCGGCCGCCCGCTGGACCTGCCGGACGGCAAGCCCGAGCAGGAGGTCTACGCCTACCTGCGCGACCTCGCGGCCCGCAACGTGTCCGCCGAGGACGAGGTGTCGTTCCTGGGCGCGGGCATGTACGACCACTACGTCCCGGCGCTGATCGACTCGATCCTCCAGCGCTCGGAGTTCCTCACGCCCTACACGCCCTACCAGCCCGAGATCTCCCAGGGCGGGCTGCAGGTCATGTTCGAGTACCAGACCGCGATCTCCGAGCTGACCGGCCTGCCGGTCTCCAACGCCTCGGTCTACGAGGGCCCGAGCGCCGTCGCCGCCGCCGGCTGGCTCGCGCGCCTGCACAACCAGAAGGACCGCTTCCTCGTCTCGCGCGCCCTGCACCCGCACTCCCGCGAGACGCTGGCCACCACCAGCGCCGGCTGGGGCACGACGATCGACGAGCTCCCGCTCTCGGACGGCGTGACCGACATCGACGCGCTGCGCGAGGCGATCGGCGACGACGTGTCCGCCGTGTTCCTCGGCCAGCCCAACTTCCTCGGCGCCGTCGAGGACCTCGAGGCGCTCGCGCCCGTGGCCCGCGAGACCGGCGCGCTGCTGATCGTCCAGTGCGATCCGCTGACGCTCGGCGTGCTGCGCCCGCCCGGCGACTTCGAGGTCGACGTGGCCGTGGGGGAGGGGCAGACGCTCGGCAACCGGCTCGACTACGGCGGGCCGTCGTTCGGCTTCTTCGCCGCCCAGCAGGCCTACCTGCGCAAGCTGCCCGGCCGCATCGCCGGAGAGACGACCGACGTCGACGGCCGCCGCGGCTTCGTGCTCACGCTCCAGACGCGCGAGCAGCACATCCGCCGCGAGAAGGCCACCCACAACATCTGCACCGCGCAGGCCCTGAACGCGCTGGCCGGCGTGATCTACCTCAGCTGGCTCGGCCGCCGCGGGATCGTGGAGCTCGGCGAGCTGCTCGTCCAGCGCACCGCCTACGCGCGGCGCCGCCTGGCCGAGATCGAGGGCGTCGAGCTGCTCCACGAGCAGCCGGTGGTCCGCGAGTTCGCCGTGCGCCTGGACGTGGGTGGGTGGGAATCCCTATCCGCCGTCATCGAGCGCTGCGCCGCCGAGGGCGTCAATCCCGGCTACCCGCTGGGCGCCGACTACGACGAGTACCGGAACGGTCTGCTGATCGCGCTCACCGAGCAGCGCTCGCGTGCCGACATCGACCGCCTCGCCGACGTTCTGGGCGCCGCGGTCGCGGCCGAGCGCTCCACCGACAAGGTGCACGCATGAGCACGGTCAACGACAACCGCCTCCACGGCGACCCCGGCGTCGACGCCGACGCGCCGTCCGGGCGGCCGCTCGCCACTGAAACCCCGATGCAGCGCGACCGGGCGGTGACGATCTTCGAGAAGTCCCGCGAGGGGCGGCGCGCATTCGTGGCGCCCGAGCTCGACGTCGACCGCGACGAGGACGCGCTCCCGGAGCGCTTCCGGCGCAAGGAGCCGCCGCGGCTGCCCGAGATCGCCGAGCCGGAGATCGTGCGCCACTACAACCGCCTGTCGAAGCGCAACTTCGACCTCGACCAGGGCTTCTATCCGCTCGGGTCGTGCACGATGAAGCACAACCCGAAGCTGCACGAGCGGGTCGCGGCGATGGCGGGCAACGCCCGCCTGCACCCGGCCCAGGCCCCGCAGCGCGCGCAGGGCGCGCTGCAGCTGATGCACGAGCTCCAAGGGGCGCTGGGCGAGATCGCCGGCCTCCCGCACGTCTCGCTGCAGCCGAGCGCCGGCTCGCACGGCGAGCTGGCCGGCGTGCTGCTGACCCGCGCCTACCACGAGGCCCGCGGCGAGCAGCGCACCAAGGTGCTCACCCCCGACACCGCGCACGGGACCAACCCGGCGACGGTGACGATGGGCGGCTACGAGGTGGTCAAGGTCGGCACCGCGCCCGACGGCGGCGTCGACGTCGACGACCTCCGCGCCAAGGCCGACGAGACCGTCGCCTGCCTGATGCTGACCAACCCGAACACGCTCGGGCTGTTCGACACCAACATCGAGGAGATCGCGAAGATCGTCCACGACGTCGGCGCGACGCTCTACTACGACGGCGCCAACCTCAACGCGGTGATGGGGCGCACGCGGCCCGGCGACATGGGCTTCGACATCGTGCACTTCAACCTCCACAAGACGTTCACGCAACCCCACGGCGGCGGCGGCCCGGGCGCCGGCCCGATCGCGGTCTCCGACCGCATCGAGCCGTTCCTCCCGAGGCCCCAAGTGGTGCGTGTAACGTCGCCCGAAGGACGAGCTCGCGAGGCCGGAGGTGCGAAACACGAATATCTTCTGGACTTCGACCGCCCGCAGTCGATCGGCCGCCTGCGCGGCTTCCAGGGCAATTACGGCGTGTTCGTGCGCTCCTACGCCTACATCCTCTCGCTGGGCGGAGACGGCCTCCAGGAGGCCTCAGAGACCGCCGTGCTGAACGCGAACTACCTGCTCGCGCGGCTCAAGGAGGACGGGGTGGCCGAGCACCTGCCGGTCGCCTACGACCGGATCTGCATGCACGAGTTCGTCCTCTCCGGCGCGCCGATGAAGAAGAACCTCGGGCTCAAGACGCTCGACCTCGCCAAGCGGCTGCTCGACTACGGCTTCCACCCGCCGACGGTCTACTTCCCGCTGCTCGTCGACGAGGCGCTGCTCGTGGAGCCGACCGAGACCGAGACGAAGGAGACGCTCGACTCGTTCGCCGACGCGATCGCGGAGATCCTGCGCGAGGGCGCCGAGGATCCCGACATCGCCCGCAGCGCCCCGTACTCGACGCCGGTCCGCCGGCTCGACGAGGCGGGCGCCGCGAAGCGGCCGGTGATCCGCCAGCCGATGGACTGACCCGTCACGCGCCGTTGACGGGGGCGAATGGGGCGGCCCGCCGTCGGGGAGCCCGACGGCGGGACGTCAACCCCATTCCCCTTAAGGAGGGTTCCATGTCAAGGCTCCACATGGCCGCCGTTGCGGTCCTGACCTCGTGCGCCGTCGTGCTCGGCGCCGCCGGCACCGCGTCGGCGCAGGAGGCCAAGCCCCTGACCCAGAAGGTGGCCGTCAAGGGCACCAAGGGCTTCAAGGGCACCTACACCATCAAGCGGTTCGCCGCTCGCGGCGACAAGGTGGTCGCGGTCGGCACGCTCACCGGCAAGCTGAAGGGCAAGAAGGTCTCCAAGCGCAACGTGCGCATCCCCGCGACCCTCGCCAAGCAGGCCTCGGCGTCGCAGCAGCCGAACCCGACGCCCGGCGCCTGCCAGGTGCTCAACCTCGTGCTCAACCCGATCGACCTCAACCTGCTCGGGCTGCGCGTCGCCACGAGCCGGATCGAGGCGCTCATCGAGGCCATCCCCGGCACCAACGCGCTCTTGGGCAACCTCCTGTGCGCGATCACCGGGATCCTCGATCCCCAGGGTCAGTCGGCCGCGACGCTCGCGTCCGCGCTGAACTCGATCCTCGCGCTGGTGCCCCGCACCGCGTAGCCGCGCTCATCGGGATCGCAGGGTGCGCTCGGTACCCTGCGGTCCCGGATGATCGTCTTCTCAGGGATCCAGCCGACGGGCACCAAGCACCTCGGCAACTACATCGGCGGCTTCCGCCAGTACGTCGCGGGCCAGGACCGCGGCGACCCGTCGATCTACTGCATCGTCGACCTGCACTCGGTCACCGTCGACTACGACCCGGCGGCGCTGCGCGAGCGTACGTACGACCTGCTGACGATGATGGTCGCGTCGGGCCTCGACCCGGACCGCTCGATCCTCTTCCGCCAGAGCGACGTGCACGAGCACACGGAGCTCACGTGGATGCTCTCCGGCCTCACCCCGCTGGGCGAGCTCAACCGCATGCACCAGTTCCGCGACAAGTCGGTGCAGCAGCGGCAGATGGTCTCCTCGGGGCTGCTCTTCTACCCCGTGCTGATGGCCGCCGACGTGCTCGCCTACCGCACGCACGAGGTGCCGGTCGGCGAGGACCAGCGCGAGCACATCGAGCTGATGCGCGACGTCGCCGAGCGCTTCAACGCCCGCTTCGGCGAGCTTCTGGTGGTCCCGGAGGGGCGGTTCCCGCAGGTCGGGGCCCGGATCACGGACCTGCAGGAGCCCACGCGGAAGATGTCGACGACGGCCGGCACTGAGCAGGGCAGGGTCTACGTGATGGACGAGCCCGACGTCGTCCGGAAGAAGTTCAAGCGCGCGCAGACCGACTCCGGCCGTGAGATCGTCCGCTCGCCCGACAAGCCCGGCATCACCAACCTGATCGACATCCTCGCCGTGGTGCGCGACGTGGACGCCGAGACGATCGAGCGCGAGTTCGACGGCCGCGGCTACGGCGACCTCAAGACCGCGGTCGGCGACGAGGTGGCCGACTGGCTCGCCCCGGTCCGCGAGCGCTACACCGAGCTGCGGCCCGACGAGGCGCGGCTGGAGGCGATCCTCGCGGAGGGCGCGGACAAGGCCCGGGCGATCGCCTCGGTGACCGTCGCGGACGTCCGTGACGCCATGGGGCTTGGGCGGGCGGGCACGGTGTCCTCGCGGTCCGTCGGCCCCACGGCCTAGCCTCCAGGGGCCGATGGCCTCCGAAGTGCACAAGCTGGAGCTGGATCTCGACGTCTTCGCCGGGCCCTTCGACCTGCTGCTGTCGCTGATCCTGCGCGAGGACGTGGACCTGCTGGAGGTCGAGCTGGCCGACATCGTCGTCTCCTACCTCGATCACCTGGAGTCGCGCGACGAGCTGGACCTCGAGGCCGCGACCGAGTTCCTGGTCCTGATCGCCGCGCTGCTGGAGCTCAAGTCGCGGTTGATGCTCCCCGGCGAGGAGCTGCCCGAGCTGGACGAGCTGGCGCCGGCCGAGGCGGCCGAGGAGCTGCTCGAGCGGATGCTGCAGTACGCGCGCTTCCGCGGCGCGGGCGGCTGGCTGGGCGAGCGCCACACCGACGAACAGGGCCATCTGTACCGGGCGGCGCGGCTGCCCGAGTCGCTGCGCCGCGCTCCGCTGGACCACGCGGTCGCCGCCTACGAGCCGGGCGTGCTCGGCGCGGCGCTGGGCGGGCTGCTGCGCACGCCGCCCCCGATCGACCTCAGCCACATGGCGACCCCGCGGGTCGCGCTCGCCGACCGCCTGGCGTTGCTGCGCGGGCTGCTGCGCCGGGGCGCGTTCTCGTTCGACGAGGCGGTGTGCGGCGCCGACCGGCAGACCGTCGCGGTGACGCTGTTCGCGCTGCTGGAGCTCTACAAGCGCGGCGAGGCCGGCTGGGAGCAGGACGAGCCGTTCGGCGAGATCACGGTGATGTCCGCGGCCGCCGAGCGTGCTGCGCAGAGGCTGGCGTCGTGACCGGGCTCGCGCGGCTGGTCGAGGCGCTGCTGTTCCTCGCGCCCGACCCGGTGCCCGTCGACGAGCTGGCCGACGCGCTGCAGGCCGAGGAGGAGGACGTCCTCGAGGCCCTGGGCGAGCTGCGCCACGGGCTGGGCGGGCGCGGCGTGGTGCTGCGCGAGCTGGCCGGCGGCTGGGCGCTCGCCTCGCACCCGGACGCCGAGGAGGCCGCACGCCGGCTCCTCGCCCGCCCGCGGACCCCGCAGCTGACCCCGGCGCAGGCCGAGACGCTGTCGATCGTGGCCTACCTGCAGCCCGTGTCGCGCCCCGAGGTGGCCCGTATCCGCGGCGTCGCCTCCGAGTCGGCGACCGCCGCGCTGATCGACCGCGGGCTGATCGAGGAGTCCGGGCGCTCGCAGTTCGGCGCCGTGCTCTACCGCACGACGCCGCTGTTCTTGAAGCTGTTCGGGCTCAAGTCCGTCGACGACCTGCCCGACCCCGCCGCGTGGGACCCGAGCCCCGAGGACGAGGCGGCGCTGCGCGAGCGGCTCCTCCGGGCCGGCGAGGAGCGCTCGCAGCGCACCGGCGCCCCCGGTAAAGCACCTTCTTGCAGTGCGATGGCGTTCGTGGGACGCTGTCCACACGCCATCCGGAGGTCGCTGTGTCTCGCTGGTCCGTCGTGCTCGCATTGGTGTTGGCCGCCGCCCTGCCGAGCGCGGCCCACGGTGCCACCGCGGTGAGGGTCGGCACCGGCATCGAGCCGTCGGTCGCGGTCACCACCGACGGCACCGCGTACATCGCCTGGAACGGCTACGAGAACCCGAGCACGATCGGGTTCTGCCGGCTGCCCCGCGGCGCCACGTCGTGCGCCGTGAGCACCTCGATCCCGGCCACCGGGGGACACCGACATCGCTGACGCCGCCGTTCGTCGCGGTCTCCGGCTCGACCGTGCGGATCGTGCAGTACCGCTACGGCGGCACGCCGTTCAACGCCGTCTACCGCTACACGTCCACCAACGGCGGCGTGAGCTTCAGCGCCGGGACCGTGATCGGGTCGGTGCCCTTCACGGACGCCGTCGTCGGACCCGGCGACACGATGTCGCTCGTCACGAGGGCGGAGACGCCCGGCATGCTGTTCCAGAACGTGCCGCTCGCCAGCGGCTCGGCCGGCGAGACGCACGCGGTGCTCTCCACGGACCATCCGTACGACGGCACGGTCGGGCTCGCTCGACGCGACGACGCCGCTGGCGGTCTTCGTCGCCGGGTCGGGCGCCGCGCAGTTCCGGCGCTACGACGGCAGCGGCTCGCTCAACAGCGCCTCGAACTGGACACCGGCGGTGGATATCGGCTTCGCGGCGCGCCCGCACCTGGCCGGCGGGCCCGCGGGCCTGTTCCTGATGACGTTCCGCGAGGACAACATGCGCGTGGTCCGCAAGTGGGACGGCAGCACGTTCGGGCCCGGCGTCCCGGCTGCTCGGCCCCACCCGCGAGGCCGCCGGCGAGCTCGTCCAGGACGCCGGCGGGCGGCTCCACGCCCTCGCGGCCGAAGGGCGCGCGGACGGGTTCCACCTGCGCCACGGGACCTCGGACGGCGGCACCACGTGGAGATCGGGCTCCGTCGTCGTGCAGTCCGACGGCGCGATCGCCGACCTGCGGGCAGCCGTCGCGGCCGATCACGTCGGCGTGGCCGTGTGGTCGACCCGTCTTATCGCCGACGTAGGGGCGCCGCACGGCCATGATCCGCAGGGGGCCGCCCGAGCCTCCCTCGATCTTCATCGGCAGCGCCACCACCATGAAGCCGCGGCTCGGCAGGCGGCCGAGGCGCGCGACGTTCTCGAACACCGGCGTGTTCGCCGCGCCCAGGATCCGGTGGGTCATGAAGTCCTTCGACTGTCCGTAGTCGATGCTGGCGGTGTCGATCCCGACCGCCTTCACGCGCCGCGCGTTGACGAGCCAGCGCGCGCCGCCGGGGTCGAGGCCGGGGAAGTGCAGCTTCGGGACCGCCGCCTCGCCGCGCTCCGCGGTTCCGAGGTAGCGCTCGGCGTCCGGCCAGAAGCGGTCGTAGCCCGACCGCAGCAGCACGATGGCCCGGTTCGGGATCCGGCCGTTCTCGCGCTCCCAGCCGCGCAGGTCGGCGCGCGAGACCAGGTAATCGCGGTTCGCCAGCGCCTTCTTGGAGACGTCCACGACGATCGCGCGCCCGACGAGGCGCTTCAGCGGGATCTCGTCCGCCTTGTTGCCGTCGGCGGAGAAGTGGATCGGCGCGTCGAGGTGCGTGCCGCCGTGCTCGGCGGCCGCGAAGTCGTTGGCCGAGTAGTGGTAGCCGCCCTCGGTCTCGCCGTCGGCGACCTTGGTGAGCTTGAACTGCGTGGCCGTCGGCCAGTAGATCGAGCGCTCGTTGAAGGAGTGGGAGAGGTCGACCAGGCCCTGCAGGGCGGTCGCGGAGGCCCGTTCGCGCGGCGGCGTGTCGCCGGCGAAGGCTCCCGTGATGCTGGCGAGTGCGAAGCCGCTGGCCACGCACAGGGAAAGCGTGAGAAGACGTCTCATGAGAGGCTTAGTGCCCCTCGGATGAGAAATTACGCGGCGGCTTTGGCGGCCAGCTGGCCGCAGGCGGCGTCGATGTCGCGGCCGCGGGTGAGGCGCACGGTGGCGCGCAGGCCGTGCTCCTCCAGGGCGGCCTTGAAGGCGTCGATCGCGCCCCGCGACGACCCGTCGTAGACGGAGTCGGTCGGGTTGTAGGGGATCAGGTTGAGCTTGTAGATCTTCGGGTCGAGCAGCTGCGCGAGCTGAACCGCCTGGCCGTAGCCGTCGTTGACGCCGGCGAGCATCACGTACTCGATGAACACTTGGCGGCGGCGGCGTTCGTAGAAGGCCTCGCACGCCTCCAGGACATCGGCGATCGGGTGCCGGTCGTTGACGGGCATGATCTGCGAGCGCAGGGCGTCCTCCGGCGCGTGCAGGGAGAGCGCGAGCCGGATCGGCATGTCGGACTCCGCCAGGCGCCGGATGCCGGGCACCCAGCCGACCGTGGAGATGCCGGTGCGGCGGTGGGTGATGCCCACGTCGGGCAGCCGGCGCGCCGCGTCGAGCACGTGGTCGAGGTTCATCATCGGCTCGCCCATGCCCATGAACACGAGGTGGTCGACCGCCTCGATGCGGCGGAAGTGCAGCACCTGGTCGAGGATCTCCGAGGCGGTCAGGTTGCGGCCGAACTTCATCGCGCCCGTCGCGCAGAACGTGCACGTCAGCGGGCAGCCGGACTGCGAGGACACGCACACCGAGCGGCGCCCGTCGCGATAGCGCATCAGCACCGCCTCGACGGCGCGGCCGTCGTGGGTGTGGAACAGCGCCTTGACCGTGCCGTCGGACGCGTGCGCCTCGTTGACGAGCTCCAGCGACGAAAACGGCACCTCGGCGGCGAGCCGCTCGCGCAGCGGCGCGGGCAGGTCGGTCATCTCGTCGTAGCCGGACGCGCCGTTGGCCGTCCAGCGCCATACCTGGCGGGCGCGGAAGGCGGGCTGGCCGTCGGCGGCGAGCGTGCTGTCGAGCAGGGCGAGGTCCACTCCTCCTATCGTGGCAGCCCAATGCGCCTGGCCAAATATCTCGCCCACTCCGGGGTGGCCTCGCGCCGCGCCTCGGAGGAGCTCGTGTTCGCGGGCCGGGTGACGATCCGCGGTGAGATCGTCAAGGACCCCGCGCGCGACGTCGACGGGAGCGAGCAGATCGAGGTCGACGGGAAGCCCGCCAAAGCGTGGAAGGGCGACCGCGCGGTGTACGCGGTCAACAAGCCCGCCGGGGTCGTCTCGACTGCGGCCGACACGCACGGGCGCCCCACGGTCGTCGAGATGGTGCCGAGCAGCCGGCGCCTCTACCCGGTCGGGCGCCTCGACGCCGGCACGACGGGGCTGATCCTCCTCACCGACGACGGCCCGCTCGCGCACCAGCTCACCCACCCCTCGTTCGAGGTCCCCCGCGTCTACCGCGCCAAGGTGCGCCGCCCGCCGGTGCGCGGCCCGGCGCTGGAGGCACTGCGCGAGGGGGTCGAGCTGGAGGACGGGATGACGCTCCCGGCGCGCGTGCGGCGGCTCGCGCCCGACCTGATCGAGATCACCATCCGCGAGGGGCGCAAGCGGCAGGTGCGCAGGATGTGCGACGCGGTCGGCCACCCGGTGGCCTCGCTGGAGCGCATCGCCTTCGGCCCGCTGGGCCTGAAGGGCCTCCAGCCGGGCGAGCACCGGCGCCTCACGAAGGACGAAGTCGACCGGTTGCGCGGCTCGGGCCGGACCCGCGGCCGCCGGCGCTGATAGAACCTCGCGGCTCATGCGGCTGTATGCGCTTCGAGGCGCCACCACCGTGCAGGACAACGAGGCCGAGGCGATCCTCACCGCCACCGAGGAGCTGATGCGCGAGCTGCTGTCGCGCAACGGCCTTGACGCCGAGGACCTCGTGAGCTGCCTGTTCACGCTCACCGAGGACCTCAACGCGGAGTACCCCGCGGTGGCCGCCCGCCGGATGGGGCTCAGCCGCGTGCCGCTCAT
This sequence comes from uncultured Solirubrobacteraceae bacterium, assembly GCA_963764385.1. Lineage (GTDB taxonomy): Bacteria > Actinomycetota > Thermoleophilia > Solirubrobacterales > Solirubrobacteraceae > DATFQI01. The sequence continues at coordinate 177,503 of CAVXSJ010000009.1, read as the reverse complement.
GTGCGCCCGCGAGATCCCCGTCCCTGGCAGCCTCCCGAAGGTGATCCGGGTGATGATCCACGCCTACGCGCCGGAGAGCGCGGTCCCGCAGCACGTGTACCTCGGCGAGGCGCGCGCCTTGCGCTTGGACCTCGAGGGCGCACAATGATGGGGTATGTCGGTCCCTGAGCGGCATCGGCGGCTGGCCTCCGCGCTCCCGGAGCCGCAGCCGCCTGTGGTCGCCGACCTCGGGTGCGGCGACGGGCGGACGCTGATCGCGCTGCGCGACCGGTTCGGCCCCGACGTGGAGCTGATCGGCGTCGAGCGCCGCCAGCCGGAGCTGGACCCGTCGCTGGCCGCCGACCCGAGGGTGCGCACCGTGGTCGCCGATCTCAACAAGCCCCTCCCGTTCGAGGACGCCACGCTCGGCGCCGCGGTCTGCCTCGACACGTTGGAGGCGCTGCCCTCCTCCGACCGGTTCCTGATCGAGGTCGCCCGCATCCTCGTCCCGGGCGGGCACCTGCTGCTGTCCCACAAGGACTTCGACACGATGGTCTTCAACTCGTCCGACGTGTCGCTGACCCGACGGCTCGTCCACGCGTTCGCCGACACGCAGGAGGACTGGATGGACTCGGCCGACGGGACCATCGGCCGCAAGCTGCCGGCCATCGCCCGGCGTTCGCCGCTCGAGCTCATCGACACCTTGGCGTGGGTCGAGCTCGACACGGAGTTCTTGTCCGGCGAGCCGGCCGACCACGCCGTGCAGGGCATCCAGGGCGCCGTGCGGCGCGATCGCCACCACGAGCTGGCGTCCCGGATCGAGGCGTGGACGGAGGACCTGCGCGCCCGCGCCGCCAACGGCGAGTTCCTGTTCAGCGTCAACGACTACGCGGTGCTCCTGCGCCGGCCCGACTAGCCTTTCGCCGATGGCCATCGAGTTCGCCGACCGCATCAGCCGCATCCCCGTCTATCCCGTCGCCGACGGCTACGCGCTCGAGGGGCCCGTCGCGCTGCTGGCCTCCAACGAGTCGCCCTACCCGCCGATCCCCGAGGTCGTGGAGGCCGCGGCGGCCGCCCTGGCGGGCGTCAACCGCTACCCGGACCCGTCCAACGCGGCGTTGCGCCGCAAGCTCTCCGACCGCCACGACGTGCCCGTCAACCGGATCGCGATCGGCAACGGCTCCTGCGACATCCTGCTCGCCGCCGGCGACGCGCTGCTGGAGCCCGGCGCGGAGCTCGTGTACGCGTGGCCGTCGTTCTCCGTCTACCCGCACCTCGCCGCGGCGTCCGGCGCCCGGGCGCTGCAGGTGCCGCTCGACGAGCACCACCGCCACGACCTCGGCGCGATGGCCAAGGAGATCACCGCCGCCACGCGGCTCGTGATCGTCTGCAACCCGAACAACCCGACCTCGACGGCGCTGCCGCTGGACGAGATCGCCGACTTCGTGAGCAGCGTCCCGCGCCACGTCGCGGTGATCCTCGACGAGGCCTACATCGAGTTCAGCCTCCTGCAGGACCCCGCCGACTCGGTCGACCTGCTCGACAAGCACCCGAACCTCGTGGTGCTGCGGACGTTCTCGAAGATCTACGGCCTCTGCGGGCTGCGGGTCGGCTACGGGCTGTGCGGCTCGGAGGCGTTCCGCACCGCCGTCGACCAGGTCCGCCAGCCCTTCTTCTGCAACGCGGCCGCGCAGGCCGCCGCCATCGAGGCGCTCGAGCATGGCGACGAGGTGACCCGCCGGGTGGAGCGCAACCTCGCCGAGCGCACGTCGCTGATCGCCGAGCTGGAGGCGATCGGCATCCAGCCCGCCGAGTCGCACGCCAACTTCATCTGGTTCGACCTCCCCGAGGCGGTCGAGGAGCGCGACATCGTGCAGGGGCTCTCGCAGCGCAGCATCCTGGTGCGCGCCGGCGCCGCCCTCGGGCGCGAGGGGGCGCTGCGGGTCACGGTCGGCACGCAGGCCGAGAACGAGCGCTTCGTCGAAGCCCTCGGCGCCCTGCTTGCTTGAAGCACTCGACGCGGTCGCGCGGCGGCTGCGCGAGCACGACATCCCGTTCCTGCTCGGCGGCAGCGGCCTGCTGCGGGCGCTCGGGCTCGACGTCGAGGTCCGCGACATCGACCTGATGCTGCGCGCCGAGGACCGCGAGCGGTTCGAGGCGGCGGCGGGGGAGTGGTGGGTGCGGACGACCACCGATCCCGGCCCGGTGCTCACCAGCGCGTGGAAGGCGACGCTCGACGTCGACGGCGTCGAGGTGGAAGGGCTCGGCGGGCTCGGCTTCACCGGCGGGCCCGAGCTCCCGTTCCGCGGGGAGGGCGAGTGGCGCGGCATCCCGCTCGCCGCGCCCGACGTCTGGTACGAGGCCTACCTCGCCTACAACCCGGAGAAGGCCGCGCTGCTCGAGCCGTTCCTCAGGCCAGGTGGGCGGTGTCGTTGAAGTTCCGCAGCAGCCGGTGGCCGGTGGCGAACTGCACGACGCGGGTGATCGACGCGTTGTCGGCGTGGATGAACGCGAACGGGCGGCTGCTCGTCACCTGACGGCACAGCTCGCCGATCACGCCGCCGTGCAGGACGGCGGCGCCGGTGCCGCCCGAGCCGATCGCCGCGAGCATGGCGTCGAGGCCCCGGCCGACCGCGCTCCGCGAGCTGGTCCATCGGCTCGCCGCCGGGGATGATGTCCCAGCGCTCCTCCATCAGCGCGCGCATCGCGACGGGGTCGCGCTCGGCGAGGCGGATGCGGTACTCGCCGGCCTCCCACTCGCCGAGGAAGACCTCGCGCAGGTCCTCGAGCACGGTCGGCTCCAGCCCGGTGGCGGCCACCAGCGGTGCGGCCGTCTGCGAGGTCCGCTGCAGCGGCGTCACGAACAGGGCGCGCAGGGACTCGCCGTGGAGGCGCTCCGCCACCCGCACGGCCTGCTCGTGGCCCTGGGGGGCGAGCGGCGGGTCGCCGTGGCCGCCGACCAGCGCGAACGTCTCACCCGCGCTCAGGGGCGCCGACGCGCCGTGCCGGACGACGATCAGCTCGGTGGCGTCGGGCGGGACGTTGAAGCCCCGTTGTTCGTATGTCTCGCTCACGGATGTGCACCCTAGAGAGGTCGAGGACTGGCGCGACGGAGCCGTTGCTGGTACAACAGGACGCTCGCGACCATGACCGACCGGCTGCACACGACGAGCTCCGCCTCCGCCGACACCGGTCGTTACGCGTACGCCTTCTCCTATCGCGCCTGGCGATTTAGCTAGGCGCTCGGCCGGCGGCGCCTCGCGGCGCCCCGTCCCCCAAGGGCCCTCTGGGCCGAGCGCCGATCCCACGGGCGATCCAGCCCCCCTCGGCAGCACGTATCCCTTTCAAGTGTTCTTGGTTCAGGAGACCGGCAGATGATGATCATCATGAAATCGGCGGCGACGGAGGACGAGATCCAGGCCGTCATCGCTCGGATCGAATCCTGCGGCGCGCAGGCCCACCCGTCGCGTGGCGAGGAAGTCACCGTGATCGGCGCGGTCGGCGACCGCGAGCACGTCGCCCGGCTGGGCCTCGAGGGCTCGCCCGGCGTCGAGCAGGTCGTGCCCATCCTCAAGCCCTACAAGCTCGCGTCCTCGCAGATGCGGGCTCCCACGATCATCGAGGTCGACGGGCGACGAATCGGCGGCGAGCACTTCTCGCTGATCGCCGGTCCGTGCACGGTGGAGTCGCGCGACCAAGTGCTCACCACCGCCCACGCGGTCAAGGCCGCCGGCGCGTCGCTGTTCCGCGGCGGCGCCTACAAGCCGCGCTCGTCGCCGTACTCGTTCCAGGGGCTTGGCCAGGAGGGCCTGCGCCTGCTCGCCGAGGCGCGCGAGGAGACCGGCCTGCCGATCGTCACCGAGTTGATGGACGCCCGCGATCTCGAGGCCGTCGTCGAGGTGGCCGACGTGATCCAGGTCGGCGCCCGCAACATGCAGAACTACACGCTGCTGAGCGAGATCGGCCGCTCGGGGATCCCGACGCTGATCAAGCGCGGGCTCTCCTCGACGCTCGAGGAGCTCCTGATGGCGGCGGAGTACGTCCTCAAGGAGGGCAACCCGAACGTCCTGCTGTGCGAGCGCGGCATCCGCACGTTCGAGACCGCGTACCGCTTCACGCTGGACCTCACCGCGGTGCCGGTGCTCAAGGAGCTCTCGCACCTCCCGGTGATCGTGGATCCCAGCCACGCGGCCGGGCGTCGCGACCTCGTGACCCCGTTGTCGCTGGCGGCCGCCGCCGCGGGAGCGGACGGGATCATCGTCGAGGTGCACCCGCACCCCGAGGAGGCCATCTGCGACGGTCCGCAGGCGCTCTACGCCGACACGTTCCACGAGTACGTCGCGCGGGTCGAGCAGGCGGCCGCCGTGGCGGGCAAGGTGCTCTCCTCGACGCCGGCTTAGGTGTCGACGCTCGCATACCTCGGTCCCGAGGGCTCCTTCACGCACCAGGCGGCGCTGGACGTCGCGCGCGACGGCGACGAGCTGGCGCCCGCGCCGACCGCGATCGACGTGGTGCGTGCGGTGGCCTCGGGGGCGGCGGGCGGCGGCGTGGTGGCCTTCGAGAACTCGCTCGAGGGCTCCGTGTCGGAGAACCTCGACGAGATACTCGGCTCGGCCGGGGCCGTGCTCGCCGGCGAGCGGGTGCTGCCCGTGTCGTTCGCGCTGCTGCGGGCCCCGGAGGACGACGAGCCGCTGCGAGCGGTGACGAGCCACCCGTTCGCGCTCGCGCAGTGCTCGGCCTTCATCCGTTCCGAGGGGCTGGAGGCGATCGAGACGCCCAGCACCGCTTCCGCTGCCCGCGATCTCGGCACCCCGGGCGTCGGCGCGCTCGCGCCGGTGACGGCGGCGAGCGTGTACGGCCTGCGTGTCGAGCGCGAGGGGCTGGAGGACGAAGCGGCGCCGTCCACGCGGTTCGTCGTGCTGCGCGGCCATTGCCCGCCGCCCACCGGGCGCGACCGCTCGTTCTTCGTCGTCACCCCGCGGCGCGACTCGCCCGGCAGCCTCGTGCGGCTGCTGCAGGAGTTCTCCGTGCGCGGCATCAACCTCACCACCATCGAGTCGCGGCCCACGCGGGCGCTGCTCGGCGAGTACCGGTTCCTGATCGAGTGCGAGGGGCACATCGCCGACGCCCACGTCCGCGACGCCGTGCTCGGCCTGCTGCGCTTCCCCGGCGACACGCGCTTCCTGGGCTCGTTCCCGGAGGATCCGGTGCGGCAGGCCCACCCGCCGGCCCCCGGGGTCCCCGAGGAGGCCGCCGCCGGCTACGAGCGCATGCTGGAGCAGGTCGAGTCGTGAGAACGGGCGTCGTCGGCCTCGGCCTGATCGGGGGCTCGCTGCTGCGCGGGCTGGGTGGGGTCGGCTACGACGCCGACCCTGACGCGCGCACGCAGGCGGCCGCCGACGGGTTCGCCGTCGTCGACGCCCTCGACGGCCTCGCGGGCTGCGACCTGATCCTCGTCGCTGTCCCTCCCGGGATCACCTACGACGTCTCCGAGCGGGTCCTCGCCGCCGTCCCCGGCGCGTTCGTCGCCGACACCGCCTCGGTCAAGGGCGAAGTGCCGGAGTTGGACCGCTTCGTCGCCGCCCATCCGATGGCGGGCGCGGAGACCGCGGGCTGGTCGGCGTCGTCCGCCGGGCTGCTGCACCGCGCGACCTGGGCGGTCTGCGCCTCGGACCCGTCGCTCGAGCCGGTGGCCGCCCTCGGCGAGGCGGTGGACGCGCTCGACGGCCGGATCGTCGCCTGCGAGCCCGGCGAGCACGACCTGGCGGTGGCAACCTCCAGCCACGTGCCGCACGCGGTGGCTACCGCGATCGCCGCCTCCGTCGTCGGCGAGCCCCTCTCGGCCGCGCTGGCGGGCAACGCCTTTCGCGACATGACGCGCGTCGCGCGCTCCGATTCCGCGTTGTGGTCGGCGATCCTGGCGGGCAACCGCGCGGCCGTCGCCTCGCGGATCGACGAGCTGGTCGGCCGGCTGCACGCCATGAGGGACGCGCTCGGCGATCCCGGCGACGTGGCGGGCGACTGGGCGATGGGCGCGGAAGGGCTGCGTCTCGTCGACGCCCTGGGGTCGGAGCGCAGCTGGCGGGGCCACGACATCGTGGGCGGATGGTCCGAGCTCGTCGAGCACGGCCGCGAGGGCCGGGCCGTGCGCCGGCTGCGGCTCGAGGACGGCGTGCTGACCGCCGAGGTGGCGCGATGAGGCGCCGATTCGCCCCGGTGCGCGCCGAGGTCGCGCGATGAGGCGCCGCTTCGACCCCTCCGGACCGCTGCGCGGCACGCTCGCCGCTCCGGCCGACAAGTCGCTGTCGCACCGCGCCGCGCTGCTGAGCGCGATGACCGCCGACCCCGTGCGCGTGACCGGCTACCTCGACGCCGCCGACACCAACTCCACCCTCGAGGCGGTGCAGGCGCTGGGCGCGCTCGTCGAGCGCACCGCCGACGGGCTGACAATTCGAGGCACCGGCCTGAGGACCGCCGCGCCGGCCGCCGCGACGATCGACGTCGGCAACGCGGGGACGCTGATGCGCCTGCTCCCGGGATGGCTCGCCGGGCAGCCCGCGGGCAGCTGGACGCTCGACGGCGACGAGTCGATCCGCCGCCGTCCCGTCGACCGCATCGCCGAGCCGCTGCGCCGCATGGGCGCCCGGATCGACGCCCGCGAGGACCGCTTCGCGCCGTTCACGGTCACCGGCGCCCCGCTCACCGGCATCGAGTACGAGCTCCCCGTCGCCTCGGCGCAGATCAAGTCCTGCGTGCTGCTCGCCGGCCTGGTGGCCTCCGGGCACACCACCGTGATCGAGCCCGAGCCGAGCCGCGACCACACCGAGCGGCTCCTGCTGCGCTGCGGCGTCGACATCCGCCGCGAGGGCGGGCGGATCGGCGTCTCGTGCCAGGACGAGCTGGAGCTGCGCGACCTGCACGTGCCCGGCGACCCGTCGTCGGCCGCCTTCCACGTGGCCGCCTCCGTGCTCGTCCCCGGCTCGCGGATCGTGATCGAGGGGATGGCCGCGAACTGGACCCGCGTCGGCTTCATGCGCATCCTCGAGCGGATGGGGGCGGTGCTCGTCGGCGACTTGGAGCCGGAGAACGCGCCGCTCTCGCCCGACGAGCCCGTCACCGAGCTCGACGTCGCGGCCGGGCCGCTCGTCGGCACCACCGTCGAGGCCGCCGAGGTCCCGCTCGCCATCGACGAGCTCACGCTCGTCGCCCTGCTCGGCTGCTTCGCCGAGGGGGAGACGGTGGTGCGCGGCGCCGCCGAGTTGCGCCTCAAGGAGACCGACCGGATCGAGATGGTGGTCGACGGCCTCCGCGGTCTCGGCGCCCAGATCGACGGGACGCCCGACGGGTTCGTCGTCCAGGGCACCGGCGGGCTCCGCGGTGGCGTGATCGCCTCCCACGGCGACCATCGCCTCGCGATGCTGGGCGCCGTCGCCGGCCTCGCGTCACGCGAGGGCGTCGAGGTCGACGGGATGGAGGCCGCCGCGGTGAGCTACCCCGGCTTCGAGGCGGACCTCTCCCGGTTGCAGGGCGCCGTCTAGCCTCACTGCCATGGTGATCGCCATCGACGGCCCCGCCGGGGCCGGAAAGTCGACCGTCGCACGTGCCGTCGCACAGCGGCTCGGCTTCACGTACCTGGACACGGGGGCGATGTACCGAACCGTCGCGCTGGCGGTGTCCGAGCGCGAACAGGAGCCGGCCGCCGTCGCCGAGGCGATCGAGCTCGAGGTCGGCGATCGGGTGCTCCTCGACGGCCGCGACGTGACGACGGCGATCCGCAAGCCCGCGGTGTCCGCGGGCGCCTCCAAGGTGGCGGCCGACCCGGGCGTGCGGGCGGCGCTGGTGCGCAAGCAGCAGGCGATCGTCAAGGACGGCGACTGGGTCGCCGAGGGCCGCGACATCGGCTCCGTGGTGGCGCCCGACGCCGCCCTGAAGATCTTCCTCACCGCCTCGCCGGAGGAGCGCGCGCGGCGCCGTGCCGCCGAGCTGGGCGCCGATCCGAACGCCGTGCTGGACGCGCTGCACAAGCGCGACCGCCAGGACTCGACCGCCGACCGCACCGTGCTCGAGCCGGCCCCCGACGCCGTCACCGTCGACACGACCGGCCTCACGCTCGACGAGGTCGTCTCCAAGATCGAGTCGCTCGCGCGGGTGACGCGATGAAGGTCGCCGTCGTCGGCTATCCGAACGTCGGGAAGTCCTCGCTCGTCAACCGCCTCACGCAGACGCGCGAGGCCGTCGTCCACGAGCGGCCGGGCATCACGCGCGACCGCAAGGAGCTCCCGACCGACTGGAACGGCCGCCGCTTCACGCTGATCGACACCGGCGGGGTGGACCTCGAGGACGAGGACGCGCTTGCGGTCTCGATCCAGGATCAGGCGCGCGAGGCGCTGGCCGACGCCGACGTGGCGATGCTCGTCGTCGACGCGCGCGCCGGGCTGCGGCCGGGCGACCAGGAGATCGCCGACATCCTGCGCCGGGGCAAGCTCCCCGTCGTCGTGGTCGCCAACAAGATCGACTCCCCTGGCGACCTCGTGCTCGCACACGACTTCCACGGCCTCGGGCTCGGCGAGCCGCTGGCCGTGTCCGCCGCCCAGGGCCTCGGGACGGGCGACCTGCTCGACCGCCTCGTCGAGCTGCTGCCGGAGGGCGACGACGACGAGGACGAGGACGAGAACGTCGTGCGGCTGGCGATCATCGGGCGCCCCAACGTCGGCAAGTCGAGCCTCGTCAACGCGTTCCTGGGTCGCGAGCGGGTGATCGTCTCCGAGATCGCCGGGACGACGCGCGACGCGATCGACACCCCGATCGAGGTCGACGGCCGCCCGATGCTGCTCATCGACACGGCCGGCATCCGCCGCCAGTCGAAGGTCTCGGAGTCCGTCGAGTACTACACGACGCTCCGCTCCCAGCGTGCGGCCGAGCGCGCGCACGTCGCCCTCGTCGTCTGCGACGCGACCGACGGGATCACCTCGCAGGACCTGCGGATCGCCGAGCTGGCGATGAAGTCCGGCTGCGCCACTGCGTTGGTACTGAATAAGTGGGATCTGACCGGCGGCGACGTGGATGACATCGCCGGTCCGGGAGGCGCCGTGGGGGCCGCCGAGCTCAAGGCCGAGCGCGCGCGGGTGAACCGCAAGTTGCGGTTGCGCCCCAAGGTTCTGACCGCCAGCGCCAGCACAGGGCGCAATATCAGCCGCCTCCTCCAGGAGGCGCTCTCCCTGCACGACCGCGCGACCCACCGGATTCCCACTCCTGAGATGAACCGCTTCCTCGGCGATGTGTCAGCAGCCCGACAACCGCCGGCGAAGCAGGGCCACCGCCTGAAGATGCTCTACATGGCCCAGATCGGGGTACAGCCTCCGAGGTTCAACATTCAGGTCAATAGCCGCTCCCGCATAACTCGTGACTACGCCTACTTCGTCGAAAACCGCCTCCGGGAGCGGTACGGGCTCGACGGCATCCCCCTCATCATCGACTTCGCCGAACGGAAACGCCGGCCCCGCTACGCGTAGCCGGCGCTTCCAACGCGCGATGGCGCCCGCGCGCCAACGCCGCGCGCTCGGGATCGCCGCCGCCCTGCTGCTCGCGATCGCCTTCGCGGTCGTGCTGGTCACCCGGGGCGACGCCGCCGCGGTCGACACGACGGCGAGCCTCGTCCCGCCCGACGCGCTGCTGTACGCGCACCTCTCCACGAAGGAGTCGCGTCCCCAGGACCTCCGCCTGCGCGAGTTCGCCGGCCGCTTCGCCACCACCCGCGAGCAGCTCCCGCGCCTGGGCATGGCGTTCACGCCGTCGGCCGGGTCGCTGGACTTCGACCGCGACCTGCGGCCCTGGCTCGGCGACGACGTCGCCGTCGCGGTGCTGGCCGGCGGGCCGATGCTCGTGGCCGCCGTCCGCGACCGCGAGACCGCCGCGGCGCTGCTGAACCGCCTCGGCGCGACGCCGTCCGGCGCCTACAAGGGCGTGGCGCTGAAGTCGGTGCCCCCGCGCTCGACCGCCGCGTTCACCGAGGATCACCTCGTGGTCGGCCCTGTCGCCGACGTGCGCGGCGCCATCGACCGGGCGGCGGGCACCGCGCCGTCGCTGGCCGACGCCCGCGTGTTCCGCCGCGCCACCGACGAGCGCACCAGCGCCGGCAGCCTCGAGGTGTACGCCGCCGCGCCCGGCCTGCGCCGCATGCTCGACAGCGACTCGGGCCTCGTTGCCGCCGCGCGGCGCGTGATCGCCGGGCCGCAGCTGGAGGGCGTGATCGCGTCGGTGGCGGCCGAGGACGACGGCCTCCGGATCAACGGCCGCGTCGTGCGCGCACCGGGCGCGAAGCCCGCGGGCGCGTTCGTGCCCGCGCTCGCCGCCCGCGCGCCCAAGGACGCCGCCGGCTTCCTCGAGCTGCCCGGCCTCGACGCCGCGGCCGGGATCGTGGAGCGCCTCGGCGGCGCCGCGGCGCTGGAGGACCTCCGCTCCGCGCTGCCGCAGGCCGCGGGCCTCGAGCTCGACGACCTGCTCGAGCCGCTGTCGCGCGACGCGGCGCTGACGGTCACGGCGGGGGAGTACGGGCCCGTGTTCACGATGACGGCCCGGACCAGCGACACCGCGCGCACGCGCGAGGCGCTGGCGCGCCTGCAGGGGCCGCTCGCCGGGCAGCTCGCCGGCGGCTCCCCGTTCACGCAGAGCACGGCGCGCGGCGCCGACGCGTTCTCGCTCCCCGTCACCGACGCGCTCGAGCCCTCCTACGCCGTCGCCAAGGACATGCTGGTCGCCTCCACGACGAGCTCGGGGCTCGATCAGCTGGCCTCCGCGAAGGCGCCGATCACCGCTGCGTCGGCGTTGCGAAGGGTTATGCCCGAGGATGGCGCGAAAGTCGAGGCGCTAGGCTTCCTCGATCCACGCGCGCTCCTCGCGCTGGGTGAGCGCGCGGGCCTTCCGGCTCCAAGCTCCCCGGCGGTGCGTGACGACTTGCGCCGGATCCGCGCTGCGGGTGCGGTCGTGGTAGAGGACGCAGACAAGCCGACCGACACGACCGCGGAGCTGTTCCTCGAGAGCCTATGACTCAGTTCGCCGACAACGAGTACCTCTTCACGTCCGAGTCCGTCACGGAGGGCCACCCGGACAAGATCGCCGACCAGATCTCCGACGGCGTCCTCGACGCCGTGATGGCCGATGATCCGACGGGTCGCGTCGCCTGCGAGACGCTGGTCAACACCGGCCTCGTGGTCGTCTCCGGCGAGATCTCGACGACCACTTACGTCGACATCCAGGACATCGCCCGCGAGACGATCCGCAAGATCGGCTACACCGACGCCGACCTCGGCTTCTCGGCCGACTCGTGCGCGGTCATCAACGCGATCGACAAGCAGTCGCCCGACATCGCCCAGGGCGTCGACGCCGCTTATGAGACCCGCGGCGGCGACCAGGGCAGCGACGAGCTCGACATCGCCGGCGCCGGCGACCAGGGGATGATGTTCGGCTACGCCTCCCGGGAGACCGAGGAGCTGATGCCGCTGCCGATCTCGCTGGCGCACAAGCTCGCCTTCCGCCTCGCGGAGGTCCGCAAGGACGGCACGCTCGACTACCTGCGCCCCGACGGCAAGACCCAGGTCTCCGTCCGCTACCGCGACGGCGTGCCGGTGGCGATCGAGAAGGTCCTGATCTCCACCCAGCATCGCGAGGGCGCCGAGTCGCTGATCCCCGACGACCTGTGGGAGAACGTCGTCGTGCCGGTCCTGCCGGCCGATCTCTACGACGCCAACGAGCTGCGCAAGAGCCTGCTGGTCAACCCGACCGGGCGCTTCGTGATCGGCGGCCCCGTCGGCGACGCCGGGCTCACGGGCCGCAAGATCATCGTCGACACCTACGGCGGCATGGCCCGCCACGGCGGCGGCGCGTTCTCCGGCAAGGATCCGTCGAAGGTGGACCGCAGCGCCGCCTACGCGGCCCGCTACGTGGCCAAGAACATCGTGGCCGCCGGCCTCGCCGACCGCGCCGAGGTCCAGGTCGCCTACGCGATCGGCGTCGCGCACCCGGTGTCGGTCATGGTCGAGACGTTCGGCACCGAGAAGATCGGCCGCGCCAAGATCGAGCAGCTCGTCAACGAGCACTTCGATCTGCGCCCCGGTGCGTTCCGTGACTACCTGGACCTGCATCGCCCGATCTACCAGAAGACCGCCGCTTACGGCCACTTCGGCCGCGACGACGCGGACTTCACGTGGGAGCGCACCGACAAGGCCGAGGCGCTCGCCTCCGCGGCCGGCGTCGAGGCTCCCGCGCTCAGCTAGCGCCTCGGATTGACCCGGGGGAGCCGCACGCGCGGCTTCCCCCGCAATCCCGCTCCCAGCCTGAACCTCCTCCGATTCGACCAACTCGTAGATGGGTACGGGCTCGGAGGCACTTCGAGTGGGGAGGCGGGAGTGAACGAAATCCGGCTGGATACGAACCTGGTCGACTACGGGATCCTGGCGATCTACTTCGCCTTCGTCCTGGGGATCGGGTTCGCGGCGAAGCGCTACATCAAGACGAGCCTGGACTACTTCCTGTCCGGGCGCTCGCTCCCAGCCTGGATCACCGGCCTGGCCTTCATCTCCGCCAACCTCGGCGCCCTCGAGCTGCTCGGGATGGCCGCCAACGGCGCGCAGTTCGGCTACGCCACGTTCCACTACTACTGGATCGGCGCCGTGCCCGCGATGGTCTTCCTCGGGCTCGTGATGATGCCCTTCTACTACGGCTCCAAGGTCCGCAGCGTGCCCGAGTACCTGCGCCTGCGCTTCGGCAAGCCGGCCCACCTCTTCAATGCGCTGACGTTCGCGTTCGCGACCGTGCTGATCGCGGGCGTGAACCTGTACGCGCTGGCCCTCGTGCTGGAGCTGATGCTCGGCTGGCCGATCCTGCTCGGCATCGTCTTCGCGGCGGCGATCGTCCTCGTCTACATCACGCTCGGCGGCCTATCGTCGGCGATCTACAACGAGGTGCTGCAGTTCTTCATCATCCTCGCCGCGCTGATCCCGCTCGTGGTGGTCGGCGTGCACAGCGTCGGCGGCTGGAACGGCCTCAAGGACAAGGTGCAGGCGAGGGAGGGCGGCGAGGCGCTGCTGCACACGTGGCAGGGCACCGGGATCGGCAACGTCACCAACCCGCTCGAGGCCTCGTGGGTGCCGATCGTCCTCGGCCTGGGCTTCGTGCTCTCGTTCGGCTACTGGACGACGAACTTCGCTGAGGTCCAGCGCGCGCTGTCGGCCAAGAGCCTCAGCGCCGCGCAGCGCACGCCGCTGATCGGCGCGTTCCCGAAGATCTTCATCCCCGCCATCACCGTGATCCCCGGCCTGGTCGCGCTGGTCACGATCCCCGCGCTCGGCAGCGACCAGCCGAACATGGAGTACAACAACGCGATCCCGCTGCTGATCAACGAGTTCCTGCCCAACGGGATGCTCGGCCTGGCGCTGGCGGGCCTGCTGGCGGCGTTCATGGCCGGCGTGGCGGCCAACGTGTCCGCGTTCAACACGGTCGTCACCTACGACCTCTGGGAGCCGTACGTGCGCTCGGGGCGCGACGACGACTACTACGTGCGCGTCGGCCGGATCGCGACCATCTCGGGGATCCTGATCGGGATCTTCACGGCGCTGATCGCGTCGGGCTACACGAACATCATGGATTACATCCAGCTGCTGTTCTCGTTCTTCAACGCGCCGCTGTTCGCCACCTTCATCATCGGCATGTTCTGGAAGCGGGTCACCGGGCCGGCGGGTCTGTGGGGGCTGGTGGCCGGCACGCTCGGCGCCGCCTTGGGCCACTACGGGAACAAGTGGGGCTGGTTCGACCTCGGGTCCGCGCAGGCGGCGGCCTTCTGGGGCGCGGTGATGGCGTTCATGGCCGACGCGATCGTCACCGTGGCGGTGACCCTCGTGACCAAGCCGAAGCCCATCGAGGAGCTCCAGGGCCTCGTCTACGGCATGGCCAACGTCGACGAGGGCCGGGTGAAGTCGGATGACGTCTGGTATCGATCGCCGAAGCTGCTCGGCTTCAGCGCACTCGGCCTGACCGCCGCCGTCAGCCTCTTCTTCCTCTAGGAGCGATCAACCATGAGCAACGATCCCTTGATCGAGAAGAGCCACGACGCCGACGCGGAGGCCGAGCGCGTCGCCAAGGCCGCCAACCTGTTCGACCTGCGGCGCATCATCGGCGCGCTGTTCGCCGTCTACGGCGTGATCCTGACCATCGTCGGCCTGACCGACTCCCAGGCGGAGATCGACAAGGCCGCCGGCATCCACATCAACCTGTTCACCGGGATCGGGATGCTCGATCGTCGCGGCCATCTTCATCGGGTGGGCGATGTACCGCCCGCTCAGCGCCGAGCTCGAGGAGCCGTCAGACAAGGCGGCGGGCGGCGGGGCCGGGGGCCACCCCGATGGCCCCGGGGAGCAGGGCGGCTCCGGGCGGTAGCAGCGCCAGCACCGAGCCGCCGAAGCCGCCGCCGACCATCCGGGCGCCGGCGGCTCCGGCGTCCTTGAGGGCGGTGACCGTCGCCTCCACCGCGGGGACCGACGCCTCGTAGTCGTCGCGCAGGCTCGCGTGCGAGGCGTCGAGCAGCTCCGCGGCGGCGGGCAGGTCGCCGGCGGCGAGCGCCTCGATCATCGCGTCGACGCGGGCGTTCTCGGAGACCACGTGGCGGACGCGGCGGTTCAACGGCTCGGGCAGGTCCGGGTCGGCGGGGGCGTCGCGGAGGCTCTCGAGGCCGAGCCGCTCGCGCGCCTCCTCGCACTCGGCCCGGCGCTCGTTGTAGCCGCCGCCGGCGTGCTCGTGCTCGGCGCCGGAGTCGAGCGTCACGAGCCGCCAGTCGCCGAGGTCGAACGGGACCTGCTCGAGCTCCAGGGTGCGGAAGTCGATCCGCAGCGCATGGCCGTCCTCCCCGCACAGGACGGCGAGCTGGTCGAGCAGGCCGGTGCGGGCGCCGACCCAGTCGTTCTCCACCCGCGAGCACAGCCGGGCCAGCTCGACGCGGTCGCCGACGTCCTCCACCAGGGCGAAGCACAGCGCCGCCTCCAGGGCGGCGGAGGAGGAGAGGCCGGAGCCGAGCGGGAGGTCGCCCTCGATCGTCAGCCGGCACGGCGCGAGCTCGTGGCCGGCGGCGTGCAGCTCGCCCACCACGCCGCGGGCGAAGGCGCGCCATCCGCCCGCCGGGTCGGTGGTGCCGGGCGCGAACGCGTCGCGCTCGCCGAGGTCCTTGGCGTGGACCTCGAACTCCCCGCCGTCGAGCGGCTCGGCGGTGACCTCGATCCCGCGGTCGATGGCGAACGGCAGCGCGAGGCCGTCGTTGTAGTCGGTGTGCTCGCCGATCAGGTTGACGCGGCCGGGCCCGCGGGCCCTAACCACGCTTCAGCAGCGGACGGAGGTCCTCGAGCCGCTCGTAGGCCCACCACAGGTAGTTGCGGGTCCCGTTCTCGCGCAGCGGGTGGAGGTCCTGGTTCTCCGGGTCGTCGAGGAAGGCCTGGAACGCCTCCCGGCTCGGCCACTCGACCAGCACCATCGCCTGGCGCGGGGCGGTGTCTCCCTGCAGGACCGGGGCGCCCTCGTCGAGCTTGCCGAGCGCGGCGACCGTGCCGCCGTGGCGGCCGACAGCGGCGACGGAGCGCTTCGAGTAGGCGAGGTAGTCGTCGTTGTCGGCGAGGTCGAACAGGTTCAGCGCGTACAGGCTCATGGCTGGAGTCTCGCGCGCATCACCCGCACGGCGTCGGGGCTCTCGTCGATCAGCAGGTAGCGGCGGTCCGTCGCGGCCGCCACGGCCCCGAGCGTTCCCGATCCGGCGAACGGGTCGAGCACGAGGTCCCCGGGGCGCGAGGAGGCGTGCACGAAGCGCCGCACGAGCCCCTCGGGCTTCTGGGTCGGATAGCCGGTCTTCTCGCGGCCCGTGGGGGAGACGATCGTGTGCCAGATCACGCTCACGGGCATCTTCCCGCGCGCGGCCTTCTCGGGGCCGACGAGGCCGGGCGCCATGTACGGCTCCCGCTCGACCGCCTCGTTGTCGAAGAAGTAGCGGTCGCGATCCTTGACGTAGACGAGGATCGTGTCGTGCTTCTGCGGCCACCGGTTCTTCGGCTTCCCGCCGTAGTCGTAGGCCCAGATCAGCTCGTTCAGGAAGCACTCGCGGCCGTACAGCTCGTCGAGCAGCAGCTTGACGTGGTGGGCTTCCCTGTAGTCGAGGTGGAGGTAGAGGGTTCCGGTCGGATGGAGCACCCGGCGGATCTCGGTCAGGCGCGGCTCGAGGAAGCCGAGGTAGTCGTCGAAGGCGTCCTTGTACGAGGAGCGCTCGAGCAGCGTCGAGGCGTACCGGCGCCCGCCGAAGCCGGTCCGGTCGCCGTTGGAGGCGGCGACCGTGGCGAGGGTCTGGCGCGTCTGGGTGCGGCCGGTGTTGAAGGGCGGGTCCGTGTAGGCCATCTGGACGCAGCCGTCCTCGAGTTGTTGCAACGCGGCGAGGTTGTCGCCGAGGACGATGCCCTCCATGGGACCGAGCGTATTGGTGGCCCCGGCGTCTCCTGCGGCCGGGTGGGAGGTGGGCTGGATCGTGTCCGCTATGCGAGCGAAATACGACCCAGCCCGACCGTGGACCCTTCAAGGGGGCCTCACGCAGGTAAGAGCAGGCCCACGTTCGAGACCGCGCCAAAAACCCCCTCACCCCACCCGGCCGCAGTTCAAGCGCCGCCGCCAAGACGAGCACCCAAGCGCGCCAGCCGACGAGGGCGCGAGGGCGCGAGGGCGCGAGGGCGCGAGGCGCGAGGGCGAGGCGCGAGGCGCGAGGGCGCGGCGCGAGGGCGCCCGCGGGCGAGACACGCGAGCCGACGGGGCGAGCCCGACCGCCCGCGCGCCTATCGTCGTGAGCCCTCGTGATCGCCCGCGTCGAGCCCATCACCACGACCCGCCGCCTCAGCGGGCCGTTCGACTACGCGCTGCCGGCCGAGCCGGTCCGCGTCGGCTCGATCGTGCGCGTCCCGTTCGGCCGCCAGAAGCTCGACGGCGTGGTGGTGGGGATGTCCGAGACGTCCGAGCTCGCGCCCGAGCGCCTCGTGGCGCCCACGGCGGTCCGGGAGGACGACGTGCCGGCCGACCTCGTCGCGCTGGCGCTGTGGATGGCCGACGAGTACTGCTCGACGCCGGCGCGGGCGCTCCAGCTGGTGATGCCCCCGCGCGGGAAGCCGCGCACCGAGCTGTGGGCGCTGCCCACCGGCGCCGACGACGGGCAGCGCGTCACCGACCGCCAGCGCGCGCTGCTGGACGGCCTGCCCGCCGCCGCCACCGGTGAGCTGCCAGCCCTCCGCCGGCTCGAGGCCCGCGGCCTCGTGAAGCTCGAGGCGCGCCAGCGCCGCCGCGCTCCGCGCACCGACCCACAGCCCGAGCCCGAGGTCGCGCTGACCGCCGACCAGGAGGCCGCGGTGGCGGCGGTCGAGGCGGGGGGCGGGCGGCGCATCTCCTTCACGGCGTCACCGGCTCCGGCAAGACCGAGGTCTACCTGCGGGCGGCCGCCGCCGCGCTCGAGCGCGGCGAGGGCGTGATCGTGCTCGTCCCCGAGATCGCGCTCACGCCCCAGACCGTCGGCCGCTTCCGGGCGCGCTTCGGCGACACCGTCGCGCTCCTGCACTCCGCGCTTGGCGAGGGCGAGCGCTACGACGAGTGGCGGCGCCTGCGCACCGGCGAGGCGCGGATCGCCGTCGGCCCCCGCTCGGCGGTGTTCGCGCCGGTCGCCGACCTCGGGCTGATCGTGGTCGACGAGGAGCACGACGCCTCCTACAAGCACGAGGGCGACCCCCGCTACGACGCCCGCACGGTGGCCGCCGAGCGCACACGCCGCGCCGGCGCGCGGCTGCTGGTCGGCACCGCCACCCCGCGGCCGGAGACGTGGCACACGATGGCGCGCCTCTACGCTGCCCGACCGCGTCGACTCGCGCCCG
Source organism: uncultured Solirubrobacteraceae bacterium (assembly GCA_963764385.1). GTDB lineage: Bacteria > Actinomycetota > Thermoleophilia > Solirubrobacterales > Solirubrobacteraceae > DATFQI01. Next base: position 159,594 of record CAVXSJ010000009.1, on the reverse strand, counting down.
ATGCCGCCCGTCCGCGTGCTCGACATGCGCGGCGCGCGCCACCCGCTGCACCCCGAGACGCGCCGCGCGCTCGCGAGCTCGCGCAAGGCGATCGTCCTGCTCAACCGGCGCGGCTGGTCCAACTTCCTCACCTGCCGCACCTGCGGGAAGACGTGGGAGTGCCCGCAGTGCGACGTCGCCCTCGTCCTGCACCGCCACGAGAACGCGATCGCCTGCCACCACTGCGGCCACCGCGAGCGCGTTCCCGAGCGCTGCGACGCGTGCGGCTCGCTCGCCGTCGCCCGTCACGGCGCCGGCACCGAGCGCATCGAGCACGAGCTGCGCGAGGGGCTCGACGTGCCCGTGTTCCGGCTCGACGCCGACACCGCCGGGACCAAGGACGCGGTGCCGGAGCTGCTCGCGCGCTTCCGCGCGGCGCCCGAGGGGCTCCTGCTCGGCACGCAGATGGTGGCCAAGGGCCACGACTTCCCGGACGTGACGTTGGGCGTGGTCCTCGACGCCGACTCCACGCTGCGCTTCCCCGACTTCCGCGCCGAGGAGCGCACGTTCGCGCTGATCGCCCAGCTCGCCGGCCGCGCCGGGCGCGGGCCTCGCGGCGGGCGGGTGCTGGTCCAGACCAGCGCACCCGATGCGGCGGCGATCGCCTCCGCCGCCCAGCACGATGCCGTCGGCTTCCTGGCGGGCGAGCTGGAGCGCCGCCGCGGGCTCGGCTACCCGCCGTTCGCGGACCTCATCCGCGTGGTCTGCTCGGCCGAGGAGGGCGCGGCCGCCCGCGCCGCGGCGGGGGCCGTCGCCGATGGGCGCCGCGGGGGTCCCGCGCACCGACGTGCTCGGCCCGGCGCCGCTGTTCCGCCTCCGCGGGCGCGAGCGCTTCCAGGTCGTCGTCAAGACGGGCGAGCGCGCGGCCGCGGTGCGCGCCACCGGCGCGGCGGTCGAGGCCGCGGCCCGCGACCGCGCGCATCGCGACGTCGCGTTCAGCGTCGACGTCGACCCCCAGTAAGTCGCGCCTCTACACTCTCGCGTCCGTATGGCTCATGAGGATCCCGTCCCTCCGCGCAACGCCGAAGAGGCCGAGGCGATGCGCGATCGCCTCGACCCCGAGACGCGCGCCCGCCGCGACGCCGCTCTGCGGCTCGTCCGCCAGTACGGCGACCCCGTGCTGCGCAGCCGCGCGCTCGACGTCGAGCGCTTCGACGACGGGCTCGCCGACGAGGTCCGCCGGATGGGCCAGGTCATGCACGACGCGCTCGGGATCGGGCTCGCGGCCACCCAGGTCGGCGTCATGCACCGCCTGCTCGTCTATCGCGTCGACCCTGAGGCGCCGGTCGCCGCGATCGTCAACCCGGTTCTGGAGTGGGTCAGCGACGAGCGCGAGATCGCCGAGGAGGGCTGTCTGTCGCTCCCCGGGGTGCTGGTCGAGGTCGAGCGGCCCATCCACGTGCGCGTGAAGGCGACCGACGAGCGTGGCGAGGACCTGCTCGTCGAGGCCTCGGGCCTCGAGGCGCGCGTCCTCCAGCACGAGATGGACCACCTGGACGGGGTGCTGATCCTGGACCGAACCACGCGCGACCAGCGCAAGCAGGCGATGCGCGCGCTGCGCGACGCCGTTGCCGGCACGGCCCCACTCGGCGTCGGCGCCTGATCCGCGCGAGCGCCGTGCGGCTCGTCTACCTCGGCACGTCGGACTTCGCGGCTGCCGTGCTCGAGCGGCTGGCCGGCTCCGAGCACCGTCCGGTGCTCGTCGTGACCCGCCCCGACGCGCCCCGCGGGCGCGGTCGCAAGCTGTCGCCGCCGCCGGTGGCCGAGGCGGCCAAGGCGCTGGGTCTCGAGCTCATCCAGCCGGAGCGCGTGCATGACGAGGGCGTGCTCGCGCGCATCGCCGCCGCCGAGCCCGAAGCGCTCGCCGTGTGCGCCTACGGCGCCCTCATCCGCGCCTCCCTGCTCGATGCCTACGAGATCCTCAACGTCCACCCGTCGCTGCTCCCGCGCTGGCGCGGCGCCGCCCCGATCGAGCGCGCGATCATGGCCGGCGACGAGGAGACGGGCGTCTCGATCATCCGCCTCGTCGCCGAGCTGGACGCCGGCCCCGTGTGCCTGATGGAGCGGACGCCGATCGGCTGCGACGACGATTACGGGACGGTGTCCGCGCGCCTCAAGGGCATGAGCGGCGACCTGCTGGTGCGGGCGCTCGACGAGCGCCCCCCGTACGTCGAGCAGGCCGCCGACGGCGTCACCTACGCGCACAAGATCGAGGCCCGCGACCGCGCGCTGGACTTCACGCTGCCGCCGGAGGCCGTCGAACGCCAGGTGCGCGCCCTGCGCCCGCATATCGGCGCCCGGCTGCCGCTCCCGAGCGGGGAGTACCTCGGCGTGCTCGCCGCCCGCGTGGCGGGCGAGACGGTGGCGCCCGCGGGCGGGCGCGTGCGCGTGGAGGGCGACCGGCTGCTGCTGGACTGCAACGGCGGCGCGCTCGAGCTGACCGAGGTCCGCCCGCCCGGCGGGCGCCCGATGGCGGCGGCCGACTGGCTGCGCGGCCGCCCCGACAGGGAGCTGACCGGCTTCTTCCTCGACCCGCGGCTCCCCGACCGCGAGCTCGACGAGCTGATCGAGCTCGGCCGCGGCGAGTGGTTCTCCCACGACGAGTGGGCGCCCTACCTGTCAGCGCTGGCCCACCGCGGCGACGAGGACGTGCTGTTCCGCGCCCGGGCGATGGCGGGAGAGGACGACCCCGTGGCGCGCGGCGTCGCCGCCTACCTGCTCGGCCAACTGGGCACGCCGGTGCGGACCTTCCCCGCCGAGTCGGCCGCCGCGCTGGAGGAGATGGCCGCCGCCGAGGCCGACCCCGAGGTGCTCGCCGCCGTCGCCCACGGCTTCGGCCACCTCGGCGAGGTCTACGGGCTGGACACGCTGCTGCGCCTGGCCGGCCACGACGACGCCCGCGTCCGCGAGGCGGCCGCGATCGCGCTCGCCGGGCGCCACGGGGACGCGCCGCTCGGCGCGCTGATCGGGCTCTCCTCCGACGACGCGAGCGACGTGCGCGACTGGGCCACGTTCGCGCTCGGGACGCTCGCGCCGCAGGACACGCCGGAGCTGCGCGACGCGCTCGCCGAGCGGCTCGCGGACGAGGACCCGGAGACCCGGCTCGAGGCCGTGCACGGCCTCGCCGTGCGCGGCGACACGCGGGCGGTCGAGCCCGCGCTCGAGCTGCTGGCGGCAGCCGCCGCGGACCCCGGGGACGGCCGGTTCTGGGAGCGCATGGCGCTGCGCGACACCGCGGAGCGGCTCGCCGCCTCGACGGGCGACCCGCGCTTCCAGCGGTACGTCCCCGACTAGGGCTGCTCGGGCGCCGGCGGGTCGGGAGCCGGCGCCGGGGCGGGATCGACCGGCGCAGCCGGGGCGCCCTGCGTGTCCGGGTCGTCGGGAGGATCGGTCGGGATCGCGGCGGGCGGCTCGTCGACCTCGGTCGGGTCGGGCACGGTCGCGGTGTCGTCGGTCGGGTCGTCGACCGGCGCCTCGTCGTCGGGCGGGTCGGGGGGAACGACGACGGGCGGGCCGCCGCCGGGCGGGGTCACCGGGGCATCCGGCTGGCCGGTCTCGGCGTCGCCCTCGTCGTCAGGATGCGTCGTGTCGGCGGGCGGGGTCTCTGCGCCCGGGCCGGCCGGGTCGGTGGGCGCGCTCGGGTCGGTCGGCGTCGGCGTTTCGATCGGGGCGGGGTCGGTGCCCCCGTCGCCGGGGTCGACGGGATCGGTCGGCACGCCCGGGTCGGTCGGGGTGGGCGTCTCGACCGGCGCGGGATCGACGGGCGGTTCAGGCGTGGCCGTGGGCTCGGGCTCCGCCGGGGTCTCGGGAACCAGGTCGCTCACGCCGGGGTCGGTGCCCATCGCCGTCTCCACGGCGGACGGGACACCGTCGCCGTCGGGATCGTCGTCGCCGTCGTCGATGCCGTCGCCGTTGGAGTCGCGGTCGAACGGGGAGGAGCCGAGCGCCACCTCGACGGCGTTGCTCAGGCCGTCGCGGTCGAAGTCGTCGTCGCCGTCCGCGATACCGTCGCCGTTGGTGTCGTTGTTGTTGGCCGCGGAGCGCAGCCGGAACTCGACGCCGTTGGGAATGCCGTCGCCGTCGTCGTCGCCGTCCGCGTCGCTCACGGTGGGGTTGAGACCGTTCTGCTCCTCGTAGGCATCGGGGATGCCGTCGCCGTCGCTGTCGATGGCCGTCTCGAAGCCGGTGCCGCCGAACTTGCCGGAGGGGCGCGAGTCGCCGCCGGTGCCGGCGAGCCCGCTGCCGGAGCCTCCGGCGCTGCCGGGCCGCGTCCCGCCGCCGCCGGCGCTGCCGTTGCCGCTGCCGTTGCCGCCGGTTCCGCCGCCGGTGGTCAGCACCGCGCCGCCGGAACCGGAGGGGCCGGACACGCCGATGGGCGCGGGAGTCGTGGCGCCGTCGCCGGACGGCTGGTCAGCGGTCCCCGAGCTCGGGGCGGGCCGCGAGGAGGGACCCGCGACGGTCAGCGCGCCCTCGTCGCTCGGGACGAGGCTCGCGGGCCAGTGGCTCCAGCCGACGAGCGGCGCGGCCAGCGCGCCGACGCCCAGAGCAGCGGCGATCAGACCGGCCGCCACGGCACCCGCGAACCGCAGATCGCGCAGGGCGATCTTGCGGAGGTGCTCATCGTGGCGTGGGGGGCGGGGGGCGGTCATGTCAGAGTCCCGTATTCCAAGGATCTAAATCGGCAGTGTGCCGCGCCGGGATGAGGACCTTGAGGGGAATTGTCAGGATGTGGACGAAGGTACGACGCCTCAGGAAACCAGAGCTTTTGCAGGACCGCGAAAGACCGGAATACTGGCTACACAAGAACCCTGCGTAGGGCTGAAATCGGGCGGTCATCGTCGCCACGGGAGGTACCCGTTCGGAACCTCTCGCAGCCGCGTCGACGCCGCTCTCAGGCGAGGAACCTACCTCACTCGCCGCCCTCCCGCCTACCCGGTCGGCACCCCATGACCGAGCCGCGCCCGCACGCTGCGGTTTCCGCGGCACGACAGTGTGCGTTTGCCGTACTGCGCCGCGTGTTCGAGCAGGACGCGTGGGCCGACCGCGCACTGCACGGCGAGGCGCAGCGGCTCGGGCTCGATCCGCGCGACCGAGCGCTCGCGACGCGACTCGCGTACGGCGCCGTGCAGTGGCGCGCGACGCTCGACCACGTGATCTCCGAGCTGGCCGGCCGGCCCGTCGAGCGACTGGAGCGTCCCGTGCTGGCCGCGCTGCGACTCGGCGTGTTCCAGCTGGCGTTCCTCGACGGCGTCCCCGCGCACGCGGCCGTCGACGAGTCGGTCGAGCTGGCCAAGGCGTCCTCGCGCGGCGGCGCGAAGCTCGTCAACGCGGTGCTGCGCCGCACCGCCCGCGAGGGGCGCGACCTGATCGCCGCGCTCCCGGACGCCACCCCGGAGCAGGCCGCGCTGCGCTACTCCCACCCCGCGTGGATCGCCGCGCTGTGGTTCGACGCGCTGGGGCCCGAGGCGGCGCGCGCGCTGATGGCGGCCGGCAACCGCGCCGCCGAGCCGGCGGTGCGCGCCAACGCGCTGCGCATCACCGCGGCCGAGCTCGCGCTCGAGCTGCCCGTGGCCAGCCGCGCCGCCGAGGGGCTCCCCGAGGCCCTCGTGCTCGACGGGCCCTTCGACGCGTTCGGCTCCCCGCTGTGGGAGCGCGGGCTGTTCATGCCCCAGTCGCGCGCGGCGATGGCGGTCGGCGCGGACGCTCGGCCCGCTCCCGGGGGACCGCGTGCTCGACCTGTGCGCCGCGCCGGGCGGCAAGACGACCCATCTCGCGGCGCTGATCGAGGACCGGGGCGCTGTGGTCGCCGTCGAGCGCCACGCGGGCCGCGCGGCCGCGCTGGCCGGCACCGCGCGGCGGATGGGCGCGGAGAGCGTCGAGGTCCGCACCGCGGACGCCGCCGAGCCGCAGGAGCTCGAGGCCTACGACCGCGTGCTCGTGGACCCGCCGTGCTCGGACCTGGGAACGCTGGCCTCGCGCCCCGACGCCCGCTGGCGCAAGCCCGAGGGCATGCCGGACCGCCTCGCGGAGCTGCAGGGCCGGATCCTGCGGGCCGGGGCCGACGCGCTCAAGCCGGGCGGCACGCTCGTGTACTCGACATGCACGATCTCGCCGGCCGAGAACGAGGCGGTCGTGCGCCGGTTCCTGGAGGAGCGGCCGGACTTCGCCGCCGACGACCTGCGTGCCGACTGGCCGGTGTGGCAGCATCCACGGGACCCGATGTTCGTGCAGACGCTTCCCCATCGCGACGTGACGGACGGCTTCTTCATCGCTCGGTTGCGCCGCTCGTGAGCGATGACGCGATCGACCTCGGCGACGTCTGCCCCGACTGCGGCGAGCCCTGGCTGCGCCCGACGAACCTGCCCGGCCGCTACCGCTGCGTGAACTGCTTGCATCGCTTCGAGCTCGCGTCGGTGTGCCCCAACTGCGGTGAGCACTCCACGATCGTGCGGATGTCGAGCACGAACCTGTACGCGTGCAACCACTGCCAGGCGTCGATGCTCGTCCCGATCTGATGGGCGCCTGGCACGGCGTCGCGCCCTCGGTCCTGGCCGCCGACTTCGCGCGCCTCGGCGCGCAGGTGGACGAGGTCCTCGCCGCGGGCGCCACGGTGATCCACGTCGACGTGATGGACGGCCACTTCGTGCCGCCGATCTCGATGGGACCGATGGTGGTGAGCGCGCTCGCCGACACCGTGCACGACGCCGGCGGCGTGATCGACGTGCATCTGATGATCGAGCGGCCGGAGCGGCACATCGACGCGTTCGCGAAGGCGGGCGCCGACGGCATCACGCTCCACATCGAGGCCACGCCGCACGTCGACTACGCGCTGGCCGCGGTCCGTGATGCCGGATGCCGCGCCGGGCTGGCGCTCAACCCACACACGCCGCCCGAGGCGCTGAGTGAGTTGACCGTGGCCATGGACCTCACCCTCTGCATGACGGTTAACCCTGGCTGGGGTGGTCAGGCCTTCATCGAGCGCTCGCCGTCGAAGCTGGAGCGGCTGCGCGCCCTTCTGGGACCCGACACGGTGCTGGAGGTCGACGGCGGGATCACCGCCGGCACGGCCGCCGCGTGCGCGGCCGCGGGGGCGACGCTGTTCGTCGCCGGCACGTCCGTGTTCGGGTCGGAGGACCCGGGCGAGGCAGTACGCGCGATCACGTCCGCGGCGCTGGCGCACCCCGCCGGGTCACACTAGGGGAACCTGCCGTACCGAGGGGTACGGCCAGCCGTACCGTCGGTGGTTGTAGGCGGGATCACACTAGCCCTCGTGGGGCCAAGGGTTCTCATCGTCGACGACCATCCGTCGTTTCGCGCCAGCGCGCGCGTCCTCCTCGAGGCGGAGGGCTTCGACGTGGTCGGCGAGGCCGCCGACGGGGCGCAGGCACTGACCGAGGCGGGCCGGCTCCGCCCGGAGGTGGTGCTGCTCGACGTGCAGCTTCCCGACATCGACGGCTTCGACGTCGCGGCGCGGCTCACCGGCGCCGACGACCCGCCGACGGTGATCCTCGTCTCGAGCCGTGACGGTTCCGATTTCGGCCCGCTCGTGACCCGCTCGGGAGCCCGCGGCTTCGTCCCCAAGGCGGAGTTGTCCGGGGACCGCGTACAGGAGCTCCTGCCCTGACGGGCGGTGCGGCCGCCCGGCCGACTAGGCTTCAGCCCCGATGAGCTCCCCGCTTCGCGTCGTGGTCGCCGACGACTCCGTCCTCCTGCGTGAGGGCCTGTGCCGCCTGCTCGAGGAATCGGGCTTCGAGGTCGTGGGCCAGGCCGGCGACGCCGAGGACCTGATGCGCAAGGTCGGCGCCCACAAGCCCGACGTCGCGGTCGTCGACGTCCGTATGCCGCCGACGCACACAGACGAGGGCCTGCGCGCGGCGCACCGGATCCGCGCCGAGCAGCCTGGCACCGCCGTGCTCGTGCTCTCCCAGTACGTGGAGGAGGCCTACGCGCTGGACCTGCTGTCGGAGTCCACCGAGCGCACCGGCTACCTGCTCAAGGACCGCGTGTCCGACGTGGACACGTTCACCGACGCGGTGCGCCGCGTCGCCAACGGCGGCTCCGCACTGGACCCCGAGGTCGTGGCGCTGCTGCTGGGCCGCCGCCGCCGCGAGGATCCGCTGGAGACGCTGACCGCGCGCGAGCGCGAGGTGCTCGGGCTGATGGCCGAGGGGCGCTCCAACAACGCGATCGCCGAGGCGCTGGTCGTGACCGAGCGCGCCGTCGAGAAGCACGTCACCTCGATCTTCTCCAAGCTCGACCTGCCGCCGACGGTGGAGGACCACCGACGCGTGCTCGCCGTGCTGGCGTTCGTCCGCGCCGCCTGAATTCCTCACAACCGGGGTGCGGTGAACCGCACCCACGCACGGTGGACAGCCGAACGTGGCCGGACGCCCGCATGTTCAAGGTCTAGGGCATGACCGACATCGTCTCCTGCACGGACCTCCGTCGCGTGTACGGCGAGGGCGAGGCCGCCGTCCATGCGCTGCGCGGCGTGACCCTCACGTTCCCCGCCGGCCAGTACACCGCGATCATGGGCCCGTCGGGCTCGGGCAAGTCCACCCTGATGCACCTGCTCGCCGGGCTCGACAGCCCCACGTCGGGCTCCGTGGTCGTCGACGGCCAGGAGATCGCCACGCTCAACGACGCCGCGCTCACCCGGCTGCGCCGTGACCGCCTCGGCTTCGTCTTCCAGGCCTTCAACCTCGTCCCGGTCCTCACCGCCGAGGAGAACATCCTGCTCCCGCTCACGCTCGCCGGGACCAAGCCCGACCGCGAGTGGGTCGACTCCCTGATCGAGAGCGTGGAGCTCGGCGACCGCCTGACCCATCGCCCGGCCGAGCTGTCGGGTGGCCAGCAGCAGCGCGTCGCGGTCGCGCGCGCGCTCGTGCACCGCCCCGCCGTGGTGTTCGCCGACGAGCCGACCGGCAACCTGGACACGCACGCCTCCGAGGAGGTGCTGGGCCTGCTCGAGCGCGCCGCCGAGGACCTTGGCCAGACGGTGATCATGGTCACCCACGACGCCCAGGCGGCGTCGGTGGCCGGGCGCATCGTGGTGCTGCGCGACGGCGAGGTCGTCCACGACGGCGCCGGCGAGACCACCGAGGGCGTCCTCGATCTGATGAAGGAAGTCGCCGCGTGATCAGGCTCGCGTTCAAGGGGCTGCTCGCGCGCAAGCTGCGGACGGTCCTGACCGGCTTCGCCGTCGTGCTCGGCGTCGCCTTCGTGGCCGGCACGTTCATCTTCACCGACACGATCGACGCCTCGTTCAAGGACCTCTTCGAGCGCACCTCCAAGGGCGTCGACGTCTCCGTGCAGTCCAAGCTGGCGGTGGAGGCCGACTTCGCCGCGCCGCCGACCATGCCGGCCGACACGTTGGACCGCGTCAAGTCCGTCGACGGCGTCGAGGCGGCGGACGGCTCGGTGTCGGGCGACGTCAACCTGCTCGACCGCGACGGCGAGCCGATCCTCTCCCAGGGCCCGCCGACGATCGCGGTCACGACCGGCCAGGAGCGCTTCGACCCGCTGACCTACGTGGAGGGCGAGCAAGCCCAAGACCGACGACGAGGTGGCGATCGACAAGGGCACCGCCGACGAGTTCGACTTCGGCGTCGGCGACAAGATCACGGTGGCGGGCAAGGCGCCCAAGAAGAGCTACACGATCACCGGCATCGCCACGCTCGGCGACTCGGAGAACCTGGCCGGCTCGCGGCTCGTGCTGTTGACGCTGCCCGAGGGGCAGCGCGTGACCGGCCACGACGGCTACGACGACGTCTCGGTGGCCGCCGCGGGCGGCACCTCGCCGGAGGAGCTGAAGGCCGCGATCGCGCGCGAGCTCGGCCCGGAGTTCGCCGTGCGCACGGGCAAGGAGCAGGCCGAGAAGCAGGCGCAGGACCTCTCGGACGCGCTCGGCTTCATCCGCACGGCGCTGCTCGTGTTCGCGGGCGTCGCGCTGCTGGTGGGGTCGTTCCTGATCTTCAACACCTTCAGCGTCACGGTCGCCCAGCGCACGCGCGAGTTCGCGCTGCTGCGCACGCTCGGCGCCTCGCGGCGGCAGATCCTGCGCTCCGTTGTCGCCGAGACGATCGTCATCGGCCTGATCGCCTCGGTGCTCGGGATCGCCTTCGGGCTCCTGCTCGCGCCCGCCCTGGCGGCGCTGATGTCCTCCTTCGGCCTGGACCTCGGCAGTACCGGGACCGTGCTCGAGCCGCGCACGATCATCGCCGGCCTCGTGATCGGGATCCTCGCCACCGTCGTCTCCGGCTTCGTGCCGGCGCGGCGCGCCACCCGCGTCCAGCCGGTCGAGGCGATGCGCGACAGCGTCACGCCCGGCCCCGGGAAGCTGCGCCGCCGCCGGATCGTCGTCGCCGCCGTGGTGGAGGCGATCGGCGTCATCGCGCTGCTCTTCGGGCTGCTCGGCGACCCCGGGTCGGCCGGTGCCACGGCGACCGTGCTCGGGCTCGGCACGCTGCTGATGATCTTCGGGTTCGCGCTGCTCGCCCCGACGCTGGTGCGGCCGCTGAGCGGCCTGATCGGGCGTCCGCTGGCGCGCCTGCAGGGCCTCACCGGCATGCTGGCGCGCGAGAACACCCGTCGCCAGCCGCAGCGCACGGCGGTCACCGCCTCGGCGCTGATGATCGGCGTCGCGCTCGTGGTGCTGGTGGCCATCTTCGCCGCCGGCCTGCGCGCGACGATCGACCAGGGCGTCGACGAGCAGGTCAAGGCGATCGGGATCGTCACCCACGAGGACAACTTCTCGCCGCTCGCCGCGGGCATCCCCGCCGCCATCGAGACGGTCGACGGAGTGTCCGCGGTGTCGCGGGTCCGCTTCGCCACCGGCCGCGTGGTGGGCGAGACCGGCAACACGACCGTGACCGGCATCGACCCGGGCACCATCCGGGACGTGATCACGCTGGAGTGGAACAAGGGCTCCGACGAGGTGCTGAGCAACCTCGCCGGCGACGGCGCCGTCATCACCTCCGACTTCGCGAGCCAGCAGGACCTGAAGGTCGGCGACGAGCTGCACCTCACCGCGCCGCGCGGCAACGAGGTCACGTATCGCGTCGAGGGCATCTACGACCCCGGCGCGGGCGTGATCGGCGGCGTGCTGGTCGACAACGCCTCGTTGGAGAGCGACTGGGACGCCAAGGACATCGCGTTCGCGCTGGTGGCCGGCGAGCCGGGCGCTGACCCGAATGCGGTGAAGAAGGGCGAGGAGGCCGCGCTGGCGGGCTTCCCGGCCGCCAAGCCGCAGACGATCGACGACTTCAAGGACGAGCAGGCCAAGCAGGTCGACCAGTTGGTCGGGTTGGTCTACGCGCTGCTGTCGCTGTCGGTGATCGTCGCGCTGCTGGGCATCGTCAACACGCTCGCGCTCTCGGTCCACGAGCGCACCCGCGAGCTGGGGCTGCTGCGCGCCGTCGGCATGTCGCGCCGCCAGGTGCGGCGGATGATCCGGGCCGAGTCGGTGATCACCGCCGCGATCGGAGCGCTGCTCGGGATCGTGCTCGGCATCGCGTTCGCCGCGATCGTGTCGCGGCCGCTGGCCGAGGACGGGTTCGTGTTCGAGATCCCGGTCGGCACGCTCATCGCGGTGGTCATCCTCGCCGCACTGGCGGGCGTGCTCGCCGCGATCCAGCCCGCGCGGCGGGCGTCCAAGGTCGACGTGCTGAGGGCGGTGACGACGGAGTAGACGGGGCGGGCGGCTACCCTCTCCACCGCCTTGTCCGCCCCCATCGCAGCCCCTGACCTCGAGCCGGTGGTGCGCTTCTGCGTGCGCGGCACCGCCGACGCCTGGGTCACCGGCCTGCGCGGCGGCCAGTCGCCCGACCGCATCGAGTGCGGCCCGGAACTCCCGGCACGCCCCTGATGGACCCCGCGATCGTCCTGTTCGGCCTCGGGGTCGGGGTGCTCGTCGGTGCCACGGGCATGGGTGGCGGCGCGCTGATGACGCCGCTGCTGATCCTGGTCTTCGGCGTCAAGCCCGTCGTCGCGGTCGGCACGGACCTTGCCTACGCGGCCGTCACCAAGACGGTCGGCGGGTTCCGGCACCTCGTCACGGGCAGCGTGCACCGCCGGATGGCGATGTGGCTGGCCGTCGGGTCGTGTCCGGGCGCGCTGGTCGGCGTGTTCGTGCTCGAGGCGCTGCGCGACGCCTACGGCAGCGGGTTCGACGAGCTGCTGATCGTCCTGATCTCCGCCGCGCTGCTGCTCACCGGCGGGCTGATTCTGCTCCGCGCACTGGCGCTCGCCAACACCAAGGAGCGCGACACCCTGAAGATGGCGACGCGGCACAAGGTGGCCGCCGTCGTGCTCGGCTTCACGATCGGGGTCGTGCTGGGGATCACCTCGGCCGGCTCCGGGACGCTGATCGCCGTCGGGCTGATCGTGGGCTTCCGGCTCAGCCCGCACCTCGTCGTGGGCACCGACGTGGTGCACGCCGCCGTGCTCCTGTGGGTCGCCGCGCTCGCCCACCTCGTCTCGGGCAACATCGACTTCGCGCTCGCCGGCACGATCCTGATCGGCTCGATCCCGGGCGTGTGGATGGGCGCGGCGCTGAGCACGAAGCTGCCCGCCGACGCCCTCCGGCCCGCCCTGGCGATCGTGCTGGTCGCGTCGGGGCTGGCGTTGCTGTCCAAGGCCGGGCTGGAGCTCCCGGTCGTCGTCCTGGCCGGCGTGCCGGTCGCACTGGCGGTGCTGACGTTCCTCGTGCACCGCGCGCGCAATCCCGCGACGATCCCGCGATGAAGGAGATGATCCATGGCGGACACTGAGCCACTGAAGTCGGCCAACGTGGTCTGGCAGCCGGGGGAGATGACCCGCGAGCAGCGCTGGCAGGCGCTCGGCGGCCCGGGCGCGACGGTCTGGTTCACCGGCCTGCCCTCCTCGGGCAAGTCGACCGTCGCGGCGGCCGTCGAGGCGCGGCTGCTGGCCGAGGGCCTGGCGGCCTACGTGCTCGACGGCGACAACCTGCGCCACGGGCTCAACGGCGACCTCGGCTTCTCCGCCGAGGACCGCGCCGAGAACGTCCGCCGCACCGCGGAGGTGGCGGCGCTGATGGCCGACGCCGGCGTCGTCGCGCTCGCCTCGCTCGTCTCCCCGTACCGCGCCGATCGCGCGATGGCGCGCGAGGTGCACGAGTCGCGCGGCCTGCAGTTCCACGAGGTGTGGGTCTCGACCCCGCTGGCCGAGTGCGAGCGGCGCGACACGAAGGGCCTGTACGCCCGGGCGCGGGCCGGCGAGATCCCGAACTTCACCGGGATCGGTCAGCCCTACGAGGAGCCCGAGTCGCCCGACCTCGAGGTCCGCTTCGGCGACGAGCTCGACGCCGCCGCCGCGCGGGTCATCGCCGCGCTGCGCGGCTGATCAGCGCAGCCAGGTCCGCATGATCGCGTTCGTGAAGCCGATCCCGTAGCGGATCACGGCGGGCTTCTTCGAGTGCCCGTGCAGGCGGCTGACGACGGTGACGGGCACCTCGACCGCGGGCACGCCCCGTTTGATGGCCTCGATCATGAACTCGGAGGTGTGGAACTGCTCCTGGCGCAGGACCAGCGTGGGCAGCACGCTGGCACGCACGGCGCGGTATCCGTTCGAACAGTCCGTCACCTTCGTGCGGGTTATGAAGGAGACCAGCCGGTTGAAGAAGATGATCCCCATCTCGCGGGCGAAGTGGTTGGCCTCCGCGGCGCCGAGGACGCGCGAGCCGTGGGCGACGTCGACCTCGCCGTCGAGCACGGGCTGGACGAGCCGCGACATCTCCTCGGGCAGGTGCTGGCCGTCGGCGTCGAGGGTGACCACCACCGCGGCGCCGGAGTCGCTCATCAGCCGGTAGCCGGTCCGCAGCGCCGCGCCGCCGCCGAGGTTGGTCACGTGCCGCGCGACCGCGGCCCCGTGCTCGCGGGCGACGTCACCGGTGCGGTCGCGCGAGCCGTCGTCGACGACGAGCACCGCGGTCCCGAGCCCGCACACGCTGGCGGGGATGCGCGGCAGCACCGAGCCGATGTTGTCCTCCTCGTTGTAGGCGGGGATGACCACCGCGACGCGGTCGCGGAAGCGCTCGGGGAGCCCGGCGGCGCGGAACTCCTCCCACGCGATGCCCTCGAGCGTGGCCGACAGCTTGCGCTCGATCCGCCCGTTCTGGACGATCCCGCGCAGCACGAGCAGGAACAGCACGACGATGGCGAACACGGCGAGGCCGAGGATCCGCCCGCCGCCCCCGCGCTCGAAGGAGAAGAAGCTCAGCACCGCGTCGAGCACGTCGGTGGCCGACACGAGCGCCAGCCCGAGCGCGGCGGTGAAGAGCAGGAGGATGTCGCCGTTGCGCAGCGCCGAGCGGCGCCACAGGGCGAAGGCGATCAGGCAGGCCGCGAGGCCGAGGCCGAGGATTCTGAGGGCGCTGAGCTCCATCGGGCGCGCGGCACGATAGCCCGTCGAGTAGGTCGGGATCGCGGCGCCGAGCCACGCGATCGTCACGCCGGCGAGCGCGAGCACGAACGGCATCAGCGGCAGCGCGCGGCGCGGCACGGCCAGCAGCAGCCCGCCCACGAGCGTGATCCCGAGGATCGTCAGCCCGATCGGCACGGCCTCCCAGCGGCGCCGCCATGCGAGCCCGATCGAGGCCGCCAGCGCCCAGAACACGAGCACCTTGTGGTAGGCGAACCAGAAGCGCGGCGACATCGTCGGCGACGACCCGCGGTCCCACATGTTCTGGATCTTGCGGATCACCATCCACGCGTAGTCGAAGGGCTGCTCGGACGCGTACTTGACGAAGTTCTCGCGCCCGATGCGCGCCAGCGCGGCGTCGCGCGAGAGGTCGGGGTACTTCTGCGCGACCCGGTCGAGCAGCGGCGCCATCTCGGTGTTCAGCACCTCCGTGTAGGGGAGGTCCTTCTTGCCGTAGTACTTCGCGATCAGCTGGCGCTTGACGAGTTGCTGGCGGCCGCTGCCGGGGAGGTAGGTGGCGACGAACAGCGCCTTCCCGCCGCCGGTGGTGACGGGCACGAAGCGGTCCAGCACCACGTAGTTGCGCGCCGTCCACGGCGCGAGCACGCCGCAGAACGCGACGACGAGCAGCGTGGCGGCGAGCAGCCCGGGGACGAGGCCGCGGCGGTGGCCGTAGGCGACGCGCAGGAGCGCGAGCACGGCGAACACGGCCACGAACGGGAGGTACTCCGGCCGCGTCAGCGTCGTCAGCCCGAGCAGCGCGCCGGGCGCCAGCCAGCGCCACGGCCGGCCGCCGTCGGAGGCCCACAGGAACGCGAGCATCGCCGCCGGGAGCCACACGAGCGCGATCGGCTCGGCGAGCATCCGGCCCGTGTTGTCGATGAACGCCGGGTACGTCGCCGCGAGCAGCGCGCCGGACAGCCCGGCGATCGGGCCCGCGAGGCGGCGGGCGAGCAGGTAGGTGAGCAGGATCGTGACGGTGCCGAACAGCGCCACGCAGGATCAGCGCGGCCTTGGGGTGCACGCCGCCGGTGGCGAAGTAGACGCGCGCTGTAGAGCAGCGGCGCGCCCGGCGACCAGTCGTTCGGGCTCGCCTGCCCGCGGCCGCCGTAATGGCCGTCCTGGTAGAGGCCCTTGGCGATCTGCATGTAGGCCGCCGCGTCGTTGCCGACGTCCTTCGGCGGGGTCAGCGCGGCCTGCATCCGGAGGCCGAGACCGAGGGCCAGAACGGCGATCAGCAGGCCGAGCACGACGCGGCCGCCGTGCCGGTCCGGCAGCGTGCGCAGGCGGCTCGACATCGCGGTGATGCTAGCCGCGGCCTCGGCTAAGGTGGGCGCGATGCGCATCCTGATCCTTGGTGGCGACGGCTACCTCGGTTGGCCGACTGCGATGCGGTTCTCCGCGCGCGGCCACGAGGTCTTCATCGTCGACAACTTCTCCCGCCGTCGGTGGCACCACGAGCACTCGACCAACTCGCTGACGCCGATCTCCTCGCTCGGCGACCGGATCGAGGCGTGGCGCGAGGTCTCCGGCCGCAACATCCAGGCGATGATCGGCAACATCGACGACGGCGAGTTCCTCGACCAGGTGATCGCCGACGTCATGCCCGAGGCGGTCGTGCACTACGGCGAGCAGCCGTCGGCGCCGTACTCGATGATCTCCCGCCGCCACGCGGTCAACACGCAGCAGACCAACGTGATCGGGACGCTGAACCTCCTGTTCTCGCTGCGCGACCGGGTGCCCGACTGCCACCTCGTCAAGCTCGGGACGATGGGCGAGTACGGCACGCCCAACATCGACATCGAAGAGGGCTTCATCGAGATCGAGCACAAGGGCCGCAAGGACACGCTGCCCTACCCGAAGCTCCCGGGCTCGATCTACCACCTCTCCAAGGTCCACGACTCGCACAACATCCACTTCGCCTGTCGCATCTGGGGCCTGCGCGCGACCGACCTCAACCAGGGCGTCGTGTACGGCATCTCGACCGACGAGGCCGACATGGACGAGCGCCTGTGCACGCGCTTCGACTACGACGAGATCTTCGGGACCGCGCTCAACCGCTTCTGCGTGCAGGCCGTCATCGGCCACCCGCTGACCGTCTACGGCAAGGGCGGCCAGACCCGCGGCTACCTGAACATCCGCGACACGCTGCAGTGCGTCGAGCTGGCCGTGACGAACCCCGCCGACCGCGGTGAGTTCCGGGTCTTCAACCAGTTCACCGAGCAGTTCACGGTGATGGAGCTGGCCGAGCTGGCCAAGCGCGCCGCCGAGGAGGTCGGGCTCGAGGTCACCATCGACCACTTCCCGAACCCGCGCGTGGAGCTCGAGGAGCACTACTACAACGCGGCCAACACCAAGCTGCGCGACCTCGGGCTCAAGCCGCACCTCCTCGGCGAGGAGCTGGTGCGCTCGATGCTCTCCACGATCGATCGCCACAAGGACCGCGTCGTCACCCGCGCGATCGCGCCGAAGACGCAGTGGAAGCCGGACGAGCTGACCGGCCCCACGTTCGTCGACCCGCTGGACGCCGCGCCCGCGGGGTGACCCGCGCGCGGTCGGAGGTCGTCCTCTTCGACCTCGACGGCGTGCTGGCCGACTCGCGCGGCCCGATCGCGTCGTGCATGAACGCGGCGCTGGTCGCGTGCGGGTACGCGGCGGTTCCCGAGGAGCGGCTGCACGCGTACATCGGGCCGTCGCTCTCGTTCGGGTTCGCCGACCTGCTCGGCGTGGGCGCGGACGACCCGGAGATCCCGCGCCTGATCGCCGCCTACCGCGAGCGCTACGTCGCCGGCGGCCTGCGCGCGACGCGCCCCTTCGACGGGCATCGCGGACGCGCTGGCCGCGGTCGGGGACGGCCGCCGGCTCGGCGTGGCGACCTCCAAGCCCCGCGCCTACGCCGAGCCGCTGATCGAGATGCTCGGCCTGCGGGACCACTTCGAGGCGATCTTCGCCCCGCAGCTGGACATCCACGTGGAGTCCAAGACCGAGACGGTGGGCGCGGCGATGCGCCACTTCGGCAACGGCGCGGCGGCCGCCATGGTCGGCGACCGCCACGTCGACATGGAGGCCGCCCACGTCCACGGCCTCCGGGCCGTCGGCGTCACCTGGGGGATCGGCTCCGAGGCCGAGCTCCGCGACGCGGGCGCCGACGTCCTCGTCGGCGCCCCCGCGGAGCTCGCCGCCGCGGTCTGAGCGGCGGCGCCCCCGGCGCGTCGATTGTCGGCTCATGCCCCTATAGCGGGGAAAATCCGACAACCAACGTCGCGCGCCACGGGTTTTCACCCCTGGCGCGCCGGCGGCCTGGGCGGCTCAGCCGCCGGCGGATCGTGGCTCGTCGCATGGCGTGTGGCTCAGACCGCGACGCGGCGGTGGCGGCGGGCGAGGCCTGCCGCTCCCGCGGCGGTGCCGGCCGCGGCGAGGCCGATGCCGAGGATGAGCCAGGCGTCGTCGTCTCCGTTACCGGTCGGGCGGGCCGCGGTGGTCGCGGCCGGCTCGTACGGGTGGATCGACCGGGCGCCCGGGGTCGGCCAGGGGTCGCGGGCGAACGTCGCCTCGCCGGCGGCCACGGCGTCCCTCGCGCGCTCGCCGCGGAGGTCCTGGTGGGACGCCGCGACGACGGTGGTGTCCTTGGCCCGCTCGCCGCGGAGGTCCTGCGACGGCGAGACGGTGCCGGCGAGGCTGGAGGTGGGCCCTTGGCGCGGGCGTAGGTGCCGTCGTCGACCGGCCGGGCGAGGGCCGGCGAGGCGGACGAGGGCGGTCGCCGCGAGCGCCGCGATCGAGGGTGGTGCGTCGGGACATGAGGCTGCTCCTTCTGGGGTCGGGGAAGGTGGCCGAGACCTTCCTCGCGGCCGCTTACGGCGCCCTTGCAACCCGCTGACAACGTCCGTCAGCCCTCGCCAACAGCCACCCCGCGCGGATACGGTGCGCGCAGAGCCGTGGAATTCCGGATCCTGGGTCCGCTGCAGGTCCGCGCCGACGGTCAGGCGGTGGCGCTCCCCGGCGCCAAGCCGCGCGCGGTGCTCGCCGTGCTGCTGCTGCACGCGAACCGGCCCGTCAGCCCGGAGCGGCTCGCGGTCGCGCTGTGGGGCGAGGACGCGCCGGCGGGCGCGGTGAACACGGTGCAGGTCCACGTGTCGCGCCTGCGCAAGGCGCTCCCCGACCCCGGCGCGCTGGTCACCACGCCCGGCGGATACGAGCTGCGCGTCGACCCCGAGCGCGTCGACGCCCACCGCTTCGAGCGGCTCGCGGCGGAGGGACGGGGCGAGCTCGCCGCGGGCCGCGTGCAGCGCGCGGCGGCGCTCCTCGAGGAGGCGCAGTCGCTGTGGCACGGCCGGCCGCTCGCCGACCTCGCCTTCGAGCCGTTCGCGCAGCGCGAGATCGCCCGCCTGGAGGACCTGCGGGCCGCGGCGCTCGAGGAGCTCGCCGAGGCCCGGCTCGCGCTCGGCCGCCACGCGGAGGTGGTCGGCGACCTCGAGCGCCTCGTGGCCGAGTACCCCTACCGCGAGCGCCTCCGGGCGCAGCTGATGCTCGCGCTGTACCGCTGCGACCGCCAGGCCGACGCCCTCCGCGCCTACCAGGACGCGCGGCGCGCGCTCGTCGACGAGCTGGGGATCGAGCCGGGCGAGCGGCTGCGCGCGCTGGAGCGCGCGATCCTCGCCCAGGACCCCGCGCTCGCTCCGCCCGACGATGCGACGTCCGAGCCCCCGGGCGCCGCGCGCCGGCCGCCCGACGATGCGACGCCCGACCCGCTGGGCGCCGCGCGGCGGCCCGCCGACGATGCGACGCCCGAGCCGCCGCGCGCCGCGCGCCGGCTCGTGACCGTCGTGTCCGCCCATCTCGCCGCCTCGGCCGGGCGGCTGGACCCGGAGTCTGCGCACGACCTGCTGGCGCGCTTCGCCGACGTCTGCGGCGCGGTCGCCGAGCGGCACGGCGGGACGGTCGAGGGGTTCGCGGGCGACACCCTCGTGGCCGTGTTCGGCCGGCTGGAGGTCCACGAGGACGACGCGCTGCGCGCCGTCAGGGCCGCGGTGGAGATGCGCGAGGCGGCGGCGGGGCTGGGCGCCGAGGCCCGCATCGGCGCGGAGTCGGGCGAGGTGTTCGTCGACGAGCGGTTCGCGGCGGGGGAGGCGTTCAACCGGGCGGCGCGGCTCGGCGCGGCCGCCGGGCAGGACGAGATCCTCATCGGCGCGGACCTCCACCGCCTGCTCGGCGCCGCCGTGCGCGCGGAGCCGGCTCCCCAGGGGTGGCGGCTGCTCGAGATCGACGAGGAGCCGGCGCCGGCGGGCACGCCGTTCGTGGGCCGCCGCCGCGAGCTGGACGCGCTGCTCGCCGCCTTCGCCCGCACGCGCGAGGAGCGCTGCTGCGCCGCGGTGACCGTCGTCGGGCCCGCGGGGATGGGCAAGTCGCGGCTCGCGCGCGAGCTGGCCGGCGAGCTCGCGGAACAGGCCGCGGTCGTGACCGGCCGCTGCCCCGCCTACGGCGACGGGTCGGCGCACCGGGCGCTCGCCGAGATCGTCGCTCAGCTGGCGGGCGGCGACCCCCGCGAGCGGGTGCGGGAGCTGCTCGACGGCGACGAGCCGCTCGCCCAGGTCGTCCTCGCCGCCATCGGGCTGTCCGACGGGACGTCCCAGCCCGGCGAGGCGTCGTGGGCGGTCCGCAGGATGTTCGAGCGGGTGGCGAGCGAGCGGCCGCTGGTCGTGATCGTCGAGGACCTCCACTGGGCGGAGCCCACGCTGCTCGACCTGCTCGAGTACGTGCTCGCGCTCTCGAGCGGGCACGCGATCCTGCTCGTCTGCCTCGCCCGCCACGACTTCCTGGAGGCCCGCCCCGCCTGGGCGGCGCCGCAGCCGAACCGCGAGCTGCTCGAGCTCGACGCGCTATCGGCCGAGGAGGCGCGCCAACTGGTCGAGCACGCAGGGCTGCGCGACGGCACGACGGCGCGGATCGTGGAGACCGCCGAGGGCAACCCGCTGTTCCTCGAGCAGCTCGTGGCGGTCGGCGCGGACGACGACGCGCTGCCGTCGAGCATCCACGCGGTGCTCGCCGCGCGGCTCGATCGCCTGCCGCGGCGCCGAGCGGGCGCTGCTCGAGGAGGCCTCGGTCCAGGGCCGGACGTTCTACGCCGGCGCGCTCGACGCGCAGACCCAGCTCCTCGTCCCGCTGGTCGGCAGGCGGCTGATCCGCGGCGAGCCGTCCGCGCTCGCGGGCGAGGACGCCTTCCGCTTCGGGCACGTCCTGATCCGCGAGGCCGCCTACCGGGGCGTGCCGAAGCAGCGGCGCGCCGAGCTCCACGAGCGCCTCGCGCGCTGGTTCGAGACGCGCGCCGGCACCGAGGACGAGACCGTCGGCCACCACCTCGCCGAGGCCTGCCGCCACCGCGCCGAGCTCGGCCGCCCCGACCCCGCGCTGGCCGGGAGGCGGCCGAGCGCCTGGCGGCCGCCGCCGACCACGCCCTCGTGCGCGGCGAGTCCGCCGCCGCGGCGCGCCTGCTCGAGCGCGCGGCCGTCGCTGGCAGCCGGACGGCGAGCTCCTCCCGCAGCTCGGCGCCGCCCTGTTCGAGGCCGGCCGCAAGACCGACGCGATCCGCGTGCTCGACGAGGCGATCGCCTCAGCAGCCGAGCCTCGGCTGCGCGCCCGCGCGCAGGTCGAGCGGGAGCTGGTGCGCCTCGAGACGGAGACCGGAGCGCAGGACGTCACCGACGCCGTCCCGCTGCTGGACGGCGACGACCACGGCCTGTGCCGTCTGTGGCTGCTCCGCGGCCAACTCGCCTGGCACGCGGGCCGGGTCCAAACCGCGGACGACGCCTGGCAGGAGGCCGCCGACACCGCCGCGACGCGCGACCGGCTCGAGATCATCGGCTGGCGCGCGATGGCGGCCGTCCTCGGGCCGGCGCCCGTCGAGGAGGCGATCCGCCGCTGCGAGACGTTCCGGCGCCTGGCCCACGAGAGCCCGCTCGCGACCGCGTCGACGCTCAACCCGCTCGCGCTGCTGCACGCGATGACGGGCGACTTCGAGACCGCGGGCCGCCTCGTGGA
The DNA here is from genome assembly GCA_963764385.1 of uncultured Solirubrobacteraceae bacterium. Taxonomy (GTDB): domain Bacteria; phylum Actinomycetota; class Thermoleophilia; order Solirubrobacterales; family Solirubrobacteraceae; genus DATFQI01. Next base: position 138,081 of record CAVXSJ010000009.1, on the reverse strand, counting down.
GGAGGCGAGCGAGGCACTGCGCGACCTCGGTGGGCTCAGCGCCGGCGTGTCCCACCTGGAGGCGTCGGTGTGGCTGCTCGCCGCAAGGCCCGAGCTCGCGGAGGCCGCGCTGCGCGCCGACGTCGAGGGGCTCGCGTCGATGAGCGGCGGCAGCGCGCTCGCGACGACCACCGCGCTGCTCGCGCAGGCGCTGTTCGACCAGGGGCGCGACAGCGAGGCGCTCGAGATGTGCCGCACGACCGAACGCCACGCCGCGCCCGGGGACACCGTGACGCAGGCGATCTGGCGCGGCGTGCAGGCGCAAGGTCCAACAGGACGTGCCGCTCGCCCGCGAGGCGGTCGCGCTCGTCGAGCCGACCGACTTGCTCTGCACCCGGGGCGATGCGATGCTCGACCTCGCCCACGTGCTCCACACCTGCGACCGCGCCGAGGAAGCGGACCGGATGACGCGCGCCGGCCTCGCCCTCTACGAACAGAAGGGCAATCGCGCCGCGGCGGCCCGGGCGCGGTCGCGGCTCAGCCAGCGACAAGGAGGAAGCTGATGGCGTTCAGGCCGAACTTCGGCGACACGGTCGAGATCAACGGCGCGACGATGACGGTGGTCGGCCAGATCGCGAACGGCCCGCTCCCGGCCCACATCCACGTCTACCTGGAGCAAGGCGGCCACGTCCAGAGCGGACCCGTCGACGAGCTGGGCATCGCCTGGCGGGCGACCCTGCCGTCCGAGGGCTTCACCCCTGGCCCGGCGCTCGCGTTCGCGGTCGAGACCCGGACGCGGCCGTTCCAGGCGACCGCCTGGACGGAGCAGGTCACGATCGCGTAAGGGTCTCAGACCGGTGTGACGGCGGACGGCGCCGGTCACGATCGCCGGCCGGCCTCAGACCGGCGTGACGTCCTCCGCCGGGCCGCGCTCGGTGGTCGCGCGCGACTGGGCGAACATGATCCGCAGCAGCGCGATCGCCGTGCGGGGAGCGCGGCGCTCCAGCTCGCGCATGGCGTCGGGCGTGAGCACGAACAGCTCGAGCTCGGTGTCCGCGTCCACGTCGGTGGCGTGCGGCTCGCCGGAGATCACCGCGCGCTTGCCGAAGCTGGTGCCGGCCGGGAGCACGGCGACCCGCCGCACGGTGCCGTCGGGGTCGGTGACGTCGGCGCTCGCCTGACCGGAGACGACGAAGAAGATGCCCGCCGGCTCCTCGCCCTCGGACACGATCCGCTCCCCGGCCTTGACGCTGCGGCGCTCCAGCAGCGGCCGCAGGGCGCTCAGCTCCTCCGGGCGCAGGTCGATGGCGAGGCCGTGCTCGGCGAGCGGGATCGGGTCGGTGGTCGCGACCTCGCCGCCGTGGCGCTCGATCAGCCGGTCCTCCGCCCACGCGGTCGCCTCGTCCGGGTCGGCGAACACGGCCAGGCTCTCCGCGCTGTCGAGCTCGCCGTCGGGGTCGACGAGCGCCAGCGCGCACCCGCGCTCGGCCAGGGCGGCCTGGGAGGCGGCCAGCATCCGCCGCGCGACCTCGGCGATCTCCGAGACGCGGCTGATGTCGAGCACGATCACCTCGAGGTCGTCCGCGCGCTGGGTGAACTCGCGGAGCACCGCCTCCGCGCCCGCGAACAGGAGGTCGCCGTGCAGCGCGTAGACCCGCGCGCACGGGCCGTACTCGTTGAGCAGGTCCTGCTCGTCGGGCGTGCGCCTGCGGCTTGACGGCGCGCCGCCGACGTCCCACGAGGCGCGGATCGCCGACCGCCGCTCGCTCGCCACGCGCAGGAAGTGCAGCTCCAGCTCGCGCGAGATCTGGCGGCAGGCGGCGACGCCGCGGACGCTGTTGCCGTGGGCGTCCAGCCGCGGCGAGTAGAGCGCGATCCCCATCTGGCCCGGGAGCACGGCGAGCACGCCGCCGCCGACGCCGCTCTTGGCCGGCAGGCCGACGTCGGCGACCCACTCGCCGGCCGCGTCGTACATGCCGCACGTCGTCATCACGCTCAGCACGCGCTCGACGATCTCGGCCTCGAACACCCGCTCGCCGGTGCGCGGCTGGACGCCGCCGCTGGCCAGCGTCGCGGCCATCAGCGCCAGGTCGCGGCAGTCGACCTGCAGCGCGCACTGGCGGAAGTACAGCTCCACCGCCGGATCGGAGTCGCCCTCGATCACGCCCGCGTCGCGCAGCAGGTGGCCGATCGCCCGGTGGCGGTGCGCGACCGCGAGGTCGGCCTCGAAGATCCCGGTGTCGATCGCGAGCTCGCGGTTCGCGCAGCGCGAGAAGAGCGTGCGCACCCGCTCGAAGCGCTCCTCCGGCGTCGCGCCGGCGATCAGCGACGCGGCGGCGATCGCGCCCGCGTTGATCATCGCGTTGCGCGGGCGCCCGGTCTTCGGCCGCAGGCTGATCTCGTAGAACGCCTCCCCGGAGGGCTCGACGTCGATGCGCTCGCCGACCGCCTCGACGCCCCGGTCGGCCAGCGCGAGGCCGTACGTGAACGCCTTCGAGATCGACTGGATCGTGAAGTCGCGACGGGTGTCGCCGATCTCGTAGAGGTAGCCGTCGACCGTGGCGACGCAGATGCCGAACCCCTCGGGGTCGAGCCCCGCCAGCTCGGGGATGTGGTCGGCCACGTGTCCGCGGAGGTCGTCCAGGTGCGCGGCGTGCACGGACACCAGGTAGTCGTGGACCGGGGAGGACGCCACGGCTTCGACTTTACGCGCGCCGCTCGATCTGCCACAGCGCGCCCGCCAGCAGCGCCGTGGTGGCGCAGTAGCCGACCTCGACGGCGAGCAGCTGATCGTCGAGCGGGGTGGCGACCAGCCACAGCACGAACACCGCCGCGCAGGCGATCCACGCGCCGCTCGCGAGCCCGGCCCGGTCGCGGGCGAGCGCGGCCTGGTTGAGCGTCCCCGACGTGAGGTGGAAGCCCATCCCGAGCCCCACGAGCACGAGCCCGCCGCGCTGGTAGTCGAAGTCGCCGCCGAACAGGAGGTCCATCGCGAACGGGCCCACCGCGGCGAGCCCGATCACGACCACCGCCGTGAAGCCGGCGATGGCGAGCAGCGTGGTGCGCAGCGCGTGCGCGAAGTCCTCGCGGCCGTCGGTCGCCACCAGCCCGGACAGGTGCGGCAGCAGCGAGGTCTGGATGGCCTGGAACAGCTGCAGCGGCGCGCGGGTGATGAGCAGCACGTTGAACACGAAGCCGGCCAGCGCGGCGTCGGTCGCGGTCGCGTCGGCGACGATGACGGGCACGTTGAGCATCGCCTGCTCGGCGGCCATGATCACCAGCACGGCGCCGGCGAAGCGGGTGCTGGCGCCGACGTTGCCCGGCGCCGCCTCGCCCGTCGCGGGGGGCGCGGGGTCGCGCCCGCGCAGCGCCCACGGCACGACGACCAGCGAGACGAGCGGCGCCGCGGCGATGCCGAGCGCGACGACGTTCTGGCCCTCGGCGATGCCGATCACCACGGCCAGCGCGAACAGGCAGCGCGAGACCGACTCCAGCAGCACCAGCCCGCCGTAGAGGCCGAAGCGCGAGTGCCCGGCCAGCCAGCCGCGGGCGAAGTAGCTCGCCGCGTAGGCGACGACGCCGACCACCAGCACCCAGTACAGCGAGGACGAGCCGTCGAACAGCTCGTCCTCGATCCGCTCGCGCTCGGCCAGCGCGACGATCAGGAACAGGCACGCGAACACCGCCTGGATCGCGACGGCGGTGCGCAGCGGGTGCCCGCCGTGCTGGCCGAGCGCGCGCCGCGAGGAGATGGTGCGCGACAGCAGCTGCTCCACCGGCCGGTAGATGATCGAGATGATCAGGAACATCACCGACCACAGCAGCGTGATGCCCTTGTACTCGACCTCCCCGAGCGCGTGGGAGGCGAGCGAGAAGTACGCGAAGGTGACGAGGCCGGTGGTGGCGATCCCCAGCGAGAGGATCCGCGCGCCGCGCGCGTAGGCGCGGGTGGAGGAGGGTCTCGCCTCCTCACGCTGGGCGCTTCGCATGCCCATCGTGCTCCGGCGGCGTTACCGCCGAACGAGCAGCATCGTCCACGGGAACGGCGAGCGCGCCTCGACGACCTCGCCGTGGCGGCCGAGCAGCTCCACGAACGAGCGCTTGGACCAGTGGTTCAGGTGCCCGGGGGTGTTCCCGAGGTCCTTCAGGTAGGCGCCGCGGGCCATGTTCAGCCCGCGCCACAGCGGCTCGCGCGGGACGCTGACCAGCAGGTGCCCGGAGGCCACGCGGGCCATCTCGGAGACGGTGTGCTCGGGATCGGGCACGTGCTCGAGCACCTCGATCGCCGCCGCGACGTCGAACTCGCCGTCCTCGAAGGGCATCCGCTCGGCCTTCATGATCCGGTACTCGAGGTTGGGCGCCTTGCGCTTCTCCCACTCGGCCTGGATCACGGGGTCCTCGAGGTCGATCCCGACCACGCGGCCCGGCGCGATCCGCCTAGCCCACTTGTGGGTGAGCACGGCCTCGCCGCAGCCGACGTCGAGCAGCGACCGCGGGGCCGCCTGCGCGAACAGCTCGTCGAGCGTGCGCTCGAAGCTCGCCATCAGCCGCCGGACGACCGGGTTGGTGGAGCCGTACTTGTCGTAGGTGTTGCCGGTGACCGTGCCCTCGGCGTCGCGCGTGACGGAGCTCACGAGCGGATCGCCTCGCGGTCCTCGGTCTTCTGGCCCGCCCGGGCGCCGGTGGTGGGCTCCTGCTCGGCCGTCGGGCGCCCGGGCTCGTAGTGCGAGGGCGGCACGCCCAGCTCGAGCTCGATCCGTCTCACGCGCTCGAAGACGCGCTGGAGCGTGATCCGCTGGCTCGACAGGAGGTCGCCCAGCACGCCGAGCGCGGCCAGCAGCATCGCGGCGTTGAACAGCACGGCGCCGAGGATCAGCGACTGGACGTGGCCGCCGCCGTCGCCCTGCGCCCAGAAGTAGAAGAAGCGGCCCCATACGACGGCGGCGACGAGCCCGATGAGGATCGCCGCGGTCATGAACACCCGCAGCGGCTCGTACATCGCGTAGATGCGGAAGATCGACACCCCGTTGCGCCGGATGTAGCTCCACATCGACGGGAAGAGCCGCGACTCGCGCGTCTTCGGGTTGGTGCGGACCGGCACGTGGTCGATGGCGACCGTCATCTTGCCCGCCTGGATGATCGTCTCCAGCGTGTACGTGAACTTGGAGACGACCTGCATGGCCAGCGCCGCCTCGCGGTTGTAGGCGCGGAAGCCGGAGGTGGTATCGGGCACCGTGGTCTGCGAGGCCTGGCGCACCACCCACGAGCCGAGCCGCTGCAGCGACTTCTTCGCGGGGGAGAAGTGGTCGATCGTCATGACCTCGCGGTCCCCGACCACCATGTCGGCCGTGCCCGCCACGATCGGAGCGACCAGCTTGGCGACGTCGGGCCCGTAGTACTGGTTGTCGGCGTCGGTGTTGACGATCACGTCGGCGCCGAGCTTGAGCGCGGCGTCGAGGCCCGCCTGGAAGCCGTTGGCGAGGCCCTTGTTGTTCGTCAGCCGCACGATGTGGTCGATCCCGTGCTCGCGGGCGACCTCGATGGTGCGGTCGGTCGAGCCGTCGTCGATGACGAGCCACTCGACGGTGTCGAAGCCCGGAAGCTCCCGCGGGAGGTCGGCGAGCGTGACCGGGAGGGTCTCCTCCTCGTTCAAGCAGGGGATCTGGATGATCAGCTTCATGCCGACGTAGCACGGTACCGCGCGCCGGACGCCCCGTTACGGTGATCGCGGTGGAAACCGCAGCCCTTAACAGGCCCGCGACGATGGCCCGCGTTCGGGCCGCGGACCCCGACACGCTCGCCCGCGTGGCGTTCGTCGTGCTGTGCGTGGGGGCGACGATCGGCTTCTTCGCCTACCCGACCTATCCCAACTACGACTCGTACTACTCGCTCCTGTGGGGTCGCGAGGTGCTCGACCTCCAGGCCCCGACGTTCGAGGGTTTCCGGGTCCCGACCGAGCATCCGCTGGCGATCGTCGCCGGGGCGCTGCTGAGCCTGTTCGGCGACGTCGGGGACCGTCTGTGGGTGGCGATGATCCTTGCCGCCTACCTGTGGCTGGTGGCGGGCGTGTACCGGCTCGGGCGGATCGCGTTCACGCCGCTGGTGGGCGCGTTCGCGGCGGTGCTGCTCCTGACCCGCTTCGACTACGCCTTCCTGGCCGCGCGCGGCTACATCGACATCCCGTACATGGCGATGGTGGTGTGGGCGGCGGCGCTGGAGGCGCGGAAGCCGCGCTCCGGCACGCCGGTGCTGCTCCTGCTTGGCGGCCGCGGGCCTGCTGCGCCCCGAGGCGTGGGTGCTGGCGGCGCTGTACTGGTGCTGGGTGGCCTGGCCCGCGACCTGGCGTCAGCGGGCCTGTACGCGCTGCTGGCGGCGATCGGCCCCGTGCTGTGGGCGGTCACCGACTACGCCGTCACCGGCGACCCGCTGTTCTCCCTGCACTACACGAGCAGCTCGGCGGAGGAGCTGGGCCGCCAGCTGCCGCTCTCCCAGCTCCCGTCGGCGATCCCGGAGTTCTTCGCGAGCCTCGTCAAGCTGCCGGTCCTCGTCGCCGCCGTCGCGGGCGTCGTGATCGCGGGCCTCGCCGCGCCCCGCCGGGCGGCCGCGCCGCTGGCGCTGCTGGCCGCGGGGATCGTGACCTTCGTGCTGATCGGGATCGCCGGCGCGTCGGCGATCGAGCGCTACCTGGCGATCGCGGCGGTCGCGCTGCTGGTGTTCGCGGCGGTGTCGTTCGGCGGCTTCACGCTGCTCGTGCCGGGCCGCCTGCGCCGCGTGTGGACGATCGCCGCGATCGCGGTGGTGGCGTTCGGCGTCGTGTTCACCGCCACCCGGCTCAACCTCGCGCGCTTCGACGCCGAGCTCAGCTTCCGCGGCGCCGCGCACGACGACCTCGTGAAGGTGCTGCGCGACCCGCGCGTGCGCGCCGGCCTGCGCTGTGGCCCGCTCACCGCGCCCAACCACAAGCTGGTGCCCGACGCGCGGTGGATCGCGGACCTGCCCTACGAGAAGGTCCGCGCCCGCGCCGACCCCAAGCTCAAGGCCCCGCGCAAGGGCGTCGGCATCTACGTCAACAGCCGCTTCGCGATGTTCAAGCAGGCGCTGTCGAGCCCCAACGACTCGGTGCTGATCCAGGTGCCGCCGCCGGGCTTCGAGCGCGTCAAGGTGACCCGCTTCTACGCCGCCTACGTCTCGTGCTGAGCGGACGGCGAGGGTGGTTCCTGGCCGCCGCCGGCATCCTCGCCGGCGCGCTCGCGCTGCGGCTGTGGGGCATCGGCCACGGGCTGCCCTACGTCTACAACGCCGACGAGAACGCCCACTTCGTGCCGCGCGCGGTGGGGATGTTCGGGCACTCGTTCAACCCGGACTACTTCGTCAACCCGCCCGCCTACACGTACCTGCTGCACCTTGCGTTCGACCTGCGCTGGGGGAGCCGGGAGGCGGTCGGGAACGCCCTGGCGACCGACCGCACGAGCGTGTTCGAGCTGGCGCGCGTCGTCAGCGCGCTGCTCGGGCACGCTGTCGGTGGGGCTGCTGCTGTGGGCGGGGCGCGGGCTGCTGAGCGCCGCCGCCGGGCTGATCGCGGGCGCCCTGATGGCGGTCGCGTTCCTGCCCGTCCACTACGCCCACCTCGCGCTCAACGACGTGCCGACGCTCGCGCCGGTGTGCCTGGCGCTCGTCGGCGTGGCGATGATCTACCAGCGCAACGGGCCTGTCCGGCTACGCGGTCGCCGGCATCGGGCTCGGGCTGGCGTGCGCGACCAAGTACACGGCGGGGATCCTGGTGCTGACGATCGTCGCCGCGGCGCTCGTGGCGCCGCCGGGACGGCGCCTGGCCGGCCTCCTGCTCGCCGGCGTGCTCGCGCTGGCCGCCTTCGTCGCCGCCAACCCGTTCGCCGTGCTCGACTTCGACGCGTTCCGCGAGGGGCTCAGCCACCAGTCCGAGGCGTCGGGCGACGGCGGCGGCAAGCTCGGCCTGTCCACCGACAGCGGGATCGTCTACTACCTGGGCACCGCCACCTGGGGCCTGGGCTGGCTGCCCGCGCTGGCCGCCCTGGGCGGCGCGGTCGGGCTGCTGGCGCGCGACCGCCGGCTCGCCGCCATCCTCGTCCCGGCGCCGGTCGTCTTCCTGGTGTTCATGGGCACCCAGGACCGCTTCTTCGCCCGCTGGCTGCTGCCCGTCTACCCGCTGCTGTGCCTGCTCGCCGCGTGGGCGGCGGTGGCGGCCGCGGGCTGGGTCTCGGCGCGCGCTGGGCCGCCCGCGGCCCGCGGTGGTGGCGGGCGTGTTCGGCGCGCTGCTGTGCGTGCAGGGGCTCGTGTTCACGCTCCACAACGACCGCGTGCTGGCGCGGGACGACACCCGCGCAGCTGGCCCGCGACTGGATGGTCGAGCACGTCCCGATCCGCTCCAAGGTGGTGATCGAGCCCTTCGTGCCCGCCGCGTGGGCGGCCGACGCCGAGAGCGTCACGCGCGGCACCGGCAACGGATTCCGCTGGAACAAGTGGCCGACCACGCGGGCGCCCGACGCGCTGGGGGGCGGCGTGATCCGCCTGGAGGACTACGAGCGCTTCACGCGCCCGGGCCTGCTCGGCTCCTACAAGCGCGGCGGGTTCTGCTGGGTCGTGACCGGCTCGACCCAGTACGGCCGCGCCTACGCCGAGCCGGACGCCGTCCCGAAGGCGCTCGAGTACTACGCGGCGCTCGAGCGCGAGGGCGAGCTCGTCTACCAGGTCGATCCGGTGGGCGATCCGGACGCCAAGCTGCCCTTCTCCTACGACTTCTCCTTCAACGCGTATCCGCTGCGCTACGACCGGATGGGCCCGGAGGTGAGGATCTACCGCCTGCGCGGGGAGGACTGTTGATCGGTCACCTATCCTCCCGAAGCACCGTGACCCCGCTCCTGCAGACCGATCATGTCCATCTGGCCCGCGCCGTTGAGCTCGCCGAGGCCGGCCGGGGGCGGACGACCCCCAACCCGATGGTCGGCGCCGTCGTGGTCAAGGACGGGGAGGTGCTGGGAGAGGGCTTCCACCCCGCCTACGGCGGCCCGCACGCCGAGCGCGAGGCACTCGCCGCCTGCGGCGACGCCGACACCCAGGGCGCGACCCTGTACGTCTCGCTGGAGCCGTGCTGCCACCAAGGGCAGACGCCGCCGTGCACCGACGCCATCCTCGAGGCCGGGATCGTCCGCGTCGTGGTCGCCTCCGACGACCCGACCGAGAAGGCGTCCGGCCGCGGCCTGGGCATCCTCCGCGACGAGGGCGTGGAGATCACGCTCGCCGAGGGCGAGCTCGCCGCCCGCGCCCGCCTGCTCAACCAGGGCTTCCGCAAGCACGCGCGCACGGGCCGGCCGTGGGTGCTCTTCAAGTCGGCGATGACGCTCGACGGCAAGGTCGCGACCCGCACCGGCGACTCGAAGTGGATCTCCGGCGAGGACTCCCGCCGCCTCTCGCACCGCTGGCGCGCGGAGTGCGACGCCGTGGCGTGCGGGATCGGCACCGCGCTGGCCGACGACCCCCAGCTGACGGCCCGCATCGAGGGCGTCCACCGCCAGCCGCGGCGGATCGTGTTCGACTCCGAGGCTCGCCTGCCGCTGGACTCCGCGCTGATCCGCGGCGCCCCCGAGCTGCCGCTCACCGTCGTCGTGTCGCGCGCCGCGCCGCGCACCGCCACCGACGGGCTAGAGGCCGCCGGCGCCGACGTCGTGGTCGCCACCGGCGAGAACGAGCCCGCCCGCGTGAAGAACGCGCTCGTCCAGCTCGGCGCCGCGGGCATCACCTCCATCCTGCTCGAGGGCGGCCCGCACATCGCCGGCGCGTTCCTGGACGCCGGCGAGGTCGACGAGATCCGCCTGTTCCTCGCGCCCGTGGTGGTCGGTGGCTCGGCCGCCCGCGACCCGCTGGAGGGCACCGGCGTGGAGCGGATCGCCGAGGCCACCCGCGCGCTCACGCTCGAGTGCTCCCGGGTCGCCGACGACGTCCTCATCGTGGCCCGCATGCGGGAGTGGTAGGTGGTCCCTCACTGATGTTCACCGGGCTCGTGGCCGACCTCGGGACGATCATCGCCGTGGACGCGACCGACGGCGGCGTGCGCCTCGGCGTGCGGACCGCGCTCGCGCCCTCGATCGGCGAGGGCGACTCGGTGGCCGTCAACGGCGTCTGCCTGACCGCCACGGAGATCCTCGACGGCGCCTTCACCGCGGACGTGATGAACGAGACGCTGCGGCGCTCCTCGCTCGCGGAGGTGGGGGAGGGCGCTCCGGTCAACCTCGAGCTGCCGCTGCGCGCCGAGGACCGGCTGGGCGGCCACTTCGTGCAGGGCCATGTGGACGGGCTGGGCACGGTGCGCGACCTGCGGCCCGACGGCTTCGCGCAGATCGTGGAGATCGCCGCGGGGCCGGAGATCCTGCGCTACATCGTCGAAAAGGGCTCGATCGCCGTCGACGGCATCTCGCTCACGGTGGCGTCTGTGACCGATGACGCCTTCACTGTGTCGCTGATTCCTGAGACCCTGCAGCGCACGAACCTGGGCGCCGCCGCCCCGGGGCAGCCGGTCAACTTGGAGGTGGACGTGTTGGCGAAGTACGTCGAGAAGCTGGTGAACGCCCGGTGAGCGGCCCGTTCAGCACCATCGAAGAGGCCATCGACGACATCCGCGCCGGCCGGATGGTCGTGGTCTGCGACGACGAGGACCGCGAGAACGAGGGCGACCTCACGATGGCCGCCCAGTTCGCCACGCCCGAGGCGATCAACTTCATGGCCAAGGAGGGGCGCGGCCTGATCTGCCTTGCCCTCACCCCGGAGCGCTGCGAGGAGCTCGGCCTGGACCTGATGGCGGCCAAGAACGAGTCGCCCTTCGAGACGGCGTTCACGGTCTCCGTCGAGGCCCGCGACGGCGTCACCACGGGCATCTCGGCCGCCGACCGCGCCCAGACCATCCAGGTCGCCATCGACCCCAAGACCGCGCCGCGCGACCTCGTCCAGCCCGGCCACATCTTCCCGCTGAAGGCCAAGTCCGGCGGCGTGCTGGAGCGGACCGGGCAGACCGAGGCGGCCGTCGACCTCGCGCGCCTGGCGGGCCTGAACCCCTCCGGCGTGATCTGCGAGGTCATGAACGACGACGGGACGATGGCGCGCGTCGGCGACCTCGAGCACTACTGCGCCCGCCACGGGCTGAAGATGATCACCGTCGCCGACCTGATCGCCTACCGGCGCCGTCACGATCGCCTCGTCGAGCGCGTCGTGACCACCCGCCTGCCCACGGCGTTCGGCGAGTTCAACGTTGTCGGCTACCGCTCGCTGGTCGACGAGAAGCACCACGTGGCGATGGTCAAGGGGGAGGTCGAGGGCCTCGAGAACGTGCTCGTCCGCGTGCACTCCGAATGTCTGACCGGAGACGTCTTCCACTCGCTGCGCTGCGACTGCGGCGAGCAGTTGGACTCCGCGCTGGCCATGATCGAGCGCGAGGGCCGCGGCGTGCTGCTCTATCTCGCCCAGGAGGGCCGCGGGATCGGGCTGCTGAACAAGCTCAAGGCCTACAACCTGCAGGACCAGGGCTACGACACCGTGGACGCCAACCTCGAGCTCGGCCTGCCGGTCGACCTGCGCGACTACGGCATCGGGGCGCAGATCCTCGTCGACCTCGGGCTCAGCTCGATCCGGATCCTCACCAACAACCCGAAGAAGATCCGCGGCCTCGAGGGCTACGGGCTCTCCGTCGCGGCGCAGATCCCGATCGTGCACGCCGCCAACCCGCACAACGAGCGCTACCTGAGGCCAAGCGCAGCCGGCTCGGGCACTCGCTGCACCACCAGGGCCTCCCGCTCGACGAGCAGATGGTCCACGACGAGCACGAGCACGACCGCGACGCCGCCGGAGCCCAGCGCCCCGGCACCCGCGAAGAGGGATGAGCGACCCGGGCGGGGCGCGCTTCGCGATCGCGGTCGGGCGCTTCTACGCCGACCTCGCCGAGCGGCTCGTGGCGGGCGCGCAGCGCGCGTTTGCCGACCACCGGCATCGAGGCCGACGTCTACGACGTGCCGGGAGCCTTCGAGCTCCCGCTGGCCGCCTCCTACCTGGCCGCCTCGGGCCGCTACGCGGGCGTCGCCTGCCTCGGCGCGGTGATCCGCGGCGAGACCTCCCACTACGACTACGTGTGCGCCGAGGCCGCCCGCGGCATCCAGGACGTCCAGCTGCGCACCGGCGTCCCGTGCGCGTTCGGCGTGCTGACCGTCGAGAACATGGACCAGGCGCTCGCCCGCACCGGGGGCGGCAAGCGCGACCAGGGCGAGCACGCCGCCGAGGCCGTCATCGCCCTCGCGGCGCTCAAGCGCGAGCTCGGCGTCTAGCGCCTGACGCGGCGGGCTCCAGCTCGACGACGCGGCCCTCGTGGCGCGACGCCTCGGCCGCGAACGCGATCCGGTGGGACTCGAGCGTGAGGGCCGGAGAGGTCGGGACGAGCGCCGGGTCACCGGCCAGCGCGGCGGTCACGAAGTCGGCCATGACGCCGTCGTCGCCGCCGCCGTGCTTGGAGTCGATCGCCTCCGTGACCTCGTGGCGCTCGGTCTCGCCCGTGAGGAAGTCGTGGACGACGACCGACGTGCCGTCGCCGTGGATCTCCCCGCGGGTGCCGAAGACCTTCGTCTCGCGCTCGCGCATCCTCGTGAAGGCGGTCATGGTCAGCGACGCGGTGACGCCGCCCTCGTAGCGCAGCGAGACGACCTGGTGGTCGACGACGTCGTTGTCGCACGCCCACACGCAGCGCCCGTACGGCCCCTCGCGCAGCGCCTCGGACACGTTCTCGACCGTCGGCGGCCACGCGACGACGTTCACCGGCCACTCCGTCTCGCCCCGCTCGGCCATGCCGAGGTAGAGCTTGCGCGCCGAGTACTGGCACTCCGGCTCGATCGCGCACGCCACGCAGCGCTCGCCCGCGCCGGGCGGGCGCCGCTCGGTCCGGAACTCGGTCAGGCTCCCGAACGAGGAGACGGCCGTGCACGGGCGGCCGACGACGTAGGAGAGCCAGTCGAGGTCGTGGCAGCACTTCGCGAGCAGCATCGGGCCCGTCTCGTCCTCGCGCCGCCAGTTGCCGCGGACGTAGGAATGCGCCTGGTGCCAGAAGCCGACCGGCTCCAGGTGGTCGACGGCCACGATCTCCCCGGCCGCGCCGTCGTCGAGCAGCCGCTTGAGCAGCCGCGTGTACGGCGTGTAGCGCAGCACGTGGGCGACCGCGCACACCACGCCCGCCCGCTCGACGGCGTCGACGATCGTCCGGCACTCCTCCTCGGTCGGCGCGAGCGGCTTCTCGAGCAGCAGCGCGTAGCCCTGATCGGCGAACGCCAGCGCCGGGTCGACGTGGTCGCGGTCCAGGGTCGCGACCACCGCCGCGTCGGCGAGCCGGCCCTCCGCGGCCGCCTCGCGCCAGTCGCGGAAGCGGCGCTCGGGCGGCACCCCGTGGGCGTCCCCGAGCGCGTCCCGGTAGGCGTCGCGCGGCTCCGCGACCGCCACCACGCGGGCGCGGTCGGGGTACCGCGCCGCCCATCCGGCGTACGTCGACCCGCGCGAGCCGGCGCCCGCGATCAACAGCTCCAGCGGCGCCATCAGAAGCTGGCGAGCGCCTTCTCGATCTGGTCGTTGCCCTTCTTCAGCGCCTCCTCGGGGCTCTGCCCGCCGGTCATCGCGGCGTTGACGTTCTTGTAGACCGCCTCGGAGATCTGCGGATACACGGGGGAGACGGGCCGCGGCACGGCCTCCTTGACCGCGTTGAGCAGCTCGTCGGAGTACGGCAGCGCCTTCTTGGTCGCGGGCTCCTCGTAGCTGGACAGCAGCGTGGGCGGGAGCGCGTAGACCGCGGCGTTGCGGTCGATCGTCTCCTTCGAGACCCAGTAGTCGAGGAACAGCAGCGCGCCCTTCGGGTTGTCGGTGAAGGACGAGATGACCGGGCCGTTGCCGCCCAGCACGCCGCCCTTGCCGCCGCCCTCGAACGGGGGCAGCGGGCTGACCGCGACGCTGTCCTTGACCTTTGGGCCTTCTTGGCGAGCGCGTACGCGTAGCTCCAGTTGCGCATGAACGTCGCCTTGCCGGCCTCGAACTGGAGCCGCGCCGGCTCCTCCATGTAGGTGGTCGTCGCCTTGACGAGCGCCCCGCTCTTCATGCCGTCGACCATGAACTGCAGCGCCTTCAGGTTCTCGGGGCTGTCGAACTCGGCCTTCTTGCCGTCCTCGGAGAGGATGCGACCGCCGGCCGCGCTCGAGAGCTCGATGAAGTTGCAGGTCAGGCCCTCGTACGGCGCGGCCTGGAGCGCCATGCCGTCGTGCTTGGCGCCCTCGGCGTACAGCTCCTGCCACGTCGCGGGCACGTCGGCCACCTGGTCGGTGCGGCGGTACAGCAGCCCGGCGCCGGTGACCTGCGGCACGCCCCACAGCTTGCCGTCGTAGTCGTAGGAAGCGAGCGTGGACGGGATGAACTCGTCCTTGCGGTCCGTGAGGTAGTCGGTGATGTCCAGCAGCCACTTCTGCTGGGCGAACTCGGCGGTCCAGATGATGTCGGACTGCAGGACGTCGCACTCGGGGGACTTGGCCTGCGCGCGCTGGATGAACTGGTTGCGCACCTCGGTGGCGTCCGCGGCCAGCTCGAACTTCTTCACCGTCAGGCCGGGTGGTCCTTGTTGAACAGCGCGATCGCCTTGGTCAGCGCGCCGCTGGTGTCCTTGCCGGCGCACATCGTCACCTCGCCCTTGGCGTCCTTGGACTCCTCCAGCGTCGGCGCCTTCTTCGCGCCGTCGGTCAGCCCCTCTCGGACGACCCGCTCCCGCCACCGCCCTCGGAGTCCCCGCAACCCGCCAGAGCATCGCGAGCGCCATCATCACCGCCACCGTCAACTTCGCCATCACCTGCACCCCCTGCCTGGGTTCAATCCGGTTACCGCCGGGCGTTTCGTGCCCGCCGGAGCGCCTTCCGCACCGCGTTGGCCGCCAGCGCGCCCAGCGGGCGGCTGGTCTCGACGCTGTAGCGGCGCGGCTCGCCGGGCGCCTTGCGCGCCCAACCCCACCACTCGTCCTGCACCCGCAGGTCCGTGAAGCTGGGGTGCTGGGCGACGATCAGCTCGAACACCGCGCGCAGGTGGGGCTCGGTGCGCTCGGGCGCGGACAGCTCGCGGTGCACGATGCCGTCGGTCGCCTCGCGGTGCGGGTCCTGCGCGTAGGTCCAGTCGAGGTCGTCCATCAGCAGCCAGCCGCCCGGCCGCAGCAGCTTCTCCACGAGCACGACGGCGAGACCGTCGATCGTCCAGTTCTTCGCGCCGTCGAGGTAGACGAAGTCGAACCGCGGCTCGCAGTTGCCGTCGGCGTCCGACCGGGCGCGACCTGCTCCTTGAGCCACCACGTGTAGGAGGAGAACTCGCGCACCACGTCCACGCGGTGGGCGAGGCCGGCGCGGGCCAGGACGTCGCCGGGCGCGGGGTCGTACGCGGCGCCCGCGAAGTCCACGGTGGTCACGCGCCCTAACCGTTGGCCTCCAGCGCCGCCGCCAGGTACGCGGCGCCGACGCCGTGGGCGGTGCCCAACTCGAGCACCTCGGCCGGGCGCGTGGCCCGGACGTGGTCGTAGACGATCCGCCCCTGCTCGGGCGCCATGAACGGGACGCCGGCGACCGCCTCCGCGACCGCCGCGAAGGAGGTCAGCCCTTGGCCGCCTTCTTGGCGGCCTTCAGCTCCTTGGAGACCTCGCCGTTCTCGTTGTCGCCGAAGCGGTTCAGGCGGTCCTCGAGCACGGGGATCGCCTCGTCGGGGCGCCCGCTGCGGTTGAGCGCGAGGCCCTTCTCGAACACGGCGTAGCCGCACGGGTCCATCTCGGTCGAGTCGCCGCACTTGTCGATGCCTGCTGGGAGAGCTGGAGCGACTTCTCGAAGTCGCCGGACTGGCGGGCGTTGAAGCCGGCGAGCTGGAGCCGGCGGGCGGCGTCGAGGTCGGGCTCGCCGCCGGAGGGCGCGGGTGTGTCCTCCGGCGTGGCCGTCGCCGTCGCGGTCGCCGTGGGCGTGGCGGTCGCCGTAGCCGTCGCCGTCTCTGTCTTCTCCGGCGTGGCCGTCTTCGTCGGCTCCTGCGTCGCCGTCTTCGTGGGGGTCGCGTCGGCGGCGGTGCGATCGCCGTCGCCTCCGCCGTCGCCGTCTCCCGTGAGGAGGAGCACGGCCACCAGGGCGATCACGGCCAGCGCGCCGAGGGCAGCCAGCACCGCTCCGCTCGGCCCGCGGCCGTGCGCGATCTGGTGCGGTCGTCGTCGGTCGGCGGCGGGGGCGGCACGCGCCGCGTCGTCGCGGGCGGTGGCGGGCGGTGGCGGCGGCGAGCCTCGAGCGCGCGCTCGAGACGGTCCACGAACGCCGCGGAGCTGGGAAAGCGGTCGCCGGGCTCCTTCGCCATCCCGCGCTCGAGCACATCGTCGACCTCGTGCGGCAGGTCGCGGGTTGCGCTCGGAGGCGAGCGGCGGCGGGTCCTCGACGTGCGCGCGGGCCTGGGCGGCGAAGTTCTCGGCCTGGAAGGGGCGCTCGCCGGTCAGCAGCTCGTAGGCGACGACGGCCAGCGCGTAGCGGTCCGAGGCCGGCGTGGCGGCGTCGCCGATCGCCTGTTCGGGGGAGATGTAAGAGGCGGTGCCGAGCACCTGCCCGGTGGCCGTCAGCTGGTCCTCGAGCGCGAGGCGGGCGATGCCGAAGTCCGCGATCGCGAGCCGCCCGTGCTGGTCGAGCAGCATGTTGGCCGGCTTGACGTCGCGGTGCACGACGCCGGCCGCGTGGGCGGCGTCGAGCGCCGAGGCGGCCTCGCGCAGCCACCGCAGCGCGGTCCGGGGGCTGATCCGGTCGCCGCTGCGCATCCGCTCCGCGAGCGTCCCGCCGGTGAGCAGCTCCATCACCATGAAGGTGCGGCCGTCGTGCTCCCCGACGTCGTAGATCGTGACCACGTTCGGGTGGTTGGAGAGCCCGGCCGCGGCGCGCGCCTCGCGCTGGAAACGCTGGCGCGCGCGATCGTCCTCGGACAGGTGCGAGGCGAGGAGCTTGACGGCTACGGGACGGTCCAGGAGCTCGTCGTGGGCTTCCCAGACAGCCGCCATCCCGCCGTTGGCGATGTGGCGTACGACCCGATATCGCTCGGGCAGGGAAATGCGCGCGGCGCTCGGTTGAGGCACCGGTACACCGTACCCAAGCCCTGCGCGTCTGACTCCCGGTTGTCCATCTCGTTGACGCTGCCGCTATCCTTCCGGCCCGCATGGCCCGTGTCTGTCATACCTGCGGCAAGCGCCCCGCGTTCGGCAACTCCCGTTCGCATTCGATGGTCGCCACCCGGCGCCGGTTCGATCCGAACCTGCAGAAGGTGCGCATCATCGAGAAAGGCGCTCCCCAGCGCGTGTACGTCTGCACTCGCTGCCTGAAGGCCGGCAAGGTCACGAAGGCCTAGCGGTCCGGCGGACGCCGGCCGTGGCCGACCCCAGCCTGATCCGCTTCCGTGGTGTGGTCGAGGGCGCCCTCGCGCAGCTCGAGGCACGCCGGGAGGAGGTCAACGACCTCAACGTGTTCCCCGTCGCCGACGGAGACACCGGCGACAACATGGCGCTGACGCTGCGCGCCGTGCTCGACGAGCTGGACCGTCTCTCCGCCCAGGGCGAGATCGACGAGATCGGCCGCGACGACATCGTCGACTCCGTGGCCCGCGCCGCGCTGCTGGGCGCCCGCGGAAACTCGGGCGTGATCCTCTCCCAGCTCATCCGCGGCGCCGCCGAGGAGCTGATCTCGCGCCCCGGCGAGCTGGTCGACCCCGTGCTGATCGGCGCCGCGATGGCGCGCGCCGCGGACCGCGCCTACGGCTCGGTGCGCGAGCCCGCCGAGGGCACGATCCTCACCGTCGTGCGTGAGATGGCGCACCGTGTGGCCCGCGAGATCGCGCACATGGACGCGCCGCGGCTGCTGGAGCACGTGCCCGACGAGATCCAGGACGAGATGATCGCCACCGTGCTCGAGCTCGCGCTCGCCTCGGGCGAGGAGAGCGTCAAGCGCAGCCCCGACCTGCTCACCGTGCTGCGCGACGCCGGCGTGGTCGACGCGGGCGGCTACGGCCTGACGATCATCTTCGCCGGCGTGATCGCCGCCCTGCGCGGCGCCGAGCCGCCGCCGCTGGAGCACCATGCCCCGGCCCGCGTCACCCACCCGCAGCACGAGTCCGGCACCTATCGCTTCTGCACCAACTTCGCCGTGGAGGGCGAGGCGCTGGACGCGTCGAAGTGGATCTGCCCGCTCGAGGAGCTGGGCGACTCGGTGCTGGTGGTCGGCGAGCGCACGACGCTCAAGATCCACGTGCACACCGACGACCCGGAGCGCGCGATCGCGCTGTTCGACGGCGCCGGCGTGGTCTCCCACCTCGACGTCGCCGACATGCACGAGCAGGTCCACGAGCGCACCGCGCGCCTGGCCGAGCCGGTGCAGCGCTGCGCCGCGCTGGCCGTGGTGTCGGGAGCGGGGATGCGCGCGCTGTTCGAGGGCGTCGGGGCGTTCGCGCTCGACGGCGGCGC
Organism: uncultured Solirubrobacteraceae bacterium; assembly: GCA_963764385.1. Classification (GTDB taxonomy): domain Bacteria; phylum Actinomycetota; class Thermoleophilia; order Solirubrobacterales; family Solirubrobacteraceae; genus DATFQI01. The sequence continues at coordinate 119,558 of CAVXSJ010000009.1, read as the reverse complement.
CACGCTGAACCCCTCCACCTACGAGCTGCTGGCCGGCATCCACGAAGTGCCCGCCGAGGAGGTCGTGGTGCTGCCGAACTCGCCGAACGTGGTGATGGCCGCCGAGCGCGCCGCCGAGCTGTCCGACAAGAACGTCCGCGTCGTGCCGACGCGCTCGATGCAGGCGGGCCTGTCAGCCGCCGTGGCCCTCGAACCCTCCCGCAGCCGCGAGGAGAACGCCGTGGCGATGGAGGAGGCGGTCACGCACGTGCGCACCGGTGCCGTGACCGGCGCCGCCCGCGACGACGTCGGCGACGCCCCTCGCTTCAAGATCGGCGACGCCGTCGGCTTCGTCGACGAGGAGCTCATCGCGTGGGGCGACGTGGCCGAGACGCTCGAGGCCGTCCTGGCGGACATGAGCCGCGAGGCCGAGCTGGTGACCCTGATCGAGGGCGACGGCGCGCCGCTGGCCGGCGACGAGGTCGCGGGCCTCGCGCCCGACGGCGTCGAGCTGGAGTACTCCCTCGGCGGCCAGCCCGCCTACTGGTGGCTCATCGCCGCCGAGTAGCGTCCGCGCGGGCGGCGATCATCATCTGAGCCGTGCCGCCGACCGCCTTCGCCACCTCCGATGTCCTCGGAGACCAGGACGCTGCGCGGTACGGATGTGCCCCGCTATCCGCGGCCCTCGAAGTTGGCCGCGCCGCTGGCCGTCACGCCCGCCAAGGCGGCCACCGCCGCCGAGCGGCTCGGGCTGCTGACGATCGGCGACCTGCTCGACCACCTCCCGCGCGACCGCCAGAGCTCGCGCACGATCGCCGAACTGGGCGTCGACGAGGTGGCCACGGTGGTGGTCGAGGTGCGCTCGATCACCAGCCGCCCGGTGCGCAAGCGGGGGATGAAGCCGCTGGTGACCGCCGTGGTGGCGGATGCGACGGGCACGATGGAGGCGACGTTCTTCAACCAGCCGTGGCTGCAGCGCAAGTACGTGGCGGGTACGCGACTGCTGCTGTCGGGGAAGTACCAGGCCCGCAACCGCTTCCGGGTCCAGTTCCACGCCGAGTCGGGGGAGGAGGTCGGCGCGAGGGCGACATGGCCACCTACCCGGCCACCGACGGGCTCTCGACGACCCAGATCCTCGCCTTGGTGCGCCAGTGGCGCGGGGCGATCGTCGAGTCGCTGGAGCCGCTGCCCGCGCGGCTGCGGACGATCGAGCGGCTGCCCGACCGCGCCGCGGCGCTCGACGCGGCGCACTTCGGCGAGCAGGAGGGCGGCCGCCGCCGGCTGGCCTTCGAGGAGCTGCTGCTGGTCCAGATCGCCCTGCTGCGCCGCCGCGCGCGCCGCCGTGAAGGCGCGCGCGCCGACGCTCTGGAGCCGCCGGGCGAGCTGACCCGCCGCTGGCTGGCCGATTCGCTGCCGTTCGCTCCCACCGGCGACCAGCGCGCCGCGATGGCCGCGGTCGACGAGGACCTCGTCCGCGACCGCCCGATGCAGCGCCTGTTGATGGGCGAGGTCGGCTCCGGCAAGACGGTGGTGGCCGTCTACGCGATGCTGCGGGCGGTCGAGTCCGGCGCCCAGGCGGCGCTGATGGCGCCCACCGAGACGCTCGCCGAGCAGCACTTCGCGACGCTGCAGGCGCTGATGCCCGGGGAGCTGGTGCAGGCGGCGCTGCTGACCGGGTCCACGCCCGCCGCCCGGCGCACCGACCTGCTCGGCAAGCTCGCCTCCGGGGAGCTGAAGATGCTCGTCGGCACGCACGCGCTGATCGAGGAGACGGTCGAGTTCGACCGCCTGGGCGTGGCCGTCGTTGACGAGCAGCACCGCTTCGGCGTCAACCAGCGCCGCGCGCTGGACCGCAAGTCTCCGGTCGGCGTCGCCCCGCACATCCTGCACATGACCGCCACGCCGATCCCGCGCACGCTGGCCCTGACCGCTTACGGCGACCTCGACGTCACCGTCCTGCGGGAGCTGCCCGCGGGGCGGCGGCCGATCGAGACCTTCGTCGCGTCGAGCGAGCGCGAGCGTGCCCGGGCCTACGACAAGATCCGCGAGGAGCTCGACGCCGGCCGCCAGGCGTTCGTCGTCTGCCCGCTGGTCGAGGAGTCAGAGGCGCTCCAGGCCCGCGCCGCCACCGCGGAGTACGAGCGCCTGAAGGCGGGGGAGCTGAAGGAGTACCGCGTCGTGCTCCTCCACGGCCAGCTCCGGCCGCGCGAGAAGCAGGAGGCGATGCGCGAGTTCGCCGCCGGCGGCGCCGACGTCCTCGTCGCGACGACGGTGATCGAGGTCGGCATCGACGTCCCGAACGCGTCGGTGATGCTCGTCGAGAACGCCGAGCGCTACGGGATCTCCCAGCTGCACCAGCTCCGCGGGCGCATCGGCCGCGGCGAGCACGACTCGCTGTGCCTGCTGTTCGGGCCCAAGGAATCCTTGCGGCTCAAGGCACTCGCCGAGCACCGCGACGGCTTCAAGCTCGCCGAGATCGACCTCGAGCTGCGCGGGGAGGGGGAGATGCTCGGCACGCGGCAGTCGGGGCTCGCCCAGTTTCGCGTGGCGCGGCTGCCCGAGGACGCCGAGCTGCTCGAGCGGGCGCGGATGCGTGCTCGCACGATCCTCGACGCGGATCCTGATCTCGTCGCGCCGGAGCACACGCTGCTGGATGAGGCCGTCCGGGCGGCTTATGGGGCGGAGGCGATGGAGCCGATTCCTGCGTGAGCTGGGCAGGCGCTGGGGAGCGCTCTGTGGCTCGGGGCGCTTGAACGGCTGGCTGGGTGGGGGTGAGGGAGGTTTCGGCGCGGTCGCGACCGTGGGCCCTTTCGTACGTGCCTGGCGCCCCCTTCGAAGGGCCCACGCCGCCCGCGCCGGCCCCTCGACTCCCTACCCAGCCGCAGCTGACCTTGACGTTCGTCAACCGCGCGGCGCGTCAACCGCGGGGGCGCGTCAACCCCGCGGGACAACGCGCAGCGTCACGTGCGCGGGCCGCGTGGGGGCGTCGAGCGAGAGGAAATCGCGGACCGCTCCGTGGTGCTCGCAGTACGGGCACGCCATCGGCTGGGCCGGCGTCACCGCGCCGTCGGGCGCCACGGGGGCGTCGCAGTGCGGGCACGCGAGGGTCCCGTGGGCGAGGACCGTCCGCCTCGCGACCCTGAAGTGCTCCTGCACGCCGCCGGTCAGGCCGCCGATCGGCTGGACGGAGCGGGGGTCCGAGCGCTCGAACGGCACCCCTACAAGTAACCATCTAGGCTCTCCGCCCATGACGAGATCGCGGGACCCCCGCTGGCGTGACGCTCGTCAACCCCTCGCTGCGCCCGGAGGCGGTCCCGCTGCCGAGTGGGACGCCTACGCCTTCCATGCCTCGCTGCCCGGCTACGCGCCGACGCCCGTCCGCGGCCTCCCGGCGCTCGCCGCGGAGCTCGGCGTGCGCTCCGTGGCGCTCAAGGACGAGTCGGACCGGCTCGGGCTTCCGGCCTTCAAGATCCTCGGCGCCTCGTGGGCGATCGAGCGCGCGCTGCGCGCCACGCCCGGGCTCAAGACCCTCGTCGCGGCCAGCGCCGGCAACCACGGGCGTGCCGTGGCGCGCGAGGCGGCGCGGCGCGGGCTCAAGTGCCGGATCTTCCTCCCGGAGCGCTCGGTCGCCGCGCGGCGCGACGCGATCGCGGCGGAGGGCGCCGAGCTGATCGTCGTCGAGGGCAGCTACGAGGACGCGCTGGCGCGCGCCGCCGAGGCGGCCGCGCAGCCCGACGCGGCCGAGATCGCCGACGCCGGCGCCTCCCAGCCCGCCCACGACGTGATCGACGGCTACGCCACCCTGTTCGCCGAGGCTGCCGCGCAGGCCGGGTTCGACCTGCTGCTCGTCCCCATCGGCGTCGGTTCGCTGGCCGCGGCGGCCGTGCGCTTCGCGGCCGGCGATGGCGTGGCCGTGATCGGCGTCGAGCCCGTCACCGCGGCCTCCGCGACGGCCTCGCTGGCCGCCGGCGAGCCCACCGCGGTCGCGACGCCGGGGACGACGATGGCCGGCCTGGACTGCGCCGAGGTCTCCGAGGCGGCGTGGCCCTCCCTCCGCGACGGCCTGCTCGGCACGATCACCGTCACCGACGCGGACGTGCACCAGGCGATGCGCGAACTGGCCGCCGCCGGCCTGGCGCTCGGCGACTGCAGCGCCGCGACCGTCGCCGCGCTGCGCACGCTCGCCACCGCGCCCGAGGCCGCCGCCCTGCGCGAGGCGGCCCAGTTCAGCCACGCCCGTCGCGTCCTGGCCATCGCCACCGAGGGCGTGACCGACCCCGACAGCTACGCCGCGGCGATCAGGCCGTGAGCTGCTCGGAGACGTCCCACAGGCGCTTGCGCGCGTCCCGGTCGAACGCGATCGGGTCCGGGTCCTCCTCGCGCAGCCCGTTGAAGTAGCGCCCGGTCACCTCGAGATCGAAGTCGGTGACGAGCCGCACGGTGGCCTCGATCCCCTCCTCGACCGTGGTGTGCGGGGTGCCGATCGTGTCGATGACCATCTTCGTGGCCATGAACGTCGCGGGGTGCAGCGAGGTCGATTCCACGTCGGGCCGGCGCTCGGCCAGCTCGTTGGAGAACATGATCTGCGCGAGCTTGCTCTGCCGGTACGCGCGCCACATCTCGTAGCCGTGCTCGAGCATCAGGTCGTCGAAGTCGGGCGGGTACTGGCCCGCCGAGGCGACGTGCACGATCCGGCGCGGGGCGGAGCGCTCGAGGACGCGCAGGGTGAGCAGGAACGACGCCAGGTGGTTGACCTGGAAGGTCAGCTCGTAGCCGTCCCCGGTGACGTGGCGCTCCTCGGCGATCAGCCCCGCGTTGTTGACCAGCACGTCGAGCGCGCGGCAGCTCGTCGGCGAGCGCGCGGACCTCGGCGAGCGACGTGAAGTCGGCCAGGTACGTGCCCGCGGCGCCGATCTCCTCCGCCACCGCGTCCGCCCGGCTGCGGTCGCGGCCGTGCACGAGCACCCGGGCGCCCCGGCGGCTCAGCTCGGCGGCGACGCCGCGGCCGTGGCCGTCGGTCGCGCCGGTGACGAGGACGGTGGCGCCTTCGATGGTGGTCATGACCAGCCGAGATCCTGTCGCACTCGGGCCGGCAGTGCGCTGACGACGAGGTCGTAGGAGTCCTCGACCATGTCGCGGAGCATCTGTCCCGGCACCGTGCCGTCGACGACGACGGTGTTCCAGTGGCGCTTGTTGAGGTGGTAGCCGGGCGTGATCGCGGCATGGTCGGCGCGCAGGTGCACGGCCAGCTCGGGCTCGCACTTCAGGCTGATCCGCGGCGGCGCCTGGTCGAGCCGGGCGATCGCGAAGATCTTCCCCGACACCTTGAAGACGCTGTTCTCGGGCGAGAACGGATACGTCTCCTCGGCGCCCGGGAAGCCGAGACAGAGGGCACGCAGGGCATCGGCGTCCATCACCCGACATGCTGCCGTACGCATGCGCGTCATCGCCGGCACCTACAAGGGCCGCCGCCTGCAGGCTCCCGGGCGGCCTCGAGACGCGCCCGACCTCGGACCGCGTGCGGGAGGCGCTGTTCTCGATCCTGGGCGTCGCAGTGGACGGCGCGCGGGTGCTCGACCTGTTCGCGGGGTCGGGCGCGCTCGGCATCGAGGCGCTGTCCCGCGGGGCCTCCGAGGTGACGTTCGTGGACAACGCGGTCCCCGCCGTGCGGGCGATCGCGGCCAACCTCGAGGCCGTCGGAGCCGAGGCCCGCGTGGTGCGCGCGGAGGCCCGCCGGTTCCTCGGCGGAGCATCGAGCAGCGCGCGTCAATACGATCTGGTCTTCCTCGATCCGCCATACCGGCTGGCGACGTCCCTCGGACGCGACCTGTCGGAGGCCCTAGCGGCCGTCATGGCACCGGATGCGGTGGTGGTCGCCGAAAGCGACCGCCGAGCGCCTCTGGAGATCGATCTCCCCCTGCACGACGAACGCCGCTACGGCGACACCCTGATTCGCATCCATGGCCCCCGATAACCGCATCGCCGTCTGCCCCGGCTCCTACGACCCGATCACCAACGGGCACGTCGACATCATCAACCGCGCCGCGCCGATGTTCGACGAGCTGATCGTGGCGGTCGTCAACGCCTCGGTGCGCAAGACCAAGACGCTGTTCACGGCCGAGGAGCGGTGCGGCTTCATCGAGGGCGCGACGTCGCATCTGCCCAACGTGCGGGTGGAGACGTTCGACAAGCTGATCGTCGATTACGCTCGCGAGCAGGGGGCCATGTCGATCGTCAAAGGACTGCGCGCGATCTCCGACTTCGAGTACGAGCTGGAGATGAACCAGCTCAACCGCCAACTGGCCTCAGATATCGAGTCGGTCTACCTGATGGCGTCGCCGCAGTACAGTTTCCTCTCCTCGAGCGGCGTAAAGGAGATTGCGGTCTTCGGTGGCGACGTCTCCGAGCTCGTGCCCGAGGGAGTGGCGCGACGCTTGCAGGAAGCGATCGCGCGCTGACGAAACAGGGAGCGCCATGGACGTCCTGGTACTGATCGACAAGCTGGACGACCTCGTCCACAACGCCAAGCAGGTCCCGCTGACGGACCAGGTGCGCGTGGACAAGGAAGAGATCTACGACATCCTCGACCAGATGCGCGCGACGATCCCTGAGGAGATCAAGCAAGCGCGCTGGATCGTCAAGGAACGCCAGGAGATGCTGGCCGAGGCCAAGCGCGAGGCGGAGCGGATCGTCAAGGAGGCGCGCGAGCGCCAGACGCAGCTGGTCTCCGACCAGGAGGTCACGCGTCAGGCCGAGCGGGCCGCCGAGGAGATCATCGAGGACGCCCGCGCCCGGGAGCGCGAGATCCGCCTGGGCGCCGAGGACTACGCCGACGAGATCCTCAACACCCTCGAGGTCAACCTCTCGAAGTTCATCGCCGCGGTGCAGCGCGGGCGCGAGCGGCTGCAGGGCCGCGACGAGCCCGCCGAAGTCTCCGAGCGCTAGCGCGGCCGCGGCTGTCGTCCGGCGGCTCGTCCGAGCCGCCGGCCGAGCGCTCGGCACGGCGGCGGCCGACCATCGCGAGCCAGCGGCTGACCGCGGCGTTGCCGGCGGTGCGCTGGAGCTGGAGCACGTAGCGCTCCCGCTGCTCGACGCCTCCGTGCGCAAGCACCCCCTGGTACTGGCTGGCGTCCTGCGGCCCGCGAGCCCCGGTCGGGACCGCGGACTCGGGCGCCGTCCCCGGCCCCACCGGCGCCGCCGCGGGCTCGGGCTCGAGCGCCACGCGGGCGGTGTCCGCAGGCTCGAGCTGGGGTTGGCCACGATCCATGCCACGTCCATCCTGCCGGGTCCGTCGACTGACCGCCACTCCCGGGCGGCACGCATGAGCGTCCGGTGATCGCTTAGATGTGCCCGAGTGCTGCAGCTGCACGGATCTTGCGCGACGCTACGGGGACGTCGTGGCGCTCGACGGCGTGTCGTTCGAAGTCGAACCCGGCCAGATGTTCGGCTTCGTCGGTCCAAACGGCGCCGGCAAGACCACGACGATGCGCATCGTGCTCGGCGTGCTGCGCCCGGACCGCGGCGAGGTCCGCTTCCGCGGGCGCCCGGCCGACGCCACCGTCCGCGCCCGCTTCGGCTACATGCCGGAGGAGCGCGGGCTGTACCCGAAGATGCGCGTGCGCGACCAGCTCGTCTACCTGGCCCGGCTGCACGGCATCGACGACGCCGCCGCGAAGACCGCTGCGGACCGCTGGATCGAGCGTCTCGGCCTGCAAGACCGCACCCAGGAGCGGGTGGAGAAGCTCTCGCTCGGCAACCAGCAGCGCGTCCAGCTCGCGGCCGCGCTCGTGCACGACCCCGAGCTGCTGGTGCTCGACGAGCCGTTCTCGGGGCTCGACCCGGTCGGCGTCGACGTGCTCAGCGGCGTCCTGCGCGAGTACGCCGAGACCGGCGTGCCCGTGGTGTTCTCCAGCCACCAGCTGGAGCTCGTCGAGCGCCTGTGCGAGGCGGTGGCGATCATCAAGGACGGCAAGCTGGTGGCCAGCGGGCGGGTCGAGGACCTGCGCGCCCGCGGCGAGGACGAGCACCGCCACGTGCGGGTCGCCGTGGCCGGCGGCGAGGAGTGGCTGGCCCGCGTGCCGTCCGCCGAGGTCGTCGACCGCTCCCCCGACGGCCTGGTCGTGGCGCTGCGCAACGGCGCCTCGCCGGACGACGTGCTCGACGCCGCGCGCTCCGCGGGCACGGTGACCCACTTCAGCCTCGTGCGGCCCACGCTCAGCGACCTCTTCCGCAAGGCGGTGGCGGCATGAGGCGCGCTGCCGTGGCGCTCGTCGCCCGCCGCGAGCTGACCGAGCGGGTGCGCGAGCGCTCGTTCATGATCGGCACGGGCCTGTCGGTCGCGATCGTGGCGCTCGTCGTGGTACTCCCGAGCGCGCTCGGCTTCGGCGGCGACGACTCGTTCACGGTCGGCACCGCCGACCGGCAGGGCGCCGCCGTCGCGCAGGCGGCCGAGCGCAGCGCGGGCGCCTTCGACGCCAAGCTCGAGATACGCGAGATCCAGGCCGGCGAGGCCGACGCGGCGCTGCGCGACGGCGACGTCGACGTGGTGCTCGCGGGCGACACCATGCGCTCGAACGGCGCGCCCGACGACAAGCTCGTCGACCTCCTGCAGACGGCGAGCCGCGAGGCCCGTACCGTCGACGCCCTCCGTGCGGCCGGTCTCGAGGACAGCGAGTTGCAGGACGCGCTGGCGCCGCCGCCGCTGCGCGTGAGCACCATCGAGGCCGTAGACGAGCAGCGCGACCGCCTGCAGGGCGTCGCGTTCTTCACCGTCCTGCTCCTCTACGGGCAGCTGCTGACCTACGGCTACTGGGTGGCCAGCGGCGTGGTGGAGGAGAAGGCCTCGCGGGTCGTGGAGGTGCTGCTCGCGACCATCCGCCCGCGTGAGCTGCTGGCGGGAAAGGTGATCGGCCTCGGCCTGCTCGGGCTCGGCCAGCTGCTGATCATCGCGGCCCTGGGGCTGGTGATCGCCGCCGCCTCGGGGGCGGTCGACGTCGATGGCGCCGTGATCGCCGCCGCCGCGATGTCGCTGGTGTGGTTCGTGCTCGGCTACGCGTTCTACGCCTCCGCGTTCGCGGTCGCCGGCGCGCTCGTGCCGCGCCTGGAGGAGCTCCAGTCCTCCACCATGCCGCTCACGCTGATCATCATGATCTCGTTCTTCGTCTCCTTCGGCGTGAACTCCGACCCGGATGGCACGCTCGCCCACGTCACGGCGTTCATCCCGTTCACGGCGCCGATGACGTTGCCGCCGCGGATCCTCGTCGGCGAGGCGACCACGGTGGAGATCGTGGGCGGCGCGCTGGTGACGATCGCCGCCACGGCGGCGCTGATCCCCCTCGCCGCCCGGATCTACGAGGGCGCCGTGATGCGGACCGGGTCGTCGATCAAGCTGCGCGAGGCGTGGCGGGCCGCCGCCAAGGCCTAGCCGCGGCGCCGGCGGCGCTGGCGCTGGTCGAGCACGAACGCGACCCCGACGACGAGCGCGACGCCGATCGAGATCTGCACCGCGCTGTCCTGGACGCCGCGGTCGCACGCCCCGCGGAACAGGAAGAAGTCGGGCGCCTCCTCGCAGCCGACGGTCAGCACGACGTAGATCCCGCCGGCCGCGACGGCGATCACGATCAGCGCGAGCAGCGCCCTCACGCGATGCGCTGGAGGTCGCGCTCCAGCAGCTCCAGCGCCTCCCGCGCGGCCTGCTCGTAGCGCTCCTCGCCGAGCTCCTCGCGCAGCGCCTCGCGCTGCGCCTCCAGCGGCCCCGCCAGCGCAGCCAGCCCGGCCGCGCGCAGCTGATGGAGGCCGTTGGAGAGCGTGAGCACCGCGTCGGCGTCCGCGCCGCGGGCGTGGTAGACGCGGGCGGCGAGGCCGAGCACGGTCACGTAGGAGAGGTAGTCGCCGTCGGCGGCGGAGCTGCGGATCGCGTCCGCCAACTGCTCCAGTGCGGCCGTGGAGTCCGGCTTGTCCTCGGTGACGGCGAGCAGCATCCGGGCGAGCGTGTTGTGGCGCCGCGAGCCCTCGGTGGCGGTGGCGCGCGTGAGCCGCAGGCGACCTCCCGCGCGGTCGCCGGCGGCGAGCGACAGCAGCCCGCCGATCGTCAGCGCGTGCTGGAGCTCCTCGGAGCGCCGCAGGCGGCCGGCCTCCTGCGCGACGCCGTCGAGGCGGCGCACCGCGGCCCGCGGATCCGCGACGCCGTCGAGCTCGGCGAGCCGCGCCCCCGCGGCGAGCCGGCAGCCCGGCGGGGTGCCCGCCGCTGCGACCACGGCGTCGAGGTGGCGGCGGGCGGTGTCGAGCTCGCCGCCCACGATCGCGCACTCGGCCACGGCGATCGAGCCCCACGCGCGGGCGGTGCCCAGCGGGCGCTCGGGCGGCGCGGGCTCGCCCTTGCGAGGGGTCGCGCGCGGCCGCGCCGCAGCCGCCTCGTCGAGCGCGGCGGCGAGCCGCCGCTGCGCCTCCCACGTGGTCGCGGTGTCGAGCTGTGTCGCGGCCAGCCACGCGTTGGCGGCGTCCACCAGGGCGCGTACGGGCGCCGGGGCGAACGCCGCGGGGGCGACCAGGCCCGGGAGTGTGGCCAGCAGCGGGCGCTCGTTCTCGCGCAGCGCGGCGAGGATCGCGAACGCGCGCAGCTCCGCCTCGCGCGGATGGCCGGGCGCGGACAGGCCGGCGAGCTCGGCGGCGGCGCCGCGGAACGTGCCGTCGCGCCAGAGCTCGTCGAGCCGGGCGTCGATCACGGCACGGCCACCGGGCCGGGCAGGGGGGTCTCGGGCGGCGCAGCCGGGGCGGCGGCCGGAGCGGGAGCGGCCGAGCCTTCGGCGGGCGTGGCCGCGTCGCCGGGCGTCGCCTGGGCCGGCTGGGCGAGGCCCTCGGCGGTCGAGACGTAGGCGTCGAGGATGGCCTGCAGCACGGAGTCGAACGCCTTGACGACCCCCATCTGCGTGCTCTGAAGGCGCTTGGCCACGGCGTCGAGCTCGGATGCCTTGGCCGCAAAGCCCGCGTAGTCGGTGGTGCCGATGAAGCCCGCGCCCTCGCCGCCGAGCCGCTGCGCGTCGGCGACGCACAGCTCCAGCTCGGGCGTGGCCTTGCCCATCAGGTCGTCGATCGCCTTGGTGCCGGTGGAGAAGGCCGGCGTCGCGTCGAAGCCGGCGAACGCGGGCGCGAAGGCGGCCTCCAGCTCGGTGACCTTGCTCTGCAGCGAGGTGGTGCAGACGTTGCGCAGCGTCTCCGGGCTGGCGGAGGCCTGCGCCTCGACGGCGGTGGCGCCGTCCAGGAACGGCGCGGCGTAGGCGCTGTCGATGCTGTCGCCGCCCTCCTGGGTGTCGGCCTCGTGCGCCAGCAGCGGCGCGGTGCGGGCGATGTAGGCCGCGCCCGCCTCCTGCTCGCCGGCCAGCAGCTGGTCCCAGGCGTCGAGGTCGTGGATCCAGGCCATCGTCTCGACCATGCCCTGCATGGCGTTCTTCTCCTGGCTGCTGGCACCCTCGGTGAGCTGGGCCCACGCGGCGTCGACCTGCGGCCCCGCGGCCTGGGTGTCGGCGGCGTCCTTCTTGGCCGCCTCGTCCTTGGCCTTGTCGCCCAGCGCGGAGCGCTCGATGCCGGCGAGGTCGAGGTCGCCGCCGGACAGCCCGGCCCAGTCGAGCGCCAGCGCGAGGATCTGGTCGTTGAGCCACTTCTGCAGCGCTCCGAGCTTCTCGAACACCCAGCCGAGCGTGTGGTCCCAGGCCCACTTCTTGGCCTTGTCCCAGAGGGAGGCCTCCTTGGTGGCCTGGTCCTTGCCGCCGTCCGCCGCGTCCTTGGCCTCGCCCGTCTTGCTGGCGGTCTCGGCCACCTTGGCCTGCGCTTCGGTGCCCTTCTTGGCGGCCTCCTCACCCTTGGCCTGTCCCTCCTTCGCCTTGGCGGCCGCCTTGTCCGACGTCTGGGCGCCGGTCTCGGCCTTGGCCTTCTGGGCGCCGCCGGCGGCCATGATGCGCCCGCCGTCGAAGCGGCTGACTCCGCCGTAGACGTCGCCGACGACCTTCGCCTTGTCGCCGGCGTCCGCCTTGGCGAGGTTGTACTGGTCGAGCATGCGCTCGGACGCGTTCTGCACCCAGCCCCGCGTGGAGTTGAACTTGTCGAGGATGTCGGGCCAGTAGGAGACGGTCTGGGTCGTCACCGGCTTGGGGATCTCGCCCGGCACCATGTTGTTCTTGCCGGGGCCGGCCGGGCCGCTCATCGCGTTGGCCATCTTGCCGCCGGTGGCGGTGAAGCCGATGCCGGTGCCGGCCGCGGTGCCGCCGGCGCTGATGGCGAGCATCTTCCCCGTCATCACGGCGGGCACCGCCCACTTCTGGGTGCCGAAGCGGGCCGAGTCGCGCAGGCCCTGCATGATCATCGGGATCCCGCCGCGCAGGCGCGCCTCGGAGGCCAGTTGCGCGGCCTCGAGGCCAAGGATCTTCGCGTCGCTGGCGGCGACCTTCATCGCCTGCTTGTAGGCGGCCGACGCGGCGGGGCGCGCGTCGGCGGCCATCTCCTGCATGAACTCCTTGACCGTCATCTTGCCGATCGCCGCGGCCTCCGCGCCGGCCGCGCCGGTGGGGATCTTGCCGAGCGCCTTGCCGAGGCCGATCGTGGCCGCCTGGATGCCGATGCTCACCAGGTTGCCCGAGATGTCGTTGGCCTCCTTCTTGAGCTGCATCGCGATCCGGGCGCGGTCGTGCGGGTCGTCGGAGAGCCGCGCGCGGACGATCCCGAGCAGCACCTGCACGATGCTCAGCTCGGTGTCGATGATGTCCGCAGCGGCCTTGATCAGCGTGAGGATCTCGCCGCCGGCGGCCGAGGCCGCGGCCAGCGGGCCCATGGCCGGCGCGAGCGGCGGGATCAGCGCGAGGCCGCCGCTGATCACCGCGAAGGCGCCGAGCGCGGTGCCGGCCGCGCCGATCACGTCGCCGAGGATGTGGGTGATCCCGCGGCCGAACTCGATGCCGGTCTGCACGCCGGCGATCGCGCCCGACCACGAGTCCAGGTTGGCGCTGGACGCGTAGGCGTTCTGGGTGGTGGCCTGCCGGAAGTGCTCGACGATCGCGTCGGCGGGGAGCACCGAGGCGATCAGCTGCGAGGTCAGGCTGCCGGTGTTGAACGAGTACTGCAGGGACGCCAGCCGCGCCGTGTCGGCGGCGGTGTCCATCTTGGTGAGCTTGTCCCTGGCGTCCGGGTCGGCGCGCTGGTTGAACAGCTCGGTGAGCTTGCTGTCGAGCTGGTTGCCGTACTCGGTCCGGTTGTAGCCCGTGCCCATCGGCCCGGCCTGCGGCGCGTTGGCGGTCTGCGTCGAGCCGGGAGGCCCCGGGGGCGCGCCGCCGGCTCCGTCGTTGCCCGGGCCGGCGGGTGCCCCACCGGCGCCGCCGTCGCCCGATCCCGGGGGAGGCGCGCCGCCTCCGCCGCCGTCCACCGACGGACCGGCGGCGTTGGGCGCGCCCGTGCCCGGGTCGACCGTTTGCCCGCCGGCGTCCGGGTCCGTCGTCTGGCCGCCCGTGCCGGGATCGGTGGACTGTCCGCCGGGGTCCGTGGACTGCCCGCCGGACCCCGGATCGGTCGACTGTCCTCCCGGGCTTGGGTCGGGCGTGTGGCCGCCCGTGCCGGGGTCGGTCGACTGGTTCGGCGCGCCCCCGTCGTCGCCGGAGGACGGCGGCGCCGGGGGCGGCGGCGACGCCATCCGGCCGTCGTCGGGGATCGACCGGCCCGGGTCAGGCGTCATCAGGTCGTCGTCGACGTTGGGACCGGCGGCCGGCAGCGTCGCCGTCGGCTGGCGCATCAGCGCCGGCCCCGGCGCCGGGCCGACCAGGTAGTTCATGGTGATCGCGTTCCCGACCGTCTTCTGCATGCCGTGCACGAGCTTGCGGCGCTCGCCGGCGTCGGCCCGCCGCAGCACGGCCTTCATGCCGGCGGGAGCGCCCGCCCGCACCGGGGTGGGGACCGCGGACCGCGTCGGCGCCTCGGCGACCTCATGCGCCGCCTCGGGGACCTGGACGGGAACGAGGTCCTGTTCCCGTTCGGGCTCGGTCACGCTGCGTTTCTTACCGGGCCGCGCGGCAACCCGCCACCCCTTTCGGGCAGCCGGCCGCGCAGACGGCGGACCGGCCTACGCCTCGTCGTCGTCGCCGGCCGTGGCCAGCATCGCGTCGACCTGCGCGAGATGCGCCTTCACCCGGCGCTCCATCGCGTCCAGGATCTCGCGCGCCGCCTCGACGCCGTTGGCGGCGTGGGTGAGCTGCTGGCGGATCCGGCGGCCCTCCTCGAGCGCGCCGAGCGCGCGCTCGACCTCGGCCCGCACGGCCGAGGCGTCCAGCCCGTCGGCGTCGCCCGCGCGCCATCAGCACGCGGGCCCGGGCCAGCGCGTAGGCGACCTGCAGCGCGAGCCGGCCGCCCTCCTCGGGGTCGTAGACGACGAACAGCTTGTCGCCGTTGATCTCGCGCAGCGGCTGGGTGCGGGCCGGGCAGCTTGCTCCTCGTCGGGCACGACCCAGACGCGCGTAGGAGGCGTCGCGCTGGGCCATCGCCTCGTCGAGCTCCGCGAGCGCGACCTTCTTGGCCACCGCGCGAGTTCTTGGCCTCGAACACGATCCGCCCGCGCGGGGCGCCGCGAGCAGCCGTCGATGGCCACCAGCACGTCGCCCTTGCGGCCGCCGACGCCCGTGCAGGTCGCCGACGGCGTCGCAGTCGTCGCCCTGACCGCCGGCGATCGCGTCGATCGCCTCGAACACCGCCTCCTCGTACGGGCGGCCCTTGGCGGTCGAGCGGTCGTGCTCGGCGGCGACCTCCGAGCGCCTTCTCCTTCTCGGCCTGCAGCTTCGTCGATCTCGAGCTGGAGCGCGCCGATGCGCTGGTTCATCTCGCGCAGGTGCGCGTGCTGCTGGTCCGAGGACTGGCGGATCGCGGCGACCGCGTGGCGCTGGAAGGCGGCCAGCGGGTTGGACTCCTCCGCCGAGGAGAACTGCTTGAACAGCCGCTCGCGCGACTCGTTGAGCAGCTCGCGCGACCGCCGTGCGCACCTGGTGCTGCACGGCGGTGGTGGACTCCGCGCCGAAGTGGCGGTCCAGCACCTTGGTGACGTGCCCCTGGTCGGGCCCGAAGGCCTCCTCCAGCCGCGTGCGCAGCTCGGTGACGACCTGCTCGGAGGTCTCCCCGAGGCGCTGCTCGACCTCGCGCGAGGCCTTCTCCAGGTCGCGCGCTGCAGCACCTCGACGCTCGCGCCGGCCTGCTCGCGGTCCAGGATCCGGGCGCCGATCTCGATCGCGTCGGCGACCACGCGCTCGGGATCCTCGCCCGCCTCGGCGCGCAGCCGCACCAGCTCGGCGGCGACCGGGTCGTCGACGACCAGGTGCTCGACGATCAGGCGCCCGATCAGCGCGTGGACGCGGGTCGGCGGAGTGGGGTGGCGGCTTCCATCGGCGGTGAAGTCAGGCTACGGCCGGGTCTGACGGAACCCCTCAGCGGACGTCTCGAAGCCCGCGCAGCCCCTCCGGCTCCTCGGGCTCGACGTCGAGGTCGCTCGACCCGCGCGTGGCCCGGCCCCGCGCGGCAGAACTCGACCATGCGCCGACGACGGCGTCCTCCGGGCCCTCGAACACCGCCTCGACCGTGCCGTCGGCGCAGTTGCGCACCCAGCCCGGCGACGCCGCGGCGCTCCGCCTCCCGGCGGGTGGTGTCGCGGAAGAAGACGCCCTGCACGCTGCCCGGAGGCGCGGACCCTGCGGCGGACGGGCTCGCCACGCCAGTACGGTAGACCGATGAGGGCCAGACCTGCGAGCCTCGCCGGCGAGCTCGAGGCCGCCGGCGGCGCGACCGCGCCCGCGCCGCGCCACCGCGCGGCTGCGCGAGGTGCTCGCCGGCGCGCTGCGCCACGGCCGCGAGGAGCTCGCCAAGCCGCGCTCGGGCTACGGCGCGCCGGTCGAGGTCGGGCTTCGCCGCCCAGGACGGGCTCCTGCTCGCCGCCGTGCCCGCCGGCGCCGCGCTGCGCGCCGACCCCGAGGCGGCCGGCGAGCGCGAGTGGCAGCTCGTCGCCGCCGCCGTCGCCACGCTCGTCGACCTCGCCTGTCCCGGCCCGCCCGGCGACCGCCGCCGACCTCGCGCTGAAGGCGGGGGAGATCGCGGCGGCTTCCTCGTGCTCGCCTACCCGGCGACGATCGAGCCCGCCGAGCTCGCCGAGTACGCGCCGGTGACCTTCGACGAGCACGCGGCCGCGGATCGACCGCCTGCGGGCCGCCGCGCGCGCGCTCCCGCCCGGGCGTGCTCGACGCCCGCCGACCTGCGCGCGCCGATCGGCGACCGGGCATCCGCTGCGCGTCGCCGAGGCCGACGCGCGGCTGCCCGCCGAGCTCGACGGGCGAGGCGCGCGAGGACGCGGTGCTCGCGCTGCTCGAGCCCGGCCGCCGGCGGCGCGGTGCGCCCGCACGAGGACCCCGATCCCGCCCGCCGCGTCGCCCGCCGGATCCTCCAGCGGCTCGACGGCATGGGCAAGTGGGGCGGCTACCACACGGACTTCGCGCACCTCGCGCGCGGGTTCGCGGGCAACGAGCGCGCGCTCGCCCAGGACGTCGGCGAGGCGCTGCTCGCCGTCCGGGCTGCTCGCCGAGAAGCCGTCCGTGGGCCAGCGCCACGTGTTCCTCAACCCGCGCCGCGCGGGCGACATCCGGGCGTTGATCGAGCGCGGGCGAGGCCCCACCGGCGCTGCGACTGCCCTCCCGCTGATATTGATCCGCGCCATGTCGCTCCCCGGACAGATCGCCACGCAGGTCAAGACCAAGCTCCAGACGCTCGCCACCCTCACCAGCGCGGGCATCGTCCGCCCGGCGCGCCCCGACCGCCTGCTCACGACGGCCGTCGCGCTCGCCCGCTGGGGGCCGACCCCCGCCGCCGGCTACACGGCCTCCGCCGCGCGCTACCCGAACGACGTCGGGATCGTCGACGAGCTCGGGACGCTCACCTTCGAGCAGATCCACGAGCGCACCAACGCGCTCGCCAACGCGCTGCGCAAGGAGGGCGTCGGCGAGGGCGACGGCGTCGCGATCATGTGCCGCAACCACCGCGGGTTCATCGAGACCGTCGTGGCGTGCTCGAAGCTCGGCGCCAACGCCCTGTTCCTCAACACGGCGTTCTCCAAGCCCGCAGCTGACCGACGTGCTCGAGCGCGAGGAGCCCGCCGCGCTCGTCTACGACGCGGAGTTCGCCGAGCTGCTCGGCGACGCCGACGTCGACCTCAAGCGCTACATCGCGTGGCACGACCCCGACGAGGAGCGGCGACGACACGCAGCTCGAGGAGCTGATCGAGGGCGGCGACACGTCCAACCTCACCCCGCCCAAGGAGCCGCGGCAAGGCGACGATCCTCACCTCGGGCACGACCGGCACGCCGAAGGGCGCCAGCCGCTCGCAGCCGAAGTCGATGGACCCGATCGCCGCGCTGCTGGACCGGATCCCGCTGAAGGCGCGCGAGACGACGGTGGTCGCCGCGCCGCTGTTCCACTCGTGGGGCTTCGCCCAGTGGAGCCTCGGCATCAGCCTCTCCTCGACGATCGTGCTCAAGCGCAAGTTCGACCCCGAGGCGACGCTCTCGCTCACCGCCCAGCACCAGGCCACCGCGCTGGTGGTGGTGCCGGTGATGATCCAGCGGATCCTCGAGCTCGACGACGAGGTGCTCGAGCGCTACGACCTGTCGCGCGCTGCGCTCGGTCCCGGTCTCGGGCTCCGCGCTGCCCGGCTCGCAGTCGGACCGCTGGATGGACCTGTTCGGCGAGACGATCTACAACCTCTACGGCTCCACCGAGGTCGCGTGGGCGACGATCGCCACGCCGGAGGACCTGCGCGAGGCGCCCGGCACCGCCGGCAAGCCGCCGCGCGGCACGGTCGTGAAGCTCTACGACGAGGACGGCAACCCCGTCGAGCAGGGCGAGACCGGCCGCATCTTCGTCGGCAACGAGCTGCAGTTCGAGGGCTACACCGGCGGCGGCAACAAGGACGTCATCGACGGGCTGATGTCCTCCGGCGACGTCGGCCACTTCGACGAGCAGGGCCGCCTGTTCGTCGACGGCCGCGACGACGACATGATCGTCTCGCGGCGGCGAGAACGTGTTCCCGCAGGAGGTCGAGGACCTGCTCGCCGGGCACGAGAAGATCGCCGAGGCGGCCGTGTTCGGCGTCGACGACGAGAAGTTCGGCCAGCGCCTGAAGGCCGTCGTGGTCATCAAGGGCGGCGAGCTCTCCGA
Organism: uncultured Solirubrobacteraceae bacterium; assembly: GCA_963764385.1. GTDB lineage: Bacteria > Actinomycetota > Thermoleophilia > Solirubrobacterales > Solirubrobacteraceae > DATFQI01. The sequence continues at coordinate 101,357 of CAVXSJ010000009.1, read as the reverse complement.
GGACGAGGTCAAGAAGTACGTCAAGTCCAACCTCGCCGGCTACAAGGTCCCGCGCGACGTCGAGTTCATCGACGAGCTGCCGCGCAACGCCACCGGCAAGGTGCTCAAGCGGGAGCTCAAGGAGGAGCCCGAGGAGGCCGAGAAGTACGGCCGCGATGCCGCTACCGTGGAGGTATGCCCCAGCGCACCGACATCTTCGATCTCGAGCGGCTGGGCCTCACCTCCGGCGAGGGCCGCCGGATGGACCTGCACGTCGCGACCGGCGCCGTTCGACTTCGGCGGCCAGCGCTACGAGACCGTCCCGGAGCTCGCGCCGGTGCGCCTCGACGTCTCGCGCACGACCGGCAACGGCTGGGCGCTGCGGCTGCGCTTCGACGCCGGCCTCGAGGGCCCGTGCTGGCGCTGCCTGGAGCCCGCGGCCCCGCACTTCGAGGTCGACGCCCGCGAGGTCTCCCAGCCGGGCGCCGGCGACGAGGAGCTGATCTCGCCCTACGTGGGCGACGACGGCGAGCTCGACCTCCAGGCGTGGGTGCACGACGCGCTCGCGCTCGCGCTGCCCGGCGCAGATCACCTGCCGGCCCGACTGCGCCGGCCTGTGCCCCCAGTGCGGGGCCGAACCTCAACGAGGAGCCCGACCACGCGCACGAGGCGCCGAGGGATCCCCGCTTCGACAAGCTGTCCGAGATCCGGTTCGACTAGCGCGCGTTCGCTACCCTTCTCGCCGCCCATGGCCGTCCCAAAGCAGAAGCAGTCGCACTCGCGCACCACCAAGCGCCGCTCGCAGCACAAGATCAGCGCGCCGTCGGTGAACGCGTGCCCGCAGTGCCGCCAGCCGCGCCGCCCGCACCGCGTGTGCCCGCACTGCGGCTTCTACGGCGGTCGCGAGGTCGTGGACCTCTCCGGTCACGACCACGATCACGACCACGACCACTAGCCCCTGGCCTTGGTCGAGCCGGTCACGGTCGCGGTCGACGCGAACGGGGCCGACCTCGGTCCCGCGGAGGTGGCGCGCGGCGCCGCCCTCGCCGCCGAGCGCGGACATCGCGGTGATCGCTCTTCGGCCCCGCCGCCGAGCTCGAGGCCGACGGCGTCGAGGTCGTCGACGCGCCCGTCTCGATCGCCAAGGCGCCCGATCCGGCGCGCGCGGTCCGCTCCACGCCCGAGGCCTCGATCGTGCAGGCCGTCGAGGCCGTCGCCTCCGGCCGCGCCGACGCGCTCGTCTCCGGCGGCTCCACCGGCGCGGCGCTGGCCGCCTCGCTGTTCCGCTTCAAGCGCGCCCGCGGCGTGCACCGCCCGGCGCTGGCGATCGTCGTGCCCGTGCCCGGCGCCCCGTTCCTGCTGCTCGACGCGGGCGCCAACGTCGCCGTGCGGCCCGAGCACCTCGTGCAGTTCGCCCACATGGGCGCGGCGTTCATGGAGGTCGTGATGGGCGTCGAGCGCCCGCGCGTGGCGCTGCTCTCCAACGGCGAGGAGCCCTCCAAGGGCCCCGAGGACGTCGTCGCCGCCCACGACGCGCTGGCCGCCAACCCGGGGGCGCTGGACTTCGTCGGCAACGTCGAGGGGTTCGCGATCGGCTCGGGCGTCGCCGACGTGCTGGTCGCCGACGGCTTCACCGGCAACGTCGCGCTGAAGGTGATGGAGGGGACCTCCGACGTGCTGCTGCGCTCCGTGCGCGCGGCCGCGATGTCCTCGCTGCGCTCCAAGCTCGGCGGGCTGCTGCTGCGCCCGGCGCTGCGCGGGCTGCGCGACGAGATCGACCCCGCAGGCCCACGGCGGCGCGGTGCTGCTCGGGCTGCGCCACCTCGGCGTGGTCCCGCACGGCTCGTTCGGGGCGCGCGGGTTCGCGAGCGCGATCGAGGTCGCGGCGCGCGGCGTGCGCGACGACGTGCTCGGCCGCACCCACGAGCGGCTCGCCGAGGCGGGCGCGCTGCGCCGATCCGAGGCGTCCGCCGCCGCCGCTACCTTGCCGGACCGTCATGACCCGAGAAGAAGTCCTGGAGCTGATCCGCGCCCATCTGGCCGACGAGCTGGAGCTCGACCCTGCGCGGATCACCGAGGCGACGCACTTCAAGCAGGACCTGGACGCCGACTCGCTCGACCTCTACACGCTGGTGCAGGAGCTCGAGGACACCTACGGCGTGAAGATGTCCGACGAGCAGGCGGCGCGGGTCCAGACCGTCGCCCAGGCCGTCGACTTCGTCCTGCAACACCTTCCCAACCCTGCTTGAACAAGCTCCACGACTTGCTCGAACGGCTGCCGGACGACCTCGCCCGGCAGGCGGTCACGCACGCGTCCTGGGTGGAGCGGCGGTCGGACTCCTACGAGCGGCTCGCGTTCCTCGGGGACTCGGTGCTCGGGCTGGCCGTCACCACGCACCTGTGGCCGCTCCTGGACGCGGAGACGCACGGCGCCGGGCGGCTGACGAAGATCCGCGCGCAGGCCGTCTCCGGGCGCTCGTGCCGGGAGGTGGCGGAGCGGCTCGGGCTGCCGGAGCGCCTGCGGGCGACCGCGCCGGCCGACGTCGCGCGGCCCCGCCGCGGAGCAGCTCACGCACACCGAGCGGGTGCTCGCCTCGGTGATCGAGGCCGTGATCGGCGCCTGCTACCTGGCCTTCGGCTACGAGGAGACCGCCGAGGCGGTGGTCGAGGCGTTCGCGCCCGAGATCGACGGCGCGCTGGACTCGCCGGCCGACTTCAAGTCGGCGCTGCAGGAGCGCCTGGCGCGCCGCGGCGCGCTCGTCACCTACCGCGTGACGGCCGAGGACGGCCCGCCGCACGAGCGGATCTTCGAGGTGGCGGCGGTGGTCTCCGGCGAGGAGGTCGCGCGCGGCTCCGGGCGCTCGAAGAAGGAAGCCGAGCAGGCGGCCGCCGAGGCGGCGCTGGAGACGCTGACCGCATGAGGCCCGCGTGCACCTGAGCTCGCTGACCCTGAAGGGCTTCAAGTCCTTCCCCGACCGCACGCGGCTGGAGTTCTCGCCCGGCGTGTCGGTGATCGTGGGCCCGAACGGCTCCGGCAAGTCCAACGTGACCGACGCGGTGCTGTGGGCGCTCGGCGAGCAGTCGCCGGTGGCGGTCCGCGGCCAGTCGATGCAGGACGTGATCTTCGCGGGCGCCCACGGCGTGCAGGCGCGCTCGGAGGCCGAGGTCGAGGTGGTGCTCGACAACTCCGGCGGCGCCGTCGACCTCCCGGCGGGCGAGATCTCGATCGTGCGCAAGCTCAACCGCGCCGGCGAGGGCGAGTACCGCGTCAACGGCGCGCGCGTGCGGCTCACCGACGTGATCGAGATCCTGTCCGACACCGGGCTGGGCAAGGAGATGCACTCGGTCGTCTCCCAGGGCCGCGTCGAGGCGATCGTGACCTCCAAGCCGCGCGACCGCCGGATGCTGATCGAGGAGGCGGCCGGGCTCGGCAAGCACCGCAAGCGCCGCCGCCGCGCGCAGCTCAAGCTCGAGCGCACGCAGGACAACCTGGACCGCGCGCTCGACGTCGAGCGCGAGGCGCGCACGCGGCTGAAGCCGCTCAAGCGCCAGGCCGAGGCCGCCGAGCTGCACGAGCGGCTCGCGCGCCAGGCCGACGAGGCGAGCTGGACGCTGGCCGCCGACACGGCGCGCTCCGCCCGCGCGGCGCTGGCCGACGCCGAGGCCGCGGCGGAGAAGGCGCGCGCGGCGGCGGCGGAGACCGAGCGCGAGCTCGCCGAGGTGGCCGCGCAGCGCCAGCAGGCCGAGGAGGCGCTCGCCGCGCGCAGCGCCGAGCGCGAGCGCCTGTCCAGCCGCTTCTACGCCGCCCGCTCGGCGGGCGAGCGGATCGGGCTGCGGCTCGAGTCCGCGCGCCAGGCCGCCGCCACGGTCGGCGACCGCGCCGCGCGCCGCCGGACCCGCCTGGAGGCGCTGCGCGCCGAGGCGGAGGCCGACGCCGGCGACGACGGCGCGGGCGAGCGGATCGCCGCGCTGGAGGCCGAGCTGGGCCGGCTGTCCGAGGACCGCCGCGCCCGGGTCGAGGCCGAGCTCGTCGAGCTGGAGGGGCGGCGCGAGGCCGCCAAGGCCGAGGTCGCGCGCCTCGCCGCCGAGGCCGGCGCCGCCGTCGCGGGCCGCCGCGAGGCCGACGCGGCCGCCGACGCCGCCCGCCGCGCGCGGCGCGGGGTCGAGACCGCCGCGGAGGCGACCCGCCGCGAGGCCGCCCGCACCGGCGCCGAGCTCGCCAAGGTCAACCAGTTCCTGCGCGCCAACGCCGGCGCCCCCGGCGGCGCGGCCGCGCTCGCCGACGCGCTGAGCGCCGCGCCCGGCTTCGAGCTCGCGCTGACCGCCGCGCTCGGCCCGCGCCTGCGCGCGGCGGTGGCCGCCGACGTCGCCGAGGGCGAGCGCGTGCTGGACCGCTCGGGCAAGGACGGCGGCGCCGCGCTCGTCGTGCCCGCCGGCGAGGCCGCAAGCCCCGGCACGCCGCCCGCGCCCGGAGCCGAGCCGCTCTCGCCGCCCGCGCCCGCGGCGGAGCCGATTTCGCCGCCCGCCCCGGGGCGGAGCCGCTGCTCGCCCACGTGACCCTCGAAGGCGACGCGCCGGCCCGCCGGCTGGCCGAGACCCTGCTCGCCGACGTGTGGGTCGTCGACGCGCTCGACGGCCTCGCCCCGGACTTCGGCGGCGTCGCGGTCACGCGCGCCGGCCGCGTCTGGTCGGCGGGCACCCGCGAGCTGCGCCAGGTCCCCGCCGGCGGCGAGGACCGCGTGCTGGCCGAGCGCAACCGGCGCGACGAGCTGATCGCCGACGTGCGAGCGCGCCGCCCAGGCCGAGCACGCCGCGCTCGCCCGCGTCGAGGAGGCCACCCGCGAGGTCGCGAAGGCCGACGCGGCGCGCGACGAGACCGAGCAGGCCGTCCGCGCCGCCGACCCGCGCCCGCGACGAGGCCGCGGAGGCCGAGCGCCACGCCGGCTGGCTGATCCAGCAGCGCCGCAGCAGCCCCGACGAGGGGCCCGACGCCGAGCGGCGCGCCCAGCTGGAGGCCGCGATCGCCACCGAGCGCCGCCTGACCGAGCGCGCCGAGCGCGAGCGGGCCGAGCGCGCGCGCCGGATCGAGCTCGACGAGGCGCGCGCCGCGCGCGACGAGGCGCTGCGCCCCGCCGCCGAGCGGCTGGCCGCCGCGCTCGAGACCGCCCGCGCGGCCGTCGCCACCCGCGCCGAGGCGCTCGGGCGCCGAGATGGAGGCCGACCGCGCCGCCGCCGAGAAGCTCGCCGGCGACCTGCGCACGTGCGCGATCCGCGAGACGCAGGTCCACGCCCAGCTCAAGCAGCGCGGCGAGGAGGTCACCCGCGGCGAGGTCCGCGCCCAGCAGGCGCGCGACCAGGCCGAGGACGCCGGCCAGGAGCTCGGCCGGCTGGCCGCCCGCCTCGGCCTGGAGGCCGAGCCCGCCGCCGAGGCGCTCCCGGACGCGGAGCGCGCCGAGCTCGCCACGCGGATCGAGCGCCTCCAGCGCCGCCGCGAGCAGCTCGGGCCGGTCAACCCGCTCGCCCAGGAGGAGTACCGCGAGGCGGTCGAGCACGTCGAGGAGCTCGAGGCCCAGCGCGAGGACCTCGAGACCGCGATGCGCGAGCTGCGCGGGCTGATCCGCGACACCGACCGCCGCATCCAGGAGGCGTTCGAGGAGACCTTCGCCGCCGCCGCGGCCAACTTCGAGGAGGTCGCCGAGAAGCTGTTCCCCGGCGGCCGCGGCCGGCTCCGGCTGGTGCGCGAGGAGATCGGCCCGCGCCCGGTGCTGGGCGGCGGCGACCCCGGCGAGGAGGCGCCCGACGTCGAGGCGCGCGCCGACGCCGAGCTGGAGGCCGAGGAGGAGGGCGCCGGGCCCGGCGAGGACCTCGGCGTCGAGATCGAGATCACCCCCGCCGGCAAGGCCACCAAGCGGCTCACGCTGCTGTCCGGCGGCGAGAAGTCGCTGACCGCGCTGGCGTTCCTGTTCGCCGTGTTCCTCGCCCGCCCGTGCCCCTTCTACATCCTCGACGAGGTCGAGGCCGCGCTCGACGACCTCAATATCGACCGCTTCCTCAACGTGCTGGGCAGCTTCTCCGACCGGGCGCAGTTCATCGTCGTCACCCACCAGAAGCGCACGATGGAGGCCGCCGACTGCCTGTACGGTGTCTCGATGGCGGGCAACGGCGTCTCACGCGTCATCTCGCGGCGGCTCCCGCCGCGCGAGCAGCCCCGGCCCGCGGCCGCCGGGGCGGCATGAGCCCGGTCCCGGACGACAAGATCGTGGCCGAGCACCGGGGTGATCGGTCCGCTCGTGGCTGGGAGCACCGGGGTGATCGGGTCCGCGGTCGTGGCGGGCAGCGCCGGGGTGATCGGCTCCACGGTCGTGGCGGGCAGCGCCGGCGTCATCGGCTCCGCCGCGGTGTCCGGCAGCGCGGGCGTGGTGGGCAGCGGGGGCGTCGCCGGCAGCGCCGGCATCGTGCTGTCCGCGGGGATCCTCTTCAGCCTCGGCAACGCGGGCTGCGCCGGGTGCATCGCCTGCGTCGGATGCGTGGGCTGCACCGGGTGTATCGCGTGCGTGGGCTGCGTCGGCTGCTCGGGCCTGGTCGGCGCGGTGGGCCGCGTCGGCGAAAAGGCCTGAACCGGCGGCACGCCCGGTTCGGGCGCGCCGCGGGGTCCGGGTCTCAGCGCGGTGCGACGACCGCCGTGCGCTTGGCGCTGGCGGTGCCCGCCGTGGCCGAGACCGACAGCTTCAGCGCCTTGCTGCGCTTCCCGAGCTTCATCACCGCGCGAGCGTGCTTGCCGCGCAGCTTGAGCTTCACCGTCGTCGTGCGGCCCGCCTTCGCGGTGCCGGCCTTGCTCGCCACCCTGCGGCCGCCCAGCGTGAGCTTGACCTCGTAGCGGCACGCCGCCGGGCACGTGAGCGCGACCTTCACGGCACGCTTGCGGACCTTCAGCTTCGCGCCACGGGCGGGCTTCACCTTGATGGCGAGCGGCGTCGAGCCGCCGCCCTGCTGGCCGCCACCGCCGCCCGCCCGAGCCGCCGCCGCCCTGCTGACCGCCGGTGTCAGGGACCGGCCGCGGGCCGGGGTTGACGTTCGCGGGGCCCCAGTCGGCCTCGCTGCCGCCGGGCAGCACGAGCGCCGGCTGCGGCGCGCCGCACTCCGACGCCTGGCGCTTGACCCAGATGCCGTCCGGCTCGCTCCAGGCCAGCGAGTCGCCGTCGGGCGCCCAGGTCGGCGAGTCGAAGCCGGCCTGCTGGCCGGTCATGCAGAACGCGTCCGGCGCCGGGGGCTTGCCGCCCGACAGCACGTTCCCGTTGACCGTGTACCAGACGATGTGCGTGGACTCGTTGTAGCCGCGCACCGCCACGAGCTTCTTGCCGTCGCGCGTGACCTCCGCGTCGCCGAGGTCGGTCTCGTTGTCGGTGACCCAGTTGTACGGCTCGGTGCCGAGGTCCTGGATGTTGATGTGGCTGCCGTAGCCGCCGGAGTTGAAGATGCGGGTGTTGGTCACCCACGAGGGGTCGTGGAAGTAGCTGGTGCCGTACTCGGCGGTCGTGGCGGCGCGGTCGGAGGGGATGATCCCCGTCGTCGTGCGGGCGCCGCAGGAGGCGCCGACCGGGCACTCGTAGCCGTAGAACGTGTAGGCGACCTTGGTGCCGTCGGGGGAGAGGGCGACGTTGACGGGCGTGCCGTCCATCGGGTGCGAGACCGAGTTGATCAGCGCCGGCGGGTCGAGCCGGTTGAGCACCTCGCCGTTCTGGCGCATGCGCACGATCTCGGTGCCGAAGCCGGCGGCGATCGTGCCGTCGTCGGCCTGCGACGGCGACCGGTAGGGGTGCTCGGCGGTGCCGTCCAGCGTGACCTGGTACTGCGAGCCACCGGCGCCGTCGGCGAGCCAGACGTTGCCGTCCTTGACGTAGACGATCGAGTCGGCGGACGCGACGGCGGGGGAGAACGCCAGCGCCGCCGCGGCGCACCCGGCGGCCCACAGGGCGCGGCGGCTGCGTACGGGGGAGGGGAGCGAGAGCATGGGTGGGCACTCTCCCGGGCCCCGCATCGCTCCACCTTCCGGATAACCCCACGGCGATGGTGCGGCGCCTACGCTGATCGCGATGGAGTTCAAGGCGTTCGAGGCGGCGGGCTGGGCGGACCGGGCGCCGACCTACGACGCCCTCATCGGCGCCGTCACCGCGCGGCTGATCGACCCGCTGCTCGACGCGGCCGGCGTGCGCTCCGGCACGCGGCTGCTCGACGCGGCGTGCGGGCCGGGCACGCTCGCCGCGGCCGCCGCCGCGCGGGGCGCCGAGCCGGTCGGCGCCGACCTCGCGCCCGGCATGGTGGCGCTGGCCCGAGAGCGCCACCCGCGGCTGCGCTTCCTGGAGGCCGACGCCGAGGCGCTGCCGTTCGACGCCGCGAGCTTCGACGCCGTCGCGGCCGGGTTCCTCGTGCACCACCTCCCGCACCCCGAGCGCGCCGCCGCCGAGTTCGCCCGCGTGCTCGCGCCCGGCGGCCGCCTCGCGGCCACCGTGTGGGACCGCCCGGAGCGGATGCGCCTCCTCGGCCTCGCCAACGACGCGATGGAGCGGGCCGGCGCCGACCCCGCCACGCTGCCGGAGGGCCCCGACGCCTTCGGATTCGCCGATCACGCCGAGTTCGCGGCGCTCCTCACCGGAGCCGGCTTCGACGCCGTCGAGGTCCGGACGGTCGCGTTCACCCACCGCGCCGCCTCCGCCGACGAGCTGTGGGAAGGCCTGCTGGGCGGCACCGTGCGCACCACGGAGCAGATGAAGGCCCAGGCGCCCGAGGTGCGCGAGCGGGTGCGGGACGGCGTTCGCCGAGCTCGCCGAGGCCCACCGCACGCCGGACGGGCTGGAGATCCCGGTCGCGGCCGTGCTCGCGAGCGCTCGTCGCGCCTGAACTATCCTGCCGCGGCCATGGCCCGCGACTGGAACGAGCTCTTCATCACCGACGGTCCGGTCGTCACCAAGGCCGAGCCCGCCGAAAGCGCCGAGCAGCGCCGCGGGTTCTTCCGCCGCCTGCGCGAGAACATGCGCAAGACGCGCGAGGCGCTGGCCGCCGAGGTCCAGGCCACGCTGTTCGAGGGCGACCTCGACGAGGCGACCTGGGAGCGCCTCGAGGAGGCGCTGATCTTCGCCGACGTCGGCGCCCGCACCACCGCGCAGGTGGTCGAGCAGCTCGAGCGCGAGGCCGAGGAGGGCGGCCTGACCGGCGGGGAGCAGCTCACCGAGCGCCTCGCCGAGCTGCTCGCCCAGCTCGCCCGCACCGGCGACGACACGATCGACATCCGCCCGGACCCGACCGTGATCCTCGTGGTCGGCGTCAACGGGACCGGCAAGACGACCACCATCGGCAAGCTCGCCTGGCACCTGCGCAACACGCTCGGCCAGACGGTCGTGATCGGCGCCGCCGACACGTTCCGCGCCGCCGCCGTCGAGCAGCTCGAGAAGTGGGGCGAGCGCGCCGGCGTGGACGTCGTCAAAGGCCCGGAGGGGTCAGACCCCGCCGCCGTCGCCTTCGACGCGGTGGCCCGCGGGCGCGAGCGCGGCGCCGACGTGGTCATCGTCGACACCGCCGGGCGCCTGCACACGCAGCGCGACCTGATGGCGGAGCTGACCAAGGTCCGCCGCGTGATCACCAATCAGATGCCCGACGCGCCGCACGAGACGCTGATGACCGTCGACGCCACGACCGGCCAGAACGGCGTCCGCCAGGCGAAGCTGTTCGGCGAGGCCGTCGACGTCACCGGGATCGTGCTCACCAAGCTCGACGGCACCGCCAAGGGCGGGATCGCGCTGGCGATCGCCAACGAGCTGAACATCCCCGTGAAGCTGATCGGGATCGGCGAGCAGCTCGAGGATCTGCGGCCGTTCGACCCGGACGACTTCGCCCGGGCGCTGCTGACCGCCTGATGGCGCGGATCGCGGTCGTCGGGACGGGGGCGATCGGCGCCACCGTCGCGGCCGCGCTCCAGCAGGCCGGCCACCACGACCTCGTGCTGTGCGGCCGCACGCCGCTCGAGCGGATCGTGGTGGAGCCCGACGACGGGCGCGCCGATCGTGCTCGACGCCCCGCTGCTCACCGATCCACGCGACGCGGGCGAGCGTCGCCGACTGGGTGTTCCTGGCCGTCAAGGTGCACCAGACCGAGGGCGCCGCGCCGTGGCTCGCGGCCCTGGCGGGCCCTGGGACCGTCGTGGTCGTGCTCCAGAACGGCGTCGAGCACCGCGAGCTGGTCCAGCCGCTCGCGCCCGACGCCCGGATCCTGCCCGCCGTCGTGTGGGTGCCGGCCGAGACGCTCGCGCCCGGCCGCGTGCGCCGGCGCGGCGAGGTCCACCTGATCGTGCCCGACGACGAGGACGGCAGCGCGCTCGCGGCGCTGCTCGGCGAGCACGCCCGCGTCGACCTCAGCGGCGACTTCGCGACCGCCGCCTGGATGAAGCTCGCCACCAACGCGGTGGCCGGGCTGATGGTGCTCACCGGCCGCCGGGCGGCGATGTTCCGCCGCGACGACGTCGGCGCGCTCGCCCATGCCTACGCCGAGGAGGTGCTCGCGGTGGCCCGCGCGGAGGGCGCGAGCCCGGGGAGCGCCGACGACGTGATGGCCGGGTACGCCGCGATGCCCGACGACCTCGGCACCTCGATCCTGTTCGACCGCGAGGCGGGCCGCGCGCTGGAGTGGGACGCGCGCAACGGCGTCGTCCGGCGGCTCGGCGCCCGCCACGGGATCCCGACGCCGATCAGCGACGTCGTGGTGCCGCTGCTCGCAGCCGCGAGCGACGGCTGAGATACTGCCGCTCATGGACCCTTGGGTGATCTGGCTGATCGCGGCGGTGATCTTCGGCGTCGGCGAGATCGCCACGCTCGGCTTCTTCCTCGCCCCGTTCGCGGGCGGGGCGCTCGTCGCCGCGCTCGTGGCCGGCGCTCGGCGGCGGCACCGTCATCAGCCTGATCGTCTTCCTGCTCGTGTCCTTCGCGCTGCTCGGCGCTCTGCGCCCGATCGCGCGCTCGCACAAGAAGATGCCGGCCAAGCTGCGCACCGGCACGGCGGCGCTGGTCGGCCGCAGCGGCGATGGTGACCCAGCGGATCGCCAACGACGAGGACACGGGGTGCATCAAGCTGGACGGCGAGACTTGGACTGCTCGCTCCTACGACGAGGACGCCGTGATCGAGCCCGGCAAGCACGTGCACGTGATCGAGATCCGGGGCGCCACGGCGCTCGTGAGCGAGGAGTAGAGGAGGAAGCATGGAAGCCGGCGTCATCGCACTGATCGTCCTGGCCGTGTTCTTGTTCATCGTGGCCGCTTCGGGCGTCCGCATCGTCCCGCAGGCCAGGGCGGGTGTCGTCGAGCGCCTCGGGCGTTACGCCCGCACGCTTGACCCTGGGTTGACGCTGATCATCCCGTTCATCGATCGCGTCAAGCCGCTGATCGACCTCCGCGAGCAGGTCGTCACGTTCCCGCCGCAGCCGGTCATCACCGAGGACAACCTCGTGGTCGGCATCGACACCGTCATCTACTTCACGGTCACCGACCCGAAGGCGGCCACCTACGAGGTCGCCAACCCGCTCCAGGCGATCGAGCAGCTCACCGTCACCACGCTGCGCAACGTGATCGGCGGCATGACCCTCGAGGAGACGCTGACCTCCCGCGACCAGATCAACTCCCAGCTGCGCGCTCGTCCTCGACGAGGCGACGGGCCGGTGGGGCATCCGCGTCAACCGCGTCGAGCTCAAGTCGGTCGAGCCGCCGCGCACCGTCCAGGAGGCGATGGAGAAGCAGATGCGCGCCGAGCGCGACCGCCGCGCGACGATCCTCACCGCCGAGGGCATCAAGCAGTCCCAGATCCTCACGGCGGAGGGCGAGAAGCAGTCGGCGGTGCTCAAGGCCGAGGGCCAGCGCACCGCGGCGATCCTCCGCGCCGAGGGCGAGTCGAAGGCGATCGAGACCGTCTTCCAGGCCATCCACGACGGCGCCCCCGACCAGGAGCTGCTCTCGTACCAGTACCTGCAGATGCTGCCCCAGCTCGCGCAGGGCGACGCGAACAAGATCTTCGTCGATCCCGTCGGAGTTCACGCAGGCGCTGGCCGGCCTCGGCGGCGCGCTGACCGGCCAGGGCAGCGGCGCCCAAGAAGCCCCGGCCCAGCCGGCCCAACGAGGGCGCCGACGCGGCGGCGGACGCCGCGGCCGCCGACGCGAGGTCCGCGGCCGACGCGGCCCGCCAGGCCGAGCGCGAGGCATCCGCGGCGACGACCGAGACGAGGCTCAGCGGCCGCGCCGCGCCCGGGCAGCTCGCCCCGGGCGACGTCCCGCCGCCGCCTCCGGACGAGCCGCCTCCGCCCCCGCCGCAGGGCTCCCGCCCCAGCCCTAGACTCATAGGGAGTGTTCGACTCCCTCTCAGAGAAGCTCCAGGGCGCCCTCGACGGCGTCCGCCAGCGCGGTGCCCTGACCGAGGACGACATCTCGCGCGCCATGCGCGAGATCCGCCTCGCCCTGCTCGAGGCCGACGTGAACTTCAAGGTCGTCAAGCAGTTCACGAACACGGTCAAGGAGCGGGCGCTCGGGATCGAGGTCCACAAGCAGCTCAACCCGGGCCAGCAGGTCGTCAAGATCGTCAACGAGGAGCTCACCGCGCTGATGGGCGGCTCCTCCGCCGGGCTGACCTTCTCCCCGCGCCCGCCGACCGTGATCCTGATGGCCGGCCTCCAGGGCTCGGGCAAGACCACCGCGACCGCCAAGCTGGCCAAGCAGCTCAAGGAGGAGAACGGCTCCTCGGTGGCCGTCGCGGCCTGCGACGTCTACCGCCCCGCCGCCGTCGAGCAGCTGATCAAGGTCGGCGCCCAGGCCGGCGCCACCGTCTACGAGCAGGGCACCGACAAGGACCCGGTCGACATCGCCCGCTGGGCGCTCGACCAGGCCAAGCGCGACGGCAAGGACGTCCTGATCGTCGACACGTCGGGCCGTCTGCACGTCGACGAGGCGCTGATGGCCGAGCTGGCCAACATCAAGAAGGCCGTCAAGCCGCACGTCGTGCTGCTCGTCGTCGACGCCATGACCGGCCAGGACGCCGTCAACGTCGCCGAGCAGTTCGCCGAGGTCGCCCAGTTCGACGGCGTGGTGCTCTCCAAGCTCGACGGCGACGCCCGCGGCGGCGCCGCGCTGTCGGTCAAGGCCGTCACCGGCAAGCCGATCATGTACGCCTCGACGGGCGAGAAGCTGGGCGACTTCGAGAAGTTCCACCCCGACCGGATGGCGCAGCGCATCCTCGGGATGGGCGACGTCCTCTCCTTCATCGAGAAGGCCGAGCAGTCCGTCGACGAGGACGAGGCGAAAGAGCTGGAGCGCAAGATGCGCAAGAACCAGTTCACGCTCGAGGACTTCCTGGACCAGATGAAGCGGATCCGCAAGATGGGCCCGCTGACCTCGCTGCTCGGGATGATCCCGGGCCTTGCCGGCCACCAGCTCTCGAAGATGCAGATCGACGAGCGCGAGATGGACCGCGTCGAGGCGATCATCCTCTCGATGACCCCGGAGGAGCGCCGCCGGCCCGAGCTGATCAAGGGATCGCGGCGGCTGCGGATCGCCAAGGGCTCGGGCGTGACCGTCCAGCAGGTCAACCAGCTCGTCAAGCAGTTCGGCGAGATGCGCAAGATGATGAAGGGCCTTTCGTCGGGCAAGATGCCCGATCTGGGCCAGCTCATGAAGCAGCGTTGAGTGTTGGGGCGGTGGCGGGACCCCTTGCTATCCTGCCGCGCCGTCATGTCCGTCTCAATGAGACTCACCCGCGTCGGCGGCAAGAAGGACCCCGTGTGGCGCGTCGTCGTCGCCGACAGCCGCTCGCCTCGCGACGGCCGCGTCATCGAGACGATCGGGCGCTACAACGCCCAGACCGAGCCGTCGACCGTGGTCCTCGACGAGGAGCGGGCACGGCTGTGGCTCTCGCGCGGTGCGCAACCGTCCAACACGGTTCGCAAGCTGCTCAAGATCCAGGGCATCTCGCTAGCGCCCCGTGCGCGAGCTGCTCCTGTATCTGGCGCGGGCGCTCGTCGACGAACCCGACAAGGTCTCCGTGGAGACCTTCGAGGAGGACGACGGCACCGTCGTTCTCGAGCTCTCGGTGGCCGACGATGACTACGGGCAGGTCATCGGACGCGGCGGACGTACCGCGCAAGCCCTCCGCACCGTGGTCAAGGCTGCGGCGGTCAAGGACAACCGCCGCGTCCTCGTCGACATCGTCGAGTAACGAGCTTCTGCTCGCCGGCTACGTCGGCCGGCCGCACGGCCTCGACGGTTCGTTTCACGTGGAACATGCCGACCCCGAGCTGCTCGCCGATCGCGACGAGTTCGTCGTGGGAGGGGAGCGCGTCGCGATCACCCGGCGCGCCGGGAACCGCCCAGCGGCCGATCCTCAAGCTCGCCGGCTGCGCGTCCCGCGAAGACGCCGAGGCGCTGCGCCGCTCCGAGCTGCGCGTCCCGGTCGACGAGGCGCCCGCGCTGGCCGAGGGCGAGTTCTGGGCCCACCAGCTCGTCGGCTGCCGCGTCACCGACGGCGACCGCGAGATCGGCGTGGTCTCCCGGATGGTCGCGCTGCCCTCCTGCGAGGCGGTCGAGGTCGGCGACCTGCTGATCCCGCTCGTCGCCGACGCCATCCGCACGCTCGACCTCGAGGCGCGCCGCATCGACGTCCGCATGGAGTTCCTCGGCGCGTGAACATCGATGTGTTCACGCTGTTCCCGGGGTGGTTCGACTGGTTCCGCGGCCAGCGCCACGTCTCCAACGCGCTCGCGCTCGGCCACACGCTGGAGGCGATCGACCCGCGCGCGACGACCCCGCTGAGCGGCGGCGCGGTCGACGACACGCCGTTCGGCGGCGGCGCGGGAATGGTGCTGCGCGTCGACGTCATGGAGGCCGCGCTGCGCGCCCGCTACGGCGAGGACCCGGTGAAGGTCCGCGAGCAGCGCCGGGTGATCGCGCTGACGCCGGGCGGGCGGCTGCTCGACGACACGCTCGCGGGCGAGTTGGCCGCCGAGCCGGGGGTGACGCTGCTGTGCGGCCGCTACGAGGGGTTCGACCAGCGGATCGTCGAGCACTTCTGCACCGACGAGATCTCGATCGGCCGCTACGTGCTGGCCGGCGGGGAGCTCGCCGCGATGGTCGTGTGCGACACCGTGATGCGCAAGCTGCCGGGCGCGCTCGGCCACGCCGACTCGGCGCTGGAGGAGTCCTTCAGCGAGGCGCTCGACGGCGCCCCCGAGTACCCGCACTACACGCGCCCCGCCGACTGGCGCGGCTGGACCGTCCCCGAGATCCTGCTCTCGGGCCACCACGAGAACATCCGCCAGTGGAGGCTGGAGCAGAGCCGGATTCGAGGCGGGCTCTCATGAAGGTCCGCTACCATTGCGTCCTCCCCGCGATGCCCACCCCGGCACGCGGTCTTTTTTCGCCATGAGCACCGTCATCGACAGCCTCGAGCGCGCACAACTGCGCCGCGTACCCCGCTTCCAGCCGGGGGACCGAGTCAAGGTCCACTTCCAGGTCATCGAAGGCACCCGCCGGCGTACCCAGATCTTCGAGGGCGTCGTCATCAAGCGCCAGGGCGAGGGCGTGCGCGAGACCTTCACGGTCCGCAAGCAGTCCTTCGGCGTCGGCGTCGAGCGCACGTTCCCCGTGCACTCCCCGAAGATCGAGCGCATCGAGGTCTCCGCCCGCGGCGACGTCCGCCGCGCGAAGCTCTACTACCTGCGCGGTCGCGTCGGCAAGCGCGCCCGCGTCCGCGAGCGCCGGTACACGGGTCCGGAGGAGATCGTCGAGCGCGGCCTCCTGCACGACCCCGCTGCCGAGGCCGCCGCGGCGCAGGACTCCGAGGTGCCGGGCGAGGCGGTCGACGAGCAGGCGCTCGCCGAGGCCGACGCGCCGGATGCCGAGGCCCCTGAGGCCGAGGCGACTGCCGAGGCCCCTGAGGCCAAGGCCGCCGACGATCGCGGCTAGCGCCATGGGCTCTCGGTAGTGGCGACCAAGCAGCCGAGCAAGAAGGGAAGCTCCTCGGCGAGCGGCTCGCTGATCGAGCTCGTGATGATCGTCGCCGTGGCGCTGGGCCTTGCGCTCGGCATCCAGGCGTTCCTGGTCAAGCCCTACCGCATCCCGACCGAGTCGATGGTCCCGACCCTCCAGGTCGGCCAGCGCGTGCTCGTGAACCGGATCGGCTCGCACTTCACCGACCCGTCCGTCGGCGACGTCGTCGTCTTCCACCCGCCCGCCGGCGCCGAGCAGGACATGGAGTGCGGCGACGCCAACCTCCCGCCCGCCGAGCTGTGCGACACGCCGACCGACGGCAAGGCCGACACGACCTTCATCAAGCGCGTCGTGGCGGGCCCGGGTGACCGGATCGCGGTCCGCGACGGGCACGTCGTCCTCAACGGCAAGCTCCAGAAGGAGCCCTTCGCGGAGCCGTGTGGCGGCGGCTCGGCATGCGACTTCCCGCGGGAGATACGCGTTCCCGCCGATCACTACTTCATGATGGGCGACAACCGTGGCAGCTCCGACGACAGCCGCTTCTGGGGACCGGTCCCGCGCAAATGGGTCATCGGCGAAGCCTTCGCCACCTACTGGCCTCCCAAGCGCATCGGCCTCCTCTGAGGCACCCGCGCCGGTGCGGGTCAGCCAGTCGCGTCGCGCGCGCCGCCGGCGCCGCTCGAGCGGCAGCCGCCTGTTCCGCTACGACCGCCAGCTCGGCCACCGCTTCGTCGCCGGAGCCGACGAGGCGGGCCGCGGCTGCCTCGCGGGTCCGCTGGTCGCCGCCGCCGTCCTGTTCGACTACGAGAGCCTGACGCTGACCGAGCTGCGCTCGCTGTCGGCCCTCAACGACTCCAAGCAGCACACGATGGAGATGCGCGAGACGCTGTACCCGCGCGTGCTGCGGGCCGCGACCAAGGTCGCCGTCACCTCGCGCTGCGTGCGGGGGATCGACGAGCGGGGCCTGCACAAGACCAACCTGGCCGCGCTCAGCGACATGCTGCGCCGCGTCGGCGTGCGAGGGCGCGCTGTGCCTCTCTGACGGGTTCCCCGTCCCGCCCACGGGCTTCGAGCAGCGGCCCGTCGTCGGCGGTGACGCCATGAGCGCGGCCATCGCGGCCGCGTCGGTCATCGCCAAGGTGACGCGGGACCGCTTCATGGTCCGCATGGAGGAGCGCTACCCGGGGTGGGAGTTCGCCGCCCACGTCGGCTACTCGACGCCCGAGCATCGCTTGGCGATCGAGCGGCTGGGCGTGTCGCCGCTGCACCGCATGTCCTTCCAGTCCATGGCGTACCAGCAACTCGCCCTGTAGGCCGTGTCCGGAAGCTGGGAGCCGTTCGGGTCGACGCGCCGGTCGACCGAGGCGCGCACGCCGAAGCCGCGCGAGCCGGCACCGCCGCCGAACCCGGCGGGCCCCACCTCGAGCCGGCTGCCCCGCGAGCCGACGCGCAAGCTCATCGTCATCGCCTGCATGGACGCTCGCATCGACCCGCTCGCCGTGCTCGGGCTGTCCGCTCGGCGAGGCCAACGTGATCCGCAACGCGGGCGCGACGGTCAGCGAGGACGTGCTGCGGTCGGTCCACGCCTCGCAGTCGCTGCTCGGCACCCGGCGGGCGGTCCTGCTCGGCCACACCGACTGCGCCGGCCACTCCTCCGACGCCGCGGCCGAGGCGGCCCTCGCCGACGGCGCCCGTCGCCTCCGGGGAAGCGCGGCGCTCCCGGACTCCTTCGCGGTCGACGCGCTGATTTACGACGTCGCGACCGGCGAAGTCCGGCCGATCGGTCAGTAGCGCTCGAACCGGGCGCAGGCCCTCGTCAGGGCGAGTCGCGCTGCGGGCCCGCGCGCGCCGTGGTCAGGGGAAGTCGATCTGCCGAGTGGCGCGCGGGGTGGTCAGGGCCAGCCGATCTGCCGAGCGGCGCGCGCCGTGGTCAGGGCCAGTCGAGCTGCGGCTCGGGCACGCCCGCGCGCGCCCATGGGCCCG
This sequence comes from uncultured Solirubrobacteraceae bacterium, assembly GCA_963764385.1. Classification (GTDB taxonomy): domain Bacteria; phylum Actinomycetota; class Thermoleophilia; order Solirubrobacterales; family Solirubrobacteraceae; genus DATFQI01. Next base: position 83,385 of record CAVXSJ010000009.1, on the reverse strand, counting down.
AGCCTCGGCGCGCCCGTCGGCGTCGCCCTTCGGATAGCGGAACACGCGGCCGGCGTACACGACGAAGCTCTCGTCAGCCGTGTGGAAGTCGGCGTACCGGCCGAAGTCGCCGAGCATGCCCGCCAGCGCGTCGGCGAGCCGCGGCGCGTCGTCGTCGCCGACCTCGAAGCACAGGAGCGTCCAGTCGGCCGGGAAGCCCGCGGCGCGCTGCTCGGGCGAGATGTTGTCCCGCCTCACCCGCTCGCGCGTGTGGACGGTGAGCGCCACCGCGTCGAGCGAGGCCGGGGGAGGGATGCTCTCCGCGATCAGCACGCCGGTCACCACGGCGCGGCAGCCTATATCGGCACGAAGTCGTCACAGATCCGGCACATCTGCGTGGTGATCCGTTCGGCGCGCGGACCTAGCGTGCCGTCCCATGGCGACCAGCAACCGACAGCACCTCGGCCGCCTCGGCGAGCGCCTCGCGGCCGAGCACTTCTCCCGGCTCGGCTACGAGGTGCTGGCCCGCAACCACCACACCCGCTGGGGCGAGCTCGACCTCGTGCTCTCCGACGGCCGACACGCTCGTCTTCTGCGAGGTCAAGACCCGCCGCCTCGGCTCCGGCGAGCCGTTCGAGAACCTCCACCCGGCCAAGCAGGAGCAGGTCCGCCGGATGGCCGCCGCCTGGCTCGCCCTGCCCAGCGACCGCCCGTGGCACGACGACCTGCGCTTCGACGCCGTCGGCGTCCTCGTCGACCGCCGCGACGGCCTCGTCCGCCTCGACCACCTCCAGGGCGCGTTCTGACTGATCGCCACGTCGCCAGTCGCGTCGGACGGCCGGCCTGATCGCCCGCGTCGCCAGCCGCGTTGTGACGGGTCGGCCGTGATCGCCCGCGTCGCCAGCCGCGTTGTGACGGGTCGGCCGTGATCGCCCGCGTCACCACCTTCGCGGTCGACGGCGTCTCCAGCCGCCGCGTGTGGGTGGAGGCCGACATCCGGCAGGGCCTGCCGGCGTTCACGGTGGTCGGCCTCGCCGACAAGGCTGTCCGGGAGGCGCGCGAGCGCGTGCGGGCGGCGCTCGTCAACTCGGGCTTCGAGTTCCCGCTGAGACGGATCACGGTCAACCTCGCGCCGGCCGACCTGCGCAAGATCGGCCCGGGGTTCGACCTCCCGCTCGCGCTCGCCCTCCTCGTCGCCGGCGGCCAACTCGGCCCCGGCGAGATCGAGGGATGCGCCGTCGTCGGCGAGCTGTCGCTGACCGGCGAGCTGCGGGCCGTGCGCGGCGCGCTGGCGATCGCGGAGGGCGCTCGCCGCCACGGCCTCGCACGCCTGCTGCTCCCGCGTTCCCGGGCGCGGGAGGCGGCGCTCGTCCCGGAACTGGAGGTGCTCGGCGCCGACACGATCACTCAGGCGGTGGCGTTCCTGCGCGGGGAGGAGGCGCCGCAACCGCCCGCCGACGTCGACCCCGCGCCGCCCGACCGACCCTGCGGCGGCGCTCGACCTCGCCGACGTGCGCGGCCACAACGCGCTGATCCCGGCGCTGGAGATCGCCGCCGCCGGCGGCCACAACCTCTACCTGCACGGCCCGCCCGGCACCGGCAAGACGATGCTGGCGCGGCGGCTGCCGTCGATCCTCCCGCCGCTCTCGCCCGCGGAGGCGATCGAGGTCACGCGCATCCAGTCGGTCGCCGGGCTCCACCACGGCGGCGGGCTGATGACCGTGCGCCCGTTCCGCGCGCCGCACCACACGATCTCCGCCGCCGGGCTCGTCGGCGGCGGCTCGCACCCGACGCCCGGCGAAGCGACGCTCGCCCACCACGGCGTCCTGTTCCTCGACGAGCTGAGCGAGTTCGCCCGCCCGAGCCTGGAGGCACTGCGCCAGCCGCTGGAGGACGGGCACGTGACGATCGTCCGCGGGCAGAAGGTCATGGCGTTCCCGACCCGGTTCATGCTCGTCGCCGCGTCGAACCCCTGCCCGTGCGGGATGGGTGATGAAGACTGCCGCTGCTCGGCGGCCGACCTGTCGCGCCACCACCGCCGGCTCTCCGGCCCGCTGCTGGACCGCATCGACGTCCTGATCGGCGTCGGCCGTCCCGCCGGCGAGGCGCTGCGCACGCAGGAGGCGCCGTCGTCGGCGGCCGTGCGCGAGCGCGTCGTCGCCGCCCGCGAGCGCCAGGCCGACCGCCTCGCCGCCCACGGCCTGGCCTGCAACGCGCAGATGTCGGCGAGGGTGCTGCGCGAGCACGCCGCCGCCACCCCGAGCGCCCTGCGGCTGCTCTACGAGCTGCACGACCGCCACCGCCTCAGCGCCCGCGGGCACGGCCGCGTCCTGCGCGTCGCGCGCACCGTCGCCGACCTCGAGGGCAGCGACAGCGTCGGCCCCGAGCACGTCACGCTCGCAGACCGGCCTCCGCCTCGAGGCGGCAGCGCTGGCGGTGGCGGCGTGACCGCCTGTGACGCGTGCCTGCGCCGCACCGCGCTCATCGCCGGCCTCTCCGGGCACCTGGACGTCGAGTGGCGCAAGCGCCAGGTCACGGCCCGCGTGCTCGCGCTCCCCGACGACGAGTTGCTCGACATCGGCACCGCGGCCGTTCGCCGCGCCTACGAGGGCTTCGACGCACAGCAGGCGCGGGCCGCTGCGGAACGCGCGGGGCTGACGCTCGTGTGCCGCTGCGACGAGGTCGCGTATCCGGCCGGGCTGCGCGAGCTGGCCGACCCTCCCGCGGTGCTGCACGTCGCCGGCACGCTCCCGGGTGCGGACGCGCACGACGCGGTGGCGATCGTGGGCGCCCGCCGCGCGACCGCGTACGGGCTCGAGGTGGCGCGTGCGCTCGGCCGTGGCCTGTCGGCGGCCGGAGTCCCGGTGGTGTCCGGGCTCGCGCTCGGCGTGGACTCCGCCTCCCACGAGGGCGCCTGGAGGCCTCCGGCACGGTGACCGCGGTCCTGGCGAGCGGCGCCGACGTCCCGTACCCGTCGAGCAAGCGGCACCTGTACGCGGCGGTCGTGGGCCGCGGCTGCGTGGTGTCCGAGATGCCGCCCGGCTTCGGCCCGGTGCGCTGGTGCTTCGTCGCCCGCAACCGGATCATCGCCGGGCTCGCGCGCGTCACCGTCGTCGTCGAGGCCGCGCAACGCTCCGGCTCGCTGACGACCGCCGACTTCGCGGCCGAGTTGGGCCGCACCGTCGGCGCGGTGCCCGGGCGCATCACCTGCGCCCAGGCCGCCGGCACCAACGGGCTGATCCAGAGCGGCGCGCCGCCCGTCCTCGGCCTCGCCGACGTGCTGGACCTGCTCGCCGACGCCACCGGCCGCCCGGTGGCGGCACGCGGCCACGCCGGCGCCGCCGGACCTCGACCGGAGCTGGCCGAGATCCTCGCCGCGGTCGAGAGCGGCCGGGGCGCCGTCGGCGAACTGGCCAGCACACAGGACGAGGCGCGCGCCGTGCTGGCCGCGCTCGGCGAACTCGAGTTCCGCGGCCTGATCCGCCGCTCGTTCGGAGGTCGCTATGAGCGCGCGCTGTAGGCGCCTACGCCGGCTCGCCCCCGGGCTCGATCCCGAGGTAGAAGCCGGTGGTGCGCTGCTGGGCCGCCCTCGCGACGTCCGCAGGGATGCCCGCGCGAACGGACGCGTCCTCCCACCGGCGACTGCTGTCGGCCATGAACCGCTTGGCGTCGTCGCTCTCGCCCCATTCGGTCCTCTCGGCGGGGGAGGAGCTGCCCGTCTCCAGGTGGAGGGCGAGGCCGAGCAGCGTGAGGTCCCAGCCAACGCCGACGGCTCCCGGGCCGTACTGCGTCCAGCGGCTGATGTCGCCCTCGGCCGTGTGCGTGATGGTCAGGCGCGAGCGCTCGTCGCCGTCCGGCTCGAGCCGCACCTCGATGTTCGACGTCTCGCCGCCGAACTCCCATGTGGCGGTGAAGCCGTGCGGCGGATCGCAGGTCTGGATCGTGCCCGCCGCGTTCCCCTCGATCTGGAAGCGCCCGCCGAGCTCCAGCTCACCGCTGACGGGGGCGAACCAGCGCGCGAGTCGCTCGCCGGTGGAGCACGCGTTCCACAGATCGTCGACGTCGGTCGCGTAGGACTGGCTGAGGCTGACGCCGGTCTCGATCGTCTCCTGGCCGTCCCCGGCGGTGACGGCTCGCTGGACGGCATCGAGCTGGTCGCCGGCGGCGACTTCGCGGTGGATCATCGGGCCTCCTCGTGGGTGGTGGGTTGCTGTCGGCGCGCGCGCTTGCCGCGGGCGATCTCGGTGTCGAGCGCCGCGAGACGGGGCGTCCAGAAGCCGCGGAACGCCTCCAGCCACGCGTCGACCTCTCGCAGCGCGCCGCCGTCGACGGCGTACAGGCGTCGCGCGCCCTCGGGCCGGACGCTCGCGAAGCCGTTCTCGCGCAGCACCCGGAGATGCTGCGACACGGCGGGCTGGCTGATCCCGAACTCGCCGCGGACGGTCTCGGCGAGCTCGCCCGCGGACTGCTCGCCACCGGCCAGCAGCTCCAGGAGGCGCCGTCGAACCGGATCACCGAGGACGTCGAACGCGTGCACAGCCCCCATAATTTCAGTACACGCTTATATAAGTCAAGGAGCAAATGATGCCACCGCCTACCCTCACCGGCATGCGCCGTCCCGTCCCCGCCGTGCTGTCGATCGCCGGCTCGGACTCCGGCGGCGGCGCCGGGATCCAGGCCGACCTCAAGGCGTTCGCCCGCTGCGGCGTCCACGGCATGACCGCGATCACCGCGCTGACCGCGCAGAACACCGTCGGCGTCGACGCGGTCGAGACCGTCACGCCGGAGATGATCTACGCGCAGGTCAAGGCCGTCGCCGAGGACATCGGCGTCGACGCCGTGAAGATCGGGATGCTCGGCACCACCGAGACGGTGTGCGCCGTGCGCGACGCGCTCGAGCTGCTCCCGCGCGGCACGCCGATCGTGATCGACCCGGTGATGGTCTCCGAGTCCGGCGCCGTGCTGCTCGACGACGCGGCGCGGCAGGCGATCGTGGACGAGCTGCTCCCGCTCGCGACCGTCATCACGCCCAACCTCCCCGAGGCTCGCGTGCTCGCGGGCGACACGCAGGAGGACGCCGAGGCGCTCGCCCGCGCCCTCCACGAGCTCGGGCCCGATGCCGTGGTCGTCACCGGCGGCCACCGCGAGGAGGCGACCGACGTGTTCTTCGACGGCGCCGACGTCCATCTCATCCCCGGCGAGCGCCATCGCGACGGCGCCGCGCACGGCTCCGGCTGCACCCACTCCTCGGCGCTCGCCGCGCACCTCGCGCTGGGCTTCACGCCGCTGGAAGCGGCGCACGAGGCGCGCCAGATCGCGGGGGCGGCGGTGCGCGACGGGCTGCGCGATCTCGGCGCGGGACCCGGCCCTGTCGACGTGTTCGGGCTCACCGCGAGCGCTCGCGGTGCTGCGGGCGCGCCCGGCACGATTCGAGCGACCCGCCGCGTGACATAATCGCCCGATGAAGTTCCTGCGCATGCGCCCGGGCTACGGCGAGCAGCTCATCGCCGAGGGCGACGTGGAGGTCGTCGGCGACGAGGAACGCCTCGTCGAGGAGTTCCGGCGCCAACTCGAGCAGGGCATGTGGGCGGCCATCCCCGTGATGTCGGCGGCGGGCCGCCGCGAGGCCGAGATGGTCCGTGCCTTCGAGGACATCCCTCGCAGCACCGACCGAGTCATCTTTTTCCCGCGCGCAGCGGGCGGCGCGCTCTAGGCCCGTGACCGTCGCGCTCGTCGCCACCGCGATCGTGATCCTCGCCCTGCTGTGGGAGGTTTCGCTCCCGTGGCTCGACCGAAAGCTCGAGAGCCGCCGCGCGAACCGCGCGCGGCACCGCGAGGGCGAGGGCGTGCCCGGCTACGACCCCGGCCGCGAGCGCCGCGCCGAGCAGCGCGCCCGCGAGCTGCTCAAGTCATGCGTGAACGAGGAGGAGTGGGCGATGTACCGCGACCTCGGCTTCGTGCGCGTGTGGGGCGGCGAGTCGGGCGCGACCGGCGAGGACGTCCTCGCCCGCGACCTGCGCGGCGTCCCGTACGCCTACCTCGTCTACCCGCACCGGCCGATCGTGGCCTACCTCCCGCAGACCGGCCAGCTGCTCAACGAGTACTGCGTGGAGTTCCCCGACGAGACCCGCCCGTACGGCTCCGCGCGCCTGCCCGACTCCGACGACGTGCTGGCCAAGTGGATGGCGCTCAAGGGCGACGAGCGCCGCCTGATCTCCGAGGCCAACATGCACCTCCCCGGCCGCCAGATCGACCCGAAGGCCATCTCGCGCGACATCTGGCGGCTCGGCCGCTGGGAGCGTGAGCGCCTCGAGCGCGCGCGTCGCACCCCCGCCCAGCCCGCCGACCAGGCCTGATGGACCTCAAGCACAACTCCCGCGCCCTCACCGAGGGCCCGCACCGCGCCGCCGCGCGCGCCCAGCTGAAAGGCATCGGCTACGACGACGAGGCGCTCTCGAAGCCCATCATCGGCGTCGCCTCGACGTGGATCGAGACGATGCCGTGCACGTACCACCTGCGCGCGCTCTCGGCCAAGGTCAAGGAGGGCATCCGCGCCGCCGGCGGCACGCCGATGGAGTTCAACACCGTCGCGATCTCCGACGGGATCACGATGGGCACCTCCGGGATGAAGACCAGCCTGGTCAGCCGCGAGGTGATCGCCGACTCGATCGAGCTCGTCGCCCGCGGGCACCTGTTCGACGCCGTGATCGCGCTGTCGGGCTGCGACAAGACGATCCCCGGCACCGTGATGGCGCTCGCCCGCCTCAACCTGCCGAGCGTGATGCTCTACGGCGGGTCGATCTCCCCGGGGCAGCGCAACGGCAAGCAGATCACGATCATGGAGGTCTTCGAGGCGATCGGCGCCCACGCCGCCGGGAAGATCACCGACGAGGAGCTCAAGGAGGTCGAGGAGGCCGCGTCCCCCGGCTTCGGCGCCTGCGGCGGCCAGTTCACCGCCAACACGATGGCGATGGCCTTCGAGATGCTCGGGATCTCCCCGATGCACGACTCCGAGGTGCCCGCGCAGTACGAGGGCAAGGAGAACGCCGCCTACCGGGCCGGCGAGCTCGTCATGGACGTGCTGCGGCGCGGCCAGCGGCCCAGCGACATCATCACCCGCGAGTCGCTCGAGAACGCGATCGCCGCCATCGCCACCAGTGGCGGCTCGACCAACGGCGTCCTGCACCTGCTCGCCGTCGCCCACGAGGCCGGCATCGAGCTCGACATCGACGACTTCGACCGCATCTCCTCCAAGACGCCGATCACGTGCGACCTCTCGCCCGGCGGCCGTTTCGTGGCCACCCACCTCTACGACGCGGGCGGCGTACCCGTCGTGGCCAGCCGCCTGCTCGAGGCCGGCCTCCTGCACGAGAATGCGCCGACCGTCACCGGCGACACGATCGGCGATCTCGCCCGCGGCGCCAAGGAGGTGGACGGCCAAGAGGTCGTCCGCCCGCTCTCGAACCCGATGAAGCCGACCGGAGGCCTGGCCATCCTGCGCGGCAACCTCGCCCCCGAGGGCTGCGTCGTGAAGCTCTCCGGCCACGAGCGCGTCCTCCACAGCGGCCCCGCCCGCGTCTTCGACTCCGAGGAGGGCGCCATGGAGGCGGTCACCACGGGCCAGATCAACGAGAACGACGTGATCGTGATCCGCAACGAGGGCCCCGCCGGCGGCCCCGGCATGCGGGAGATGCTCGCGGTCACCGGCGCGCTGGTCGGCGTCGGGCTCGGCGACAGCGTCGCGCTGCTTACCGACGGGCGCTTCTCCGGCGCCACGCACGGCTTCATGGTCGGCCACGTCGCGCCCGAGGCGGCCCACGGCGGCCCGATCGCGGCGGTCGCGGAGGGCGACACGGTGACCATCGACGTCGCCGAGCGCCGCCTGGACGTCGATCTCTCCGACGAGGAGATCGCCCGCCGCGTCGCGGCCTACGAGGTCCCGCCGAACGGCGAGAGCGGCACCGGCGTGCTGGCCAAGTACGCCAAGCTCGTCTCGAGCGCCAGCCTCGGCGCCGTCACCCGCTGAGCCTCGAGGAGCTGATCGCGGTCGTCCCGCTGTCGCCGGCGCCCGACATGCGCGCGGAGAACCGCAACCTCGAGATGCTGACCCAGACCGGCCACCAGCGCGGCGCGCTGCCGTACCTCCGCGAGCAAGGCGAGGAGCTGCCCTACGAGCCCGCCGACCTCCTCCCGTGGGCGATCACGGACAACGGCGACGTCGCCTACCTCCTGATGACGGGCGGGACGGTGGTCATCAACGAGGGCCGCGGGCCCGACCGGCACGCGTTCGACGGGGGCGTGACGGCGTTCCTCGCCGCCTGGATGAGCGGCCGGGAGCGCGTCAGCGTGTTCCCCGACGACGTCCCGGCCCCGGGCGCCTTCAGGCGCTGACGCCGCCGACGCCCGCCTCGGGCTCGCGTTCGCCCGCGAGGAACCCGGCCAGCAGCTCGTTGAAGCGCGACGGGCGCTCGACCATCGCCAGGTGCCCGGTGTCCTCGAACATCTCGCGGCGGGCGTTGTCGCCGATCAGCTCCACGTACTCGCGCGCGTCGCTGCTCGGCACGAGCATGTCGTTGCGCCCCCACACGACCAGCACGGGCACCTCGATCTGCGCCAGATGGTCGCGGTAGGAGTAGCTGAGCAGCGCCTTCAGCGCGGGGACGAAGCCCGGCGTGCCCGTGCCCTGCACCAGCTCGGAGGTCAGCGCGGGGGAGAGGCGCTCGGGATAGCGCACGATCAGCTGGAGGCTGAGCCGGCGCATGCGCGGCCGCGTGATCGCCGCCCTCCCGCGGGCGCCCACCCGCGTCGCCGTGCCCGCCCACACGCGCGCCAGCGTCACGAGCGGCTCGCGGTGGCGGTTCTCGATCGACAACCCGGCGGCCGAGACCAGCGTGAGGGTCCGCACGCGTGTCGAGAACGACAGCGCGAGCTCGGTGGAGACGAAACCGCCCATCGAGTTGCCGACCAGGTCGGCGGACTCGACGCCCAGCTGGTCCAGCATCGCGTCGAGGATCTCCGCGTAGCCCTTGATCGAGATGTCGCGCGCGGGCATCTGCGAGCCGCCGAAGCCCGGCAGGTCGGGCGCGATCACGCGGTGGGAGCCCATGAACGCCGGGATGTTGAGCAGCCAGTTCTGCCACACGCCCCCGAGTCCGTGTACGAACACCAGCACCGGGCCGTCGCCGCCGGTGTCGACGACGTTGACCTCGCGGCCGAACGCGGTCACCCGGCGGGTCATCGAGGGCCAGTCGATCTCCCTCCAGACCGCGTCGTCGGAGTCGGCGTACGTGTCGTCGGCACCCGGCCGGAGCAGGGCGTTCTCGATGACTCCCCGCAGCTCCTGACGCCTCGTCGGCACGGCGCGTCTACCGTATCAACGCCCATGCGCATCGCCATCGACATCGACAGCACCCTCCACCACTACTGGGACCAGTTCGCGACGGCCGCGAAACGGCGCTTCGGCATCGAGCTTCCCTACGAGGAACAGCTGTGGCACATCGACCGTCTGCGCCCCGAGCAGGTCCGTGCTTGCGTGGCCGAGACCCACCGCGACGACCGGATCCTGGCCGCCGAGCCCTACCCGCACGCCGTCGAGACGGTGCGCGCCTGGCACGAGGCCGGCCACTTCATCCAGATCACCTCCCACCGCCACGAGGGCGCCCACGACGCCACGGCGCGCTGGCTGGAGCAGATCGGCCTGCCCTACGACGAGCTCCACTGCTCCAGCGACAAGCTGGCCCGCTGTAAGGAGCTCGGGATCGAGCTGCTGATCGACGACTCGCCGGTGAACCTGCTCGGCGCGCTCGACGCCGGGGTCGCCACCGCCACGCTGCGCCACCCGTGGAACGCCGAGGTGTGCGAGGACGAGGACATCCTCTGCGCCGACGACTGGGAAGAGCTCGGGCGGCTGCTCGCGCCGCGCCTCGAGGCGGCGCGCGCATGACCGACCGCCTCGCCCTTCCCGCCCCCGATCCTCATCGCGCCCACCTGCCCGCGATCGAGCCGGAGCGCCAGGTCACCGACTGGGGCCGCTCGGAGCGCATCGAGGGCCTGATGGACAGGACGATCTACGACTGGCTCTACCACTACTGGTTCCGCTGCGAGATCGAGGGGATCGAGCACGTCCCTGCCACCGGCGGCGCGCTACTGGTCTCCAACCATTCGGGCGCCCTGCCGCCGGACGCGGCGATGATCACCAAGGCGATCAAGGAGGAGCACTCCCGGCCGCGCCCGCTGCACCTCACGGTCGAGCACTTCTTCAAGGGCTATCCGGGGTTCAGCATGCTGGTGTCCAAGATCGGCGGCGTCCCCGCCCATCCGGCCAACGTCCACCGCCTGCTCCACGACGAGGAGCAGCTCGTGCTCGTCTTCCCCGAGGGCCGCAAGGGCACCGAGAAGCTCTACAAGGACCGCTACAAGCTGCGCCGCTTCGGCCGCGGCGGCTTCGTGGCGGCGGCGATGCGCGCCCAGGTGCCGATCGTGCCGATCGCCGTGGTCGGCGCGGAGGAGGCGATGCCCATCTTCGCCCACGTGAGGGTGCTGGAGCGGCTCACCGGCCTCCTGTACTTCCCGATCACCCCGACCTTCCCTCACCTGGGGCTGGGCGGCTTCGTCGGGTACCTGCCCGCGAAGTTCAAGATCCGCTTCCTGGAGCCGATCCCGACCGACCAGTGGGGCGAGGAGCCGTGGCAGGACCGCGGCCTGGTGCAGACCGTGGCCGACGAGATCCGGTCGAAGGTCCAGGAGGAGCTGATCGACATGGTCGCCCATCGCCGATCGGTGTGGTTCGGATGAGGGTCCTCGTCACCGGCGTGTCCTCCTTCTGGGGCGGCCGGCTCGCGCGGGCGCTGGAGGCCGACGACGCCGTCGAGACGATCATCGGCGTCAGCCCCCAGGATCCGACGCTCGAGTTCGAGCGCACCGAGTTCGTCCGCGTCGGCACCCAGCACGCGCTGCTGCGCCGGATCGTCCAGGCGGCCGAGATCGACACGGTGATCGACTCGCGGCTCGTAGTCGACACACTGGCGGCCTCGTCGCGCGACGCACACGAGATCAACGTGATCGGGACGATGAACATCCTCGCGGCGTGCGGCGGGCCGGATTCGCCGGTGCGCAAGGTCGTGTTCAAGTCCTCGGCGCACTACTACGGCTGCGAGCGCGACGACCCCGCGTTCTTCACCGAGACGATGCAGCGCCCGCACCCTCCGCGCACGCGGCTGGAGTCCGACATCGTGGAGGCGGAGAGCGCCGTGCGCGGCTTCGCGGAGCGCAACCCGGACGTGACGGTGTCGATCCTGCGCTTCGCCAACGGGCTCGGCCCGGAGCTCGACACGTCGCACGGCCGCCTGCTGCGGCTGCCCGCCGTCCCGTGCATCCTCGGGTTCGACCCCCGCTACCAGTTCGTCCACGAGGACGACATCGTCGGCGTGCTCGAGCACGCGGTCGCCCACGACCTGCCGGGCGTCTACAACGTCGCCGGCGACGGCGTGCTGGTGCTCTCGGAGGTCGCGAGCCTGCTCGGCAAGCCGCTGGCGCCGATGCTGCCGCCGTGGGGAACCGGTCTCGCCACCGCCGGACTGCGCCTCGCCAAGGTGCGGATCCCCGACGAGATGGCCCGGCAGCTGCGCTACGGTCGCGGACTGGACAACCGCAAGCTCAAGGCGGCGGGCTGCCGCCTGCGCTACACGACCCGCGAGGCCGTGCAGCGGTACGCCGAGGACCTGCGCGTGCGGGAATTGCGGAGCGGCAACGCGTCGCCTTACCGTTACGAACGTGAGGTCGAGGAGTTCCTCCGCTATAGCCCTAGCGTCCGTCGTCGCGTCGAGCGCGAACCGGGCGCGTCCACGAACTGACTTGCCAGACTTCTTGCAGCTCTTCATCAGTGAAGGAGTCCGCGTCTACTCTTAGACGCCCTCCCCGCCGCCGATGCGCACACGCACCCTCGCCCTCACCGCCATCCTGATCGTTGCGCTGCTCGCCGGAGCGGGCGCCGTCTACGCGTACGACAACGGCAAGGACGGCACGATCGCCGAGGGCGTGCGGGTCAACGGGGTCGACGTGGGCGGCATGTCCGCCGACGACGCCCGCGCAGCGCTGCGCTCGGCGCTGCTCGATCCGCTCAACCGGCCCGTCGTGGCCCGCTACCAGGGCAAGAAGTTCACGCTCACGCCGCGCCAGGCCTCGATCGGCGTCGACATCGACGGCTCGGTCGGGCGCGCGGTCGTCGCCTCGCGGGAGGGCAGCATGTTCACCCGGACCTGGCGCGAGATCCGCGGCGAGGACCTCGACACCGACCTGGACGCCAAGATCACCTACTCGCGGCCCGCCGTGCGCAAGGTCGTGCGGCGCGTGCAGCGCTCGCTCGACCGCGCGGCCGTCGACGCCCAGCTGAACCTCGACACCGGCCAGGTCGCCCCGAAGCCCTCCGAGGAGGGGCTCGCCGTCCGCGCCAAGCGCCTCGAGCGCGACCTCGAGCGCGAGTTGCTGGACTCCGGCTCCAGCCGCCGCGTGCGGGTGCGCACGGAGACGGTCAAGCCGAAGGTCACCACGGAGGCGCTCGCGGAGAAGTATCCGGCCGTGCTGATCGTCAACCGCAGCGCCTTCCAGCTGACGCTCTACAAGGACCTCAAGCCGGCCAAGACCTACGGCATCGCGGTCGGCCAGGTGGGCCTCGAGACGCCGGCCGGCGTCTACCACATCCAGAACAAGGCCGTGAACCCGGCCTGGACGATGCCGAACTCCGACTGGGTGGCCCCCGGCGATCGCGGCAAGGTCGTGCCCGGCGGCACCGCCGAGAACCCGCTCAAGGCCCGCTGGCTGGGCATCTTCGACGGCGCCGGCATCCACGGCACCGACGCGGAGTCGTCGATCGGCACGGCGGCCTCGCACGGCTGCGTGCGCATGCGCATCCCGGACGTGGTCGAGCTGTACGACCAGGTCCCGGTCGGCGCCCCGATCTACATCGGCTAGCGCGCGCTACGCCGCCGGAGCGGCGATCTCGCCGACCGCGACCTCTTCCCAGCCCTGCTCCAGCAGGGAGGCATGGTGTTCGTGATGGCGAAGTACGAGCGTGCCGATGAACACGCCTCTCTCCCGCTTGCGCATGACGGCGTACCACATCGTCGAGGCGTCACCGGTCCCGTACATGCGGTGCCAGGGCCGCGGTGGGACCGCGCTGGCACTCGCGATGCCCGCCTCGATGAGCTGGCGCTGGGTCGCGACCTGACCGGTCGCCGTGTCGATGAAGAACGAGGCCATCGCATCCGAGGGTAGCCCGGACGTGGCGTGGGGCGACGCCCTGCGCCGGTTCGACCGCGAGCTGCAGCGCCGCGGCGCCGCCGAGCGCACCCGCCGTGCCTACGCCGCCGACGTCGGCGCGCTGGCGGGGTGGGCCGCCGCGCAGGGCCTGCGGCCCGAGGACGTCGGCTATCCCGTGCTGCGCCGCTGGGCGGCACGCCTGTCCGGGGGAGGGGCAGCGCCGCGGACGCTTGCCCGCAAGCTGGCCTCGGCCCGCGCGTTCTTCCGCGTGCTCGTCGAGCACGGCGAGCTGCGCGCCAACCCCGCCGACCTGCTCGCCTCGCCCAAGCTCCCCGACCGCCTCCCGGCGATCCTCAAGGCCGCCGACGTGGCCAAGCTGCTGGACCGCATCCCCGCCACCACGCCGCTGGAGCTGCGCGACCGGGCGCTGTTCGAGGTCGCCTACGGCTGCGGGCTGCGCGCCGAGGAGCTGGTCAACCTGGACCTGACCTCGGTGGAGTTCGACGCCGAGCAGCTGCGCGTCATCGGCAAGGGCTCCAAGACCCGCTACGTGCCCGCCGGCGAGCCGGCGCTGCGGTCCGTCGCGCGCTATCTCGAGCGCGGTCGCACCGCGCTGAAGGGGGCCGAGGACGAGCCGGCGCTGTTCCTCTCCAAGACCGGTCGCCGGCTCTCGACGTCCGACGTCAGACGTCGGCTGCGCGTCTGGGCGCGCCATGCTGCAGCCCAGGGCGCGGTGCACCCGCATGCCCTGCGGCACTCGTACGCCACCCATCTTCTGGAGGGTGGCGCTGATCTCCGGGTGATCCAGGAGCTCCTGGGCCACAGCAGCATCTCCACAACCCAGGTCTACACTCGGGTAGAGTCAGCGCGCCTACGGGCCGCGTATGAGCGCAGCCACCCGAGGGCCTGAATAGGCGGGACTGACCTGGAAACCAACGTCAAAGCGATCGAGCTCAGAGAGCTCTGGCGCCGCTATAAGGGCAGCGGCTCCGACCGAGCCCGTGAGCAGCTCGTCGTCGCCTACTCGCCGCTGGTGAAGTACGTCGCCGGCCGGATGTCTTCCGGCCTGCCCGCGCACGTCGAAGAATCCGACCTCATCTCCTACGGCCTGATCGGCCTGATCAACGCGATCGAGCGGTTCGACCTCGAGCGCGAGATCAAGTTCGAGACGTACGCGATCACGCGCATCAAGGGCGCGATCATCGACGAGCTGCGCTCGCTGGACTGGGTGCCGCGCTCCGTGCGCGCTCGCGCCCGCGAGATCGAGCGCGTGCACGGCAAGCTCGAGCACCGCCTGCACCGGACGCCGACCGACGAGGAGATGGCCCGCGAGCTCGACCTCACCGTCGACGAGTTCCAGGAGTCGCTGGTCAAGATCTCCAACTCCACCGTCGTCGCGCTCGACGAGCTGTGGGCGGTCTCGGACGCCTCCGGCGACCAGGTCTCGCTGCTCGACACGCTCCACGACCCGGACGCGCCCGACCCGCAGCAGCTGCTCGACGCGTCCGAGCTCAAGGACCGCCTCGCCGACGCGATCTCCGCGCTGCCCGAGCGCGAGAAGCTCGTGATCGCCCTCTACTACTACGAGAACCTGACCCTGCGCGAGATCGGCGAGGTCCTGGGCGTCACCGAGTCCCGGATCTCCCAGCTGCACACCAAGGCCGTCCTGAGGCTGAAGAGCCGCCTCCAGGGCGACAACCTCCGGTAGCTTCCGGCGCTCCATCTCCCCCTTTGAGGGAGGGGGAGGCGAGGGAGAGGAGCGCCTGGCATGGCCCATGCCGCAGACAGGATCCGCAACGTGGCTCTCGTAGGCCACCGAGGGAGCGGCAAGACCTCGCTGCACGAGGCCCTGCTGTTCGAGGCCGGCGCGACGACCCGGCTCGGCTCGGTGGGCGAAGGGACCACGGTCTCCGACGGCGACGAGGACGAGAAGGCGCGCGGCATGTCGATCTCCGCGTCGCTGGCCTCCTTCGAGTGGCGCGACGTCAAGGTCAACCTGATCGACACCCCCGGCGAGCCCTCCTTCATCGCGGACGCGCTCGGCGCGCTGCGCGTGTGCGAGTCCGCCATCTTCGTCATCAACGCCGTGATGGGCGTCGAGGTCAGCACCCAGAGGCTGTGGCAGCGCGCGCAGGAGCTCGGCGTCGCGCGCCTCGTCTACGTGAACATGCTCGACCGCGAGCGGGCCGACTTCTTCCGCACGCTGGACTCCCTCAAGGCCGCCTTCGGCCCGCACGTCGTGGCCACCGAGATCCCGATCGGCGTCGAGCACGAGACGAACGGCCTGATCGACCTCGTGGACATGAAGGCGTACCAGTACGGCGGCTCCGGCAAGGACAACGTCTAGGAGATCCCGATCCCCGACGACCTCCTCGCGGTCGCCGAGGAGTACCGCGAGAAGCTGATGGACGAGGTCGCCGAGAACTCCGAGTCGCTGATGGAGCGCTACCTCGAGGGCGAGGAGATCTCCCACGAGGAGATCGTCACCGCGCTCGAGGACGGCACCGACCACGGGCTCATCTTCCCCGTGACGTGCGGCGTGGCGACGGCCCATCTCGGCGCCGACCGCCTGCTCGACGCGATCGTCGACGACCTTCCCTCGCCCGTCCAGCACGGCGGCCTGGAGCTCGAGGACATGACGCTCGAGCCGACCGAGGACGGCGAGATGTTCGCCTACGTCTTCAAGACCCGGGCCGACCCGTACGCCGGGCGCATCAACCTGTTCCGGGTCTACCAGGGCACGATGACCCACGACACGCAGGTGCTCAACTGCCGCTCCCACCACAAGGAGCGCATCGGGCAGCTGCTGATGCCGCAGGGCAAGGAGGTCACGCACGCCGACTCGTTCGGCCCCGGCGACATCGGCGCGGTGGCCAAGCTCAAGGAGACCCGCGCCGGGGACTGGCTGGCCGAGCGCGACCAGGCGATCACGATGCCCTCGATCAAGCTGCCGGCGCCGGTGATGGCGTTCGCGATCGAGCCCAAGGCCAAGGGCGACGAGGACAAGGTGTTCACCGCGCTGCGGCGGCTGCAGGAGGAGGACCCGACGATCGACCTCCACCGCGACCAGCAGACGGGCGAGCAGATCGTCGCGGGGCTCTCCCAGATCCACGTCGAGGTGATCGTCGACCGGATGCGCTCGCGGTTCGGCGCCGAGGTCGAGCTCAAGCCGCCGCGCGTGCCCTACCAGGAGACGATCCGCGGCTCCGCGAAGGCCCACGGGCGCCACAAGAAGCAGACCGGCGGCCGCGGCCAGTTCGGCGACTGCCACATCGAGATCGAGCCGCTCCCGAGCGGCGACGGGTTCGAGTTCGTCAACGCCATCAAGGGCGGCGTGATCCCGACGGGCTTCATCCCGGCGGTCGAGAAGGGCGTGCTCGACGCGATGCAGCAGGGCGCGGTGGCCGGCTACCCGATCAAGGGCGTCCGGGTGCGGCTCTTCGACGGCAGCTACCACACCGTCGACTCCTCGGAGATGGCCTTCAAGCTGGCCGGCTCGCTGGCCATGAAGCAGGCGCTCGAGCAGGCCCAGCCCGGTGCTGCTGGAGCCGATCATGCTCGTGACGGCCTCGGTGCCGGACGAATCCGTCGGCGACGTGATGGGCGATCTCTCCTCGCGGCGCGGCCGCCCGCTCGGCACCGAGGGGGTCGGCGGCATGACCGAGGTCAAGGCCGAGGTCCCGATGGCGGAGATGCTCTCCTACGCGCCCGACCTGCGCTCGATCACGGGCGGCCAGGGCGAGTACACGCTCGACTTCGTCCGCTACGAGGAGGTGCCCGCGCACCTGGCCCAGAAGGTCATCGCGGCGGCGCAGGAGGAAGAGGCCGTCAGCTCGCATTGAGCCGCCCATCGGCCCGGCCAGGCGTTGCTAGGCTCGGCCGGGCCAGCATGGCTCGTACCAGGGACATCCGCACCAACCAGACCGACGTCGCCTGCGACATCTGCGGGCGGACGCTGCTGCGCGGCGAGCACGCCGAGGGCTTCCTGGCCGCCGGCCAGCGCCGGCAGGTCTGCGAGCTGTGCACCGCCCGGGCGCAGCACGAGGGCTGGATCCGCGAGTCGGGCGGCGACGATCTGGCGCTGCGCCACACGCGCTTCGACGGCCGCGGGCGCTCGTTCATCGATCGCCTGCGCACCCGCCGCGACCGCGCCCGCGACGTGCAGGAGGAGATCGTCGGCCGACGAGACGGTCCCCGCCGAGCCGCCGCGGGAGCGCCGGCCGCGCGGAGCGCGAACGCGAGCAGCCGCCCGAGCCCGTGGCCGAGGAGACGCGCCGCCCGCGCCACGTTCGCGCCGTCCCGACCAACGCCGACCTGAAGATGGAGCGCGCGCTGGAGGTCTTCAACGCCTCCGACCACACGCGCACCGTCGGCGGCGTCGCGCGCTCGCTCGGGGCCCCCGAGGTGTGCGTGCGCCCGCTCCCCGAACGCCCGAGCGTGGTGTCGATCTCGGTGATGTGGGAGCTCAGCTGGTACCGCTACGAGGTCGACCTCTCCGACGAGGCCGGCGGCGTGCGGCGCGAAGCCCAGGGCGACGAGTTGTCCGAGCTCTCCGAGGCCGAGCGGGAGGCCAACGCGGCCGCCGACGACCGCGGTGGCCTGCACCTCAACTGAGCCCGATTGCAAGGAACTCGACGGATGATCGAATGCCGTTGAGGCTCTGCCTTGGCTAGCATCCAAGGCGTGATCTATTGCGTCGTCCCCGAACCGCTCGCCGATGAGCTCTACGACCGTCTTGCGAAGTACTACGAGGACGACGGAACGTCACCGTCATCGTGGACCGCCGCAAGCAGGAGCGCCGCGAGGCCGGCGGCGGCGGTGGCCTGCGCGAGGTGCGCGACCGGCGCCGCCCGCGCGTGACCGGCGACTTCGCACCGCTCGCCTCCGACTCCTAGTCCTGATGCATTTCGGCGGCAGTCGGCGGCGCCGGACCGCGGTGCCACCGACTAGCGAATCGGCCACTAGCTCTCTCCAGTGAAGGTCGTCGTCCACGTGGACGGCGGCGCGCGCGGCAACCCAGGGCCCGCCGCGGCGGCCGCCGTGATCTCGTCCCCGGACGGCGAGGTGCTCGACGAGGCCGCCGTCCGGATCGGCCGCGCCACCAACAACGTCGCGGAGTACCGCGGGCTGCTGCTCGGGCTCGACGGGCCGCCGCGCTGGGGGCCACCGAGGTCGAGGTCGTCAACGACTCCGAGCTGGTCGCCAAGCAGGTCAACGGCGAGTACAAGGTCAAGCACCCCGACATCAAGCCGCTGCACGCCGCAGGCGATGGCCGCGCTGCGCTGGCTTCGAGCGGTGGGCGATCCGCTCGGTGCCGCGCGCGCAGAACGCCGGCGCCGACGCGCTCGTCAACCAGGCGCTCGACGCGGATCCGGAGGGGGTGGCGGTCGATCCGGCGCCGCCGGTCGCGGCGGCGCCGCGACGCCCGGAGCGCAGCGGCGGCACCGACTACGCGCGCTACCTGCTGATCGACGACCTGCTCGGGCTCCAGCGCCCGCTCACGCCCGGCGCGCACGACGAGATGTTGTTCATCATCGTCCACCAGTCCTACGAGCTCTGGTTCAAGCTGATCCTGCACGAGCTCGAGGCGGCCCGAGACGAGCTGCTGGCCTCGCGCCCCCAGGCCGCCACGCCTCGCCTGCGCCGCGTGGTGGCGATCGAGCGGCTGCTGCTGGAGCACCTCCACGTGCTGGAGACGATGGGGCCGGAGGGGTTCCTCGAGTTCCGCGACCCGCTCGAGCCCGCCTCGGGCTTCCAGTCGGTGCAGTTCCGCCGCATCGAGTGGATCTCCGGGCTCCGCGACACCTTTCCCGAGCACGCCACCGCCCCGGAGGGGCCCGCCCTCTACGAGGCGTTCAGCGTGGCCGCCGGGCTGCCGGAGGACCGCGAGGACCGCCTCGCCGCGCTCGCCGACCTCTACCGCGACCACGAGGACGACCCGGCGCGCGCGCGCTCTACGAGGTCGCCGAGCTGCTCGTCGACCACGACGAGGGCGTCGCGCTGTGGCGCCATCACCACGTGCTGATGGCCGCGCGCGAGATCGGCTCGCGCACCGGCACGGGCGGCTCGCCGGGCGTGCCGTACCTCAAGACGACGCTCGATCGCCGCTTCTTCCCGGACCTGTGGGACGTCCGGGTGCGCATCTGAGGTTGGTCCTGCAGGCTGCCCGATAGGCTGAGCGCCTTGGGACAGCGCGATCTCGCCGTCGATCTGGGGACGGCCAACACGCTCGTCTTCGAACGCGGTCGCGGCATCACCGTCTCGGAGCCGTCGGTCGTCGCCGTGGACTCCGAACGCGGTGACGTCTACGCGGTCGGCGCCGAGGCGCACCGGATGATCGGCCGCACCCCGGCCACGATCTCCGCCACGCGGCCGCTCCGCCACGGTGTGATCGCTGACTTCGAGGTCACCGAGCAGATGCTGCGCTACTTCCTGCGCAAGGCGCACCGCAGCCGCTGGGCGCGCCAGCGCGTGGTGATGTGCGTGCCGTCAGGCGTGACCGACGTGGAGACGCGCGCGGTCGAGGAGGCCTGCCTGTCGGCCGGCGCGCGCGAGGTGGCGCTGATCGAGGAGCCGATCGCGGCCGCCATCGGCGCGGGCCTGGACATCGCCCAGCCGGCCGGGAACATGGTCGTCGACATCGGCGGCGGCACCTCGGAGGTGGCGGTGCTGTCGATGGGGGAGATCGTCGTCGAGGCGTCGCTGCGGCTCGGCGGCTACGACCTCGACGAGGCGATCATGGCCTACGTCCGGCGGGAGCACAACCTCGCCATCGGCCAGCCGACGGCGGAGGAGGTCAAGCTCGCGATCGGCGCCGCCGGCCCGATCCAGCCCGAGCTGACCGCCGAGCTGCGCGGCCGGGAGCTCATCACCGGGCTGCCCAAGACGGTGTCGCTGACCAGCGAGGAGGCGCGCTCCGCGCTGGCCGAGCCGGTGCAGGCGATCGTCGACGCGGTCCGCGACACGCTGGACCGCACGCCGCCCGAGCTGTCCTCGGACATCCTCACCTCGGGCATCCTGCTGGCGGGCGGCGGCGCGCTGCTGCACGGGCTCGCCCAGCGCCTGCACGAGGAGACGCAGATGCCGACCTACGTGGCCGACTCCGCCCTGACCTGCGTGGCCGAGGGCGCCGGGCAGGCGCTCGAGGAGTTCGAGGTCATCGCCCGGCGCCACGCCATGCGCCGCAACGGCGCGCGCGACTCGCCGCCCGCGCCGCAACAACCGCGCCCGCAACTACTAGCGGCGGCGGCGCACCAGCAGGATCAGCGCCGCGCCGATCGCCGCGGCGAGCCCGGCGATCAAGCGGCACGTTGCGCTCGCGCACCTTGTCCAGGGCGCTGGAGGACGGGGGCGGGACCGGGTCGCGGAGCCACGGGCTCGGGGCGCGGCGGCACCATCGGGCCCGGTGTCCTCGGGCTCCGACGTCTCGCCGGCCGCGGGCAGCTCCGCCGGGCCGTCGTTGTTGAGCTCGGTGGTGCGGGCCGGCGGCCGCGACGGGCGGCATCGGGCGGGCGCGGCACCGGCACCGCCGCGGGGGGCTCGGGTTCGGACGCGGCGGGCTCGGCGCCGGCTCTGGCTCAGGCGTCGTCTCTGCGGCGGGCTCCGGCTCCGGCTCGGTGGCGGCGGGCTCCGCTCTGGTTCGGCGTCGTCGGCTGCGGGCTCGTCGGCGTCGTCTCCGCGGCAGCCTCGGGCTCGCCGTCGGTCGCCGGCAGCACCGAGTCCGACGCCTCCTCGGACAGCGGCACGCCGTAGTGCGAGTACAGCTCGCGCTCCTGGTCCTGCGTGAGCTGCTTCGCCGGCTCCAGCGCGGGGGCGGCCTCGATGCTCTCGGCCGTCGAGGCGACGCGGATCGATTCCTGCTCGATGGTGGCGTCGACGAGCGGCACGAAGCGCGGCTCGCCGTCCTCGCGCTCGATCAGCACCCACTCGGGGCGATCGGTCGCGTCGTCGAGGTAGATCTCGCGCACCGTGCCGATGCGCTGTGCGTCTTTGTCCAGGACGGGGCGCCCCGGCCAGTCGCCGTAGTCGCCGAACTGCTTCGGCTCGGGAAGCTCGGTCATGCAGCGGTGCTGCCCGCTGGCGCGCTCACCAAACGCGACGGGTCTGACTTCATGTCCGCTGCAACGAAGGGGTCTGACCCCGATCGTACTCGTGGGGTACCGGGTCTGTACTCTGCAGGTATGGAGGCTTCGCTGCTTGGCGACGCACCCGCGGCTGGCGCCGCTGCTGGACGCGCGGATCGACCGCCGCCGGGCGCGGCTGCTGGAGGGCATGACCCGCGCGGTGTACGAGAAGGGCTACGCCGCCGCGACGGTCACCGACGCCGTCCGCCACGCCCGCGTCAGCCGCGGCACGTTCTACGAGCTGTTCGCCTCCAAGGAGGCGTGCTTCCTCGAGGCCTACACGCACGGCGTCGACGTGCTCGTGGACCGCGTCGCGGCCGCCGTCGACGGCGGCGCCGGACTGGCGCGCCGGCCTGCAGGCCGGGCTCGCCGCCTACCTCGACACGCTCGCCACCGAGCCGCTGTTCGCGCGCTCCTACATGCTCGAGGTCAACGCCGCCGGCCCGCCCGCCCAGGCCGAGCGCGACGCCGCCCTGCACCGCTTCGCCAAGCGCTACGGCGCCTCGTTCGCCGCCGCCGTGCGCGAGGACCCCGAGCTGCGCGTGCCGGCCCCGGAGACGCTGTTCGTGCTCGCCGCCGGCGTCGACCAGCTCGTGAGCGCCCACGTGCGCGCCCACGGCCCCGCCGGCCTCGACGACCTGCTGCCCGCCCTCACCGACGCCGCGCTGACCGTGCTGTACGGCTCGCCAAAGGAGTGACCCGATGGACCTGACCTTCTCCGACGCCGAGACCGCGTTCCGCGACGAGCTGCGCCAGTGGCTCGCCGACAACCCGCCGCCGCCCCCGCCCGAGAACGGCGGGGAGGACGCCGACTACGCCTGGCGGCGCGACTGGCAGCGCACGCTCCACGACGGCGGCTGGGCCGCCCCGCACTGGCCCCAGGAGTACGGCGGCCGCGGCGCGAGCCTCACGCAGTCGGCGATCTACTTCGAGGAGCTCGGCCGCGCCCGCGTCCCGCTGCCCGCCAACGTGCTCGGCCTGCTGCTCGGCGGCCCGACGCTGATGGTGTGGGGGACCGACGAGCAGAAGGAGCGCTTCCTGCCGCCGATCCTCTCCGCCGAGGAGATCTGGTGCCAGGGCTTCTCCGAGCCCGACGCCGGCTCCGACCTCGCGGCGCTCAAGACGCGCGCGGTCAAGGACGGCGACGACTGGGTCGTGACCGGCCAGAAGGTGTGGACGAGCGGCGCCCAGTACTCGAAGTGGTGCATGCTCGTCGCGCGCACCGACGGCGACGCGCCCAAGCACAAGGGCCTCACCTACTTCCTGATGGACGTCGAGCAGGAGGCGGTGCAGATCCGCCCGCTGCGCCAGATCACCGGCGAGGCGGAGTTCAACGAGCTGTTCATCGAGGAGGCCCGGATCCCCGGGGAGAACCTCGTGGGCGGGGAGGGCAACGGCTGGAAGGTCGCGCTCACCACGCTGATGAACGAGCGCGCCGGCCTCGGCTTCGCGCTCCAGGTGCGGCTGCGCCAGCAGCTCGACGACCTGATGGTGATCGCCGCCGAGCGCGGGCTGCTCGACGACCCGCTGATCGCCGACGCGCTGGCCGACCTGCACATCCGCTGCGAGTCGATCCGCCTGATGGCCTGGAAGGGCCTCTCCGCGACCGAGCGCTACGGCCAGCCCGGCCCGGAGGGCTCGCTGGTGAAGTGGCTGTGGTCGGACACCAACCAGCGGCTCACCCAGCTCGCCGCCGACATCGTCGGCCCGGACGCGCTGACCGCCGGCACGCACTGGAGCTACGAGCTGCTGCGCGCCCGCGGCAACTCGATCGAGGGCGGCACCACCGAGGTGCTCAAGAACATCGTCGCCGAGCGCGTGCTCGGCCTCCCGCGACTGAAGGCGGTGGCGTAGAAATGGACTTCGGGCTCACCGACGACCAGCAGGACATCCAGCGCACCGCGCGCGACCTCCTCGGCCGGCGCGCCAGCCCCGAGCGGATGCGCGAGCACGCCGAGGCGGCGCGCACCGACGACGCGCTGTGGCGCGAGCTCTCCGAGCTCGGCTGGCCCGGCATCGCCGTCGCGGAGGAGCACGGCGGCCAGGGCCTCGGCAGCGTCGAGCTCGCGATCCTGTGCGAGGAGCTCGGCCGCGCCGTCGCGCCGGTCCCGTTCCTCGGGACCGTGCTCGCCGCGTCGCTGATCGAGCACGCCGGCTCCGCCGAGCAGAAGGCGCGCTGGCTCGAGGGCCTCGCCACCGGCGAGATCACCGGCGGCGTCGCCGACGCCGAGCGACGGGCTCGCCGCGCTCGTGCCCGGCGGCGAGGGCGCCGCCGTGTTCGTGCTGCTCGAGGACGGCGCGGCCCGCGTCGTGGCCGCCGAGGACGCCGACGTGACGCCGCTGGCGTCGATCGACTCCACGCGTCCCGCCGCCCGCGTCGCGCTGCTCGACGGCGCCGGCGAGGCGCTCCCCGGGACGACGTCGCCGCCGCGCTGGACCGCGCGCTGGTGCCGATCGCCGCCGAGCTGGTCGGCGTCTGCGACCGCGCGCTGGAGATGACGGTCGCCTACGTCAAGGACCGCAAGCAGTTCGGCACGCCGGTCGGCGCCTACCAGGCGGTCTCGCACCGGTGCGCGCAGATGCTGCTCGACACCGAGAGCGCCCGCGCGACGGTCGCGCTGGCGGCGTGGGCGGCGGACGCCGACCCGGAGCGCCTCCCCGAGGCGGCGGCGATGGCCAAGGCGGCCGCCTCCGACGCGGGCCGCGAGGTGACGGGCGCGGCGATCCAGCTCCACGGCGGCATCGGCTTCACGTGGGAGGCCGACGTGCACTGGCTGTTCAAGCGCGCCCAGATCGACGCCGCGCTGCTCGGAGGCGCCCGGACCCATCGCGCCCGCCTCGCCCGGATCGCGGCCGCCGTACCCGCGTGACCGCCCGCGGGCTGGACGCCACCGACGAGGATCGCGCTGCCGCCGCGCGCGCGATCCTCGACGAGGGCCGCTACATGACGCTCGCGACCGCGGACGCGGACGGGCGTCCGTGGGCGACGCCCGTCTGGTACGCGCCGGACGGCTACTCGACGGCTCTACTGGGTGTCGCGGCCCGAGGCCCGGCACTCGCGCAACATCGCCGAGCGCGCCGGAGATCGGGATCGTCGTCTTCGACTCCACCGTGACGCCCGGCGAGGGCCAGGGCCGTCTACATGTCCGCGACGGCGGAGCAGGCGGGGGACGCGATCGAGGCGTTCGCCCGGCGCTCAGCCGCCCAGGGCATGGAGGAGTGGACGGTCGACCGCGTGCGCCCGCCCGCCGGCCTCCGGCTCTACCGGGCCACCGTGGCCGAGCACTTCGTACTCGGCCACCGCGACGAGCGGGTCCTCGTCACGCTCACCTGACGTGCCGGTCCGGAACCCGGTCAGGCGGGGGCGGGGACCTCGGGCGGGTAGATGTTCTCGACGTAGTCGCGGATCATCCGCCCCGCGCCGAACTGCGGGCCGATCGTGCGCAGCGCCGCGCGGACCATCCCGAGCCACTCGGCCGGCAGGCCGGACGCGTCGCGGGCGTAGAAGCGCGCGACCGCCTCGTCGGTGAGCAGCGTGTAGAGCTCGTGCGCGTGGCGCCAGTCCTGGGCCGCGTGGTCGGGGTCGACCTCGCCGCCGATCGCCCACCCGTTGGTGCCGTCGTAGGCCTCCGGCCACCAGCCGTCGAGCACCGACAGCTGCAGGCCGCCGTTGACCGCCGACTTGATCCCGGAGGTGCCCGACGCCTCCAGCGGCGGGCGCGGCACGTTGACCCAGATGTCGCAGCCGCGCGTCATGGCGGCGCCGAGCGCGAGGTCGTAGTCGTCGAGGTACACGACGCGCCGCCCGACCTCCGGGTGGCCCTTGAGCTCGAACAGCCGCTGCACGAGCCGCTTGCCCTCGTCGTCGCGGGGGTGCGCCTTGCCGGCCAGCAGGAACTGCACCGGCCGCTCGGAGTCGCCGAGCAGCGCCAGCGCGCGGTCGACGTCGCGCAGGAGCAGGTCGAGCCGCTTGTAGGTCGCGACCCGGCGGGCGAAGCCGATCGTGAGCACGTCGGGGTCGAGCGAGTCGATCGCCGCGCGCACGTACTCGGCCGTGTCGCCGCGGGCGAGGCGCTCGGTCACGCTGCGGGCGCGCACGAGCTCGATCAGCTCGCGCCGCTGCTCGCTCCGCGCCGCCCACAGGTCGGCGTCGGAGATCGTCCTCGACGGCGTCCCAGGTGGCCGGGTCGACCGCGCGGTCCATCCAGCCGTCGCCGAGGTGGCGGTCGAGCAGCTCGCGCAGCGGCTTGCCGATCCAGGTCGGGATGTGCACGCCGTTGGTGACGTGCCCGATCGGGACGTCCTCGACGGGGCGGTCCGGCCACAGGCCGTGCCACATCTCGCGCGCGACCTCGCCGTGGCGGGCGCTGACGCCGTTGGCGGTCCGCGACGAGCGCAGCGCGAACTGCGTGACGCCGAACGGCTCGCCCTCGTCGTCGGGGTTGCGTCCGCCCGCGGCGGACGAGGTCGTCGACCTCGAGGCCCATCTCGCCGGCGATCCCGCCGAGACGCTCCGCGACCTGCGACGCGGGGTACGTGTCGTTCCCGGCCGGGACCGGGGTGTGGGTGGTGAAGACGGTGCGGCGGCGGACGGCCTCGAAGGCGTCGTCGGTCGAGGCCTCGCCCGCGGTGCGCGCCAGCTCGAGGCAGGCGAACGCGGCGTGGCCCTCGTTGAGGTGCACGACGCCGGGGTCGACGCCCACGGCGTGCAGCGCGCGGACGCCGCCGATGCCGAGCAGCAGGTACTGGCTCAGGCGCACGTCGCCGTCGCCCACGTACAGGCGCGAGGTGATCCAGCGGTCGGCGACGGAGTTCTCGGGCCGGTCGGCGTCGAGCAGCAGCAGCGGGACGCGGCCGACGTCGACGCGCCACACCTGGGCGACGAGCTCGCGGCCGCCGAGCGGGACCGAGACGGTGATCGGCTCGCCGTCCTCGCCGGTGATCAGCGCGCCGGGGACGCGGTCGGGGTCGGTGTCGACCCAGTACTCGTGCTGCCAGCCGGAGGCGTCGATGCGCTGGCGGAAGTAGCCGTGGCGGTACATCAGGCCGACCGCCACGAGCGGGAGCCCGCGGTCGGAGGACTCCTTGAGGATGTCGCCGGCCAGCACGCCGAGCCCGCCGGAGTAGACCGGCAGCGAGCCGTGGACGGCGTACTCGGCGCAGAAGAACGCCGCCGGGTTCTCGGGGGTCACCGAGGCGTCGAGCGGGTCCTCGGCGAGCGCGGCGGCGACGGTCTCACGGAAGCGCGCTCAGGCGCCCCAGGAACGCGTCGTCGCCGGCCAGCTCGCGCAGGCGGTCGGGGTGGACCTCCTGGAGCAGGCGGACGGGGTTCGCGGCGCATGCCGCCCAGCGGTCGGGGTCCACGGCTGCGAACAGCTCGGGTCCGCCGGGCGTCCACGACCAGCGGTAGTTGTAGGCGAGCTCCGCGAGCGCCCCGAGGGGCTCGGGGAGGCGCGAGCGCAGCGCGGCGGAGGCCGCGGCGAGGTCAGCGGTACCGGCGATCACGCGGCACTGTGTTACCAGACCTTTCGCGAAACCGGGCGATCTGGACAGAAGTCCGACCCGACCTGCGGCCTTATTGCGACCCGCCCGTCGGCGATCGCGACCGGCGCGTCCAGCGCCCGCGGGACGAGCGTGCAGGTGATCGAGCCGATCGCCAGGCGCTCGGCGGTCCCGGGCCGCAGGTCGCCGGCGCCGGCGAGCGGGTCGCGATCGGGCAGCGGGAGCCCGAACAGCCGGTGGCCGAACTCGGACGCGTACACGCGCAGCGCACGGCCGGCCTGCGGGCGCGACAGCCGCCAGCCGGCGGCCACCATCGTCGAGCCGTGCCACAGCTCCCACCGCCAGCGCCGGAACGGCAGCCGCCCCGGCGGGACCGGGTGCAGCGCGTAGGCGAACTGAAGGCCTTCCACGGTCGGCATCGGGCCGCTCAGGGTATCCGGCCGGCGGTGGGGTTCGCCACACCCTCGGGTTCGGCGTCCGCGCGTGCAGACGCCGGTCAGCACCCTGGGGCCGCCGCCCCGATCGCGAGATCCTGTGCCCATGCTCACCTCCGTCCCCACCCCCTCGGCCCGCGAGCTGCACCGCAGCCAGCGCGCGCTCGTGGCGGCGAGCCTCCTCGCCTGCCCGCGCGATCGCAAGCCGGTCTCCGCCCACCGCGGCTAGCCTCCCGCGGATGTCGCCCACCGCGACCCTCGCGACGGTGACCGTCGCGCGCCGCTTCAACGGCCCGCTGACGAGCGCCAACGGCGGCTACGCGTGCGGCCTCCTGGCCCGCCACGTCGACGGCCCGGCCGAGGTGACGCTGCGCCGTCCGGTCCCGCTGGACCGCGAGCTCGACCTCGAGCGCCACGACGACGGCCGCGTGACCCTGCACGACGGCGACACGCTGCTCGCCGAGGGCGAGCCCGCCGCTGCCGCTGGACTTCGAGCCGCCCTACCGGCCCTCCGTCGCCGAGGCGCACGAGGCCGCGCGCTCGGGCTTCGGCGAGCTCGACGCGATGTTCGCGGACTGCTACGTCTGCTCGGCCGACGCGCCTCGACGGGCTCGGCGCGCACTTCGGCGCGCTCCCCTCGCACCCGGAGATGACCGGCGCCGTGCTGATCGCCGACGCGACCGTGCCGCACGACGACGGCTCATCGCGCTCGAGACCGCGTGGGCGGCGCTGGACTGCCC
Organism: uncultured Solirubrobacteraceae bacterium; assembly: GCA_963764385.1. GTDB lineage: Bacteria > Actinomycetota > Thermoleophilia > Solirubrobacterales > Solirubrobacteraceae > DATFQI01. The sequence goes on along the minus strand of CAVXSJ010000009.1, from coordinate 55,350 downwards.
GAGCTACACGCCGCCGCTGTGGGGCGCGCGAGCGCCCGAGCCTGCTGGCGCGGATGACCGCCGAGGTGCTCGAGCCGGTCGCGCTCGGGGAGCCGATCGTGGTCGTCGGCTGGACCCTCGGCCAGGACGGTCGCAAGCACGAGAGCGCGACGGCGCTGCTGTCCGCCGACGGCCGCATGCTCGCGCGCTCCCGGGCGCTGTGGATCGAGCTCCGCGCATAGTCCTCATCGGGCGCTCATGAACCGCGGTTGCGCCGGAATCCTGTTCCTGATTAGGGTCGCTCCTACACGTCGAGAGGAGCGCTCGTGAAGGTCTGCAGCCCCGCCACAGCATGCATCGCGGCAGGCGTCGTGCTCGCGATACCGGGTCTCGCCCAGGCGAAGACCAAGCCGGTCAGCATGGGGCCGCCGCCGGCCGCAGCGAAGCAGCTCCAGAAGTCCGGGCCCATCGACGTGAACGACTACTTCCCGCACGGCGTCACGATCCGCGTGGGCGACAAGGTCCGCTTCACGCCCAACGGGTTCCACAACGTCGACCTCCCGGCCAAGGGCGGGGACATGACGCCGCTGCTCCTGCCCAACGGCACGAAGGTGCAGGGCGCCAACGACGCGGCCGGCCAGCCGTTCTGGTTCAACGGGCTCGACAACGTCGCCTTCAACCCGGCGCTGATCACGAAGTCCGCGTTCGGCAAGAAGCTCTCCTACAACGGCAAGAAGGGGATCCAGACCGGGCTCCCGCTGGCTCCGAACCCGAAGCCGGTCACCGTCACCTTCAAGAAGAAGGGCAAGTACACCTACTTCTGCGGCGTCCACACCGGCATGACGGGCGTCGTCACCGTCAAGGGCAAGCGCGCCAAGGTCCCGTCCAAGAAGGCCGACAAGCGGCGCCTCGCCCGGCAGGTCGCGCGCAGCGTCAAGACCGCCAAGACGCTGGCGCAGGCCAAGCCGCCCGCCAACACGATCGACATCGGCGTGGCCGGCAGGCACGGCGAGGAGTTGCTCGACTTCGCCCCCAAGCAGCTCACCGTTCCCACCGGGACGACGGTCAACTTCCGGATGACGACCGGCTCCTACGAGGTGCACACCGCCACCGCGGGCCCGGGCGATCCGGGCGATGCGAAGACCGACTCGTACCTGCGCGAGATCGCGGCCACGCTTCGAGGGCGCGCCCATGCTCGATCCCCGCGGCGTCTACCCGAGCGAGGCTGCCCGGGCTCCGCCGCCGCGACCCTGACCCCGCTGCTGCACGGCAACGGGTTCTGGAACTCGGGCGTGCTCGACGCGTCGAGCGCGACGCCGCAGCTGGCGGAAGCCAACTCGGTCACGTTCGGGGCGCCGGGCAAGTACGACTTCTACTGCCTGGTCCACCCGTTCATGAAGGCGACGGTCACCGCTCAGTAAGGACCGGCCATCGCGGCGTTGCGGCCGGGGATCCCGCTGACCCCGCCGCCGCGCCGCGCGCCGGCGCCGCACAGCAGGACGCGCGGATGGGGCGTCTCGACGCCCCATCCGCCGGCCTCGTCCTGAACCTCCGCGTACGGCCACGCGAGGTCGCGATGGAAGATGTTGCCCGCGGGGAGCCGGAGCTCGGCCTCGAGCTCCGGCGGCGTGCGGGCCTCCAGGCACGGCTCGCCGTCGGGCGTCCGCCACAGGCAGTCCTCGATCGGCTCGGCGAGCACCGAGTCCAGCGAGCGCAGCGTCGCCGCCACGGCGCGCTCCTTGACGGCGGCGTCGGTGAAGAGCCGCGCCGGCATGTGCAGCGTGAAGCACGTCAGCGTCTGGGCGCCCGCGGCCTGCAGCTCGGGCCCGAGGATGGTCGGGTCGGTGAGCGAGTGGCAGTAGATCTCGCACGGCGGCAGCTCCGGCAGCCGCCCGCGCGTCCGCCTGCCTCGTACGCGGTCTGCAGCTGGCTCGCCGACTCGTTGACGTGGAACGTGCCGGCGAACGCGTCGCGCGGGTCGACGTCCGGGTCGCGCAGCCGCGGGAGCCGTGACAGCAGCATGTTGAGCTTGAGCTGGGCGCCCTCGGGCGGCGGGTCGGGCGGCGGGCTCGCCGAGCAGCTCGGCCAGCACGGCGGGGGCGACGTTGGCGAGCACGTACTCCGCCTCCGCCTCGCCGCCCGTCCCAGCGCACGCGCCCCGGCTCGACGGCCGCGACCTCGACGCCGCAGCGGATCTCCGCGCCGGCCGCCCGCGCCGCGCCGTCCAGCGCCGCGGTGATCGCGCCCATGCCGCCGACCGGCACGTCCCAGTGGCCGTCGCCGTTGCCGATCACGTGGTAGAGGAAGCAGCGGTTCTGCCGCAGCGACGCGTCGTGGGCGGTCGCGAACGTCCCGATCAGCCCGTCGGTGAGCGCGATCCCCTGCTCGACGTCGTCGTCGAAGGTGGCCTCGATCGCCTCGCCCAGCGGGCGCTCGAACAGGGCCTCCCAGGCGGCGTCCTCGGAGATCTCCGCCTTCAGCGCCTCGCGGGTGAGCAGGGGCTGCGTGAGCGTGGGGAAGACGCGCCGGCCCACGCGCGAGGTCATGGCGTAGAAGTCGCGCCAGCGGTCGTGCGGCGCCTCGTCCGTGCGCACCAGCAGCCCGCTGCCGTCGGGCCGCGGCGTGTAGGAGGAGATCGCCCGCCGCAGCAGCGGGAGCGAGATCCCCAGCTCGGCGGCCATCGCCGCCGGGAGCAGCGAGACGAGGTAGGAGTAGCGCGACAGGCGGGCGTCGACGCCCGGCCACGGGCGCTCCGAGACGGCGGCGCCGCCGACGTGGTCGCGGCGCTCGAGGACGAGCACGGACCGCCCGGCGCGGGCGAGGTAGGCGGCCGCGACCAGCCCGTTGTGGCCGCCGCCGACGATCACGGCGTCGTATCGAGTCACGCCGGGCACCATACGGGCCATGGTGCGCGGGCTGTTCTTCGACGTGTTCGGGACGTGCGTGGACTGGCGCTCGAGCGTCATCCGCGAGGGGGAGGCGCTCGGGCGCGACGGCGTCGACTGGCCGGGCGCTCGTCGACGCGTGGCGGGGGCGCTACCAGCCGCAGATGGAGACGGTCCGCAGCGGGCGGCGGGAGTGGGTCGTGCTCGACGTCCTCCACCGCGAGGCGCTCGACGAGCTGCTCCCCGAGTTCGGCCTCGGCGACCTCGGCGAGCTCGCAGCGCGCCGAGCTGACGCGCGCGTGGCACCGGCTGGACCCGTGGCCGGACACCGTCGAGGGGCTGCAGCGGCTCAAGCGCGACTACGTGATCGCGCCCTGCTCGAACGGCCACATCGCGCTGATCCTGGCGATGGCCAAGCGGGCGGGCCTCCCGTGGGACGTGATCCTCGGCGCCGAGATCGCCCGCGCCTACAAGCCCACGCCCGAGGCCTACCTGCGCAGCGCGGAGGCCGCCGGCCTGGCGCCCGGCGAGGTGATGATGGTCGCCGCCCACGCGAGCGACCTCGAGGCGGCGGCGGCGTGCGGGCTGCGGACCGCGTTCATCCCGCGGCCCGACGAGTACGGGCCGGGCCGCACGACCGACGAGCCGCCCGCCGGGGTCGACGTGGTGGCCGGCGACCTGATCGAGCTGGCGAGCGTTCTGGAGGCGCGGCGGGTAGAGTTCTCGTGATGCTGCTCCTGGCGCTCAGCCCGGCCGAGACGACCACCATCGTCACCATCCTGGTCTGGGTCATCCTGTTCCCGGCCTTCGTCACCGGGCTGATCGCCTTCGCGATCGTCATCGCCCGCGGCGAGGCGACCGAGAACGAAGAGAACCGCATCAACCCGCGGTTCTAAGGCGCGATCACCGTGATGCCCTCGCCGCTCATGGCGGCGAGCGCGTCGGACGCCTGCTCGAGCCCGATGCGGCGCCGGATCAGCCGGCCCGGGTCGACGGCTCCGGACGCGACGAGCCGCAGCAGCGCGGGGTAGTGGCGCACCGCCATGCCGTGCACGCCGGCGATCTCCAGCTCGCGGGAGATCACCTCGGCCATCGGCACCGGCGGCTCGCGCTCGGCGCCCACCAGCAGGCCGACCTGGGCGTGGCGGCCGCGCTTGCGCAGGCCGCGGATCGAGGCGGCCGCGGTGGCGGCGCTGCCGAGCGCGTCGAGCGAGACGTGCGCGCCGCCGCCGGTCAGCTCCCGGATCGCCGCGGCGGCGTCGGTTTCACCGGCGTCGACGGTCTCGGCCGCGCCGAGCTCGCGCGCGAGCGCGAGGGCGGGCGCCTGCACGTCGACGCCGATCACCCGCGCGCCCAGCGCCGCGCCGAGCATCACCGCGGACAGCCCGACGCCGCCGCAGCCGTGGACGGCGAGCCAGTCGCCGGGGCGCAGGCCGCCGCGCACGGTGAGGGCGGCGAAGGCGGTCATGAAGCGGCACCCGAGCGCGGCGGCGGCCTCGAAGCTCGCGCCCTCCGGCAGCGCGCACGCAGTTGAGGTCGGCGACGGGGACGAACACCTGCTCGGCGAACGAGCCCCAGCCGGTGAACCCGGGCTGGTAGTCGGCGTCGCACACCTGCGTGTGGCCGAGCCGGCACGGCTCGCAGCGCCCGCAGCCGCAGCAGAACGGCGCCGTCACGGCGTCGCCGGGGCGGATCCCGCGGACCTCGGGCCCGACCGCCGTCACCACGCCGGCGAACTCGTGGCCGGGGACGTGGGGGAGGCGGATCGAGTCGTCGTGGCCCATCCAGCCGTGCCAGTCGCTGCGGCACAGGCCGGTCGCGCGCACCTCGACGACGGCGCCGTCGGCGCCGGGATCGGGCTCGGGCACCTGCCTCGATCCCCAGCGGCTCGGCAAAGGCATGCATGACGGCGGCGCGCACGGCGCTATCTTGCCGCTCGTGACCCGCTCCGTGCTTGCCGTCGTGCTCACCTTCGCGGTTCTGGGGGGCGCGGGCGCCGCCATCGCCGCGCCCGCCGCCACGAAGCGGTGCTCCGGGACGTTCAACGCGAAGGTCAACGGCAAGCGCTTCGAGGTGAGCAAGATCCGCGCTCGCGCCGTCGGGTGCGCGTCGGCGAAGAGCCTGATCAAGCGCTTCCTGCGCCGGGCCGACGCGCGGCCGGGCTGCCGCCGCGCCGCCGCGAAGCTCCCGCCCACGCGCGGGTGCGCCGTCGGCATCTACCACTGCTGGCGCCGGCTCTCGACGTACTGCGCGAAGCGCAGCGCCGATGTCTCCTGGCGCGAGACCCGTCGCTGATGGCGTCGTACTCGGTCAACGATCGCGCGGTCGAGCACGCACGCAAGCTGATCGATGCGCGCCAGTACGTGCTCCGCAGCGAATGGGGCGCGGTCCAGCCGAGCGCGGCGGACGAGAACGCCTACCTGGAGTCGCACTCGTGGGAGGAGTACGGCGACTGGCACCTCGGCCTCACCGAGGGCGCCAACGAGGAGACGAAGGCCCGGCACGCGTTCGTCTACGGCGACTTCCGCCGGATCCACCGGATGGGGCTGATCGCGTGCCTGTACCGCGCCGCCGAGTGGCGCCACAAGGAGATCGAGCTGGCCGCGCACGATCTCCTCCAGCATCTCGACGCCACGAGCGGCTAGCGCGGCTCAAGCACCGGGCCGCGCGGGTCGATGGAAGCCCATCGGCTCACCCACGCACACGCGCCTCGTCCAGGCGGTCCGCGGCAAGCTGCCCGGCGGGGGAGGGCTGCCCGCGGCGGAGTGGGAGCGCCGCCACCGGGCGCTGACGGTGCTGCTGTGGGGCGCCGCGGCCGCCGTGGTGGCGTACTCGCCACAGGCCCGAGGACGCCCTCCGGCTGGCCGACCACGGCGCGGGCTATCCCGACCGGCTGGCCGCCGAGGAGATCCCCATCGGGTCCCGGATCATCGGCGTGTGCGACGCCTTCGACGCGATGCGGGCCGAGCGTCCCTACGACGCCTCGCGCAGCGTGAACGCGTCGCTGGCCGAGCTGCGGCGCTGCAGGGGCACCCAGTTCGATCCGGCCGTGGTCCACGGTTCTGCCCGGTCATGGCCGGCGAGCCGCGCTCGCCGTGTTCGTTCTCGCCTGATCAGCGGCTGATCGTCAGCTGTACGCCGCCGCCGATGCGGCCGGTGATCCACGTGATGGCGCCGTTGTCGAGCTGGACGCAGCCATGCGAAGCGGCGGTGCCGAGCGTGCCGGCCAGGTTGCTCGTGCCGTGCAGGGCGATCTGGCCCGGGCCGCCCGCGAACTCCTGCAGGACATTGGACCGCGCGCTGGTGGCGAGGGCGAACGGGCCGCCGGTGCGTCGGCGGGGAGCGCGACGGCCTCCTCGACGAGCAGCCCCGCGGGGGGTGGGCGTCGAGGACGTGCCGACGATGGCGCTGAAGCGGCGCACGGCGTGCCCGCGGTGCGAGACGGTGACGCGACGCGCGGAGAGGTCGACGGCGAGGTGCCAGGAGGAGAAGCGGCGTTCGGTGCCCCGGGCCGGGATCCAGCCTCATGTGGCCGGCCGGGCCGCCGGGGAGCAGGACCTTCACCCAGGTCGTGCCGCCGCCGCTGGTCGAGCGACGCAGCTCAAGGACGGTGCGCACGCGCGTGAGCTGGCGACGGGTTCACGGCCTCGATCGCGCGGGCGCCCTCGGCCGGCTGGGTGCGGGCGATGTGGTCGCTGCCGAGGAGGACGACGCGGCTGCTGGCGGGCGCTTGGCGGCCGCGGGCTGCGGCGAGCGCCGCAGGCGGCGCCGAACGTGGCGAGCACCGCGACGACCCCCCGGCGTCGAGCCGAGGGGTCGCAGTGCGGCGGGGGAGTGCTTCGCTGGTCATCCGGTGAACTGCGACGGGCCCTGGCGGGGGCGGAGCACCTGAGCGGCGCACGCGCGGTAGTTGAACCGGTAGTTGCGGGTGCTGGTCGCGTCCGTGAACGTGACGCGAGCCCGGATCTTGTGGGCTCCGGGCCGGGCACGCACCAGCACCGAGTACGGCGAATTGCGGCTGCTCTTTATGCGGCGGCCGTCCATGGTGAAGACGACGCGGCGGATCATCTTGCCGCTGACCGTCGCGCGGAAGCCTTCGGTGCAGCTCTCACGCGGGGCGCGGCTGATGGTGACCCTGCCGTTGCGGGTCCTCCGCGCCGGGACCGGGGCGGCGACCGGGTTGAACCCGGGGGTGGCGCCAGGCGCGACCGCGCCGGGGTTGGCGCCGGGCGTGGTGCTGCCCGGGGGAGTGGCGGCCGGGGTGGCCGGAGTGCCGGCCGGCGGTCCGCCGGGTGTGGTGGTCGGCGGGGTGCCGGTCGGCGGGGGGATGACCGGCGGCGGCGTGCCCTCGGGCACGTCGTCGGGCCCGCTCGTCGTCCTGCCGTCGGATCCGTCGCCGCAGTCGGCGTTGTCGACGGTGTCGTTGATCAGCGTCAACTCCGCGTTCCGGGCCAGGAGCCGCCCGGTCACATCCGCCGCGTCGCCGACCGTGATGCTCGCAAGGGCCATCACGTTGCCCTGCATGACCGTGCCGCTCTTGATGACCGCCGTGGTGCCGACCTGCCACCAGACGTTGCAGGGGGAGGCGCCGTTGATGAGCTGCACCGAGCTGGCCACCTCGGCGGTCAGCTGGCTGCCGACCTTGAAGACGAACCGCGCGTTCGGGTTGCCCTCGGCGTCGAGCACGAGGGGGAGCGGGCCGGACAGGAACGCGGAGGAGCTGAAGCCGTAGACGCCGGACTTCAGCGTCCGGTTGCTGAGCTCCTGGCCGGTGAGGTCGGTGGCGGGCTCGGCGGCCGCGACGTCATACGCAGTGCCGACGTCGAACTGCGCCTGCGCGGCGACCTCGTCGTTCTGGTGGATTGCACCGATGACGGTGGCGTTCTCGACGCCGGGGAGGGCAGCCGAGGGGGAGACGCCGACGTCTCCGCGGAATACGGAGGGGCCGGTGTTGCTCACCTCGGAGCCGCCGAGCAGCGAGAACGACCGTGCGGTGCCGAGGTCGATCGCGGCCGCCTGAGCCGCCTGCGGGAGCGCTACGCACGCGCAGCCCACTGCCAGGGCGACGCCCGTACGCCGGACGCGCTTGAAAGCCGGGTTGGACAAGAAGTCCTCCCTCATCGATGCGAGCAGGCTCTGTGACGTTCCTTGTCGCCGCCGCTGACCCCGCAAAAGGCGAAGGTCGATGTGGCGCTGCGCGGTAGCCCGGCGAACTCCGGTGGAGTCCCGTGGCTTTGCGGACCCGCCTCGCGGCGGGGGTGCTCAAGCCTTAGGCCTGCTCTTTGGTTACCTTCTCCATCGGCACCGGTTTCCGTAGCCTTGAGGAAGGTGGCGCAGACGGCCGCTGAGCCTACTCACCAGCGCGCGGCGTCACGGATCGCGCGGACGATGTCCTCGTCCGACGCTCCCTTGACGAGGTATCCGATCGCTCCGGCGCGCGACATGTCGAGCTGAACGCCGGGACCGTCGTGGGAGCTGAGCGCCACGAGGCGTGCGCCGGGCAGCGCCTCGAGGATCCCGGTCGCGGCCCGCACGCCGCCGCCCCCGGGCATCGACACGTCGAGCAGCACGACGTCGGGGCGGCGCAGGCGCGCCAGTTCGATCGCCCCGTCCGCGTCGGCGGCGGTGCCGACCAGCTCGAGCGCCGGGTGGCGCGTGGCGAGCGCGGCGAGGGTCAGCCGGATCGCCTCGTCGTCGTCGGCGATCAGCAGGCGTACGACGGCCTCGGCGGGCTCCGGCGTCGCCGCCGCCGCGACCTCGACGCGGTTGCGGCCGAGCTCCTTGGCGCGGTAGAGCGCGTGGTCGGCGAGTCCGAGCACCTCCTCGGGCGAGCACGAGCCGCTCCCCTGGCCGCCCACGCCGACGCTGACCGTGACGTGGCCGCCATCGGGATGCTCGAGACCGAGCGCCTCGACGGCCGCTCGCAGGCGCTCGCCGGCCTGGCGCGCCCCGTCCATCGTCTGCTCGGGGAGGAGCACGAGGAACTCCTCGCCGCCGTAGCGGTACACGGTGTCGCCGCCGCGCAACGAGTCGCTGAGCGCCTGGGCGACGGTGCGCAGCATCTCGTCGCCGATCAGGTGTCCCGCACCGTCGTTGAGCGCCTTGAAGTGGTCGATGTCGAACATCGCGGCGCAGTAGACGTGTCCGTAGCGGGCGACGCGCCCGCTCAACGCCTTGAGGTCCTCGGTGAGCCGGAGCCGGTTGCCGACGCCGGTCAATGGGTCGTGGCGGGCCTCGCTGTGCAGCTGGCGGTGCAGGCCGGTGATGCGCTCGGCGGCGATCAGCTTGCGCTCGAGCTCGACGGGCTCCAGCGGCTTGATCACGAGGTCGTCGGCGCCCGCCTCGATCGCCGCCCGCGCCGCGGCCTCGCCCGCGCGTCCCGTGAGCACGATCACGTACGCGTAGGCGACGTCCGGCTCGTCGCGGATCGCCCGGGCGAGCGCGGTGCCGTCCAGCCCGGGCATGTCCCAGTCCGTGATCACCACGTCGAACGCCAGCTCCCGGAACATGCGCCAGCGCCTGGCCGCCGTCCACCGCCTCGGTGCACTCGTGGCCGAGCCGCTGGACGGCGGCGGCCAGCAGCAGCCGCGTGCCCGGCTCGTCGTCGGCGATCAGAACGCGCATGTGGGGGTGTGGGGGTCACCGGTTCAACTCGACGGGGCCGGGAGGCCGATGGTCGCAGTAGACCATGCGGTTTTCCAACGTCTCCGGGCTCGCTCATCAGCTCGTAGCGTCCCGCCGCAGCCTCGCGAGCCACATTCTAGGCGCGGTGCGCGGTCGTCCTGCTCGTCGTCAGCGGGATGTTCGCCATGCAGCTGCGCGGCGTGCGCTCGCTGGACCGCAGCGCGGACGGCGCCCGACACGCCGAGCAGGTGCTGGCCGCGTCCAACGGGCTCGAGCGCCGCGTGATCGATCTCGAGACCGGACTGCGCGGCTATCTGATCACCCGCGACGAGGCGTTCCTGGCGCCCTATCTCGCGAGCCCGCGACGCGCTCCCGGACAAGACTCGACGAGCTACGCGAGCTCGTCCGCGTGCCCGCGCAGGCCCGTCGCGCCCGCGAGCTGGCGGCCGCCATCGACTCCTACATGCGCACCTACGCCGCCCCGGTGCGCGCCAACGGCCTGTCGATGGCGCCGGTCGACGTGTTCGACACGACCGCGGCCGGCAAGGCGAAGATGGACGACCTCCGGCGGCGCTTCGCCAGCTTCAACGCCGCCGAGCAGGCGCTCGCCGTCGCGCGCCGCAGCGGCGCCGAGGCGAGCGCCCGCAGCGCCGGCCGGCTCGCCGCCACCGGCCTCGCGCTGTCGGCCGTGCTGCTGCTCCTGCTGGCGGCCTACCTCCGCCGGCACGTGCTGCGCCCGGTGCACCGCGTCGCCGTGGCCGCGACCCGGCTCGCCGACGGGCACCTCGACGCCCGCGTGCCCTCCGGCGGGCGCGGCGAGATCGCCCGGCTCGGCGGCGCGTTCAACACCATGGCCGCCTCGCTGAGCCAGCGTGAACGCGAGCTGCGCGAGATCACCGACCGGCTCGAGGGGATCCTCGAGCACGCGACGATCAGCATCACCGTCAAGGACCTCGACGGGCGCTACCTGATGGTCAACCGCCGCTGGCTCGAGATCACGGGCTTCACCATCGAGGAGAGCATCGGCCGCACCGACCTCGAGCTGTTCGGCGCCGAGCTGGTGGCCCCGGCGCGCGACTCGGACGCCGAGGTGCTGCGACTCGGCACCGTCAACGAGTTCGAGCGCGAGGTCGAGCTCCAGGGCGTCCGCCGCAGCTATCGGATCGTGAAGTTCCCCCTCATCGACGCCGCCGGGGACGCCTACGCGCTCGCCGCGCATGTCGACCGACGTCACCGAGTACCGGCACGCGCTGGCCGACGCGGTCGAGGCGTCGCGCTCCAAGTCGGAGTTCCTGGCCAACATGAGCCACGAGATCCGCACGCCGCTCAACGGCGTGATCGGCATGACCGAGCTGCTGCTCGGCACCGAGCTCTCGTCCGAGCAGCGCGACTACGCGCGGACCGCGGTGTCCTCGGGCGAGGCGCTGCTGGGCGTCATCAACGACATCCTCGACCTCTCCAAGATCGAGGCGGGCCGCCTCGAGCTCGACCACCACGAGTTCGACCTGCGGGAGGCGATCGAGGACACCTGCGAGATGCTCTCGCCGCAGGCGCACGGCAAGGGCCTCGAGCTGCTCGCCTGGCTCGACGACGACGTCCCCGCCGCGGTCCGCGGCGACCGCGGGCGCGTCCGCCAGGTGCTCACCAACCTGCGTCTCCAACGCCGTCAAGTTCACCGCGGCCGGCGAGGTGTCGGTGCGCGTGCGCGCGCAGCCCGACGGGCCGGACGCGGTGACCGTGCGCTTCGAGGTGGCCGACACCGGCATCGGCATCGCGCCGGACCGCCTCGAGGGCGTCTTCGAGGCCTTCGCCCAGGCCGACACCTCGACGACGCGCCGCTACGGCGGCACCGGGCTCGGCCTGGCCATCTGCCGGCAGCTCGTGACGATGATGGGCGGCGAGGTCGGCGCCAGCTCCGAGCTCGGCGTCGGGCAGCGTGTTCCACTTCACCGTGCGCCTCGAGCTCGACCACGGCGCCGAGCGCGAGCGCCCAGCCGGCGCAGCCGACGTCCCGCACGGCCTGCGCGCGCTCGTGGTCGACGACAACGCCACCAACCGCCAGATCGTCGAGGCCTACCTGCGCGCGAGCGACGTCCGCGTGCAGCAGGCGGCCTCGGGCGCCGAGGCGCTCGCCTCCATGCACGCCGCCCGCCGCGACGGCGAGGCCTTCGATCTCGTCATCACCGACTTCCAGATGCCGGGCCTCAACGGCATCGAGCTCGCCCGCGCGATCGGGCGGGACGCCCCGGCCTCCGCGCGGCACGCCTGCTCATGCTCACGTCCTCCGGCGACCATCGCGGCGCGGCGCGGGAGGCGGGCATCCTGAACACGCTGACCAAGCCCGTCCGCCGCGAGCGGCTGCTCGCCGCCATCGCGGAGACGATGAACGCGACGCCGCCGCGCCCCGGTCGTCGAGGCGCTCGCCGGCTCCGGCGCCCGAGCCGGCCCCCGCCGTCCCGCCGCCGGTCGGCGAAGCGCACGTCCTCGTCGCCGACGACAACCCGGTCAACCGCCTCGTGATCGAGGGCATGCTGGCCAAGCACGGCGTCGACCGCCGACGTCGCCGAGAACGGCCGCGACGTGCTCGCGCGCCTCGCGCGAGCGCGACTACGACGCGGTCTTCATGGACTGCCAGATGCCCGAGATGGACGGCTACGCGGCCACCGCCGCGATCCGGGCGGGCGAGACCGGCGAGCGGCGCATCCCGATCGTCGCGATGACCGCCCACGCGATGGCCGGCGACCGCGAACGCTGCCTGCGGGCGGGGATGGACGACTACCTCTCCAAGCCCCTGCGCCCCGACGAGCTCGACCGCGTGCTCGCCCGCTGGCTCCGCCTCGGGCCGCTGGCCGCGGCCACTTCGCTGCTCGTCGACGACGCGCGCGTGCGGACCCTCCGCGACGACTACGCCGACATCGCGGGCCAGCTCGCCGTGCTGTTCGCCGACAGCACGCCCGGCGCTCCTCGACGAGCTCGGCGACGCGTTCGACGGCGACGACGACGAGGCGATGCGCCGCGCGGCGCACAAGCTCAAGGGCAGCTGCCAGAACGTCGGCGCCACCTTCATGGCCACGCTCGCGGGCTGGATCGAGCAGGGCGAGCCGCCCGACGGCACGGTCGACGAGCTGCGGGCGGCGTTCGAGCCCACCCGCGACGCGCTCAACACGGCGCTGCGCTAGGTCTGCCCCACGAAGAGCGCGTAGACGGCGGCGCACCGGCGCATCGCGGCTTCGTCGATGTACTCGCCGGGGCCGTGTGAGATGTCGAGCCGACCCCCGCCGTAGGCGAAGGCCGGGATCCCGAGCTGCGAGTACCAGCGCGTGTCGAGCACGCCGGGGCACATCTGGAAGGTGGGAGGCGACGCCCTCGACGGCGTCCACGCACCGCACCAGCGACTCGGCGGCGGGGTGGGACTGCTCGGTGCTGCCGGACGGTTGGCGCTGCAGTACCTCGACGGTGACCTCGGCCCCGGCGGCGTTCGCCGCCTCGTGGATCATCCCGGTCAGCCGTGCGAGCTCCTGCTCGAGCTCCTCCTCCGGGTTGAAGCGGCGGTCGATAGAGAACCACGCCGAGCCGGGAACGGCGTTGAAGCCGGCGCCCGCGCCCGCCTCGCCGCCGACGACGAGCATCGAGCCGCCCGCCTCTTCGCTCTCGGTCGGGAAGCCGGTCCGCTGCTCGAGCAGCTCGTGGGAGAGCCTCGTGAGCGGCTCCGCGATGCGGATCATGTGCTCGAAGGCGTTGACGCCCTGGTGGACGTAGCCGACGTGCGCCTCGCGCCCGGTGATCTGGACGCGCAGCGTGATCGCGCCGCGGCACGCGTGCCAGATCACGCCGCCGGTCGGCTCGGCGGTGAGCATCGCGACCGCGCCGGCGTCGATCAGCCCGGCCTCGCGGAGGTGGCCCGAGCCGGCGACGCTGCCCGTCTCCTCGTCGCACACGAGATGCAGCACGATCCGGCGGTCCCCGAGCAGCCCGAGCTCGCGGGCCGCGAGCGGCGCCGTAGACCATGCTGACCAGGCCGCCCTTCATGTCGGCGGTGCCGCGCCCGATGATCCTGCCGTCGCGCCGCTGGGGGCGGAACTGCGCCGGATCCTGCGCCGGGACGACGTCGAAGTGCCCGTGGAAGTAGACGAGCTCCGGGCCGTCGCCGACGCCCGCGCGCACGATGCACGGGTCCTCCAGCGCGCGGCTCGGGGCGAGCTCGATCAGCTCGGGCGAGAGGTCCAGGCGCTCCAGGGCGTCGTGGAGCAAGCGCCCGCACCGGCCGAGCCCGCGCCCGGGCGGGTTCGTCGTGTCGATGGCGACGAGCTCCTCGAGCAGCGCGGCCATCTCGTCGGCCCGCGCGTCCAGCCAGGCCTGCACGTCCGCGGCGCGATCCATCACCGCTTGCGCTTGAAGAGTGACGGCGCGGGTCGCCTTCGTGGCGGCGGCGCCCGTCGACGGCCGGGACACGATCGTCAGGGCCGCCTTGAGCCGGCCCCGCTCGCGCAGCGTCCGCGCGTCCCGGCGCGTGGGCTTGAGCGTCATGGTCACGGCGCCGGCGCGCGAGACCGTGCGGGACGTAAAGCGAGCCGTTCCCGGTGAACGCGAGCGACGACGGCAGGAACGGCGGCGATGCGATCGCGGTGAGCCCCCCTCCGGCGGGTGCGAACGCCGCGCGGCGAGCCGCCCGTCGGGGCCGGCGGCCGCCGAGGGCAGGGTCCCGTTCGTGCCGTCGGCCGATACCAGGGAGGGCCCGCCGCCCGCGTTGCCCGCCTCGTCGACGGTGCGGATCGCGAACTCGGCGTGGAGCTCGCCCAGGACCTCTGCGCATGTCGATCCGCCGGGCCGGTTGACGGCGGTCGTGAAGCCAAGGAGCGCGCGGCCGCCGGGCGACACCGGCAGCCGGGGCGCGAACGACGAAGCGGCGACGTCGTCGCTCCCGGCCAGCAGCGACGCCGGCCTGAACGCGGTGCCCGTCCCGCGGCTGGTCAGGAGGTAGCTCAGCCGGGTCGTGGCGCCGTACTGGTTGGCCGGGATCGTCGTCTGCTCCCGCAGCACCAGCAGGGCGCGCCCGTCCGGGGCCTGGCCGCCCCTGAGGGTCGCGCCTCCCGACGCTCCCGGGACGTCAACCGGAGCGCCCCACTGCGCGAGCGCTGCGGCGGGAGCGGAGATCGCCGCGAGTCCCAGCGCATGGAGGACGGCCGGAAGGCGGCGCATCGGCCGACCCTACGCGACGCGCCACCCGCGTGGCCAGGTTCTCGGACGATCGCCCGAGCCGCGGCACGCCGCGGCACGCCGCGGCAGACGCGAGACTTGCGGCGATGCGGATAGCGGAAGCCCGACGCGATGCGCTCGTCGCCGGCCTGGTGGCGGCAGCGGCGAGCGGGATCCCCTCGACGGTGTGGACGCTGGCGCGCGGAGGCGACGTGCTCGCCGGCGGGAGGGCGGCCGGCACGTTGCTGCTCCCGGGCGAGCAGGGCACCGTGCGGCTGCTCGCCGCGGCCGTGCCCGTCCACCTCGGGATCTCGCTGGGCTGGGCGTTCGTGCTCGAGCGCGTGCTGCCCCACGGCCGCGAACCCCTCTACGGCGCCGCCGCGGGGCTCGCGATCGCGGCGCTCGACCTCGGGCTCGTCGGCCGCCGCATCGAGGCGATCCGGGCGCTCGAGCAGCCGCCGCAGTGGCTCGACCACGTCGCCTACGGGCTCGCGGTCGGCGTGGTGCTGCGGTGGCGTGATCGGAATCGGACCTGCGCCTTGCCCTGCGCCGTCCGGCGGCGGGTAGGCTGGCGCCCGCTCGGCAGACCCGGCTGCCATCGTCGAGGAGTTCGCGTGCACCTGCCTCCGACTCGCCCCGCCGTGTCCTCCTTGATCGTCGTGGCGGTCGCCGCGGCGTGTCTGGTGCTCAGTCCGGCCGCCCTCGCGGGCGATCCGTTGACGAGCATCAAGGTCAACGAGGTCGAGTCCGAGGGCCTCGCCGACTTCATCGAGCTGGCGAACACCAGCGGGACGCCGACCGACGTGAGCGGGCTCGTGCTCAAGGACAACGACGACGCCCGCACGCTGGCCATCCCGGGCGGGACGAGCATCGCGGCCGGTGGGTTCCTCGCCGTGGACACCGACGTCGCGGGTGGGTTCGGGCTGGGCTCGAGCGACGCGGCCCGGGTGTTCCTGCCGAACGGCACCACGCAGATCGACGCCTACACGTGGACCGCGCACGCCGCCACCACCTTTGGCCGCTGCCCCAACGGCACGGGCGCCTTCGTGACCACCGGCGCCGTCACCAAGGGCGCCGCCAACGCCTGTCCGCCTCCGCTCGCCCCGCAGCCGTGGCCGGGCAGTGACCTGGTCACCACCGTCGACCCGGCGGGCATCCTGGGCGGCGACGTCAGCGGCCTGGAGTACGAGGGCTCCGGCACCGTCAGGCCCGGGCGTGCTCTGGGCCGTCGACAACGGCGGCCACCTCCTGCTGCGCCTGCGTGTGGGACGGCACCCAGTGGGTGCGCGACACCGCCAACGGCTGGTCCGCGGGCAAGGCGCTGCGGTTCCCCGACGGCGTCGGCGGGCCCGACTCCGAGGGCGTCACGCTGACCGACGCCGGCTCGGCCGGTGGGGTCTACGTGGCGTCCGAGCGCGACGCGTCCGACAGCATGGTCAGCCGGCCGTCGGTGCTGCGCTACGACGTCTCGGGGGCCGGCGCCCCCCTGACCGCCACCCAGGAGTGGAACCTGACCGCGGACCTGCCGTCGGTCGGGGCGAACGCGGGCACGGAGTCGGTGGAGTGGGTCCCCGACACCTACCTGGTCGCGGCCGGCTTCCTCGACCAGGCCACGGGTGCTCCCTACGACCCGGCGACGTACCCCAACCACGGCACCGGGCTGTTCTTCGTCGGCCTCGAGGCCAACGGGCTCGTGTACGCCTACGCCCTCGACCAGACCTCGGCGGGCTTCACCCGGGTGGCCACCTTCGCCAGCGGCTTCCCGACCTTCGGGGCGTTGCACTGGGAGTCCGAGACGAATCGGCTGTGGGTGGTCTGCGACAACCAGCTGCAACGGCCGCAGCCGCCTCTTCCAGGTCGAGACGCAGCCGGGCGCGACGCAGGGCTACTTCGTCCCCGTGTCGGACTACAACCGTCCCATCGGCATGGCCAACCTCAACAACGAGGGCTTCACCATCACGCCGGCCAGCGAGTGCGTCGGCGGCAGCAAGCCGGTCTTCTGGGCTGACGACGGCAACAGCGGCGGCCACGCGCTGCGAGCCGGCACCATCCCCTGCTCAGCGCCGGCGGGGCCGGATGGTCGGCGCCGGCCCCGGTGAAGGGCGACTTCAACGGCGACGGCTTCGCCGATCTCGCCGTGGCGGCGCCGGGCGAGAACGCCGGAGCGGGCGCGGTGCACGTGTCTGCGTGGCTCCGCGAGCGGCCTGTCGGCCGCCGCCTCCCAGTACTTCACCCAGAACACGACGGGGATCGCCAACTCGCAGGAGCCGGGGGACGTGTTCGGGGCGTCGCTCGCGGTCGGCGATCTCACGGGCGACGGCATCGCCGACCTGGCGATCGGCGCGCCGGGGGAGAACGACGGATCCGGGGTGGTCCACGTGCTGCTGGGCTCGGCGTCGGGGCTCACCGCCACGGGGTCGCAGCTCCTCTCGCAGAACACGACGGGGATCGCCGACACGACGGCAGAACGGAGATCACTTCGGGGCGTCGCTGGCGATCGCGGACTTCGGCGGCAGCGCGCAAGACGACCTCGCGATCGGCGTCCCCGACGAGGACACGGTGTCGGGCGCGGACTCCGGCGTGGTCCACGTCCTGCCCGGCTCGGCATCCGGCGCCACCGGGGCCGGTTCGCAGTTCTGGCACCAGAACTCGGGCGGGATCACCAACGTCGCCGAGGCCGGCGACCGCTTCGGCGCGACGCTGGCCGCCGGCGACCTGGGCAACGGGACACACGCCGATCTCGCCATCGGCGCGACGGGCGAGAACGCCGGTGGCGGGGTCGTGCACGCGATCTACGGCACGGCGCTCGGGCTCTCGGCCACGGGCGAGCAGTACTGGTCGCAGAACGCCTCGCGGATCGCCGACGCCCAGGAGATCGGCGATCACTTCGGGGCGTCGCTCGCGATCGGGGACTTCGGCGGCAGCGCGGACGACGACCTCGCGATCGGCGTCCCGGACGAGGACACCAGCGCAGGCCGCCGAGTCCGGCGTGGTCCACGTCCTGCCGGGCTCGGCATCCGGGCTCGCCGGAACCGGTTCGCAGTACTGGCACCAGAACTCCGGCGGGATCACCAACACCGCCGAGGCCGGCGACCGCTTCGGCGCGACGCTGGCCGCCGGGAACCTCGGCAACGGGGCACAGGCCGATCTCGCGATCGGCGTGCCCGGCGAGAACGACGGGGGCGGGGTCGTGCACGCGATCTACGGCACGGCGGCCGGGCTGGCGGCGACCGGTGCGCAGTACTGGTCGCAGAACGCGTCGGGCATCGCCGACACCCAGGAGACGCGACGATCAGTTCGGGGCGGCCCTGGCGATCGCCGACTTCGGCGGCAGCGCGGAGAGCGACCTCGCGATCGGCGTGCCGGACGAGGACACGGCCGCGGGGGCCGACTCCGGCGTGGTGCACGTCCTGCCGGGCTCGGCATCCGGGGCCACCGGAGCCGGTTCGCAGTACTGGCACCAGGACTCGCTCGGGATCTCCGACACCGCCGAGGCCGGCGACCGCTTCGGCGGCGGGGCGGGCCGCTGATCGAAGCGCGGCAGCGCGGGGCGAGGTCCTCCGGACGACCGACGGCGGCAGGACGTGGCAGGACGTCTCCCCGCCGGGCAGCGCCGGCCTGCTGTTCCGCGACGTCGAGGCGCAGAGCGCGCATCGGGCCAGCGTGCTGTCGATCGGCACCGGCGTCGCGTCGCGCATCTACACCACGCGCGACGGTGGGCGCCACTGGAGCCTCGCGTTCACCAACGACGACCCGAACGCCTTCTACGACTGCATGGACTTCTTCGACGGCGGCCGGCGCGGCCTCGCCCTGAGCGATCCGGTCGACGGGAAGTTCCGCATCGCGGCGACCGACGACTGGGGTCGCAGCTGGCACGTGCTCCCCAACGACGGCATGCCGCCGGCCGTCGAGGGCGAGTTCGCCTTCGCGGCGAGCGGCACGTGCCTGGTGACGATCCCGGCGGCCGAGGCGGGCGGCGTCTTCTCGCTCGCGTTCCGCAACCCGTGGGAGGGCGTGATGGTGGGCGGCGACTTCACGGCGCCCGAGAACGGCCAGGACGCTTCGGGCTTCAGCCGCGACGGGGGCCGCACGTGGCGCCTGGGCGGCGATCTCGCCGGCTACCGCTCGGGCGTCGACTGGGTGGGCGGCACCCGCGCGACCCTGATCGCCGTGGGCCCGACCGGCTCCGACGTCACCCGTGACGGCGGCCGCACCTGGACGGCGTTCGACACCGCGCCCTACGACGCGGTCGACTGCGTCCGCGGCACGTGCTGGGCGAGCGGGCCCGCCGGCGCCGTGGCCGTGCTCGCCCGCTAGGGGCGCGACAGCAGCGGCAGGAGGACGTCCTCGCGCCCGTAGTGGCCGGTGACGTCGAACGTGCGCTTGGCCTTCAGGGCTGATGAGAGGTCGCAGTCGTGGAGCACCATGCCCTCCTCGCCGAAGAGGGGCCCGGCGACGACCTCGCCGTCGGCGGGCTCGATGATCGCCGCGCCTCCGTTGCCGAACACCTCCTTGCCCTCCGGGAGGGCCAGCGGGAAGTCCGCGGGGAACGCCGCGGCGGGGATGTACTGCGGGACGGAGATGACGAAGGCGCCCGCCTCGTGCGCGATGTGGCGCATCGATCGCAGCCACGCGTCGGAGTCGTCGGCCGTGGGCGCGACGTAGATCTGCGGGCCACCGCGGTACACCGCGTAGCGCGCGAGCGGCATCTTGTTCTCCCAGCAGATGAGGCCACCGATCCGGCCGACCGGCGTCTCGTGGACCTGCAGGTCGTCGCCCGCGCCGACGGCGTGGAACAGGCGCTCGTGGACGGTGGGCATGAGCTTGCGGTGCTTGCCCAGGAATCCGCCGGGGCCGAGGTAGGCGATCGTGTTCCACAGGCTGCCGGGGCGCCGGGAGTCGCGTTCGTTGACCCCGATCGCCACGTAGAGATCGCGCTCGCGGGCGACGGCGACGAGCCGGTCGAGCAGCGGGCCGGGTACGTCGACGCTGCTCGCCCAGAGCCGCTCCCACAGTGCGTCGAACGCGTCGTTCCACGGGTTCGTCGCCCCCGCCCACGAGCCCGACGGGTACAGCGAGACGAAGCACTCCGGGAGCACGGCGAGCCGCGCGCCCGCATCGGCCGCGTCGTGCAGCAGGCCCTCCGCCTTCTCGATCGTGGCCTCCGCGTCCAGGATCACCGGCGTGGCCTGGATCGCGGCGACCCGCACGGTGTCGAACGACGTCATCTCGCGCTCCTGTCGTGGACTGGGCCGACCCTACCGCGCCGGCCCCGGCCGTCAGCCCCTGGCTTGCGGGGCGCCTGGCCGTCGAGCGCCGCCGCGAGCTGCGGCGTGAGGTGCTCGTAGCTCGTGCCCTCCTCGGCGTCCGGCGTGATGCTCGCGGGCGACGCCGCCGATTCGCTCGAGCAACTGACCTCGCGGCGCGCGGACGCGATCGGGCCGGACCCCAAGGCGCACGTCGCCACCCTGGACACGATCCTCGCCCGCTGCGCCGCGCATCCGACCGTCTACTGCCTTCGCACGACCCCGAGTCAGCGGCACGGCTGGCCGGCGCGGTCACCGTGCCTGCGCCGTAGGCCGCACCAGGATCTCGTTGAGCGTCATCCGCCGCGGCCGCGACACGGCGAACGCGATCACCTCGGCGATGTCGTCCGCGGTGATGGCCAGGTCCTTGACGAAGTCCTCCGTGGCCTGCTTCGTCTCCTCGTGGGTGATGTGGTCGAGCAGCTCGGTGGCGACCGCGCCCGGCTCGATCACCATCACGCGGACGTCGGGGAGGAGCTCCTGGCGCAGGCCCTCCGACCAGCCGTTGATGCCCCACTTCGTCGCGGCGTAGCCCGCGTTGCCGGGGCGCGCGGTGCGGCCGGCGACCGAGGAGATGTTCACGAGGTCGCCTCCGCCGTCGCGGAGCTGGTCGAGGAAGACCTCCGTGGCCGTCATCGCGCCGAGCAGGTTGACCTCGACCATCTGGCGGTGGTCGGCGCGCTGCTCGGAGGAGAACGGCCCCAGCAGCATCACGCCGGCGTTGTTGACGAGGACGTCGGCGCCGCCCCACTCCTGCTGGACGCGCTTTGCGGCCGCGAGCAGGGAGTCGCGGTCGGTGACGTCGGCCTCGATGGCGATGGCGTTCTCGCCGAGATCGTCGGCGAGCGCCTGGATGCGGTCGGCGCGGCGCGCCAACAGCGCCACGCGGTTTCCGTCGGCGGCGAGCGCCCGGGCGGTGGCCTCGCCGATGCCCGATGACGCTCCGGTGATGACCGCGACGCGGCCGTTGGTGTCTGGTGTGCTCACGCACCGAGTAGTCCCCGTTAGGCTCGCTCACGATGCAGCAGCCTGATGTGGACGCGATCGCCGCCGAGTGGCTGGCCCGCACGGACACCGCTCCGGAGGCGTTGCGCGCCTTCCTCGCCGAGGCGGTCCCCGACGTCGACGGCTGGGCGATGCGGCGCCTCGGGTCCGCCGGGCTCGAGCCGCAGATCCTCGCGGTCTCGGCCGGGCACCTGTACCGGATCGCCTCCAGCGTGGAGGACGGCCGGCGCGCCTTCGGCTTCGACCGGCTGCCGCTGGCGGGGATGTCGGTGGTGCTGCGCGAGTGGCGCGACGACGATGCGGTCCGCCGCCGCTGGATGCTCCGCACGGCCGACGACGCCTTCACCGTGGACACCGAGCAGCCCGACGGCGAGACGCCTCCGCTCGAGCGGCTGATGCGCCTCGTGCTCGACCGCGCCCGCTGACCTCCCGTTGACGCGGTCTTTCGGGCAGCTCTGGCCCGAGGGGTTGACCGCGGCGAGCGGCCCGGCGGATACTCGCCGGGATGCAGGACCGAGCACAGACGCTCGAGAGGGAGACGGACCGCCCGGCCGCGGTCGCGGCTCCCGCTCCGCCGGTGCCCGCGCACATCGCCAACGTCCTCAGGCTCCAGCAGAGCTCGGGCAACGCGGCGGTGTCCCGGATGCTGGCCGTCGCCCGCGAGCCGACCGACGCGCCGCCCGCGGAGGGCGCGCAGCAGTCCCGGGTGGCGCAGCTCGCCACCCAGGCGGGCGGCCCCGCGGGGCTGCGCCAGATGCTCATCGCCGACCCAGGCCTGGCGGGCGAGATCACCGCCTACTTCGCCGCCGGCAACGAGGACTCGGCGCTCAACACGATGATGGGGCAGGCGTTCACCCCCGCGGCCGAGCAGGCGCCCGAGGTGTCCGCGGAGAAGAACCCGACCGACCCGACGGTCCCGCTCCCGGCCGACATCACCGGCTCTAAGACGCTCAACAAGGGCGAGATGAAGTGGACGCTGACGGCCGTGTCGCACAGCTCGTCGCGCGTGGACGTGGACTTCAAGCCCGATGCCACCAAGGTGGAGGCGAAGACCATCTCGTTCGGCCAGACCGTGCTCAACAAGGTCGGCACCGGCCTCGCCTACGCCGGCGGCACGCCCGACGACCCGGGGAAGAACGCGGCGAAGTTCCAGCCGTTCGAGGAGCCCGGCTCCAAGAAGCGCATGGACCACCACCCCGACGCCGAGAACGACCCCTTCTACGGCGCCGAGTGGGACCAGGCCAACAAGACGTGGACGCAGGAGCGCGCCGACTGGGCGATCGGCGGCTCCAACAAGAAGGCCGGCACCTCCACCTCGGCGACCATGTTCGACACCCCCGGCACGGGCTGGGCGCGCGAGGGGCACGGCGACGTCGAGATCCAGTTCGAGACCGTCCCGATGGTGCTCGAGACCCGCGAGCCGCTCGGATCGCTGCTGTGGGGCCACAAGATCAAGGACGAGGAGAACTCGCCGATCGAGCTCACCGGCGGTCAGGACGCCGACTGCACCGACACCCCGTCCGCCGACTGGGCGAAGACGATGGACCAGTTCTACGTCGGGAAGTTCTCCGAGATCCTCGACGACTTCGAGATCGCCAAGGCCGACCTCAAGCCCGACCACAAGGCCAAGCTGGACAACATCGTCACCAAGCTCAACGCCGACGCCGCGCTGCGCGCGCAGCTCGGCGGCGCCGCCGACCTCACCGGTGACGCGAAGTTCAACGAGACGCTGAGCCTCAAGCGGGCCGAGAACGCCCGCGACTACCTGGTCGACAAGGGCATCGACGCCGCGCGGCTGGAGGTCCAGAGCTACGGCGCCGACTGGGCGCGCGCCGAGGCGCAGCCCGGCGTGAGCGAGGGCAAGAACCGGCGGGTGCAGATATGGGTGCACTAGCGGCATGCGGCACGCGGTCCTCGTACTCGCGGTCCTGTGGGCCGGCTGCGGGTCGGAAGCGGCGGTGAACGGGCCCTCGGCGATCCGCCCCGAGCTCCGTGACGCGCTGGAGGCGGAGATCGCCGCCATCCGCGCCGACCCGGTGTCGTCGGTCGGCTTCGGCGACAAGGGCTACACGCCCTACGAGCCCAACGTCGCGCGCGGCCTCGTCACGGTGCCGGGCGAGGACGTCACCGCGCGGCTGCAGGAGGAGATCGAGGGCTCCGAGGACCGCGTCTACCGGCTCGCGCTCCTCCACGTGCTGGGGCGGCGGGGAGACGAGCGCGTCGACCAGGCACTGCTGACCGCGCTCGAGGACCCGGCGCTGCGCGCCACGGCCGCCTACCTGCTCGGCCGCCGGGGCTTCAAGCCCTACGCGCGCCTCCCGCGCGACGAGGACGCCCTGCGCGCCGCGCTCCGCCGCCACCTCGGCGACGACGCGACGTTCGACGACCCCTTCCTCCGCCAGTCGTTCCGCGTCGGCGACTTCGCGCTCGGCGCCTACATCCGGCTCGCCGGCCCCAAGCGGTTCACGTTCGCCGACCGCACCGTCGGAGACGACGTCGGCTACGAGCTGCCGAGGTTCGGCGACCAGCGCGAAGACCTGGAGGCACAGGCCCTACGGATCGACTGAGGCTACGGTGCGTTCATGGCCTTGCAGATCGTGGGAATCCTGTCGGGGATCGGCATCGTCGGCGCCTTTGCCGCGCTCCAGTTCGAGCTCGTCGGCATCCGCGACCTCCGATACCTGTTCGCCAACCTGATCTCCGCCGGAGGACTGACCACCGTCGCCGTGATCGACGGCCAGTACGGATTCATCATCTCCAACGGCTTCTGGACCCTCGTGGCCGCGGTGGGCATCGTCCGCGTGGCGCGCCGCCGCCCTAGCGGCTGAGCGCCTCGACCTGCCACGCGGCACCCCGGTGGCGTCGGTCGCGAACAGGCCGCAGGCCCGCCAGACGTCGAGCATCGCCGCCGGCGGATGGCTGGACACGAGCGCGCGCCGCGTGGCTCGACGAGGTCGCAGCAGCCGGCCACAGGCTCAGCGGGCGCAGCAGTCGTCGTGCAGCGGCGACGCACAGCCGGCGCAGGACTCGCCGCGCCATGCCTCGCGGCCTTCCTTGATCGCGACGAAGGCGATGAACAGCCCGATGAGCGGGTCGAGCCACCACGCGCCGACCGCCGCGTTGGCGGCGAGGCCGACGAGCACGGCCGCCGCCTGCACGCCGCAGAGCACGTTCTGCGTCCCCTCGCCGGCGGTCGCCGTCGAGCCGAGGCGCTCGGCGAGCCGGTGCTTGGCCTTCCCGAGCAGCGGCATCAGCACGACGCTCGTGCCGGTCAGGACCATCCCGATCACGGTGATGTCGGCGTGACCGCCCTCGACGAGCGTCTTCGTGCTCTCGATGAGCACGTACGGCGCGAGGATGAAGAACTGCACCGCGACCAGCTTCTGCGCCCGGTGCTCGGCCGTGTCCGAGAGGCGCCGCGAGCCCGTGAAGCGCCAGACGATGACGGCCGAAGCGATGCCCTCGATGAACGAGGCGAGGCCCCAGCCGACGAGTGCGATCGAGCCGGCCGCGAAGCCCTGCCACACGCCGACGCCGCCCTCGACGGCCATGTAGAAGAGGCTCGCCCACGAGAGCACCACCGCCATGCGGGCGGCGCGATGCCAATCGGCGTCGCGGACCGGCGCGGCCGCCGGCGTCGCGACGGCCATGGGCAGATCCAGGCTCACGTCCACAATTGTGGCGCCATCGGCAGCTCTATCAGCGGCCCACCCCGCCGCCGAAGCGGTCGCCGGCCTCGGCGGTACCGGTGACCCCGCCGGAGTTCTGGGTCCAGTGCTGTGTACCGGTCGCGGTGAGCCCCGATGCCGAGCCGATCAGGACCTGCAGCACGCCGGCGTCCGACAGCGCGCCGATGTCCTCCTCCGGCACGCCGATCGCGAGCTCGCTTTCGGCGCTGCCGCCGAAGTTGCCGATCGCCAGCGAGCCCCCGAAGTGATCGCCGGTCTCGGGGGCGTCGTGCACCCCGCTGGAGCTCTGCGACCAGAACTGTTGACCGGTGGACGCGAGCCCGGCCGCGGAGCCGTAGATCGCGTGCACGGCTCCGGCACCGAGGTTCTCGCCCGTCGCGCCGACCGCCAGGTCGGCTTGCGCACCGTTGCCGAGGTTCCCGGCCGCCAGGGTCGCGCCGAAGCGGTCGCCGGCCTCGGCGGTGTCGGTGATCCCGGCGGAGTTCTGGTGCCAGAACTGCGCGCCGGTCCCGGTGAGCCCCGATGCAGAGCCGGTCAGGACGTGCGCCACCCCGGCATCGGCCGCGCCGGTGTCCTCATCCGGAACCCCGATCGCGAGCTCGCTTTCGGCGCTGCCGCCGAAGTTGCCGATCGCCAGCGAGCCGCCGAAGTGATCGCCCGCTTCCGGGGCGTCGTGCACCCCGCCGGAGCTCTGCGACCAGAACTGTTGACCGGTGGACGCGAGCCCGGCCGCGGAGCCGTAGATCGCGTGCACGGCTCCGGCACCGTCGTTCTCGCCCGTCGCGCCGACCGCCAGGTCGGCCTGCGCACCGTTGCCGAGGTTCCCGGCCGCCAGGGTCGCGCCGAAGCGGTCGCCGGCCTCGGCGGTATCGGTGATCCCGCCGGAGTTCTGGTGCCAGAACTGCGCGCCGGTCCCGGTGAGCCCCGTTGCCGAGCCGGTCAGGACGTGCACCACCCCGGTATCCAACAGCGCGCTCGTTTCCTCGTCCGGAACGCCGATCGCGAGCTCGCTCGCGGCGCTGCCGCCGAAGTTGCCGATGGCCAGCGACGCCCCGAAGTGATCGCCGGCTTCCGGGGCGTCGTGCACCCCGCCGGAGCTCTGCGACCAGAACTGCGACCCCGTGGCCGTCAAGCCGGACGCCGAGCCCTTCAGCACGTGCACGGCGCCGGCTCCGCCGTTCTCACCCGGCGCGCCCACCGCGAGATCGGCAATGCCGTCGCCCGTGAGATCGCCGACCGCCAACGACGCCCCGAACAGGTCCCCGGGCTCCAGAGAGTCCGCGATACCCGTCGTGTCCTGCGTGAAGTACTGCGCGCCCGTGCTCGAGAGACCGCCTGCGGAACCACGCAGCACATGCACCGCGCCCGCAGCCGAGTCCTCCCCCGGAGCCGCCACCGCGAGGTCGGCGAAACCATCGCCGTTGAAATCACCCTTCACCGTCGCCGGGGCCGACCAGCCGGCGCCGAGCACGCCCCCGGTGCCGCCGAGCACATGCTCGAGCGTGAAGGAGCCCGTCGAGCCGCCGTTGCCGTCCACGGCGATGCGGTACTCCGTTCCCGCGACGGCGTTGAAGGCCGCGGCCGTCGCCCCTTGCCCGACGGTGGTCAACAGGCCAAGGCTCGTTCCGGTGTAGGCCGAGATGCCGGGGGCGAGCCCGCCCGCGACATCGTCAAGGCGCACGACGGCGGGGCCGCTCTCGGTCGGCGTCCAGCGGAACCACACCGAGTTGTCGGCGGCGGCGCCGCCGTGGTAATCGAGCTCGCCGGGCTCACCGGTCGCGCGGACCGTCGTCGCCGCGGTCGTCCCATACGGGCCGGACAGCGTCCGTGCCGCGGAGAAGTCGTCGTTGGCCGGCGGGTCGATCGTCCACTGCAGGCCGGCTGAGCCCGTCGTGCTGCCGAACCCGTCCACCGCGATGCGGTAGACCGTCCCCGCGACGACCGGGAACGTGATCCTGGACTGGTTGCCGCCGTTGAACTGGTCGTTGCTCGCCGACTGGGTGAGCGCGGAGATGGCCGTGCCGGTGTAGGCCGCCAGCACGGTGTCGAAGTTGGACTCGCGGGTGTTGACCACGGCCGTCCCGGTCTCGGGCGCCGTCCACGAGTACCAGACCGAGCGGTCCGGGATGCTCCCGTGATTCGGCTCGCCCGGCTCGCCGGTCGAGCGCGCGGTGTTGGTGACGTTCTTGCCGGTCGCCCCGGCAAGCGTGGCCGGGGTCGCGAAGTTGTCGTTCGCGGGCGAGTTCTGCGCATACTGCAGCGAGAACGCGCCGTGTGCCGCGCCGAAGCCGTCGACGGCGATCCGGTAGGTCGTGCCGGCCGTCGCGGTGAACGTGACCTTCGACTGCAGCACGCCGTTGAAGTCGTCACCGGAGGCGACCGACGCGAGCGTTCCCAGGCTGCTGCCGGTGAAGACGTGGACGGTGGTGTCGAACGTCGCATCACGCGTGTTGAACGACGTCGGCCCGCTCTCGGGGGCGGTCCAGCTGTACCAGACGGACGTGTCGGCGGCGCTGCCCGCGATGCTGGGCTCGCCGGTCTGGCCCGTCGCGTCGGTGTTGTTGCCGAGCACCGTTCCGTCCGCGCCGGTGATGGTCACCCCGCCGAAGTTGTCGTTGACGGGACGGCTGACGAGGCCGTTGACGAACGTGCGCAGCGCGCCCTGGTAGACCTCGCCGTAGATGCCCGGCTTGTTGGGCTGGGCGCAACCGGAGCCCCAGCTCGTGTCGCCGACGAGGCGAACCTGGCCACCGGGGATGAACAGCGGACCACCGCTGTCGCCCTGGCAGCTGTCCTGGCCTCCCGCGAGCGGGCCGGCGCCGAGCATGACCGCACCATGGAAGCTCGCTCCGTACTGGGCGGCAGCCGACATCGTCGCGTCGGACTGAATCGGGAGATCGACCTGGCGAAGGTCGTTGGAGGCCACGCCGCCCTGGGTCGTGTGGCCATGCCCGATGGTGCGGAGCGTGTTGCCCGGGTTCACCGGGTCGACCGGCTCCGCCATCCGGGCCCAAGGCTTCGTGGAGGCGGAGTCCAGGCGCAGCATCGCGACGTCGTTGTCGAACGTCGTCGCGTTCCATGACGGGTGAAGGTGGATCGCCGTGACGCTTCGAACGTCGCCGGGGGCCTCGTTGCTGAGTTGGTTGGCGCCGATCACGAGTTTCAGGCTGGCCGCCGTGACGCTCCCGTCGACGCAGTGCGCGGCGGTCAGCACCCAAACAGACGAGACGAGCGTGCCTCCGCAGAAGGCGAAGTTGTCCGACGCCCGCTTGATCGAGACGAAGAAGGGATACGCGCCGGCCGCCGCGACCGTGCCGCCGACGATGTCGGTCTCCGGGGCGGGCTCGGGCTCGACATCTTTCGCCTTCTCGGCGCGGAACGATCGGCGGAGTTCAGTCGCCGTGGCCGCCGTCCGGACCTCCCGGGCCCTCGTCTTCGCCTGCCGGTCGAGCACGGCTCCAAGTCCGCGCGCCTCGTCCGTGCCCGCTCGCGGCTTCGCCGACTCGCCGGAGGCGCTCACGCCGCCGAGGAAGAGCCCGCCGGTCACCGCTACCGCCGCGAGACGACTCGCGCGCCAGATCATTTCTGTCCGGCTGCATCCTTGCCGGTCCAGCCTCTTGAACATTCGTGTTCCTCCGGTATTTCGGGCGACCGTATCGGCAGTGGCGTACTTGCAGGGATTCTTTTCCTCGTCCATCCGTTGAATCGTCCACCGGTAGCGTCCGTCGCATGTCGGCGATGCGCGACGCGATGTGGACGCAACCGGAGCAGCTCGCGCGGCTGCTCGCGGACGCCGGCCCGGCCGAGGCGGCCGCGGCGCGGCTGAAGGGGCGCAAGCTGCTGCTCGTCGGCATCGGGACGAGCTGGCACGCCGCCCACCACGGCGCGTGGCTGCTGCGCGAGGCCGGCGTGGACGCCGAGCCCGTGCACTCCGCCGACGTCGCGCCCTACGGCCGCGCGATCTCGCCCGAGGAGGGCGTAATCGTTCTCAGCCACACCGGGGGCACCGGCTACTCGATGACGATGCTCGAGCGGGCGCGCGAGGCGGGCGCCGAGACGCTGCACATCTCCGGGATCGGCAACGGCGGCGAGCTGGAGACGGTCGCCGCCGAGGCGTCGTACGCGTACACGGTCAGCCACACCGGGGCGATGGTGCGGCTGGCGCAGATCGCAACCGCGCTCGGCGCTCAGCTCGGCCCGCTCCAGGACGTCCCGGACCGCGTCGCGGCCGTGCTCGACCTGCCCGGCCCGCTGATCGGGGTCCCCGCCCGACTCGTCGAGCTGATCGGCGCCGGCCCGAACGCCTGGACCGCCCAGGAGGGCGCGCTGAAGATCCGCGAGGCGTCCTACGTCGCCGCCGAGGGCCTCTCCTCCGAGCAGTTCTTCCACGGCCCGAGCGTCGCGCTCGACGAGCAGGACACGCTCGTCGTGCTGGGCGGCGGGGGCCCGATGGCCGACCGCACCGAGGCGATCGCCGCCGCGGTCGAGGTCACCGGGGCGAACGTCGTCCGCTTCCCACAGCGCGAGCTCGGCGAGGCGCTGTCCGTCTTCCCGCTCACCGTGGTGGTGCAGCGGATCGCGCTCGAGCTCTCCGAGGCCCGCGGCGTTTGCCCGGACCGCTTCCGCTACGAGGAGGACGCCCGCCGCGAGGCGGCCTTCGAGGCGCTCGGCTTCTAGGCGGCCCGCGCGCGGGCGGCCTGGCGGATGAGGTGGTCGCGCTCGGCGACGTTCGTGGCCAGACGGGCCGCCTCGGCGTACGCCGTCGCGGCAGCCGAGAGGTCGCCGGCGAGCTCGTGGAGGTGCCCGCGCACCGCGTGCCACCGGTGCCGGTCGCCGATCACGTCGCGCAGCCGGTCCGTCTCGCGCAGCCCCGCGGCGCCACCGAGGACCTGGCCGACGGCGACCGCGCGGCCGAGCACCGCGGCCGGGTCCTGGCGCACGGGGTCCTCGGTCAGTGCGACGAGATCGTCGTACCACGCGAGGATCTGCGACCAGTCGGTCTCCTCGGCGCTCGCCGCGTCGTCGTGCAGGGCGGCGATGGCCGCCTCGATCTGGTACCGGCCGAAGCGCTGGACGGCCAGCGCCGACTGCAGGACGCGCACGCCCTCGGCGATCTCGCGCGTGTCCCAGAGGCTGCGGTCCTGCCGGTCGAGCGTGACGATCCGGCCCTCGGCGTCGAAGCGCGCCGGGAGCCGGGCGTGGTTGAGGAGCATCAGCGCGAGCAGCCCGCGCGCCTCCGGCTCCTGGGTGGCGAGGGTGAGCTGGCGGGCGAGCCGGATCGCCTCGGCGGCCAGGTCCACCCGGCCGGCGTGGCCGGTCGTGTAGACGAGGTAGAGCACGCGCAGCACGACGGCGAGATCGCCGGGCTGGTCGAGCCGGCGGGCGGGCGGGCCGATTAGAGTGCGCTTGGCGCGGCTGATCCGCTGCGCCATGGTCGCCTCGGGCACGTAGAAGGCGTTGGCGATCTCCCGCGTGGCGAGGCCGCCGACCGCGCGCAGGGTGAGCGCCACCTGGGAGGTGGGCGCGAGGTCCGGGTGGCAGCAGCAGAAGAGCAGGAAGAGGGTGTCGTCGCCCTCCTCGGTGATCTCGAGCCCGCCCGCCCGCGGCTCGGCGGCCACCGCCTCCTCGCGGCGGGCGCGCGCGGCCTCGCTGCGGCGCGCATCGACGATCCGCCGGGTCGCGACGGTGGTGAGCCACGCGCGCGGGTCGCGCGGCGGGTGCTCGGGCCAGACCCGCAGCGCCTCCAGCAGCGCCTCCTGCAACGCGTCCTCGGCGGCGTCGAAGTCCTCGCCCCGCCGGACCAGGCCCGCGAGCACGCGCGGGACGAGCGCGCGCAGCGCGCCCTCGTCCAGCCGTTGGGTCGAGTCGTCGATCACGCCGCCTCAGTCCTCCGACGGCGCCCAGGACATGACCTCCCGGACGTCGATCCACTCACACACCGGCTCCCCGCCGGGGCCGGGCTCGGAGGAGATGTGGGCCGCGACCTCCAGGGCGCGCTCGCGGGACTCGACGTCGATCAGGTAAAAGCCCGCGATGAGGTCGCTGGTCTCGGGGTGCGGACCGTCCGTGGTGACGGGCGCCGCGTCCTCGCCGCCGTAGCGCACCCACGTGCGCGCCGGCGTGAGCGCCTGCACGTCGATGTACTCGCCGTTCTCCTCGAGCATCTCGCCGACGCGCCTGAGGAAGGCGAAGTGCGCCTCCACGTCCTCGGGCGCCCATTGGTCCATCGGGGGGTAGGGATGGTGCGGCTCCGGGCCGCCGCGGTAGTGCTTGAGCAGCAGGTACTTCGGCATCGTGGCGTCTCCTTGTGGCGTGGGGCCGTCGAGGCCCTTCACCTGGGTGAGCGGAGCCGGCCCGGATCTCTCGACATCGTGCCCGCTCGTTGGTCAGAGCTGGGTCACGAGGTCGAACTGCAGCTTGTCCGCCTCGGCCAGGTAGATCCGCTGATCGAGGTGACGGTCGCGCATCCGGACCTCGCCGCGCGGCCCGCTGTACGAGAGCGCCTCGGCGGCCGCGGTCATTCTCCCGACGTCGAAGCTGTCGGCCCTCCGCGCGAGCTCGGACAGCAGGAGCACGCCCTCGTAGCAGGACTCTCCGACGCTGTTCAGCGTCGGCGCCTCAGGGCCGAAGCGGCGCGTGTAGCGCCAGCCGAAGTCGAGGCTCTCGGGCGTGGCGAGCGTCTCGAAGTACGCCGCCGCGGCGCAGATGCCGCGCGTGCTCTCGGCGCCGCTGCCGGCGAGCGTGTTCTCGTCGATGAGGGTGCTGAGCCGCCGGCAGCGCGTGTCGAGCCCGGCGGCGGCAAAGGCGCGGTTGAAGAGCACCGCGTCCTCGCCGACGAGCAGCATGATCACCGCATCCGGGTGCGAGCGGCCGGTGTCCTGGACGATCGTCTCCCACGACTGGCAGCCGAGGGGCACGAACACCTCGTGGCAGATCTCGCCGTCGCACAGCTTCGCGTAGTGGCGGGCCGCGCTCGCGGTCCCGCGCGGCCACACGTAGTCGTTGCCCACGATGCACCAGCGCCGGACGCCGTACTCGCGGCGCAGCCACGCCATGGCGGGCAGGAGCTGTCGCGACGGCACCTCGCCGCTGAGGAACACGCCCGGCGTGCGCTCGCCGCCCTCGTAGAGCGCGGTGTAGACGTAGGGGACGAGAGCGGCCACCCGCGGGGCCACCGCCTGGCGCACGGCGGAGATGTGCCAGCCGACGACGGCGTCGACCAGACCGGCCGCGGCGAGCGCCCCCACCTCGTCGGCCACCTTGGAAGGCGATCCCGACCCGTCGACGACGGAGAGCCGCAGCTCGCGGCCGAGCACACCGTTCCGGGCGTTGATCTCGGCCACCGCGAGCTGTGCGCACAGCTCGCACGACGGCCCGAAGATCCCAGCGGACCCGTGCAGCGGGACGACCAGAGCGACATCGACCACGGAAGCGTCCATCCGACGGCGTTACTCTTTCACAATGGAACCTTCGGGTTCGAGGAAAAGCGCCGAAATCCTCATGCACACCGAGGAGCTCGCGCTCCTGCTCGGCGAGGCCGAGCGCCGTGTCACCCGGCGCCTCGCGCCGGTGCTCGCAGAGCTCGACTGCAGCGTCGAGCGCTGGCGCGCCCTGGCGCTGCTCGACGGTGGTGAGAGCCACCGGATGTCCGAGCTGGCGGAGGTGGCACAGCTTCCGCCCGCCAGCCTGACGCGGCTGATCGACGGGATGGTGAGGGACAACCTCGTCTACCGGAAGGCCGACGTCCGCGACCGCCGGCTCGTGCTCGTGCACGTCGCGCCGCGTGGCAGCGCGCTGTACCGCCGGATCTCCGAGCGGATCGGCGTCGCGAACGTGCTTCGGTGAGGTCGACCACGACGAGCTGGCCCAGCTCGTCGAGTCGCTCGCCGACTTCGTCGCGCGCCTGCGCTGACGGCGCGAAACCTCCCCGGCATTGACGGCGCGCGATCGCCGATGGTACCGTGCGGAATACTTCCGTCTGGAAGTACATCCTCGCGTGAGGAGTTTCGCCCCATGGACGAATTCGTGCAGGATTACGAGACCTTCGACCTGGGGGATGTGGTGCTCCAGGGCGGGGCGACCCTGCGTGACGCGAAGCTCGCGTACAAGACCTACGGCGAGCTCAACGCCGACAAGTCCAACGCGATCGTCTACCCGACCTGGTACTCGGGCCGCCACTGGGACAACGAGTGGCTGATCGGCGATGGCATGGCCCTCGACCCCGCCAAGTACTTCATCATCGTCCCGAACATGCTCGGCAACGGGCTGTCGACGTCGCCGAGCAACACCCCGCCGCCGTACAACAAGTCGCGGTTCCCGAACGTCACGTTCTACGACCAGGTCGAGGTGCAGCACAAGCTGGTCACCGAGAAGTTCGGGATCGAGACGCTCCCGCTCGTCACCGGCTGGTCGATGGGCGCGGGGCAGACGTACCAATGGGCCGTCAGCTACCCCGACATGGTGCAGCGCGCCTGTCCGTTCTGCGGCTCGTCGAAGACGAGCGAGCACAACATCGTCTTCCTCGAGGGCGTCAAGTCGGCGCTGACCGCCGACGACGCGTTCAAGGGCGGCTGGTACGACGAGAAGCCGGCCAAGGGCCTGCGCGCGGCCGCGCGCGTGTACGCCGGCTGGGGCTTCTCCCAGGCCTTCTACTGGGACCAGGTCTACAAGGAGATGGGCTACTCCAGCCTCGAGGACTTCCTCGTCGGCTTCTGGGAGGGGTTCTTCCTCGACCGCCGCGATCCCAACAACCTGCTCACGATGCTGTGGACGTGGCAGAACGGGAACGTCGGCGCCACCCCCGGCTTCGACGGCGACCAGGTCAAGGCGCTGAAGTCCATCAAGGCCAAGACCGTCGTCGTGCCGGCCCTGAAGGACCTGTACTTCCCGCCCGAGGACGAGGAGTACGCGGTGAGCCACATGCCCAACGCCGAGCTGCGGGTGATCCCGGGCGTGTGGGGGCACTTCGCCGGGGGCGGGGCCAAC
Source organism: uncultured Solirubrobacteraceae bacterium (assembly GCA_963764385.1). Lineage (GTDB taxonomy): Bacteria > Actinomycetota > Thermoleophilia > Solirubrobacterales > Solirubrobacteraceae > DATFQI01. The sequence continues at coordinate 21,681 of CAVXSJ010000009.1, read as the reverse complement.
CCGGTCGACATCAAGTTCATCGACGACATCCTCAAAGAACTGCTCGCGAGCTGAGAGGGAGGCCGCATGTCCACCACCACTGCAGCCGAGCCCGAGCCTGCCGCGCCTGCGCTGGTCGCGAGCGGCGTACCGCTCGGCGTGTTCGCGTTCGGGTTCTCGGTGCTGATGTTGGGGCTGGCCAACGCCGAGCTCTTCAACGTGAACGCGAGCCTGTTCGTGCCCGTCGCGTTCGGCACCGGCGCGCTCGGGATGCTCGTCGCGGGCCTGATGGAGTTCCGCAACAGCAACCTCTTCGGCGCGACGTTCTGCCTCTCCTACGCCTGTTTCCTGTTCACGACGCCGCTGATCCTGCGCTGGTTCGCGCCGGAGATCTCGCTCGACCGCGTGGCCGGCGTGGGCGGGTTCGGCGACTCGTTCGGCGCCTACCTGCTCGTGTGGGCGGTCTTCACGGCCTTCTTCACGTTCGGCGCCTACTACGTCAACCTGCCGGCGTTCCTCGCCTTCCTGCTGCTCGCGATCGTCTACGTGCTCGGCGGGGATCGTCAACATCACGTCGCCGTCGAGCAGCTTCCTGCTCAACCTGTCGGGCTGGGTCGCGATCGTCGACGGGATCTGCGCGTGGTGGGTCGGATTCGGGCTGGTGCTGAACGACATGGGCCCGCGCCCGATCATCCCGATGCCCAACACCCGCGGCAGCCGCTGAAAGAAGGAGGAGAGAGATGCCCGAGGTCGCATTCTCCGTCGACCAGTCGAAGTCGATGGCCGACCAGGCGGTGCCGGGCCACAACCGCTGGCACCCAGACGTCCCAGCCGCGACTCGGTGCGCCCGGGGAGCGACTTCCGCGTCGAGTGCCGCGAGTGGACGGACGCGCAGATCGGCAACAACGACTCGGCCAACGACGTCCGCGACGTGACCTGGCGTCGGCGCACATGCTCAGCGGGCCGATCGCCGTCGAGGGCGCCGAGCCGGGCGACCTGCTCGCGGTCGAGATCCTCGACCTCGGGCCCTGCCAGCCGCCGCAGGAGTACGGCGACGCGCCCGGCCAGGGCTGGGGCTACACGGGGATCTTCGCGCACACGTAACGGCGGCGGCTTCCTGACCGAGCACTACCCCGACTCGTACAAGGCGATCTGGGACTTCCGCGGCCAGGACGCCACGTCGCGCCACGTCCCGGGCGTGCGCTACACGGGCATCACCCATCCCGGCCTGTTCGGGACCGCGCCGTCGGCCGATCTGCTGGCCGAGTGGAACCGGCGCGAGCAGGCGCTGATCGACACCGATCCCGACCGCGTGCCGGCGCTGGCGCTGCCGCCGCTCGAGGAGCGCGTGCTCGCCGGCACGCTGTCCGGCGACGCGCTGGCCAAGGTGGGGCGCGAGGGCGCGCGCACGGTGCCCGCGCGGGAGAACGGCGGCAACCACGACATCAAGAACTTCACGCGTGGAAGCAAGGTCTACTACCCCGTGCACGTGGACGGCGCCAACCTGTCGGGCGGCGATCTCCACTTCTCCCAGGGCGACGGCGAGATCACGTTCTGCGGCGCGATCGAGATGGGCGGGTTCATCGACTTCGGGGTCGACCTGATCAAGGACGGGATGAACAAGTACAACGTCCACACCAACCCGGTGTTCATCCCGGGGCGGGTGGAGCCGCGCTACTCGGAGTTCATCTCGTTCATCGGGATCTCGGTCGACGAGGAGGGCACCAACCACTACCTCGACGCCACGATCGCCTACCGGCGCGCGTGCCTGAACGCGATCGAGTACCTGAAGACCTTCGGGTACTCGGGCGAGCAGGCCTACCTGCTGCTCGGCTCCGCGCCGATCGAGGGACGGATCAGCGGGATCGTCGACATCCCCAACGCGTGCTGCTCGCTGTACCTGCCGACCGAGATCTTCGACTTCGACGTCAAGCCGACCGACGATGGCCCGACCTCGGCCGATCGCGGGACGGCGGCGGAGACGAGCTAGGACGTGCCGGTCTACGCGTTCAGCTGCGAGCGCTGCGGCGGATTCGACGCTTGGCGACCCGTCGCCGAGGCCGTCCGCCGCGCTCGCGTGCCCGAGCTGCGGGACCTCCGCCCGGCGGTGCTTCACACCGCCGGGCGTCGCCCGCATGCCGACGCCGCTGCGCGTCGCCCGCGACCGCGAGGAGCGCAGCGCCCATGCGCCCGAGGTGGTCGGCGCGCCCGCCGGGCGCCCGCTTCCGGTGGCGCACGGCGGCCACCGGCACTAGCGATCGGTGAACACCTCGTCGAGCAGCTCGTCATCCGCGCCGGACTCGGCCAGGAACTCCCGGCCGGAGCGGAAGGCGGCGGCCAGCGGCGTGACGCCGCTCCCGTCCGCCTCGGCGAGCGTCCGGGCGACCCCGTCGCGGATGAGCGACTCGATGTGCGCCAGCGCCTCCGGCGGGGAGGCGCCCTCGCCGACCTGGGTGTAGAGGTGGATGCCTCCGGCGTTGGCGATGAAGTCGGGGATCGCGACGATCCCGCGGCGATGGAGCTCCTCGACGGCGCCCGGTCCGTACGGGACGTTCGCGCCGGGGGCGACGACCGCGCAGCGCAGGCGCGCGGCGACGTCGTGCGTGATCGAGTCCGGCCGCGCGCCGGGCACGAGCACGTCGCACTCGAGGTCGAACAGCTCCTCGCGGGGGCGCACGGGCGCCGGCCCGTGCGCCACGAGCGCGTCGCCGAAGCGCTCGCGCAGTGAGAACAGCTCGTCGACGTCGAGGCCGTCGGGATCGGCGAGCAGTCCCTCGACGGTGCTCACGCCGACGACCCGGGCGCCCGCGCGCACGGAGGCGAGCGCCATCCCGGCGCCGACCTTGCCGAAGCCCTCGATGGCGATCGCGGCGCCCGACAGCGCGCCGCCGCGGTGGGCGAGCGCGGCCTCCGCGGCCGCCTTGACGCCGTGCCCCGTGGCGAGGTCGTCCATGTCGACGCCCTCGTGGCTCTGCGCCCACATCGGCGGCGGACCCTCCAGCCCGTCCGTGAAGTCGGCCGGGGACGTGCCCATGTCGGGTCCGGTCAGGAACACCTCGCTGTAGGGCTCGAGCGCCTGCCGATAGGCGGCGAGGACCTCCTCGCGCGCGCCGCCGGCGAACCGCACGCCCGCCTTCGCGCCCGCGTACGGGACGCGCCAGGCGGCGAACTTCCACGTCATCGCGCGCGCGAGGCGCGCCACCTCCTCGATGTCCACGTCGGGCAGCATCCGCGTCCCGCCCGCCGAGACCGGGAACTGGTCATGGTCGACGACCACGAAGGCCTCCAGGCCGTGGCGCTCGTCGCGAAGCTCGATCACCCGCACGCCAGCTAGTCGCCCACCAGTCGCGCTGTCCCTCGACGTCTTCGCGCGGAGCGTCGCCGAGGTTGGGCGCGCCGATGACGAAGATCTCGAGGCCCTCCGGCCCGGCCTCGTAGCCTCGCCACGTCCCGGGCGGGATGCGCACCGCGTCCCACTCCTTGAGCTCGACGATCTCGTCGTCGAGCTTCATCCGCCCGCTCCCGCGCAGGACCACGTACACCTCCTCCTGCGTCTTGTGCGTGTGGCCGTACGGGAAGCGATAGCCGGGCGGGACGCGCTGGTAGCCCAGGCCGGATTGCTCGAGCTCGAGCGCCTTGGTCGCCAGGCGGAACTCCAGGTCCGGCGCGCCGTCGAAGTTGGACCCGACGTCCTCCAGGTCCTCCTTGAGGTTCCTCAGCGTGAACGGCACGGTCGCAATCCTGCGGAGCCCGGCCGTCAGCAGCTCGTCACGATGTCGACCGCGTCGGTCTCGGCGGAGTCGTTGCCGCTGCCGCAGTAGACGAGGTCGCGACGGCCGTCGCGGGCGAAGATGCGGTCCGCGCCGCTGCCGCCGTAGAGCCGGTCGGCGCCGCGGCCGCCGGTCAGGCGGTCGGCGCCGGAGCCGCCGTACAGCGCGTCGCTCCCCGACGCCGCCGGACAGGCGGTCGCGCGCCGCTGCCGCCGTACGATGAGGTCGCCGCCGCCGCGGCCCTTGAGCCGGTCGGCGCCTCCGGCCCGTACATCTGGTCGGCGCCCGCGGTCCCGCGCAGGCTGTCGGGCTCGAGTCGCCGCGGATGACGCCCGCGAAGGCGGCAGCGGCGAGGACGAGGCACGCGGTGGGCACGGCTGCGGCGATGAGGACGCGGTGCATGATCGCTCCTTCGTGGTGGGTCATGGGCACCCGGGGGTGTCCATCTCGCCCCGCGAACGCCCCCTGAGTAACGGCGCGCCCCTACGGGGCGGCACCGAAGGCCTCCTCCAGCGCCTGCTGGACGTCGCTCGCGGCCCGCTCGGCTTCGCCCGCGGCGTGCTCGGACTTGGCCTGGGCCTCGCCGATGTTCTGCTGGGCCTGCTGGGTCTGCTGCTGCGCCTGCTCGGTCTGCTGCTGGGCCTGCTGCGTCCGCTGCTGCGCCTGCTGGGTCCGCTGCTGAGCGTCGCGGATCGCCTGCCTGGCCGCGCGTACGCGCCGCTGCGACCGTGCGGTGGCGCGGCGGACCTCCGCCGCCTTGCGCTCGGCGACGCTCCGCCGGCGCGTCCGGCGGCGCTCGGCGGCGGCCCGCGGCGGCCGCGCGCGCGAGCGGCTGCGGCCCGGCGACGCCGGCCGACCGGGGCGGCGTCGCCTCGGCCGCCGTCGCCGGCGCGTCCGGCGTCGCGACCGGTCGCGTGGGCGCCGGCGCGCGTCCTGGCTCGTCGCGAGCGACCACCACCACGCATCCGGCGCGCGACGCCCACTGCGACGCACCCCGCGACGAGCTTCGTGGCCAGCGCACCGCCCACCGCCGTGCCGCCGAGGACGCCCGTGGACGCCTCGGCGCCGCCCGCGGGCGCGCGGTCCCAGACGCGCGCCACCGCCTGCGCGGCATGCTCCACCAGCCCGCGTGCTCCGTCCTCTGAGCCGCCGGCCAGCGCGACGGGCATGACCGCCATGCGCCCCTCGCGGCGCAGGGCGGCGACGGTGGCCCGGCATCCCGGGCACCCGTGAGATGCCGCTCCAGCCGCATCCGGCGCCGGCCGGCGATCTCCCACCCGAGCGAGAGCGCGCCAGCGTGCTGGCGACGGCCGCGCAGCGCTCCCCCGCGCTCACGGACTCGAGCTGGGCGGCGAGCCGGCGGTGACCGGCGTCGGAGAGCTTGCGGGCGCGGCGCGCGCTCACCCCGAGGCTGGCCGCGACATCGCCGAGGCCGAGGCCGAGCGACCGCAGGAGCACGGCGGCGCGCTCGCGCTCCGGCAGCTCGCCCAGCGCCTCGTGCACCGCGCGCAGGGCGTCGCGATCGGCGGCGACCTCCTCCGGCGCGGGCTCGCGGCTGGCGAACCCGTCGTCGAGCGGCGCCGCCGGTGCCCGGGCCGGTCGCAGCTCCCGCCGGTGGAACCGGTGCCACATGATCCCGGCGAGATAGCCGGCCGGGTCGTCGACCGCCGGCGCGGGCCGGCGGACGAGCTCGAGCCAGGCGTCCTGGTACGCCTCGTCCGCCGCCTCGTCGAGATCGTGGAACGCCTGCTGCCCCGCCCGCCGGGCCCGGGCCAGGAAGCGCCGCCGCGCCTCCGCGCGCAGACCCTCGAAGTCCCGATGCGGGTCGAGTTGAGCGCTTGGTGTGGGCTGGACTCCCGCTGCCATCCGTGGGCGCCTCGATGCCCCGGCGCAAGCGTACCCCCTCCGCGAGGGGTCGAGGGTCATGCGTCGTGCAGCGTGCCTTCGATCAGCGTGCGCGTCGCTCCCGTGATCCAGATGGCCTCGTCCTCGGCGCTGACATGCATGCGACCGTCACGGCCGACGGCGGCTCCTGGCGCACGTCGTACGGAAGGCGCATCGCGCCGACGCTCGGCAACCAGTGCGCGAGGCCGGCGTTGAGGCTGCCGCAGACGGGATCCTCGACCATCGAGCCCAGCACGGGATAGAAGGCGCGGACCTCCAGCTCGCCGTCATCGCGCACGCCCGCGACGCCGACGTACTGGTCGACGTACGCGCAGCGCAGCGCCAGCACGCTGTCGGCGCTGTCGAGAAGGACCGCCAGCCAATTCGGGCCGTCGGCGACCCGGGCCGTAGCCCGCACCTGGCCGTCAGCGACGCCGAGGGCGGCCACGACCGCGGCGCGGGTGTCGTCGTCCACGTCGCCCGAGCGGCGTCGTGGCGGTGCGGCGAAGGCAAGGTCGCCTCCCTGGCGCCGGATGCGGATCAAGCCGGCGGCGCATTCCTGCACGATCAGGGTTTCGTCGCGGGGCTGGTGGCCCGCGTCGAGCCACGCGTGGCAGGTGCCGAGGGTCGGATGACCGGCGAACGGCAGCTCGTCGGCGACCGTGAAGATACGCACGCGATAGTCGGCGTCTGGATCGCGTGCAGGGAGCACGAACGTCGTCTCGGCGACGTTGAGCCACGCGGCCAGCTCCTGCATCCGGCTCGCAGCGAGCCCTTCCCCGTCGAGGACGACGGCAACGGGGTTGCCTGTGCCGGGGCGGGCTCCGAACACGTCGACCTGGGCAAAGCGACGGTGCATCTAGCCACCCAGCGCGCGGTCGAGGTCTTCGATCAGATCGGCCGCGTCCTCCTGGCCGCAGGCGAGACGGACGAGTCCGGGCTGGAGCCCGCGGCGCGACGAGCTGCTGCTCCGTCAGCACGGCCCCCCACATCGACGCCGGATGGACGGCCAGGCTCTCGACGCTGCCGAGGCTCGCCGAGAGCTGGAACAGCTCGAGCCGCTCGATCGTCCTGCCGCGGCCTCGCAGCCCGCCGCGGAGCTCGAAGCTGAGCACGCCGCCGAAGCCGGTCATCTGGCGAGCGGCGACGGCGTGCGACGGGTGGCTGGCGCAAGCCGGGGTAGTGCACGGCCGCGACCTCGGGATGCCGGCGCAGGTGCTCGGCGACGCGCGCGCCGGTGGCGTTGTGCCGCTCGACGCGCAGGTGCGAGCGTGCGGATCCCGCGGGTGCACGAGCCAGGCGTCGAACGGGCCCAGCACCGCGCCGACGTTCAGCGACATGTTCCAGATCGTCTCGATCAGCGTCGGCCGGTCCCGCCGACCACGCCGGCCGAGGTGTCCGAGTGCCCGGCCAGGTACTTCGTCGCGCTGTGCCAGACGAGGTCGACGCCGAGCTCGATCGGCCGCTGGTTGACCGGGGTCGCGAACGTGTTGTCGGCCAGCGTCACGATGCCGCGCGCCCGCGCGCGATCTCGGCGACCGCGCGCGATGTCGGTGATCTCCAGCCGCGGGTTGCTCGGCGACTCGATCAGGAACAGCCGCGTGGCGGGCGTGATCGGCTCCGCCCAGGCGTCCGATGTCCGCCTGATCGACGAGGGTGCACTCGACCCCGAGGCGCGGCAGGAGCTGCTGCACGAGGCTCAAAGAGCCGCCGTACATGCTGCGCTGCGCCACCACGTGATCGCCGCTCGCACCAGCGCGAGCACGGCGGTCGTCAGCGCGCCCATGCCCGAACCGAAGACGAGGCCGGCTCGGCGCCCTCGAGCGTCGCGACCGCGTCGGCCAGCTCGACGTGGTTCGGGTTGCCGTGGCGCGTGTAGAAGTCCGGCGTCGCGACCTCGATCGCCGACGCGGGAGAGGTCGGCGGCCGACGGCGAGCGCGAACGTCGTCGACTGAAAGATCGGCGAGGAGACCGGCCGAGCGACGCGAGGCCGCGCGCTGCGTGTGGATGGCTGCCGTGACGGCGCGCGATGGTGATCAGGCATGCCGCGAGTCATGCATGCGGGTCGTCTACGCGCAAGCATTCGCACGATCTGCCGATGCATATGCACGAGATCGTGCGTTATCGCGGACATTACGTGCAAGGATCTGCACACCGATGCCGAGCCTCGACGACGCCGATCGCGCGATCCTCGACCTCCTGCGCGGCGATGGACGAGCCACGGTCGCCGGATGGCGACGCGCGACCGGTCTGTCGGCGTCGGCCTGCTCGCGACGGCTACGGCGCCTCGAAGACCACCGGGTCATCCGCGGCTACCGGGCGATCATCGACCCCGATGCCGACGGCCGCGGCCTCACCGCCTTCGTCGCGGTCCGGCTCCTCCGCCACCAGCGCGAGCACATCCAGCGCTTCCAGGAAGGCGCGCGCGAGATCGCCGAGATCGTCGAGTGCCACCACGTCACCGGCACCTTCGACTACCTCCTACGGGTCGAGGTCCCCGACCTCCCGGCCTACGAGCGCTTCCACGCCGACAAGCTCGCCGCGCTGCACAACGTCGGCCAGGTCGTCACCTACATCTCGATGACCGACTTCTCCGACCTCTGACCGGATCCGGCGGGATCTTCCGTACCAGTGGGACGGCGCAGAATCACGCCGAGTACCGGGATCTTGGTGTGGCTTGGTGTCTTGCTTCCGCTGGTTGGCCTGCTCAGTTCGCAGTTCGGCATGTACTGCGGCGAGCAAGAGGACGTGCTCACCGGTGGTGCGGGCCTTCTCGTGGTTGCTCTGGCCGCTGGTCGGGGCATGGCTCGCCGTGCTCGTGGGGCTTGCGGCTCGTGGCCTCGGTGTCAGCCGGCGATCACGGGGATGTGGTCGATCGTGTAGGGCTCGACCTTCCGATGAACTTCTCGTTGTCCTCGGCGATGTCGGCCATCTCCGGGACGGCGAGGAAGGCCTCGAAGTCCTCGGCGGAGTCGAACGTCATCAAGGTGAATGCATCCGGCGCGTCGCCGTCGGGCCCTGGTTGGACCGGGAAGATGTCGTACTGCCGCAGCTTCGGGAGCTTCCTGGCGATGGGCAGGTGAACGTCGCGGTAGTGCGTCAGGAACTCCTCGAACGAGAGTTCCGGCTTGCGGTGGATGGCGAACATCACACGATGCATCGGGGTCTTCCCGCATCTCTCGGGGGTCCTGACACACATGCTTAAACCAAATTCAGTTCAGCAATACCGCGTAGCTCAAGAGGCGTCCTCCTCCGCGATCGGTGGCGCGCTAGCCTGGCCCGCACCACCCGCCAGAAGGAGCGACGAGTGATGCAGTTCTTCCTGACCGTGCCCCACGACTCGGCCGAGGAGCCGACCATGGCGTCGATGGACGCGGCCGCGCTGGAGGCCGCGCTGGCCGCCGTGGAGGCGTTCAACGCCGACCTCCACGAGTCCGGCGCGTTTCGCTTCGCCGGGGGGCTGCACCCGCCGTCGTCGGCCAAGACCGTCGACGCCACCAGCGGCGAGCCCGTGGTGGTCGACGGACCGTTCGTCGAGGCGGCGGAGTACGTCGGCGGCTTCTGGGTGATCGAGGCCGAAGACCAGGATGCCGCGGTCCGGTGGGCGACGCAGGCGTCGAAGGCACTGGGCGGCCGCATCGAGGTGCGCGCCTTTCAGGACCCGTCTGACGCCTGATCGAACGCAGATCGCCGGCTGGTCGCGTCAGCGCAGGGTCAGGACTTCCTCGTCGGCACCGGGCACCGCGATGACGCGCTCCTCCCCGTCGAGGACGAACCTGATGTGCGATGGCAGCGCGTCCGCGGTGCCGGCGTCCACCATGACCGCGTAGACGTTCTCGGGCACCGAGGTCTCGATGACCTCGCCGTTGCGGCGGACGACGGCCACGTGTCCGACGGTGTCGGGCAGCAGGCCGGAGACCTCGATGCGGCCGGTCCCTCGGAACGCCGAGCCGACGCTCTCGCCCGTGACGGCCCTGTCGAACGGCAGGACGCCGCCGGAGCCTCCCGGTTCGTAGACCCCGAGCAGGCCGTCGCCCGGCACCAGGAACATCGGCCGTGCGGGCTCGCTCGTACGCACCATCCGGCTGAGCGCCGGGTTGAGCCCCCAGGACGACTCCCCGAGCTCCACCGAACGCACGACTTCCTGCGGCGCTGAGTCCGCTTGTTGGCGGGGCGTCGGAACACGCTGAACGCGACGAGCAACTCGTTGGCCACGGCCTCGATCACGACACGCAGTATCCCCGGTACGACGTGACCTTCTGCATGGCATAGTCGGGCCCGCCATCGGAGCCCGACGTCCCTGAGGCCGTCTTCCAAAGAGGAGCAGACAATGGAGGAGATCGACGGTCCCGATCTGGCGCCCGCGGCGTTCGACGCCCACTTCCGTGCACAGGCCGGCAGCACGCTCTTGCCCGAGCTCTGGGCCCGTGCATGGGGGGAGGACTACCCGGCCGAGGTAGAGCCGTTCAGCCCCTGCTCCTGGTCACTGCTCTCGTCGCTGGTCGGCGCTCTACGGCTTCCGCCGGGCGCGACGCTCGTCGATCTCGGCTGTGGACGCGGAGGCCCAGGCCTGTGGCTGGCCCGTGCCATGAACGCTCGGCTCGTGGGGATCGACTGGTCCTCGGTCGCGGTCGAGCTCGCGGCACAGCGAGCGCCGTACTGGCTTTCCGAGGGCCGGTACGAGATGCGAACCGGCACGTTCACCGAGACCGGGCTGCCCGATGACGCGCGGACGCCATCGTCAGCGTGGATGCGCTCGCGCTGGCGCAGGATCCCGCGGCGGCGCTGGCGGAAGTGCGCAGGATCACCGCACCAGGCGGCCGGGTGGCCTTCACCGCGGGCGAAGACACTCAAAGCGAACCGGCGAACCGCGTCTGGGCGACCGCGCTGACCGAGGCGGGCCTCGTCCTCGAATCGGCGGAGGGCTCACCGGGACGGCCAGCGCGCTGCGCCGGCTCTACGACCTGACGGCGACGCACGCCGCCGAGCTCCGTGCGGACCTCGGCAGCACCGCGACCGACCAGCTGCTGCACGAGGCCGAGATTGTCGGCCCGCGCTCGACAACCTCACCTGGATCCTCTACGTGGCCCGACCATCGACGTGACGGGGCCAACAGGTTCTTTCGCCAGTTCTCTCGGCGCGCCGACGCTGAGATGGTTGCCGCGTGATTTGGTTCGATCGGATTCGGCTCCGTTTGCGGCGGGGATGGGACCGTGTTGACGCGACGCTCGTGGACTCGCGGTTCGTCGAGGCGAAGCTGTACAGCAGCGACGGCGCCGGCGGCTCGTCTTACATCTGGGAGTACATGGTCGACGTGCCGGGCCGCGATGGCGGGACGCCGGTGCGGCTGACGTTCAAGGAGAAGACGTTCAAGGTTCGGGGTGCGCGGCACGCGGGGACGTCGTGCCGGTGGTCGTCAACGCCAAGCGGACGAAGGTGATGTTCGACCTGAGCGATCCGCGGATCGACGGCGAGGCCTGGGTCGAGGAGCAGACGGCGGCGCAAGCAGCGCGACGACGAGCGGTTCGAGGCGCGGCTGGCCGGCCGGGAGCCGAAGCCCGACCCGAGGGGACCGAAGTGGCCGAGGTTCGACCGCGGAAGACGACTCCGACGTCCGGCGCGACACCGCTGATGCGAGGCTGACTACGTGCTATTGCGACAGCTGGCAAACCGCTTCGTCTTTCAGTTGGTACTGCGCGCCATATTCGAAGGCTTGATCGCTCGCCTGCCCCAAGCGCGATCCGCGACGGACGGACCTCGTTGGGTGGTCATCTCCCTCGTGGCCACTTCACCTTGGCTGGTCGACTTCGTCGTCGTGCTCGAGGAACCGGGGTGAATATGACCGGGCATGGCCCGGGGTACGGCTCGGTGGTTCGCGTTGGACAAGGGAGGCGCCTGGTCCCGCTCGCGGCCCCGCGCGATCGCGTGCGACGACCTGGGTACGAGCGGGCCTCCTGGCCGGCTTCGTCAAGTCACCGACATGGGACTGTCTCCCGGAGCCTGACGGACCGACGGGCTAGGCTTCAGCGGTCATGTCACTGACCGCCCTGACGTCCGCGGAGATCTCGCTGCCGGCCCAGGCCGATGGCGCGCGCGTCAGCGACCGGATCGCCGTTCTGGCCGACACCGTCGATGTCGTCGGGTTGACCGACAACCACGCCGGCCAGCCTCGGATGTCGCCGCTGGCTGCGGTAGCTCTCGCGCGGGAGCAGGGTGTGGGGACGATCGTCCACGTCTCCTGTCGTGATCGCAATCGGCTTGCCCTGCAGTCCCAGGTCGTGGGCGCGGCGGCGCTCGGCGCTGAGGCGGTCCTCTGCATGCAGGGCGATCCGGTGCGCGGCATCGAACACGTGGGCGACATGACCGCCACGAAGCTCATTGCGAGCGCGTCCGCATGGAGCGCCCCGCACCCGCTGGCTGTCGGGGCGGTCGTCAATCCCTTTGCCGAGGACGTCGACCGGGAGTTGCGGCTCCTGCGGCGCAAGATCGCCTCTGGAGCGACCTTCCTCCAGTCGCAGATGATCTTCGACCTCGAGCGCCTCGAAGCGTTCCTCTCGGCCGCCGAGGATGCCCTCGCCGACGTCCGGTTCTACGCAAGCGTCGCGCTGCTCCGCAGCGCGCACATGGCAGAGCGCGCCTGCGCGCTGCCCGGGGTCGCGATTCCTCAGCGAGCCCTGGCGGAGATCAGTCGGGGCGGCGGCATCGACCTGGCGCGCGAGCTGGCGGCCGGCCTGGCGACGATCTCGCGCGTAGACGCGCTCCACGTATTCCCCCTGGGAGCCGAGGCGGCGACACGCGAGGTCGCCGCCGAGTTCCGTGTCGCGCGGGGCGTCAGCGCCCACCGCCCGTCGTGACCAGGCAGAAGCCGTTGCCAAAGGGATCTGCGCAGCGCGTCAGGCTGCCCCAGTCGCCCGACTCCTGGCCCTCGACGATTCCGCCGAGCCTGGTGATCTCCGATGTGGACCGCCCGACGTCCTCAACGGAGAAATCGAGGTGCACAGGCGTCCAGTGTCTGGCGAATGAACGCCCCTCTGTCGCCGCGGGGAACGGCATCGAGCCCTCAGGCCGCAGGATCAGGTAGAGCTCGTTGCCACCCGCAGTCAGCTTCACCGTCCGCGGGTTCCGCCCAACCTCTGTGCACTGGAGCGCCTGGCAGTAGAACGCGCTGGCCTCGTCGAGGTCGGCCACGTCGATGCAGACCTTCACCGTCGTCATTCGGCGTCACGCTATCCGACTTGGCTCAGCGGCTCACCGGCGTGGCGCCGCGTCTCACTCGTGGTCGAAGTCCAGGCGCCAGCAGGTCGGCATCAGGTCGTTGTAGGGCACCGGCCGCGGCGGGCCGACGATGAGCTCGGCCGTGCCGGCGACACCCTCCTCGGGCGACGCCACCGCGCACATCTCCGCCGCGAGCCGAAGCGCTTGCTCGGCCGTCGCCGGCGGGGCCCCACGGCCAGCGTGATCGACCACGCGTCGGCTGCGATCGCGAACGCGGCGAAGCGTTCCTCCCACGAGCGCAACACCGCGCAGATCTCAGCCGCCCCGAGCCGCTGCCCCTGCCAGGCGATCACGCCGAGGGCATCTGCCGGGCGGTGGCAAGGAACGAGGAGAATCTGGCGGCCCGACTCACGGCCGTACTGCCAGCCGAGCGCGTCGTCGACCGGAGCGAACGGATCACCCCCTCTCGACCTCGCATCGGACGGGAGCGGCGAGGCCTGGGAACGCGGTGCCGAACGGGTCGGTGAGATCCGGGTGCACCTCCTCCCACCACCGCGCGACTACATCGGCGGCGTCGAGCGCGTCGATCGCCTCGGCGGGCACCGGCGGATCCTCGAACAGGTTGTCGACCTCGTCCTGCTTCCAGCCCCAGCAGAGCGGCCACAGCCCGGTCGTCGCAAAGGCGCCCGCCAACTGTGAGACCAATCGCGCGGGCGCGTGGATCTCCTCGAACGTCGCCCAGTACGTCGCGACCCGGCCGCCGCACCGGTCGCCGACCGGGAGCCGAACGCCGCCGACGACCGGCTCCCCGGGCGGCGGGATCGTGCCCGTGACGGGTGCGAAGTAAGGGATCGGTCGCGGCGGCGCCGCCGCCTCGCGTGCGGGAAACAATGCTTCGGGCGCGCCGCCGGCCCAGTAGTGCCCCGGTCCGGAATCACAGCGCCGTGACCTCGGCTCGCCAGGCGTCCTGCCCGACGCCGCGCGTGGCCTCGAGGGCCGCCTCGACGCGGTCGTCCACGCGCGGTGCTTCCTCGATGCCCTGTGCGGTCCACCGGCAGCGCATCGTCCCGCGCTCGACGGCCTCTTCCATGAACCGCCGCTCGATGCTCCCGTCGGAGAGATCGAGGAAGCGCGACACAGATCGCCCGGGGTCGTTGCTGAGGTGGGCCGTGAACTGCACGTACCGCGGACCGTCCGCGTCGTGGCGCACCCCGATCGTCACCGTCGCGGACCCGTCCAGCGGCTCGCGCGTCGTGATCTCGGCGACCACACCGTCGGCGTCCTGAACGAACTCGATCCTTCCCCGCCCGTACATCTGACATGCAGGCTACGACGGGCCGAACAGCGGCCGCGCCGCCGAGACCGACCCCAGAAACAAAGAAGCCCCGCGATTTGCGGGGCTTTTTAGAGGAGCGGATGAAGGGACTCGAACCCTCGACCTTCTGCATGGCAAGCCGAAGCGCGGCGCTGATTGGCTCTAGAACGCCAAGTCTGGAGTGGCTCGAATGGCGCTCTAGGCGGTCATTTCACGACAGTTTGGTCCGCTGGCTGGTCCGCTCGCGTGGAGCTGGTCCGCTGGTGGTCCGCTCGTCCGGCAGTCGCCGGGTGTACGGTCGGCTTCGCGATGACCGCGCACGACCCGCTCTCGACGGCCTTCCTGCTGGTCGAGACGACTCGACGCGACGGCGAGCCGGTGTGGGCGGTCAAGTGGCGCAGCGCGGACGGCACGCGGGTCCGCCGCCGGCTCGGCGCCGCGCGTGGCTGGCGCGCGACGGCGCGCCGGCTGGCGAGCCGCGCAGCGGCCGGCCCGCGCCCGGGCACCTGACCGAGTTCCAGGCGCGCCGCCGCATCGTCGAGCTCGTCGAGGCGGTCGAGGCCGAGCGCGCCGCCGCGCGAGCACGCGCGGCCGAAGCGGCCGCACGCGAGACCGCGGCCGGCGGCCCGACCTTCCGCGCGCTCGCGCACGCGTGGCTCGAGCACCTCGAGTTCGTGCTCGGCGCCAAGCCCGCGACGCTGCGCGACTACCGCTCGATGCTCGCCGAGCCCGGCACGCCGTACCGCCGCGGCCGCGGAGTGCGCATCGGCCGGATCATGGCCGCGCTCGGCGACGTGCCCGCCGCCGGAGGTCACGACCGCGCAGATCGAGGCGCTGCTGGTCGCGCACGCGCGCGAGGGCGTCGGAGCGCGCAGCGTCAACAAGCACCGCCAGGTCCTGGCCGCGATCTTCAACTTCGGCCTGCGCCCGGAGCACGCGGAGCGCTGGCGCCTGACGGCGAACCCGGCGGCCGGCGCGGCCAAGCGCCGCGAGCCACGCGCCGGCTCGCCTCGAGGTCTTCACCGTCGAGCAGATCGAGGCGCTCGCCCGCGCGGCCGAGTCGGGCGCCTGGCGCGGGCCGCACGACGACCTCACCGACGAGGGCGCTCTGCGTCGACGCCGAGGAAGACGCCCAGCTCGGCGAGCTGCTCCGCGTCGCCGCCTACACCGGCCTGCGCCGCGGCGAGCTCGTCGCGCTGCGCTGGCGCGACGTCCGCTGGTCCGAGCGCGTCCTCGTCGTCGAGCGCGCACTCTCCGGCGACGTCGAGGGCACGACCAAGGGCGGCCGCGTCCGCTACGTCCCGCTCGGCGACCAGGCCCTCGCGCGCCCTCGACCGCCTCTCGCGCCGCCCGAACTTCACGCGCGCCGACGACTACGTCTTCGCCAACGTCGACCGGCGACCGCCTCGACCCGCTCCGCGCTCCGCCGCCGCTACGTCGCCGCCCGCGACGCCGCCGGCCTGCCGCCGCTGCGCTTCCACGACCTCCGCCACACCGCCGGAACGCTCCTCACGCGCGTCCTCGACCCGGTGACCGTGCGCGACGTGCTCGGCCACGCCGACCTCAAGACGACCGAGCGCTACCTCCACGCCGTCCGCGCTTCGCGGCTGCGCGACGCCGCCACGCGCGCGTTCACGCCGGACACGGACGCCGCACGCGGAGCCGCCGCGCGGACCAGCCTTCCGCAGCGCCGTTGGAGCAGCTCGGCCCCGAAGAGGCGCGCCGGATCCTCGAAAGCGTCGGATAGTCGCGATGACCGACTTCCCGTCGATGAAGGCCCGCGAGCTGCTCGCCGTGCTCATGCGCGAGCCGCTCTCCTACGAGATCGTCCGCCAGCGCGGCTCCCACCGAAGGCTCAAGGCTCCCGGCCGGCCGCCGATCACCTTCGCATTCCACGACCGCGCCGAGGTCGCACCGGGACTGGTCCGCAAGATCCTCTGCCGCGACGTCGGCCTTGGCGAAGACGAAGCGCTCCGCTACTCTGAGGCAGACCGTGACCGTCCGCATCCTCTACCACCACGAACCACGAGGGATGGTGGGCCGAGTCGCCCGAGATCGACGGCTGGTCCGTCGCCGGCGACACCTACGAGGAGGTCCGCCAGCTCGCCGAGGACGGCGTTCCGTTCGCGCTGGCCAGCGCCGCCGAGGATCGCGGCGAGCGCATTCGACGAGCAGCGCTTACGCGTCGGTGAACGTCGAGCACTACGTGCCCGCTTCGGCGTAACTCGGCCGCGCGGTAAAGGGTGCGCGTGACTTCGGAGCTGCCGGACGTTGTCGTGCGCATCGCCGATGCGACCGACGCGCGGGCGATCGCGTCGTTGCGCTCGGTGTGGAGCGCCGACGGCGGTGGGAGGACCCTGACTTCGAGAGGCGTATGGGCGCGTGGCTGGTCGGTGAAGGCGATCGCCGCACGACCTGGCTGGCCAGCATCGGTCAATCGCCGGTCGGCATGGCGTCGCTCTACGAGTACCGGCGGATGCCTCGCCCGTCAGTCCCGGACTCGCGGTGGGGCTATGTCGGCAACCTGTTCGTGCGCGAGGACGCTCGCAACCGCGGCGTCGGCTCGGTGCTGCTGGCGAGCATCACCACGGCCGCCGACGAGCGCGGCTACGCGCGCCTGGTGCTCTCGCCCAGCGCGCAGGCTCTGCCGTTCTTTCGACGGGCCGGCTTCATCGTTCCGGACGAGGCGGCGGGCGGCGATCGCCTGCTCGTGCGCCCCAGCTCGCCAGGCTAGGCGGGTCGTTCTGCTGCTTTGTCGCGCGCAAGGCAGCACTCCGGGCGGACCATCGTTGTGGTTTCATCTCACCCCGTTCGCAATGCGGCTGCTGTGGCGGAACTCCACCGCGCGTACAGGGAGATGGTCGCGGTCTGCGAACGGAAAGGCGAGGCCGGAGCTGGCACTCCGACCTCGCCGGCTACCTCGTCATCCTCGACCTAGCTATTCTCCTTGCGGACGCCCTTGAACGGCGTCCCGTCGGCCTTCTGGTCCATGATGCGACCCGTGTTGGCGTTGCGCTTGGCCCAGTTGCCGTTGGGTGCGAAGAACTGCGACGCTGCTTGACAGCGCCCTTGCGCCCGACGCCCTGGGCGGGTTCTTAGGCCATTGGCCCCACCTCCTTTCGCTGCCGGATTAGCGGTCGGCAAGCCATCCGCTGGGCAGCTCATCCAGTTTGAGCGACGGGGCGGACGGACGAACACCCCGCTCTCGTCTTGTATCACGCTGATCCATGTTTCGCTTTGCGCGAAACGGCACTCCGTGGCTGGGAAGCGCGTGTCAAACCACGAACACGCTTGAGGCAAGGTTGCGCCGAGTTAGGACGTGAAGCCGAACCCTAGCCAGACGATCTCATTCCACCGAACTGGCACATGCTCAAAGTTTGCCGCCTCGATCGGGGCGATAGTGAGGTCGTCCGGACAAAGCTTGGGCCTTCGATCGGCTCAAGTAACTGACCGACGACTGTCGTTCCGGGTGTCTCAACCTTGTATGAAAGCGTGCCGATTCCGCTGAACCGGCCATGTTTGCGCTTTGAGGCCGCGCCAGTTGGCTCTAGATCGGTCGATGCGAATCGATGATCGCGACCGCCGCATCGCGTTCCACTCGTATGTCGCCGTCGGTTCACCATACGCGAGTGTTCGCTGCAGATGCTGGCGCAAAGCAGCGCAGGGGATCGGGTTTCTGCTCGCCCACCGTCCGAGCTCGTCCGCAGAAACACTTGCCGGCGATTGCTTGTCGTAAGGACGTTTGATCTCGGCGTCGCATGGCTTCTTCAGCGGATCGGCACGTATATCCGACTAGGTGTGTAACGTCGCTCGGTATGGCTACATCTGACCGTGGTCTGCGCCTACCCGACGCTGGGTTCGAGGTGATTGTCCGGATCCTCAAGGCCTACCTCGCCGCAGCCAAAGGGCAAGCCGGGACGCCCGTAAAGTTGGACGACGTGGTTAAACGGGCGGGCGGCGGGAGGACCCAGGTCAGTGGTCAGAATGCGTTCCTCGCAACGCTTGGCGTCATCACCGGTGGAAACGCGAAGGAGCTCACGAGAACCGGTCGGCGGCTCGGTCTCGCCGTCGACCACCCCGAGTCCGACGAGTACGTCGCCGCATGGCGCGAAGCAATCGAGCAGTCGGATGACCTAGGAGGCATCGTCGATTCGGTGCGCGTTCGTAAGGAGATGACGACGGACGCCCTGCTCTCGCACATTGTCTTGACCGCCGGAGTAGCGAAGAACAATCGGTCGCTCACCGGCGCGCGCACCGTGATTGAAGTCTTGAAGGCCGGCGGCGCGCTGACAGAGGCCGACGGGACCTTCCGAGCAGGCCTGGCCTCGCTCGCGGATCACCCCGGCGCGTGACGTCGACCAGACACATGACTCGCCGACGCCGGAAGAGCCTGCTTCAGGGAGGATCAAGCCCGCCACAGGCCCCGCGTTAGCGCCAGAGGGCACGCTCGACGCATCCAAGTGCACATTCACGTGTGGCTCAGCGGCAGCGAATGTCCCTCGACGTTCGAACGGGTGCACTCGATGTCGAGAAGTTACGTCCAGCGACGAGTGACCCGTTCCGGAACTCCCGCAGTGCACGGCTGAGCAAGTGGCGGAGTAGCGAAGCCTTCACGAGGCCGAACCCGCGCTTGATGCGACGGCCGTGCGGCGTTCCTGAACCACCGCCGCAAACACTCGAGTGCGTTGTCGTTGCGGACGAGCTCTGCTAGTCTTCAAGAACGGCAATGACCTTGAGCCGAACGCCCCGTTCGGCTTCTACTTCTCCGAGGCAACAGATAGCCGTCGTATTGACGTACTGCGGTTCGCGCTCGAGGCGTTTCCCGCGTACCGCTTCTTTAAGCAGCGCATCGCGTTGCACAGGGATCCGCTCAAGGCAGCCAAAGAGGTCAAGCACCGATTTGGCTACACGAACCATGAGGGTGAGATACGCGAGACACTGGTTAGCCTCGGGCAGTTTTCGGGTTCGCTCGTCTACGCCACGGACACCGGCTACGTCGTGGCAACCACCGAAGAGGCACGAGGCGTTATCAGGTCGCCGTGGAAAGATCTCGCCCGGCGGCGCGTCGGTCGAAGACTTCATGCGCGAGGCCCTAGTCGACGAGGCTTACGCCTACGTTCACGACGAGGAAGCGGGGATCGACACGAACTTGCGGAGCGCGGTTAAAAAGCTCGTCCCTGGTCAGCGCGACAGGAGCGCCGTAGTTCACATTGGAAACGCGGCGGAGAACTTCTTGATCAAGATCGCCGATGCTTCGACGCCCGCCGTCAGCCTCAGCGGCGCTACTGGCGTTACCTCGAAGGCGCAGCGCATCGCTGACCAGCACGTAATCGCGGACAAGCAAATGGGCTATTTCCGGTTCTTAGGGCACTTACGGAACGCGGCCGACCACGGCCAGGACCCGGACGTGAACATGGAATGGGAGATCTCGCCTGAGGCGGTCAGTTCGGAGCGCCGCCTGTTGGCTCGTCAAGACCATGGTCCTGGTCGATGTACGAGATTCTAGATCGCGCTGACCGACGTGCTGTGAGGACCGCCCACAGCGCCTTTCGCTTGAGTGAGCGCTCTCCGTTCGCCCGGATCGGGCACTCCAGTCAGGACTGGTCTCGGGCGGACGCGGATCCCGACCGGCGGTAGCCGCATCTGCCTGGGGGTGTTGATAGGTCGTGACCGAGTCCGTAACTCGCGGAGCGAAGCGGCGCGACGGAGGGAAGGCTACGGACAGGGCTACGGATTCGCGGTCCGTAGCCCGCGCCCTCGTTTCCCGCTTGCCAAGCGGTGTTGTGGCATGGGGCTGTTCCTGACCCCGCCCGCCCTACGTACAAACCATCAGGGGGCTGGCGGGGTCAGGAACAGCCCATGAGATCTGCAAGGACAAGCGGGAAACGAGGGCGGGTGGCGGCAGGGTCAACCCCAACAGACCAAACCCAGAACAAGCGGAAGCACAAGATAGAGACGGAGGACGGCAAACCAGGACAATGCGAGGAGGCGTGTCTCGACGGGCACCGGGAGACGCGACGACGGCGGGAGCTGGAAGACACCGCGACAAGCCGTTGGGATGAAATTCGTTTGCTCACGGCGCGCGCTCGACGGCTTAACGAGTATGGCTGCTTTGAGCCGACACGCATCGGCGAGGAACGCGCGATACGAGGGCGAGAACCCGGCGCGCGTCTTGGGTGCGCGGATGAGGTCGGTGACCTGCTCGGCGTCCGCCGGCCGAAGCTCGTAGTGCCGGACGTGCGCGAGTTCACGGACCGATCTGCCCGTCGACTGCCGTTCGGCGCTCCAGCTGGCGTTCCAGGCACGCCGCAAGGCCTGACTCGTTCCGAACTGATGACGGCGCGCGAGGTGGCCGAGTTGCTCGACGTGCCTGTCTCCACCGTGCACGAATGGGGCCGCAAGGGCACACTGCCGCGCGTCAAGCTCGGCCGGCACGTGCGCTTCATCCGCAGCCACGTCGAGACGGCGATCTTCGGAGCGGAGCAGTAGCGGCACGGCCCGTGGTGGAGCAAATCTGCGAGCAATCCGTGCGAGGCTTCCACCGTCGCCGACGCAACGGCCGCGACCGGCCCTGACGGGATCGTTGAACTTTGTTCCGTCCGGTGCCGATACCATCCTTTTCAGCAAGGCTGCGTCATGACCGTCGATCACACACCCTCAGGAACGCCAGTCATCGAGCTCGACGAGCGCGAGTACGAGGAGTTCCTTGAGAGCGAGGTGCGGCGCGGTTCTGGCCTCACGGTTGAGGACTTCGTGCGGCGCTACGAAGCCGGTGAGCTCGATGAGAGCGACCCCGGTGTGAGCGACCTCGCCGGCCTGCTGTGGCTCGGCCAGAACGGCCATAGAGCCACCGCGTAGCGTCGCCCAGGCCTTCGCGGACCATCTGAACGCCGTCCTCAACCGGACGGTGACCGATGCGCGCTTGTCACTGCTCCCGATCCCGGGGCGGGGGACGCAGTTCAACCTCGCCTGCTTCCGGGGCGTGATCGCACCCCGCTGACGCTCCACGGCGTCAACGAGCGGCTGTTCGTCCAGCAAGCGATCGAGGTCGTCGGCGAGCACTGCCAGACCGTCACGTACGGCTACCGATTTCAGACCGGCGAGGACGCGAACTCCTGGTTGCTGCGGTGGGAGTACTCCCGGGAGCCCCCGAAGGCCGACTACGAGTATCCGCTGGCCCATCTCCACGCCAACGCGGACTTCGTCAATCCCGGCTCCGCAACAGTTCGGCTGGCGAAGACGCCTGCGCATCTACACATCCCTACCGCGCGCGTTCCCCTGGAGCTCGTGCTCTGGCACCTCATCGCGGAGTGGGGTGTGACGCCGAAGAGCGATGACTGGCAGGAGATCCTAGGCGAGTCACTCGTGGGCTTCGAGCAGCGACGCACCGCCCCCTGATTCGCACGCGCCCGGATGCAGATTGGTCCGCTGAGCTGGTCCGCTCGGGCCCCGGATGAACATCCGAACCCACCCCAAACACCAAGAAACCCCGCGAATTGCAGGGCTTCTGAGAAAAG
>CAVXSJ010000008.1:0-139352 GCA_963764385.1 uncultured Solirubrobacteraceae bacterium | reverse complement strand
TGAGTGCGGCCGGCCGAGCGCCGGCGCACCGCCTGAGTTGCTCGACGTCGATGTGATCGGCGACGCGCTGCCGCTGGCGCGGATCGTCGAGGCGTGCGCGCTCGCCGCCGCCTCGGCGGGGGTCGACGACGGGCACGTGGCCGTCGAGTTCGTGAGCGCGGAGCGGATCGCCGAGCTCAACGAGCAGCACCGCGGCAAAAGCGGTCCGACCGACGTGCTGTCGTTCCCGGTCGACGAAGCCGGCATGGCCGCCGGCCCCCGCGAGCTGGGAGACGTGGTGATATGTCCCGAGCACACCGAGGACCTGCTGGAGGCCGTCGTGCACGGCGTGCTGCACCTCACGGGCATGGATCACGAGCAGGACGATGGCGAGATGCTCGCCCTCCAGGCCGAGATCGTGGGCTGGCTGCGATGAGCCAGCGCTCGGGCTTCGTCGCGCTCGCCGGCCGCCCCAACGTCGGCAAGTCGACGCTGGTCAACTCGATGGTCGGCCACAAGGTCGCGATCGTGTCCGACAAGCCGCAGACCACGCGGCGCGCGATCCGCGGGGTGGTGACGGCGCCGGACCGCTTCCAGCTCGTGCTGACCGACCTGCCCGGCGTGCAGCGGCCGCGCGACGCGCTCACCGCCCGTATGCAGCACCGCGTCGAGTCCGAGATCGGCGAGGCCGACGCCGCGCTGTTCGTGGTCAACGGTGAGCAGGGGATCGGCGGGTCCGGCGACGTGTTCATCGCCGAGGCGCTCAAGGGCGTCGACGTGCCGGTCGTGGTGGCCGTCAACAAGGTCGACCGGCTCGACCGCCCGCGCACCGTGCTCGCCCTCCAGGCGGCCGCCGACCTGGTTCCGGACGACGCCGAGATCTTCCCGGTGAGCGCTCGCACCGGCCGCGGCGTCGGGCCGCTGCTCGAGCACCTCGCCTCATTGCTGCCGGAGGGTCCCTTCTACTTCCCGTCCGACGAGATCTCCGACCAGCCCGAGCACGTGGTGCTCGCCGAGCTCGTGCGCGAGCAGGTCCTGCACCGCACGCGCCAGGAGGTCCCGCACTCCGTCGAGGTCCAGGTCGACGAGATCCACGAGCAGAACGAGCTCGTCGTCGTCCACGCCTACCTGTGGGTCGAGACCGAATCCCAGAAGGGCATCCTCATCGGGGCCCACGGGCGGATGATCAAGGCGATCGGCATGGCCGCCCGGCGCGAGCTCGAGCGCGAGCTGGGCAAGCGCGTGCACCTCGACCTCTCGGTCCGCGTGCGGCGCTCGTGGCGCGGCGACGAGACGCTGCTGGACCGGCTCGGCATCACGTAGCCATGCTGCTCCGCGGTCTGCTCTGCGCCGTGATCGTGGCGCTCGTGGGTTGCGGAGGCGGTGAAGAGCGGGTCGCACGCGACGACCTGCCGCGGAAGCTCGACGCCGAGCTGGCCAAGCGCGCGCAGGAGCTCGGCGTCCCAGGAGCGGCCGCCGCCCTCTACCGGCGCGGTGAGCTGGTGTGGTCCGGCGCGTGGGGGAAGGCGGACATCGAGGCGGACCGGCCGATGACCGCGCAGACGCCCGTCGCCTACGCGAGCGTCGGCAAGATGATCACGGCCGCGCTCGCGCTCCGGCTCGCCGAGCAGGGGCGCCTGTCGCTCGACGATCCCGTGCGCAGGTGGGTGCCGGCCTGGCCGGGCGAGCGCTCCAGGACGCTGCGCGACCTGCTCGGGCACGACGGCGGGATCGAGGATGCGCCGGAGCGGTTCTACCTGGCCCAGCTCCGGCGGCCCGCACGGCGCTTCCGGCCGGCGGACTGGCTCGCCGCGATCCGGCCCGCGCACCCCGAGGACTCGGTCGTCTACAACAACTCGGGCTTCGTGACCGCCGGCCTGGCGCTGGACGCGCCGCGGGCGAGGACTGGCTCGACCTGCTGCGCGACACGGCGCCCAGGATCGCCCTGCAGCCGGACCAGCGCGTGGAGGGCGAGCCGGCGCGCGGCTACGTCTATCCGGAGGGCGCCGGCGATCCGCGTCCCTTCGGCGACGACGGCCCGTTCGTGCCGTCGACCTCGCTGGCGACGGCCGCGTGGACGTCCGGCGGCTACGCCGGCTCCACCGAGGCGATGGCCGGCTGGGCCGACCGCCTGTTCGCGGGCGAGGTGATCGACGAGGACTCGCTGAGCGAGATGACCGACTTCAGGCCCAGCACCGCCCTCGGCGACGCGTACGGGCTCGGCCTCGCCCGCTTCGAGATGGACGGCCGCGAGGCATGGGGCCACGAGGGCGGCATGCCGGGCTTCCACACCGACCTGACCCACCTGCCGAAGGAAGGGCTGACACTGTTCGCGGTGTGGAACGACGACCTGATCAGCCAGCGCAGGATCCCCGAGACCCTGTGGAAAGTGGCGCTCAGAGGCGGCTGAGGCGGTCGTAGAGGGCGTCGGCCGTCGCGAGCTCGAGGTGGCGCACCCGGGCGTCGGTCTGCTTGCCGAACGCGACGAACACGTCGGCCAGCGCGGCCGCGCCGCTGGAGCGGGTTCTGGCTCACCTCGTGCCACTCGCGGTAGCGCGCCGGGCCGAGCACCGTGGTGCGCGCGAGCCGCAGCGAGCGGACCGCGAGACGGCCGCCGTCCAGCCGCCAGCCGGCGGTGCGGTGGCGCAGCAGCCCGTAGCCGCCGAGCAGGAGGGCGGCAGGCAGCACCCACGGCCCGGCCGGCGTGAACGCCCACACGCCGGCGCCCACCAAGGCGCCGAACACGGCCGGCGGCAGCACGTAGCGCCGGGCGGCGCGGGCCGGCGGGCGCTCGAGCCCGTCGAGGTCGTCGGCCAGCTCGGGCAGCAGCTCGTCGAGGAACCCGCGCACCTCGTCGCGCCGCAGCAGCGGGAACAGGCGTCTGCGCGGCGGCGGCCTCCTTCGCGTGCCCGATGACCTCCATCCGCAGCGCGGCGAAGCCGAACGGCAGCCGCAGGACGTTCTCGACGACCTCGACCGCGCGCACGCGCTCGACCGGCACGGTCGCTTCGCGCCGCGCCAGCAGCCCGCGCCGGATCCGCAGCCGGTCGCCCTCGCGCGTGACCGTGAAGCCCGAGAAGGCGATCACGGAGCCGAGCACCGAGAGCAGCCAGGCGGCGACGAGCAGCGCGACGACGAGCGCCACGGCCGCCATGACCGTGTGCGGGAGCAGCCGCACCGCGTCGTCCTCGTCGAACGGCTCGTCGCACGAGCTGGAAGAGCGCCCGCGACCGGGGAGGATGACGCCGAGCTGCCCGGCCGTGAGCGCGGCGATCAGCAGCCGCGAGCGCGCGAGCCGGCGCTCGGCCCCGGCGTCTCGGGCGCCGGCGCCGGCCCGTGGTCGCGCCGAGCAGCGACCGCAGCTCGCGCACGTCGCCTCGCCGGTCGCGTCGAGCACGATCTCGCCCTGGCGCCCCGCCGCCGCCGGTCTGCACGTGCACGGCGTAGACGCCGAACAGCCGCTGGACGGGACCCTGCTCGAGGTCGAGCGACTGGATGCGCGCCAGCGGCACGTCCGTCTCCTTGGTGCCGATCAGCCCGCTCTTGCGGTGGATCGCGTCCGGCGTCACCCACCAGGTCGTCGTCGCGCCAGCGCACGAAGCCGAGCACGGTCGAGGCCACGACGCCGATGCGCCGCGAACGCGAGGCCGCGCAGCAGCGAGCCCTCATCCGACCCCTCCCCGGAACGCCGACAGCACGACCAGCACCAGCAGCGGGACGGCGCACTCGCGCAGCGCGCCGACGCATAGACGGCGATGCCCGCGCGGTGCAGGCGCCGCGGCTCAGGGCTCATCGGCGGTCCGGGCCAGGTCCGCGATGCGGTCGCGCACCTCGGCCGCGTCGGCCACGCGCAGGAGCGGGATGCTGTGGCTGCCGGCGGCGGTGTGGACGACGACCGTCGCCAGGTCGAGCGACTGGTCGATGACGCCGCGCGTGGTGTCGACGTGCTGCACGCGCAGCATCGGGACGAGCGTGCGGCGGATCGTGAACGTGCCGCGGCGGATGTCGATCGCGTCCGGCCGCACCTCCCAGCGCCAGTGGCGCCAGCGCAGCGAGGGCACGAGCGTCACGCAGATCAGCAGACCGGCGACCGGCACGACCCGCAGGGCGAGCGCGAGGGCTCCGTCGAGCTGCCCCGCGACGATCATGCCCACCACGACGGCGACGCCCCAGAGGAGCAGCTGCTCGCCGCGCCAGACCCAGCGCGCCTCGCGCGCGAGCGTGCGCGTCGGCTCCGGGGTCACAGCTTCCGTGCCAGCCGGCTGCCGAGCCGCTCGAACTCGGGCAGCCCGAGCTCTGCGTCGAACAGGTAGGGGAGGGTCACCACGGGCGCCGACGCGGCGCGTCGCAGGCGGCGCAGATGGCTGCGCTGGGCGCGGGCGCGCTCGTACGCGGTGAGCGCGGCCCGCAGGTCCGGGCGCCCGTCGGCGACCGCCCGCATCGCCTTGGCGTCGGCGGCGCTGAAGCGCTCCGGCCACATGCCGTTGACGACGATCGCCTCGAGCCCGCAGGCCCACCGCCTCGCGGCAGCTGCGCCTCGAGCTCGAGCGTCTCGTTGACCGGCATCTCCTCCGGCAGCGCGACGGCGAGGTAGCCGGTGCGCTCGGGGTCGGCCAGCATGTCGCGGACCCTGGTGGCCTGGCGGCGGATCGGCCCGACGCGGGCGATCTCGCCGAACGTGCGCGGCGTGGTCAGCATGGCCAGCCCGTGGCCCGAGGCCGGCGCGTCGACGACGACGAGGTCGTAGGGGCGGTTGTGGCGGTCCCAGCGCTGGCTCTGGGCCAGCTCCCACACCTTGGCGATCGTGATCAGCTCCTTGGCCCCGGGCGCCGCCGCCACGAAGTAGCCGAAGGCCGACGAGCGCGCGAGCACCTTCAGGCCGGCGCCGCCGATCTGGCGCGCGAGCCACTCCTCGAGCGCGCGCTGCGGGTCGATGGTGATCGCCCACAGGTTCTCGGCCAGCTCGACCTCGGTCTCCGCCACCACGCCCTCACGGCCCAGCGCGCGCGACACGCGATCCTGCTCGGCGACCTCGCAGACGATGGTGCGGCGGCCGCGGCGGCGGCCGCGAGACCGAGCGACGCGGCCACCGTGGTCTTGCCGACGCCCCCCTTGCCGGTCACGTAGAGCAGCCGCCGGTCGCGCAGGAGTGCTTCCATCGTGGGTGACAAGGATGACAATGGCAGCCATGGACCCGAGCGCTCGAGCGCGGCGTACGAGTCGTGCCGGCGGCTGCAGCTGCGGCACGACCCGACCTACTACTGGGCGACGCGCCGGCTGCCGGCCGACGTGCGCCCGGCCACGCACGCGCTCTACGGCTACGTCCGCACCGCCGACGAGATCGTCGACGGCCCGCGCCGCCCGCCGACCCCCGCGGCGCGCCGGGCGGCGCTCGACGCCTGGGAGGAGGAGCTGCGCGGCGGCCGGTCGTCGCGCACCCGGTGGTCGTCGCGCTCATGGACGCCGGTGCGCGCCACGACCTCCCGCTCGACGAGCTCGGCGCTACATGCGCTCGATGCGCGTCGACTGCGGCCGCGTGCGGATCGAGCACCGGCGACGAGCTCGACGGCCTACATGGACGGCTCGGCGGGCTCGGTCGGCCGGATCATGGCGCCGCTGCTCGGCGTGCCCGAGCGCCTCCGCGCCGACTTCGGGCACCTCGGCCAGGCGTTCCAGCTCACGAACTTCATCCGCGACGTCCGCGAGGACTGGGACATGGACCGCGATCTACCTCCCCGCCGAGGACCGCGAGGCCGGCTCGACGAGGTGGATCTGGCGCCGCCCGCGACACCCGCGGCTGCGCGCCGCTGCTCGCGCCGAGGTGGCGCGCGCGCGCGCGCTGTTCGCCGCCGCCGAGCCCGCCGTGGCCGCGGCGCCCGGCCTCGGTCCGCACCGGCATCCGGCTGGCCTGCGCCGCCTACGGGCGGTCCTCGACCGCGCCGAGGCGGCCGGCGGCGACGTGCTCGGGCGCCGCGTCGGCGTCCGCGCTGCGCGACCTGCCGCGGGCTGCGGTCGGGCGCGGCGGTGACGCGCCGCGCCACGCTGCGCGGCGCCGAGCGCACTCCGCTCGACGAGCGCGCCGACGTGCTGGTGTGCGGCGCGAGCTTCGCCGGGCTCGCCGTCGCGCGCGAGCTGGCCGGCACGCGGCGCCGACGTGCTGGTGGTCGACCGCTACGAGATCGGCGAGCGCGCCACCTCGGCCTGCGCGGCGCCGACGCCGTGGCTGCACGCGATGGGCGTCGAGCGCGCGATCCGGCAGGAGCTGCGGTGCATGGCCTTCCACACGCCGCACGGCTCGGCGCGCTTCCGGCTGCCGTGGAGCTGGTCGGCTTCGACTACCGCGAGCTGTGCGAGGCGCTGTGGGAGCAGGCGCGACGCGCGCTTCGAGATCGCCAAGGTCGAGCGGCCGCGACCGGCGAGACGGTCGTCACACCGACCGCGGCGACGCTCACGCGCGCCGCTGATCGTCGACGCCGCTCGGCTGGCGGCGCGTGCTCGGGCCGGGCCCAACGTCCAGCCGCCCGAGGCGCTGATCTCGCGCGGCCTCGAGGTCCATCCGCACGACGCGCGCGGCACCGACCTCGACGTCTGGATCGACCGCTCCCTGGTCCGCCACGGCTACGCCTGGTCGGTCCCGGCGGCCGGCGAGCGGCGCGTCGGCGTCGGCTCCTACGAGCCGCGCCACCACGTCAAGGAGCCGACGCGCGAGATCGCGCGCCGGCTCGACACGCGACGCCGTCCGCTACCAGGGCAACTGGTTCCCGCACGCGCTGCGCCCGGCGGCCGAGGACGGCGTCTTCTTCGCCGGCGACTGCGCCGGGCACTGCTTCCCGCTGTCGGGCGAGGGCATCCGCACCGCCTTCTACTTCGGGATCGCCTGCGGCGCGAGCTGCGCGCCGTGCTGGCGGGCGACGCAGCCGCGCGAGCAGGCGCTCGCCGCCTACGGGGCGTTCTCGGCGGCCCACGCGCCGTTCTTCCGCTGCGCGCTGCGGCTGCAGCGCCTGATCCCCTCGCTGCCGCCGCGCGTGCTGACCGCGCTGCTGGCCGTGATGGGCCGCGAGCGTGCTCTGCCGGCGCACGTTCGCGTGGTACCTGGAGCAGGCCCACCCGCGGATTGCTCAGAATTCTCGCTGCGAGCGCCGATCAAGCGGTGAGTGCGCGCACGTCAGCTCCGCTCACCCACGCTTCCCGCCGCTGATCCGCGGCCCGCGGCCGTCCACGGCCCGCCGGCCGACGACGCGCTCACCGGCCTGGCCAACCGCGCGCTGTTCCTCGACCGCCTGCGGACGCTGGCCGCCGCTCGGCGGCGCGCTGGCCGTGCTCTTCCTCGACCTCGACGACTTCAAGCTCGTCAACGACAGCTTCGGCCACGACGCCGGGCGACCGCCTGCTGCGCAGGTCGCCGACCGGCTGCGCGCGCGCCGTGCGCGCCGGGCGACACTGGTCGCCCGCCTGGGCGGCGACGAGTTCACCGTCCTGTGCGACGGCGTCGCCGGGCGAGCGCGAGGCGATCGCGATGGCGCGGCGCCTGCGCGACGCGCTCGACGCAGCCGTTCGACGATCGCCGGCCAGCGCCGCGCACGTCCGCGCCAGCATCGGCTGCCGGTCGGCGGCGGCGAGGCGAGCGTCGGCGCCGAGGCGCTGCTGCGCGACGCCGACGTGGCCATGTACCAGGCCAAGGACGAGGGCAAGGATCGCGTCGAGCTCTTCTCCGAGGCGACGCGCCGCCGGATCGTCGCCGGCTCGAGCTCGAGCAGGAGCTGCGCGCGGCGCTCGAGCCGATGGCGCTCGCGCTCCACTACCAGCCGCAGGTCGACCTGCAGACCGGCCGCGTCGCCGGCGTCGAGGCGCTCGCCCGCTGGACGCACCCGCGCGCTCGGCGCCGTGTCGCCCGCCGAGTTCATCCCGCTCGCCGAGGAGACCGGGCTGATCGGCCCGCTCGGCTCGCTGGGTGCTGCGCAGACGCTGCCGCCAGGTCGCCGCGCTGGCGCGCGCAGGGCTGCGCCGCTGCGGTCACCGTCAACGTCTCGGCGCGCCAGCTCGAGCGACCCCGGACTTCGCCGACGCGGTGGCGCGCCGCATCTGGCCGCGCCGGCCTGCGAGCCGAGCAGCTCTGCCTGGAGATCACCGAGAGCGCGCTGATGGGCGCCGGCGAGCGGCCGCGCCGACGCTCGCGCGCGCTCAAGGACCTCGGCGTCCACGTCGCCATCGACGACTTCGGCACCGGCTACTCCTCGCTGGCCGCCCTCAAGCGCCTGCCCGTCGACGTCGCTCAAGATCGACCGCTCGTTCGTCGACGGGCTCGGCACCGATCCCGAGGACTCGGCGATCGTCGCCGCGTCCGTGCGAGCCTCGCCCACGCCATGGGCCTGCACGTGATCGCCGAGGGCGTCGAGACGCCGCTGCAGGCGGCCGAGCTGCTCGCGCTCGGCTGCACCGTGGCGCAGGGCTTCCTGTGGTCGCCCGCCGTGCCCGCGGCCGAGCTCGCCGGCGTCGCCGGCCTCGGCCGCGCCGGGCACCGGGCGTCGCGCGCGCCCGCGGCGAGCGCAGCTTCA
Source organism: uncultured Solirubrobacteraceae bacterium (assembly GCA_963764385.1). Lineage (GTDB taxonomy): Bacteria > Actinomycetota > Thermoleophilia > Solirubrobacterales > Solirubrobacteraceae > DATFQI01. The sequence goes on along the minus strand of CAVXSJ010000008.1, from coordinate 130,818 downwards.
TCGACGAGATGCTGCACCAGATCGGGATCGCCAAGGAGGCCCTGTGACCGTCGCCGCCGGCATCCTCGCCCTGCTCACCGGGCTGGCCTACGCCGGGCTGGGCGTGATCGCGGCGTACGAGCTCGGCCGCAACCACAAGACGCGCGGCTTCTCGTACCTCGGCGGCGCGTTCGCGCTGATGGCCGCCACCTGCGGCCCGCACCATCTCGTGCACGCCGAGCACCACCTGCTGTGGAGCGAGGCGGCGAGCGGGCCGATGCTGGGTGCGCTGGCGATCGGCTTCGTGCCGGGCGGGATCTTCGTGCTGCTGCGGATCGAGGCGGCGTTCGGCGGGCGCGGCGACCGCCTCATCACGGGCACGCCGGTCGTGCTCGCGACGCTTCCGTGGGTCGTGGTGGCCGCCTGCGGCGCGATCGTGTGGGAGGCGCTGGGCGACGCCCGCCAGGTGAGCACTTGCTCGGGATCGCCGCGAACCTGCTGCTGTTCGTCAACTACGCGATCGTGGGCGCGCTCGTGCTGCGCACCCAGCTCGCGCGCCGGCCCGGGCTCGGCGGCTGGTCGGTGTCCGGTCTCGCGCTGGGCGGCGTGTTCGTGACCTGCGGCGTCAGCCACCTCGTCGCGGGCCTCTCGACGCCCGCCGACTGGCACACGCTGCTGTTCGACGTGCCCGGCGTGCCGTTCTCGATCTACTTCCTCTGGGTGGTGCACCGGCCTCCACCGCAACTCCCTGCGCGACTGGAACCGCCGCCCGCTGGTGGGCCGCGCCTCACGGCAGAGCCGCCCGTCCCCCTGGGCCGAGCCAGCCGCCTAGACTCCCGCGTCCATGGCGGACGCTCCCATCGCCTTCGACGAGCACGGCCTCGTGCCGTGCGTGATCCAGGACTGGCGCATCGGGCGAGGTCCTGACGCTCGCCTACATGAACGCGAGGCGCTCGAGCGCACGCGCGAGACCGGCGAGCTGCACCTCTACAGCCGCTCGCGCGACGAGCTGTGGCACAAGGGCGCCACCTCGGGCAACACGCAGGCGGTCAAGGCGCTGCCGCTACGACTGCGACGTCGACGCGGTGCTCGCGCTCGTCGAGCCGGCCGGCCCGGCCTGCCACACCGGCGAGCGCACCTGCTTCCACAACGGCGACCTCGAGCCGCCGGCGCCGCACGAGGCGCTGCCGGGGCTCGAGCGCACGCTCGCCGACCGTGCGCGCGGACGCGCCCGGAGGGCTCGTACACGGCCGAGCTGCTCGCCGACCCGCCGCTCATCGGCGAGAAGGTGCAGGAGGAGGCCGAGGAGGTCGCGCGCGCCGCGCGCGAGGAGACCGACGAGCGCGTGGCCGAGGAGGCCGCCGACGTCCTCTACCACCTGGCCGTGCTGCTGCGCTCGCGCGGGCTCAGCCTGGCCGACGCCGAGGAGGTCCTCCTTGGCCGTCGCCGCTGAGCACCTCGCGGTCGCCCCGCTCGACGAGGTGCGAGCGCTGGCGGCGACCACAACCTCGTCCCGGTCTCGCGAGACGTTCATCGAGGACTGCGAGACCCCGGTCTCGCGCGTTCCTGAAGCTGCGCGGCGCCGGCCCCGCCTTCCTGCTCGAGTCGGCCGAGCAGGGCCAGCGGGTCGGCCGCTGGTCGTTCATCGGCTGCGCGCCCGCGCAGCGTGCTGCGCTGGTCGCTGGCCGACCGCGGCGACCCGTACGCGCTCGCGGCCGCGGAGGTGGCCGCGCTACCGCCAGGCGCCGCTCGCCGAGCCTGCCGCCCTTCGCGGGCGGCGCGGTCGGCTTCTTCGGCTACGACTGCGTGCGCGCCGTCGAGCGCGCTGCCGGACCCCAACCCCGACCCGGTCGGCCTGCCCGACATGGCGCTGATGCTGTCCGACGTGATCGTGGTCTTCGACCACCTCAAGCACACGGTCACGATCCTGGCCAACGTCTACGCCGACGACGCCGACCTCGACGCCGCCTACGCGCGCGCGCGTCGAGCGCGATCGCGCGAGGTCCGCGAGCCGGCTCGCCGGCCCGCTGCCGCGCGCCCGAGCCGCCCGCGCGCGCGCCCGGAGCCGCCGTTCGAGTCCAACATGCCGCGCGAGCAGTTCGAGGCGATCGTCGCGCGCATCATCGAGTACGTCCACGCCGGCGACGCCTTCCAGGTCGTGCCCGTCCCAGCGCTGGTCGGCGCCGATCGCCGGTCGAGCCGTTCTCGATCTACCGCGGGCTGCGCGCCGTCAACCCGTCGCCGTACATGTACTTCCTCGACTTCGAGGACTTCCAGATCGCCGGCGCCTCGCCCGAGCCGCTGCTGACCGTCACCGGCCGCCACGTCTCGACGCGCCCGATCGCCGGCACCCGCCCGCGCGGCGCCGACGCCGACGAGGACGCGGCGATCGCCGACGAGCTGCTCGCCGACGAGAAGGAGCGCGCCGAGCACGTGATGCTCGTCGACCTCGGCCGCAACGACCTCGGCCGCGTCTGCGAGTACGGCAGCGTGGAGGTCGAGACGCTTCATGGCCGTCGAGACCTACTCGCACGTCATGCACATCGTCTCCAACGTCGCGGGCGACGCTGCGCGAGGACGTCGGCGCCGATGGACGCGCTGCGCTCGGTGCTGCCCGCGGGCACGCTCTCGGGCGCGCCGAAGGTCCGCGCGATGGAGATCATCGACGAGCTCGAGCCGGTCAAGCGCGGCGGCTACGGCGGCGCGATCGGCTAGCTCTGCTACACCGGCGACCTCGACACCTGCATCCACATCCGCACCGTCGTCGTCAAGGACGGCGTCGCCCACATCCAGGCCGGCGGCGGCACGGTCGCCGACGCCAAGCCCGACTACGAGTACGAGGAGTCGCGCGCCAAGGCGCGCGGCGTGGTGCGCGCGATCGAGCTGGCGGCGCGGCAGCCGGACTGGCCGTGAGGGTCCTGATGATCGACAACTACGACTCGTTCACCTACAACCTCGTCCAGTACCTGGGCGAGCTGGGGGCGGAGCTCGAGGTGGTGCGCAACGACGCCGCGACCGTCGACGAGCTGCTCGAGCGCGGCTCGACCGCGTCGTCGTCTCGCCCGGGCCCGTGCACGCCCAACGAGGCCGGCATCTCGATCGAGGTCGATGCGCCGCTTCCCCGAGGCGGGCGTGCCCGACGCTCGGCGTCTGCCTCGGCCACCAGTCGCTGGCGCAGGCCTTCGGCGGCACGGTCGATCCGCCACGTGCCGTCCACGGCAAGACGACCGAGATCGAGCACGACGGCACCGGCGCTCTTCGCGGGCCTGCCGGCCCGCTGACCGTCGGCCGCTACCACTCGCTGGTCGTCGAGCCCGACCTGCCCGACGTGCTCGAGGTCGACCGCGCGCGGCGGCGGCGTGGTGATGGCGATCCGCCACCGCGAGCTGCCCGCGCGAGGGCGTCCAGTTCCACCCCGAGTCCGTGCTGACGCCCGACGGCAAGCGGCTGCTGCAGAACTTCCTGTGGCCTAACCCGACGTCCTCACCGAGGCGATCGACGCGCTGGCGTCGCGGCCGCGACCTGCGCGCCGAGCAGGCGGCGGCGGTGCTGGCCGAGATCATGGGCGGCAACGCCTCCGAGGTGCAGATCGCCGGCCGTCTGATCGCCCTGCGCACGAAGGGCGAGACGGTCGACGAGCTCGCCGGCCTCGCCCGACGATGCGCGCGCTGGCCACGCCGGTGCGCGACCGGCCGCGACGACCTGTCGACACCGCCGGCACCGGCGGCGGGCGGCCGACCTTCAACGTCTCCACGACCGCGGCGCTGATCGCCGCCGGCGCCGGCTGCGCGGTGGCCAAGCACGGCAACCGCTCGGCGACCGGCCTGTCGGGCTCGGCCGACGTGCTCGAGGCGCTCGGCGTGCGCATCGACCTCGCGCCCGAGGCGGTCGCGCCGCTGCATCGACGAGGTCGGGCTTCGGCTTCATGTTCGCGCCCGCCCACCACGCCGCCACGCGCTTCGTGGTGCCCGGTGCGCAAGGAGCTCGCCGTGCGCACGATCTTCAACTTCCTCGGGCCGCTGACCAACCCGGCCGGGCGCGCGCGCCAGGTGATCGGCGTCTCGGACCCGGCGTTCCTGGAGACCATCGCGGGCGCGCTGGCGAGGCTGGGCGCCGACCGGGCGCTGGTAGTGTCCAGCGACGACGGTCTGGACGAGATGAGCACGTCGGGCGACCACGCACGTCGTCGAGGTCGACGGCGCGCGAGCTCGCGCGCTACGCGTCGCGCCCGGAGGACGTCGGGCTCGCGCCGCGCCGGCCCGGAGCGCTGGCCGGCGGCACGCCGGCCGACAACGCCGCCGACCACGCGGCGGATCCTCGCCGGCGAGCCGGGCCCGCGCGCGCGACCTCGCGCGTGCTCAACGCCGGCGCGGCGATCTACGCCGCCGGGCCGCGCGACGACCTGCGGGCGGGCGTCGCGCGCGGCGCGAGGCGGCGTCGACGCGGGCGCGCGCCGCCGCGGCGCTCGAGCGGCTCGTGCGCGCTGACGCAGGAGCTGGCGCCCGCATGAGCGTGCTGGAGCGCATCGTCGAGCGACACGCGCGACGAGGTCGCGCCGCCGCCGCGAGGCGATGCCGCTGGCGCGAGCTCGAGGCCGCGCTCGCCGAGCGCCCCGAGGGCCGCGCCCGTTCGCGGAGGCGCTGATGCGCCCCGGCATCTCGGTGATCGCCGAGCACAAGCGCCGCTCGCCGTCGGCGGGCGAGATCCGCGACGGGCGCGACGGTCGACCGAGATCGTCAGCGCCTACGAGCGCGGCGGCGCCGCCGCGCTGTCGATCCTCACCGAGCCGCCACTTCGGCGGCTCGCTCGACGACCTGCGCGAGGCGCGCGCCGCGACGCGGCTGCCGATCCTGCGCAAGGACTTCATCGTCGACCCCTACCAGGTCTACGAGGCGGCGGCGGCGGGCGCCGACGCCATCCTGCTGATCGTCGCCGCGCTCGAGCCGACGACCTCGACGAGCTGTACGGCGAGGCGCGCGCGCTCGACCTCGACGTCGCTCGTCGAGGTCCACGACGAGGAGGAGCTCGAGCATCGCGCTCGACGTCGACGCCGACGTCATCGGCATCAACAACCGCGACCTCACGCGACTTCTCGGTCGACGTCGAGCGCACCTACGAGCTGCTGTCCGACGTCCCGGCCGGCAAGACCGTCGTCTCGGAGTCGGGCTTCTCCACCGCGAGCAGCTCGACGAGCTCGAGCGCGTCGGCGTCGACGCCGTGCTGATCGGCGAGACGCTGATGCGCGCCGCCGACACCGAGGACGCCTGCCGCGCGCCTCAGCGGCGGCGGCGCCGACCTCGACGTTCAGCTCGCGGCTTACCGCGGCCGGGTCACGCCTTGGCGAGTGCATGACGCGTCGCCCAGCGGTCGCCAGTCCCGCTGGCTCGCGCCGCTGCTCGGCGGCGCGCGTCGACGGCTGCCGCGATGCTCGGCGCGGCGGCGACGGCGAGCCGCGACGACGCACGGTCGTCCAGCAGGCGCCGCTGCTCGGCGCCCGCCGCGCCGGCGACGACCGGCGCTCACGCCCGCCGAGATCTACCAGCGCGCCGCGCCCGGGCGTGGTCTTCGTCAGCGCGCGCACGGTCCAGCGCGACGGCGCGCCGTTCGACCTCGACGCCGGCGAGCAGCCGCGGCGTCCACCGGCTCGGGCTTCGTCATCGACGACGACGGCCACATCCTCACCAACGCGCACGTCGTCGACGGCGCGACCGAGTCAGCGTGACGTTCGCCGACGACCAGACGGTCGCGGCGCGCAGGTCGTCGGCAACGACCAGTACGACCGACCTCGCGGTGCTGCGGGTCGACCCCGAGCGGCTCGACCTGCGGCCGCTCGAGCTCGGCGACTCGGCGTCCGGCGGTCGGCGACCCGAGGTCGCCATCGGCAACCCGTTCGGGCTCGACCGCACGCTGACGCACCGGCGTCGTCTCGGCGCTCCAGCGCGCATCGAGGCGCCCAACGGCTTCGTGATCGACGACGTGATCCAGACCGACGCGGCGATCAACCCGGGCAACTCGGGCGGCCCGCTGATCGACGCCGCCGGCCGCGTCATCGGCATCAACTCGCAGATCGCGACGGCGACGGAGCGCGGCATCGGCTTCGCGGTCCCGATCGACACCGCCAGCGAGCGTGCTCGCCCGAGCTCGAGGAGAGCCACAAGGTCGAGCGCGCCTGATCCGGCCTATCTAGGGCCGCGCCGCGACGACCGTCGAGGCGCTCGGCGGTCACGCCGGCGGCCGACGACGGCGTGCTGGTCAGGACGGCGACGTCGAGCCGCCGGCGGCGCAGGTCCGGCGCGGACGGCGCCGAGGCGTCGGCCGCGTCAGCGGCGAGCAGCCGTGGGCGGCGACGTCGTGCACCGCGTCGACGGCAGATCAAGCGAGGCTCGAGCGGACGACCGTGCCGCGAGCTGCGGCGACGTCAGCGCGCCGAGCGGGCGACGAGGTCGACGCTGGCGTGCGTGCGCGACGGCAAGACCGCGACAGCGCGTCAGGTGCACGCTCGGCCGAGCGCGCCGGCGCGCCGCCGCTGCCCGGCGCGGTCGCGCATCTACGATGGCCGCGTGACCCGCGTCAAGTTCTGCGGCATCACCCGGCTCGAGGACGCCCAGCTGGCGGTCGAGCTCGGCGCCTGGGCGATCGGGATGATCTTCTGGCCGGGCTCCCCGCGCGCGGCCGACCCGGCCGTGGCCGCCGGGATCGCCGCGCGCGCTGCGGCGCCGGGTCGAGCTCGCCGGCGTGTTCGTCAACGCGCCGCTCGACGAGGTCGCGCGACGCGGCCGAGCGCGATCGGGCTCACGCACGTCCAGCTCCACGGCGACGAGGGCCCGGCGTTCTGCGGCGAGGTCGCCCGCCGCACCGGCGCGCGGGTCATCAAGGCGCTGCGGCGTCGCGCTCGCGGCGCCGACATCCGCGCGCTCGAGCGCTTCCACACCGACTTCCACCTGCTCGACGCCGCGCGCGGCGGGCCTGCGCGGCGGCACCGGCGCGACGTTCGACTGGGAGCTGGCTCGCGCAGCGCCGCTCGCAGGTCCCGCTGATCCTCGCCGGCGGGCTGACGCCCGAGAACGTGGCCGCCGGCGATCGCGGCGTCGCAGCCGTTCGCCGTCGACGTGGCGAGCGGCGTCGAGGCCGCGCCCGGGATCAAGGACCCCGAGCCAAGGTCGAGGCGCTTCTGGCCGCCGCCGGCCGACGGCGAGCCGGGCCGGCGCCGCGAGCGCGCGGCGGCGTCGAGCGTGACCGCGCGTCGAGCACCGCTTCGGCCCCTACGGCGGCCAGTACGTCCCCGAGACGCTGATGCCGGCGCTGGCCGAGCTCGAGGCGGCGTGGGTCGCAGGCGCGCGACGACGCCGGCTTCCGCGCCGAGCTCGGCCGCGCTGCTGCGCGACTACGCCGGCCGCCCGACGCCGCTCTACCACGCCGCAGCGCCTCTCCGAGGCGGCCGGGCACCCGATCTACCTCAAGCGCGAGGACCTGCTCCACACCGGCGCGCACAAGATCAACAACGCGCTCGGCCAGGCGCTGCTGGCCAAGCGGATGGGCAAGAAGCGCATCATCGCCGAGACCGGCGCCGGCCAGCACGGCGTCGCGACCGCCACCGCCTGCGCGCTGCTCGGCCTCGAGTGCATCGTCTACATGGGCACCGAGGACATGCGCCGCCAGCAGCCCAACGTGCAGCGCATGGGCTGCTGGGCGCCACGGTGGCGCCGGTCGACGCCGGCGCCCGCACGCTCAAGGAGGCGGTCTCGGCGGCGATCCGCGACTGGGTGGCCAACGTCGGCGACACGCACTACGTGATCGGCTCGTGCGTCGGCCCGGCGCCGTTCCCGGCGCTGGTGCGCGACCTCCAGCGCGTGATCGGCGACGAGGCGCGCGCCCAGATCCTCGAGGCGGCCGGGCCGGCTGCCCGACCGCGTGATCGCCTGCGTCGGCGGCGGCTCGAACGCGATCGGCATCGTTCGTCCCCTTCGTCGACGACGCCGAGCGTCGAGCTGATCGGCGTCGAGGCGGCGGGCGAGGGCATCGAGACGGGCCGCCACGGCGCCCCGCTGACCGTCGGCGGCCGCGGCGGCGTGCTGCACGGCGCCTACTCGGCGATCATGCAGGACGAGGACGGGCAGATCCTCGAGGCGCACTCGATCTCGGCCGGGCTCGACTACCCGGGCACCGGGCCCGAGCACGCGTGCCTGCGCGACACGCGGCCGCGCCCGCTACGTGGCGGTGACCGACGAGCGAGGCGCTCGCGGCGCTTCGCAGCGCGTCGCCGAGCTCGAGGGCATCATCCCGGCGCTCGAGTCCTCGCACGCCCTGGCCTGGGCGCTGGCGAGCCGCCGGCGCCGCGACAGCTCGACCTCGTCTGCCTCTCCGGACGCGGCGACAAGGACCTCGCCGAGGTCGCTTGCCCGAAGCTTGGCGCTCGGGGACTGACACCGAGCGGATCGCCGCGGCCTTCGCGGCGGCGCGCCGGGCGCGCGCGGCGCTGATGCCGTATCTGATGGGCGGCTTCCCCGACCTCGAGGCGTCGCGTCGCGATCGGCGCCGCCTGCGCCGACGCCGGCGCCGACCTGGTCGAGCTCGGCGTGCCGTTCTCCGACCCGCTCGCCGACGGCCCGGTGATCCATGCCGCCGGCACGCGGGCGCTCGCGGCCGGCGCCACGCTGCACGGCGTGCTCGACGTCGCGCGCGCAGATCGCCGAGCGCCTGCCCGTGGTCCTCATGTGCTACGCGAACCTCGTGCTTCGCCCGCGGCGCCGAGCGTTCGCCGACGAGCTCGCGCGGGCGCGGCGTCAGCGGCCTGATCGTCCCCGACCTGCCGCTCGAGGAGGCCGCCGGCCGTGCGCGCCGCCTGCGACGCCGCCGGCCTCGCGCTCGTGCCGCTCATCGCGCCCACCACGCCGGACGACCGGATGGCCGAGATCGCCGCGCCGGCGCGTGGATTCCTCTACACGGTCTCGGTCACCGGGACCACCGGCGAGCGGGCCGGCGTCGACCGGTCGCTGGCCGCCGTGCTCGCGCGCGCGAAGCGCGCACTGCCCGGTCCCGGTCGCCGTCGGCTTCGGCATCTCCACGCCCCGAGCAGGCGGCCGCCGCGGTCGCGCGCCGGCGCCGAAGGGGTGATCGTCGGGTCGTGGCTGGTGCGCGCCGCGGGCGAGGCCGCCGACCCCGGCGCCCGCCGCCGTCGGCGGCGACGCGGGTCGCGGCGCTGGCCGAGGCCCTGCGCGCGCTAGGCTTCGCGCCGCATGGGGGTCCTCCTCACACTCATCGCCGGCCTGGTCGTCTGGGTCGTCCTCTGGGCGCTCGGCGCCAAGGCGCTTCGACGCCTTCATGATCACCACGCTGATGCTGGTGATCGCCGCGGCCGGCTACATGCTCACGCCGCACCTGCCGGGCCGCCGCCGGCCGGACTGAGCGCCGCGCACCGCAGGGTGCGCCGGTTCACGCAATCTTCCCAGCTTGCTCTCAGCCTGTTGCGCGTCCAAGAACGGGCGTGCGTAGAATCGCCGCCCAAATCAAACCCTTTATGAGGAGGGGTTCCTTGAATTCACGCTGGTTGGCAGCAACTGGCTGCCTGGTAGCCGCGCTCGCGATGGGCGTCGGCGCCTGCGGCGACGACGACGACGAGGGCAGCGGCGACAGCGGGGGCGGCGGCGAGGCCAAGTCCGTCACGATCTACTCGTCACTCCCGCTGCAGGGCGCTTCACGCCCGCAGACGACCGCCATGGTCAACGGCATCAAGCTCGCGCTCGAGCAGGCCGGCAACAAGGCCGGCGACGTCACGGTCAAGTACGAGTCGCTCGACGACTCGACGGCGCAGGCCGGCTCCTGGACGCCGGAGGCCACGACCGCGAACGCCCGCAAGGCCGCTCAGGACGACTCGACCGCCGTCTACATCGGCGAGTTCAACTCGGGCGCCTCGGCGGTCTCGATCCCGATCCTGAACGAGGGCGGCGTCCCGCAGATCAGCCCCGCCAACACCGCGTGGGTCTGACGTCTGACGAGCCGGGCGCGAACCCGGGCGAGCCGGACAAGTACTACCCGACGGGTCAGCGCACCTACACGCGCATCGTCCCCAAGGACACGATCCAGGGCGCCGCCCTGGCCACGGTCATGAAGGAGGACGGCTGCACCAAGGTCGAGCTGACCAACGACAAGGAGGTCTACGGCGCCGGTCTCGCCTCGAACATCGAGAGCGCGGCCGAAGGCCCGGGCCTGGAGATCATCGCCAACGACGCGATCGACAAGAACGCGGCGAACTACCGCTCGCTGGCCCAGAAGGCCAAGGGCGCCGGCGCCGACTGCTTCGTCTTCTCGGGCATCACCGCCAACAACGCGGTCCAGCTCTACAAGGACTTCTCGGCCGCTCTGCCGGACGCGAAGCTCTACGGGCCGGACGGCGTGGCCGAGTCCGGCTTCGCCGACCCCAAGGAGGGCGGCATCCCGGCCGAGGTGGCGGCGCAAGATGAAGTGCACCGTCGCGACCCTGTCGCCCGACGAGTACCCGCCGGAGGGCCAGGAGTTCTTCACGCAGTTCGAGGAGAAGTACGGCGAGCCCAACCCGGATCCGTACGCCATCTACGGCTACGAGGCGATGCGGCTGGCGCTGGACGCGATCGAGCGCTCCGGCACCGGCAACAAGGAAGACGTCATCGACGGCGCTGTTCGACGACGAAGGACCGTGAGAGCGTGCTCGGCACGTACTCGATCGACGAGAACGGCGACACGACGCTCACCGACTACGGCGTGTACACGATCGAGGGCGGCGAGCTGACGTTCGACTCAGACGATCAAGGCTCAGGCCGGCTGATCTGACTTGATCGACGGACTGCCACCGGGGGCTGGGAAGAAATTCCCGCCCCCGGTGGCCGTCTTCTGGAAGAGTCCACACAACATGGAAGCCGCAAGCGTTCCCGCGACGCCCAGCCGCCCCGGGTCAGGCGGTGCGGGACTTCGTCTCGAAGTACGGGCTCATCGCGGTCCTGCTCGCGATGCCGGTCTAGTTCGCGATCAGGACCTCACCGGCGACGAGGGCGACCTCTCGCGCCTGGGGAACAACCTGATCGACGGCCTGTCGAACGGCGCCATCTGGGCGCTGGTCGCGATCGGCTACACGCTGGTCTACGGCATCGTCGAGCTGATCAACTTCGCCCACGGCGAGGTGTTCATGATCGGCTCGTTCGTGTCCGCCGGGTTCTTCGGCACGATCGGCCTGACGCAGGACACCGGGCACCGGCCTGCTCGTCTTCGGCCTGCTCGATCAGCTCCCGGTCGCCATGCTCGGGTCCGGCCTGCTCAACACGATGATCGAGCGCGTCGGCTACCGACCGCTGCGCAGCGCGCCCAAGCTGGCGCCGCTGATCACCGCCGTCGGGTTCTCCTTCATCCTGCAGAACGTCGGCCTGCTGTGGCTCGGCGGCTCGCAGGAGGGCATCCCCGACCTCATCCGCTCGCAGAACGAGCTGATCACGATCGGCGGCATGCAGATCACCAACGGCGACGTGCTGGCGATCGGGGTCACCATCCCGCTGCTGGTCGGCCATGACCGCCTTCATCGGCGCAGCCGGCTCGGCAAGGCCATGCGCGCCACCGCGCAGGACCCCGAGGCCGCGCGACTGATGGGCATCAACGTCGACACGACGATCTCCCTGACCTTCCTGCTCGGCGGCATGCTGGCCGGCGCCGCCGGCCTCATCTACGCCCTCTACCAGACGACGATCTGGTACTTCCAGGGCTTCACAGCCGGCCTGGTGGCTTTCACCGCCGCCGTGATGGGCGGCATCGGCAACATCCGCGGCGCCGTGCTCGGCGGCCTGATCATCGGCATCATCCAGCAGATCTCCGACAACCGCATCGGCTCGCGAGTGGACGCCGGCGATCGTCTTCGCCTACCTGATCCTGATCATGACCTTCAAGCCGTCCGGCCTGCTGGGCGAGGAGACGAGGGAGGCCGGATGACCGAGACCGCACGCCCGTCGCCGATCAGGAGCCGCAAGCGGGCCCGGCGCTAAGCGCCCAGCTGCCGCCGAGTGGGCGGAGAAGGCGTTCATCCCGATCTTCTTCGTCGCGCTGGTCACTGCTCCCGCTCGGGCTCGACTCGGGCGGCACGCCTGTCTTCGACGCACGCTCGCCCTCGCCTACGTCGTGATGGCGCTCGGGCTGAACATCATCGTCGGCTTCGCCGGCCTGCTCGACCTCGGCTACGTGGCCTTCTTCGCGATCGGCGCGTACACGATGGGCTGGCTCGGCTCCGGGTTCTTCTCCGCGGTCGATGACGAGCGAGGGCATCCACGTCGGCGTCTCCGGGTCAGCGACGAACCTGCCGGGCATCCATCTGAACTTCATGCTGGTCGTGATCGTGCGCGATCGTCTTCACGACGATCGCGGGCATGATCATCGGCCTGCCGACGCTGCGCCTGCGCGGCGACTACATCGCGATCGTGACGCTCGCGTTCGGCGAGATCATCGGCCGCCTGGCCGTCAACTTCGACCAGGTGAAGTTCTCGAGCCTGCCGCTCATCGGCGGCCCGCTCGGCAACTCCTTCGGCGAGGAGCAGGTCATCACCGCCGGAAGGCAGGGCATCACGCCGGTGGACAAGATCGCACTTCCCCGGCTTGGACCAGTTCACGTCGCTCGAGCCTCAAGCCCTGGTACTGGACGGCGCTCGGCCTCGTGGCGATCGTGCTGTTCGTGAACTTCCGGCTGCGCGACTCGCGGCTGGGCCGCGCGTGGATCGCCCTGCGCGAGGACGAGGTCGCCGCCGTGTCGATGGGCGTCCCGGCGGTCAAGACCAAGCTGCTGGCCTACGGCACGGGCGCGGCCTTCGGCGGGATGGCGGGCGCCTACCTCGGCTCGTTCCTGAACACCGTCAACGCCGACCAGTTCCAGTTCTACTTCTCGATCCTGGTCCTCGGCATGGTCATCCTCGGCGGCCTCGGCTCGATCTGGGGCGTCGTGCTCGGCGCGATCGTCCTGTCGTTCATCAACAACTGGCTCATCCCGGACGTGCTCAACGACGTGCCGAGCAAGCTGAGCCTCGACTTCGACATGACCCAGATCACCTTCGCGATCTACGGCTTCCTGCTCGTGATGATGATGATCTTGAGACCTCAGGGCCTGATACCGGAACGGAGGCGCGAGCAGGAGATGACTCACGCCGACGAGCACGCCGAGGAATCCGTCTTCGTGGCACGGGCATGAGCGACGACCAACGGCAACCTGGTCCTCGACGCGGCCAACGTGACCAAGCAGTTCGGCGGCCTGACCGCGGTCAGCGACGTCAGCTTCCGCGTGCCCGAGCGCTCGATCGTCTCGATCATCGGGCCCAACGGGGCCGGCAAGACGACGTTCTTCAACATGCTCACCGGCTTCTACAAGCCGACCTACGGCCGGATCGAGTTCGACGGCAAGAACGTCACCGGCGGCCGGCCCGACGTGATCATGAAGCTCGGGCATGGCGCGGACGTTCCAGAACATCCGCCTGTTCGCGACCATGAGCGCGGTCGAGAACTGCATGGTCGGCCAGAACTCCCGCATGAGGGCGGGCCTGTTCGGCTCGATCATCCGCACCCCCGGCGTCCGCAAGGAGGAGAAGCGCGGTCGAGGAGAAGGCGCGCGAGGAGCTCTCCTACGTCGGGGTCGCGCAAGCGCCACCACGACAAGCTGGCCATCAACCTCTCCTACGGCGACCAGCGCCGCGTGGAGATCGCCCGTGCGCTGGCGTCCGACCCGAAGGTGCTGCTGCTCGACGAGCCGACGGCGGGCATGAACCCGCAGGAGTCCGACGAGCTGACCAACTTCATGCGCAGGCTGCGCGACGAGCGCGGCATCACGATCGTGCTGATCGAGCACGACATGAAGGTGATCATGGGCGTCTCGGAGTACATCACGGTGCTCGACCACGGCGAGAAGATCGCCGAGGGCGGGCCGGCCGAGGTGCGCGCGGACCCGCGCGTGATCGAGGCGTACCTCGGCAAGGCGGCGGCCGAGACCGGAGGGAGCGAGCAGCCATGGCCTTCCTCGAAGTCAACGACATCCACACCTACTACGGCAACATCCAGGCGCTCAAGGGCATCTCGCTCGAGGTCGAGGAGGGCGAGTGCGTGACGCTGATCGGCTCCAACGGGGCCGGCAAGTCGACCACGCTGCGCTCGATCTCGGGCCTCACGCCCGCCGCGCGACGGCTCGATCAAGCTGGCCGGCGAGGAGATCTCGATGCTGCCGCCGCAGGAGATCGTGCGGATGGGCATCTGCCAGTCGCCGGAGGGCCGCAAGTGCTTCCAGCGCATGACGGTGCGCGAGAACCTCGAGCTGGGCGCGTTCCTGCGCCGCGACAGCGAGGGCATCCTCAAGGACCTCGACCGCGTCTACGAGCTCTTCCCGCGGCTCAAGGAGCGCGAGGCGCAGAAGGCGGGCACGATGTCCGGCGGCGAGCAGCAGATGCTCGCCATCGGCCGCGCGATGATGGGGCAGCCCGAAGCTGCTGCTGCTCGACGAGCCGTCGATGGGCATCGCGCCGATCCTGGTCGAGCGCATCTACGAGACGATCGCGGAGATCAACCAGCAGGGCACGACGATCCTGCTGGTCGAGCAGAACGCGAACTTCGCGCTCGAGGTCTCCAAGCGCGCCTACGTGCTGGAGACCGGCAAGGTCGTGATGTCCGACGTCTCGGACAGCCTGCGGACCAACCCCGAAGTGCAGAAGGCATACCTCGGAACATGACCCAATTCGCTCTTCTCGGCGCTGCGGCGCTGTGGCTGATGTACCTGTGGCTGCTGTCGGCGATCGTGGCCTCGTACCTGTCCGAGCGCAAGGGCTACGGCGAGAAGATCGGGCTCGCGTTCGGTCTGATCCTGTCGCTCATCGGCACGATCATCTGGCTCGTTTGGCCTCCGAAGCCGGACTCGAAGTGGAAGAAGATCGGGCCGTGGGGCCGCGGCAAGGACATGGAGGAGCGGCTCGCGGCCGTCGAGGCCGCTACGCACCACGACACGTAGCTACTGGAGGCGGTAAGGCCGGTGAAGGACCATGGGTCCTTCGCACGCCGCCATCGTGAAGCGCGCGCCGCGCGGGTGATCGCAGCCGGGCTCGGCGTAGCGCACGACGTGCGTCGCGACGGCGAGCTGTCGCTGGGCGGGATCGAGCGCGGCGGGTGTGAAGGCGACGAAGGCGGCCGCGCCGGCGGCCGCCGCGGCCGCGATGCGGCGCCGACGCTCACGCCGCGCGGTCGCGCGGCGTGTGGCGCGGGCGAAGTCGTCGCCCAGGCGGGCGAGATCGGGGGGCAGCTCCACCATCGTTGCCCAGCCGCGGGTGCGGGCGCAGCTTCCACCAGAACCACGTGTAGTCCTCGACGTCGGCGGCGCGGGCCAGCACGGCGCTGGTCGCCTCGAAGTCCTCGAAGTCGCGCATCGCGCGCGGGACGCCGGAGCGCGCCCAGGCGCGCATCGTCACGTCGCGGGCGGAGGCCAGCCCGGAGTCGCGCCCGTGGCGGAACGGCGAGTTGGCGGCGAGCGCCTGCAGCAGCGGCAGGTGGCGGCGCAGCCCGTTGAAGGCGCGGATCGCGTGGTCGGCGTCGGGCATCCCGACGTGCACGTGGGTGCCGCCCACCGCGGTGGCGACCGCGTCGCCGAGCAGGTCGCGGATGCGCTCGTAGCGCTCCTTGTCGGTGATGTCCGCGTCGCCCTCGCAGCGCCTTCGGATGCGTGCCCGAGCCGAGGAGCCCGGCGCCGGTCTCCGACACCGCAGCGCGCAGCGCGCCCAGCGCCGTGATCGCCTCGCCGGTCGTATCGCAGACGTCCGTGATCAGCTCGACCTGGCACGCGTGCAGCTCGCGCTCGACCTCGCCCTCGACCTCGCCGAGCCGCTCGACCACCGCCGTCGACGCGTTGATCTGCTCGCCCGAATGCGGGTCCACGAGGAACAGCTCCTCCTCGACACCGAGCGAGAACGGCTTCCCCTCGCCGAACTTGTGCGCCTCCGCCATCCCGCGGCGCTTACCCGCCTGCCGTCCGCGCGACGCTTACCGTGGAGGGCGTGCTGCACGTACACCGAGCCGAGCGGGCGGATGGCCTTGTCGAGGCGCTGCGGGCGCTGCTCGCCGCGCCGCTCGGCGATCCGTTCGCCGCCGAGGTGGTCTCCGTGCCGACGCGGGGGATGGAGCGGTGGCTGACCCAGCGGATGTCGGCGCGGCTGGGCGTCACGCCGGGGCGGGCGGACGGGATCTGCGCGAACGTGGACTTCCCGTCGCCGCGCAGGCTGGCCGACGAGGCGGTGGCGGCGGCGTCCGGGTTCGACGCGGAGGCCGACCCGTGGCTGCCCGGAGCGGATGGTGTGGCCGCTGCTGGAGGTCGTCGGACGCGGCGCTGGAGGAGCCGTTCCTGGCGCAGCCTGGCCCGGCACCTCGAGCGGCGAGTCGCGCCGGTCGCGCCGCTTCACCGCGATCCGCCACCTGGCCGGGCTGTTCGACCGCTACGCGCTGCAGCGCCCGGACATGCTGCGCGACTGGGCGGCCGGGCGCGACAGCGACGGCGCCGGGCGCGGGCTGCCGCGCGACGCCCTGTGGCAGGCGGAGCTGTGGCGGCGGCTGCGGCGAGCGGATCGGCGCCGAGGGTCCCGCCGAGCGGCTCGGGGCGGCGTGCGCGCGGCTCGCGGAGGACCCCTCGCTCGCCGACCTCCCGCCGCGGCTGTCGCTGTTCGGCCTCACGCGGCTGCCGGCCGCCCACCTGCAGGTGCTGCGCGCGCTCGCCGTCGGCCGCGACGTGCACCTGTTCCTGCTCCACCCCTCGCCCGCCCTGTGGGAGAAGGTCGCGGGCCACGACGCGCGGCCGGCGCGTCGCGGGACACCACCGCCGCGCTCGTGGACAACCGGCTGCTCGCCTCCTGGGGGCAGGACGCCCGCGAGCTGCAGCTGGTGATCGGCGGCGACCACGCCGACCATCACCACCCCGCGCGGCGCGGAGCCGCGACGACGCTGCTCGGCCGCATCCAGGCCGACGTGCGCGCCGACCGCCGTCCGCCGGGCGAGCCCCTCCCCGACACGCCCGACGCCCGGCCGGAGCTCGCCGCGGACGACCGCAGCGTCCAGGTGCACTCCTGCCACGGCCGCGCGCGCCAGGTCGAGGTGCTGCGCGACGCGATCCTCCACCTGCTGCAGGCCGACGAGACGCTCGAGCCGCGCGACGTGATCGTGATGTGCCCGGACATCGAGACGTTCGCGCCGCTCATCCAGGCGACGTTCGGCGCGGGCGAGGTCGGCCGAGGAGGACGACGAGCTGGAGACGGTGCCGCCCGAGCTGCGCCCGCCCGACCTGCGCGTGCGGCTCGCCGACCGCTCGCTGCGCCAGACCAACCCGATGCTCGGCGTCGCCGGGCGCCTGATCGACCTCGCCGAGGAGCGGCTGACCGCCTCGCAGGTGCTCGACCTCGCCGACCGCGAGCCCGTGCGGCGTCGCTTCCACTTCGACGACGAGGAGCTCGCGCGGCTCGAGGACTGGGTCGCCGAGAGCGGGATCCGCTGGGGCCTGGACGCGGGGCACCGCGAGCCGTTCAAGCTCGCCGAGCTGCCCGAACGGCACGTGGCGCACGGGGCTGGACCGCGTGCTGCTGGGCGTGACGATGACCGAGGACGAGCAGCGGCTGCTCGGCGGCGTGCTCCCGCTCGACGACGTCGACAGCGGCGCGATCGACCTCGCGGGCCGCTTCGCCGAGCTGCTCGACCGCCTGCGAGATCGCCGTCGACGCGCTGCGCGACCCGAAGCCGATCGCGGCGTGGGCGGACGCGATCGGCGACGCGGCGGACGCGCTCGCCCTCGCCGGCCCCGCGCGAGACCTGGCAGCGCGCGGAGCTGCGGCGGCTGCTGGCCGACGTGGTCGCGGAGGCCGGCGGGAGCGAGACGCCGCTGGCGCTCGGCGAGGTCCGCGTCGCTGCTGGCCGACCGCCTCCAGGGCCGCCCGACGCGGACCAACTTCCGCACCGGCAGCCTGACCGTCTGCACGCTCGTGCCGATGCGCTCGGTCCCGCACCGGGTCGTGTGCCTGCTCGGGCTCGACGACGGCGAGTTCCCGCGCAAGGCGCCGCGCGACGGCGACGACCTGGTGCTGCGCGACGCCGCACGTGGGCGACCGCGACGCGCGCACCGAGGACCGGCAGATGCTGCTCGACGCGCTGATGGCGGCGACGAGCGGCTGATCGTCACCTTCACCGGCAACGACGAGCGCACGAACGCGCCCCGTCCGCCCGCGGTGCCGGTCGGCGAGCTGCTCGACGTCGTGGACCGCACGGCGCGCGTGCCCGGCGGCGAGGCACGCGACCGCGTGCTCGTCCGCCACCCGCTGCAGCCGTTCGACCCGCGCAACTTCCAGCCCGCCGCCGTGGAGCTTCGACCGCACGATGCTCGACGGCGCGGAGGCGATGGCCGGCGAGCGCGCCGAGCCGGGGCCGTTCCTGCCCGGGCCGCTGCCCGACCTCGAAGGGGCCGTCGTCGAGGTCGAGGACCTCGTGCGCTTCGCGCGCCACCCGGTGCGGGCGTTCCTGCGCCGCCGGCTCGGCGTCACGGTCGCCGATGTACGACGACGAGGTCGAGGACGCGCTGCCGGTCGAGCTCGACGGGCTCGGGCGCTGGAGCGTCGGCGAGCGGATCCTCCAGGCGCGGCTGGCGGGCGGGGAGCGGCGCGACTCCGTGCTCGCCGAGATCGCGCGCGGGACGCTCCCGCCCGGCGTGCTCGGCAAGCCGGTGATCGAGCGCGTCGAGCCGGAGGTCGCCGCGATCGTCGAGCAGGTGCACAAGCTGATCCCCGGCGCGGCGGGCTCGGTGGACGCGCGGGTGACGCTGGGCGGCCGCGTGGTGAGCGGGACGATCCCCGACGTGTGCGGCGACGTCCTGCGCACGGTGAGCTACTCGCGCGTCAACGCCCGCCACCGGATCGCCGCGTGGGTGCGGCTGCTCGCGCTGACCGCCGCGCATCCGGGCCGCGAGTTCGAGGCGGTCACGATCGGCCGCGCCCGCGAGGGGTCGGGGAGCGCGCAGATCACGATCGTGCGGATCGAGCCGCTCGACGCGGGCGAGGCGCGCGAGCAGCTGGCGATCGTGCTCGACCTGTTCGAGCGCGGGATGCGCGAGCCGCTCCCGCTGTACTGCGCGACGTCGGCGGCGTGGGCGCAGGCGCGCCGGGCGGGCGTCGACCCGCACAAGGCCGCGCTGGCCGCGTGGAAGTCGCCGTGGAACTTCGGCAAGGAGGACCAGGAGGCCGAGCACGTGCTCGTGCTCGGGCGGCGTGAAGACGCTCGAGGACCTGCTCGACGAGCCGCCGCGCGACGGCGAGGACTGGGTGCTCGACGAGCCGGAGCGCCTGGGTCGCTACGCGCGCCGGCTGTGGGACGGGCTGCTCGAGCGCGAGCGGGTGACCGACGCGTGAGCGACGCCGCCTTCGACGTCTGCGGGCCGCTGCCGACCGGGATCACCGTGCTGGAGGCGAGCGCGGGGACGGGCAAGACGTACACGATCGCCGCGCTCGCGGCGCGCTACGTGGCGGAGGGCGTGCCGCTGGACCAGTTGCTGCTCGTCACGTTCACGCGCATGGCTACCGGCGAGCTGCGCGACCGCGTGCGCGAGCGGCTGGTCGCCGTCGAGCAGGGGCTCGAGCGGGCACAGGCCGGGGCGAGCGCCGGCGAGGACGAGGTCGTGCGGCTGCTCGCCGACGCGCCGCCCGAGGAGGTGGCCGAGCGGCGTTCCCGGCTGGCTCGAGCGCTGGCCGACTTCGACGCGGCGACGATCGCCACCACCCACGGCTTCTGCCAGGAGGTGCTCGGGGGCCTCGGCGTGGTGGGCGATGTCGAGCGCGACGTGGCGTTCGTCGAGGACGTCGACGACCTGCTCTCCGAGGTGGTCGACGACCTCTACGTGCGGCGCTTCCACAAGGGCGACGCTCCTGCGTTCCTGCGCGCCGAGGCGATGAAGATCGCGCGCGCCGCGATCGCCAACCCGTCGGTGCGGCTCGAGCCGGCGGCTGCCCCGGAGGGCTCGACCGCCGCGATGCGCTATCGCCTCGCGCAGGCGGTCGACAAGGAGCTCGAGGAGCGCAAGCGCCGCGCCGGCGTGATCACCTACGACGACCTGCTGACCCGGCTCGCGACCGCGCTGCGCAGCGAAGCGGCGGTCGAGCGGCTGCGCGAGCGCTACAGCGTCGTGCTCGTCGACGAGTTCCAGGACACCGACCCCGTGCAGTGGGACATCCTGCGGCGCGCGTTCGGCGGCGGCGGTGTCGCGCTCGTGCTGATCGGCGACCCGAAGCAGGCCATCTACGCGTTCCGCGGCGCGGACGTCTACGCCTACCTCGACGCCGCGCGGGCGGCCGCGACGCGCGAGACGCTGCGCGTCAACTGGCGCAGCGACCAGGCGCTGATCGACGCCTACGACGCGCTGTTCGGCGACGCCCGCCTGGGCCACGAGGGGATCCTCTACCGGCAGGTGCGCGCGGCGAGCCAGGGCTCCCGGCTGGCCGGCGCGCCGGAGCCGGCGCCGCTGCGCGATCCGGCTCGTCGAGCGCGGGACGCAGGGGATGCTGCTGACGGCCAAGGGCTTCGCCGAGAAGTCCTCGACCCGCGACCACGTCGCGCGCGACCTCGCCGCCGACGTGGTGCGGCTGCTCTCCTCGGACGCCCGCGCGAACGGGGAGCCGATCCGGCCCGGCCACGTCGCCGTGCTCGTGCGCTGGAACCGCCAGGCGGCGCTGGTGCGCGAAGCGCTGGCGGACGGCCGGCGTGCCCGCCGTGATCAACGGGGCGGGCAGCGTGTTCGCGACGAAGCCCGCACACGACTGGCTGCGGCTGCTGGAGGCGATCGAGCGGCCCGCTCGTCATCGCTGCGCGCGCACGCGCTGCGCGCTGACGCCGTTCCTCGGCTGGGACGCGATGCGGGTCGCGTCGGCCTCCGAGGACGACTGGGAGGAGGTCCACGCGCGGCTGCACCGGTGGGCGCAGGTGCTGCGGCTCGAGGGCGTCGCGTCGCTGAGCGAGCGGATCACGCTCGTCGAGGGCCTGCCCCAGCGGGTGCTGGGCACGGCCGAGCGGGGAGCGCGAGCTGACCGACCTGCGCCACGTCGGGCAGCTGCTGCACGCCGCGGCGCGCGCCGAGCAGCTCGGACCCGCGGCGCTGACCGCGTGGCTGCGGCGGCGGATGTCGGCCGCCGAGCAGGAGACCGGGGAGGAGGAGCACAGCCGCCGGCTGGAGTCCGACGACGAGGCGGTGCAGGTCCTCACCATCCACCGCAGCAAGGGGCTCGAGTTCCCCGTCGTCTACTACCCCTTCCTGTGGGAGCCGTTCCCGGAGCGCAAGGGCGAGCCGGTCACGTTCCACGACCCCGCGGCCGCCGACGCGCTGACCGTCGACGTCGGCCTCGAGGGGGCCGACTTCGCGCGGCATGCGAAGCAGCACCAGACCGAGCAGCGCGGCGAGGAGCTGCGGCTCGCCTACGTGGCGCTGACCCGCGCGCAGCACCAGGCGGTGCTGTGGTGGGCGGGCTCCTACGACACGCAGCGACTCCGCGCTCACGCGGCTGCTGTTCTCGCGCGACGCGGACGGGACCGTCGCGGCGTCCGGGAAGAGCGCGCCCACCGACGAGGCCGCGCGGACGCGCTTCGAGGCGCTCGCGGCCGAGGCGCCGGGCTGCATCGCGCTGGAGGCGTCCACCCTGGGGATGCCGGTCGTCGTGGTCGAGCGCGCTCGACGTCCCGTCGGACCTGTCGGCCCTGACCTTCGACCGGCGGCTGGACCGCGGCTGGCGCCGGACCTCCTACAGCGACATCACCTCGGGCACGCACGAGCCGCGGGTCGGCAGCGAGCCGGAGGAGCCGGTCGTCGACGACGAGCCCGCGGTCGCGGAGGGCGCCGCCGACGCGGCACCGCCGGAGCTCGCCCCCGCGTCGCTGTGGTCGGGCACGCCGGTGGGCACGGCGGTCGGGACCTTCGTGCACCGCGTGCTCGAGGCCGCCGACTTCGCGGCCCCGGACCTGTCCGTCGAGCTGGCCGCGCGGGTGGTCGAGGTGCAGGCGCGGCGGCAGGTCGACATCGGCGATCCGTCGGCCGTGGTGGCGGGGCTGCGGGCGGCGCTCGAGACCCCGCTCGGCCCGCTCCTCGATGGCATCCGGCTGCGCGACGTCGCGCGCGCCGACCGGCTCGACGAGCTGGACTTCGAGCTCCCGCTGGCGGGCGGCGACGACCCGACGGGGCGGCTCGAGCCGAGCGCGATCGCCGCCGTGCTGCGCGCGCACCTGCCGCCGGGCGACCCGCTGGAGGGCTACGCGCGGCGGCTCGAGGACCCGGCGCTGCGCCCGAGCGTGCGCGGCTACCTGACCGGCAGCATCGACCTCGTGCTGCGCCTGTCCGGCGACGGGCCGCCGCGGTTCGCGATCGCCGACTACAAGTCCAACTGGCTGGCCGCGCCGGGGGAGACGCTGACCGCCTCGCACCACCGCCCCGCGGCGCTCGAGGCCGAGATGGAGCGCGCGCACTACGCGCTGCAGGCGCTGCTCTACACGGTCGCGCTGCATCGCTACCTGCGGTGGCGGGTGCCGGGCTACGACCCGCGCGTCAACCTCGCCGGCGTGCTGTACCTGTTCGTGCGCGGCATGACCGGCGGCGACGCGCCCGACGGCGTGTTCGCCTGGCACCCGCCCGGCGACCTCGTCGAGGCCCTCAGCGACGCCCTGGACGCCGCATGATCGAGCCCGTCGACCTCGACCCCTACGACATCCGGTACGCGCGTCGCGCGCCGGGCGCTGCTGCGGGCCTTCAACGAGGCGGGCGTGCTGTCGGCGGCCGACGTCCACGTCGCGACGCGGCTCGCGGAGCTGGGCGGCGAGACCGACGACGCGGTCGTGCTGGCCGCGGCGCTGGCCGTGCGCGGGCCGCGGCTCGGGCACGTGTTCGTCGACCTCGCGACGGCGCAGGAGACGGCGACCGTCGAGGGCGAGGAGCCCGAGCCCACCGACCTCTCCGCGCTCCCGTGGCCCGATCCGGCCGACTGGAGCGCCCGCCTCGCCGCCAGCCCGCTCGTGGCGCCGGGCGGGGCGCTGCGGCTCGAGGGCGCCGCGCTCTACCTCGACCGCTACTGGCGCGAGGAGACGCAGATCGCCGCCGACCTGAACGCGTTCAGCGAGGCGGCGGCGGCCGATCCCGGCGTGCTCCGCGAGCGGGCTCGCGCGGCTGTTCCCGCACGGCGGCCGCGGCGACGCCGACGGCGCGCCGGAGAGCGGCGGAGACGGCGTGGCGGAACTCGGCGGCCACGGTGAGGCAGACGCGGCGGCCACGGCGTCGCCAACGGCGGCTCGGAGCTCGCCGGCGACGCGGACGCGGGTCAGCGGCTTGCCGCCGCGTCGGCGGTGCTGCGGCGGCTGGCGGTCGTCGCGGGCGGTCCCGGCACGGGCAAGACGACGACCGTGGCGCGGATCGTCGCGCTGCTGATCGAGCAGGCCGAGCCGCGGGGACCGCCCCGCCGCTGGTGGCGCTCGCCGCCCCGACGGGCAAGGCCGCCGACCGGCTCGGGACGGCCGTGCACGACGAGGCGCGCGACCTCCCCGTGGCGGAGGCGACCCGCGAGCGCCTGCTGGCGCTGGAGGCCTCGACGCTCCACCGGCTGCTCGGCTGGCGGCCCGGCAGCCACAGCCGCTTCCATCACCACCGCGGCAACCGGCTGCCCCACGACGTCGTGGTGGTCGACGAGACCTCGATGGTCTCGCTGTCGCTGATGGCGCGGCTCGCCGAGGCCGTGCGGCCTGACGCCCGGCTCGTGCTGGTCGGCGACCCCGGGCAGCTCGCCTCGATCGAGGCCGGCGCCGTGCTCGGCGACATCGTCGGGCCGGCGGCGGGCGGGCTCGTGATGCGCCCCGAGGCGCGCGACGCGCTCGCGGCGGCCACGGGCGACGACGTCGACGCGGCGGCGCCGCCGGGGTCCTCGACGATCGGCGACGGGATCGTGGTGCTCGACCGCGTCCACCGCTTCGGCGTCGGGATCGCCGCCGTCGCCGGCGCGGTCCGGGCCGGCGACGCCGACGGGCTGCTCACCGCCCTGGAGGCCGGGCTCGAGGGCGTGACGTGGCTGCCCGTCGACGCCGCCTCCCCGGCGCGCTCCCCGCGCTCGCGCCCATTCGCAAGGGCGCCGTCGCCACCGCGCGGACCGTGATCGAGGCGGCGCGCGCGGGAGACGCGGAGGCCGCGCTCGCCGCGCTCGGCACCCACCGCGTGCTGTGCGCCCACCGCCAGGGCGCGCACGGCGTCGCCACCTGGATGGCGCGGATCGAGGGCTGGGTGGCGGCCGCCGTCGACGGCTTCGGCGAGGGCCCGTGGTACCCCGGGCGCCCGCTGCTGGTCACCGAGAACGACTACGGGCTGCGGCTCTTCAACGGCGACACCGGCGTCGTCGTGGCGGCCGGGGCGGGCCGCGTGACCGCCGCGTTCGAGCGCCGCGGCGAGGTGCTCGAGTTCAGCCCCGCCCGCCTCGGCGCCGTCGAGACCGTCTACGCGATGACGATCCACAAGAGCCAGGGCTCCCAGTTCGGCACCGTCGCCGTCGTGCTCCCCGACCCGTCGTCGCGGCTGCTCACCCGCGAGCTGCTCTACACCGCCGTCACCCGCGCCCGCGAGGAGCTGATCATCGCCGGGCACCGAGGAGGCGATCCGCGCCGCCGTCGCCCGCCCCATCGCCCGCGCCTCCGGGCTTCGCGAGCGACTGTGGGGTTGAGCTACTCGTCGAGCAGGCAGCGCCAGCGCAGCCGCGGGTAGCGGCCGAACCCGCGATCGAAGGTCACGAGCTCCGCGCCCTGCTCGAACGCCAGCGAGGCGAGGTAGGCGTCCGGGATGAGGTTGCCTCGCAGCTGAAGATGTCCGCACAGCTCGGCGAACCGCGCCCAGTGGGTGGCACCGGCACGCAGCAGCTGTGCGGGAGGATCGAGCAGCACATCCAGGTACTCGAGGACCTCGTCGATCGTGCCGGGCCGGACGAAGACGCGCGGGTTGGTCGCCAGGCGCACGACGCTCGTGAGCGCCACGTCGCTCAGGCCGAGCGTGATGTCGCCGCCGCGCGCTTCCTCGAGGAACGACTGCGCCATCGTACATTCACTATGCAGATTGCTGCACGACTACTCGTCCGCCGAAGGGTGGCCGCCGCACGCCACACGCGCGGCCCAGCCCGCGTCGACGGGGCGGTACCGGTCCTGGCCGGCGTAGTCGAGCGCGGAGCCGTCGTCGGCGAGGTGGACGTAGCGGCGGGTCATGCACGAGATCTTCCGGGGCCGCCCGGCCACGCCTCAACGCGTGATCGTGCCGAATCCGTGACGAAACAGCGCCGGGGTTCAGGCGAACCCCGGCGCGGAGCGCTCAGACGCCGAGGTCGGCCGTCACCTGGGTGAGGCGGAACGAGTTCCCGGAGGGGTCGCGGAACCCGGAGTCGATGCCGTAGGGGCGCTCCTCGGGCGCCTCGGTGAACTCGACGCCGCGCGCCTTGAGCTCCTCGTAGGAGGCCTGCACGTCGTCGGTGGTGAGGAACACGGTGCCGGCGGCGCCCTTGCCCATCAGGTCGTTGATCTGCTTGACGGTCTCGTCCTGGAAGAGCGGCGGGCCGGGGATGGCCATCAGGACGATCGCGAAGTCGGGCTGGCCGACCGGGCCGACCGTCAGCCAGCGGAACCCGCCCATCTCGGGGAGCGTGGCGTCCGAGCGGACCTCCCAGCCGAGCTTCTCGGTGTAGAAGGCGAGCGCCTCGTCCTGGTCGTGCACCCACAGCTGCGTGTTGGCGATCTTGAACATTGGTGTCCTCCGGGGTCGCGGTGTACGACCAAGCTAAAGCGGCGCGGGTGCCTTGTCTTCTCCAAACGTGCTGCGTTGCGGGCGGCCGTAGGCGCGCACCACGCACGCGGGGACGATGGCCCACGCGGCGGCGGGCGGGTACCGCGCGCGGTAGACGGTGGGCGACACGCCGAAGGTGCGCGTGAAGCTGCTCGTGAACGAGCCGACGCTCTGCAGGCCGACCGAGAAGCAGACGTCGGCCACCGAGCGGTCGGTCACCCGCAGCAGCGCCGCGGCGCGCTCCAGCCTGCGCGTGAGCAGGTACGCGTGGGGCGACTCGCCGAACGTGCGGCGGAACTCGCGGCTGAAGTGCGCGCGCGACAGGCCGGCCGCGCGGGCCATGTCGTCGACGTCGAGCGGCTCCGTGTAGCGGGCGTCCGCGAGGTCCTTGGCGCGCAGGAGATGGCGGGCAGCGGGTACGTAGGCCATGCCCGCCGAGTATCGCCGATAGCCTGCCCGCTCTCCATGAAGGTCATCTACACCTACACCGACGAGGCGCCCGCCCTCGCGACCCACTCGTTCCTCCCCGTGCTCGAGGCGTTCGCCGCACAGGCCGGCGTCGACGTCGAGCTCCGTGACATCTCCCTCGCCGGGCGGATCCTCGCCCAGTTCCCGGACCGCCTCACCGAGGAGCAGCGCGTGGACGACGCGCTCGCCGAGCTCGGCGAGCTCGCCAAGACGCCCGAGGCGAACATCATCAAGCTGCCCAACGTCAGCGCCTCCAACCCGCAGCTCAAGGCGGCGATCAAGGAGCTGCAGGAGGCCGGCTTCGACCTCCCGGACTTCCCGGAGTCCCCGCAGACCGACGAGGAGCACGCGGCCCGCGAGGCGTACGACCGCGTCAAGGGCAGCGCCGTGAACCCGGTCCTGCGCGAGGGCAACTCCGACCGCCGCGCCCCCGACTCCGTGAAGTCGTTCGTGCGCAAGCACCCGCACCGATGGGCGCGTGGACGAAGGCCTCCCGGTCGCACGTGTCGACGATGAGCGACGGCGACTTCCGCTCCACCGAGCAGTCGGTGACGATGGGCAAGGACGACGAGCTGCGCATCGAGCACACGGACGCCGACGGCAACGTCACCGTGCTCAAGGACTCGCTGCCGGTGCTGGAGGGCGAGATCGTCGACGGCGCGGTGATGCGCCGCAAGGCGCTCGACGCGTTCCTCGCCGAGCAGGTCGCCGACGCCAAGGAGCAGGGCGTCCTGTTCTCCGTGCACCTGAAGGCGACGATGATGAAGGTCTCGGACCCGATCATCTTCGGCCACGCCGTCCGCGCGTACTTCAAGAACGTCTTCGACGAGCACGGCGAGGCGCTCACCCGCGCCGGCGCCAGCGCCAACCACGGCCTGGCGAGCATCCTCACCGCGGTCCGGGAGCTGCCCGACGAGGAGAGCCAGCCGATCGAGGCCGCGATCGAGGAGGCCTACGAGACCGGCCCGCGGATCGCGATGGTCGACTCCGACCGCGGGATCACCGGCCTGCACGTCCCCAGCGACGTGATCGTCGACGCCTCGATGCCGGCCATGATCCGCAGCTCGGGGCACCTGTGGGACGCCGACGGCGACGAGGCCGACGCCAAGGCCGTCATCCCCGACTCCAGCTACGCCGCGCTGTACGCCGAGACGATCGACTTCTGCCGCGAGAACGGCGCCTTCGACCCGGCCACGATGGGCACGACGCCGAACGTCGGCCTGATGGCCCAGAAGGCCGAGGAGTACGGCAGCCACGACAAGACGTTCGAGATCGTGTCCGCCGGCACGGTGCGCGTCGTCGACTCCTCGGGCGCGGCGCTGCTCGAGCACGACGTCGAGCCCGGCGACATCTGGCGCGGCTGCCAGACCAAGGACGCCCCGATCGCCGACTGGGTGCGCCTCGCCGTCGAGCGCGCGCAGGCGATGGGCGCGCCCGCCGTGTTCTGGCTCGACGAGACCCGCGCGCACGACGCCGAGGTGCTCAAGAAGGTGCACAAGTACCTGCCCGAGCACGACACGGACGGCGTGCAGATCGAGATCATGCCCGTCGCCGAGGCGACCCGGTTCACGCTCCGGCGCGCCAAGGACGGGGAGGACACGATCTCCGTCACCGGCAACGTGCTGCGCGACTACCTGACCGACCTGTTCCCCATCCTCGAGCTCGGGACGAGCGCGAAGATGCTCTCGATCGTGCCGCTGATGAACGGCGGCGGGCTGTTCGAGACGGGCGCCGGCGGCTCGGCGCCCAAGCACGTCCAGCAGCTGGTGCGCGAGAACCACCTGCGCTGGGACTCGCTCGGCGAGTTCCTCGCGCTGGCCGTCTCGCTCGAGCTGCTCGCCGACTCCGACGACAACCCGCGCGCGCGGATCCTGGGCCGCACGCTCGACGCCGCCACCGGCGAGCTGCTGGAGAGCGGCAAGTCGCCGTCGCGCAAGGTCGGCGAGCTCGACAACCGCGGCAGCCACTACTTCCTCGCCCGCTACTGGGCGCAGGCGCTGGCCGACCAGGACGAGGACGCCGAGCTGGCCGGCAGGTTCAAGGCGCTCGCCGAGCGGCTCGCCGACGACGAGGAGACGATCGTCGAGGAGCTCAACGCCGTGCAGGGCGAGCCGGTCGAGCTGGGCGGCTACTACTACGTCGACCGCGACACGGCGACCGCCGTGATGCGCCCCAGCGCCACGTTCAACGAGGCCATCGACTCGCTCTGAGGTGCGCCTCGCCCTCGACCACGTGATCGTGCGGGCGGCCGACCCGGCCGCCACGCTCGCCGAGCTCTCGCGCCGCACGGGCGCGCCGGTGCTGGCCGAGGTGGAGGAGGTCGCGGGCATGGCGAGCGGGATCGTCCGCGCCGGCCCGATCGACATCGAGGTGCTGCGGATCGGCAGCGAGCCGCCGGAGCGCCCGCAGGGCTACGGCGTCGGCTTCACCGCCGACGCGGGGCTGCGCGAGGCGACCGCCGCGCTGCGCGAGCTCGGCTTCCCGACCTCGGTCGCGGCGAAGGCGTCGGCGGGCGGGCGCACGTGGCGCGCGGTGCAGGTCCACGGCCTGCTCCCCAACCCGCTCCCGATCGCCGGCGAACACCAAGCCGCGCGGGCGCCGTCGACCGCCTCGCGGAGGCCGGCGCCGGCGTGCTGGGGCGGATCCCCGCCGTCGCCAAGGCCGCCACCCGCGACCCGGGCGACTCGATGGTGGTCGTCACCGAGTACGAGTTCGACGCCGCCGCCTGGCGCGCCCAGGCCGGCGACGGCCCCGCGGCGCTCGAGGTCCACCTGGGCACCGCCGAGCACCTCGGCGACTGGCAGCGGGTGCCGATCGCCGACGACGCGCCGCTGCGCCTGCACGCCGACGGCCCGGCCGGCATCACCCGCATCGTGCTCGAGGGCGAGGGCGAGCCGTTCGCCCTCGGCGAGGTCGCGTTCGAGTTCCGCTGACCATGGCGGTGATGGTCGACCCGCTGCGCGAGTACCCCGACACCGGCCTCCCCTTCACGCGCTGGTGCCACATGGCCGCCGACGGGAGCTTCGACGAGCTGCACGCGTTCGCCGCGCGAGCTCGGCATCCCGCGGCGCTTCTTCCAGGGCGACCACTACGACCTCCCGCCGCACGTGCGCGAGCGCGCGGTGGAGCTCGGCGCGGAGGAGGTCGACACGCGGGAGCTGAGGCTGCGGATGGCCGGCCCGCGGGGCGACCGGTCCCGCCGCCGGCACGCGCGACGGAGCTAGACATGGCAGAATGGACAAGGTGTCCATTTCTACCCGTGGACCCACGAAGGCCTCCGGCGCGGGCAAGGCGCTGGTCAAGGGCCTGGCCCTGATCGACGCCGTCAGCGGCGCCGACGGGCCCGTCCGCGTCGGCGCGCTGGTGAAGGCGAGCGGGCTCCCGCGCCCGACCGCGCTGCGGCTGCTCGACGTGCTGGTCGAGGAGCGCGCGCTCCAGCCCGCGGGGGACGGCGCCTACGCCCTCGGCCCGCGCCTCGCCGCCTGGGGGCAGCGCTACCTCGACGGGCTCGACGTGCGCGCCAACGCCGAGGACCTGATGGCGCGCGCTGGCCGGCGAGACCCGCGAGACCTGCTTCCTGGGCATCCGCGAGGACCGCACCGTGCTCTACGTCGCCAAGGCCGACTCGCCGCAGCCGGTGAGGCCCGCCGCCCGGATCGGGACGCGCAACCCGCTGCACAGCACCGGCATCGGCAAGGTGCTGCTCGCCTTCGCGCCCGGCCGACGACCTGCGCGGCGTACAGCGAGGGCGAGATGGTCGCCAAGACGCCCGAACACGATCACCGACGCCGGACCGGCTCGCGGCCGAGGCGGAGGCGATCCGCGCCCGCGGCTACGCGATCGACGACGTGGAGAACGAGGACGGCGTCCGCTGCGTGGCGGGGCCGATCCGCGACCACACCGGCGACGGTGGTCGCCGCGCTGTCGGTGTCGGCGCCGGCCTATCGCTTCGCGCTCGAGGACCTCCCCGCCCTGGCGCCGCGCGTGCTCGCGGCGGCGGCCGAGATCTCCTCGCGCATCGGGTACCGACAGGGAGGCGGAGATGGCTGACGAGTCATGGCGCGGCAAGATCGGCAAGCTCGGCAACGAGGAGATCGGGGATTCCTGGGCGAGGCGCACATCGCCCGGCTCGCGTGTCTCGACGCCGACGGCTGGCCGTACGTGGTGCCGTGCTGGCACGAGTGGGACGGCGACGCGTTCTGGGTCGTCCCGCGCGAGAAGAGCGCCTGGGCGCGCCACCTGCAGCGCGAGCCGCGCTGCGCGATCACGATCGACGAGGAGGGGCGCCAGCGCAAGGTGATCGCCCAGTGCCGCGCCGAGCTGGTCGAGGAGCCCAACCTCGGCGGCCGCTGGGTGGAGATCGCCGAGCGGATGAGCCTGCGCTACCTCGGCGAGAACGGCCCGAAGTACCTCGAGCCGACGCTGGACAAGCGCCGCTGGCTGTACCGGCTCGAGCCGGTGAAGGTGCAGACGTGGCAGGGCCAGGACTGGGCGGGCCGCTACAAGTGACCGACCCCGTCGAGCTCGCCAGGGAGCTGATCCGCGTCCCCAGCCAGAACCCGCCCGGCGACGAGCGGGCGGTGGCGGCCGTGATCGAGGACGCGGCGCGGGAGCTCGGCCTCCCGCGCCGCGCGCCGCGTGGCGCTCGACGACCGCCGCCCCAACCTGCTGATCACGCTCGACTTCGGGCCCGGCGGCCGCCACCTCGTGCTGTCCGGGCACATGGACACCAAGCCGCTCGGCGACGCCGAGTGGACCGCCGACCCGTTCGGCGCCGAGCTCGACGGCGACCGGCTGTACGGCCTCGGTTCGGCCGACATGAAGTCGGCGCTGGCCGCGATGCTGACCGCCGCCGCGGGCCTGAAGCTCGACGCCGGCCGCCTGACGCTGCTGTTCACCGCCGACGAGGAGGACGGCGCCGCGTTCGGCGCCCGCCACGTCGCGGGCACCGTCGACCTCGACGCCGACGGCGTGGTGATCGGCGAGCCCGGCGGGATCGAGGCGGACTTCGACCGGCTGCACCTCGTCAGCCGCGGGATCGCCCGGCTGCGGCTGGTCGCCACCGGCCGCCAGGGCCACTCCAGCCTCGCCGACGAGCTCGACATGCCCAGCGCCGGCGTCGACGCGGCGCGCGCCGTCGTCGCCGTCGAGGACACGCTGCGAGCTCGAGGCCCCGCCCAACGAGCACGAGCTGGCGGGCTGGGGCGCGACCGTCAACACCGGCCTCGCCTACCGCGGCGGCGTCGGCTTCGGCGTGCTGCCCGGCCGCATGGCGGTCGACACCGAGGTGCGGCTGCTCCCGGGCATGGAGCGCGGCGCGGTCGAAGCCGCCTTCGATCGCGCCGTCGAGGCGTCGCCGTCGAGTTCGACGCGCCCGCCGACCGACTGGCTGCCGGCCAGCATGGTCGCAGCCCGGCGATCCGCTCGCCACCGCGGCGGCCGCCGCCTGCCGCACCGTCCTCGGCCGCGAGCCCGCCGCCGCGGTGTTCCCCGGCACCACCGACGCGACGTTCTTCCCCGAGCTGCAGGGCCTGCCGACCCTGCCCGCGCTCGGCCCCGGGCCTGCTGCGCCGCGCGCACGCCGCCGACGAGTGGGTGTCGGCCGACGCCGTGCGGCGACGCCGCCGCGCTGTACGCCGAGCTGGCGCGGGAGTTCTGCGCGTGAGCGCGACGACGGCCGCCGCCCCCGCCTCTCGCGCATGCCGCCGGGCTCGCCCCCGTGGCCGGCGTGCTCGCCGTGCTGGCGATCGCCGCCGTCACCACCCCGAGCCTGTTCGAGACCGGCAACCTGCGGCTGATCGCCTTCCTGGCGGGGATCATCGGGATCACCGCCGTCGGGCAGACCGTCGTGCTGCTGACCGGCGGCATCGACCTCTCGATCGGCGCCGTGATCGGCCTGACCACCGTGATCGTCGCCACCCACACCGACGGGCGCGCGCCCGCGCTGCCGGTCGCGATCCTGCTGGCGCTGCTGGCCGGCGCGGGCGTCGGCGCCGTCAACGCCGGCCTCGTGCTGCTGCGCGACGTCCCGCCGTTCGTGGCCACCTTCGCCACCTTCGTGCTCGTCCAGGGCGCGATCACCGCCTCCACGCGCGGCGCGCCGTCGGGCGACATCCCGGACGCGCTGGCGCCGATCGGCGCCGACCGGCTGCTCGGGATCCCCGTCCCGCTGTGGCTGTTCGTCGCGATCGCGATCGTCGCCGCGCGTCGTGCTCGCGCGCACCACCGCTCGGCCGCCGCGTCTACGCCACCGGCGCCAACCGGCGCGCCGCCTCGATGTCCGGCATCCGCACCGGCCGCGTGATCTCCGGCCGCCTACATCGTCTCGGCGCTGCTCGCCGTCTTCGCCGGGCCTCGTCGACGCCGCCTACATCGGCCACGTCGACGCCCAGCTCTCGCGCAGCCTCAACCTCGACTCCGTCGCCGCCGCCGTCATCGGCGGCGTCGCGCTCACCGGCGGCCGCGGCAACGTCGGCCAGACCGCCGCCGGCGTCGCCCTGCTCGCCGTCCTGCTCGTGTGGATGCTCGAGCTCGGCGCGGGCGTCGGCGGCCAGCTCGCCGTCGAGGGCGCCGCGATCCTGCTCGCCGCCCGCCTTCAGCACCGTTCCCATGCACTCGTTAGGGGAGACCGCCATGAAGTGCCCAGCACACCACTCATCCGGATCGCCGCCCTGATGGCGGTCCTCGCGCTCGCGGGATGCAGCTCCGAGAAGGAGAGCGCGAGCAGCGGCGGCGGGGGCGACAGCGCCTGCGCAGAGAGCTCCGACGCCAAGCAGCAGTTCGACGCCTCCTGGGAGAAGGCGCAGGGGCAGCTCGGCCTGTCGGGCATCGAGCCGGTCGCCGCCACCAAGCTGTGCGACGTCGACACGGCCAAGTACAAGAAGGACGCCGAGGGCGGCAAGTACAAGGTCGCGTTCGCCGCCCAGGGCCCGACCAACTCGTGGGCGCTCACCAACGAGGAGGCGTTCAAGGCGCACGCCACCGAGCGCGACGTCGACGTCCTCTACGCGTCCGCCAACGGCGACGCCACCAAGCAGGTCGACAACATCCAGCAGCTCGCCTCCCAGGACCCCGACGCGATGGTCGTCGTCCCGATGGGCGCGGGCATCACCGGCCAGGTCCAGGCCGCCGCCAAGCAGGGCATCCCCGTCGTGCTGTGCGCCGGGCGCCTCGAGGGCAACTCCGGCGCCGTCTCCACCGTGGCGCGCTCCTACGAGCTGCAGGCCACGCTGTGGGCCGAGTGGCTGGTCAAGCAGCTGGGCGAGAAGGGCCGCGTCGCGATGCTGTCGGGCATCGCCGGCGTGCCGACCGCCGAGTACCAGAAGGCGGCCGCCGAGAAGGTGTTCGAGAAGTACCCGGACATCGAGGTCGTGGCCAAGGAGTACACCGACTGGTCGCCGACCAAGGCCAAGACCGTGGCCGCCTCGCTGGTCTCCAAGGACCTCGACGGCATCTGGTCGGACTCCGGCATCAGCGACCTCGGCGTGGTCGAGGCCTACGGGAGCGCCGGCAAGCCGGTCCCGCCGCTCACCGGCGACTCCTCGAACGCGTTCCTGAAGGCGGTCGACGGCAAGGACGTCAAGTTCGCGCTGTCGGCGTTCCCGCCCGAGCAGAGCACGCAGTGCCTCGACGTGGCGCTCGACGCGCTGGCCGGCAAGTCCGTGCCGAACGTCGTGAACGTCGAGTCGGACGCGTACACCAACGAGGAGATCGACAAGTACATCCGCAAGGACTGCAGCGACGACCTGTGGGTCCCGACGAGCCTGCCGCCCGCGCTGCTGAAGAAGCTGAAGCTCTGCTGAGCGTGGAGGGCGCGCGCGACATCGTGCTGGAGGCCCGGGGCCTGGTGAAGGCCTTCCCGGGCGTGCGCGCGCTCGACGGCGTCGATCTCTCCTGCCGCGCGGGCCAGGTGCACGCGCTGGTGGGGGAGAACGGCGCCGGCAAGTCGACGCTGGTGCGGGTGCTCACCGGCAACACCGAGCCCGACGAGGGAGAGCTGCTGATCGACGGGGAGCCCGTGCGCCTCGCCGATCCGCGGCAGGCGCTGGCCGCCGGCGTGCGGGCGGTCTACCAGGAGCTCACCGTGCTCCCCGCGATGTCGGTGCTCGACAACGTGATGCTCGGCCAGGAGCGCAGCCGGCGCGGGCGCCTGGACCGCTCGGCCCAGCGCAACGCTGGCGCGGGAGGCGCTGGAGCGCGTCGGCCTCGGGTCGCTCGACCTCGGCACGCCGGCCGAGGAGCTGACGCTCGCCAACCGGCAGCTGGTGGAGATCGCCAGGGCGCTGGTGCGCGAGACGCGCGTGCTGATCCTCGACGAGCCGACCGCGGTGCTGGCCGGGCGAGAAGCTCGAGGCGATCTTCGACGCCGTGCGGCTGCTCAAGGCCCACGGCGTGGCGGTCGTCTACATCAGCCACCGCCTGGAGGAGATCGGCGCGCTGGCCGACGACGTCAGCGTGCTGCGCGACGGCCGGCTCGTCTCCACCGGCCCGCGTCGCCGAGTACGACGAGGCGCGGATGGTGCGCGAGATGGTGGGCCGCGACGTCGACACCGTGTTCCCCGACCCGGCGCCGTCGGCGACGAGGTCGCGCTGCGCGTCCGCGGGCTGGTGCCCGAGCGGCCCCGGCGACCGCCGAGCCGGTCGACCTCGAGGTGCGCGCGGGCGAGATCGTGGCCTTCGCGGGCATGCTCGGCTCCGGCCGCAGCCGCCTGCTGCGCACGATGGCCGGCGTGCGCGGACGGGCCGCCGGCGAGGTCGAGGTCTTCGGGCCGCGCGGTGCGCGGCATCGGTGCGCGGCGCGGTCCGCGCCGGCGTGGTGTTCGTCCCCGAGGAGCGCAAGACCGAGGGCCTCGTGCTGCCGCTGCCCGTGCGCGCCAACACGACGCTCGCCGACCTGCCCTCGGTCTCCACGCGCGGCTGGATCGACGCCGGACCGCGAGCGGCGAGTCGTTCGAGGGCGACCGCGAGCGGCTCGGGATCCGCGCCTCCAGCCCGGACCAGGCCACGTGGACGCTGTCGGGCGGCAACCAGCAGAAGATCGTGCTCGCCAAGTGGCTGCGCACCGGCCCGCGCGTGCTGCTGCTCGACGAGCCGACCCGCGGCATCGACGTCGGCGCCAAGACCGAGATCTACAAGCTGATGCGCGCGCTCGCCGAGGACGGGCTGGCGGTCGTGTTCGCCTCCAGCGACCTCACCGAGGTGGTCGGCCTCGCCCACCGCGTGCTCGTCTGCCGCGGCGGCCGGTGGTCGGCGAGCTGGCGGGCGAGGAGATCGGCGAGGAGCCGGTCATGCACCTGGCGCTCGGCACGAGCGGGGACGCCGGCATGACCGCCGTCGCGCTGGAGCCGCGCCGCGTGCCAGCGGCTCTCGGTCGCGGCGATCGCCCGCAGCGGGCTGGCCGCGTGGATCATCGTCGCGCTGCTCGTGGTGGGGCTGACGATCGCCGACCCGGCGTCGTTCTGGACCGTGCGCAACATCGCCAACGTGCTGACCGCGACGGTCGTGCTCGGGCTCGTCGCGCTGGGCCAGAACCTCGTCGTGCTGACCGGCGGGATCGACCTCTCCGTCGGCTCCGACGGCGTCGCTGTCGGCGCTGCTCACCGCGATCCTGATCGACGGCTACCCGATCCGCACGCTGCCGGTGATCCTGCTCGTGCTGCTGGTCGGCGCGGCGATCGGCGCGGCCCACGGCGTGCTCGTGGCGCGCACCGGGCTGGCCGCCTTCGTGGTCACGCTGGCGACGTTCTACCTGCTGCAGGGCCTCGCGTTCATGATCTCCACGACGCCGAAGGGACAGGTGACCACCGTGCTCTCGGACTTCGCGCTCGACCGCGTCGGGCCCGTTCCCGCTCTCGCTGGCTCGTGCTGGTCGCGGCCATCGCCGTCGTCGGCGGACTGCTGCGCTGGACGCCGTTCGGGCGCCACGTGTACGCGGTCGGCGGCGACCCTGAGGCGGCGCGCTCCAACGGCGTGCCCGTGACGCGGACGCTGATCTGCGTGCCTACGTGATCTGCGGCGTGCTGGCCGCGGGGGCGGGGATCGTGCTCGCCGCGCGCGCCACCGTCGGCTCGCCGACCGCCGGGCAGGGCCTCGAGCTGTCGGCGATCACCGTCGTGGTGATCGGCGGCACCTCGCTTGCTCGGCGGACGCGGGACCCTGATCGGCACGCTCGGCGGCGTGCTGCTGCTGGCGCTGATCGAGAGCTCGTTCACGCTGCTGCAGCTCGACGCGACGCTCACCGACCTGATCCGCGGCGTCGTGATCCTCGCCGCCGCGGCGCTGTTCGTCCGGAGGCTCGGGCGATGACGCCGTCGACGACCAGGCCCGCGTGCTCGGGCTCGGGGAGGCGCTGGTGCGCCTGTCGGCGCCCGGCCGCCAGCGGCTCGAGCACGCCGCCGAGCTGGAGGTGGCACGTCGGCGGCGCGGAGCTGAACGCGCTGATCGCCGCCTCCGCGCTCGGCGCGCCCGCCGCGTGGGCGACGCGGCTGGCCGACAACCCGCTCGGGCCGGCGGATCGCCGCCCACGCGGCCGCGCACGGCGTGCGCGCCGTCGTCGACTGGGAGCCGGACGCGCGCGCGCCGCTGTACTTCGTCGAGCACGGCGCCCCGCCGCGCCCCTCGGAGGTGCTCTACGACCGCGACGGGACGGCGATGGTCGACCTCGAGGCGGGCACGTTCGACTGGGCGGAGCTCGTCGCCGGGCACGCGCGCCGTGCTCGCCAGCGGGATCACCTGCGCGCTCGGCGCCGGGCCCGCGGCCGCGGTGTCGGCGCTGCTCGCCGAGGCGCGCGAGGCCGGCGCGCGGACCGCGTTCGACGTCAACTTCCGCAGCCGCCTGTGGACCTGGGAGGAGGCGGTGCCGGTGCTGCGCGGCGTGCTGGAGCGCGTCGACGTCCTGCTCGCCGGCCGCCACGACCTCGAGCGGATCCTCGGCGGGGACGGGGAGCCGGTGGCGCTGGCCAAGCCGCGCGATCGACGCCTTCGGCCACTCGCTGGTCGTGCTGCGCGAGACCGAGACCGTGGGCCCCGGTCGCGTCGAGGCGGCGGTGACCGCCGTGACGGCGGCCGACGTGCTCGTCAGCCCCGACCTACGAGGCCGAGGTGGTCGACGCGTTCGGCGGCGGCGACGCCGCGCTGGGGGCGCTGCTCGCCGCGCTGCTCAACGGCGAGGAGCTCGACCGCGCCATCGACCGGGCGGCGTGGGCGTGCGCGTTCCAGCACACCACGCCGGGCGACGCCTGGCAGGGCCGGCCCGCGGACCTGCAGCAGCGCGGCATGGCCGCGCGCCGGGTGCTGCGGTGATCGTCGACGGGCACCTGCACGTCTTCCGCCCCGCCGACGTGCTCCCGCGCGAGGTCTCCGAGCTGGTCCCGCCCGAGCGCGACGCCCCGGTCGGCGACCTGCTGGCGACGATGGTCGGCGCCGGCGTGCAGCGCGCCGTGCTCGTCCCGCTCGGCACCGAGGACGACTACGTCGCCGAGGTGCTCGGACGCTACCCGGAGCGCTTCGCCGCGATCGCGGTCGCCGACGCGGCTCTGCAAGGGCGCGACGGCGGCGATCCGGTGGCGGCGCTGGAGGCGCGCCGCGCCGGCTTTCCCTTCCACGGGGTGCGCACGCAGTGGCTGGGCGACCCGGCCGCGCCGCTGGCCGACAGCCCGATGCTGCCCGCGCTGCGGCGGATGGCGGAGCTCGACCTCGTGCTGTGGACGTACCTGACGCCCGACCAGCTCGGGCTGCTGACGCAGCTCCCCGCCGCGGTGCCCGGCCTGCGGATCGTGCTCAACCACCTCGGCTTCTGCCCGCACGACATGCGCGTCGACGCCCACGCGCGCCCCGACGTTCGACGACC
The DNA here is from genome assembly GCA_963764385.1 of uncultured Solirubrobacteraceae bacterium. Taxonomy (GTDB): domain Bacteria; phylum Actinomycetota; class Thermoleophilia; order Solirubrobacterales; family Solirubrobacteraceae; genus DATFQI01. The sequence goes on along the minus strand of CAVXSJ010000008.1, from coordinate 92,692 downwards.
CGTTCCCGGACGGCTCGGTGGAGCCCGTGCTCGCGCTCGCCAGAGCACGCGTACCTGATGTTCTCCGGCCAGTACGCGCTGTCTCAGCGAGGAGCCGCCGTACCGCGACCTCGACCCCGTCGTCGCGCCGGCTCGCCGACGCGTTCGGGCCGCAGCGGATGCTGTGGGCCTCCGACTACCCGTGGACGCGCGACGTGCCCGGCTACGACACGCTGCTCTCGCTCGCCGAGCACGCGCTCCCCGGCGCCTCGGCACGCCGACCTCGCCGCCATCCACGGCGGCACCGCGCTGCGGCTGTTCCCGCACCTGGAAGGAGCCTGATGCCCGCCGTCTCCCCGCCACGCCCTGCGGATGCCGCGCTCGGGCATCCGCGAGGTCATGGACCTCGCCTGGAGCCTCCCCGGCCCCATCATCGGCCTGCACGTGGGCGAGCCGAGCTTCGCCACACCCGAGCACGTGCTCGACGGCGCCCATCGCGCGCTCGACCGCGGCGAGACGCGCTACGTCTCCAACGCCGGCATCCCGCCGCTGCGCGCCGCGCTCGCCCACAAGGTCGGCGAGCGCAACGGGCTGCAGGCGTCGCCCGAGCAGATCGTGGTCACCACCGGCGGCATGGGCGCGCTGTTCGCCTCGCTCGGTGCGACCACGCGGGCGGGCGACGAGGTGCTGGTCCCCGACCCGGGCTGGCCCAACTTCGCGATGGCGATCCAGCTGCTGCAGGCGACGCCGGTCGGCTACCCGCTGGCGCCCGAGAACGGGTTCCTGCCCGTGATCGAGGACATCGCCGCGCTCGTCACCGACCGCACGCGGGCGATCGTCGTCAACTTCCCCTCCAACCCGCTCGGCGCCGTCCTGCCCGCCGCGCTCGCCGAGCGGCTGTGCCGGCTCGCCGACGAGCACGACCTGTGGCTGATCTCCGACGAGTGCTACGACCAGATCACGTTCGGCGCCGAGCACGTGAGCCCCGGGCGCTGGGACGAGCAGGACCGGGTGCTGAGCTGCTTCAGCTTCTCCAAGACGTACGCGATGACGGGCATGCGCGTCGGCTATCTGGTCGCGCCCGAGCCGGTCGCCGCCACCGCCGCGAAGATGCAGGAGGCGATGATCGCGTGCGTCAACGCGCCCGCCCAGCACGCCGCGCTGGCGGCGCTGGAGGGTCCGCAGGAGATCGTCGGCGAGATGCGCGACGCCTATCACGAGCGCCGCGACGCCGCCGCCGCGCAACTGGACGGCGCCGGGGTCGGCTACCTGCTCCCGCAGGGCGCGTTCTACCTGTGGGTGGACGTCCGCGACCGCTGCGGCGGCGACGTCGCCGCGTGGTCGCTGGACCTCCTGCGCGAGCGCGGGGTGGCCGTCGCGCCCGGCACGGCGTTCGGCCCCGAGGGCGAGGGCTGGATCCGCGTCTCGCTCGCCACCGCGACCGACGACCTGCTCGAGGGCCTGGACCGGCTCGGCTAGAAGAACAGCGCATCGGGGTTGGTCACGAGCAGCCGCTCGCGCTCCTCCGGGCTGGACGCGATGCGCGCCGGCAGATCCACCAACAGCCGCCGGGCGAGCGCCGCGCCCTCGTCGTAGGGCGGCGCCGAGACGCGGTCGGCCCCGCTGAGCTTGATCCACACGCCTCCCGTGTCGAGCAGCTCCTCGAGCGCGCGGATCGCCGCCTCGTCGCCGGGGTCGACGCGCGCCACGTGGTCGACCACCACCGGGGCGTCGAGCGAGCGGATCAGCCCGGCGCCCTCGCGGATCCCGATGCCCGCCACGTGGATCTCGGCGTGCCAGCCGTCGGGCGCGGCGCGCTCAAGTGTCGGCCAACGCCGCCCGGATCCCACTGGAGAGGCTGCGCGACGAGTGCGTCCCGCATCCGCTGGAGACGGCCGAGGCGATCTCCCGCGACATCGGCTATCGGCGGGGAAGGGCGGGAACTCAGGTCTGACGCGGAGGCGCCGATAGGGAAGCTTGATGTTCCCATGAAGGTTTCGGTCTACCGTCTGTGTCTCCATGCCACGTATCGATCTGATCCCTGAGTTCACCCCCGACGGCACGATCGTCTTCCGGGCCGTGGTGCGCCGCCGCTCGCAGCGGTTGCGCGAGATCGTGCGCCGGTTCCTGCGCGGCACCCGCTAGGCCAGCCAGCGGCCGGCGACGAGCGTCGCCACGGGCTGAAGCAGCACGTCGAGGACGACGAGGTCGGCGTCGGCGCCGGGAGCGATACGGCCCTTGCCGGTGGCGCCGATCACGCCTGCAGGTGTCGTGCTGGCCATCGCCAGCGCGTCGGCGAGCGGGACGCCGAGCCAGTCGTGGGCATTGCGGACGGCGGCGTCCATGGTCAGCGTCGACCCCGCCAGGTGGCCCTCGGCGGTCTCGGCGCGCCCTCCCGTGACGGTGACCGGGGCCGCGCCGAGGTGGTAGTCGCCGTCGGGCAGGCCGGTGGCCTCGATCGCGTCGGTGACGAGCACGGTGGCCGCGGTGCCCTTGGCGCGGTGGACGAGCCGCATGACCGCCGGGTGGACGTGGAAGCCGTCGCCGATCAGCTCGCACGTGACCTCCGGCGCGTCGAGCACGGCGCCGAGGATGCCCGGCTCGCGGTGGTGGAGCGGGCGCATGCCGTTGAAGGTGTGGATGGCGTGGCGGGCGCCCGCCTCGACGGCGGCCATCGCCTCGTCGTAGGTGGCGTCGGTGTGGGCCAGGGCGGCGACGGCGCCGGCGGCGCGGATGGCGGCGATGACGTCGAGCGCGCCCGGCAATTCCGGCGCGAGCGAGACCATCCGCAGCGTGCCGGAGGCGGCCAGCGCGGCGAGCTCCTCGCGGTCGGGCGGGCGGAGCGAGGCGGCGTCCTGCGCGCCGCGCCGCTTCTCGCTCAGCCACGGACCCTCCAGGTGGGTGCCCAGGATCAGCGGGTCGTCGGCGGCGGCGATCGCGGCGACGGCGGCGGCGAGCGCCTCGCGCGGGGCGGTCAGCGTGGTGGCGAGCAGGGCGGTGGTGCCGTGGCGGGCGTGGAAGCGCGCGGCGCGCACGCACTCGCCGGGGTCGCCGCTCATGAAGTGCGCGCCGCCGCCGCCGTGGACGTGGAGGTCGACGAAGCCGGGCGCGATGACGTGGCCGGTGAGGTCGCGCGTCTCGGCGGCCGGGGGCGGCGCGCTGTCGCCCACGGCGTCGATGCGGCCGCCGCTGATCGCCACCCAGGCGCGCTCCTCGAACGGGGTCAGGACGCGCGCGCCGGTCAGGACGAGGTCGGTCACCGGGTGGGGGTGACCTTCGACAGCCCGGGCGGCGCGTCCGGGTCCAGCCCGCGCGCCAGCGCGACCTGCGCGGAGAGCTGCTGGGCGCGCACGACGGCCACGATCGGGGTCAGGGCCTCGGGGATGCCGGACGGGATCGCCAGCTCGGCGCCCGGATCCGGCGCGAGCCGCAGCAGCGGGCCGCCGTGGCCGCGCAGCGTCTCCTCCAGCTCGGCCATGTCCGCCCCCGCGGCGCCGCCGGCGCTCAGCGCGAGGACCGGGAAGGCGTGCTGCATGATCGCGATCGGGCCGTGCCGGAAGTCCGCCGAGGAGAGTCCCTCGGCGAGGAGCAGCGCCGTCTCCTTGAGCTTCAGCGCCGCCTCCAGCGCGACGGAGTACAGGTAGCCGCGGCCGATGGCGAGCAGCCCGTCCGCGTCGCCGATCGCCGCCGCGGCCACCCGCGCCGGCCCGGGGTCGGCGAGCACGGTCTCGAGATGGGACGGGAGCGCGTCGAGGTCGGCCTCCTCCCACGGGACCGGCCCGAGCGCTGAGGCGACGAGGGCAAAAGCGGCGAGCTGGGCCAGGAACGTCTTCGTGGCGGGGACGGCGAGCTCCTCGCCGGCGCCGAGCTCGACGACGGCGTCGGCCTCGGAGGCCAGCGGCGAATCCGCGTCGTTGGTGATCGCGATTCCGCGCGCCCCGGCCGCTCGCATGCGGGCGAACACGTCGACGATCTCCGGCGTGCGACCGGATTGGCTGAGCGCCACCGCCAGCCACCCGCGGCAGTCGATGCGGGCGCCGTAGAGCGTGGAGAGGCTCGGCGCCGCGAGCGCCACCGGCCGCCCGACGGCGGGCTCGACCAGGTAGCGGCCGTAGACGGCGGCGTTGTCGGAGGAACCGCGCGCGATCAGCAGGACACCCACGGGCGCGGGGTCGGCGAGGGCGCGGACGCGCGAGCGGATCGCCTCGCGCCGCGCGAGCAGCCCGGCCAGCACCGCCGGCTGCTCGGCCATCTCGGCCGCCATCCGCTCTCCCGGCATCATGATCCGCCTGGCCGGGCGTAGACCTCGAGGTCCTGGCCGGGAATCCCCGGGAAGCGCGCGACGACCTCGAGCCGGCCGTTGGCGATCGCGGCCTCGTACGGCTCCTTGGGCGTGCCCGGGATCCACACCAGCACGTCGGGCGGGTTGCGCGCGAGCGCGGCGGACACCTCGTCGAAGCGCTGCGGCACCACGTCGGCGGGATAGAAGATCCGGTAGGCGGGCCGCCGGTCGGCGAGCCAGTAGAGGAACTGGCCGCCGTTGGTCCCGCCGCCCCCGCCGGTGGCCACGAACACGCGGTCGTCGGGCTCGGTGGTCCGGCCCACGAAGCGCGCCGCCTCGTCGACGGACCTGAGGGCGGGCACGTCGTAGCCCATCCAGCGGCTCTCGGCCGGGATCGCCAGCCCGGTGCGCCAGCCGTCCACGGTCAGCGGCAGGCACGCCCCGGCGAGCACGACGGCGGCGATGGCGGTCTGGGCCGGCGGGGCGCGCCGCCCCAACGCGTCGATCCCCGCGGCCAGGAGGAGCGCCATCGGCGGGGTGGCGGCGACGAAGTAGTGCGGGTACACGCGCCCGGTGGTGCGCGCGAACACCCACGCCGACAGCAGCCAGGCCGCGCCGATGTACGCCAACCGGCGGGCGCCGGGGTCGCGCCACGCAACGACGCCGAGCACCAGGGAGCTGAGCAGCAGCGGCGTGGCGGGGAACTCCAGCAGCCACGAGAGCTTCCCGCCCCAGCTCCGCTCGCCCAGCGCGTCGAATCCGGAGCGCACGTAGTTGCTGCTGTAGTCGAAGAGCACGAAGCGCAGGTCGCCGAGCGCCCCCGCGATCGCGTACGGCACCAGCGTCAGCGCGGTGGTGGCCAGGAAGGCGAGCGCGCACACGGCGGCGCCCGCCACGCGCCGGTCCGGCCGCGCGAGCAGCAGCGCCAGCACCAGCGGCGCGATCGAGAGCTGGCTCAGCTTGATACCCGCCGCCAGCGCGAGCGCGAGGCCCGCGACGGCCGCCCATCGCCGCCGCCCGGTGCTGCGGAAGCGATCGGCGCAGTCGATGCAGGCGACGATGCCGAGCACCGACAGCTGGTCGCCGTTCGGCTCGGAGCCCTCGAAGGCGATCGCGGAGCCGGCGATCCCGTACGCGACCGCCGCGCACCACGCGCCCGTCCGGCCGACGTGGCGGCCGGCGAAGGCGGCCAGCTGCCACACCGACAGCGCGAAGACGAGCATCGCGAACACGTGCACGGCCAGCAGCGAGCGCGGGAGCACGAGGTTCATGGCCGCGAACAGCTCGAACAGGAACTGGCCCTTGTTGTCGAACAGGTCGCGATAGGGGACGGCGCCGTGCCACCACTGCTGCCCGAGCGTCAGGTAGACGTCGATGTCGAACAACGTCAGGTCGCGCAGGTGCGGCAGGCGCGTCACCACCGCCGCCAGCACGCCGGCGACGGCCGGAAGGCTCAGCGCGCGCACGAGCGCGCCGCGGCGGGCGGGCTCGGTGACGGGCTCGGCGTGGGCGGCCATGGCCGAGAACCTAACGGCTGTCTAGGATCGCCTCATGCCCGAACGCCTGCACTTCACCGACTCCGACGCGGCCAACGAGCTGATCGCCCGCGACCCGCTGGCGCTGCTGATCGGCTTCGTGCTCGACCAGCAGGTGACCGTCCAGAAGGCCTTCTCCGGCCCGCTGGTGATCCAGGAGCGCGTCGGCACGCTGGAGGCCGAGCGCCTCGCCGCCACCGACCTGGAGGCCGTGTTCCGCGAGCGGCCCGCCGTCCACCGCTTCCCCCGCTCGATGGCGGGACGGGTGCACGACCTCACCGCCCACGTCGCCGAGCGCTACGGCGGCGACGCCTCCCGCGTGTGGACCGACGCGACGACGCCGGAGGAGCTGCGCGCGAACCTCGAGGCGCTGCCCGGCTTCGGGAAGATGAAGGTGGACTCGACGGCGGCGGTGCTGGCGCGGCGGTTCGGCGTCGAGCTGGCCGAGCCGCTCGTGCCCGACCACCCGACGCTGGGCGACGTGGACTCGCCCGAGGCGCTCGCCGAGTACCAGGCCGGCAAGCGCGCCGCCAAGGCGGCGAAGCGCGCCGCTAATCCCGCGAGCGCTTGATGATCTTGACCGTGGTCGCGATCACGTAGTAGACGGAGAGCACGTAGAAGAAGGCGCCGATCGCCGCGCGGATCTGATCCTCGCTGGCGGGAGCGCGCTTGGCGGCGGGTGGTGCGACGCGGTCGGCGAGCTGGCCGCGCCAGCCGGCGAGGCCCTGGTGACCGAGGTCTTCGAGCTTGGGCATGCCCCGGTGCTACCCAGCCGCGGGCGCGACAACCACGATCGCCCCGCGATGGTCATAGTGTCCCGCCCATGGACCTCGACCCGGTGGAGATTCGCGTCCTCGGGTGCCTGATCGAGAAGCAGCGCACCACGCCCGACGCCTACCCGCTGTCCCTGAACGCGCTGCGGCACGCGTGCAACCAGGCGACCAACCGCGACCCGGTCGTCGACTACGACGAAGAGGCGATCCGGGGCGCCCTGCACCGCCTCGGCCGCCGGGGCTGGACCCGGCTGGCCGCCGCCAGCCGCGCCGCCAAGTACCGCCACCTGCTCGATGAGAAGCCCGGCCTGTCCGGGGACGAGCAGGCCCTGCTGGCCGTGCTGATGCTGCGCGGACCGCAGACCCCCGGCGAGCTGCGGGCGCGCAGCGAGCGGATGTACCGGTTCGCCGGCTTCGCGGCGCTCGAGGCCACGCTGGGCGGCCTGATCGACCGCGAGTTCGTGGTGCGGCTCGACCGCCGCCCGGGGCAGAAGGAGGAGCGCTACGCGCACCGCCTCGGCGAGGACCTCGAGGACGAGCCGGCCGCGCCGGCGCAGCCGCGCGCGGCTGCCGCGGCGCCCGAGGAGGACCGCGTGGCGGCACTCGAGCGCCGCGTCGCGGCGCTCGAGCAGGAAGTCGCCGGCTTACGTCAGGCGGCGCGGGGCGGCGTGTAGGGCTGGGCGTCGACCGTGCCGTGCGCGCGCAGCAAGTCCGGGAGCCGTGCCTCATCGGGCAGGTCGCGCCGGTTGCGTCGATAGGCCTGCCGGGCGAGCGCCGGCATGACCTCGTGCACGTCTGAGTCGTCGACCAGCCACTCGAAGCGGCCCTGCAGCACTGGATCGTCGAACACGAGGAGTCTCACATGAGAGAGGTTCGCGCTCAGCGCGCGGGAACCTCCCGGACCATGATCAGGTTCGTGCCGCCGGCCATTCCGGCCCGCCCGGCGGTGATGATCACCCGCGCGCCCGGCTCCAGGCCCGCGAAGTCGCGCGCGCCGACGAGCGCCTGGTCGATCAGGTCGTCGACCGACTCGGAGTGCTCCATCCCCGTGGCGTAGACGCCCCACTCGAGCGCGAGCTGCTCGCACACCCCGGCCCGGTGGGCGAGGACGATCAGCGGGCGCCGCGGCCGGTACTTGGCGCACGCCCGCGGGGCGCCGCCGGTCGAGCTCGGCACCACGATCGCCGCCGCGTCGATCTGCTCGGCGAGCTCGACCGCGGCGTGCATGATCGCCGCCGCCGGGGTGTCGTGGACGATGCCGCGGGCGCGGCCGTGGATCTCTGGCGCCTCCTCGGCGGCCTCGGCGATGGTGGCCATCGCGGTCACGGCCTCGACGGGGTAGCGCCCGACGCTCGTCTCGGCCGACAGCATCACCGCCGACGTGCCGTCGATCACCGCGTTGGCGACGTCGGCGACCTCGGCGCGGGTCGGCTCGGGCGCCTGGATCATCGACTCGAGCATCTGCGTCGCCGTGATGACGAGCTTGCCCTGGCCGGTGGCGCGGGCGATCACGTCCTTCTGCATCAGCGGCACCCGCGCGACGCCCGCCTCCACGCCGTAGTCGCCGCGCGCGACCATCACGCCGTCGGAGACCGCGAGGATGGCGTCGAGGTCCTCGTAGGCCTCGACCTTCTCGATCTTGGCGATCACCCGGGCGCTGAAGTCGAGCTCGCGCATCCGCTCGCGCAGCAGCTCCATGTCGGCCGCGGAGCGCACGAACGAGAGCGCCACGAAGTCGGCACCGGCCTCCGCCGCCGTCGCGAGGTCGGCGAGGTCCTTCTCGGTGATCGCGGGTAGCTCGGGCCGGGCGTAGGTGACGTTGACGCCCTTGCGTGCCGACAGCGCGCCGGCCATGCGCACGCGGGTCGTGACCTCGTGCTCGCCGACGTCGGTCACCGTCATCCGCGGGACGCCGTCACCGATCACGATCTCCGACTGCGGCGTGCACAGCCGCGCGAAGCCTGGGAAGTCCACGACGACCGCGTCGCCGGCCGCCGCGCCCGAGAACGTGACGGCCTCGCCCGCCTCCAGCGCGCGCGTCTCGGTGGCGCCGGAGAGCCGCAGCTTGGGGCCCTGCAGGTCGAAGAGCAGGCCCAGCGAGCGGTCGGTGCGCTCCGACGCCGCGCGCACCAGGCTCGCCCGGCGCAGGAGGTCCGCCGCGTCGCCGTGGGAGCAGTTCACGCGCGCGCAGTCCATGCCCGCGTCGACGAGCCGGTCGAGCACGGCGGGATCGTCGGTCGCCGGGCCGAGGGTGACGAGGATCTTCGTCCTGCGGACCGGGATCACAGTGCGAAGCGTGTCATAGCTCGACGTGCGCCCCCATGACGACGGTGTCCTCGTCGGGCAGCTTGAAGTAGGCGACGGGGTTGGCGGCGTTGCGGGCGATGGCCACGAACAGCTTCTTGCGCCACACCCGCATGCCGGGCTCGCGCGTCGCCATGATCGTGATCTTGGAGATGAAGTAGGTCGCGTTGCCGAGGTCGACCTTGCCCTCGATCTGCTCGACGGCGCGGCCCAACTCGCCGGGCACGTCGATGTCGTCCTGGAACCCGAAGCGGATCGTGATGTGGCAGATGCCGTCGTCGGCGTAGCCGAGGTCGTCGACCTTGATGCGCTTGGCCTCCTGCACGTGGGGGACGGTCAGCGACTGGATGGAGACGATCATCACGCTCTCGTGGACCGTCTCGTTGTGGTCGAGGTTGGCCCGCAGCGCCAGCGGCGCGGTGTCCGGGTTGGCGTTGAGGTAGATCGCGGTGCGCGACGGCCGGTAGACCTTCTCGCCGCGCCGGCGGACCTCCTCCACGAACCCCTGCAGCGGGCCCTCCAGCTCGCGGCGGTTGCGGGTGACGATCTCGCGGCCCCGCTGCCAGGTGGTGAGGATCACGAAGATCACCAGAGCGATCGCGAGCGGGAACCATCCCCCGTGCGCCACCTTCGGGAGGTTGGCCGCGAAGAAGGTCAGGTCGATGACGAGGAAGAACGCGGCGCCCGCGACGACCAGCCACAGCGGCCGGTGCCACAGCGCGCGGACGACGAAGAAGAACAGCAGCGTGTCGATGGCCAGCGTGCCGGTGACGGCGATGCCGTAGGCGGCCGCCAGGTGGTCGGAGGAGCCGAAGCCGACGACGAGCCCGACCACGGCGGCGCAGATCCCCCAGTTGACGGCCGGCACGTAGACCTGCCCGATCTCCCGCGAGGTGTGGAGCACGGTCAGGCGCGGCAGGAACCCCAGCTGGACGGCCTGGCGCGTGACCGAGAAGGCGCCCGAGATCACGGCCTGGGAGGCGATCACCGCGGCGGCGGTGGCGACCAGCACCATCGGGATCTGCAGCCAGTCCGGGGAACAGCAGGAAGAAGGGGTTCTCGACCGCGTCCTCCGGGTCCTTGAGGATCAGCGCGCCCTGGCCCATGTAGTTGAGGATCAGCGCCGGGAACACGACCGCGAACCACGCGCGGCGGATCGTGTGCCGCCCGAAGTGGCCCATGTCCGCGTACAGCGCCTCGGCGCCCGTCACGGTCAGCACCACCGCTCCGAGGGCGATGAACGCCACGCTCCCGTGGTCGAACAGGAACTCCGCGCCGTAGGTCGGCGACAGCGCGCGCAGGATGCCCGGCTCCTCGACGACGTGGACGAGGCCGGAGATCGCCGAGGATCGCGAACCAGACCGCCATCACCGGGCCGAAGGCGCGCCCCACGACCGCGGTCCCGAAGCGCTGGACGGAGAACAGCACGAGCACGATCACCAGCGCGATCGGGACGACCATGTCCTTCAGCCCCGGCGCCGCCACCTCCAGGCCCTCGACCGCCGACAGCACCGAGATGGCGGGCGTGATCATCCCGTCGCCGTAGAACAGCGAGGCGCCGAAGATGCCGAGCGCCACGAGCACGAGCTTCCCCACCCGGCGGCGCACCCGGACGCCCTGGACCAGCGCGATGAGGGCCATGATCCCGCCCTCGCCGTGGTTGTCGGCGCGCATGATCAGCGTCACGTACTTGATCGAGACGATCAGCGTGACCGCCCAGAAGACCAGCGAGATCACGCCGTAGACCCCCGCGGTGTCCGGGGACACGGCGCGGTCGTCGATCGTGAACACGGTCTTGAGCGCGTACAGCGGGCTGGTGCCGATGTCGCCGAACACGACGCCGAGCGCCCCCAGCGTCATGGCGGCGATCCCCGCCCGGTGGGGGGCCTTGGGCTCCCCGAGCTCTTCCTCCGCCGAACGGGGCGGGTCGGTGGAGACCTCGGGCGCCCCGTCGCGACCCATCAGATGCGGTAGACGCGCAGGAGCCGCTTCTCGTGCTCGGCCTCGATGCGCGCGACCACCTCGATGTGCTCCTCCAGCCCGGAGCCGCGCAGCTTGTTCGCGAGCAGCGAATCGACCTGGAACACGCCCGCCGAGTTGTTCATCTCGACCTCGACGCGGATCGGCCGCGCCTCGCCCTCGACGATGCGCACCTCGTCGATGGCCGCCGCCGACAGCGAGTGGATGTTCGGCAGGTGGCTCTCCAGCGACGCGCGCGAGCGCCCGTGCTCCATGTCGAGCGCGTCGGCCACGCGGACGACGCCCGCCTCCAGCGTCAGCGGCCGGCCGGCGCTGCGGTGGCCGATGATCGCGTGCATGGCCTCCGAGGCGATGATCGTGCGCTCCGGGTCGTCGTAGATGCCCTCCAGCAGCCGGTCCAGCGTGCCCGCGGCGAGGAACAGGCTGTACGCCTCGTGGTCGACGCGGTGGATCGACATGCCGAGGTCGTGCGTGAGGCAGGCGGCGGCGATGATCACCTCCGCATCGTGGGCGTGCATCGCGTGGTCGGTCTCGATCGAGGACTTGACGCCGTGGGTGTGGAGCATCCGGAACAGCCGCAGCGCGACGTTGAGGACGATCTGGAGGTGTACCCACGAGTGGTCGCTCATCCCCAGGCGGTCGGCCGTGGTCTGCTGCGCCACCCAGCGCGCCTTCAGCTGCGCGTCGCCGTTGGCGGCCTTCAGGAACGCCGCCAGCTTGCGGTTGCGCTGGCTCGGGGCGTGGATCCGGATCGGCGCGACCGCCTCGCTGGGCGTGCGCGGCCCGCTGTCCTCCGCCTCGCTCACCCGGCCAGCGGCGAGAGGTGCGACACGGCGTCGGCGCCGACGACGCCCAGCCCCGCGTCGCCGCCCGCGCGCTCGATGTCGGCCCACAGCTCGGCGGCGCGCCCGGCGTCGGTCAGCACGATCGCGCGCGACGGGGCACCGCGCAGCAGCATCACCGGGACCGAGGCCAGCCTCGTCACGTCGAACGACGGCCCGTCGTACTCCCCGAGCGCGGAGCCCGACAGCTCGTCGAGCAGGCCGGCGGTGGCCGGCCCGAGCAGGCCGAGCGCGGCGAAGCGCGGGGTCAGGTCGGTGATCGTGACGCCGGGCGTCCAGCGCACCGCCTCTGCGGCCGCCGTGCGCAGGCCCGCGGTGGCGCCCGCGTCGGCGAGGGCGATCACGTGCTCGGGGGAGACGGAGCACCACCAGCCGGTGCCGGCCAGCAGCGCCTCGCCGGGGAGCACCTGGCCGCTGGTGAGCTGGCCGACGAGCGCCTCCAGCCCGGCGGCGTCGCCGCGCAGCTCGAGCTTGCCGAGATCGGAGCGGTCGGCGAGGCCGACGGCGGTGTCGCACAGCGCGAGCTCGCCGCCGGGCGAGCCGAAGTGGGCGGCGACCCACCAGCCGTGGCGGGCGACCATGGTGGCGCCGGCCTTCTGGAGCACCCGCTCGAGGGGGCTGTGGGCGAGAACGTCGGTGGCCGGCATCCCGGGCAAGATATGCCCCGCGGGTCAACCGAACAAGGACATGGCGTGGTCGGTCTCATCGCGCACCGCGCGGAGGGTCGCGGGGCCGAGCGGCTCGAAGGGCTCGATCTCGATCCGGCCGGCGGTGTAGCGCCACGCTCCCGCCACCGCGCCGTCGACCAGGAAAGTGGGCACGGACAGCGGCATCCGGACGTGGAAGATGCGCGGCCGGTGGGCCTCGGGCAGCAGGCCGGTGCGCCGCGCGTGGACGAGCAGGGTGGCGTCCCAGGTGGGCAGCAGCCGCACCGGCGCGGGCGTGTCCGGGTCTGGGAGCAGGCCGCCCTCGACGTCGAGCAGCTCCTCGCCGGCCTCGGAGCGGTAGCGCTCCGTCGCGACGCGCTCGAGTACCGGCTTGAGCGTGGTGAGCGAAAGGCCCGTGAAGCTCGCGACGTCCTTGCGCGTCGCGGGGCCGAACCCCGCCAGGTAGCGGCGGACGAGGTGGTCGACGGCGTCTGCGACGCGGATGTCCGGGCCGCCGATCCACTCCTCGGCGGTGGCGTAGAGGTCGGCCCGGCGGCGCTCCCAGGTGCCCGAGGGCGGCGCGCGGACGAGGTCGAGCCACAGGTGGATGCCGTGGGCGCGCTCCTTGCCGATCAGGTCCTCGACCGCCTTGCGGCGCAGCGAGCCGGCCTCGAGCGCGCGCCGCAGCGTGGTGGCCGCGCCCGCCATCGCCTGCGGGCTCGGGGCGTCGGGGCGGGCGCGCAGCCACAGCGCGCGCCGCGACTCCCGCACCGCCAGCGCGAGCGGCCAGTAGTCGCGCGCGCGAGACGAGGTGGATGGTGACCCGCATCAGCGTGCCCTGCACGACGGTGCGCCGCTCCAGCGCCTTGGTCAGCGCGTCGCGGCGGAAGTCCGCGACGCGCGACCACAGCCCGATGTACATCGAGGGCGCGTACTGGGCCTGGATGCCGCCGATCCGTTCGAGCGCATCGGGCAGCGGCACCTCGGCGCGCTCGAGCAGGAGCTGCCGGGCCAGCAGCGCCCGGTTGAGCTCGCGCTGCGTGAGGGTCCGCACGTCAGGCTTAGGCCGCGCGTTCGGCCATCCAGCTCGCCAGCGCGGGAGGCAGCTGCGGCGCGGCGGACGCGGGGCCGAGCAGGCGCTCGTCGAGCAGCAGCGCGTCAGAGACCTGGCGGATCGTGACGCCGTGGTCCGGGCGGGCCGTCACGGTGACCTCGTCGCCGGCGGCGAGCTCGCCCTCGCGGACGATCCGCAGGTAGGCGCCGGGGCGGCTGGCCTGCGCGAAGCGCTTGAGCATCTTGGGGTCGCCGAAGCGCAGCCCGAGCTTGAAGCACGGCAGCCGCGGCTGGGCGACCTCGAGCTCGACGCTCCCGACCAGCCAATGCTCGCCGATCACGGCGCCGCTGACGTCGACGCCCTCGACGGTGAGGTTCTCGCCGAACATGCCGGGCGGTAGCTCGCGGCCGAGCTCGGCCTCCCACCACGCGGTGTCTTCCGCCGCGTAGGAGTAGACGGCCTTGTCGGGCCCGCCGTGCACGCGCCGGTCGGCCTGGTCGTCGCCCTCGAGGTTGACGCCGGCCACGCGCACCGGGCCTTCGACGGGGGCCTTGCCGATCGCGCTGAACTGCGGCCGGCCGCGCCGTACGGAGATCTGCTGCGGTCTGCCGGCGTTGACTGACACCACACGGGCCATCGCCTTGAGCGTAGTCCTGTCCAACGGGCCTATTCCCGATTCCCGCTCCGAGCACGATATTCACGGTGTGTCGGTCCAAGCCCCGATAGTGGCGGCGATCGCGGCCCCGTTCGGCCGCGACGTGGAACGCGGCCTGAAGCGGATCGAGCGGCTGCTCCAGCGGGCTCGCGGGGAAGGCGCGTCGATGGTGGTGCTGCCCGAGAGCGCGATCGGCGGCTACATCCGCGAGCCGGGGCCCTACGAGCACGGGCCGCAGCTGCCGGTCGGGCTGGAGCCCGACGGGCCGGAGATCCAGCGGCTCGTCGAGCTCGCCGGCGAGCTCGTGGTGTGCGCGGGCTACACCGAGGTCGACGCCATGGGCGGGCTGTACTCGTCCGCGGTGTGCGTGAGCGGCGACGGCGTGCTGGGCCGCCAGCGCAAGGTCCATCTGCCGCCGGGCGAGCGCTTCGCGTTCAAGGCCGGCGACGGCTTCGCCGCGTTCGACACGCCGGTCGGGCGGGTGGGGATGATGCTCTGTTACGACAAGCTGTTCCCGGAGTCCGCGCGGGCGCTGGCGCTCGACGGCGCCGAGATCATGTGCTGCCTGGCGGCGTGGTCGGTGGACCGCCACCGTCCCGCGCAGCGGGTGGCCGACGACCGCCAGACGCGTCACTTTTATGTCGTCGACCAGGCGCGCGCCGTCGAGAACCAGGTCTTCTTCGTGTCCTCCAACCAGACCGGTCCGTGGGGGCCGCTGCGGTTCCTGGGCGGCGCGAAGATCGTGGACCCGGACGGCGCCGTGCTGGCGCAGGTCGGCTCCCGCGCCGGGATGGCGGCCGCGCGGGTGGACCTGCGCGAGGTGCGCGACTCGCGCATGACGATCGACCACCTGGCCGACCGCCGCCCCGAGGCGTACGGGCCGGCCCGCGGCCCGCGTGCTGCCGTGGCGCTCGGCCTCGCCCGCTAGTGTCGATGGACGGACATGTGCGGGATCGTCGCCGAGCACGGGGGTTCTGACCCCGACGAGTTGGAGCGGATGCTCGAGCGGATCGCTCATCGCGGTCCCGACGACCGCGGCACGATCTCCGTCAACGGCAGCTGGCTCGGCCACCGCCGCCTCTCGATCGTCGACGTGAAGGGCGGCAAGCAGCCGCTGCGCACCGTCGACCATGATGCGTTCCTCGTCGGCAACGGCGAGGTCTACAACCACGAGAACGTCCTCGAGCGCCTCGAGGGGCGCGACATCCTCACGACCTCCGACAACGAGGTCGCGCTGCACCTGCTCGACGAGTTCGGCCCCGAGGCCCTGCACCGCCTGAACGGCATGTTCGCGTTCGTGATGGCCACCGAGGACGGCCGCTTCGTCGCCGCCCGCGACCCCGTCGGGATCAAGCCGTTGTATTGGGCCCACCCGACCCGGCCGGGGCACGCGCTTCGCGTCGGAGATGCACGCCTTCGACCCGGAGTGGCAGCCGTTCGTCGAGCCCTTCCCGCCCGGCTACGCGTGGACGCCGGAGGGCGGGCTGGTCAAGTTCGCCTCGGCCGTGCCCGACGCCGTCGAGCCGCTGCCGGACGGCGAGGACCTGCGCAAGGGCACCCGCGAGGTGCTGATCGCCGCGGTCGAGCGCCAGATGATGGGCGACGTGCCCGTCGGCGTGTTCCTCTCCGGCGGGCTGGACTCCTCGCTGGTGGCCGCCATCGCGGCTCGCTGGGCGGAGCGCGAGGGGACGATCCTGCACACCTTCGCCGTGGGCACCGAGGACTCGCCGGACCTGGCGGCCGCCCGTCAGGTGGCCGACTTCCTCGGCACCGAGCACCACGAGATCGACTACACGGCCGCCGAGGCGCTCGAGTCGCTGCCCGGCGTGGTGCGGTCGATCGAGTCCTTCGACCCCGGGCTGGTGCGCAGCGCGGTCCCGAACTACATGCTCGCGCGCATGACGCGCCAGCACGTGCGCGTGGTGCTGACCGGGGAGGGCGCCGACGAGCTGTTCGCCGGCTACGCCTACCTGCGCGAGTACACCGACCCGGACCTCCTGCGCGACGAGCTCGAGCGGACGGTCCGCTCACTGCACAACCTCAACCTCCAGCGCTGCGACCGCGTGACGATGGCCCATGCCGTCGAGGCGCGCGTGCCGTTCCTGGACCGCGAGGTGATCGAGTGGGCGCTGCGGGTGCCCGCGTCGGCCAAGCTCTCGGGTCCGGACGAGCCGGAGAAGAAGCTGCTGCGCGAGTCGTTCGACGGCTGGCTGCCCCACGACCTCCTGTGGCGCGTGAAGGCCGAGTTCGGCGACGGCTCCGGAGCGCGCGACGTGCTGTCGCTCGAGACCGAGGCGACGGTCTCCGACGAGGAGTTCGAGGCCGAGCGCGGCGCGGTCGAGCCGGCGCTGCGCACCAAGGAGGAGGTCGCCTACTACCGCGTGTGGCGCGAGCACCTCCCGGACATCAGCGCCGAGCGCACGCTCAGCCGCTTCGCGCGGGCGTAGCGCTCAGCTCTCGAGCGCACGCTCAGCCGCTTCGCGCGGGCGTAACCGCCTCCTCGGCGTCGCAGAGCACGTTCACGTAGCCGGAGCGGAACGGCGTCACCGCGCCCGTGTCGGCGTCGAACGCGTGGCGCCACACGCACCCGGTGTCGTTGGTGAGCAGGTGGATGGAGACCGACGTCTCGGCCGAGGTGGTGCGGACACGGTGGATGTCGCCGGCCGGCGGGAGCAGCGCGTAGAAGTCGCCGGGGGCGAGCTTCCGGCTCTCGCTGAGCGCGATCGGATCGCCGGCGAAGATGTCCTCGTCCTGGGCGCCGCGGTACAGGCCGACCAGCCCCCACGCGAGGTGGTCGTGGACCGGCGTCTCCGAGCCCGACGGCACGACGAGGGCGAACAGGGTGAGCGAGCGGTCGCCGGCGCGGAACAGCAGCCACTGGCCGATGCCGCCGCCCATCCCGCTCTCCGGGTCGCCCTCCTGGTAGCGCGCGGGCAGCCAGTCCGGGTCGGAGAGCAGCTCGGCGAAGGTGGGGCGGATCGCGTCGCAGGCCGCCTGCGGCGAGCGCGCCTCGTCGATGGCGTGACGGGCGGCGGCGATGAAGTCGCGGACGACGGGGGTGTCGAGGATGTACTCGTCGTCCATGGTCACCACCGCAGCTCGCGGTCGCCGATCCCGACGGCGAGCACGCCTGGCGGGCCGGAGGTCACGCGGACGGGCATCCGCGCGCCGCCGGTCCAGGTCGCGAGGTCCTCGCCGTCGCAGGAGACCTCGAGCCACGCGATCCCGCCGGCATCGCCCCCGCCGGCGGCGGGATCCGCGACGTCGGGGTCGCGCTGGATGAAGAACGGGAGACACGGGCGGGCCATCGCGATCGCGACGCCGGCCAGCCGCGCGCTGAGGCCGTCGCGGGCGATCTCGTCGATGTCAGCGCCGGTGCGGTGCGCCTCCGCGTCGACGTCGGCGACCGCGGCCGCCCACGCCATCAGGCCCTCGCCGCGGGCGGCGATCCGCTCGGCCAGCAGCCTGCCGAGTGGCGACGACGCCGCCTCCACCGGGTCGTGCACGGCGAGGAGCTCGAGGTAGCCGTTGCCGAGCGGCACGATCCGGTTGTGGGTCCCGATGCCGTCGTGGCGCCCGCCGCCGACGGCGCGCAGGCCGAGTTCGGCCTCCAGGCGCGCCGCCGCGGCGTCGAGGTCCGCGGTGGCGATGAGCACGTGGTCGATCTGCATGTCTCGGGATGATGACTGCATGGCGGTGATCGCGAACCTCTCCATGTCCCTCGACGGCTTCATCGCCGACCCGGACGACGGCGTCGGCGAGCTGTTCGGCTGGTACGACGACGGGCCGGTCGAGGTCCGTACCTTCAGCGGGCACACGTTCCACTTGTCCGAGCCCAGCGCCGCGGTGTTCCGCGACGCGTTGGCGAACGTCGGCGCGTTCATCATGGGCCGCCGGCTCTACGACTACACGAACGGCTGGAACGCGCGCCCGCCGGCCGAGGCGCCGCTGGTGGTCGTCACGCACGACCCGCCGAGACTGGCCTCGCGACGGCGTGCCGATCACCTTCGCCGGCGGCATCGAGGACGCCGTCGCGGAGGCAACGCGGCTGGCCGGGGAGCGCACGGTCAGCGTGGCGGGCGCCCACGTCGCGCGCGAAGCCCTTGCCGCGGGGCTGCTCGACGAGATCGTGGTGAACCTGATCCCGGTGATCCTGGGCGAGGGGATCCCGTGGTTCGCCGGCACCGGGAACGCGCCGTGGCGGCTGTCGGATCCCGAGATCGTCGCGGCGCCCGGCGTCACCCACCTGCGCTACCGAGTCGTCGGGCGCGCTGGCTAGGATCGCGCGCCGATGCCACCACCACGCCGCCGCCGCAGCCACGCACCAGAGACCCCCGTCGAGGCCCGCGAGGGCGAGGTCCTGGTGTGGACCGACGGCGCCTGCCGTGCGCAACCCCGGCCCGGGCGGCTGGGCGGCGATCGTCGTGGCCGGGACCGAGGCGCCGGTCGAGCTGTCAGGCGGCGCGCCGGAGACGACCAACAACCGCATGGAGTACACCGCGGCGCTGGAAGGCCTCCGCTCCCTCCCCGCCGGCAGCCGCGCGTGCATCGTGACCGACTCCCGGCTGATGATGGACTCGATGACGAAGTGGATCAACGGCTGGAAGCGCAAGGGCTGGAAGACGGCCGCGGGCGACCCCGTGAAGAACCAGGACCTCGTGCGCGCGCTCGACGAGGAGATGGCGCGCCACGCCTCGGTGCGGTGGCACTGGGTGCGCGGGCACGAGACCGGCGAGGCGCACGCGCACAAGGCGCTCAACGACCGCGCCGACCGGCTCGCGGTCGCGGCGTCGCACGCCGCTTAGGGCCGCGCGCGCGGCCTCACACGCGCGCGCTCAGCGCTGCTGCTCCGCCTCCTCGGCGAACTCGCACAGCGCGTTCACGAGCCGCATCTGCTCGACCGTGTTGCAGCGCGCCCACAGCAGCCGCGGCGCGCACACCACGACCGCCATCGCCTGGGCGCGGGAGACCGCGACGTTGAGCCGGTTGCGGCTGAACAGGAAGTCCATCCCGCGCGGGACGTCCTCGCCGCTGGAGCTCGTCATCGAGAAGAACACGACCGGCGCCTCCTGGCCCTGGAACTTGTCGACCGTGCCGACCCGCGCGCCCTCCGGGAGCCGCTCGCGGAGGTAGCGCACCTGGGCGTTGAAGGGCGCGACCACGAGGATGTCGGCGAGCGTGAGGTCGCGCTCGACGCCCTCCTTGTCGGTGAAGCGGCCGCCGTCGAGCAGCCGCGTGACCTCGGCGGCGACGCGGTCGGCCTCCTCGGCCGAGCACTGGCGGTTCTCGACGTGCTCGACCTCCAGCAGCCGCACGCCCGCGCCGGACAGCCCGGGCGAGGCGATCGCCTGGACGCTCGCAGCCGTCGACCGGCGTCAGCCGCCCGTCGTACATCGTGTTCGACACGAACCGGCAGACGTCCGGGTGCATGCGGTAGGTGCGCTCCAGGAACACGCCCTCGGCGGGCGGGACCGTCTCGCGGTCGCCCAGCAGGTGCTCGAGCACCGAGGCGCCCGAGCCGCGCGGGTGGGAGCCCTGGCTCACGTGCGCGAGCTGCTGCGGGTCGCCGAGCAGGACCATCCCGCGCGTGGCGCCGGCGATCGCGAGCGCGTCGGCGAGCGCCACCTGCCCGGCCTCGTCGACGAACAGCACGTCGACCGAGTCGCGCAGTTCCTCGCGCGCCCACAGCCACGGCGTGCCGGCGATCAGCTTCACCTCGGGGTCGGGCGGGAACGCGTCGTTGCCCGCTGCCGAGTCGATGTGGGCGCTCTCGTAGCGGGACTCCGGGTTGCCGCCGCCCGACTTCTTGAGCCCGCGGAAGTCGAGGCCCTCCTCGGCCGCGGCGACCTCGACCGCGTCGAGCAGGTTGCCGATCGCCTTGTGCGACGTGGCGGTGACGCCGACGCGCCGGCCCTCCCGCAGCAGCGAGCAGATCAGCCGCGCGCCCGTGTAGGTCTTGCCCGACCCGGGCGGCCCCTGGATGAACAACGCCGAAGCGCCGAGCGAGGCGACGTGCTCCTCGAGCGTCTCGCCGCGCAGCGCCGGCGGCAGCCGCAGCAGCAGGTCGTACGCGGCGCCCGGCCCGAAGCCCCGGCTGCTCGCCTCGGTGGCCGAGTCGCCGCAGCGCCGCCTCCTGCGCCGCCTGGGGGATCGGCTTGGGCGGGATCAGCGCGCGCGGGAGCGGCTTGTCGACCGACTTGCGGCCGCGCTTGAGCCACACCAGCCCGGCCTCGTCGTCGACGCGCGGGATCTCGAAGCCCTTGCCCGTCTCGGGGTCGACGGCGATCCCGGCCCCGAGCTTGTGCTGCTGGGGCGGGAAGCGCAGCGGGTGCAGGAAGGACTGGGCGATCTCGCCGAGCGGGACGTCGTCGGCGGGCGTCAGCTCGCCGATCGCCTCGGAGTCATCGTCGCGCAGCTCGTCCGGCGTGCGCCCGAGGCGCTCGAAGTACGCCCACCACTCGGGGCGCGCCTCGCGCTGGTGGAAGCGCAGGAGCTCGGCGAGCAGCACGCGCCCCTGGTCGGGGCGGCCGTCGAGCAGCGCGGCCTCGAGGCGGTCGAGCTCCGAGAGGCGGGCGAGCTGCTGCTCGCTCTGCGCCCGTGGCGGGATCGGCCTCGTGGAAGGCCACGTCGCCGCGCTCGCCCATCAGCCAGTCGCGCAGCCCCAGCGTCGAGTGGCAGTCGTCGGCGTTGTAGTCGGCGATCGCGTCGAGCTTGTCCATGTCGCCGGACTCGAGGTACTCCTGGTAGGCCATGATCGAGCCGCCCGCCTCGGTGACGGCGGCGTCGCGCTCGAGCGGGTACATCGCCTCGACGTCCTTGAGCGAGTAGCCCTCGGTGCCGATCCGCATCGCCTGGCGGACGACCGTGTAGAGGTCGACGAACACCTTGCGCCGCAGCAGCTCGTCGACCTCGGCCTCGCGCGTGCCGTAGCGCGCCATCAGCGCCTTCACGGCGGTCGGCTCGTAGTGGTTGTAGTGGTAGACGTGCAGGTCCGGGTGCTCGCGCAGGCGGGCGGTCACCCAGTCGATCCACGCCTCGAACGCGTCCCGCTCCTGCGAGCGGTCGTGCGCCCACAGCGAGCGGTAGCGCCCGTCGACGGTGACCCAGCCGAGCAGGTACTCGAGCCCCTCCTCGCCCCAGTACGGGTCGCCCTCGATGTCGAAGAACACGTCGCCGGGCGACGGCGGCGGGAGGCGGGCGAAGCCGCGGCCGGACTCGGGCGGCAGCAGCTCGTGCAGGGGATGGTCGCGCCCGCGGCTCTCCACCTGGAGCCACGCCTGCTGGCGCAGCCCGGCGAGCGTCGAGCGCGACATGCGGGGGATGGTGTCGCCACCGCCGAGCGCCGCGAGCTCGGGCACGCTGCTCACGCCGGCGTCCTCGAGCCGGATCGCCTGGGCGCGGGTCAGGAACGCCACCAGCGACAGGTGGTCGTCGGCGCGGCGGCGGTCCTTGCAGCGCGCCCACCAGTCGCAGTACGCGCAGTGCTCGACCGGGTACGGGTACGGCGGCTGCTCGCCGTCCCGGTAGGCCTTGAGCGTCTCCAGGAAGTGGCGCTGGACGCGGTCGGCGTACGCGTGGAAGTGGCGCGGGCGGTAGGTGCGCGTCTCGTTCGTGCCCAGCACGACGTGGACGTGGTCGGGCGCTCGGCCCTGGAGCGCCGAGACCATGTCGGCGTAGAAGAGCAGCTGGAAGACGAAGTACGGCTTCGGGTGCGTGGCGAGCTTGGCGTCGGACGGCTCGTAGGACCACGAGCCGAGCTCGGAGGGCTCCTCGACGCGCAGGAGGAAGTCGGCGGTCCCCCGCCAGTTGCCGGCCCGGAAGGCGGCCTGGTGGACCACGTCGCGGCCCGCGCGCATCGCCGCCTCGGTGGCCGCCACGGCGTCCGCCTCCATCCCCATCAGCGCCACGTCGCGCCCCTCGTCCACCAGCCGCGCCAGGTAGGCGGCCTCGTGCTGGCGCCCGCGCTCGGCGATCAGCTCCGCCTCGGGCCGAGGGCGCTTGACCAGCTCGATCTCACCCTGCGCCAGGGCGAGGTCCAGGGCCGTGCGGTGCTCGCATGCGAGGAAGTTGTTGAGGTCGCTCGGGGAGAGAAATAGACGGCCGTTGTGCTGCTGCATCCCCTACAGCTTTGCGCCTAAGGGGTCCGGACCTTCAACACGCACCATTTGCCCGATGTGAGGGGGCCTCCTCAGGGCCAATATGAGTCTCATGCGAACCAGCGACATTCTCAACGCCATCCTCGGTCCCCGCCAGTCCCAGGGCCTCGGCGACGGGCCCTCGGTCACCATCCGCTACGCCCGCGCCGACGACACGCTGGCGCTGCTGGACCTCGCCGGCGTCGACTCCAGCCACGCCCCCACGGGCACCGTGCTGGTCGCCGAGGTCGGTGGGCGCCTGTGGGCCGCCCGCTCGGTCGACGACGGCCACGCGATCGCCGACCCGTTCCGCCCCTCCGGCGAGCTCGCGTTCCTGCTCGCCGAGCGCGCCCGCCAGGTCCACAGCAAGGCGCAGCCGGCCGGCCGCCGCGCCCGGCTCCTCTCGCCGGCCTAGACGGACGACGCCCGGACGCCCGCCTCGGCGAGCGCGTCCGGGCCGATCTCGTCGATCGACCGGTACCCGGAGAGCCCGAGCGTCAGGTCGAAGTCGGCCTTGAAGTTCTGCAGCACCTCGCGGACGCCGGCCTCCCCGGCGATCGCGAGGGCGTAGGCGTAAGGGCGCCCGATCCCCACCGCGGTGGCGCCCAGCGCCAGCGCCTTGAACGCGTCGGCGCCGCTGCGCACGCCGCTGTCGAGCACGATCGGGATGCGGCCGTCGACCGCCCGCGCGATCCCGGGCAGCGCGTCGATCGTCGAGGTCGCGCCGTCGACCTGGCGGCCGCCGTGGTTGGAGACGATGATCCCGTCGATCCCCTCGTCGACCGCGCGCGTGGCGTCGTCGGGGTGCAGGATCCCCTTGAGCAGGATCGGCAGCTTCGTGCGCTCGCGCAGGAACGGCAGGTCCTCCCAGGTCAGCGACGGCCGCGAGTAGATGCGCACGAAGGTCTGCACGGCGGCGCGGGCGTGCCCGGAGCGCAGGCCGGACACGAACTTGTCCGGGTAGGCGCGCGTCAGCTGCACCAGCGTGCGCAGTGCGGCGGGCGTCGGCTTGGGCTGCTCCCCGTCCGGCGGCTGCGCGGGATCGGTGGCGATGATGCGGCGGAACACCGGGTCGCTCGTGTACTGGGCGATCCCCTTGCCGCGCAGGAAGGGCAGGTAGGCGATGTCGAGGTCGTGCGTGCGCCAGCCGAGCAGCGTCGTGTCGAGCGTGACCACGATCGCGTCGCAGCCCGAGGCCTCGGCGCGGCGGACGAAGCTGTCCACCAGGTCGTTCTCCTTGCTCCAGTACAGCTGGAACCAGCGCGGGCTGTCGCCGAGCGCGGCCGCGCAGGCCTCCATCGGGCGCGATGCCTGGTTCGAGAAGACCATCGGCACGCCCTCGGCCCGCGCGGCGCGCGCGACGGCGAGGTCGGCCTCGTCGTGGACCATCTCCAGCACGCCGACCGGGCTGAGCAGGAACGGCGAGGGGAGGCGGCGGCCGAACAGCTCGATGCCGGTGTCGCGCTCCGAGACGTCGCGCAGCATGCGGGGCACGATCCGCAGGCGCTCGAACCCGTCGCGGTTGGCGCGGATCGTGGCGCCCGTGCCTGCCCCGCCGGAGATGTACGCGTAGGCGTTGGCGGGCATCGCCTTGCGGGCGCGCGCCTCGAGCTTCGTCGCGTCGGTGGGCACGCGCGGGCGGCGACCGCTGACGCCGGCGCGGTAGATGCTGGTCTGGCGGAGGACACCGATCATGGGGCGGTTCCTAGCACGACTGCGGGCTCACGGGCGCGGTTCCAGCTCCGACGCCGGCTTCGAGGCGGGCGCCTGCGCGGCGGAGGGGATCACGGCGCGCAGCCGCGTCCCGGCGCCGGGCGGGCTGTCGATCGCGAGCCGGCCGTCGAGCGCGGCGAGCCGGTCCTGGAGCCCGCGCAGCCCGGTCCCGCTCTCCACCCGCGCGCCGCCGACGCCGTCGTCGGCGACGAGCACGACGATCGCGTCCCCCTGGCGCTTGACCTCGACCCTCGCGTCGTCGGCCTTGGCGTAGCGGGCGACGTTGGTCAGGGCCTCGGCGACCACGAAGTAGGCGGCCGCCTCGATCTGCGCCGCGGGGCGCTCGGCGAGGTCGACGTCGACCTCGACGGGGAGCGGCACCCGGTCGGCGAGGCCCTGCACGGCCGGGCCGAGCCCGCGGTCGGTGAGGATCGCGGGGTGGATCCCGCGCGCGAGCTCGCGCAGCTCGGCGAGCGCGATGCCGAGCTTCTCGGAGATCTCGTCGATCATCGGGACGGTGTCGGAGCCCTGGAGCCGCGCGCGCAGCAGGCGCAGATCGAGGGCGAGCGAGACGAGCTGCTGCTGGGCGCCGTCGTGGAGGTCGCGCTCGAGCCGGCGGCGCGCGGTATCGGCGGCCTCCACGATGCGGGCGCGCGAGATCCGCAGATCCTCGACGCGGGCGCGCAGGTCGGCCTTCAGCCGCTCGTTGTCGAGCGCCAGCGCGGCGGCCGCCGCGGCCGCGTTGACGAGCTCGGGGGTGGCGTCGAGCTCCGCGTCGTGGATGATCGCGGCGACCCGGCGCCCCTCGTGCTCGACCGCCGTCCACGTGCGGCCGGAGCCCGCCGCGGGCAGCTCGACGGGGCGGCCGTACTCGTCGGCGAACGTCTCCCGGTCCGCGAGCCAGTACGCGATCGACAGCGTCCGGTCGCCGACCCGCTCGGCCAGCAGCTCGCGGATCGGGCCCTCGTGGGCGGCGGGCCGCCCGATCATGAGCTGCGTGTAGGCGCGCGCGGCGACGCGCAGGCCGCCGAGGACGGCGATCACCAGCACCGCGCAGGGGACGGCGAGCGCGATCAGCAGCACGCCGGCCGGCGCCGTCAGCGTGAGCGGCCCGAAGTACTCGGCCTCGCCGAAGCCGGCGATCGCCCCGAGCCCGAGCAGCAGCAGGTCGACGGTGACGGCGATCGGGACGAGCGCGATCGCCAGCAGCACGGCGCCGACCGGCAGGTCCAGCGCGACGAGGCCGACCACCCGCCAGCGACGCCGGTCGGTCAGCGCGTGCCGGCAGCGGCGCAGCATCGAGCCGCCGCGGCGCTCGGTCTCGGGCAGCGCCGGCAGGTGCGCGGCCAGCAGCCGGTTGGCCTGGCGCCGGTGGATCTCGGCCAGCGTCTGGCAGGCGGCCAGCGCGCCGATCACCAGCGGGAGGCCGATCCACAGCACGCTGAGCAGCACGCCGAGCACCAGCGTCCCGATCACCAGCGCGCCGACGGCGCCGATCAGGAGCGTCCCGGCGACCGCCGCCAGGCCCTGGAGCGCGACCTCGACGCGGCGGCGCAGCCGCAGCCCCGTCATCCGCTCGTCTCCACGGTCACGTCGCCGCCGCTGGAGAGGGCCTGGATCTGGAACGGCGCGTCCTCGGCTGCCACGACGCCGCGCACGATGCGCCTTCCGACGTCGGAGTCGGCGTCGAGCTGGTAGCGGCCGGGCGGCACGATGGCGTGCACGTCGCCGGTGCGCGAGCGCAGCTCGAGGCGCTCGAGCGCGCACGAGGCGGTCGCCGAGACGCTCCCCGCCTGGGCGCGCGCCCGCAGCGCGAAGCCGCAGAACCCGCCGATCGAGATGTCGCCGGTGCCGGTGTCGACCTGCGCGGAGCCGCGATAGCCGGTGAAGCGCACGTTCCCGGAGGTGGTCCTGACCGTGACCCGCACGTTGTCGGGCACGTTCACCCGATAGCTCGCCGAGCACACGTGGAACACCGTCCGCGGGCAGCGGGAGCTGATGGCCAGCACCCCGTCCGTGGCGCGCCGTGCCCCGATCGCGCGGCGGCCGAACGAGTAGCGGTCGGTGCGGCGGACCTCGACGGCCGGGCGGTCGCCGCCGCCGACGATCACGGCGTCGGCGCCGCCGAGATCCAGCGTGATCCCGGTCACCGAGCCGCGCACGGAGTACGTGGAGACCGTCGTCTGGCTTGACGCAAGCCACCAGATCAGCAGAGTCAGCGCGCACCCGGCCATGATCACGGCGCTGCCCGTCACGAGCCACGCCCACGACGTGGGCCGGCGGCGCGCGGGCAGCAGGTCCGACTGTCGTTGCACGGGACTAACTAACCGGGATGTGGGTGCAGGTGCAACTTCGAGACGAATGTCACGCGCGCGAGCCAGGGGGATGGTAAGTGAATGGGCGTGTCCCGCCTCGCCCTCGTCCGCCGCCGCATGGACGGCCGCATGTGGCCGATCGCCCAGACCGCGCTCGCCGCCGTGGCCGCGTGGTACCTGGCGCTGCTGGTGCTGCCGGGCGGCGCACCGCTGTTCGCGCCGATCGCGGCCGTGATCGCGCTCGGGGCCACCCGCAGCCAGCGCGGTCGCCGCGCCTTCGAGCTCGTCGGCGGCGTGATCCTCGGCATCGCGGTCGCCGACCTGATCGTGGCCGCGATCGGGACCGGACCGTGGCAGGCCGGCGTGATGATCGTGCTCGCCATGGGCACCGCGGTGGCGCTCGGCGGCGGCGAGCTGCTGACCGCCGAGGCGGCGGTGTCGGCGATCCTGATCGCGACGGTGCCGGGCGGCGGGGACGGCCTGCCGCCGGACCGCTTCCTGGAGGCGCTGATCGGCGGCGGCGTGGCGCTCCTCGTCGGCGTGCTGCTGTTCCCGCCCAACGCGACCCTCCAGGTCGGCCGCGCCGTGAACACGCTGGCCGCCGAGCTCGGCGGGACGCTCGGCGCCATCGCGCGCGCGCTCGAGGCCGGCGACGAGAAGGCCGCCGAGCGCGCGCTGGACTCCGCCCGGGAGCTCGATCGCCACGTGAACGCCATCGCCCAGGAGCTGTTCGACGTCAGCGAGGCAGCGCGGTTCGCTCCACCGCGGCGCAGCGCCCGCGGGCCGCTGGCGCGCGTCCAGCGCAGCCTCCCGCAGCTGGACTTCGCGGTCCGCGACACCCGCGTGCTGGCGCGCAACGCGGTCCGCTACGTGCGCGGCGGCACCGAGGCGCCGCCCGAGCTCCCGCACGCCGTGGCCGGCCTCGCCGACGCGGTGTGGGAGCTGGCCGCCAGCTACGACGACGACCGCCGCGACGCCACCGTCGGCCTCGTCGCGCGTGAGGCGGCCGCGCGCGTCAGCACGCTCGCCGAGCAGCGCAGCGACCCGCGGCTCTCGGAGGTCGTCGTGCAGGTCCGCTCGGTGGCCGTCGACCTGCTCCGCGCCGCCGACCTCGCCGCGGGGGTGGAGGAGCCGCCCGAGCGCCCGACGGACGAGATGCTCACGACCTGACGGTCTGGGCTAAGGTCGCGCCATGGGGGAGGACGTCACCGCCACCGTCTTCAGTCGTGAGGACCGTCAGCGGTACAGAACGAAGGTCAAGCGCTGCCTGGACGTGTTCGCGCGGATGCTCTCCGAGTCGCGCTTCGAGGCCGCGCCCGGCTCGATGGGCCTGGAGATCGAGCTCAACCTGACCGACGAGGCCGGCGACCCGGCGCTGCTCAACGCCCGCGTGCTGGAGGCGATCGCCGACGGCGACTTCCAGACCGAGCTCGCGCAGTTCAACGTCGAGATCAACGTCCCGCCGCGCTCGCTGAAGGACGGCGTGTTCGCCGAGCTCGAGCGCGACGTCCGCACCAGCCTCAACAACGGCGAGGAGAAGGCCCGCGGGGTCGGCGCCCACATGGTGATGGTCGGGATCCTCCCCACCGTCACCGGCGGCCAGCTCACCGCCGAGGCGTTCAGCGCCAACCCGCGCTACCAGCTCCTCAACGAGCAGATCTTCGCCGCCCGCGGCGAGGACCTGGACATCGCGATCGCCGGCGTCGAGCGGCTCGCCACGTTCGCCGACACGATCACCCCCGAGGCCGCCTGCACGAGCGTGCAGCTGCACCTGCAGGTCGACCCCTCGGCGTTCGGCCCGCACTGGAACGCCGCCCAGTCGATCGCCGGGGTCCAGCTCGCCCTGGCCGCCAACGCCCCGTTCTTCTTCGGCAAGGAGCTGTGGCGCGAGACGCGGATCCCGCTGTTCGAGCAGGCCACCGACACGCGCTCGGAGGAGCTGCGCGCCCAGGGCGTGCGCCCGCGCGTGTGGTTCGGCGAGCGCTGGATCACGTCGATCTTCGACCTCTTCGAGGAGAACGTCCGCTACTTCCCGGCGCTGCTGCCGGTGTGCGAGGACGAGGACCCCGTCGAGGTGATCGCGCGCGGCGACATCCCCGGACTTGCCGAGCTGCGACTGCACAACGGGACCGTCTACCGCTGGAACCGGCCCGTGTACGACGTCGTGCGCGGGCTCCCGCACCTGCGCGTGGAGAACCGCGTGCTGCCCGCGGGCCCGACGGTCGCCGACATCCTCGCCAACGCCGCGTTCTACTACGGGCTGGTGCGCGCGCTGGTGGAGCAGGACCGGCCGCTGTGGTCGCAGATGTCGTTCTCGGCCGCCGAGGAGAACTTCCACGCGGGCGCACGCGACGGGATCGAGGCCAACGTGTACTGGCCCGGGGTGGGGGAGGTCCCGGTCGCCGAACTCGTGCTGCGGCGCCTGCTACCGATGGCGCACGAGGGGCTCGCGTCGTGGGGCGTCGCGCAGGCCGACCGCGACCGCCTGCTGGGCATCATCGAGCAGCGCTGCCTGAAGCTCACCAACGGCGCGAGCTGGCAGGCCGCGCAGTTCCACCGCCTTTACGAGGAGCGCAAGCTGGACCGCGGCGACGCGCTGCGGGAGATGACCGTGCGCTACCGCGATCTCATGCACTCCAACGAGCCGGTCCACACCTGGCCCGTCGGGTGAGCGTCACCTCAGCGGGCGCACGCGCATCCGCACGTGACGCGGTTCCAGGTAGGCCATCAGGCCCTCCGGGCCCAGCTCCCGCCCGATCCCGCTGAGCTTCCAGCCCCCGAACGGGGCCTGCAGCTCGGTGGTGTCGTTCACGTTGACGCCGACCTGGCCCACTTCGAGGCGCTCCGCGAACGCCCACGCGCGCTCGAGGTCGCCCGAGTACACGTAGGCGGCGAGCCCGTAGGGGGAGTCGTTGGCGATCCGCAGGAGGTCGGCGTCGGTCGCCGCGGCGTGCACGGCCGCGACCGGCCCGAACGTCTCCTCGGTGAGCACGCGCGCGCCGAGCGGCACGTCGTCGAGCACGGTCGGCGCGAAGAAGGTGCCGCGGTCGTAGGCGCCGCCGCGCAGCGCGCCGCCGCCGACGACGACCCTGCCCCCGCGGTCGCGCGCGTCGGCGATGTGCGCGGCGGCGCGGTCGCGCACCGCCTCCCCGAGCACGGGCCCGTACTCGACGCCGGGCTCGATGCCGTGCCCGATCCGCATCGGCTCGACGGCCGCGGTCAGCGCCTCGACGAAGTCGGCGTGGACGGGCTCGGCGACGAGCACGCGGTTGACGGCGATGCAGATCTGCCCCATGTTCGAGAACGAGCGCCGCGCGGCCGCGGCCGCCGCCTCCTCGACGTCGGCGTCGCCCAGCACCACGAAGGGGGTCTGACCCCCCAGCTCGAGCGACACGCGCGTGAGGCGCTCGGCGGCGGTGCGCATGATCGCCCGCCCGGTCGCCGTCGAGGCGGTGGCCGTCACCAGGCGCACGGCGGGGTGGGCGACGAGGTGCGCGCCCGTGCTCGCCCCGTCGGCGGGCAGGTCGGCGAGCACGCCGGGCGGCAGGCCGGCCTCGACGAGCAGCTCGGCGGTGCGCCCGATCGCCAGCGGCGTCTCGGGCGGCGGCTTGACGATCACGGGGCAGCCGGCGGCGAGCGCGGGGGCGACCTTCCAGCAGTACAGGTCGACGGGGTAGTTCCACGGCACGATCGCAGCCACCACGCCGACGGGGGCGTAGCTCACCACGCTGCGCACGTCGGCGCGCACGCTCGGGCGCAGGTGGCCCTCGACGCGGCGGCCCTGCTCGGCGTAGTAGCGCAGGACCTCGGTGCCGAAGGCGATCTCCTTGGCGCTGTCGGGGAGCGGCTTGCCCTGCTCGCGGGTGAGCAGGTCGGCGATCTCGGCGGCGTGGGCGTCGATCAGGTCGGCGCCGCGGCGCAGGATCGTGCAGCGCTCGTCGGGGTGCAGCGCGGCCCAGCCGGGCGCGGCCCGCAGCGCGGCCTCCGCCGCGCGGTCGACGTCCGCCTCGCCCGCCAGCGCGCTGACGCCGACCAGCTCGCCGGTCGCGGGGTCGTGGATCTCGCGGCGCGCGCCGTCGGCGGCGTCGGCCCAGTGGCCGTCGATGAGCAGCCCGCGCTCGATCATCGCGCGCTCAGCATCCGCCACAGCTCGGCGTAGTTGGCGTCGTTGATGCGGTTCGCCTCCTCCTTGCCCGCCGTGTTCGGGTTGACCATGACGTGCGGCGTGCGCCCGCGGTGGACCAGCTCCTGGACGGTCTCGCCGACGATGGCGTGGGCGACCGCGCTCGCGAGCACGGTCGAGGTGGGGCCCACCGGGTGCTCGAGCCCCTCGACCTCGACGGCGGCGTCGCTCAGCGCCACGCCGGTGTCGATCACGACGTCGGCGGCCTCGAACAGCCGTAGCCCGGAGGAGTGGCGGGCGGGGACGGCCGAGGAGTGGGGGATGGAGGTGACGCCCACCACGGTCATCCCCATGTCGCGGCACGCCGTCGCCAGGTCGAGGATCACGGCGTTGACGCCGGAGTGCGAGAACAGCACCATCGCGTCGTCGGGCTGCGGGCGGTGCGCGCGCAGGATGGCGTGGCCGAAGCCCTCGAGCGCGTGCAGGAAGCGGTACTGGTAGGCGCCCTGGTCGCCGAGCACGTGGTGGAAGTTGCCGATCGCGTTCTCGACGATCGGGCGGAAGCCGACCGGGGTGCCCGTGCGCGGGAAGCACTCGAGCGCGGCGAAGCTGCCGTGGCCGGTGCCGAAGGTGAACGCGAGCCGGTCGGCGGCGATGCTCTCGGCGCACGCGCGCGCCGCTTCGCGGATCGCCTCGGCCTGCGTGTCGCGGATCCGCGCGATCCCCTCGGTGACGGTCTCGAGGTAGCGCTCGGCGATCCCCGTCATCGGCTCGTCACCGCCGCCGTCGGCGCCGAGCGCCTCGAGCCCCACCTCGACCAGCACGTCCTCGGCCGCCTCGCGCTCGGCGGGGGCGAGGCGCTCGCCGCTCTGCGCGTCGACGGTCGCCACGCACAGCGACGCGGCGCGCGCCCCCAACGCCCGGCCCACGGCCAGCACGGCGGAGGTCTCCATGTCGAGCGCCAGCACCCCGAGCTTCTGGAGCTCGCGGTGGCGGTCCGGCGCGTGCAGCATCGCCGGGTAGAAGCCGTCGCGCGAGTCGACCAGCCCCGCGTGCCGGCGGGCGCCCGCGCCGTCGGCCGCCGCCCGCAGCGCGGCGGTGAGCTCGTGGTCGGCCACCGCCGGGTAGCCGTCGGGCACGTAGGCGGCGGAGGTGGCCTCGCCGCGCACCGCGGCGTCGGCGATCACCAGATCGCCCATCCGCACCGGCGGGAGCGCCATCACGGTGCCGAGGCGCAGGAACACGTCGACGCCGAGGTCGCGGAGCTCGTGGAGCACGACGGCGGCGATCGGCGCGCCCATCCCGAACGCGCTCACCGTGATCCGCTGGTCGCCGAGTTGCCCCGTGGCGGTCGTCAGCCCGCGGTCCTCGTTGAGCCAGCTGACGCCGGAGAGGTGCTCGGCGATCCGGGCCACGCGCCCGCGGTCGCCGACCAGGATCGCGCGGTCGCCGACGTCGTCGGCTCCGCAGTTCAGGTACCAGGCTCGTTTCATGGCGTCGGTGCAACCTCCTCCTCGACGCGGCGCCGCGAGCAGCGCGCGGCTCGACCGCACCCCCGCCCGCACCGCGCCCGCGGTGTCCTCGGGTCGTCTGATCAGGTGGGCGACGACGCCGGCCACGAGGGCGTCGCCGGCGCCGGTGGTGTCCGCGGCCGGCACGGCGTCGACGGAAGCGACAGCGTCCTCGCCGCGGTGCGTGAAGCGCACGCCCGCCGTCCCGCGCGTCTCGATCACGAGCGCGTCCGGGGTCGGCTGGAGGCCCGGGGCCTGGCGCTCCAGGAACGCAGCCTCGCCGCGCGACAGCGCCACCACGTCGGCGCGCGCGAGCAGCGCCTCGACCAGTTCGGGCGGGTACGCGTCCGGCGTCGGCCTTGACCGACCAGACTACGCGCGCGCCGGGCGCCACGGAAGCCAGCGCGTCGCGGGTCGCCTCGCGCGGGGCGACGGTGAGGCACACCGTCGATGCGGCGGCGATCGCGTCGCGCTGGGCGGCGTCGAGGCCCGTCGGCCTGCCGTCACCGGGGTCGAAGAAGCAGACGCTGCCGCCGTCGTCGGCGTAGGCGATGAACGACTCCGCGGTCCGCGTCCCGGCCAGCGCCACGCCGCCGATGTCGACGCCCGCCTCGCGCAGGTCGGCGCGGAGCCGGCCGCCGGGCTCGTCGGCCGCGACCCACGAGACGCACGCGGCGGCCACCCCCTCCAGCGCGAGCCGGCGGGCGATCTGCGGGCCGCATCCGCCCAGCCGCGGCCACGGGCGGCTGAGCCGGCGCCGCACGATCGCCGTCGACTCGGATGCCGGGAGCGCGGGCACGGCAACGGCCCGGTCGGCGCTCGCGTAGCCGAGCACGGCCACCTCTACAGCCATGCGAGGACCTCCTCCACGCCGGGCGTCTCGCCCAGGTAGCGCCGCACGTCCTCCAGGCTCGCCTCCGCGAGCTGGGGCCGGTTGGAGCCGGTCGCCTCGCGCGGGAGCACCACCCGGAACCCGTGCGCGAACGCGTCCTGGCACGTCGCGCGGATGCAGACGTTGGTCTTCACGCCCGCCACCACCACGGTGTCGATGCCCTGCTCGCGCAGCAGCAGCGCGAGGTCGGTGGCGAAGAAGGCGCTGTAGCGGCGCTTGGGGACCACGATCTCGCGCTCCCGGTCGGCGGGCTCGAAGCCGGGCCAGAACTCCGCGTCGCGGCCGCCGGCGAGGCAGTGCTCGGGCAGCTTGGGCTGCTCGAAGTCCGCCAGCCCCGGCCGGTGGCGCTCGACGGCGTGCACGACCAGCCGGTCGTGCTCGCGGGCCTGGTCGAGCAGCCGCCGGATCGGCGCCTCGACGGCGTGCACCTCGGGGTAGTGGTGCAGCCCGTCGTCGTCGAAGAACGCGCGGATCACGTCGACCAACAGCAGCGCGACGTTCACGCGGACACCTCCCGGCGGCCGTCGCGCCGGGCGGCGAGCGCGGTGAGGGTGAGCACGACGATCACGACGAGGTAGGGGATCATCGCCACCAGCTGGCTCGAGAGGCCCTCCTGCTGGAAGCGGATCTGGAGCGCGTCGAACAGCGCGAAGATCGCGCACGCGGCGGCCGTCGGCCACGGCCGCGCGCGCCCGAAGTAGAACGCGGCGAGCGCGATGAAGCCCCGCCCGGCGACCATGCCCTGGTCGAACAGTCCGACGAGTCCGAGCGCGAGCTGCCCGCCGGCCAGGCCGGCCAGCGCGCCCGCCGCCACCGTCGAGGCGTCGCGGATCCGCAGGGTGGCGAGGCCCAGCGCGTGCGCTGCGTCGGCCTCCGCGCCGACGGCCCCGGAGGCGCAGCCCGGCGCGCGTGTTGGCCAGCCACCAGCCGAGCAGCGGCACCAGCAGCCAGGCGAGGTAGGTCGAGGGGGTCCTTGTCGGAGACGATGTCGCCCAGCCACGGGATGTCGTCGAGCAGCGGGATCTCGATCCGAGGCAGCGTGACCAGCCCGTCCGGCTTGTAGGCGCCGCGGTCGCCGAGCGCGTAGCCGATCGCGCCGGCCACGAGGATGTTCACGCCAAGGCCCGCGATGATCTCGTTGGCTCCGAGGCGGGTCACCGACCACGAGAACCCGAGCCCGAGGACGGCGCCTGCCGCGAGCGCCGCCAGCAGCCCGACGACCCAGCTGCCGGCCGCCGCGGAGGCCACCACCGCGATCACCGCTCCGAGCAGCATCTTGCCCTCGAGCGCGATGTTGACGATCCCGCCGCGCCGGTTGATCAGCCCGCCGAGGGCGGCCAGCAGGAGCGGTGTCGCGGCGAGCGTGGCCGATGCGAGGACGTCGCCGATCACGCCGCGCCCCTGCGCATCCGCCGCCGCACGTCGACCACCTGGACGGCCGCGAAGATCATGATCGTTCCCTGCAGCACGTCAACGATGTCGAGCGGGATGTCCGAGAACAGCTGCACCGTCGCGCCCGCCGAGCTGAGCGCGCCGAACAGGATCGAGGCCAGCACGATGCCGACCGCGCCGTTGCGCGCGAGCAGCGCGATCGCGATACCGGTGAAGCCGTAGCCAGGGGAGAAGCCGTCGACGAAGCGGTGCACGACGCCGAGCGCGTGGGCGGCGCCGCCAAGCCCAGCGACCAGCCCCGACCACGCCATCGCGGTGACGATCACCCGCCGGACCGACACGCCCGCGGCACGCGCGAAGGCCGGGTTGACGCCCGTCATGCGCACCTCAAAGCCGCTCACGCTGTGCTTGATCCAGGCGGCGAAGATGGCGATCGCGACGAGCGCGAGCGGCAGCGCCACGGTCAGCGTCCCGCCGCCGATGCCCGGCAGCTCCGCCCGCTCGGAGATCAGCGGCGACGCCGAGTTCGCCGTTCCCTCGGCGAGCAGCACGGTGTTGACGATCCAGGACGCGAGCGAGATCGCGACGAAGTTGAGCATCAGCGTCGTGACCACCTCGTCGACCCCGAGGCGGGCGCGGAGGATGGCGGGCGGGGCGGCCCACGCGCCGCCCACCACGAGGCCGGCCACGAGCGCGGCCGGGATCACCAGCCAGCCGCCTACGCCCGTCAGCTCCGCGCCCACCCACGCCGCCGCCAGCCCGCCGAGCACGAACGACCCCTCGACGCCGACGTTGAACACCCCGGCCCGGAACGCGATCGCCGTCGCCAGGCCGGTGAACAGCAGCGGGGTGGCCGCGGCGAGCGTCGACTCGATGCTCGCCCACGAGCCGAAGCTCTCGCGCAGCATCAGCCGGTACACGCTGAGCGGATCCCAGCCCGTGGAGGCGAGCACGATCCCGCCCACCACCAGCGCCGCCGCGATCGGCACCAGCGCGAGGCCGCCGGCGCGCAGCGGCGCGGGCCAGCGCGAGGAGGCGGCGGGCAGGTCGGCGGTGGCCATCAGGCGGGCGCCCCGGTCATCAGGCGGCCGAGCTCGCCGTAGTCGTCGACCGGGCCGGGGACCTCGCCCGCGACGCGGCCGCCGGTGAGCACCACGATCCGGTCGCTGAGCGCGGTCAGCTCGTCGAGCTCCTCGGAGATCAACAGGACCGCGGCGCCGCGCCCGCGCAGCGCCAGCAGCTGCTCGCGGATGTAGGCCGCGCCCTTGACGTCCACGCCGCGGCTCGGCTGCGCGGCGATCACGACCTGCGGCTCGCCGTACAGCTCGCGGCCGAGCACGAGCCGCTGCTGGTTGCCGCCGGAGAGCCCGTTCGCCGGGTCCTCGAGGCTCCCTGACCGCACGCGGTAGGCGTCGACGATCTCGCGCGTGCGGGCCGCGGCCGCCCCGCGCCGGAACCATCCGGAGCGCGCGAGCGCCGGCGTGCGATGGGCGCCCGCGACGGCGTTGTCGATCAGCGAGCTGGCCACCGACAGCCCCTCGCGGCGCCGGTCGGCGGGGATGTACGCCAGCCCTCGCCGTCGCCGCCCGGCGACGCCGGCGCGCGTCACGTCAGAGCCGGCCAGCCGCACGGTCCCGGCGCGCGCGCGGCGCAGCCCGACGATCGCGTCGACGAGCTCGTCCTGCCCGTTGCCCGCGACCCCGGCGATGCCGACCACCTCGCCCGCGCGCACCTCCAGGTCCACGCCGCACACCCGCTCCCGCCCCAGCCCGTCGAGCACCCGCAGCCCCTCGACCTCGAGCAGGGGCTCGCCGGGCGCCGCCGCCTCGGCGACGCGCACGGCCGGCACCGCCTCGCCGACCATCAGCGAGACGAGCTGCTCCGGCGTGGCCTCCGCCGCCGGCGTCGTGCCGGTGACGCGCCCGCCGCGCAGCACGGTGACGTCGTCGGCCAGCTCGAGCACCTCGGCGAGCTTGTGGGAGATGAACAGGATCGTCCGGCCGCGGTCGCGCAGCGCCCGCAGCAGCCGCATCAGCTCCGCGACCTGCGGTGGCGCCAGCACCGCGGTCGGCTCGTCGAGGATCAGCACGTCGGCCTCGCGGTAGAGCAGCCGCAGGATCTCCAGCCGCTGGCGCGTCGCCACCGAGGTCTGGTCGGTGCGCGCCCCCCAGTCCAGCTCGACGCCCGCGTCGCGCGCGAGCTCCTCCGCCTCCGCCCGCGCGCGGGGGAGGTCGAGCCGGCCGCGCCGGGTCGGCTCGCGGCCGAGGATCAGGTTCTCGAGCAGCGAGAGCTCGCCGACGAGCTTGAACTCCTGGTGGACCATCCCGATCCCGCGCGCCGCCGCGCCGCCCGGCCCGCCGAGCGACACGGGCTCGCCGTCGACCACCACGGTCCCCGTGTCGGGCCGGTCGAGCCCGCCGAGGATCCGCATCAGCGTGGTCTTGCCCGCGCCGTTCTCGCCGACGATCGCGTGGATCGTGCCGGGCGCGACGGCGAGGTCGACCTCGTCGTTGGCGAGCACGGCGCCGAAGCGGCGGCTGACGCCGCGCGCTCCGACGCGGATGGGTGCGGCGCTCACGCGATCAGGGCTTGTAGAAGCCCGGATAGCCCTGCTCGATGACGTCCCACACCTTGATGTCGCCCGCCACGATCTTCTCGCGCGCCTCGTCGACCTTGGCCATCACGTCGTCGGGGACGTCCCTGCGCGTGTGCTTCATCGGCGACAGCCCGACGCCGTCCTTCTCGAGGTCGAGCGTGACCGTCTTGCCGCCCTCCAGGCTCCCGTCCGCGAAGCCCTCGACGAGCTGCTCGACGGCGAGGTCGGTCCGCTTGACCATGCTGGTCAGCACCGAGCCCGGCGCCTCGCCGTCCTGGTCGGTGTCGACGCCGATCGCGTACCGGTCGGCGTCCTTGGCCGCCTCGATCACCCCGGCGCCGGTGCCGCCGGCCACGTGGTAGACGACGTCGGCGCCGCGGTCGAACATCGAGCCGGCGATCTGCTTGCCCTTGGCGGGGTCGCCGAAGTCGTTCGCATAGGCGGTCAGCACCTTCACGTCCGGGTCGGCGTCCTTCGCGCCCTGGATGTAGCCGACGATGAACTTGTCGATGCCGGTCGACTTCGTGCCGCCGATGACGCCGATCGTCTTGTCGGCGTTGATGCGCGGGTTGCCCTTCTGGGTCGTCATCAGCGCGGCGAGCATCCCCGCCAGGTAGGAGCCCTGGTGCTCGGCGAAGAGAACCGACGTGACGTTCCCGCCCTTCACCGGCGCGTTGAGGAACCCGTACTGGACGTCCGGGTGCTTGGCGGCGATCCGCTGGAGCGCCTCCGCGTGGCTGAACTCGAGGTCGACCACCAGCCCGAACCCGCTCCCGGACGCGCGCTGGAGGACCGGCTGCGCCTGCGCGACCACGTCCTTCGACTCGATGGCCTGCCCGCCGACCCCGGTCTCGCCGAGTGCGGTCTTGAAGCCGCTGTTGGCGAGGTCGTTGTACGAGTGGTCGCCCAGCCCGCCCTGGGCGACGATCAGCGCCGCCTTCTTGTCGGGCTCCTCGTTCGCCGAGGTCTCGCCGTCCCCCTCTAGCCTGCTTGCCGCACCCGGCCGCCGTCACCAACGTGGCGGCCAGCAGCGCGATCACCCCTGTCCGCGTGCTGCCCATCGTGTCCCTCCCTTGTGGTGAACCCGCTCGAGCGCACGAGCGAGACGGTGTAGTCGAAGCGGCCGCCGGCGTACCGGGCGTCGACGACCTCGAGCGGGCGGCCGCGCACGTCGCGCGACAGCCGCAGTACCCGCATCAGCGCGTCGCCGGCCGCGACGCCGAGCAGCCCCGCCTCCTCCTCGGAGGCCGAGGTCGCCCGCAGGTGCTCCTCGGCCTCGGCCGGATGGACCCCGGCGGCGTCCAGCAGCGCGTACAGCGACGCGTCGGCGGCCGCCAGGCGCTCCTCGCCGAGCCCGGCGCGGTCGGCGACGGCGAGCGGGAGCAGCGTCGTGTGCAGGCCGATCGGCTCGTCGTCGACGAGGCGCTGCCTCACGATCCGCACCAGTGGCTCGTCGCCCAGCCACGCGCCGAGCGGGTCGTCCGCGAGCCCGCCCGGGTGGCGCTCGAACGCGAGCAGCCGCTGCGTGGGGACGCGGCCGAGGCGGCGGACCGACTCGCTGAAGCCGCCCAGCTCGGGCCGGCGCTGGAGCAGCCTGCCCGCCTCCACGAACGTGCCGCGCCCCTGCTCGCGGCGGACGTGGCCGGCGCGCTCGAGCGACTCGAGCGCCTTCGCCGCGGTGGCGCGGCTGACGCCGTAGGAGCGCACGAGCTCGGGCTCGCTGGCGACGCGATCGCCCGGCGCGAGCCGCCCGGAGCGGATCCCCTCCAGGATCGCCTCCGCGAGCTGTGCGTACAGCGGTGCATCACCGCGCCGGCGCGACACCGGCAACATGACGGGTTGACCGGACAACCTGGCACCAGCGTATCGTGGAGGCGCATGCGATGCGTGCTCGTCCTCGCCGCCCTGGCGCTGCTCGTGGCGGGATGCGGGGGATCCGAGCCGGCGCCGGCTCGCGACGACGTGCGCGTGCGCACGGTCGCCACCGGGCTCGAGGTGCCCTGGGAGATCGCGTTCCTGCCCGACCGGCGCGCGCTGGTGACCGAGCGGCCCGGCCGCGTGCGGATGCTCGACGCGAACGGGGAGCTGCGACCCGAGCCCGTCGCCACGGTGGACGTCAGCGCGGAGGGCGAGGGCGGGCTGATGGGCCTCGCGCTCGACCCGCAGTTCGACGTCGAACTCGCTCGTCTACCTGTACTTCACGACCGCCGAGGGGCTCAAGCTGGAGCGCTGGGCGTTCGCGGACGACACGCTGCGGCGCGAGGCGACGCTCGTCTCCGACATCGAGGCGGGGCCGATCCACGACTCGGGGCGGATCGCGTTCGGGCCCGACGACCGGCTGTACGTGGCGACGGGCGACGCGGGCAACGGCGACCTCGCCCAGCAGGACGACTCGCTCAACGGCAAGTACCTCCGCCTCACCGCGAGCCAATACCGCGGCGACGCCGAGGTCCGCCCGGAGATCGTCTCCAAGGGACATCGCAACCCGCAGGGGTTCGACTGGGCGGGCGATCGGATGATCTCCACCGAGCACGGCCCGAGCGGCGGCGACGGCCCGCAGGGGTTCGACGAGGTCAACGAGATCCGCGAGGGCGGCAACTACGGCTGGCCCGAGGCGTTCGGCGACGACCACGAGGGCTTCGACGCGCCGCTGCGCGTCTACGAGGACGCGATCGCCCCGTCGGGCGCGACGTTCGTGGAGCGCGACGGATCCGCGTGGACGGGCGACTACCTGTTCGCGATGCTCCGCGGCGAGGGCCTGCGCCGGCTGCGCTTCGACGGCGACGAGATCACCGAGGACGAGGTGCTGCTCGAGGGGCGCTTCGGACGGCTGCGCACCGTCGTCGAAGGCCCGGACGGGGACCTCTACGTGCTGACCTCCAACCAGGACGGCCGCGGCGACCCCTCCGACGAGGACGACCGCATCCTCGCCGTCACCCCTCCGGACTGAACTCCGCGATCGCCGCCAGCGCCTCCTCGCGCGTCGGGTAGCCGACGCAGCGGATCAGCCGCCGGTCCTCGAAGAAGTAGACCCAGCTCGGCTGCACGTCGACGAAGCCGCCGTCGCGGAACGTGCGCAGGCTGCCGTGGGCGAGCACGCACGGTCCGTGGGTCTCGAAGCCGTGGACGGTGACCGACACGCGGTCGGTCTGCTCGCGCGCCCAGTCGCCCCAGAACTCGTCGGGCGGCACCGGCGTGTCGCGCTCGAGCGGTACCCATTCGACGTCCGGGCCGACCACTTCGCGCAGCGCCTGGAAGCCGCCGCGCGCGTAGGCGGCCCAGATCGCTCGGACCTGCGTCACCAGGTCTTGCTCGAGGGCCGCCGCCACGACCGCCATGCTTCCAGAACTCCGCACGCTGCGTCGTTCATATGACGCGTAAGCCGCGCCGCTTTCCGGTGTACACCAAGATGTGCCGAGAGGGATGGAACGAAGGGACTCGCAGACCATGGACGCACCCGCGATCCGCATCGACGTACTCGAGGTGTTCGTCGAGCTGCTTTCGCAGGTCGAGGACGACGCTTCATCCGACGACTTCTACGGCCGCCTGTGCGAGGCGACGTGCGCGCTGACCTCGATGGACCGGGCCGTGATCTTCCGCTACGACGAGGTGCGCCGCCGCGTGCGGGCCGCCGGCGCGTACGGGATCGACCTCGAGCTGTTCGCCGACGCGCACGTGACGGTGGAGTCCGCGCCGGTCGCGCGCAAGTCGCTCGAGGAGGACCGCGTGATCGAGGTCCACCACGACATGTCCGACGAGGTCCCCGAGGAGTTCCGCGAGCTGGTGCGCCAGTCCAACCTCGTGTGCACGCCGCTGGCCGCGGCGGGCCGCTGGTTCGGCGTGATCCTCTCCGACCGCAGCGCGTCCGGGCCCGCTGTCCGACGAGGAGCGCTACCTGCTGTGGACGCTCGGCAAGACCGCCGCGCTGGCGACGCTGGCGCGCGTGGCGACCGTGCAGGGCGCGCGGGCGCGCCAGCTGCAGGAGCGCATCGACCTCGCGCGCGAGGTGCACGAGGGCGTGATCCAGCGGCTGTTCGGCGTGCAGCTCGTGTTCTCCAGCTCGGCCGAGCTGGCGCCCGGCGCGCGCGAGCGGATCGCCGCCGAGCTGCAGGCCGCGCTGGTCGACCTGCGGCGCGCGCTGCAGCGCCCGCTGGGCCGCACGGCGCCCGAGACGCACACCACGCTGCTGGCGGAGATCGAGCGGCTGCGCGGCGAGCACCCCGACCTCCACCTCGCGCTCACGCGCGGGTCCGAGCGCGTGAAGGTGCCCCGCTCCGCCGAGCCGCTCGCCCAGTCGGTGCTCGCCGAGGCGGTGCGCAACGCCCACAAGCACGCGCGACCCGTCGCGCGTCGAGGTCTCGCTCGAGCTCGACGACGGAACCCTGTTCCTCGACGTGTGCAACGACGGCGTGAAGGGCCGGCCGCGGCAGACCGGGATGGGCCTCAAGCTGGCCGCGCTGGAGGCGCTGCAGGCGGGCGGCATCGTCGAGTTCGGCGAGCGCGAGCCGGGGACGTGGCGCGTGCGCCTCGCGGTGCCGGTGTGAGCGCCCCCGACGTCAACCCGTCGCGGTTGGCGACCGGCGGCGGGGGCACGGGCGAGCGGCGCCTGCGGGTGCTCGTCGTCGACGACCACGAGGTCGTGCACTGGGGGCTGCGGCTGATGCTCGGCGAGCAGCCGTGGGTGGAGCGCTGCCTGAGCGCGCGCAACACCGAGGAAGCCGTCGCGATGACCCAGCGCTACGAGCCGCACGTCGCGCTTGTCGACCTGTTCGTCGGGCAGGAGTCGGGCGCCGAGATCTGCGAGCGCCTGCGCGGGATGAAGCCGCCGCCCAACGTCCTGATGATCTCCGGCGCCGGCCGGATCTCCCCGAACGCGGCGCGCGCCGCGGGCGCCGCGGGGTTCATCTCCAAGGACTGGCCGGCCGCCGACATCGCCGGCGCGGTACGGATGGTCGGGCTGGGCATGACGGTCTTCAAGCCGCACGAGGCGCCCGCCGGACCGCCGCTTGTCCGAGCGCGAACGCGAGGTGCTCGAGGCGGTCGCCTCCGGCGCCACGAACCGCGAGATCGCCGAGCGCCTCTTCCTGTCGCCGCACACCATCAAGGAGCACACGTCGTCGCTGTATCGCAAGCTCGGCGCGCGCAACCGCGCCGAGGCGGTCCAGAAGGCGCAGCGCATCGGACTCATTTCCTGAGTAGTTGCGCTCCCGGGGCCTGCGGCACTACGCTCGCGCGGTGCTGAGGGTCATCACGCTGGCCGCGCTCGCCGTCGCGGCCGCCGCGCCGGTCGCCAACGCCGCCGATCGCTCGCCCGCCTCGGGCGCGCTGAAGCGCCTCGTCGCCGCCTCCGGCGGCGACGCCCGGGACGCGGGCTCGGCCCGCTACGCGCATCTGCGCAAGCTCGACTCCCATCTCCAGACCCTCGCCGCGCAGGCGCTCGGGGCTCCGAAGCCGGCGCAGGGCGCCCTGCGCGAGACGGCGCTCCCCGTCACCGGAGGCACCGTGCCCGTCGACGTGTACGCCGACGGGAACCTCGACGCCGCGGCCGCCGCGCTGCGCGACCTCGGGATGCGCGTCACGGCGATCAGCCGCCGCGAGCCGCAGCGGCTGATCGAGGGCCGGCTGCCCGTCGACGCGCTGACCGACGCCGCGGGGCTGGGCCGCACGCGCGCCATCGTCGCCGTCGCGGGGGAGGGCACCAACACCGGCAGCGTGACCTCGGAGGGCGACGCCTCGCACCGCGGGCCGCAGGCGCGGGCGCTCGGGCCGACCGGCGCCGGCGTCACGGTCGGCGTCGTCTCGGACAGCATCGACCGGGTCGACGGCGGGGTCGCCGACTCGCAGGGGACCGACGACCTGCCGGATGACGTCGTCGTGCTCGACCGCGGCCCGACCAGCGGCTCCGACGAGGGCCGCGCGATGGCCGAGATCATCTACGACACGGCGCCGGGCGTCCCGAAGATGGTCTTCCACACCGGCTCGCGGCGCCGCCAACCGCGCCGGACGGCATCGACGAGCTGGTGGCGGCGGGCGCGAAGGTGATCGCCGACGACACGTTCCAGATCAACGAGCCGTTCTTCCAGGACGGCGTCGTCGCGCAGGCCGTCGACCGCGCCCACGCCGCCGACGTGAGCTACCTCGTGTCGGCCGGCAACCGCGCCCGCCAGAGCTGGGAGGGCACGTACTCGGGCGGCGTCCCGAACGACTTCGATCCCGGCCCGGCGACCGACACCGCGCAGCGGCTGGGCACGTTCACCAACCGCAACATGTTCGTCGCGCTCCAGTGGGACGAGCCGTGGGGCGAGGCGGAGACCGACCTCGCGCTCGACTTCTACAACCTCGCGAACTCGTCGACCACGCCGGCGCTCACGGTCAACACGGACAACCTCGCGACGGGCCTCCCGTCGGAGTTCGCCCAGCTCACGATCACGCGGGACCGTGGACGTCGGGATCGGGATCCGCCGGATCGCGGGCACGCGCTCGCCGTTCATGAAGTACATCGTCGGCGGCACCCCGACGTTCACGATCGCCGAGCACAACGTCCCGACCGCGGGCGCGATCGACCCCGACGCCTCGTCCGCGCTCGGCGCGCTGACCATCGGCGCCGTCGACCACGCCGACCCGGGCTTCGACACGGTGGAGTCGTTCAGCTCGCGCGGGCCCGCGTTCCGCCTGTTCGACGTCGACGGCAACCGGCTGCCCGCGATGGAGGTCCGGCCCGAAGCCCGACCTCGCGGGCGCCGACGGCGTGGCGACGAGCGTGCCCGGCTTCGCGGAGTTCTTCGGGACCAGCGCCGGCGCCCCGAGCGTCGCGGGGGTCGCCGCGCTGGTGCGCTCCGCCGACGCGTCGCTGCCGGTCGAGGGCGTGGCGGCGATCCTGAAGGCCGGCGAACCCGATCGACTGCACCAGCGCCGCCGGGCTGCCCGACCTCGACTGCGGCTTCGGGCTCCCGATGGCCGACGCCGCGGTCACGCAGGCGCTCGACCCCTCGCCGCCCGACGTCGCCGCCGCGGTCTCGCCCGCCGCGCCGAACGGCGCCAACGGCTTCTACACCGGGGACCCGGTCGTCAGCTGGACCGTCGGCGACTCCGGCTCGCCCGTCTACGCCTCCACCGGCTGCGGTCCGACGACCGTCACCACCGACGGGGACA
This sequence comes from uncultured Solirubrobacteraceae bacterium, assembly GCA_963764385.1. Lineage (GTDB taxonomy): Bacteria > Actinomycetota > Thermoleophilia > Solirubrobacterales > Solirubrobacteraceae > DATFQI01. The sequence continues at coordinate 48,812 of CAVXSJ010000008.1, read as the reverse complement.
GCACCGTGACGTGCACGGCCACCAGCGCCGGGCGGAACGAGGACGCATTCGGTCACCGTCCGCCGCGACGCGTCGCCGCCGAGCGCCCCCGCCATCGCCGGGATCGCGGCGCAGACCTTCCAGGCGTCGAACCTGCCGGCGGTGTCGGCGATCTCGTGCAGCGCGAGCGACCCCACCTCGGGCGTGGCGAGCTGCTCGGTCGGCGGGTACAGCACCGCGGTGGGCACGCACACGCTCACCGCCACCGCCGTCAACGGCGCCGGGCTGACCTCGTCCTCGACGCTCACCTACACCGTCGCCGCGGAGCCCGTCGTCGTCGAAGCGCCCGTGCTGAGCAAGCTGTCGCTGCGCAAGGGCAAGATCCGCTACACCGTCTCGACGGCCGCCACGGTCACGTTCACGGTGGCGCGCTGCAAGAACAAGAAGTGCAAGAAGGTCAAGAAGGCGACCGGCCGCTTCACGCAGAACGCCAAGGCCGGCAAGAACACCAAGCGCGTGCCGAAGAAGGTCGCCGGAAAGCGCCTCAAGAAGGGCCGGTACCGCATTACGGTGCAGGCCGCGGCGGGCGGAAAGCGCTCGGAATCCAAGCGGCTGACGTACATAAGGCGCTGAGCACCCCCCACGCAGTACCCGGCTGACCCCCCGACCGGGGGGTTCCCCCCTCCCAACTCACCGAACTCGCGTGCGCGGCCCCCAGTGTGTGGGGCGTGAGCTTCGTCATCGATCCCCAGGCGCCGGCCGCGCTGTTCCCCGGCCAGGGCAGCCATACCCCCGACATGCGCGACCTCGTCGCCCGTGTCGCCCCCGACCTCCTCGAGCGCGTCACGCAGCTCGTCGGAGAAGACCCCTTCGCGCGAGTCGAGGAGAGCACCCGCTTCGCGCAGCCCGCGATCTTCTGCGCCAGCCTCGCCGGCTGGGACGCGCTCGAGCTCGAGCCGGCCGCCGCCGCCGGGCACTCGCTCGGCGAGCTGGCCGCGCTGGCCGCCGCCGGCGTGCTGAGCCGCGACGACGCGCTCGAGCTCGTCGTCCTCCGCGGCAAGCTGATGGCGGAGGCCGACGACACCGGCTCGATGCTGGCGCTCGTCGGCGCCACCGAGCAGGAGGCGAACGAGATCGCCGAGCACGCGGGCGTCACCGTCGCCAACGACAACGCCCCCGGCCAGGTCGTCCTGTCCGGCGCGCGCGAGGACCTCAAGCGCGCCGAGGAGGACGCCCGCGACCACGGTCGCCGCGCGATCCCGCTCGACGTCGCGGGCGCGTTCCACTCCCCGCTGATGGAGCCCGCCGTCGAGCCGTTCCGCGCCGCGCTCGACGAGGTCGAGCTGCACGAGCCGCGCTTCACCGTCGTCTCCTCCACGACCACCGGGCCGTTCACCGACGTCCGCGCCGAGCTCGCCTCCGCGCTGACCTCGCCGGTCCGCTGGCGCGAGACGATGCTCGTCATGCACGAGGCCGGCGCCCGCCGCTTCGTCGAGGTCGGCCCCGGCAAGGTGCTCGCTCGCCTCGGCAAGCGCATCCTTCCCGGACGGCGGCAAGGTCGAGACCCCGGAGCTCGTCAATGCGTAGCGCCACGCTCCCGCACGACCTCCGCACCATCGCCCGCGAGGCGACCCGCAACGGCACCCGAGCTGCGGCCGCAGCGCCGCGCCTCGGTCACCGGGCTCGGCCACTGGGTCCCCGCCGAGGTCGTCCCCAACTCCGCGATCGCCGGCCGGCATCGGCGTCGACGACGCATGGATCGTCAAGCGCACCGGCGTCCACACCCGCCGCCGCGCCGCCCCGACCGATCGCCTGAGCGACATGGCGACGTGGGCCGGGCGCCGCGCGCTCGTCGACGCCGGCGTCGAGCCCTCGACGTCGACCTCGTGATCGTCGCGACGATGAGCGCCGACGAGATCACGCCCAACGCCGCCCCGCTCGTGGCGCACAACCTCGGCGCCGAGCGCGCCGGAGCGTTCGACATCGGCGCCGCCTGCTCCGGCTTCCTGGCCGCGCTGCGGATGGCCGCCGGCCAGATCGAGTCCGGCCGCGCCGACCGCATCCTCGTGATCGGCGCCGAGGCGCTGACCCGCCTGGCCAACTGGGACGACCCCAAGAGCGCCCACCTGTGGGGCGACGGCGCCGGCGCCGTCGTGCTGGGCGCCGACGGCGAGGGCGAGATCGGCCCGATCCGCCTGGTCGCCGACGGCTCGCTCGGCGGCGCCATCACCTGCTCCCACGAGGACCGCCTGATCCGCATGGACGGCCACTCGACCTACCAGACGGCCGTCAAGCGCCTCAGCGAGGCCACCGTGTCCGCCGTCGCGGGCGCCGGGCTGGAGCTCGAGGACGTCGACCTGTTCGTCTACCACCAGGCCAACGGCCGGATCATCCGCGCGGTCGGCGAGCGGCTCGACCTCGAGCCGGCCAAGGTCGCCGACTACGTCGCGCACATGGCCAACACCAGCGCCGCCTCGATCCCGCTGACGCTGTCGCTGCTGCGCGAGGACTGGCGCCTGCGCCCCGGCCAGAAGGTCCTGATCGCCGCGATCGGCGCCGGGCTTCACGTGGGGCGCCGGCATCGTCGAATGGGGGCTCGCATGAGCCCGCCCCGACAACGCCGCCGCCATCGTCACCGGCGCCTCGAAGGGCATCGGCTCGGCGATCGCCAAGGCGCTGGCCGCCGACGGCTGGTCCGTCGCGGTCAACTACCGCAACGACGAGGACGGCGCCAACGCCACCGTCGAGGCGATCGAGTCCGCCGGCGGCAAGGCCGTCGCGCTGCAGGGCGACGTCGCCAACGGCGCCCCGGACGCGCTGTTCGACGCCGCCGAGGAGGCGCTCGGCGCCCCCGTGCTCGCGCTGGTCAACAACGCCGGCGTGCGCGCCGACGGGCTGGCGATCCAGCTCGACGACGAGCAGTGGGACACCGTCGCTGCAGACCAACCTGACCGCCGCGTTCCGCATGACGCGCCAGGCGATGCGCCCGATGATCAAGGCCCGCTACGGGCGGATCATCAACGTGGCGAGCGTCGTCGGGCCGCGCGCGAACGCCGGCCAGGCCAACTACGCGGCCGCCAAGGCGGGCCTGATCGGCATGACCAAGACGGTCGCCACCGAGGTCGCGCGCCGCGGCGTGACGGTCAACGCCGTCGCACCCGGCTTCATCGAGACCGACATGACCGCGGACCTGCCCGACTCCGTCATGCAGGCCGTCCCGGCGCGCCGTCCCGGCAAGCCGGAGGAGGTCGCGGCCGCCGTGAAGTTTCCTCGCCTCCGAGGACGCCGGCTACGTGACCGGCACCACCTTGTTCGTCGACGGCGGAATGTCCGCCTAAATCCAACCCGAAGGAGACACCAGCCATGGCCAACACCATCACCCCCGAAGCCGTCGAGAAGACCGTCTACGAGGCGCTGCCCCAGTTCGGCGTCGAGGAGTCCGACATCACGCGTGACGTCCACCTTCGAGTAGCTCGACGTCGACTCGCTCGACCTCGCCGAGCTCTCGCAGATCATCGAGGACGAGTACGGCGTCCAGCTCAAGGGCGACGACGTCGGCAAGATCAAGACCGTCGGCGACGCGATCGACCTCGTGGTGAACCGGGCCGAATGAAGCGCGAAGATCGTCGTCACCGGTATCGGGGCCGTCACGCCGCTGGGCGTCGGCGCGCGCACGCTCTACGAGCGCTGGCGCGCCGGTGTCTCCGGCATCGAGGACGGCGTCGGCCGCTGCTCGGAGTTCGACCCCACCGAGTACCTGACCAAGAAGGAGGTCCGCAGGGCGGACCGCTTCACCCAGTTCGCGCTCGTCTCCTCTGATGAGGCGTTCAAGGAAGCGGGCTGGGACGACGAGCTGCCTTACGACCGCCACCCGTATCGGCTGCCTGATCGGCACCGGCATCGGCGGCATCGGCACGCTGGAGCACGGCAAGCAGACGCTGCTCGAGAAGGGCCCCAAGGCCGTCTCCCCGCTGGCCGTCCCGCTGATGATGGGCAACGCGGCCGCCGGCGCCGTGGCCATGCGCCACGGGATCCGCGGCCAGTCGTACTCGATCCTGAGCGCCTGCGCCGCGGGCGCGCACTCGATCGGCGCCGCCGCCCGGATGATCCAGGCGGGCGACGCCGACGCGGTCGTCACCGGCGGCTCGGAAGCCGCCCTGACGCCGCTCGCCACCGCCGCGTTCGCCGCGCTGGACGCGCTGTCGGACGAGGGCATCTCGCGGCCCTTCGACGCCAAGCGCGACGGGTTCGTGATGGGCGAGGGCGGCGCCGTGCTGATCCTCGAGGACGCCGAGAAGGCGAGGGCGCGCGGAGCGACCATCCTGGCGACGATCGCCGGCTACGGCGCGACCTCGGACGCCCACCACCTCACCGCCCCGCGCCCGGACGGCGCCGGAGCGGTCGACGCGATGCGCCGGGCGCTCGAGGACGCGGGCTACGGCCCGCAGGACGTCGTGTACGTCAACGCGCACGGCACCTCGACGCCGCTCAACGATCGCGCGGAGACGATCGCGATCAAGGAGGTCCTCGGCGACGGCGTGCCGGTCTCCTCCCTGAAGTCGTCGATCGGGCACCTGCTCGGCGCCGCCGGCGCCGTGGAGGCCGTCGCGACGATCCTGGCGATGCGCGACCGGTCGCGCCGCCGACCCTGAACTACGAGGTGCCCGACGAGGGGCTCGACCTCGACTACGTGCCCAACGAGGCGCGGACGCTGGACGTCAACGGCCACCCGGCCATCGCGCTCTCCAACGCGTTCGGCTTCGGCGGTCACAACGCCGTGCTCTGCCTGGAGGCACCATGACCGTCCAGACTCGAGCAGGCCGCAGACAACAAGCTCAGTCCCGATCGAGCGCCTCGAGGCGCTCTGCGACCGCGGCTCGCTGACGCTGCTGCGCTCCGATGTCCGCTCGCGGCGGATGGGCGAGAAGTCGCGCGCCGGCGACGGCGTGATCGCCGGCGCCGGGCGCGTCGACGGGCGCCCCGTGTTCTGTTACGCCCAGGACCCGTCCTACCTCGGCGGCTCGCTGGGCGAGCAGCACGCCGACTCGATCGTCCGCGTGCTGCGGCTCGCCGGCCGCGCCGGCGCGCCCGTCGTGGGCTTCATCGAGTCCGGCGGCGCGCGCATGCAGGAGGGCCTCGCCGCCCTCGCCGGGTACGCCCGGATCTTCCAGGAGCACGTGCGCCTGAGCGGCAAGATCCCGCAGATCTCCGTGATCTGCGGCGCCTCCGCGGGCGGCGGCTCCTACTCGCCGGCGCTGACCGACTTCGTGGTCATGACCCAGCGCGGGAACATGTTCCTCACCGGCCCGGCCGTCGTGCGCGACGTCATGGGCGAGGACGTGAGCGCCGCCGACCTCGGCGGCTACAAGGTCCACGAGCGCAACGGCGTGGCCCACTTCGTCTCCGAGAACGACGCCGACGCGGCGCTGCTCGTGCGCGACCTGATCGACCACCTGCCGTCCTCGGACAAGGAGCGCGCCCCGCGCTGGCGCTCCGCCGACCCGCCGGGCTACGGCCCCGGCGAGCCCGTCCCCGACGACGAGCGCAAGGTCTACGACGTGCGCGACGTGATCCGCGGGATGGTCGACGGCGGCCGCCTGCTCGAGTACGGCGAGAAGTGGGCGAAGAACATCGTCTGCGGCTTCGCGCGCCTCGACGGCCGCTCCGTCGGCGTGATCGCCAACCAGCCCAAGTGCCTGGGCGGCGTGCTCGACGCCGAGTCCGCGTCCAAGGGCGCGCGCTTCGTGCGCACCTGCAACGCGTTCGGCCTGCCGCTGATCGTGCTCGTCGACACCCCCGGCTTCATGCCCGGCACCAAGCAGGAGCAGGGCGGCGTGATCCGTCACGGCGCCAAGCTCGTGCACGCGTTCGCCGAGGCCGAGGTCCCGAAGATCACGGTCGTGCTGCGCAAGGCGTTCGGCGGCGCGTTCATCGCCATGAACTCGCGCGACCTGGGCGCCGACTACGTGTTCGCCTGGCCGCAGGCCACGCTCGGCGTGATGGGCGCCAAGCAGGCCGTCGGCATCGTCAACCGCCGCGACATCGCGGCCGCCGACGACCCCGAGGCGACGCGCAACGAGTTCGCCGAGAAGTACACGACAGAGCACCTGACCTCGGGCATCGCCGCCGCGGAGGGCTACATCGACGAGGTCGTTCCCCCGTCGGACACCCGCCGCCGCCTGTGCGAGGCCCTGTCAACTCTCGATGCCATCGCGTCCCCGACGCATGGAGTGAGGAACATCCCCCTATGAACTGGTCCGCACCCTTTGAGGAGCTGGAGGCCGGACAGGCCTTCACCACCCGCGGGCGCACCGTCACCGAGGCCGACGTCGTCGGCTTCGCCGCGCTCACGGGCGACTGGCACCCGCAGCACACCGACGCCGTGTGGGCGGCGGAGTCGGCCTTCGGCGAGCGCATCGCCCACGGCCTGGCCGTCGTCTCCTTCGCCGCCGGCCTCGTGCCGTTCGACGGCGACCGCGTGATGGCGCTGCGCCGCGTGGCCGACGCCACCTTCAAGCGCCCGGTCAAGCTGGGCGACACGATCCGCGTCAAGGGCAAGGTCGCCGAGCTGTCGGAGATCTCCGACGAGGCCGGCCTGGTCGCGTTCACGTGGTCCGTGGTCAACCAGGACGACCGCGTGGTCTGCCGCGCGCGCGTCGAGGTCCTGTGGCGTCGTGGCGACGTCGCGCCGACCAGGAGGACGCCGAGGCGTCGAGCGAGTTCGTCGCGATCCCCCTGTGAAGCAGATGCTCGAAGGCAAGAAGCTCCTCATCACCGGCGTCTCAACCGCGAGTCGATCGCGTTCGAGGTCGCCCGCCAGGCCCAGCTCGCCGGCGCGGAGGTCCTCCTGACGGGATTCGGCCGCGCGAAGCGCATGACCGACCGCAGCGCCGCCCGGCTGCCCGAGCCGCCCGACGTGCTCGAGCTCGACGTCAACGGCCCGGACGACCTGGCGGCGCTCGCCGACGAGCTGCGCGAGCGCTGGGGCCGCGTCGACGGCGTGCTGCACGCCATCGCGTTCGCCCCCGAGGACGCGCTCGGCGGGAACTTCCTGTACGACGCCGCCCGAGAGCGCCACGCAGGCGTTCCAGACCAGCGCGTACTCGTTCAAGGCGCTCGCCGCCGCGCTGAGCGACCTCTATCCCGGAGGAGGGCGCGAGCCCTGGTCGGGATGGACTTCGACGCCCAGGTCGCCTGGCCCGTGTACGACTGGATGGGCGTCGCCAAGGCGGCGCTGGAGGCGGTCAACCGCTATCTGGCGCGCGACCTCGGCCCCCGCGGCGTGCGCGTGAACCTCGTGTCCGCGGGCCCGCTGGGCACGCTGGCCGCGCGCGGCATCCCCGGCTTCTCCGACCTCGCGGACGCCTGGCAGCGCCAGGCGCCGCTCGGGTGGGACGTCGAGGACCCGGCGCCCGTCGCCGGCGCCGTGCTGTTCCTGCTCAGCGACTGGGCGCGGGGCGTCACCGGCGAGGTGCTCCACGTCGACGGCGGGTTCCACGCCATGGGCACCGCGCTGGCGCCGGCCGGCGAGGCCGCCTCCGAGCGCGACCCGCCGCCGAGGTCGCAGCAGCCCGAGCCGGGCCGGGAGGCGAACGCATGAGGCCGCCCGTCTTCATGACCGGCGCGACCGGCTTCCTCGGCATGGAGGTCCTCGCCCGGCTGCTCGAGGCCGGCGACCGCGAGGTCGTCGCCCTCGTGCGCGCCGCCGACGGCCCCGCCGCCGAGGAGCGCCTCGACGGCATGCTGGCCAAGCTGTAGCGCGATCCGTCGCAGTACCGCGACCGCGTCCGCGCGGTGGCGGGCGACCTGACGTCGCCCGGGCTCGGCCTCCGCCCCGCCGAGCGCACCGCGCTCGCCGAGGAGGTCGGCGTCGGTGCTGCACTGCGCGGCCTCGATCCAGTTCGACCTGCCGCTCGAGGAGGCGCGCCAGATCAACGTCGAGGGCACCCGCGAGATGATCGGGTTCGCCCGCGAGGCCAAGGCGCTCGGCCGCCTCGAGCGGTTCCTGCACGTCTCGACCGCCTACGTGGCCGGCGGCTACCCCGGCACGTTCCGCGAGCGCCAGCTTGTCGCGGGCCAGACGTTCCGCAACACCTACGAGCAGACGAAGTACGAGGCGGAGCAGATCGTCGCCGAGGCGACCGACCTGTCACCCGCCGTCGCGCGCCCGAGCATCGTGGTGGGCGAGTCCGACTCGGGCTGGACCCCGATCTTCAACGTCCTCTACTGGCCGCTGCGGGCGTTCTCCCGCGGGCTGATGGAGACGGTCCCCGCGCTGCCCGAGGGCCGCGTCGACGTCGTGCCGGTCGACTACGTCGCCGACGCGATCGTGCACCTGCTCGACCGCAGCGAGGCGGGCGTGTTCAACCTCGTCGCGGGCCGCGACGCTCCGACCGTGGCCGAGCTGATCGAGCTCGGGACCAAGCGGTTCGGGCGCGCCATCCCGCAGCTGGTCGAGCCCGGCGGTGCGACCGGCGCTCGCCGACGGCGAGGTCTACGTGCCGTACTTCGACATGCGCGTCGTGTTCGACGACGCCCGGGCGCAGTCCGTGCTCGGCCCGTCCGGCGTCCGCGCGCCGCGCCTGGCCGACTACTTCGGCCATCTGATCGACTACGCCGAGGACGCCAAGTGGGGCAAGCGGGACATGACCCGCGAGGAAGCCCGCGAGCGCATCGCCGCCGCCGCCGCCTAGGCCGGACGGCCGCGACCCAGGCGGCCCCGCCGAACAGCGGCCGATCGGACGCGGCTCGGCGCCGAGCTCCGGATCGTGGCCCAGCGCGGACGAATGTCCGATGGGCCTGAGCCCCGGCAACGGAGATTCTCCGCCTACCCTGGCCACGCGGGAGGCAAGGGACCATGGAGGAAGCTGCGGTGCGACACGACGAGACGGGCGGGAAGCGAAGCTGGGCAGCGATGGCGCTGGCCGGTCTTGCGCTGGCCGTGACAGCCGCATTCGGCTGGGCGATGATGGGCGGGATGGCGAACGCCCAGGTCCCGAATGTCCTCCACCCGAGATCTACTGCATCCCGACGGTGACGCCGACGGCGACGGCGACGGCGACGGCGACCGCCACGGCGACCCCGTCTCCGACTCCCACGGCGACGCCCACCACGACGCCGACGCCGTTCGAGAACCCGCAGCCGGGAAGCCCGAGCAGCCCGACTCGGGACCGAGGCTGATGAGCCCCTTCCCGAAGTCCGCACCGCCGGCTCGTTCACCCGCAGTCGCACGCGGTTCAAGCGGATCACCGTCAAGGCGCCCGCGGGCGCCAAGCTCGACGCTCGGTGCTTGAAGAAGCGCTGCAAGCGCACCCGCCGCCAACTCGGCCAGCGCGCCGTGCGCATCAAGAAGATGGAGCGCAGCTACCGGCCAGGAGTCAGGCTCGTCATCCGCGTGAGCTCCCCTGACGCGATCGGCAAGTACGTCGAGCTCCGCACCAGGCGGAACAAGCCCCCGTTGCGGCGCGACAAGTGCCTGCGGCCGGGCCGCTCGAAGCCGAGCGCCTGCGGAGGAGAATGAAGACCGGCGGCGCGCTCGGGCTCGCCGTCCTGGCGTTCCTCGCCTTCCTCGTCGTGGGCTCGCTGCCGAGCGGCTCGCCGTCGTCCACCCAGATCGTGGATGTCCCGGCCGCGACGCCGACCGCCACCCCGACCCCCGCCCGGGCCGCCCCGTTCGGCAAGGCTCCCGGGATCCCCGGGCTGAAGACCCGGCCGCGGCGTCGCACGACGCCGGCGCCCGCGCCGGTCCGGGTCGTGGCGCCCGCGCCGGCCCCGGTGACGATCGCGACGCCCGCCCCGACCGCGGTCGCGCCGGTCGCGCCGGTCGCGACGCCGGTACCCGCGCGCCCCCAGCCGACGGCCGCGCCGCCCGCGCGGACGCCGGCGCCGAGCCAGGACTTCGACGATGGGGGAGAGCCCAACAGCGGTGATTTCGACTTCGGCGGCGACCAGTGACGCGCGAGCGGGTGATCCCTGGAGCGATGGTCCGCGCGCTCGTGGCGATCGCCGCGCTCGCGGGGGCGCTGCTGAGCGGGATCGGGACGCGCGAGCCGGCGAAGGCGCCACCCGCGGCCACGGTCGCTGAGCAGCAGCGGCCCCAGCGCGACGTCCTCGCGGAGGCGCTGCCCGCCGTGACGCGGCGGCTGAGCCGCGAGCGGCGGGAGGCGCGCCGCGCCCTCGCCGCCAGCAAGAACGCCAACGGCCAGGCGGGAGCCGCCCGCCAGGCGCGCGCCGCCTACGCGGGGGCCGCCGAGCGCCTCGCGGCCGTCCGGTCGACCGACCCCCGGCGCGCACGCGGCGTCGCGGCCCTGCGCCGCACCGCCCGCGGGTATGAGGCGCTCGCCAAGGCGGCCGCCGCGGAGAGCGGCCGACGGTTCCGCGAGGCCGCGGCGGCGATCACGAAGGCCGAGCGCGCCGTGCGCCGAGACGTGTACGACCTCTCCGGCTAGGCCGTCAGCGCGAACAGCTCACGCGCCGCCGCCGCCACGCGATCGGGCCGCTCCTCGGGCGGGAAGTGCCCGCAGCCGTCGAGGACCTCGGTCGCCGCGTCGTCGCCGTGGCGCTCGAATCCGCCGGCCAGCTCGACGCCCAGCGGGTCGCGGCTCCCGATCAGCAGTCGCGACGGGACGCCGAGCCGGCGCCCCTTGAACCCCCCGGCGAGGCCGGGCCCCAGCTCGGAGAGCAGGAACGTGCGATACAGCAGGTGGCCGGCGCGCGCCGCGTTCGGCTCGCGCATCGCGGCGGCGTAGAGCTCGGCGGCCTCGTCGTCGAACGTCTCGCGGCCGCCCCACGCCGCGCGCAGGACGCGGTGGGTGAACGACGCCTTGCGCTGGAGACGCTCGCCCAGCACGGGCGTGGCCAGCGGCACCTGGTAGGCGAAGCGCCACGCGTTGCGGGCCGCGGCGGCGGGCGGCTGCCAGGGATGCAGGATGCCGAGCGCGAGGAGGCTGCGCAGCCTCTGAGGGGCGTCGACGGCGAGCAGGAAGCCGGTCCAGGCGCCCCAGTCGTGCCCGATCACGTGCGCGCGCTCGATCCCGCTCGCGTCGAGCACGGCGAGCGCATCGTCGGCGAGTCGCTGCTTGTGGAAGTCGTCGTCCTCCGGCCAGCCGCTCCAGCCGAAGCCGCGGTTGTCGGGGCACACGAGCCGGAAATCGTCGTCCAGCCGCGCGATCAGGTGGCGCCAGATCCACCAGTGCTGCGGCCAGCCGTGCAGGCACAGCACCGGCGGCGCGTCCTCGGGTCCCGCCTCGGCGACGTGGAGGCGCACCCCCGTCGGCAGCTCGAGGATCCGGTGGCGGACGCCCGGGAGGTCGGGGAGGGAGGGAGGCATCCCGGCAATTTGTCATCCTCCCCGCCCGGATGACGCACCCCCGACGGGAATCGACGACGTGAAGCGGGCGCTGATCACCGGGATCACGGGCCAGGACGGCTCGTACCTGGCCGAGTTGCTGCTCGACAAGGGCTACGAGGTGCACGGCATGGTCCGGCGCGCGTCGACGGAGAAGTTCGACCGCATCGAGCACCTGCGCGACCGCATCACGCTGCACCAGGGCGACCTGCTCGACCACCGCTCGCTGGTCGACACGCTGCGCGCCTCCCAGCCCGACGAGGTCTACAACCTCGCCGCGATGTCGTTCGTGGCCGTCAGCTGGATCCAGCCGACGCTGACCGCCGAGTTCACCGGCGTCGGGGTGACCCGTCTGCTGGAGGCCGTGCGCGAGGTGTGCCCCGAGACGCGCTTCTACCAGGCGTCCTCGAGCGAGATGTTCGGCAAGGTGCGCGAGACGCCTCAGACGGAGTCGACGCCCTTCTACCCGCGCTCGCCCTACGGCGTCGCGAAGGTCTACGGCCACCACATCACGGTCAACTACCGCGAGTCCTACGACCTGTTCGCCTGCTCGGGGATCCTCTTCAACCACGAGTCGCCGCGCCGCGGCCTGGAGTTCGTGACGCGCAAGATCACCTGGCACGCGGCGGCGATCAAGCTCGGGAAGCGCGAGGAGCTGCGGCTCGGCAACCTCGACGCCAAGCGCGACTGGGGCTTCGCCAGGGACTACGTCGAGGCCATGTACCTCATGCTCCAGCAGGACACGCCCGACGACTTCGTGATCGCGACCGGCAAGACCAACACCGTCCGGCGCTGCGTGGAGATCGCGTTCGACCACGCCGGCATCGACTGGGAGCCGTACGTGGTGATCGACGAGGCGTTCAAGCGCCCCGCCGAGGTGGACCTGCTGGTCGGCGACTACGGCAAGGCGGAGCGGCAGCTCGGCTGGCGGCCGGACACCACGTTCGAAGAGCTGATCCGCCTGATGGTTGACGCGGACCTGGAGATGCTGAGCCGCTAACCGCGAGCGCGGTGCAGTCGCCGGCCGACGAGCCACGCGATCGAGCACAGCGCGATGATCAGCGGCAGCGTCAGCTCGATCGGCCCGGGGGGCCGCGGGATGGCACCGGCGATCGTCCGCCGCCCGCCCTCGCGCTGCTGCCTGCGTTCGCCGACGCCTGCGGCCGCGGGCTCGCGTGTGGACGCGCGGACCTGGTCAGAGCACCGGCGCGGCGACGGTCGAGGCACCGGCCGGGGCGCCGGGCGCCGGCGCCGGCGACTGGGCGACGGGTTGCGGCGACGAGGGCGCGACGATGCGCGGCACGGCCGGCTGCGGGACCGCGCCCTGCGGCAGCTGCGGAACCGGCAGCGAGGGGGATGGGGTCAGGACCTGAACCGGACCCGCCGGAGCTTCGAGCGCCGGGATCACGGGTACGTCAACCTGAGTGAGGCCGGGAGGGGCGGCCGAGCTCGACCCCGTGAACATGACGAAGCACCCCATCGCGAGAAGCCATCTCCGCTTGGCCAACTGCCCGAATCCTGCGTACCCCTGCGGCCCACCGACAAACGGTGCTTGGTATGGAAAGAGTCGGAACGTGACGTTCGGTGGTGAACATCTCGTGATGCGCTCCGTTGGTGGGACAAGGTGAAGCTCACGGCCCTCCCACAAGCGCGGACGGGACAGGACACTCCCGTGGTGCCCGCCGCGCGAAACATGGCTGAACGGGTACCGGCGCTGCCGCTCAACGCGGCGATCTCCGCCATCGTCGATGCCTGTCTCAGCGCCGACGAGCACGACTGGGTGGTGCTGCTCGACGACGCCGGGCGGCCGGTGCGGCTCGTGCAGCGCGCGGCGCTGCTGCGCGCCGAGGAGTACGAGTTCCGCGTCGTGACGGTCCCGGACGTGGCGTCGCTGGACGCGGTGGCACGAGCGGCGATGGCGCGGCCCCGCCCCGCGCGGCTCCGCCCGCTGGTGTGCTGCGACGACGACGGGCGCTTCTACGGCCTGCTCCGGATGGAGCGGCTGCTGGAGAGCCTTGCCGCGGAGCGCGCTATCGACTGAAGACGGGCTCGGCGATCAGCTCGGAGAGCGCGAAGCCGGGCTCGCGGTCGAACGCGCGCCGGAAGCGCCGCCGGACCAGCTCGTAGCGGCGCGCCGCGTCGGCGTGCCGTCCCTGCTGGAGCATGACCTCGATGAGCCTGCGCTGCGCATCGAGATCGAGGGGCTCGAGATCGGCGAGCCGCTGCAACGCCGACGCGGCCGGCCCGACGGCGTCGGCGTCGAGATGCAGCGCGGCGAGATCGCGCAGGACCGTCGCGGCCAGCGCGCGCAGCCGGTCGCGCTCCGCGAGCGCCCATTCGGCGTAGGGCTCGTCGGCCAGGAAGTCGCCGTCGTAGAGGCGCGCCGCACGCTCCAGCTGGATCCGCGCGGTGTCCGGTCCCCAGCGCTCGCGCGAGAGCAGGGCCCCTCGCGCCTCGGTCTCGAACTCGTCCGCGTCGATCCGGACGTGGGTGAGGTTGAACTCGTAGCCGCCGCCGACGGCCACGATGTAGCTCGACTGGACGTGCCGCTTGCGGTTGGGCTCCAGGCGATCGCGGAGCTGGTGGACCGCCTGGCGGAGGTTGGTGATGGCCGAGCGCTCGGCGTCCGGCCACAGCGTGTCGATGAGCTCCTCGGACGGGACGCGGTGCCCGCGCGCGCAGATCAGGTACTTCAGGACCTGCCCCGGCCGGTGGTGGAGCCAGTCGCCGTCGAGCCGGGTACCACCGCGCTCGAGCTCCAGGCCGCCCAGCGTCGTCACGCGGAGGCTCTCGGCGGAGACCGTCGCCGTCACCTCGCGCAGCCGGATGTGGAGCACCGCGCCGGCGCCGTCGATCAGCGGCGCGGCCACCACGTCGGCGGCCCGGCCGTTGATATCGGCCTCGACCGGCGGGAGCGCCTCGTCGCGCTCGAGCGCCGCGACCGTGATGCAGTTGAAGGAGAGGGGCTGCTCCTTGCCGCCCTGCCCGCAGCTCAGCAGGTCGCAGCAGCGGACGCCGGCGCGCTCGAGGCTCTTGCCGAACACCTCGGCGGCGGCGCGGTTATGGGCGAGCATCGCCCCACCGGGGTCGACCACGATGACCGGGTCCGGCATGGTCTCGAAGACTTGGCGATAGGCGTCCGTTCCCAGCCCTGCGCTTGCCGTCACGTCTCGCATTCTTCCTGTCCCGTCCATGGGTTGTCCAGTCGCCCGTCGCCTCGTCGGCGGGGTCCAGACTGACAGGCGGCCTCCTGGCTCGCCACTCGGATATGCGTCCGTGGCGGGCTAGAGCCTTAACGGCCCGCGCGGATGACGCCGACAGTGTGGCCCGCCGACTTCGGCGAGAAGTCGCTGAACTGGGCGATCCAGACCTCGCCGTCGCGCTCGATGTGGCCGGCGATGGCGCTCGGGATCCGGAAGATGATCCTCCCGGACGTGCTCTCGCCCTGCCGCAGCCGCACGCCGCTGCTCACGAGACCGCCCTTGGCGAAGCCGTTGACGACCGGGTCGGGCTCGAACAGTCGGTCGCCGAGATGGAGGCCGAAGCGCTCGGGCGACAGGTCGACCGTCCCCTTGATCTTGCTGCGGATCTGCAGGCGGACGTCCACGTCGACGGCGTTCTCGACCCGCCGCTGCTTCGTCGTGATGGAGAGCACCCTCGCCTCCATCTCGGGCAGCCGGAGCACGCTCGTCTTGTTGACGACGTGGATCCGCCGCCCGCTCTCCTGGAAGCAGGTGCCCTCGCCGTCGCCGCCGCTGGTGATCCCCCTCCGGCGGCAGTCGTCGGCCGGGGGCAACTTGGTCCTCGGGAGCGGCGGGAGCGGGTCGGCCGCCGGCGGCGCGGCGGCCTGGCGCGTGGGCTGCGCCGGCGCGGGTGACGCCTCGCTCGGTCCCGTGAGGCGGACCGCGATCACGGCCACCGAGGCAGCGAGGGCCACGACGGCGACGATGTCGGCGAGCAGCAGCGTTGGTCTTGGGCGTCGCCGCACGTTCATCTAAGGGAGCAACGGTTTCACAGCGCTCTGGTTGCCGCGCGCGTGCGAGAGGGTCTCGGTCGTCCCTGGATCCAACATCCGTCCAACTATCGCGAATGATCTTCAGTTGATCTTCTGCATAACGGCTTCCTCAACACGCCCTCTTATGGTGCACCGAGTGAACGGCGCTCCGGATTCCTGACCGGCGCCGGGCGGGATTGAAACAACACAAAGCCTGGAGGGCGCTGTGAGTTGGGCTGAAGGGACAAGGACGCTCGCTTTTCGTCGTGAAGCTGACCGGATGCAGCTCGAGACTGGGCAAGGACGCTTCCGTCGGCGTCGTGGCATCGAGGAGACCGCTGAAGGGCGGTCGCTCGTGATCTCAGCGGTGCACGCGGCGCGCGACGGGGACGAGGACGCGATTCGCTTCCTCTACCTGCGCTACGCCGACAGCGTGTACTCGTACGTGTGCTCGATCGTCCGCGACGAGCACGAGGCCGAGGACGTCACCCAGGGCGTCTTCGTCAAGCTTCCCGCCAGGCTGGAGCGCTACCAGCCGCAGCTGGTCCCGTTCTCCTCGTGGCTGATGCGCGTCGCACACAACGCGGCCATCGACCACGTCCGCAGCCGCCGCTGCATCCCCGTCGAGGAGGTCCGCGACGTCGATGCGGCCATCGACGACGCGGGCGGCGACCGCCTCGAGGCCCTTCGCACCGCGCTCGCCGTGATGCCCGAGGACCAGCGCGAGGTGCTCGTCCTGCGCTTCATCGGCGGCCTGACGCCCGGCGAGATCGCCGAGCGGATGGGTCGCAGCGAGAACGCCATCCACGCGTTGCAGCATCGCGGGCGCCGCCGGCTTCGCACCGAGCTCGAGTCGCTCGACGCGCGGCCCGTCGCCATGGCCGCCTGACCTCCGCACCGCGCCCTTATCACGGCGCGGGCCGGCACGAACGCTAATCAAGCCTTTTCTCCCACCTCGGGATCGACCTCGAGGGGGTAATCGTGAACTAGGCGCGAACGGAGTCGTGTCGGCCTGTCCCCAACGTGATACGGGGTTCGATGCTTCTCTATTACACAGTTGGCTTCTCGTGGGTCCTCGTCGGGTCGTTCGGATGGGCGCTCGCCGCCGCCGCCGCACGTGGCGATCGCCTCCTCATGCTGCCGCCTCGCTGACCGCCTGACATCCGACGCAGTCCCCGGCCCCGGCTAGCATCCGCTGCGCATGGGCCGGGTCCGAAGCTCCGCCGCCGTTCTGCCGGCGCTGCTCCCCGGTGCGCTTGTCGTGCTCCTCGCGTTCCAGTCCGGCGGGTACAGCCCGTCGAGCTGGGCGCCGATCGCGGGCCTCGGGATGATCGCCCTCGCCCTGCGGGTCACGACGATCGGAAGGCCGTTCGCGGGCGTCAGCCCGTGGAGCGCGGTGGCGATGGGTGCCTTCGCCCTGTTCGGCGCGTGGACGCTGCTGTCGGCCGAGTGGTCGCACGCGCCGGGGCGCGCGCTCGTCGAGTTCGGGCGGCTGCTCGCCTACCTGACCGTGTTCCTCGTGTGCGCCTCGCTCGCGCCGCGCGAGCACCGCGCGCAGTGGGCGGTCCGCGGGGTCGCGATCGCCATCGGCGTCGTCTGCATCGCCGCGCTGCTCTCGCGGCTGCGCCCCGACCTCGTGTCCGCCGAGGGCCTCGTGCCCGCCCGGTTGGACTACCCGCTCACCTACTGGAACGCCCTCGGCGTACTGGCGGGCGTCGGCGTGGTGCTGGGCTTCCACCTCTCGGCGTCCTCGGAGGAGCCGCGCGTGGTGCGCGTCCTGGCCGCCGCGCTGCCGCCCATCGCGGCGGTCACCGTGTACTTCACGCTCTCGCGCGGCGGTGTGGCCGCCACGGGCGTCGGGCTCTTCGTCTACCTGCTCCTCGGCTTCTCGCGCGCGACCCCCGGCGCGCTCCTCGCCCTGGTCCCGCCGTGCGCCGTGGTGCTCCAGCGCGCCTACGACGCGCGGCTGCTCGTCGAGCCCGACTTCGCGTCGGCGGCGGGCATGGTGGAGGGGCGCGAGATCGCGAGGGCGCTGGGCGTCGCCGTCGCCGTCGCCGTCGGGCTGCGTGCGCTCGCGCTCCTGCTGGACCACGTCCTTGCGTTCGTCCCCAGCCCCGCCCGGCTCCCGATCGCGGTGCGCGTGGGCTTGGTCGTCGTGGCCGTCGGCCTCGTGACCGGCGTCGCGGTCGCGCGCGGGGCGCCCGCCTGGGCCGATCGCCAGGTCGACTCGTTCCTGTCCTCGTCCCCGGCACCCGTGCCGGGCGACGTGCGCGACCGGCTGCTGCAGGTCAACAGCAACGGCCGCGTCGGCCACTGGCGCGTCGCGCTCGACGCGTGGGAGCGGGAGCCCCTCCACGGGACCGGCGCCGGCACCTACCAGAACACCTGGAACCAGCACCGCGACGTCTCCTTCCAGGTGCTCGACGCCCATTCGCTCTACCTCGAGGTGCTGAGCGAGTTCGGGGTGGTCGGGCTCGCGCTGCTGCTGATCGCGCTCGGGGCGATCATCGCCGGTCCGCTGTGGCGTCTGCGCGGGCCGGGCCGGCCGACGTACGCCGCCACGCTGGCGGCGGTCGTCGCGTGGTGCGTCCACGCCGGGGTGGACTGGGACTGGGAGATGGCCGCGGTGACGATCTGGGTGTTCGGGCTCGCCGGTCTCGTGCTCGCCCGTCCGCGCCCGCAGGAGGCGACCGCCCCCGCGATGCCGAAGCTGGTGCGCCTGCTGGTCGCGCTCGGCTGCCTGGGACTGGCGCTGTCCCCGCTCGCGCTGTGGCGCTCGCAGGAACGGCTCCAGGCCTCCTACGCCGCGTTCCAGAAGGGGGACTGCGCGACGACCATCGACGCCGCGCTCGACTCGCTGGCCGCCGTCGGCGCCCGCGCGGAGCCGTGGGAGCTGATCGCCTACTGCGACGTGCGCCTCGGCCAGCGGCAGCTCGCGGTGGGGGCCGCCCAGGCCGCCGTGAGGCGGGATCCGGGCGACTGGGAGTACCACTACGCGCTCGCCCTCGTGAAGGGCGCCGTGGGCCAGGATCCGCGGGCCGACGCGGCTGCCGCGCGGCGCCTCAACCCGATCCAGGTGGAGCCGAAGATCGCCGTGCGCGCCTTCAAGACCGACAAGCCGGCCGTGTGGGAGCGGCGCGCCCGCAGACTGCGCCTGTATCTGCGCTGAACCAGATCCCGAGTAGCGCTATCCTGTGGGTTCGACCTCGCGCCGGTGCGGGGTTTTCCTTTGCCCGGCGCCCAACACGACTCTCGGAGCACGCCGTCACATGGCCCGCGGAGACGTCCGGATCGCCGTAACCCTCGCCTGCGAGGATTGCAAGCGCCGGAACTACCAGACCAATAAGTCCAAGCGCAACAACCCGGATCGCATCTCGCTGCGCAAGTACTGCCGGTGGTGCCGCAAGCACACCGGTCATCGCGAGACCCGGTAGGGACACGTCGCCGTGGCTCGTGATCGTCAGCGCGCGAAAGCGCGTCGCGCCAAGCGTCAGCCCGGGGCCGGTGGCCCCGCGGCCGGCTCGGCGCGCACGAACCCGCGCGACATCGGTCTCGACCAGGCGAACGCCGACGACGCCGGGATCGGCAACACCGCGCCCCCGGAGCCGACCAAGCACGCCATGCCCGACGTCGAGACGGCGCGGATGGCGGAGGCCGGCCCGGCCAAGTACGACGACGACGACAGCACCCGCGACAACCAGGTCGAGGGTGACCTGGTGCCCACCCGCACCGGGGCGGCGGCCGACCGTGCCGCCGAGCGCGCCGCGTCAGGGCGCCCGCGCAGCGGCAACCGCGTGTTCGTCTTCCTCGGCCACTGCGTCGACGAGCTGCGCCGGGTCCAGTGGCCCGACCGCCGCCAGGTCGGTCAGGGCACGGCCGTCACGCTGGGGTTCGTCGTGCTCGCAGGCGGCTATCTGGGCCTGCTCGACGCGCTCTGGAAACCTTTGATCGAAGCAATCATCTAGAAAGCAGACATGTTCCGCTGGTACGTAATCAACACCTACTCGGGTCACGAGAACAAGGTCAAGCAGAACCTCGAGCACCGCGTCGTGTCGCTCAGTCAGCAGCGCGCTGTGCGCCAGGTCGTCGTGCCCACTGAGACCGTGCAGGAGATGAAGGAGAACCAGAAGGTCTCCGTCGAGAAGCGCACGATGCCGGGCTACGTGCTCGTCAACATGGATCTCAACGAGGACTCGTGGTCGCTCGTGAAGGGCACGCCCGGGGTGACCGGCTTCGTCGGCGCCTCCAACGAGCCCATCCCGCTGACCCAGGTCGAGGTCGACCGCCTGCTCCACCGCGAGGTGGCGGTGCGCGCGCCGAGCCGCGCCCAGTTCTCGATCGGCGAGTCGGTGAAGGTGATCTCGGGGCCGCTGTCGGACTTCTCCGGCGAGATCTCCGAGATCAACGAGGATGCGTCCAAGCTCAAGGTGCTGGTATCCATCTTCGGTCGCGAGACCCCGGTCGAAGTGGGCTACGACCAGGTCAAGAAGATCTAGGAGCCCGACTACTTATGGCCAAGAAGGTTCTCACCACCATCAAGCTGCAGGCCCCAGGCGGCCAGGCATCTCCGGCTCCGCCGGTGGGTCCGGCGCTGGGCCAGCACGGCATCAACATCATGGAGTTCGTCAAGGCGTTCAACGCCCAGACCTCCGGCGACATGGGGACCACCATCCCCGTCGTGATCACCGTGTTCGAGGACCGCTCGTTCACGTTCATCACCAAGACGCCGCCCGCCGCGGTGCTGATCCGTCAGGCGATCGGCGTGGAGAAGGGCTCGGGCGAGCCGAACCGCGTCAAGGTCGGAACGATCTCCCGTGACCAGGTGCGCCAGATCGCCGAGAAGAAGCTTCCCGACCTGAACGCGCACGACGTGGATCAGGCGGCGAAGATCATCGAGGGCACCGCCCGCTCGATGGGCGTGGAGGTCGTCAAGTAATGGCCAAGCACGGCAAGAAGTATCTGGAGGCCCGGTCGAAGATCGACCGCGAGCACGAGTACACGCCGGGCGAGGCCGTCCGCCTCGTCAAGGAGACCAAGCACACGAAGTTCGACGAGTCCGTCGAGGTGCACATCCGCACCGGTCTCAACGTCCGCCACGCGGACGAGCAGCTGCGCGGCACGATCGCGCTGCCGCACGGGCTCGGCAAGAACGTGACGATCGCCGTGTTCGCCAAGGGTGACAAGGCGCGCGAGGCCGAGGAGGCCGGCGCGGACTTCGTCGGCGCCGACGACCTCGCCCAGAAGGTGCAGGACGGCTTCACCGACTTCGACGTCGCGATCGCGACCCCGGACATGATGCCGGTCGTCGGCCGCCTCGGCCGGATCCTCGGCCCGCAGGGCAAGATGCCGAACCCGAAGGTCGGCACGGTCACCATGGACGTCGGCAAGGCCGTCGCGGAGTCCAAGTCCGGCAAGGTCGAGTACCGCACCGACCGCACCGCGATCGTGCACATGAACATCGGCAAGACCAGCTTCGGCGAGCAGCAGCTGCTCGAGAACTACCAGGCGATCGTGGAGGAGCTGATCCGCGCCAAGCCCTCCGCCGCGAAGGGCAAGTACCTGCGCACGATCGTGATGGCCTCGACGATGGGGCCCGGCATCAAGATCGACCCGTCCAAGACGCGCGATTTGATCGCGGAGGCCGCGGAAGCCGAACGTAACGTCGCCGAAGGCGCCGCCGCGTAAGCAGTACCTACCCGGCGGCGCCCTCACGGGCGGCGTCTGGCAGGCGAAAGCCCAATTTCATATCCCCGAAGACTCCGGCTCGCTGTGCGGTAAGCCCGGGATAGGAGGAAGAGTTTGAACCGAGACCAGAAGGCTGCGGTCATCGAAGAGGTGGCCCAGCAGATCACGAATTCGGATGCGGTGTTCGCAGTCGACTACCGCGGGATCTCCGTCCCGCAGGCGGCCGAGCTGCGCACGAAGCTGCGTGACGCCAACGCGAGCTTCCGGATCGTCAAGAACACGCTGACCGAGCGCGCCGCCGACCAGGCCGGCGCCGACGGTCTCAAGGCGCTGCTCGAGGGCCCGACGGCGATGACGTTCGTCACCGGCGACGCGGCGTTGGCCGCGAAGGCGCTCCGCGACTTCCGGCGCGCCAACCAGCTGCTCGAGTTCAAGGGCGGCTGGATGAACGGTGCGGCGCTCTCGGCCGACGAGGTCGACGCGATCGCGCAGCTCCCGTCCCGCGAGGTCCTGTACGGCCGTCTCGTGGGCATGGTCGCTTCCCCGCTGACCGGGCTCGCCGGCGCGCTGGGCGGCCTCATCGGCGGACTCGCCCGCCAGTTGCAGCAGGTGGCAGAACAAAAGACTCAGACCCAGGAGGACAACTAGATATGGCGACCAGCACGCAGGAATGGATCGACGAGCTGAAGGCGATCTCGGTGCTCGAGCTCTCTGAGCGCATCAAGGCGCTCGAGGAGGAGTTCGGCGTGTCCGCGGCGGCCGTCGCGGCCGCGGCTCCGGCCGGCGGCGCCGGCGGCGACCCGGTCGAGGCCGAGGAGGAGCAGACGGCGTTCGACGTCATCATCACCGGCGCCGGCGACAAGAAGATCCAGGTCATCAAGGTCGTCCGCGCGGCCACCGGCCTCGGCCTCAAGGAGGCCAAGGCGGTCGTCGACGACGCGCCCGGGCCCGTCAAGGAGGGCATCGAGAAGGAAGAGGCCGAGAAGCTCAAGGCCGAGCTCGAGGAGGCCGGCGCCTCCGTCGAGGTCAAGTAGCTTCGCTGTAGAGACGGAACGACTCGGGGCGGCCTGCGGGCCGCCCCTTTTCGTTCAGCGGGTGGTGGTGAAGGACTGCGTGACGCCGGTGTGGCTGCCCATGTAGTTCACGGCCACCAGGCGGACGTAGTACTTGGTATTGGACGTGAGCCCGGAGATGGGCGCCGACACGTTGACCGGCAGCAGGCCCTTGGGCAGCGTCTTCTCGGGCGTGGAGATCCACGGCGAGCTCGACGGCGAGACCTTGCGGTACTCGAAGTGGTACTTCGTCTCGAGGTTGTTCGGGAACACGATGCCGCGCAGGGTCGCCGTCTTCTTCCCGGGCGAGCACTCCGTCAGCGTGACGGCGATCGGGCTGCAGCCGTGGTGGTACTGCTTCGCGGCGCCGCTGGCGCACTTGATCGGGATGGGCTTGCCCCCGACCCAGCAGTACGTGCCATAGGCGACCCCGGCTCCGGAGAACACGAGCAGCGCGGTGACCAGGGTGATCCTGAGCGTCCTTGCCATCCACCGACTCTATTCCGGTGAGGTAGACGCGATCCACCGGGAACCGACGTTTTTCCCCCGTGTGAGTACGAGGGTCGGACCGTTGTTCTGCCATGAAGCGATTCGACAGGACGCTGAACCGGTTCGTGGGGGCCGGCGCGGCCGGACTGTGGCTGATCGGCGGCGCGCTCGTCGTCTATTTCGGGCTCGTGCGCAACAGCGCCGACCCCGACGGGGTGGCGCTGGCGGCGGGCTTCGTGCTCCTCGTGCTGGGTGCCGCGGCGATCGGCGCGTCCAGCCCGCTGCACGGGTGGGGGCTGCGCTTCATGGTCGGTGCGGTGCCGCTCGCGTGCTTCACGGCGTGGGTCTATGCGTCGTCGGGCTGGTCCGGATCGCCGGGGCGGGCGGCCGTGGAGGCCAACCGCGCCCTGCTCTACCTCGCGGTGTTCCTCCTCTTCGGCGCCCTCGGCTGGAGCGAGGCGCGAGCGCGCACGCTGATCGCCGGGCTGCTGACCGCGATCGTGGTGGTGTGCGGGCTCGGCGTGGCCTCCCGGCTGCTGCCCGGCCTCGTCGAGGCCCCTGCTGGACCGACGCCTGAGCGCCTCAGCTACCCGATCACCTACTGGAACGCGCTGGGCCTGCTGGCCGGCCTGGGCATCCTCCTGGCCGTCCACGTGTCCGCGAGCATCCGGGAGCGAGGGCCGGTCCGCTGCCTTGCCGCCGCGGCGGTCCCGCTGCTCGCCTCCACGCTGCTGCTGACGCTGTCGCGGGGCGCGCTGTGGACGACGGCGCTGGGCATGGTCGTCTACGTCCTGTTCGCCCGCCCGCGGGGCCTGCCCACCGCCGCCTTCGCGATCCTTCCCGCGACCGCCGTGGCCCTGCTCGCGCTCGACAACGGCGCCATGGTGGGCGCGACGCCCGACATCATCGCCTCGCAGGGCCTCGCCGCGCAGCCGGCGTGGGTGCTCGGCTTCGCGATGGGAGGCGCCGCGTTGTTGAGGGCGATCGGCCTGCCGATCGACCGGCGCGTCGGCGCGATCCAGCTCGCGACCGGCACGCGGCGGTTCCTGCTCGGCGCGGGGTTCGCCGGCCTGCTCGTCGCCGTCGTGCTCGGCGGCATCGTCGCGCAGTCGGTCGGCTTCGGCGACCAGGCCTACGACCGGTTCGTGGCCGGCGTCGGCGCGGACGGCCGCCCCGCCGGGGATCGCCTGACGAGCATCTCCAACAACAACCGCCTCTCGAAGTGGCGGGCGGCGATGGACGAGTACCGCGCCGACCGGCTGCACGGCTCGGGCGCGGGGACCTACCAGCAGGCATGGCTCCAGCGGCGCCCCACCGACGGCAAGGTGCTCGACGCCCACTCGCTCTACATCGAGGTCCTCGGGGAGCTCGGCTGGCCCGGGCTCGTAGCGCTCGCTGCGGGGATCCTCGCGATGCTCGGCGGCCTTGCCCTGCGGGCGCGGGGGCCCGGCCGCGCCCCCGCGGCAGCGCTGCTCGCCTGCGGCGTGACGTGGGCCGTGTCGGCCGGCTTCGACTGGCACTGGGAGATGCCCGCCGTCACGCTCGCCATCTTCGCGGCAGGCGGCCTCGCGCTCGCCCGGAGCGCTGACGCTCCGCCCCGCCCGCGCGGCGCCCGCGGCGTGGTGGGGCGGGTCGCGGCGGTCGCGTTGTGCGCCGGCCTCGCGATCCTCCCGGTCCGCGTCGGCCTCAGCGAGATCCAGTTCCAGCGCAGCGTCACCGCGCTCTACCAGGACGACTGCCCCGGCGCGACGACCGCCGCCCGTTCCGCGCTGTCAGCGCTCGACGGCGGCTGGGCGCCCTGGCAGATGATCGGCTACTGCGCGATCCGCGAGAAGCGGTGGCCGGAGGCCCAGGCAGCGATGCGCGCGGCCTCCGAGCGCGATCCCCGCAACTGGATGCCCCTCTACGGGCTCGCGGTGGCGCAGGCCGCGGGTGGCAAGGACCCGCGGGCCGCGCTGGCCGCCGCGAAGATCCACAACCCGCGCAGCAACACGCTCTCGATCCAGCCCGGCGAGTCCCGCCGGGAGCTGGTGGTGCGCCTCCGCCGCGCCGCGCGCCGTGGGTCGGTGCCTGTGCCCACGGTCACGGGCTAGTCGCCGCCGCGCGCGGCGGCGGATGCTGGGCTCGGAGCACCCGCATGTAAGGGGCTCGGGAGGTGGTGACGCGAGCCGGCACACCCTTCCACGCACTCCTTCAATGCGCCGTTGCAGCTGGCGCAACGCGTCGGCCGCGCCGCTACCGCTCGGCGAAGAACTGCACCTCGTCGAAGCCCGCCTTGGAGCGCACGAGCGGTCCGACGATGTGCACGTAGCTCCCGATGCTCGGGAGCTTGCTGCCGTCGTAGGGCGCCATCTTGGCGATCACGATCTTGAAGTTCGAGGCCAGTGCGAGCTGTGCCTTCGAGCTCTTGCCCACGCCCCCCTGCTTGCGGATCCACAGCACGCGGCCGCTGACCTCCGCGCAAGGGGCCAGCAGGCGGCGGTCTCGCCGCGCGGGGCGCTCCCAGCACGGTGCCGTCCACATGGGGGCTCCCGCCTGCTTGCCGTTGTAGCGCTCCACATCCCCTGGCGCGGCGACCGCGAGGCCCGCGCCGACGACGACCAGGACGGCGACGCCGGCGATGGCGATCCCTCGCTTGCGGGTGATGCGCACGTGGGAGAAACGCTCGAGGTGGTCCTGGCCTGACGGCCCTGAACGCGAAGAGGGCCGGTCGTAAGACCGGCCCTCGATCGCTACGCGTCCCCTGACGGGAGGGCGGTGGCCCTCCCGTCAGACGCCCTTCGGCTTACGGGTTGGCCGTGTTGCGGCCCGCCCGC
This sequence comes from uncultured Solirubrobacteraceae bacterium, assembly GCA_963764385.1. Taxonomy (GTDB): domain Bacteria; phylum Actinomycetota; class Thermoleophilia; order Solirubrobacterales; family Solirubrobacteraceae; genus DATFQI01. Next base: position 23,450 of record CAVXSJ010000008.1, on the reverse strand, counting down.
GTCCCTCCGGCGTATGCCCCGATGGGGGCCTCGGTCTTGCTGAACAGCACCACGTTGTCGCTCGTGCGGCGGATCTCGACGAACGCCGAGTCGTTCGTACCGGCGGTGCCGCCGTCCACGAACTCCCAGTGGATGTTGACCGGCGTGGTGCCGACCTTGCCGGTGCCGTCACCGACCATGGTGTCGAAGCCTGCCGCCGGGTTGGCCGGGGACTTCGCCGGGTCGTCGGTGCAGGTCACGGCGGTCACCGTGGTGAGCGAGAACGCCGTGGCGTTGCGCTTGCCCTTGAACTTCGGCGGCGAGTTGTTGGCCGCCGTGCAGTCCAGGACGTAGGCGTAGTCGAGCTTGTTCGACGCGCTCTGCGTCAAACGCCCCTCGCCCGTCATCGTGCCCGTGATACCCGTCGACTCCTCCCAGGTCTTGCTGGCGGTTGCCGTCTGGGTCGACCCGTCGACCGTGATCGACGCGTTGATCGTGTCGTCGCCGGCGTTGGCGCCGTTGTACGTGAACGTCACCTGGCCGCTCGCGTTGGTGTCGCAGCTCGCCGGGACGCACGTGCCGCTCGCACCGGCGTTGGCCCGCCGGTGACCGTGAACGTCACGTTAACGCCCCGGACGCGGGGTGTCGTCGGGGTTCTTCACCGTGGCGGTCACGGTGTGGTCGGTCCCGACCGGGTTGGTCGCCGTGCCCGGGGTGAGGGCGAGATCCGGCGCCTCGGACACGATGCCGGTGCCCGCGATCAGGATGTAGGCCTCGCCGCAGGCCGGATCGCCGGTGTCGACGTCGCTTCCGCACGTCGGCTTCGTCGGGGTGTCGGTCGCGAGCGCGAGCGGGTTCCAGTCGCTCGGGAACGTCGGGAACGACTCGTGCACGGAGCAGAACCAGCCCTGGAGGTCGCTGCTGCTCAGGGTCGAGAACTGCGCGGAGTTGGAGATCAGCGACGCGCTGCCACCGCACGGCGGGGAGCCGTTCTGGCTCCAGCCGGGGGTGGTGTCGATGGTCAGCAGCGGCAGCAGCTTGTCCTCGCCGTCCGGAACGCCGTTGCCGTCGTAGTCGGGGTCGTTGCACGTGAACGACAGGTACAGGCCGGTCGCGCCCTCCTGGACGCCGGCGAAGTCGATCGCCGTGTCGACCAGCTTGCTGCCGCCCTGGGAGTAGTGGAACACCGGGTCGGTGCCGATGAGGACCCGGTTGCCGGCCTTGATGTTGCTGCCGGCGCGATCCATCACCGCGTCGGCGAGCGCCGCCGCGTTCTGGCTGACGACGGGCCGCAGGGTGCTACACGTCGGGTCACCGACGATGACCAGCTGATAATCCGAGAACTGGGCCGCAGTCATCGCGCCCCAGGTCGCGTCGTCGACCAGCGTGACCGTGAAGCCCAGGTTCGTCGCGCGGACGGCCTCGCGGCTTCCAGCCCCGCCGCTGACGCTGGTGCTCAGGATCAGGGCCTTCTTGCCCGTTTCTGCGGACGCCGGCGAACCGGCGACCATGAAGATGCCAAGCATTACGCCCAGCATCGTTAGGAGCTTTCTCATGCTCGTCCGCCTTGCTAAAAGGGTGGACGCCGCATCCGTCACGGCGCGTACGGTTTGGGAACTCGGTGGATCAGGTTCGGACTGCGGGAACTACTCGCAGAACAGGCCGCTGTCAGCCGGGAACGTCTCGGTGTCGGCACCGACCTTGCTGTCCTCGGGAATGCCGCCGACGCAGCCCGCCGTGATATCGACGAGGTCGCCGAGGTCGGTGATGGCCGGGGCGACGTAGGGAATGTCCCTCGTCGCAAGTCGTACATGAGTCAAGGCGGTTACCTCCATGCAATCGCTGACATTTGGGGATGCCCGATCCTCTGCGGCTACCAGAATCAAGTCAAGTCGGGAAAAGGGCTAGCTCAAGGCGGTTCGGGCGTGCCCTTCGAGCCTCGTGGCGAGATCGGCGACCGAAGCGCCGTAGGGCACGCGAACGCGGTACAGCGGCGCGTGGCGGGCGATGGCGGCGCACAGCGCGAGCTGGGCGGCGAGCCGCTCCCGCGGTCCGGACGAGGACATTGAACGTGTGGCCGAGCAGCAGCTGCGGATCAGTGGTGGGCTCGAAGCGCAGCTCGGGGTGCTCGCGTGCGTGGTCGAGGAAGTACATGGCCCCGAGCGGGCGGTCGCGGCCGTCGCGCTCGACGAGCGTGCGCACGCCGTCCGGCGTCTCGCCGAGCACGTCGCCGAACGGCGGCGCACCGGCGGCGATCAGGGCCTGCAGCGCCGGGTCGCGGACGTTCGCCGCGCCGGGTCCGGCCTTGCACACGACGCCGTCCGGCGTCGTCGCGATCGCCAGCACGTCGTCGGTGTGGAAGCCGTGGCCGCGCGACGCGAGCGTCAGCGTCAGCGAGGACTTGCCGGCGCCCGGACGGCCCGGCCACGGCGACCACCCGGCCGTCGACGACGCACGCCGCTTGCGTGGAAGGGCTCGACGCCGCACAGCGTGGCGGCGAGCGGTAGCCCCTGGCTCATCAGGAAGCGCTGCCACAGCCACGGATCGCACCCGTCCGGGGGGTGGCAGGCGATCCGCGACGCGTCGGCGGCGACGTCGTAGGAGCCGAACCCGGCTCCGTAGAGGCGATAGCCGCCGTCCTCGTCGCGGCGCACCGCGGCCACCAGCGATCCGTCCGGTGCCCGGCGGTCGAGCAGCGCGGTGCCGTTCCCGGGCTCCGGGGGCGGAATCGCGGCGCCGATCGTCACGCGGAGCGTGGGGCTCGCCGCGGCGGGCTCGCATCCGGCGAGGCCGGGGATCGGCTCGGGGCTCTTGACGGCGAACCCGAACGCGGTGCCGACGGCGTCGGGCATCGTCACGCCGGCGCCGCGGCGGACGACGGGAACTCGATCCGCGGCCCTTCCAGGCCGAGCCGCTCGATCGCCGCGTCCGCGAACCCGGGCTCGACCATCTCGCGGAGCCAGCACTCCGCGGCGGCCAGCCGCCAGACGGACTTCATCCAGAACCGGATGCCCACGCCGCTCGCGCGCGGACCGGGCTCCAGCAGCGTGGTCCGGACGACCTCGAGGTCGACCCACTCCCGCAGCGCCGCGTCGGGAGCGGTGAGCAGGTCGGTCACCGCCGCGGCGTCCTCGACGGCGAAGCTGTTGTAGAACAGCTCGTCGAAGTAGCTCTTGTCAGGGCGCAGCCGGATGGAGTCGGTGAGCGCGCCGGCGGCGATGTCGCGCTGCAGCGGCCGCGACAGCGGATCGAAGGCGAGCTCGGGGGGCATGGCGAGCATCGTCTCGACGAGGTCGACGTCGAGGTAGGGGCTGCGCGTCTCGACCCCGGCCATCAGCGCCCTGCCGCCGCTGGTGGTCGCGGATGCCGACCGAGTGCAGGCCGTCCGTCAGGGCGTCGGCGAGCCGGGCCCACCAGCGCGGCCCGTCGAGGCGCTTCCAGTCCCACTCGCGGTCGGTCTCGACGACGTGGCGGCCGTCGGCCGGGCTCAGCCACGGGACCGTGTGACGCTCGGCGGCGCCGCGCCGCCGCATCGCGTCGTGGAGCCCCGGCGGCAGCGCCGCCCTCCCGCCGCGCGCCAGCAGCACCGCCGCGAGCGCACGCGGCGACGCCGTCGCGCTCCCCGGAAGGCTGCGGACGAGGCCGACGGCGGACAGCAGCCGGCCCTGGCGCAGGCGATCGCCGAGCAGCTCCGAGCGCGCCGCGAACAGCAGGTCGCCGCCCTCGCCGTCGAGCATGACGTCGGCGCCGCCCTCGACCCCGCGGCCCAGCAGCGGCAGCCAGAACTCGAGGTTCTGCGAGGCGAGCGGCAGCCGCCAGTCGCGGCTGAAGCGCAACGCGGAACGGAGCATGCTGCCGCCGTGGATGGCCATCCGCTGGACGGGAAGGCCCGACGCCTCCACGACCTGGTCGATGTAGCCGGACTCGTCGACGGAGGGCATCCCGGGGAAGACGGCGGCGTAGCCCGTGACGCCGACCGGGCGGCGGTCGGCGAACATGGCGATCGACGTCGAGTCGAGCCCTCCGCTCATCAGCACGCCGACCTCCGACGCCTCGGTCATGGTGCGGTCCAGCGCGCGGACGAAGTCGCCCCGGAGCTCCGCCACGGCCTCCTCGCGCGTCCGCTGCCGCGGCTCGCGGTAGCGCGGGGTCCAGTAGCGCTCGAGCTCCACGCCCTCGGGACCGAGGCGGGCGAGCTGCCCCGGCAGGAGCGCCTCGATGCCCTCGTACGGGGTCTCCGGGCCGACGTGGTGGATCAGCGAGAGCCAGTGCAGCAGCACGGTCCGGTCCGGGCCGGGCGTGCGCGGGAGCATCCCCAGCAGCTCGCGGACCTCGGAGGCGAACAGGACGCCGCGGCCCTCGCGGCGCAGGTAGAGCGACCGGCCGCCGAGCTGGTCGCGGGCGATCAGCCCGCGGCGCGCCTCCCGGTCCCAGATCACGCACACGAAGTCGCCGCGCAGCCGCCCGAGCACCGCCTCGCCGAGCCGGCGCGTACGCGGCGGCCACCACGGCCGCCGCGTCGCCGGCCTCGAGGCCGAGCGAGGCGGCGAGCTCGGGCGCGTTGGACACGAAGCCGTCGAGGACGCACTCGATCGCGCCGCGGCGAGCGGCCACGGTCCGGCGGGCTCTGGCAACCTTCAGCGGCCCGTCGACCAACGCGGTGACGCGGCTCGGGCCCGGGTGGTGCTCGACGTTGAACGTGCCGGCGAGGCCGGGCGCGGGGTCCATGCATCAGGAACGCTCTCAGACGTCAGCCTCTTTCGCCCGTGCCCGCGGCTCGCAAGTCGGGCCGACCGCGGCTCGTTACTGACAGACATGCGCCGTACGAAGAGAACCCTGGGCGTCGCCCTCGCCGTGTCCCTGTGGCTGGCCGCGGCCGGCCCGGCCTCCGCTCACGTCGGGCACGCCGGCGGTCAGCTCGTCATCGAGGGCGTCAAGCCGGCCGAGAAGGGCGTGCAGGTCAGCGCCGTGCCCGGGGGCATCGGGAAGCTCAAGCTCACCACCACCGGCGCGACCGAGGTCGTCGTGCTCGGCACGGGCGGGCAGCCGATGCTGCGGGTCGGGCCCAACGGCGTCGAGGGGAACGCCGCCTCGCCGGACTGGTACCGGGTCAACGAGCCGCTTGGCATCGCGCAGGTGCCGGCGACGGCCAAGCGCGGGGCGCGCGACAGCTGGAAGCCCGTCTCCAAGCTCAGCCAATGGGAGTGGTTCGAGCATCGCCTCCACCCGCCCGGGAAGCCCGTCTACAAGTGGGCGGTCCCCATCCGCGTCAACGGCGAGCCGGCCACGATCCGGGGCCGTATCGCGGGCCTGGGCGGCGCGTTCACGATCGAGCCCGACACCAAGGACCTTCCGTTGGACGTCACCGTGGCCGGCATCCCCGGCCCGCTGCCGTCGCTGAAGGTGACCGGCGTCGGCGAGACCCCGGTCGACGTGCTCGGTCTCGACGGCGAGGTGTTCGCCCGCATCCGAAGGCAGGGCACCCAGGTCAACGTGCACAGCCCCGTCTGGGTGCCCACCGCGCAGGCGGCGAACCGCGACCTGCTCGCGTCGGTCGTCGACCCTTCGGCGAAGCCGGAGTTCGTGACCGCGAGCCGGGCGCAGGACCTGATCTGGCCCGATCCGCGCATCCTCCCGCGGCGACTCTCCGCCGGCGACGCCGAGCCGGGCGACAAGGCGACGTGGACCCTGCCGATCGTCGTCGCCGGCAAGCGCGTGACGGTCCGCGGGACCACGGTCCTGGCGGAGGTGAAGCCCGAGTTCACGCCGGCGCCGGTGGAGAGCGCGGAGCCCGTGCAGACCACCCCGCCGGCGGACGCCGCGGCGTCCGCGACGCCCAAGGGCGGCGCCACGGCCATCGTCATCGGCGGCATCGCCGCCGCCGTGTGCGTGCTCGCGGCCGGCGCGATCGTCATCCGCCGGCGCCGCCGCGCTCAAGCCTGAATCCAGGCATAAACGAAGAGGGGCGGCACGGGGCCGCCCCTCTCCGTTCCCCTCCCTTCAGACCCGCAAGCGCTGGCGATGCCGGTCCTGCACCGGCGGCTCCGGGACGATTCGGGCGTACGGTTCGTCACCGGGTACGGCTGCGACTCCTCAGGTGACGGGCACATTAATTACCCCACGACCGTCCCGCCATCCCCTATAGGTGGTATTCGCGCCGCAGCGACAAAGGGGCGACAGATCGCGGCTCGCCCGTTCGTTCCTCTTTCGTGACCGGACCACCTGCCACCGCCGATTCGCTGGACGTTCTGTCCCGGCGCGCGCACCTGCCCGACCACGTCGTGCATCGCGTCTTCGCCGAGGAGACCGTCGTCCTCAACCTCCGGACCGGCCGCTACCACGGGCTCAACGTCACCGGCGGGCACATGCTCGAGGTCGCCTGCGCCGCGCCGACGATCGCCGAGGCGGCGAAGCGGCTCTCAGAGGAGTACGCGCAGTCCGTCACGGTCATCGAGGAGGACCTCAGCGCGTTCTGCCGCGCGCTCGCGGAGCGGGACCTGCTCGAGCTGCGCGCCCCGGCCTGAGTCGCTCAGGCGACGCGGGGCCGCGCGTACGGCGCGGTCTCCCGCTGCGGGGGCGTGATCGTGAGGATGCCCGTGCCGAGGCCCGTGCTCGGGTCGAGCACCAGGTCCGCCGCCTCCTTGCGGGAGCGGACGCCGAGCTTGGTGAAGATCGACGACAGGTGGCTCTTGACCGTGCTCTCGGCCAGGTACAGCCGGCGCGCGATGTCGGCGTTGGTGAGGCCGACCACGACCATGCTGAGGATCTGCTTCTCCCGGCTGGAGAGGATCGGGCGGCGCACCGCTTGACGGGCGGCCAGCGGGACGACGACCAGCCCGGTGCGGACCGCGTGCACCGCGGCGGTAAGGCAAATGGACACCTCGGCTTCGGCGACCACGGCTTGCGCGCCGGCGTCGAGCGCCCCGGTGGTCGAGCGGCGGTCGCCCCGGGTGACCACGGCAACGACCAGTGCGCCCCCGGTGGCGGCCTGCGCGATGCGCTCGGCCGGCCCGTCGACGACGACCACGTCGGCGCCGTGCTCGACGAGGCGCATGCCCGGATCGGCGCCGAGCGCCGTCGCGGCCTGCGCACGGGTCGGGAGTTGCTCCACGCGGGACAGGTCGACACGATGCACCAGACGCTTGGTGGTCATGTCCAGCAAACGGATGGGCCGTGGGAGTTCTGACGGCCCCATCAACGACGAGAGCCCCGGCGGGGCCGGGGCTCTCAATGTCGAGCCTGGAGGGGCCGACCTGGCCGGAAGGACCGGCCTGGGTCGTGGGCTAGTCCTCCTCGATGTCGCCGTCGAGCAGCGGCATGGTCGGCGTGAAGATGTCCGTCCGTGGACCCGTTCTTGTCGAGCGACTCCGTGAGCTCGCTCACGGTGCCGAGGAAACGAACCTCGGGCGTGTTGTAGGCCTCGTTCATGAAGCGCTCCTTTCGATTTCCCGTCATTGGGGTGCGACTAAGCTAACGCGACGTGGCGCCGGAGGGCAACCATCGAACGTCCTACGGTGCGTATGGGTTTCGTCTAGTCCCCACCGAGCCGGGGGTGCGATTGCCGCACCTTCCCGCGCGCCGAGGAGGGAGCCGCGGCGATCGAGTTCTCCTGGCGCCATGCGACCGCGCTGCACGACGCGCGGGAGGTCACCCCCGAGCACATGCGCATGTCATATCAGCGCGGCGGCTCGATGGTCGCCACGCGCGACCCGGCGACCGTCGTGCTCGACGTGCCGCAGCCCCTGTCGATCGCCGCGATCATCCATCCCGTCGCGACGCTCCCCCTGTCGGTGTTCGCGCGCTGGCACGGCCACATGACGCTGCACGGCGGCGCGTTCCTGAACGACGGCGCCGCCTGGGCCGTCTGCGGCGACGCAGGAGGCCGGCAAGAGCAGCGCGCTCGCGCTCCTGGGCGATCGCGGCGTGCCGATCCTCTCCGACGACCTGGTGGTCATCGCCGGCCACGAGGTGCTGTGCGGCCCGCGCTGCGTCGACCTGCGCCCGGACGTCGCCGCGCGGTTCCCGGCCGCCGAGGCGCTCGGCGTCGTGGGAGCCCGCGAGCGGTTCCGGCTGTCGACCGCCGCGGCCCCGTCCCGCGCCCCGCTGGCCGGCATCGTGCTGCTCGAGTGGAGCTCCGGGGACGCCGATCGAGTCAGAGCCCCTCGGCATGCAGGCCCGGCTGAAGCTGCTCTACGAGCAGCAGTACTCGACGCTGTTCGATCAGCCCGACGAGCACGGCGTGATGCGGCTGCTCGACGTCCCGATGATCCGCTACCGGCGCCCGCGCGACTGGGACCGCGCCCAGGCGGCGACGGACCGCCTGCTCGAGGCGACCGCCGCTCAGTGATCGCCCTGCGCGGCGAGCCAGGCGAGATGCAGGCAGGCCACGGAGCGGATGTTGGGGCGCGCCTTGTCCCACTCCGCGCGTAGGGCCTGCGGGTCGACGAGCCGCTCGTCGACGCCGGTGCCGTCCCACGCGCGCGAGAACCGTCGCGCCGCCGGGCCGAAGATCGCGTCGTTGAACTTCGCCTTCGTGCTGCGGTACAGCACCTCGCGCGGCAGCAGATCGGAGAACAGCGCCTCGAGCGCGCGGCCGCGGCTGTGGTAGCCCTCGATCGGGCCGTGGTTCGCGACCGCGGCGACCATCCGCGCGTCCGCGAACGGCTCGATCAGCCGGACGCCCTCCACGCGCGCGAACGCGTCCATGGCGGTGCCGACGAGCTCGCGGTACCGGCTGGCCGGCATCGAGGAGAGCGCCTCGCGCCAGTTCGTGGTCGGGATCGGCTCGGCGTCCCATCGTCGCTGCAGCTCCTCGCGCGGCCTCGGGCCGCAACCAGGGACGTCGATCGACCGCCTGCACCCGCCCGGCGAGCATCCGCTGGCGGAGGGCGCCGGGGAGCTGGTGGATCAGCAGCTGCCGCGGCACGCGCCTGCGCGGGCGGCGCCGGAGCAGCGTCCGCGCGGGCACGCGCCGCAGCGCCCACGGCGAGAACAGCTCGTCGCCCCCGCCGCCGGTCAGCATCGTCCCGCTGCCCGCGATGCGGGCGTGGTGGCGGACGTTGTGGGCGCCCGAGGGCCAGTAGACGCCGAAGCGCCGGATCGTGTCGGCTGGCGATCGGCCCCAGCGTGTCGAACTCGTGTCGTGACCTCGTCGCGCACCCATTCGCTGGAGCCCGAGGTGCCGGATCGTCTTCTCCTGCCAGTCCTCCTCCCACGCGCTGGGGGAGTCGGGGAAGCGCGTGGTCAGCGGGATCGGCTCCGGCAGCCCGTGCCGGCGGGCGACGTCGGTCGCCGCCGCGAGGATCACCGACGAGTCGCGCCCGCCCGAGAAGAGCACGTGGCAGGGCGGCTCGGACAGCGCATCGAGCGAGGACCCCCTCGAGCACCTTCGCGGGGGTGCTCGTGCACGTCCGGGGGCGCCGGCGGGGGCGTCTCGCCCCGCCAGCGGCCCGAACGCGATGCCGCCGTGGATCTCGAGGGGTCGAGCTGCTGCAGCGGTCGCGCGCGCCGCGAGCTCAGTCGCCATCGGCGGCTTGATCTCGATCAACCCGCGGTTGCGCAGGTCGTCGCAGAACGCCGCGAGGTCGCTCTCGATCCGGTCCGCCGGCTGGTCGTACTCGGCGATCAGCGAGCTGGCTGGCCCGCTCGAGGTCCGGGGCGTCGCGGATCACCTCGTAGAAGCGGCCGCCCACCCGGTCCAGGCCGTGGTACTCGCCGGTGCGGATGTTCAGCAGCACGGTCTCGCTCGCGAAGCCGCGTCCGACCACGTAGTCGGGGACCACGACGTGGCAGCGTCGCATGTAGTTCCATTCAGAACCGTTCATCCGAACGGCGTCAGCCTACAGCTCATGAAGGCGGTCGAAGTGCCCGGACGGGAGAACCGGACGACCCTCGTACTCGACCCAGGCGTGGGCCGCGAAGCCGTCGTCGACGCGCACGCCGATCACGACGCGCGAGTCGATGTCGCGGGCCGCGAGCATGCGCGTGAGGACCAGCGACTGGATCAGGCAGCGGCCGTCGGTCGGCAGCACCTTGAGGACCTGGCCGACGATCGAGCCGAGCCGCACCGCGTCGCGGCGCGGGTCTCGCGGGCGCGGGATCATGTGCGAGCGCCCGGCGGCGCGCGCGCCGTCGACCATCGAGACGAGCTCGTTGCTCCGGAGGTGCTTCGAGCAGCGGGATGTAGGCCGCGAGCACCTCGGCCAGCACCCGGGCGCGATGCCAGGGCCGCATGCGATCGGGAAGCGCCAGCGGCGTGATCCGGACGCCGGACCTCATGCGACCGGTCGGCTGGGGAGCGCGGTCATTGGAGAAGATCAACGGATGACGATCGGCTTCACAATTGCGCATAAGGTCTGCCCCGTCGCGCCCGTTCATGGCATATGACGCCGGAGCCGCGCCCGTTCACCGCCGCCGCGCTGCAGCCGCCGCGCGATCGCGGGTCGCAGTGGCGGCGGATCCCCGGTGTGATGGCGGATGCGCTCAGCCTCGTGTGGGCCGCCAGCCCGCGCCTGATGCTGACGACGACGCTGCTGCAGTTCTTCGGCGCCGCGTCCTCGGCGCCCAGCTGCTGGTCGGGCAAGCAGCTGCTCCAGGACCTGATCGCGGTCAGCGAGGACGGGCGGTCCGTCGAGCCACCCTGCTGCCCGCCTTCCTTCTCCTGATCGGCGCCACCGATCATCGGCGGGGTCATCGACGGCGCTGACCGCCAACCAGCAGCGCCAGCTCAGCGAGCTCGTCGGCCGGTACACGTTCGACCGGATCATCGAGGTGTCGGCCGCCGTGCCGCTCGACGCGTTCGAGACCCGGCCTTCTACGACCAGCTCGCGCGGGCGCAAGGTCTCCGGCATGACCGCGGCCGATCGACGATGGTCACGCAGGTCACGCTGCTGATCACCGCGGTGGCCACCAGCCTGGGCGTCGGCTTCGTGCTCGCTGACGATCGAGCCGATGCTGCTCCCGTTCGCCGTGCTGGCCGGCATCCCGCTGCTGCATCTCGCGGCTCTACAACAGCCGCCAGGCCTACGAGTTCGAGTACGCGATGACGGCCGCAGGCCGCGAGCGCATGTACCTGATGGAGCTGCTGACCGGCCGCGACAGCGCGAAGGAGATCCGCGTCTTCGGGGCGACGCGCTTCCTCGGGACAGCGCTACGACGCGCTGTCCGACGAGCGGCATCGGCAAGCTGCGCGAGTTCCTCGCGCCAGCGCCTGAAGGTCGCGCTGTTCGGCACGGTCGCCAGCGCCCTCGGCGCGGCCGTGGCGCTCGGCTCGCTCGGCGTGGTTCCTCGCCAACGGCCGGATCGACGTCGCGGCCGCGGTCACGGCCGGCATCGCGCCTGCAGGCTGCTCTCACTCGCGCTTCTCGCACGATCACCGGCAGCCTCGGCAAGCTCGTCGAGTCCGGCATGTTCCTCGACGACTACCAGCGCTTCCTCGAGCTCGGCGACCAGCTCGGGCGGAGCGGACGTCGTCCACGCAGGACGGCGTCGCCGTCGCCGACGCGCAGCGCGAGCCGCGGTCCGTTCGTCGGCCTCGAGCTCGAGAAGGCGTCGTTCGTCTACCCGGGCACCGTCGCGGCGGTGCTCCACGACGTCGACCTGCGCATCGAGCCGGGCGAGATCGTCGCGCTGGTGGGCGAGAACGGCTCGGGCAAGACCACGCTCGTGAAGCTCATCTGCCAGCTCTACCAGCCGCAGACGGCCGCGTGCTGCTGGAACGGCGTCGATGCGTCGTGAGATCGCCCCGGACGACATCCGCGCCGACATGACCGTGATCTTCCAGGACTTCATCCAGTACCACCTCAGCGCGCGCGACAACATCGCGCTCGGGCGGGTGGACCGCGAGCCCGACGAGGAGGCGATCATCGCCGCCGCGCGCCAGGCCGGCGCCGACCGCTTCCTCTCGCAGCTGCCGCAGGGCTACGACACGCGGCTCGGCCGGCAGTTCTACGGCGGCCACGAGCTCTCGATCGGCCAGTGGCAGCGCCTCGCGCTCGCGCGCGCCTTCTTCCGCGGCGGCGACTTCCTCATCCTCGACGAGCCGACCGCCTCGCTGGACCCGCGCGCGGAGTACGACCTGTTCCAGCAGATGCGCGGGCTCGCCGCCGGCCGCTCGGTGCTGATGGTCTCGCACCGCTTCTCCAGCGTGCGCAGCGCGGATCGCATCTACGTGCTCCAGGACGGGCGCATCACCGAGACCGGCAACCACGCCGAGCTGATGGAGCGCGCCGGGCACTACGCCGAGCTCTTCGAGCTGCAGGCCGCCGCCTACCTCGGCGAGTCCGGAGTCCTCGCGGCCAGGCTCCCAGGCGCTCGCGTAAGGCGCGAGGGCTTCGGAGCGTTAGTTCCTCATGGCGACATCACCCGCGTATGTGAGCGGACTCCCCACTACGGTGACCGTCGCCGTCGTGGCCGAGGACGATGACGTGCGCCGCCGCCTCGACGGGGTGATCGCCGCCTCCGGGCTGGTGCCCGGCGACGCGGCCGACGCCGGCGTCCTGCTCCTCGGCTGCCTGGCGTTCCGGGCCGTCGAGGCCACGGCCGTCCGCGAGCTGTGCGCGGCCCACCCGATCGCCGAGGTGCTCGTCGTCAGCCGCAGCGAGGACACCGCCCGTGTCCGCCGCGCGCTCGAGGCGGGCGCCAGCGGTTACGTGTCCGTCGACGAGGCCGACTACGCGCTGGCCCCGGCCATCGCCGCGGTGGCCGCCGGGCAGCTGTGCCTGCCGCCGGCCTACCGCCGTCAGATCGCCAAGCCGACCTTCACCACGCGCGAGAAGCAGATCCTCGGGCTGGTGGTGATGGGGATGAGCAACGCCGAGATCGGCCGCAAGCTCTTCCTCGCCGAGAGCACCGTCAAGAGCCACCTCTCGTCGGCGTTCAGCAAGCTCGGCGTGCGCTCGCGCAACGAGGCGAGCGCGCTGATCCTGGATCCCAGCTCCGGTCTCGGACCTGGGATCCTGCGGATCTCCGAAGAGCTGCCGGGCGTCCGGCGGCTCTCCCTCTCCTAGCTACGGATCGCCCGGCCGAGCACGTCGGCCACGCGCTCCTGCTCGGCCTCGGTGATGCCGGGGAAGATCGGGAGGCTGAGGGCGTGGGCGGCCGCGTGCTCGGCGGCCGGGAAGTCGCCGCGCTCGTAGCCGAGCCAGGTCCAGCCGGGCTGGAGGTGCGCGGGAGTGGGGTAGTGAGCGCCGGCTCCGACGCCGTCGGCGCGCAGCTCCGCGAGCACGCGGTCGCGCTCGGGGACCTCGACGCAGAAGAGGTGGTAGACGGACTCGCCGTTCTCCGGGTCGCCGGGGGGCAGCACGACCGGCTGGTCGGCGAGCAGCTCGCGGTAGCGAGCGGCGGCCTCGCGGCGCTGGGCGTTCTCGCCGTCGAGCCGGGCCAGCTTGAGCCGCAGGATCGCGGCCTGGAGCGCGTCGAGGCGCTCGGTGCCGCCGATCCGGACGTGCAGGTTGGCATCGTCGGCCGCGCTGCCGTGGTGGCGGAGCGAGCGCACGGCGTCGGCGAGCTCCGGGTCGCCGGTCACGACCGCGCCGCCGTCCCCGAACGCGCCGAGGTTCTTGGTGGGGTAGAAGGAGAAGGCGCCTGCAGTGCCGATCGAGCCGGCCCGGCGCCCGCCGAGGGTCGCGCCATGGGCCTGCGCGGTGTCCTCCACGACGGCGGCGCCCACGCGCGCGGTGATCTCGAGGATCTCGTCCATCGGCGCCGGGCGCCCGTAGAGGTGGACCGGGACGACGGCCGCGACGTCGCCGTCGATCGCCTCGGCGAGCCGCCGCGGGTCCAGGCAGCGGGTCTCGGGGTCGATGTCGACGAGCACCGGGACGGCGCCGATCGCCGCGATCGCCTCGAGCGTCGCGATGAAGGTGTGCGGGACCGTGATCACGCGCGCGCCGGCGACCACGCCGGCGGCGCGGAGGGCCAGTTCGATGGCCGCGGTGCCGTTGGAGACGCCGATGCACTCGGCCGAGCCGCAGTACGCGGCGAACTCCGACTCGAAGGCCGCGAGCTCGGTGCCGAGGCTGAAGGCGCCCTGGCCGGCGATGGTCTCGAAGATCTCCATGGCCTCGTCGCGCAGCTCGGGCCACTGGCGCGCGAGATCGAACAACGGGATCGAGGCGGTTGCGTTCGTTGCGTGTGAGGTCATCACTGAAGGCAACGACCGGTGGTGTTCGAACCTTGCGTGTCTTGGCCCGGAGGCCTCCATCCGTTTTTCCTACCTTCGCCCGAAAACCTCGAAAGAGTGGCCCAGGACAGCCCGTTGAGTGTGCATGGACGCGGCCAGCCACTTCCATCGCCCTAATTTCCGGAGCGGCCTGTGAGCGCGCTCGAGCTCACGGTCGCGACGGAGGGCGACGCCACCGTCGCCGTCGCCACGCAGAGCCGTGCCACGGTGATCGCGCGCCGGGCGCTGGACGTCTCCATCGCGATCGTCGTTCTGGTCGCGCTGCTGCCCGTGCTGGCGCTCGTGGCGGTCGCCATCCGCGTCGAGTCGCCCGGCTCCGTCATCTTTCGCCAGCGCCGCGTCGGTCGCGGCCGCGGCACGTTCACGCTCTTCAAGCTGCGTTCGATGCGCAGCGACGCCGACCCGGCGTCGCACCGCACCTACGTGCAGAACCTCATCGCCTCGGGGCAGGATGCCCCGAAGGACGAGTCCGGCGAGCTGTACAAGCTCGGCAACGACACGCGGGTCACCCGTGTCGGCGCGTTCATCCGCCGTTGGAGCCTCGACGAGCTGCCTCAGCTGCTCAACGTGATCCGCGGCGAGATGTCCCTCGTCGGCCCGCGACCCGTGATCGAGTACGAGGTGGAGGCCTACCCGAGCTGGTACCACGGCCGCTTCGCGGTCAAGCCCGGACTGACCGGCCTCTGGCAGGTCAGCGGCCGCAACGAGCGGACCTACGAGGAGATGGTCCGTCTCGACCTCGAGTACGCGGAGCGCCAGACGCTCTTTCTGGACATCAAGATTCTCGCGCGGACGGCCGTTTGCGTGCTGAAGCGGCAGGGGGCCGCGTGACAATGAACGGGACGGAACCCATCGGTATCGCTGCAGTCGGCTACGGCTACTGGGGCCCCAATATCGTCAGGAACCTCGTCGAGCGGCCGGAGTTCGAGCTCCGCGCGCTGTGCGAGCTCAACGAGACCCGCGCCACGCAGTTCCAGGCCCGCTTCCCCGGCATCCCGGTCGAGGGCGACTTCGCCCGCGCGCTCGCCGACCCGGACGTGGAGGCCGTCGCGATCGCGACGCGGCCCAACACCCATTACGCGCTCGCGAGGCAGGCGCTCGAGGCCGGCAAGCACGTGCTCGTCGAGAAGCCGCTGGCGACGAACTCGGTGGACGCCGCCGAGCTGATCGCGCTGGCCGAGGACGTCGACCGGGTGCTCATGCCCGGCCACACCTTCCTCTACAGCCCGCCCGTGGTGAAGATCAAGGAGCTGATCGAGGAGGACGTCCTCGGCGTCCCCTACTTCATCACCTCCTCGCGCATGAACCTCGGGCAGTACCAGCCCGACGGCGTCATCTGCGACCTGGCGCCGCACGACCTGTCGATCCTCATGTGGCTGATGGACGAGCCGCTGGTGTCGATCTCGGCGAGCGGCCGCAGCGTGTTCCGGGACGGGGTCCACGAGACCGCCTTCCTGACGCTGACCTTCGCCGGCGGCGCGACGGCCAACATCCAGATCTCCTGGCTCGCGCCGCGCAAGGTCCGCCAGATGGTGATCGTCGGCTCCAAGCGGATGATCCAGTACGACGACACCGCCGTCGAGGAGCCGGTCCGCATCTACGACCGCGGCTTCGACATCGACCTCCAGCAGCCCGCCAACTTCGGCGAGTACAAGATGACGTACCGGACCGGCGACCTGCTCGTCCCGAACATCAGGCCGTCGGAGCCGCTCTCGCTGGAGCTCTCGGACTTCGCGACCTCGATCCGCGACGGCGTCGAGCCGCGCTCCAACGCGCAGCTGGGCCTGCAGATCGTCCGCGCCCTGGAGGCCGCCCAGGCGTCACTCGCCGACGGCAGCCGCCCGGTCAACCTGGAGGAGGAGCCTGTGGTTCGGCGCTCCCGCAGGTTCGTTTCCTCGAGCTCGGCGATGGACGCCGAGCTCAGCGGTTTCTG
Organism: uncultured Solirubrobacteraceae bacterium; assembly: GCA_963764385.1. Classification (GTDB taxonomy): domain Bacteria; phylum Actinomycetota; class Thermoleophilia; order Solirubrobacterales; family Solirubrobacteraceae; genus DATFQI01. Next base: position 7,356 of record CAVXSJ010000008.1, on the reverse strand, counting down.
ATTGACACGCCGACGGGGTGCTGTGCATGCAGCCACCCCGTCCGGTCCGAGCTGACCAGGGAGTTGCCCGGTAAATGGACATCCATGAGAGTTCGATAGATCTCGCATGAGACCGATTGGGAGGGGAAGTCGGCCACGATGCGAGTGTCTTCTTGTGGCCTCCTCTGGCGGTCATCTGCGGCAACTGATCGAGCTTCGAGACGGCTGGTCACGCGAAACGCGGACCTGGGTGACATTTGCCGCGCCCGACCTTGCGGAGGTGCTTCGAGACGAGCACGTGATACTCGCCCATGGTCCGACGAATCGAAGTGTTCGCAGACTGCTCCGCAACGCGGGACTGGCAGCGCGAGTGCTCCGGCGAGAGCGACCAAGTCGATGGTGACCACGGGGGCAGGCTTGGCCGTGCCGTTCGCATACTTGGCGTGGTTGCACCGTGTCCCCGTAATCTGGGTCGAACGACTTGGCCGTGATCCAGACTCTTTCGCTCTCCGCTCGGATGGTCGCACCTATAGCCAGCCGGCTGTTCGTTCAATGGCCCGAGTTGGCTGCGCGAATCCCTCGTGCAGAGTACGCAGGCACTGTCTGGTGATTCTTCTCGTCGCAAGTACGGTGCCCCACCCGTTCCCGCGCGCGATCCGACTGGCCACAAACGACGTCACGGGTGATCTGGAGTTGCATGTTCAACGGGGCCACACAACTGCCGAGCCGCACGTCGCCGCGCGTTGGCAGCAGTGGTACTCGCCCATCGAGTTGGCGAACGCGATGCGAGCGGCATCGATCGTCTGGCTCAGGGCCTGGATCGGCATGCAGTCTCCAGGCATTGCGCGACCGAGGTTCTGCTCGTGGCCATCCCGAGGCTCGCGCGCTACGGGGAACACGTCGACGACCATCAGCTTCAACTTTGTTCCAAGCTCTCGGACGCAGGAGTCGTCGTCAGCTGGAATGACGGTGACGACGCGCTCACAATCCGCGAGCGGATCGCAGGTTTGTCAAGTAGACGTCTACCAGTCCGACCTGATCTTCGGCCCGCGTGGGCGGCTGCACGGCTGTTGCGGGCTCGGACCACGTCGTTCAGATGCACGACTCGACACGTGAGCTCAGGCTCTGGGAGCTTCGGTCGAACGCACCTGAGGCTCGGACACTCGGGTGAGCGACAGGGAGGGGTTGGGGGGTGGCGGAGCCAAGCTTGCCTACGCGAGTCTGCGTACGCGACGAGCGAAGAACTGTGGGCGCGGTTTCGTCAATACCGGTGGGTGCACCATGACCTTGGCGTATCGCTCGACATCAGCCGGGTGCGCTTGATGACGACTACCTCAGCTTTATGAGCCCGGCGATGTCTCGCGCTCTCGACGCGATGGCGGCACTCGAGGGCGGCGCTGCGCAAATCGCGACGAGCAGCGGATGGTCGGGCACTACTGGCTTCGGACTCCGTCGTTGGCACCGAGCGTTCGCCTCGCAGAACGCATCGGCGCTGCCGTGGCTCGCGTCGAGGCGTTCGCGTCGTCGGTGCGAACCGGCGAGGTGGCCGGTCCGGGTCGTTCGAACACCTGATTCACATCGGCATCGGTGGTTCCGCACTCGGACCGCAACTGATCTGCGACGCCCTCGGGCCGTGGGTCAGGGATCGCAGCTCACGTTCCTCGACAATGCAGACAGCGACGGCATCACGCGCCGCGAGACCGCCTGCGCGGTGACCTGGGGCGGACACTTGTCTCGGTCGTGTCGAAGTCGGGGGCGACCACCGACGCCGAGCACGTCTGCGCGTTGTCGAGGCCGCCTACGCGGAGGCCGGCCTGGACTTCTCGAGTCACGCAGTGGTGACTACGGTGCCCGGGACGGCGCTCGACTCGCGTGCCGAACGCGAGGGCTGGCTGGCCCGCTTCCCCATCTGGGAGTGGGTCGGCGGGAGGACGTCGATCACGTCGGCCGTCGGCCTGCTCCCGCGCGGCGCTGTGGGCGTCGACATCATCGCGGTCCTCAACGGCGCGGCGGCGATGGACCGAAGCCACGCGTGAGCGCGAGCCTTGTACGCAATCCGGCGGCGCTCTGGCGCTGATGTGGCATCGGCTCGGCGCCGGCCGGGGTGACCGGCACATGGTCGTGCTTCCGTACCGCGACCGCCTGGTCCTGCTCTCGCGCTACGTCCAACAATTCGTGATGGAGTCGTTGGGCAAGCGACTGGATCGCGCCGGCAACCTCGTGAACCAGGGCCTGACGGTCTACGGCAACAAGGGTCGACCGACCAGCACGCCTACGTGCAGCAGTTGCGCGACGGACGATCTGACTTCTTCGTACGTTTGTATCGGCGGACGACGGTGCAAGCGCCGGGGCCGTTGAGGTCGACCCCGGCTTGACCCTCGACGACTTCCTCTTCGGCTACCTCAGGGCACGCGCGACGCGCTCTACGAGCGCGGCCGGACTCGATCAGCATCGGCCTCGGCGACGGCGGACCCGGCCACCATCGGGGCGCTCATCGCGCTCTTCGAGCGCACCGTCGGCCTGTACGCGGAGCTGATCGACGTCAACGCGTACCACCAACCGGGGTCGACAAGACGCCGCGGCCGAGGTCGTGGCCCTCCAGAGGCTGGTCGTCGCCCACCTCGCCGGGGGTGGCGGCGGATGGACCGCCGAGCGGTCGCGGACGCGATTGGGAGGAGCGATCGAGCCGAGACCGTTTTCAAGCTTCTCGACCGGCTCGCCAGATGCGGACGCGTCGTCGAGACGGGCACCGGGCTACAGACGGCGGTTCATGGCCGAGGGGCGTCGATGAGCGCGGCTCACGACGAGCGGGCGGTTGTGCTGACGACGGCACTATGAGCGGCTCCTGGACACGATCCGCCGGCAGCCACCCTGTGGAATGCTTCGGCTACCTGTCTCCGACGACGACCCGCGGACCGCGTGCGACTTCGTCCTGTTCAACGCGAATGCCCGAAACGACGACCTGTGGCGGGAGAGTTCGAGTCGCACGGCCGCTACTTCGTCGAGCACGCCGACGCCGGCTTCGTTGCTGACGCCGGAGGAGGCGTGGAGGGTGCAGGCGAGTTCTGGGATCGCGGGCTGGTCGAGGTCGGCGTTTTCCACAGCCATAGACGGCACCCGCCGAACTTCTCCGGCATTGACTTCGAGTGCACTTGCGACGTTTCGAGGGCCTCTGGCATCTCATCGTCTCGATGCGCAACCCCGAGATCCCGCAGGTCCGGGCGTACTCGGTGGCGCCGAATCGGGTGCGCGAACTCGCGTTCTGACGGAGGGGTCGGCCGAGGATGCTTGAGGCCGGGCGATCGCACGAGCGCGCTCCGCGGACGGGAGCGACGGCAGTCGACGCTGCACTGGCGCCCCTGATGCGACGGTGCCGGCCACGCACTCGCGATGGGCTCCGAGCGGGCCCGCCACTTCTGCGGCGAGACTCCGCGACACATGGTGTGGCGCTACCCCTCTCGATCGCGACGAGCCCGTGACGAACGCCTTGTTCGCGCTGTTCGACCCGGATCACCGATGCTCGACCCGCCGCCCCGGACCGCCCAGTGGTCGACGTGTCCTGGGACGAGGCCATGCGTTTGGCCGCGTGGATGGGCTGTCGCCTACCCACGGAGGCCGAATGGGAGTTCGCCTGTGGCGCGGGTCGGCCAGGGAGTGGTGCTGCGATGACGAGGCCGAGCTGGCGCGGTACTCCTGGTACAGCGAGAACGCCGGAGGAGAGATCCACGATGTCGCGACCCTGGACCAACGCTCTGGGGCTGTTCGACCTCACGGCAACGTGTGGGAGTGGTGTCTCGACCGGTTTGATCAGGACTCTACACGTCCACTCCCCGTCGAGGACCCGGTCAGCACTGGCCCCGTTGCCGCGACCACGCATCGGGTTCTACGCGGCGGAAGCGCTCACGCGCTCGCCGAGATGTGCAGGACGCGCTATCGGCTGCACGAGCCGGCGGACTTCTGGGCGCCAGACGTCGGATTCCGCCTTGCACACACGCCGGACAAGGAGGAGCACGCCGATGGTCAAGCTGAGGGTCCCGTCCCATCTAGCTGCAGCATTGGAGCCGACGAGCGGCTCGCGCGCACTCCCCCGGTGGTCACCTTCCCGGGGGCTCATGGGGAGAGGTGGCCGATCAGTTGCGGCGGCGGGCTCCGCGCCTGCCGAGCGCGTGCTGACTGAATCGGGGTCCGTGACGGCCGGCTTCGTGCTCGTCGTCAACGTAGGAGTCGTCCAGCCCCGGATTCCTCGATCCAGCTCCGCACCGGAGACGAGATCTGCCTACTCGCCGCCATCGCGGGCGGCTCACCCGAGGAGACGCCATGACGATCGACCACATCGCATTGGCCGCCGCGGAGGTCGAAGCCAATCCCGGCGTGCGTGAGACCGGTGGCCGAGCCCTGATCGTCGATCTCAACAACTTCGCCCGCTATCCAACGATGGCGATTGGTTACCTCGCGGCGTCGTTGGCGCTGTGGTGGCTTCGACGTAGAGGTCATGACACCGCTGTCGTTCGGCGTGCCCGCGACGAGCGCGAGCGGCCCGAGCGCCTCCGTGAGCACGTCGAGCGCCGCGTGTATATGTCTACCGATCCAGTGGCGTCAAGCGGCACGACGCGCTTCGGGCCGCTCGCGGCCGCCGGATCGGGCGGCCGCACCCGCGGCTGCTCAGCGAGCTCGAGCGCTCGTTGCAGCGAGCGACCCGCGGACGCGCTTCTCCTCTCCGCCGACCCCGTCACCACCCAGGGCGGTGGCGTTGGGCGAGATCGCCGACCGCCTCGGCGTGCCGGTGCTGCTCGGCGGGCCGGTGATCGACCTTCCCGGCGTCGCCGAGAAGCTCGGCAGCACCGGGTCGACCTGGAACTGCTATCGCCGGCGAGGTCGACCTGTCCCTGCCGAAGATCGTCAACTCACTTCTCGCCGGCGACGACCTGTCCACCAGGTCGGGCGTGTTCCTGCCGGACGGCGGGAAGGGCCGGCCGCGGCGCCGTTGCATGACCTCTCGCGGCTGCCGACGCCCGACTTCACCGACTTCCCGTGGGATCGCTACCCGGAGCGAGTCATCCCGGTGATGACCGGCCGAGGCTGCGAGCTGGGGCCGATGCCAAGTGCCCGGCGCCGACGTCTACACCTCCGAACGGCTGCACCTTCCGCCTCGCGGCCGGTGGGGAACAGCGGTGCTGGCCACTGGAGGAGCAGGCGGAGCAACAGGCGGAGTGGTACTTCATCTTCCTTGGATCTGAAGCTCAATTCGGATCTGCCCGATGTGGCACGCGCCTGATCGACGGATTCCAACAGCCGGTTGCCGGGCGCTCGGTGGATCGGCTGGCTGCACGTCCAGGGCCGAGGCTAGAATGGCCTTGGGCTGGACCAAGCTGAAAGTGGCTCGCGCTCGCGGCTGGTCTGACCCCGTCCCGACGTTCGGCTTCGAGTCGGTAACGCCAGCGCCTGAACGACTCCATGGCCAAGGGGACCGACGTCGCGCGCACGTCGCAGTTCGTGCGCGACGCGCACGCGGCCGGCATCAGCGTGCGCATGACCGCCATCGTTGGCTATCCGGGCGAGACGGCGGAGGACATCGAGGCGAGCAACGGTGATCCTTGCAGAGGAGCACTACGGGCTGGTCGACCGAGTGCGGCTCGGGCTGTTCAAGCCCATCCCAGGAACGCCGTTCCAGCAGCGGTACGACGGCGCCCCCTCGCGCTTCCCGGGCGTCTCGAACTTCGAGTGGGACTACCGCTACGCGCGGGCGAACTACGAATACGACCCCGCGCGCGACCGCGGGCTACCGGCGAGCGAGAGACGCGCTACCTGAACCTGATTCACAAGATCAACGGCCGCCAGCTGCGCGATGAGTACGCGGCGTTCGAAGGCTTGATGTGAAGCTGGCCAAGGGCACACGAGGCGACCTGGAGGCGGGCCTCCGCGCGGCGATCGCCTCCGGAGAGGCGGTCTGCGCCGTCGTCGGCCTCGGGTACATCGGGACGGCGATCGCAGACGCGCTGACCAAGGCCGGACTCCGTGTGCGCGGCTACGACCGCTCCGCCGAGGCCGTCGAGCGGCTTCGCTCGGCAGGCGGCGTCGGGCAGGCCCTCGACCATCGGCACCCACGCGGAGGCGTTGCTCGATGCCAGGCGGCGGCATGTTGCCGGTGAGCGTGCCGTGCGCGGGCCGCGAGGCCCCGGACCTCGAACGATTACGATGCCCTGTCCTGCCTACGACGTTGACGTGGGCGCGCGGTGTGCCCGATCGTGATGCCGTCGTGGCGCTCGCCGACGAGTGGACCGCGGTGCTGCGGGTGCTGGCCGGAATCGACCGTCTCGGCGGTCACACGCCGTCGGACTTCCCGCTGGTGTCGCTGACGCAGCCGGACGTGGACGCGCTGGCGGGGGCGGCCGACGTGCTTCCGCTGACACCGCTGCAGGAGGGCATCTACTTCCAGTCGGCGTTCGAGGACACCGGCACCGACCGGTACGCGGTGCAGCAGGTGATCGAACTGACCGGTCCCGTCGACGCTGCGGCGTTGCACCGCGGGCTACTCGGTCGGTCACGGTACGCGGCCCTCCGCGTCGGCGTGCGGGCGGTATCGGACGGCCGGGTCGTGCAGGTGGTCAACGAAAACGTGCAGGTGCCGATGGAAGTGCTCGATCTCACCGGCGTCGCGGATCCGGAGCAGCGCGTGGAACAGGCGCCGGCGGCGCACCGGGCCCGGGGTTTCGACTTCGAGCGCGGCCCCCTGCTGCGCTACACGCTCGCGCAGGTGAAACATCAAAGGTTTCTTCTGCTGCAGTCGATTCACCACATCGTCGCCGACGGGTGGTCGGTGCCGGTTATGTTGCGGGAATTGATGAATCTGTACAGCGTCGAGGGGACGCCGCTGGCGCTGCCGACGCCCACGCCGTACCGGAGCTACCTCGAATGGCTGGGGGGCCGGGACCGTCAGGCGTCGCTCGCCGTGCTGCGGGAAGGCGCTCGCCGACGCCCCCGAGCCGGTGGACCTGCCGACGCCGTCGTCGAAGGGGGAGTCCGGGACACACAGTGTCCGGGTGGACACCGCCGTCGGCCGACACCGCCGCGCTGTCCGCGGTGGGCCGGGCCCGGGGGTTGACACTCAGCACGCTCGTGCACGGCACGTGGGGTCTGGTCCTCGGCCGCCTCACCGGCCGGGAGGACGTGGTTCCGGTTCGACAGTGTCGGGCCGCGGCGGGGACCTGCCCGGAATCGAGACCATGGTGGGCCTGTTCATCAACACCGTGCCCACCCGGCTGCGGTACCGGCCCACCGACACGGTGGCCGAGACCCTCGCGCGGTGGCAGCACGAGCAGTCGACGCTGCTCGACCACCAGTACCTGGGCCTGCCCGAGTTGCGCCGGGAAGAACTGC
>CAVXSJ010000007.1:0-212611 GCA_963764385.1 uncultured Solirubrobacteraceae bacterium | reverse complement strand
GGACTGAGGACCTGCTGAACGTGCTCGGCGAGGAGGGCGTCGGCTGCATCGCGTTCTCGCCGCTCGCCCAGGGCATGCTCACCGACCGCTACCTCGACGGCGTGCCGGCGAACTCGCGCCCGCCAAGGGCGTGTTCCTGAGCGAGGACATGCTCACCGAGGACCGGCTCGCCCACGTGCGCGCGCTCAACGAGATCGCCCAGCGCCGCGGCCAGACGCTGGCCCAGATGGCGGTGGCCTGGGTGCTGCGCGACCCGCGCGTGACCTCCGCCCTGGTCGGCGCCTCGAGCGTCCAGCAGCTCGACGACACCCTGGCCGCGCTCGAGAACCTGGATTCTCCGACGACGAGCTGGCCGAGATCGACCGCCACGCCGTCGACGCCGGCATCAACCTCTGGGAGAAGTCGAGCCAGGCTGAGGGGGGGGGGGGGGTGACGTGCCGCGTCAGCGGGCGCATGATTCGCGCGGACGACCGTGCCGTCCGCGCCCGTGCGCACCTGCACCAGGTCGCAGACCTGGTTGACGATCCACAGGCCCCAGCCGCCGCTCTGAGACGGCGTCCGGCCTGTGACGGCCCGCGAGCGGATCGTGGGATGTGGCCGCGGTCCCTGACCTCGCACACGAGCGTGTCTCTGGTCACGCCATACGCGCAGGACCCCGCGCCCGCGCCCGTGCTGGGTGCTGTTGGCGGCCAGCTCGTTGACCGCAAGGACGAGGTCCTCGACGCGAGTCCTCGCGGAGTCCGGCGCGCTGCCCGGCGCGGGCCACGATCTGCCGGACCTCGTGCAGCGTGTCGATCTCGAAGGAGTGGACCTCCACGGGGGCCGGCGGAGGCGGGAGCGGCGCCTCGAACGGCGCCAGCAGCCCGGAGCTGCGGAAGTCGCGGCTCGCGTGCGCGCCGTGCTCGTGGGACACCAGCGGATGGCTGCAGCGGGCCTCGTGGACGACGGCGGGGTCGAGCGCGTCCTCGTCGTAGGGGCACATCAGCCGGAACCCGTCGCTGTCGGCGAACGCCACGTTCAGCAGCGCCTCGTGCAGCTGGCACTCGACGAGCTCGGTCGAGCTGCGGCCCGCCCAGATCGGCTCGCCGATGCCCCGCGCCGGGCGCCCCTGCTGCGCGGCCAGGAAGTCGCGCCACGCGGGGATGATCCGGTTGGGGTTCGCGCCCAGCGTGGCATGTCGACGAAGCGCACTTCGCCGCGCGATCGCCGAGCTCGTCCTCGAGCACGAGATCTTCTCCCGGTCGACCGCGACGAGCACCGGCTCGCCCGCCTCGAGGCCGTCGTGGATGAACGGCAACGTGCCCGCGAGGAACCCGTCGCGGCCGCCGTAGATCAGCGCTTCGTGCTGAAAGGTCATCGGTGGCGAGGGCCCCGCCCCCTCACGACCACCGTAGCGCCGGGGGCAACCCCGGCGCCGGTCAGACGCCGATCTGATCGCTGCTAGGCCCTCTGTCTCGCCGACCGGCGAGAAGCGCCGGCGCGCCGGCGCGATGCGCCGGGCGGCCGACACGGACTCGGGCGCGACGTGCGAGCGCAGCAGCCACGTCCCGTCGGCCCGCCGGCTCATCTCGCCCCGCGCCGTGGGTGCCTGACCGCGGTGGTGACGGTCGGTCGCCGCGCGCCGACCAGGTCGCCCAGCAGGCGGTGGGTGAGCGTCAACGGGATGACGACGCCGTCGCGGGTGACGAACCCCCAGCGCCCGGCGAGATGCCAGAACAGCCCGATGAGCCGCCGCTCGACGTTGATCAGCTGGGCGATGGCCTTCGTCGCCGCCAGCCGCTGCGAGCGCTGGTGCAGGCGCTCGAACAGCGCCGCGGAGACCTCGGGGTAGTCGCGCAGGCGGATCGCGAACCGGCGGTCGAGCAGGATCAGCCGCGTGGGGGCGAGCACGTTCCAGCGGATCTCGAAGAGCGGCGCGCCCTGATCGAGGTCGCGGTCGTCCCAGGGCCGGAGCACGTCCCCGGGCCCGAGCAGCTCCGCGCTGACCTGGTCCTGGATGAGGAGCTCCCTGGCGAGGAAGCCGTCGACGACCAGGAGGCCGACGTGCGCAGCACCGGCGCGCAGGAACGGCTTGACGTCCCATTCACCCATGTCGAGCGTGAGCGGCGAGCCGACCAGCGCCTCGGCGGCCGACGCGCGCCGCGCGTTCGTCAGCAACGAGCCGAGGCCGGGGTCGGCCTCCAGCACGCTCAGGGACGCCCGGCGGGGATCGGGCGTCGCGGCGAGCTGCTCGCGGGCCGACGCGCCTGAGACCTGCGACGGAGCCTCGCCGGCGCCCGCCGGCACGACCTCGAGACGCTCGGCGCCGCCGGTCAGCTCGAGCATCTTCCGGACGGCGCCCCGGGCGGACCGGATCTGCAGCCGGTGCCCGTCGTGCTGGGCGCGATCGTGGGCGTCGAGGAGCACCCGCAGCCCGTTGACGTCCAGGAACGCGAGCCCTCCGAGGTCGATGATCACGAGCGGCGCATCGGCCTGGGCGGCCTTGACGGCCACGGCGAGCGCCGCGACGCCGCCGACGTCGACCTCACCGGCGAGCGCCAGCCGCACCACGCCGGGGTCTTGCCGACGTTGGCAGCGCCAAGAGGCTGAAGGGGATTGCGACACGACGACCTTTCCAAGAACGCGGCGTTCTCGAAGGTCAGCCGACACTGCCCGGGGGTCCAGACCCTGTCGTCAATGCCCTTCCTCCCCGAAAGTTTAGCCACCACGGAGGCGAATGGGGGCCGCGAACCCTGTTTGCCTCGCGTGGGGCGGGAGGAGTAGCGTGGTCGCGAGGGCATGGCGACCGACGTTCCGCAGGCGGAGCTGCGGAGCCTGACTTCAAGGACATGTACGCCGTCCGAAGAAGTCCGATGCCGACCCCTCTCCCGCTCCCCACCGCGAGCCCGACCGTCGACGAGATCGTCCCGACGTGGCGTGGGCTGCTGCACGCGTACGCCTTCTGGCTGGCCCTCGCGGCGGCCGTGACCCTGGTGGCGCTGGCTCCCACGCCCGGCGCCCGCGCCGCCTCGATCGTCTACGGAGCGGCGTTGTGCGCGCTGTTCGCGATCAGCGGGCTCTACCACCGGTGGCACGGTGATCCGCGCTGGCGGCCGTTGCTACGCCGGCTCGACCACAGCACGATCTTCCTCTTCATCGCCGCGAGCACGACGCCGGTCGCGGTTCTCGTGCTGACGAGCCCGCTCCGCACCGTCGTGCTCGCGACGGTCTGGCTCGGCGCCCTCGGCGGGATCGCGATGAGCGCCGCCTGGATCGACGCGCCGCGGGGCCTCGTGGCGCTCAGCTACGTCGCGGTCGGCTGCGCCGCGGGGGCCGGGCTTCCGCAGCTCCTCGCGCGCCTGTCGCTCACGCCGCTGCTCCTGCTCGCCGTCGGCAGCGCCCTCTACGTGGTGGGCGCCGCGGTCTACGCGACGCGGAGGCCGAACCCGTGGCCGGGCCGGTTCGGGTTCCACGAGGTCTTCCACGGCCTGGTGATCGCCGCGGCGGCGAGCCACTTCCTCGCCATGATCGCGTGGATCGTCCCGGGCGCGTCGGCGTGAGCCGCCGCTCAGTCGGCGGCGCGGGACCGGGGCGAGCACGAACAGCTCGACCTCGAGGTCCGGCCCGACGTGGCTGTTGGAGATGAACACCGTGACCCGGCGGCCGGAGAGGCGCTCGACCTCGGCGATGAAGCGGTGCTGCATCGCGGTCTGGAACGCGCTGCGGGTCTCCTGGACGATCGTGTGCCGCTGCGAGCTCGATCATCGTCTTCTCGACCTCGGTGTAGACGCCGCCCATGACGCACGCCAGCAGCTCGTCGCCCATCAGCTGTGTCCTCACGGTGACCGGGCGTCGATGGTGGTAGCGCTCGTGGAGCGCGGCCATGGCCTCACCCACGGCTTCGAGGAGCGCATCCCCCGGTGAGCGGGGCCTCGGGGGCCGACATGGCGGCCCTCCTCTCTGGCCCCTTGAAGTTGCTGCCCGCGTGTGGGGGTGGGCGAAAACCCGACCAACGACTGAGATATCTGACAATAGCGGCTCGGAGGGCGATAGCCTTTTCTGGCCGCCGAGTCGAGGACAATGCCCCCTGAAATCATGACACCACCAGTTCGATCCGCCAGCACAACGGCGCTGTGCGCACCGCCATCTCCGATGGAATGGTCTCCCTGCTCAAGGAGTACTACGGCGTCGGCCCGACGCAGGCCAAGACCTACTACCTCGAGGATCTCGTCGTCTGCCTGCTGCGCGGAGGCTTCACGCGCGTGGAGCAGACGCTGCTCGAAGGCGGCCGCACGTCGGCGGTCATCCAGCAGCGCATGGAGTTCCAGGAGGTCATGCGCCCCCGCTTCATCTCCGTCATCGAGGACGCCACGGGCCGGCGCGTCGTCGGCTTCATGAGCGGCAACCAGCAGGACCCCGACATGATCTGCGAGGTCTTCGTGCTCGCCCCGACCGACCTCGTCGAAGGCGCGCACGGCATCAGCGGCATCGAGGTCCCTCAGCAGGCTCTCCGGCCGCCTAGGCCAGGCGGCGGGACGACGAGCTTCAGGCAGCGGTCGATCCCCATCGACCGCAGCGTGCTGTCGACGTGCTCGGGTGCGTCGACGGCCACCAGCCGGTGACCGCTCTTTCGCGCGCGGGCCGCCGCCGCGCGAAGCACCCGCGCGGCGGGGCGGTCGACGAACGTCACGCCCTCGAGGTCGAGCACGATGATGCGCGTCTTGCCCGCGGCGTCGTGCAGCACGTCCTCGAGCTCCCGGCCACGCCGGCGTCGAGCGCACCGCTCAGCGAGAGCCGGACGACGTGCGCGGTGAGGTCCCACCGGCGCCAGCTGAACGGGTGGGCGGCGGAGTCCGGAGGGGTCCGCCCGACTCTGGGGGCTTGGGCGGTGGTCATGTCGACGGCGTCTCCTGTCTGGATCGCGGAATAGGCGGCGAGACCAGAAGTCAGGTGGCGCTGCGCGGGCCGTCAGCCCGACGTCGACACGTATGCCCTCTCGTTGATCGTACACCCACCCCGGCGCGGCCCCCGCGTCAAGGGCCGGACCGGCGGGCCGCGACGCCGAGGATGATCTCGATGCAGTCCTCGAGCGCGATGGCGGTCGAGTCGAGCGTGAGGTGGAAGATCCCCGGCTCGCGGACGTCGACGCCGTAGAGATCCTCGAGGTAGGCGCGCCGGAACCGGTCCATGCGCTCGAGGCGGCGCTCGGCGGTGCGCCGGTCGATGCGCTCGATGGCCATCGCCTGCTCGACGCGGGCGTCGGCGGGGCCGTCGAGCAGGACGTGCAGCGCGCGGTCGTCGCCGTGCAGGAGCACGGCCGCGCCGCGGCCGAGGATGACGCCCGCCCCGGCCTCGGCGAACGCCTGGACCTCTTGCTCGAGCTCGCGGCGCCGCGCCTCGTCGGGCAGCAGCTCCTCGGCGGTCAGCCCGGCGGGGGTCCCCCAGGAGACGGCCATCGACGCGACCCAGGAGAGCAGCCGGCCGGGGCCCAGCCCCTCGTTCGCCGCCTCCTCCTCCCCCGTGTCCTCGTCGCCGGTGAGCAGCTTCGGCTCCGAGGGCCGGCCGAGGAAGGGGACGTCGAGCCGCCTCGCCAGCTCGGGGGCGACGCGGCTGCCGCCCGCGCCGTAGGACGCCGCGATCGTCACGAGGGTCATCGGCTCCGCCTCCAGCTCATCCGCGCGCCCGCCGCCTGGCGGGCCGCCAGCGCGCCCAGGGCGGCGATGGTCATGATCACGGCCATCGGCACCGCGCTCTGCGTCCCGCCCGCGCCCACCAGCGGCGCCACGATCGGCGCCGATCGTGAACTGCCCGACGCCGAGCAGCGCGGAGGCCGTCCCGGCGACCTCGCGGTGGTCGGCGAGCGCGAGCGCGGTGGCGTTGGGGAGCACGAAGGCCAGGCTCGACACGATGACGAACATCGGCACCAGGACGGCCCATACCCCCAGCCCGCCCGCCAGCACCACGGCCAGCAGGGTCAGCGCGCTGGCGGCGATGGTCAGCAGCCCCGCCCGCAGCAGCACGCCCGGCCCGAACCGCCCCACCAGCCGGGCGTTGACCTGGCTGCCGGCGATCAGGCCCAGCCCGTTCATGGCGAACAGCACGCTGTAGAGCTGCGGCGACACGCCGTAGATCCCCTGCAGCACGAACGGCGAGCCCGCGATGTAGGCGAACAGCGCGCCGAACCCGAGGCCGCCCGCCAGCAGGTGGCCGACGAACCAGCGGTCGCGCAGCAGCCCCCGCATCGTCTGCAGCGTGCGGCGCACGCCGTGCGGGCTGCGGCGCTCGGCGGGCAGGGTCTCGCGCAGGCCGACCGCCACCAGCGCGGCGATCAGGGCCGAGAGGACGGCCAGCACGACGAAGATCCCCCGCCACGAGGAGACGCTCAGCACCTGCGCGCCGGCCAGCGGGGCGAGGATGGGCGCCAGCCCCGTGACCAGCATCAGCGAGGAGAACAGCCGGACCGCGTCGGCGCCCGAGTGCAGGTCGCGCACCACCGCGCGCGCGATCACGACGCCGCCCGCGCCCGCGAGGCCCTGCAGGAAGCGCAGCCCCATCAGCACCGGCACGCTGGGCGCGAGCGAGCACGCCACCGACGCCAAGGTGTAGGTGAGGAGCGCCGCCATCAGCGGCACCCGGCGGCCGAACCGGTCGCTCAGCGGCCCGATGAACAGCTGCCCGAGCGCAAGGCCCGCGACGCACGCGGTGAGCGTCAACTGGACCTGCGAAGCGCTGGTCTGCAGGTCCGCGGCGATCTCGGGGAACGCCGGCAGGTACATGTCGATCGAGAGCGGCCCGATCGCGTTGACGGACCCGAGCACGATCACCAGGCGGACGGTGGATGCACGAGCCCGCGCGCGGGCCCCGTCCTCGAGGGCGGTCGACGTCAACCGCCCCAGCGTAGACCTCAGTTGTCGATGTCCTCCTGGCCGGCGTCCTCGTTGCACTCGATGCTCGGCGGCTCCTCGCCGGGGAAGGCGAGGAAGTGGTACCGCGGGGTGCCGAAGCCGCGGATGTCGAGCGCGAGCGCGCGCCGCCGCCGGCTTCCGTACCGGTATCCGAACGAACCGTCGCGCCGCGCCGTACTCGCGTCACGCCGATCACGTACATGCACTGGTCGAAGAGGTCGAACTCGGCGACGGGCTCCTGGAGGTCCTCGACGTCCTCGATCAGCGAGTCGAGCTCCTGCTGGAGCTCCTCGATGCGGTCGGCGCGCGACGCCGGGCCGTCGCCGCGCGCCCTCGCCGGCCGTCGCCGGCGCGGCCAGCACCGCGAACAGCAGCGCGGCGAGCAGCGCGTGGCGCATCAGTCGACCGCCTCCCCCGGCTCGTCCTGGCAGGTGCGGCCGGGGCGGTCGCCGCCGACGAGCGCGAGGAACATGTAGTCGGGGTCGTCCCAGTCGCTGCGGTCGACGGCGAGCGCGGGCTTGAAGGTCAGGGCGGCGGGATCGCGGCCGCCGAACGGGTAGCCGAACCGGCCGTCGGCGTCGCCGTACTGGGTCACGGGAACCCAGGAGACGCACGACTCCCACTCGTCGAACTGCTCCGAGGAGGCCGAGCAGGTCGACGCGCCGAGCGCTTCATGCGCCCGGACCTTGCGCTCGAGCCGCGCGCAGCGACGAGCGGGCGGCGCGGTGCGCGCCGACGGCGGCGTCGGCGGTGCCGCCCGGCAGCGGCGCGTCGCTGCGGCAGCTGCGGTCGTGCGAGAAGTCGAGGAACAGGTAGTCCTCCCCGCGCGGCCGGCTCTTGCGATCGACCGCCAGCGCGGGCATGTAGCCGGGCGGGGTCCCGTCGCCGTCGTCGAAGCCGTAGCCGAACTGCCGGTCGGGGTCGCCGTACTCGCTGACCGGGACGCCGCGGAGGCAGGCCTGCCAGTCGGCGTAGCGCGCGGCCGACAGCTCCATCAGCGCGACCTTGGCCTCGAGGTCGCGCACCACCGCGCGGACCGCGCGCAGGTTCTTGGCGGGCGAGCGGCGAGTCGGGCCACGGGGAGTCCTCGCCCGCCGACGCGGCGGGCGGCGCCGCCGCCAGCCGCGAGCACGAGCGCCGCCAGCGATCGCGAGCACGCGGCCTCATCCGCCGCGCCACCTCGACCGCGCCGACGTCGCAGGCCGCGCCCTGGGGCCGGGGACGCCGCGCGCGTCGCTGCCGCGACAGCGCGACGCGGTCGCGGACCAGGCCCTCCAGCCGCCGCCACCGCTGGATCCGCTGCGCAAAGGGCGCGAACCGGCAGTCGGCGGCGGGGATGCGGTCCAGCACCGGGCTGCCGGGGGCGCGGCAGGCGCGTCTCGCCCAGCCCGCCGTTGAACGCGAGCGGCTCGAGCTGCGGCAGGCGCGCCGACGGTGTCCTGGGGCGCGGTCGAGCTCGCACGACGCGTCGCTGACGAAGTTGTAGCCGTACGACCGCGCCGAGCCGGACGCGGCAGTTCGTCTCCGTCGGCTGCGCCTGGCCGCCGTTGCACGTGCGTGTTGGCCGGGCCGATGATCGAGCCGAACGCGTCGAGCCGCTCGCCCGCGCCGACGTTGGCGGCCAGCGGCGCGATGTTGTCGATCACCGTGGAGTTGATGAGGTCGACGGTGCCGGCGGCGAGGATGCCGCCGCCCTGGCCCTCGGCGTAGTTGTTGCTGACCGTCGAGTTGGCGACGTACAGGTCGCCGCGGGCCCAGACGCCGCCGCCGACGTGCGCGACCGCCGCGTTGCGCGCGATCGTGGAGTTGATGATCGTGACGTCGGCCTCGCCGGAGATCGCGCCCCCGCGGTCGTCGGCGCGGTTGCCGTTGAGGGTCGAGTTGATGATCGTGACGTCGCCGTCGAGCGTGAAGATCGCGCCGCCCGGCCCGTCGGCGGTGCTGCCGTCGACGGTCGAGTCGATCACCGTCACGTCGCCGTCCTCGTCCGTGTAGATCGCGCCGCCGTCGCCGTCGGTGGTGTTGCCGTCGATGTGCGAGCGGACGACGAGGATGTCGCCGGTGGAGCCGAGCGCGCCGCCGGAGCCGTCGACGAGGTTGCTGCTGACCACCGAGTCGTAGACCTGGATGCCGCCGCGCCGGGCGTACACGCCCCCGCCGTCGTCGTTGGCGAGGTTGCCGGTGATGACCGAGCGGATGATCGTCGCGCGGCGCTGGGACATGATCCCGCCGCCGGGCTCCTCGGCGAGGTTCTGCGTGGACGCGTGGAGTCGATCACGGTGATCTCGCCGCGCGTGGTGACCGCCGCGCCGGGGCCGTCGCTGCCGCCGCGGGTGAGCGTCACGTTCCTGAGCTCGACGTAGCCGGTGCCGTCCTGGCGCAGCAGCCGCTTCTCGAAGCAGCCCTGGCGGAGCGTGTGCCCGGTGCCGTCGAGCGTGACCGGGCCCGACGACTCGCGGATCGGGTCGCCGATCCGGCACGCGCGCAGCACGATGTCGCGCCGTCACGCGGATCGAGGTGAGGCGCGGGTTGGCCCACGCGGCGCGCAGCTCGGACTCGCGGCTGACGTCGACGGCGGTGCTCGGCGAACAGCGTGTAGCTGTGGCTGATCCGGCGCCCGCGCTTCACGCACACGACGTCGCCGTCGTAGCGGGTCCCGATCGGGTACAGCCGCCGCTCCGTGCAGCGGTAGCCGCGCACGGAGCGCTGGAAGAAGCGGTCCGACCGGCGGCAGCGGCCGAGGAACTCGGGCTGGACGCAGCGCGACCGGATCCGCGAGTAGCAGCCGCCGGCCCGCCCGGCCTCGCTGGTGAGGCAGCGCTGGTAGGCGCGCACGATGCGGCGCCCCGTGCCGCAACCGGCCCGCCGCACGTAGATCCCCAGCACCGTGCCCGCCCCGGCGTCGCGCGCGCCGGCCGGCGCGCAGCGCGTCGGTGCCGGACGGCCGATAGGGCACGTTCCGTCCGGCGCCGCCGTCCCACGGGCCGGGCGGCCCGGCGCTCGGGGGCGCCGGCTGCTCCTCGTCACCGCCCGCGAAGGCGACCGAGGGCAGCAATGCCAGGACGACGAACGCGCAGGTCAAGACGCCGGCGGCGCTCATCCCGGCCGTCCGGCGGCGAACGGCCAGCGCCGCCCGATCGCGACGTGCAGGATCACCGCCGACGCCGATCGCGTTGAGGCCCGCGTGCGCGACCCACTCCTCCGCGGTGGCCCGCGTCCAGTCGACGCTCGCGGCGTAGGCGCGAGCGCGCCGTAGAGCGCCGCGGCGAGGAGCAGGGTGACGGCGCAGGGCCGCGACGCGCGACCGGAGCGCCGCCCTCGAACAGCATCCCGGCGATGAGGCCGGCGGCGATGAACACGCCCGCCGCGGCGCGTGACCGGTGGCGGCGCTCGCCGAGCCCGCGGACCGCCGCGTAGGTCAGCCACGCGCCGCCGATCACGACGGCGTTGGCCGACGACGAGCCGCAGCCACCGCCGGCGCATGCCCGCGAACGGCCAGCCGCGCCACACGACGAAGAGCCACACCTGCCAGGCCCCGACCAGCACGAGGAGCGCGCCGAGGTCGCCGGGAGCGCCGCGCGCACCGAGGTCGAGCAGGAGCGCCACGCCCCAGGAGAGCGGCCAGCGCGGCGACGCCGCCCGCGAACCCGCCCAGGCGCCGCAGCGGCCAGCCCTCCGCAGACGAGCGTCAGCTGGAGCATCGCGACGAACGCGGCGCCCGCCAGCGGCATCGTCGCCGGGAACGTCGCGGAGTGCCCGGGCCCGGCCGCGGGGTCGAAGATCCCGCGCAGGTCGAGGTCGCCCGACGACGCTCTGGCCGAGCATCGTCAGCAGCGACCGCGGCGATCGGTGATCAGCACCGTGTCGACGCAGCCCGACCAGCCGGGCCGCAGGCGCGAGCCCGGCCAGTCCTCCCACCAGAACGCGATCATCGCCACGGCCGGCAGCGCGAACGTGACGAGCGGCCCGAGCACGACGCGGACGCCTCGGCGCCGCCCGCCCCGACCGCGATCAGCACCGCCACCGGGACGACGAGCAGCAGCCCCGCCAGGCCGAGGGCGGGCTGCGCCGCGACGCGCGGCCCACCCGGGCGGGCGAGGCCGCCGTCATGCCGGCGGGTCCATCACCAGCTCGGGCGCCATCGGCAGCTCGCGGACGCGGCGCCCGGTCGCGTGGAAGACGGCGTTCGCGATCGCGGCGGCCGACCCCGACCTGGCCGATCTCGCCGACGCCCTTGACGCCGAGCGGGTTGACGACGTCGTCGGTGACCTCGACGAACTCGACCGTCACGTCGGGCGCGTCGGCGTTGACGGGGACGAGGTACTCGCCGAGGTTGGCGGCGCCCCAGCGGCCGTGGCGCGGGTCCATGCGGTTGCCCTCGAGCAGCGCCTGGCCGAGGCCCCAGAGCATGCCGCCCATCAGCTGGCTGCGCGCGAGCTTCGGGTTGAGCACCCGCCCGGGCGCGAACGCGCCGACCAGCCGCCGCACCCGCACGAGCCCGAGCTCCGGGTCGACGGCGACCTCGGCGAACTGGGCGCCGAACGTCAGCAGCCCGTGCGGCGTGTCCAGCGGCGGCGGGCGTCCAGCTGCCGAGCGCCTCGGCGTCGGCGAGGTGGTTGCGCTGCAGCAGCTCGCCGTAGGTCTCGCCGGTGCCGGGTTCTCGCGCGCAGCGCCATGCGCCCGTCGCGCACCTCGACCGCGGCCGGGTCGGCGCCGTGCAGCGGCGAGCCCGTCGTCGGCGACCGCCATCGCCACGAGCTGGTCGCGCAGCGCCGTGCCGGCGGCGTGCGACCGCGGCGCTGACCATGCGCCGCGCCGGCCGAGCCGACCGCGGCGGAGGTGTTCGGCAGGTCGGTGTCGCCGGCCTCGAAGCGCACGGCGCCGAGCGGCGACGCCGAGCGCGTCGGCGGCGACCTGCGTCATCACGGTCGTAGCGCCGGTGCCGAACTCCTGCGTCGCGGTCTGCACGACGGCGCTGCCGTCGGCGTAGACGCGCGCGCGGGCGCGCTGGACGGGCATGAACAGCGCCACCGGGTACGCGGCCGCGGCCATGCCCGGTGCCGATCAGCCAGTCGCCGTCGCGGCGCGGAGCGCGGCGCCGGGTCGCGCTCGCGCCAGCCGAACCGCTCGGCGCCGAGCGCGCAGGCACTCCTCCAGGCCGTCGCTCGACCACGGGTTGCCGCGCGGCGTCGACCGGCGGCGTGGTTGCGCAGCGCGCAGCTCGACCGGATCGACGCCGAGCGTCGTAGGCGAGCTCGTCCATCGCGGTCTCGAGCACGAACATCGCCGAGCGCCTCGCCGGGCCCGCGGGTGAACGTCGGCGTCATCGTGTTGCCGCGGATCAGCCGGTGGACGCCCTCGTAGTTCGCGCACGCGTAGAGCTGGGACGACACGCCGGTCGCGGGCTCGGCCCAGTCGTCGAACGGCGACGTGATCGAGAGCTTGTGGTGGCGCATCGCGGTCAGCCGGCCGTCGCGGGTCGCGCCGAGCGCGAGCGTCTGCTCCTGCTCCTCGCGGTGCCCGTGGGAGGTGAACGTCTGCGGGCGGGTCAGCGCGAGCCGCACCGGCCGCCCGACGTGCCGGGCGGCCATCGCGGCGAGCGTCACGTGCGGCCAGATCATCGCCTTGGCACCCGAAGCCGCCGCCGACGAAGTGGCGCGACGACGCGCACGTCGGCGACGCGGCATCCCGAGCAGGTGCGGCGACCGTGAGCTGGCTCGCGCGGATGCCCATGCGTCGAGTCGTAGAGCGTCAGCCGGCCCTCGTCGTCCCAGACCGCCGTCGTCGTCGAGCTCTCGAGCGGGTTGTGGTGGTTGGCGGCGAAGCGGTACGCGACGTCGATGCGCACGTCGGCCGCCGGCCAGCGCCGCCTCGACGTCGCCGCGCTCGTTGCGCCCGGGCATCAGGCCGCCGAACAGCGTCTCGGCCTCGTAGGCGCGCGTCGCGGCCCTCGTCGATCGTCGTGATCGACGGCGCCCGCTCGTAGGTGACGGCCACCAGCGACGCGGCGTGCTGCGCGCGCTCGATGGCTGTCGGCGACGACGATCGCGACCGGCTGGCCCGCGTAGTGCACGCGGTCGTCCTGCATCGGGAAGAAGCTCTCCCCGGGCGCGGCGCCGCCGACCAGCGACGGCAGCAGGTGCGGCTCGGCCGCGATCCTTCGGCAGGTTCTCGTGGGTGAGGACCGCGAGCACGCCGCCGGCCGGCGCTCGGCCGGCCGCGGCGTCGATCGCGGCGACGCGGCCGCTGCGCGATCGTCGCGCCGACGATCGCGGCGTGGGCCAGGCCCGGCAGCGCGATCTCGCCCGAGTAGCGGGCGGCGCCGGTGACCTTCTCGCGGCCGTCGACGCGGTCGACGGGCTGGCCGATCGCGGCGCTCATCGCGGACCTCCCGTCGCGGGCGCGGCGCAGGCGCGCGGACGATCGCCCGCTGCGCGAGCTCGACCTTGAACGCGTTGTGCTCGCGCGGACCGCGCCGCGCTCAGCTCGGCCGCCGCGGCGGCGGCGAACGACTCGGCGGTGGCGGGCGCGCCGACCAGCGCGCCTCGGCGCGGCGGGCGCGCCACGGCTTCGTCGCCACGCCGCCGAGCGCGAGGCGGACGTCGGCGACGGCGCCGTCCTGCGACGTCGCAGCGCGGCGGCGACCGACACGAGCGCGAACTCGTAGGACTCGCGGTCGCGGAACTTGAGGTACAGCGAGCGCCGCGCCAGCGCCAGCGGCGGCACCTCGATCGCCACGATCAGCTCGCCGTGCTCGAGCGGGTGCTCGACGTCCGGCGTGTCGCCGGGCAGCAGGAAGAAGTCGTCGATCGCGATCGCCCGCGCGCCGCTCGGGCCCGATGGTGTGCACGACCGCGTCGAACGCGACGAGCGCGACCGCGACGTCCGAGGGGTGCGTGGCGATGCAGTGCTCGCTGGTGCCGAGGATCGCGTGGCCGCGGTTGAGCCCTCGAGCGCCGAGCAGCCGGTGCCGGGCTCGCGCTTGTTGCACGGCGAGACGCCGTCGCGGAAGTAGGCGCAGCGCACGCGCTGGCACAGGTTGCCGCCCATCGAGGCCATGTTGCGCAGCTGCTCCGACGCGCCCAGCAGCAGCGCCTCGGAGATGGCCGGGTAGCGCTCGACCACGGCGGGCGCCCGCGCCGACGTCGCTCATCCGCGCCAGCGCGCCGATGCGCAGCCCGCCGCCGGCGAGGTCCTCGACGCCGGTCGAGCGGCAGGTCGGTTGATGTCGACCAGCAGGTCGGGGCGCGCGACGCCGAGGCGGACGAGGTCGACCTCGGTGGTGCCGCCGGCCAGGAACGCGCTCGCGGGTCGGCGACGACGGTCGGCGACCGCCTCGTCGACGCCGGTCGCGCGCGCGTAGCTAAGCGGCCGCATGGTCGCTCCCCGCGTCGCGGACGTCGCGGATCGCGGCGCGGATGTTCGGATAGGCCGCGCAGCGGCAGATGTTGCCGCTCATCAACTCGGCGATGTCCGCGTCGGTGGCGGCGTTGCCCTCCTCGAGCAGCGCGACCGCCGACATGATCTGCCCGGACGTGCAGTAGCCGCACTGGAACGCGTCGTGCTCGATGAACGCCGCGCTGCATCGGGTGCAGCTCGCCGCCGGCGGCGAGGCCCTCGATCGTCGTGACCTCGCGGCCCTCGCACGTGATCGCGAGCGTCAGGCACGCGAGCACGCGGCGGCCGTCGACCCAGACCGTGCAGGCGCCGCAGGTCCCCTGGTCGCAGCCCTTCTTCGTGCCGGTCAGGCCGAGGTGCTCGCGCAGGGCGTCGAGCAGGCTCACCCGCGGCTCGAGGTCGACGGGCCGGGACGCGCCGTTCACCTTCAGCTCGAGATCCATGGGCTCCTCCTCACTGGCGGACCGAGCACGCAGCTTCGGTCACTGCGTGGGTGTCGATGAACCGGATCGGCGAGTGGCCGATACGCGCCGCTTATCGCCAGGGTCAGGCGACGGCCGCGAGCCGGCGCTGCGCCCGCTCGGGCTGCATCCGCGAGGCGCAGGAACGCCGCCGTCGTCGTGCTCGGCTCCTTGCGCGCGACGATCGCCACCTCGCACGACGGCGAGGGCGGCGCGAGCGGCCGGAAGCGCACGCCGGAGGTGGCGAAGCGCGCCTCGGCCGAGGCCGGGAGCAGCGCGGCGCCCGGCGCCGGACGCGACGGCGAGCAGCACCTGCTCGACGGCCGGCTCCGCGATCTCGACGATCGCCGGCGCGATCCCGGCGGCGCGAGCAGGCCGCGAGCACGCTGTCGTAGAAGGCGGGGTTGATCGTGCGGGCGAGCTGCACCAGCCGCGTGCTCCGAGCCCGCTAGCGCGACCTGCGGCCTCGCCCGCGCACGGGTGGCCCGACGGGGAGGGCGGCGACCGTGCCCTCGCTCGCCGATCGGCACCACGCGCAGGCCGGACGACCGGCGCCGGCAGGCACGCGACCGCGATGTCGATGCGCTGCTCGCGCACGTCCTCGAGCAGCCGCCGCGCCGCGCCGGTCTCGAGCGTCACCCGGATCCTCGGCGCCATGCCCGAGAAGCGGCGCAGCAGCCGCGGCACCGCCGCCGGGAGCGGCGTCGGGCAGGTAGCCGATCCGCAGCCGCCCGACCGCGCGGTCGTGCGCATCGACGCGCGGCGCGCTGCGCGGCGTCGGCCTGGATCAGGACGCGCCGGCCCTCCTCGAGCATCGCGGCGCCCGCGTCCGTGAGCGAGACGCTGCGCTGGGTGCGTTCGAGCAGCCGCACGCCGAGCTCGGCCTCGAGCTTGCGCACCTGCTCGCTGACCGCCGGCTGCGCGATGTGGAGGCGCTCGGCGGCCCGGCGGAAGTGCAGCTCTTCCGCGACGGCGACGAAGTAGCGAAGGTGACGGAGTTCCATGCTGCTCAGCTCCTGACGGCGCGCGGGCGAGCGATGGGCGCTCGAGCATCAGCGACGAGCCTCACGTGCGCCGGCCTCCGCTCGCATCACGCGACGCCCCAGCGTGAGTCCCTAGTCCCCGCGGGCGGCCCCCGGCCGGCGACTGGCCGGCCGTTTGACGGCGGTAGCTTCGACGCGGGCACTGTAGGTTCGCCTCCCGAGACGACGGCCCTGCGCGCTGCGGGACCGATGCCCGGCGAGTGCCAGGCGCTCGACCGGCTGCTCGGGACGCGTCCGCGCGGGCGAGCAGCCGGGCGCTGGTCGTGCGCGGCGAGCCCGGGGTCGGCAAGACGGCGCTGCTCGAGTACGCCGCCGAGCGGCGCGGCGGCATGCGCGTCGCGCGCGCCGCGGGCGTCGAGTCCGAGATGGAGCTCGCCGTTCGCGGGGCTGCACCAGCTGTGCGCGCCGATGCTCGACCGGCTCGAGCGCCTGCCCGGCCCGCAGCGCGACGCGCTGCGCGACCGCGTTCGGGCTGAGCGCCGGCGAGCGCCCCGGACCGCTTCCTCGTCGGCCTCGCCGTGCTCAGCCTGCTGTCCGAGGTCGGCCGGCGAGCAGCCGCTGCTCTGCGTCGTCGACGACGCGCAGTGGCTCGACCGCGGCGTCGGCGCAGGCGCTGGCGTTCGTCGCGCGCCGGCTGCTCGCGGAATCGGTCGGCATGGTGTTCGCCACGCTACGAGGCCGAGCACGGAGCTGATCGGGCTGCCGGAGCTGCACGTGCAGCGGCCTCCGCAACGGCGACGCGCGCGCGCTGCTGGCCTCGGCGATCCCCGGCCCGCTCGACGAGCGCGTGCGCGACCGGATCGTCGCCGAGACGCGCGGCAACCCGCTGGCGCTGCTGGAGCTGCCGCGCGGGCTGACGCCGGCGGAGCTGGCGGGCGGCTTCGGGCTGCCGGCCGCGCGTGCCGCTCTCGCGGGCGGATCGAGGAGAGCTTCCTGGCGGCGGCTCGAGGCGCTCCCCGCGCGACGACCCGGCGGCTGTTGCTGGTCGCGGCGGCCGAGCCGGTCGGCGACCCGGCGCTGGTGTGGCGCGCGGCGGAGCGGCTCGGGATCGCGGCCGAGGCGGCCGCGCCCGCGAGCGCCGCCGGCCTGCTCGAGTTCGGCGCGCGCGTGCGCTTCCGCCATCCGCTCGTGCGCTCGGCGGTCTACCGGGCGGCGTCGCCGGGGAGCGGCAGCGCGTGCACCGCGCGCTGGCCGAGGCCACCGACCCGGAGGCTCGACCCCGACCGCCGCGCCTGGCACCGCGCGCACGGCGACGGCCGGGCCCGACGAGGAGGTCGCCGCCGAGCTCGAGCGCTCGGCCGGCCGCGCGCAGGCGCGCGGCGGGCTGGCGGCGGCGGCCGCGTTCCTCGAGAAGGCGGTCGGCGCTGACGCTCGACCCGGCGCGCCGCGCGCGGCGCGCGCTGGCCGCGGCGCAGGCCAAGCACCAGGCCGGCGCGCCCGACGCGGCGCTGCGCGCTGCTGGCGCGGCGCCGAGGCGGGACCGCTCGACGAGCTCGAGCGCGCCCGCGGCGACCTGCTGCGCGCCCAGATCGCGTTCGCCGTCAACCGCGGGCGCGACGCGCCGCCGCTGCTGCTCGCGGCCGCCCGGCGGCTCGAGCCGCTCGACCCGCCGCTCGCGCGCGAGACCTACCTCGACGCGCTGTCGCGCCGCGACGTTCGTCGGCCGGCTCGCCGGCGGGCGCCGGCGTCGTCGAGGTCGCGCGAGGCGGCGCGCGCAGCGCCTCCGCCGCCGGCGCCGCCGCGCGCGTCCGACCTGCTCCTCGACGGCCTGGCGCTGCTGGTCACCGACGGGTACGCGGCCGCGCGGCGCCGACGCTGAAGCGGGCGCTGCGACGCGTTCCGCGGCCGAGCACGTCACCGGGAGGAGGAGCTCCGCTGGCTGTGGCTCGCGGGCCACGCGCGCGCTCGACCTGTGGGACGACGAGAGCTGGCACGCTGCTCGCCGCCCGCCACGTCGAGCTCGCCCGCGAGGCCGGCGCGCTCGCCGTGCTCCCGCATCGCCCTCAACACGCGCATCGGCGTCGCACGCTGAGCGCCGGCGAGTTCGCCGCGGCCGCGGCCGCTGCTCGAGGAGGTCAAGGCGGTCGCCGAGGCGACCGGCACCCACCTCACGCCCTACAGCGCGCTCGCGCTCGCCGCCTTCCAGGGCCGCGAGGCCGAGACCGCGCGGCTCGTCGAGGCGACGCATGAAGCGAGATCCTGCCGCGCGGCGAGGGCATCGGGCTGACCATCGCCGAGTGGGCGACCGCGCTGCTCTACAACGGCCTCGGCCGCTACGACGAGGCGCGATGGCCGCGGCGCCGGCAGGCCGCCGAGCACCCGGAGGAGCTGCGGTTCCTCGATCGCGCGCGCTGGTCGAGCTCATCGAGGCCGCCGCCCGCAGCGGGCGACGTCGAGCTCGCCGCCGACGGCGCTCGCAGCGGCTGTCGGAGACCACCCGGGCCGGCGGCACCGACTGGGCCTCGGGACCGAGGCCCGCTCCCGCGCGCTGCTGAGCGAGGGCGAGGCGGCCGAGCCGCCTCTACCGCGAGGCGATCGAGCGGCTCGGCCGCACCCGCGTGCCGCACGGCGCTCGCCCGCGCGCAGCTCGCTCTACGGCGAGTGGCTGCGCCGCGAGCGCCGGCGGCTGGACGCGCGCGAGCAGCTGCGCACCGCCCACGAGCATGTTCACGGCGATGGGCATGGAGGCGTTCGCCGAGCGCGCCGCGCGCGAGCTGCGCTCGCCACCGGCGAGACGCGCCCGCAAGCGGACGGTCGAGACCAGCGACGAGCTGACCGCCCAGGAGGCGCAGATCGCCCGGCTCGCGCGCGACGGCCTCTCCAACCCCGAGATCGGCGCGCGGCTGTTCATCAGCCCGCGCACCGTCGAGTACCACCTGCACAAGGTGTTCGCCAAGCTCGGCATCGGCTCGCGCACCGAGCTCGCCGGCGCGTCGTCGCTGACCGGCGACGACGGAACCGGCCTAGGCGAGGGCGAGGCCGAGCGCGAGCGCGTCGGCGGCGCCGTCTCGCGATCGAGCGCCGCGACGTAGGCGGCGTAGGCGTCGCGCTTTCCTCGGCCGGCGCCGAGCGCCAGGCCGCGATGGCGAGCGTGGCGTCGGCCTCGGCGAACATCCAGGCGTCGAACAGGTCCGCGGGCCGGACCCGTGTGAGGCTGAGGCGTTCGAGGAGGGGCATGGTCGGGTGTCGCTTTCGTGCTCGGGTGGTGACGGGTGGCACTCCATCGCGCACGCCGCCTCCGCTCAACAGGAACGCTCGCTCGTGCGAGCGCCTCCGCCTATCAATCGGGGGCGCCGCGCTGGGATGCTGGGCCGATGCCGCCCGTGCCTCCGGATGTTCAGCTTCGTCCGTGACGGCTGGGAGGCACTCGGCGCCGGGCTCGCGCCGACGCTCTTCATGGCGTTCTTCGCCTACGTGTGGGCGCTGTGGACGGCGAAGGCGCTCGCGGCGCGCCGCTACCGGCCCGCGACCGCGACGCGCCGGCCGGCTCGCGGACCTCCGTGCATCGTGCCCGTCTACAACGAGCCGGAGCGCTGTTCCGCGGCGCGTGCTCGCGAGCGTGGTCGCCAACCACCCGTCCGAGCTGATCGCCGTCGTCGACGGCGGCGACGCGCGAGATCGCCGCGCTCGCCGCCGAGTACTGCGACGAGGTGCTCCGCGATCCCGAAGGTCGGGCAAGCGCGCGGCGATCGCCGCCGGCCTGCGCGCGAGCGACCCGAGCGACCGACGTCGTCGATCGTGCTCGACTCCGACACGTGTGGGCGCCCGGACACGCTCGCCGAGCTGCTGCGGCCGTTCGCCGACCCGCGCGTCGGCGGCGTCACGCCGCGCCAGGCGCGTCTTCGAGCCGGGCGACAACCCGGTGCGGCGGCTCGCGGACTGGATCGAGGACATCCGCTACCACCTCACCGTCCCCGCCCAGTCGGTGTTCGGCCAGGTCGGCTGCCTGGCCGGCCGCACGATCGCCTACCGGCGGGCCGCGTTCGAGCCCGCCGTCGAGCGGCTCGTCGCGCCAGACCGTGCTCGGCGTCCCGCAGCACGTCGGCGACGACCGCGTGCTCACCAACGAGCTGCTGCGCAACGGCTGGCGGACCGTCTACCAGTCGACCGCGCTGCGTGGAGACCGACGCGCCGTCGGACTGGCCGACGTTCTGGCGCCAGCAGCTGCGCTGGGGCCGCTCGAGCCAGCGCGAGACGCTGCTGAGCCTGCGCTGGCTGTGGCGCCGCCCGGTGGCGTTCGCCTGCTTCGCGACCGACATCGTCACGCCGTTCGCGCTCTACGCCGTGGTCGGGCTCGCCGTCGCCCACGGCGCTGCGCGGCGCACGGCGGCGCCACCGGCCTGCCGCTCGCGCTCGAGCTGCCGCTCGGCTACCTCGGGATGCTCGCCAGCATCGGCCTGCGCCAGGCCGCGCACGTGCGCCGCGTCCCGCGCGACCTCAGCGCGGCTGCCGCTGTTCGTCCTGCAGATCACGTTCGTGATGGTCCCGATCCGGATCGCCGCGTTCGCGACGATGTTCCACCAGGGCTGGACGACGCGGAGCGCCAGGCGCGATCGCCGGCCGCTCGCGTGCGGGAGGACGGGGGGATCAGTCCTCGGGGGAATCGGCGGCCAGTAGGTGTTGACCGTCGCCTTGGTCCGCAGGATCTGCGGGCCGGCCGCGCTGAGCACGCGGCGGCCGCCGGCCGTGAGGTCGGTGGCGTCGCTCTTGGTGCCCTCGATCGCCTGAAGCTCGTCGTCGAACTGGCCGATCGTGTTGGGCATCACCGTCTCGAAGCCGACGGGGGCCTCCTCGTCCTGGCTCACGCGCCCGCGCACGCGATCCTCGATCGGGGGCGGCGGCGGCGCGAGGATGTGGATGTCCTCGATCGCGGCCTCGCGGCGGTCGAGCGCGAGGAACAGCGTCGTGCCGAGCGCGGTGAGGCCGGCGCCGTGGGCGCCGTCGACGAGCTGCACGGTCGCCGCGGCCACGTCGTGCTGGAGCGACAGCACCGCGAACGCCGTCTCGGCGGGCGTGGCGTACGTCGGCCCGACCGGGTCGCCGCTGGCCTTGGCGCGGCGGCGGGGGACCGCGCGGTCCTCGGTCGGCGGCGGCGGGGGCGTGGTGCGGATGACGTACTTGGCTCCGCGCCAGGCCGCCGCGAGCTGGCGGCGGACGACCTTGAGGGTCGGCGCGGCGAGGGCGGCGTCGCCGTCCTCGTAGCGCTTGGTCGCCCGCTCGAGCGCCCGCTCGGTCCGCCCGATGCGGACCTGGACGATCGACGGGTAGATCAGCTCGATCGTGGGCGTGCCGGCCGCCTTCGCCGGAGGTGCGGTGGGTCGGGCGCGGCGGCGGCTGGGGCGGCGGCGACCAGACCGCCGCGAGGGCGAGCGGGACGGCGGGCCGGGGGGGGAGCGCATGCGGCGATCTCCTTGTCGAGGGGTATGACCACCGGGCCACGCTAGGTCGCCGCCGCGTCGGAGCGTTCCCGGGCGCCTCCGAGCGCCCGGGGAACCCCGCGGAAACCACCGCGTTCCGCGGGGCGTTTAGGCTCGCCGCGATGCCCTCGAAGCCCCGCATCCTCGTCCGCGTCCTCCCCGCCGTCGTCGCCTCCGCGCTCCTGGTCCCCGCCGCGCTCGCGGTCAGCGGCACCGACACCGCCGGCGTCCGCGAGCTGCCCGACCTCGACCAGGAGTCGCCGACCGGCCTCGTGTCACCCGCGGCCGCACCGCGAGGTGGCGGCTCGGCTTCCGCTCGGCGGTGCGCAACGTCGGCGCCGGCCCGCTGATCATCGACGGCGCCCGGCCCGCCGGCGGCAGCCGCACGATGGACGCCGACCAGGTCGTCGTGCGCGACGGCGCGCCCCGCGAGGTCGTGCGCCGGGTCGGCCGCCTGCGCTACGTCGCTCGCCCGACCACCGAGCACTGGCACCTGCTCGGCTTCGAGCGCTACGAGCTCCGCGCGCCCCGGCAGCGCCCGCGCGCAGGTGGAGACCGCAAGACCGGCTTCTGCCTCGGCGACCGCTACCCGTCGCCCCCGCGGCGTGCCGCTCGCGGCGCGCCCGCGCCCGTCTACACGAGCCGCTGCGGCCTCCAGCGCCCCGGCGCTGCTGGGGATCCGCGAGGGCATCTCGGTCGGCTACGGCGACGACTACCCCGCCAACCTCGAGGGCCAGTAGCTCCCGCTCGACGGTCTCCCGCGCGGGAGCTACGTGCTCGTCCACCGCGTCAACGCCGACCGCCGGCTGCGCGAGGTCTCCTACGACAACAACGCGGCGTCGGTGCTGCTGCGGCTGCGCTGGCGCGCGGCGGCCCGTTCGTCGACATCCTCGCGACCGTGCCCGGCGAGCGCCACGTGCGGAGGAAGGCGCAGGCTCAGGCCGCGAGGCGATCGCCGTAGCCGGCGTCGACCGGGCAGGTGCTGCTCGGCCCACTCGTACATCGCCATCAGCGGCCCGGTGATGCTCCACCCGAGCGGCGTCAGCGAGTACTCGACGCGCGCGGGCACGACGCCGGCGCACCCGCCGCGCGACGAGCCCGTCGCGCTCCAGCCAGCGGAGCGTCTGGGTCAGCGTCTTCTTGGAGATCTCGCCGACCTCGTAGAGCACCTCGCTGTAGCGCCGGGTGCCCGGTCGCGAGCAGGTAGAGGATGTCGACGCTCCACTTGCCGGCCAGCAGTCGCGAGCACCGCCCGCGTGCCGTGGATCATCTCGAGCTCGCCGGCCTCGGCTGTGTTCGCGTGCTCATGTCCCGACGCAGTCTGCGCGCCCGCAGGCGCCCAGGCAACACGCACGGCCGATCGGCCGATCACCGCGTCGCGATGGTGCATCAGCGGCGCCCGCGCGCGACGGGCGGTCGCGGTGCGGCTGCTCGCGCTGAACCCCTCACCGCGCGGCGCGACGCTGGTGCTCCTCGTCGTGCTGGCGCTGCCCGCCAAGTCGACTCTCGACCGCGCATGGTCGGCGAGGACCGGCGCTGCGCGCGGCTCCGCTGCGAGCCGGCACGCCGACCCGCGCCGCGTGTTCGGCGTCTACGTCGATCCGTGGCACGTCGACGACTGGGCGCGGGCGGTCGGCGCGGCGCCGCAGGCGGTCGCCAAGTTCGAGGCGTTCTCGCGCCGCCGACGATCGACCGCTACGCCGCCGAGAGCCGGCGCCAGGGCATCCGCCGGCTGATCGTGTCCTGGGAGCCGTGGACGCCGGTGCCGAGCCCGCTCGGCGTGGCCGCGCAGTCCGCCCCCCAGCCGGGCTACCGCAACATCGACATCGCGCGCGGCGCGCAGGACCGCTACATCATGCGCTTCGCCCGCAGCCTCGCGCGCTTCCCGGGCACCGTCTACCTGCGCTACGCGCACGAGATGAACGGCTACTGGTACCCGTGGAGCCGCGACGCCGCGCGCGTACCGGTGGGCGTGGCGGCGGATCGTGCGGCTCTTCGACGTCGCGGGCGCGCGCAACGTGCGCTTCGTCTGGTCGGTGAACGCGAACCTGTACGAGCCGGAGGGCACCTGGCGCCGGACGGCGCGCCGCTACTGGCCGGGGCGCCGGCACGTGGACTTCGTCGGCTCGACGATGATCGACTTCGGCGGCGCCAAGGACTACACCGTGGCGCGCGTTCGCGACCCGGCTGCGCGCGCTGCGGCGGACGTTCGGCAAGCCGGTGGTGCTCGCCGAGACGAACACCGAGTACGGCGGCCGCGTCCGGTGGCTCGCGCGACCTGCGGCGGATGCTGCGCGGCATGCCGTGGATCCGCGCGGTCATGTGGTCGCAGCTGCCCAGCCGCGGCAAGGTCCAGCAGGACGGCACCGGGATCGTCGACTGGGACGTCCAGCGCGACCCCGCGGCGGCCGCGGAGCTGCGCGGGATCATCCTCGACGGGCTGCGCTGAGTCAGCGCGCCCGGCGGACGACGAGCGTCCGGCGGACCGGGCGGGAGCGGTCGCCCTCGGCGTCGATCGCGACGACGGTGATGCGGTAGCGACCCGGGCGCAGGCCGCGGGGCAGGCGCACGGACAGCGTGGTCGTCTTCGCGCGGACGGTGACCGCGCGGATGGCGATGCGGCGGCCGCGGGCGCTGCGATGGATCACGATCCTGACGCGGCCGGGCTCCGACAACGAGAGCCGCAGGCGCGCACGCTGCCCGCGCCGGATCCGCCGCGAGGCGAGCCGCGCGCGGCGGATCGTGGGCCGGGAGCCCGTGCTCACCGGGGCCGGCATCGGGGCGAAGTTCGGGAGCACCAGCGCGGCCGGGACCGGCGGCGCGGGTGTCGCCGGACCTTCGGTGGCGAGGGCGGGCGCCGCCGTCAGGGCGACCGCCGCCGCGCTCATGACGAGCAGCGCGGGTAGGCGGCAGGGATGGGGATCGGCCACGTGGCCTCCTCGGGGTTGGATGGGGGACTCATGCGGCGGCCGCGTACTCGCCGAGGCGCTCGAGCGAGGCCCGGAGGATGCGGGAGACGTGCATCTGCGAGCAGCCGACGCGCTCGGCGATCTGGGACTGCAGGAGGTCGTCCTCGTAGCGCAGGCGCAGGATCTCGCGCGCGCGCTGATCGAGGATCCGCGTCAGCGAGTCCAGCGTGGCGCGGTCGTCGGCCCGCTCGTACTCGTCGTCGGGGTGGGGATGAGCGCGCCGATGGTGGCGGGCTCGGGCGCGTCCTCCAGCGCCGGGCTGTCCAGCGAGGAGGCCGAGCGGCAGCGGGCGGCCTGCATCGCCTCCCCCACCGCCTCGGGCGTGCGGTCGAGCGTCTCGGCCAGCTCCCGCTCGGTGAGCTCGTGGCCGGTCGTCACGCGCACCCGCTCGATGGCCAGCGTCAGCTCCGCCACGTCGCGGGGCGGGCGCACCATCCACGTGAAGTCACGGAAGTAGCGGCGCAGCTCGCCGAGGATGGTCGGCACCGCGTAGGTCGAGAACGCGAAGCCACGGTCCGGATCCCAGCGGTCGACGGCCTTGATGAGGCCGACCGAGGCGACCTGGAAGAGGTCGTCGAACGGCTCGGACGTGCGGCGGTAGCGGAGCGCGAGGCTGCGCGCGAGCGGGAGGTAGCGCTCGATCATGAGCTGCCGGTCGGTCATGACTCCTTGTCTAGGCCACCGCGGGCGGCGCGCCAACACGCATCGCCGATCACGCGAGAGCGATCTGCTTGGCTGGTCGGCATGGACCGGGACGCGGTGCTCGAGGCCTTCGACGAGCAGATCAGGCGCCACCCGCAGCCCGAGGCCGCGGACGGGCGGATCGAGCGCGGGGACGGCGTGGTCCGCACCGTGTCGGGCACGAGCGGCTGGAACGCCGTGACGTGGAGCGACCTCGACGGCGACCGCGCCGACGCCGCGATCGCCGCGCAGGTCAGCCGCTTCGCCGAGCTGTCACGGCCGTGGGAGTGGAAGCACTACTCCTACGACGAGCCGCCCGACCTGCCCGAGCGGCTGCTGGCGGCGGGCTTCACGCGCGAGCCGGCCGAGACGCTGCTGGTGGCCGAGATCGGCCGCTGACGCTCGACGCGACGCCGCCGGCCGGCGTCGAGCTGCGGTCCGTCGTGGAGAGCGAGGACGTCGACGCGGTCGTGCGCGTCCACGAGGAGGTGTTCGGGGAGGACCACTCCGCGCTGCGCGAGATCCTGCTCGCCCAGCTCGCGCGCGGCACCGCCGCCGCCGTGATCGCCGTGGCCGGCGGGACCCCGGTCTCCGCGGGCCGCGTGGAGTTCAACCTCGGCACCGACTTCGCGAGCCTGTGGGGCGGCGGCACGCTCGCGGCGTGGCGGGGCCGCGGCGTGTTCCGCGCGCTGGTCGCCCACCGGGCCGCGATGGCGGCCGAGCGGGGCTTCCGCTACCTCCAGGTCGACGCGTCGAGCGACAGCCGGCCGATCCTCGAGCGGCTCGGCTTCGAGGCGCTGGCCACCACGACGCCGTTCACCCACCCGGGCCGCGCACGCTGACAATCTCACCACGCGCGAAGGGTGTCGTGGGGCTCCCGTGGGTACCTTTCCGCCATGGCGTCGCTGAGCGCGGACACCCTGCCCTCCACCGACCGCGTCCCGGTGCCGGGCTACGACCGCGGCGCCCTCACCGTGGGCGTCGTCCACTTCGGCGTCGGCGGCTTCCACCGCGCGCACCAGGCGATGTACCACGACCGCCTCATGGAGCGGGGCGAGGCGCTCGACTGGGCGATCTGCGGCGTCGGCGTGATGCCGGGCGACCGCCGCATGCAGGAGGTGCTCGACGCGCAGGACGGCCTGTACACGCTGGTGCTCAAGCACGGCGACGGCACGTACGAGCCGCGCGTGATCGGCTCGATCGTCGAGTACCTGTTCGCGCCCGACGACCCCGAGGCCGTGATCGAGAAGATGGCCGCGGAGACGACGCGCATCGTGTCGCTGACGGTCACCGAGGGCGGCTACAACATCCACCACGTCACCGGGGAGTTCGACGCCGAGAGCCCGACGTGGCCGCCGACCTCGAGCCCGGCGCCACGCCGCAGACGACCTTCGGCCTGATCACCGAGGCGCTGAGCCGCCGCCGGGAGCGGGGCCTCGCGCCCTTCACGGTGATGTCGTGCGACAACCTCCAGGGCAACGGCGAGCTCACCCGCAAGGCGCTCACCGCCTTCGCCCGGCTGCGCGATCCCGAGCTCGGCGCGTGGGTCGAGGAGGAAGGGCCGCTTCCCCAGCTCGATGGTGGACCGCATCACCCCGGGCACCACCGACGACGACCGCGACGCGGTGCGCGAGCGGTTCGGCATCGAGGACGGCTGGCCGGTGGTGTGCGAGCCGTTCACGCAGTGGGTCCTGGAGGACGACTTCGCCGCCGGGCGCCCGCCCTACGAGGACGCCGAGGTGCAGGTCGTCGAGGACGTCGAGCCGTACGAGCTGATGAAGCTCCGCCTGCTCAACGCCGGCCACCAGGCGCTGGGCTACTTCGCGTACCTGGCCGGCTACCGGCTGGTCCACGAGGCGGCGCAGGACCCGCTGTTCCGGACCTTCCTGCTCGGCTACATGGACGAGGAGGGCA
This sequence comes from uncultured Solirubrobacteraceae bacterium, assembly GCA_963764385.1. Lineage (GTDB taxonomy): Bacteria > Actinomycetota > Thermoleophilia > Solirubrobacterales > Solirubrobacteraceae > DATFQI01. The sequence goes on along the minus strand of CAVXSJ010000007.1, from coordinate 185,844 downwards.
CGCCGACGCTGTCCGCCGTCCCGGGCGTGGACCTCGACGAGTACAAGCACACGCTGATCGAGCGCTTCTCCAACCCCGAGGTCCGCGACACGGTCGCCCGCCTGTGCGCGGAGAGCTCGGACCGCATCCCCAAGTGGGTGCTGCCCGTGATCCGCGAGCAGCTGGAGAGCGGCGGCGAGATCAAGCGCGCGGCGGCGGTGGTGGCCGCGTGGGCGCGCTACGCCGAGGGCGTCGACGAGGAGGGCGAGCCGATCGAGGTCGTCGACCGGCTCAAGGACACGCTGATGGAGGCCGCGCAGCGGCAGCGCGAGGACCCTGGCGCGTTCATCGCCAACACCGACGTGTTCGGCGACCTCGCCGAGGACGAGCGGTTCGCCGAGGCCTACCGGTGGGCGCTCGAGTCGCTGCACGAGCGCGGCGCCCGCGCCACGCTCGAGGACCTGACTCAGTAGAGGGTGTAGCCGCCGTCCATGACGAGCGTCGCGCCCGTCATGAAGCTCGACGCGTCGCTGGCGAGGAACACCAGCGCCGGCCCGTACTCGTCGGGCATGGCGTAGCGCTGCATCGGGACGTCGTCGATCCAGCGCGCGCGGAACTCGGGCTCGTCGACGGGCGCCATGGCCGTCTTCGTGTAGCCGGGCGCGAGCGCGTTGACGCGCACGCCGAGCGGCGCCCACTCCGCCGCCAGCGACTTCGTGAGCTGATGGACGGCCGCCTTGGAGGCGTTGTAGGCGGGCTGCATCTGCGGGCGGTTGACGATCTGCGCCGAGATCGAGCCGATGTTGACGATCACGCCGCCGCCCGCCTCGATCATGTGGCGCCGAACGCCTGGCTGCAGCGCCACAGGCCGTTGAGGTTGACGTCCACGACCTGGTCCCACTCGTCGTCGGTGACCTCCAGCGCGGGGCGATGGATGCACGCGCCGGCGTTGTTGACCAGGACGTCGACGCGCCCGTGGCGGCCGACGATGGTGTCGAGCGCGGCCTGCACCTGCGCGGTGTCGCGGACGTCGAGCGACACGGCGTCGACGCGGCCGCCGATCGCGTCGGCGACCTCCTGCGAGCGCGCCTCGTCGCGCGCGGCGATCACCACCGTCGCGCCGACGTCGAGCAGGCAGCGCACCCACGCCTCGCCGAGCCCGCGGTTGCCGCCGGTCACGACCGCCACCTTGCCGGTGAGGTCGAACGTGTCGAGGACGCTCATCGCCCGGCGTGACCATGACCTTCACCGCGGTGGGGTCCTCGCGCCCGCGCGGAGCGCGGCGTCGGCCTCGTCGAGCCCGTAGTGCCCGGTGATGATCGCCTCGAGGTCGACGCGCTTCTGCGCGGCGAGCGCGATCGCGGTCGGGTACGTGTTGGCGTAGCGGAAGGTGCCGGTCAGCCACAGCTCGCGGCCCTGGATCAGCGCCAGCGGCAGCGTGCCCTCCTCCTCCGGCCCCATCCCGACCAGCACCGCCGCGCCCGCGGGCCGCAGCGCCCTGATCCCGGCCGTCAACGAGTCCGGGTGCCCGGAGCACTCGATCAGCGCGTCGGCCTCGACGTCCGCCAGCGACTCCTGGAGACGTCGATGGTCCGCGTCGCCCCCGTGCGCCCGGCCAGCTCGAGCCGGTGCGGGTTGACGTCGGTGACCGTGATCTCGGTGGCGCCGAACGCGCGCGCGGTCTGCGCGGCGAGCTGACCGATCGGCCCGGCGCCGGTGACCAGCACGCGGTCGCCCGCGCTCACGCCCGCCTTCTGGCACGCCCACACGCCGACCGAGAGCGGCTCCATCAGCGCGCCCTCCTCGTCGGAGACCGAGTCGGGCAGCGCGAACGCGAAGTCCTCGTGGATGGCCACGAAGTTGGCGAACGCGCCGTCGATGGGCGGCGTGGCGAAGAAGGCGCACGTCGCGGCACAGGTTGTACCGGCCCGCGCGGCACTCGCGGCAGCGCCCGCACGGGACGCCCGGCTCCAGCGCGACGCGGTCGCCCACCTCGTGCTTGGAGGCGCCCTCGCCGAGCCCCACCACGCGGCCGGAGGACTCGTGCCCGAGGATCATCGGCTCGCGCACGACGTAGGGGCCGATGCGGCCGTGCTCGTAGTAGTGGATGTCCGACCCGCAGACCCCGACGGTGGCGATCTCCACCAGCACCTCGCGGGGGCCGGGCTCGGGCATCGGGCGCTCCTCCACGCGCACGTCGCGCGGCGCGTAGAGGACGGCGGCGCGGTTCTCGCTCATTCGCCCGTCACCGCCCCCAGGGTCAGGCCGGTCACGAGCCACTTCCGGACGATCAGCCCGACGAGGATCATCGGCGCGACCACGATCGTCCCGATCGCGGTCAGCTGGCCCCAGTCGATCGAGTCTGCGTCACGAGCTGGGACGCCGCGATCGGCAGCGTCTGGCTGTCCGGGCCCGAGAACGTGACCGCGAACGCGTAGTCGTTCCACGAGAACACGAGGCACAGGATCGCCGTCGTCGCGATCCCCGGCAACACCAGCGGCAGCGCGATGTCCTTGAACGCCGACCACCGCGTCGCCCCGTCCATCATCGCCGCCTCCTCCAGCGACGGGCTCAGCTCGGAGAAGAACGCGTTCATGATCCAGATCGCGAACGGCAGGTTGAACGTCAGGTAGGCCACGATCAGCCCCCACGTGGAGCCGAGCAGGCCGGTGAACCGGAAGATCACGAACAGCGGCAGGATCACCGCGGCGATCGGGGCCATGCGCTGGGAGATGATCCAGAACGCGACGTGGTCCTTGCCGCGGAAGCGGCTCCGGGCCAGGCCGTAGCCGGCCAGGCACCCGAGCACCACGGCGATGATCGTCGACACGCCCGCCGCGAACAGCGAGTTGCGGATGTACGGGCCGATGTTGTTGCCGCCCGAGAACAGCGCCTGGTAATGGTCGAGCGTCGGCGAGAACGCCAGGGTCGGCGTGCTGGCCGTGAGCTCGTCGCTCGGCTTGAACGAGGACAGCAGCATCCACGCCAGCGGGATGACCGTCCACAGCAGGATCACGCCGAGGACGACGGGAAGTCCGATCCGGCTCCCGGCACCGCGAGCGGACGTCATCGTGCCAGCCCCCTCCGCTTGAGGATGTTCATGAACAGGTTGGCCATCACGATCGTGACCGCCAGCATCGACAGGCCGATGGCCGCCGCGTACCCGAGGTCGAAGAAGCGGAAGGCCGTCTCATAGAGGCGGATCGGGACGATCTTCGTCGCGTCCGCCGGGCCGCCGTTGGTCGTGTTGGTGATGATGTCGAAGTAGCGGATCGCGTCCATCGAGCGGATCAGCAGCGCCACGATGATCACTCCGGCGATCATCGGCAGGACGATGTCCTTGAGGCGCGCCCAGTAGCTCGCCCCGTCGATGGCGGCCGCCTCCAGCACCGTCTTGGGCATCGAGGTGAGCCCCGCCAGCACGATCAGCGCGATCAGCGGCGTCCACTCCCACACGTCCATCAGCGTCACCGCCAGGAACGCCGAGGTCGGGCTGCCGAGGATGTCGCCGTTGTAGAGCCCGAGCTCGTCCAGCGCCCACGCGTAGAGGCCGTAGGTCGAGTCGGTCAGGAAGCGGCCGAGGAGCCCGACGATGACGGGCGCCATGAACATCGGCATCAGGATCAGCGAGATGATGATGTTGCGGCCCTTCCGCGTCTCGTAGATCGCCAGCGCGATCGCGATCCCGAGGAACATCTGGAGGCCGACGGAGAGGACGAAGAACATGACCGAGCGCCCCCAGCTGCGCCACACCGCTCCGTCGCCGAACAGGCGGCGTCCAGTTGTCCAGCCCCGCCCAGTCGAAGTTGATCCCGCCGATCAACCGGACCTGCGAGAAGCTCATGATCACGATGTAGACGAAGGGGAAGATCGAGACGAGCGCCAGCAGGATCATGGCCGGCGAGAGCATCTTGCCCTCGAAGGAGAGCCCTCGGCGCAGGAGCGGCCGGCGTTCCGTCTCGGTGGCCGCGCGGGCCTTCCGCTGTGTCGTGACCGCCATCACTGCCTCCTCAGGGCCTCGGCGCGATCGAGCGCGCCCTCGAAGCCCTCCTTGGCGTTCTTCATGCACTGCTCGGGCGACTGCCGGCCGGCGATCATCTTCGACAGCTCCGTGAAGATGACCGTGTCGCACTCGTTCCACGCCGCGATCTTCGGCCGCAGCCCGATCTTGTCGGGCTGCCACGCCTCGAACACGGCGTCGGTGGTGAGGACGTTGGGGATCTTCGACGGCGGCTTGCGCGCCGCCTCGACCTCGGGCAGCTTGTAGATCGACTCCCGCGTCGGCGTCCCGCCGCCGACCTTGCTCTTGAGGTTGGAGAGCTGCGTGTCGGGTGACGTCGCCCAGTTGACGAACAGCCACGCCGCCTTCTGCTGCTTCTTCGGCGCGACCCCGTTGATGCCGATGCCGGTGCCGCCGTACATGTTCGCGCTGCGCTTCGGGCCCTTGGGCAGCGGGACGTAGCCGACCTTCCGGCGATCTTCGACGACTCGACGCCGGCGGCGTTCTCGTGCCAGATGACGCCCATGGCGAACTCGCCGGCCATGAACGCCTCCGCCTGCCCGGTCCAGTCCCAGCCCTTGCTCGCCGGGTGCGCGATGTCGATGAGCTTCTTGTACATCTCGGCGCCCTCGATCGCCTCGGGGCGGTCGAGCAGCGGCTCGCCCGGATCGTCGGAGCCGAAGCGGCCGACGTCGGCGCCGTTCTCGAAGTAGTCGCCGCCGTAGCCCCACAGGACGTTGGAGAAGTCGTTCATCAGCGAGTCGTGCTGCTTGGCCTGGTGGCCGGACCCGTACGGGACGTCGTCCTGGGCGTTCTCGCGGATCCACTTCGACATCTCGTAGAACTGCTCCCACGTCGACCCCTCGTTGGGGATCGGGTCGAAGCCGAGGTCGTCCTGCATCCGCTCCTTGTGCTTCTCGAAGATGTCCTTGCGGTACATCCAGATCAGCGTCGGCGCGTCGTAGGGCAGCGCGAAGAGCTTGTCGCGGTCGACGAAGCGCCCGGCGGCGTCGAGCTGGACCGGGATGAAGTCCTCGAGGTCCTGGACCTTCGGGAGGTCGGGGTCGTCGTTGAACTGGTTGAGCTCGGCCAGCGCCGCGCTGTACGGCGCGAGGATCTGGTACGGATCGGCGTACACGACGTCGTAGGCGCCGATGCCCGACGCGAAGTCCAGCGCGACCTTCTGCACGAGCGCGCTCAGCTCGAGCTGGGAGATCTTCACGTCGATCCCGGTGAGGTCCTTGAACGGCTTGAGGTTGGCGGCGATCGCCGAGGTCGGGGCCGTGTTCTCGGAGACGAAGTTGATCGTCGTCCCCGCGAACTGCTTCCACTCGTCGCCCGGCACCGGCTGCGCGGTGTTGGTCTCCCCGCCGCACGCCGCCAGCGACCCGGGGAGGGCGAACGCCGCCGCGCCCGCGCCCGCCCGCGCCATCAGCTGCCTGCGTGTCAGCCCGGTCATGAGCCGGCCCGCATCAGGTTCTTCCCGTCGGGGTCGAACAGCGTGATCTTGTCCGTGTCGAGCACGAGCTGGGTCTTGCTGCCGGCCTCGGCGTCGCTCTCCGCGCTCAGCCGCGCGACGGCCTCGCTCTTGCCCTTCTCGCCGAGCGAGGTGGCGCCGGCGTCCTCCGCGAGGTCGTCGAGATCGTCGGAGTGCAGGGCTTCGCTCTTGACCGAGAAGAACGCGTACAGCTCGGAGCCCATCTCCTCGACGACGTCGACCTCGATGTCGAACTTCAGCGCGTGCTCGAGGTCGGCGGCGTAGCGCGCGTCCTCGAAGTGCTCGGGCCGCATGCCCGCGATCACCTCGCGCTTGCGCGCCGTTCCCGTTCTCGAGGCGCTCCTTGAGCCGCCCCTCCAGCGGGACGTCGCCGAACGGGAGCTTGAGCGTGTTCTCCTCGATGCGGGCGGCGACGAAGTTCATCGCCGGGCGAGCCGATGAAGCCCGCCACGAACAGGTTGACCGGATCGTTGTAGAGCTCCTTCGGCGGCCCGACCTGCTGCAGGTAGCCGCCGCGCATGACCGCCACGCGATCGCCGAGCGTCATCGCCTCGGTCTGGTCGTGGGTCACGTAGAGCGTGGTGGTGCCGAGGCGGTTCTGCAGGCGCGCGACCTCGCCGCGCATCTGCACGCGCAGCTTCGCGTCGAGGTTGGACAGCGGCTCGTCCATCAGGAACGCCTGCGGCTCGCGGACGATCGCGCGGCCCATCGCGACGCGCTGGCGCTGGCCGCCGGACATCGTCCCCGGCTTGCGGTCCAGGTGCTCGGTGAGGTCGAGGATCTCCGCCGTGTCCTCGACCTTGCGGTCCACGTCCTCGCGCTTCATCTTGCGCTTCTTGAGCGCGTAGCCCATGTTCTCGCGCACGGTCATGTGCGGGTACAGGGCGTAGTTCTGGAACACCATCGCGATGTCGCGGTCCTTCGGCGCGACCTCGTTGACGCGCTTCCCGCCGATCAGCAGATCGCCCTCGGTGATGTCCTCGAGGCCCGCGACCATCCGCAGGGCGGTGGACTTCCCGCACCCCGAGGGCCCGACGAGGATCATGAACTCGCCGTCGCCGATGTCGAGATCGAGGGTCTTCACCCCCTCGGTCCCGTCGGGATACCGCTTGGTGATCTGCTGGAGCTCAATCCCGGCCATCTCTCCCCCTCTGACCGCCCCGCGCTCATTTGAGCGGCTCGCCGCTCCTATGTGCAGAAGGTTACGAGAATCACCCTCGCTGTCAAGGTGCGGGAGCGGACAACGCCGCGCGCATCGGCGCGTCGTGCGAGGCGAGCCAGCGGCGCGTCCGCTCGGCCCGCGACTCGCCTCCCCCGCTCCACATCCGCGAGAACGGCACGTGCCCGCGCGCGACCGCCTCGCGGACGACGTCGTAGGACCACTCGTGCGCGGGGAGGACCGCGTCGACCACCCGCGCCGCGCTCGCTTCGCGGCAGGCCGTAGGCGTCGACGAACATGGCCAGCCGCTCCAGCCCGCGGCCGCGCACCTGCTCCGGCATGTCGGCCTCGTCGCGCAGCGGCGCCCACAGGCGCGCGGCGCACGCGACGTCCCAGGTCGCCGACCCGGGGCACGCCAGGTCGAAGTCGATCAGCGCCACGGGGCGGCCGCCGTCGAACACCACGTTGTCGACGTTCGGGTCGTTGTGGCTGACGATCCCGCCGCTGAAGCCTTCGGGAACGGGCACGGGCCATGCGTACCCGGTCGGGTCGAACGACGCGACGGCGTCGTGGTAGCGGCGCAGGAGCTCCGCCACGCCGACCAGCGCCTCGTCGGTCACCGCCCACGCGGGGAACGGCTCGTTCGCCGCCTCGCCCGGGATGAACGAGAGCATCTCGCGGCCCTGGTCGTCGGCGCCGAGGAAGCGCGGCGCCCCGTCGAACCCCTCGCGCTCGAGGTGGTCGAGCAGCGCCTTGGTCGCCGGGCTCGTGGGGCGCCACGGGCGCCGGACGGTGTCGCCGACCCGGGTCACGAACCCGGCGTTGGTGAACCCGCCGAGGAGGGGCTCCTCGGCGTCCTCGTGAGGCGTGCCGCTCATGCCCGCCGCAGCAGCTCGCCGGCCATCGCCGGGTGGGTGACGAGGCTCGTGACGAAGCCGCCGCGGAGCGCCGCCCGCACGGCGTCGGCCTTCGCCGCGCCGTAGACGATCCCGATCACCTCGGGGACCGCGTGCAGCTGCTCCGCGTCGATGCCGATCAGCCGCTCGGTGAGCGAGGTGGTCAGCGCCTTGCCGTCGGCGTCGAGCTGGATCCCCGACAGCTCCCCGCGCACGCCGAGGTCGTACATCTCCCGGCGCTCCTCGTCGGTCAGCGAATCGGCCACCGTCGACAGACCCGGCTGCCAGGCCCCGACCCCGACCACCGCCTTCGTCACGTCGGGGAACCGCTCGATGGCGCGCGCCACCTCGGGCTGCGTGCGCAGCGCCCGGGCCGTCGTCGCGTCGGGCAGGATCATCGGCGCGTAGTAGTAGAACGCCTGCCCGATCGACCCTCGCGCGACATCGCGCACGAGCTCGATCGGGCTCTCGTCCTTGGGCAGCGACAGCGCCCCGGTGAGCTGGACGACGTCGCAGCGGGGCAGCCGCGTGAGCGACGCCCGCATCGCCATCAGCGACCGCGCCCAGGACAGCCCGAGGACGTCGCCGGGCTCCACGATCTCGGTCAGGAGCTCCGCCGTGGCGACGCCCGAGGTTGCGGCGCAGCAGGTCGTCGTCGTCCTCCGGGCCGTCCATCACGACGCAGTGGCGGAGGCCGTACGCCGCGCTCAGGCGCACCGACAGGTCGAGGTTGATCTGCCCGGGAGAATCGAGCTCGATCCGCACGACGCCCGTCTCGCGCGCCTGGTCGAGCAGCCGCGCGACCTTGAAGCGGCTCAGGCCGAGCTCGGTCGCGATCTCGCTCTTGGTGGCGCCGTCGAGGTAGTACCGCCGGGCCACGGTCGCCGTGAGCACCAGGGCCGCCGGACCGGCGACCTTCTCTTGGGACATGGGCGACAGGCTCTCAAATGAGCATGCGGCCGATCAAGTGAGCGCCACCCAGATGGCCTCGAACGCGTCGAGATCGAGCGGCACCAGCCACGCCTCGGCCACCTGCGCGCCGTCCATGCGGTACACGCCGACGGTCCTCCAGCCGACGCGCTCGCCGTCCAGCTCGAGCTCGCCGTCGGCGAACCGGACCACGGTGTCGCCGTGCGCCATGCCGCCCTTCTCGGCGATCGCCATCCGCCCGCCCGCGAGCGTGCGGCGGCGCTCGAAGTAGGCCATCACCGCCTCGCGGCCGCGGTGGTCGCCCGCGATCGCGCTCCTGCCGGGCACGTGCCACACGATGTCCTCCGCCAGCAGCCCGCGCACGGCTTCGGGGTCGCCGCCGGCGTACATCGCGCGCTGGGCCCGCGCGAAGGCCTCGTACTCCTCGGTTCGGTCCATGCGGGCAGAACCGTAAGCGACCGGCGCGCACGTGAAGGTGTGTACCGCGACACCCAGGGTCCCTGGGCGCGGCGGCGTCGCCGACGGACGATCCACTCGTCCCGCACGTCACCAGCCCAGGAGGACCTCGTGTCCATCTCCGTCGTCGTCGATCAGTGCCGCACCGCCACCGCCGGCCTCGCACTCTCCGCCCAGCCGGGCGCCCCCGTCGTCGCCGATCACGCCGCCACTGCTCGGCCGTCCGTTTCCGGACCGTTCCGCAAGGGCATCGCCGCGCTGCTGCGGCGCTCGGCCGCCCGCCTCTCGCCGGTCTCGGAGTAGGCGATGTCGTCGCTCCTGACCCCGATCGTGGCCCAGCAGATCACGGCCGACCGCATCCGCGACGCCGCGGAAGCGCGCCTGGCCCGCGGGGCGGCGCGCTCGCGCCGCGGCACGTTTCCCAGCCTGCGGATCGCCCGTCGCTTCGCGCCGGCGAGGACGTCGCCGCGCCCGACCGTCTGGAGGCGCTGAGCGACCGATGCCCGGCCGCTTGCCCGGTACGCGCCCCCGGAGTAGAACCCACCCGTGGCCGATGGTCTCATCGCCAAGCAGTTCGCGGGCTATCGGATCGACGGCCGGGTCGGCCGCGGGGGCATGGGCGTCGTCTACCGGGCGACCGACCTCACGCTCGACCGCGTCGTGGCGCTCAAGGTCCTCGACGACGACCTCGCGAAGGACGCCGGCTTCCGCCGCCGGTTCGTGTCGGAGTCGAAGCTCGCGGCCTCGCTCGACCACCCCAACGTCATTCCCATCTTCGGCGCCGGGGAGTGCGACGGCATGCCCTACATCGCGATGCGCTTCGTGCCGGGCGAGGACCTGCGCAGCGTGCTGCGCGCGGAGGGTCGCCTGGAGCCGGAGCGCACGGCGAAGCTCATCGCCCAGGTGGCCGCCGCGCTCGACGCCGCCCACGCCGAGGGGCTCGTGCACCGCGACGTCAAGCCGGCCAACGTGCTGGTGACGGGGGAAGACCACGTGTACCTGACCGACTTCGGCCTCACCAAGCGCCTCGCGGCGGACGCCGACGCCACGCGCACGGGCGTGGTGCTCGGCACCTTGAACTACATGGCGCCCGAGCAGATCCGCGGGCAGGCGATCGGCCCGTACACGGACGTGTACTCGCTGGGCTGCATGATCGTGCACCTGCTCACGGGCGAGGTGCCGTTCCAGGCCGACAGCGACGAGGGGAAGCTGTGGGCCCACGTCTCCGAGCCGCCGCCCAGGCCCAGCGCGCGGGTGCCGGGGCTCTCCAGCGCGTTCGACGCGGTCGTCGCGAGCGCAATGGCCAAGCGGCCCGGCGCGCGCTACGCGAAGGCCGGGGACGTCGGCGCCGCGATGCTGGCCGCCGCGCGTCCCGTCGCGACGCCCGCGCCGGCTCCCGCCCCCCGGCCCGCACCGGCGCCGGCTCGGGCGCCCGTCGCGCCCAAGCCGGACCGTCGCGAGCTCCTCGTCGCCGCCCTCGGCGACCGCTTCAACGTCGTCCTGCTCGGCGGTCTGCTCGTGGTCGGCGCGATCCTCGGCGCGATCGCGGTGATGGTCCCGCTCGCCCTGGTCGTGTACGCCGCGGGCGTGGCGCGCAGTTATCGCGACCCCGCGACCGCCGCGCGGGCGGCGGCGCGGCGCGCGGACGGAGGGTTCTGGGGTGGTTGAAGGCGCCGGCACCGACCTCCACGCGTCAACTCCGGCCGAGCTGAAGGCGCAGCTCGCCGCCGAGCGGAGCGGAGCCCCGCACCTGCTCCTCCGTAACGGCGACGGGCGACAGCTGATCGTCGAGCTCGACGCGAGCGCCGGGCCGGTCACGATCGGGCGCCGTGAGGGCAACGACGTCGCCCTGCCCTGGGACGGCGAGGTCTCCCGCGTGCACGCCCAGCTCGAGCCGATCGGCCGCGACTGGGCGCTCGTCGACGACGGCCTGTCGCGCAACGGCACGTTCGTCAACGGCGACCGCGTGGCCGGCCGCCGCCGGCTCCGCGACGGCGACCGGCTGTGCTTCGGCGAGACGCGCGTGCGATTCCGTGCGCCCTCCGAGGACACGGCGATGTCGACCGCCGCCGTCTCCACGGGCCGGACCGACGTCTCCCTGACCGAGACGCAGCGCCGGCTGCTCGTCGCGCTGTGCCGGCCGCTCGAGGACTCGCCGTACGCGACCCCGGCCACGAACCGGGAGATCGGCGAGGAGGTCCACCTCAGCGTGGATGCCGTCAAGGCCCACCTGCGAGTGCTGTTCGAGCGGCTCGGGCTCGACGCGCTCCCGCAGAACCAGAAGCGCGCGCGGCTGGCCGCCGTGGCGATCGTCGACGGCCTCGTGCGCCCGCACGACTTCTGAGGTGAAGCGTGCTCGGCCGACTCCTCGTCCTCGTGCTCGCCGCCGTCGCGGTGGCGGTCGCCTTCACGACCTCGCGCGAGGACGATCCTAAGCCTGAGCAGGGCGCGGGCGGCGCCGCGCGGGCGCCGGCCGGTGCGATCCGGGTTCCGTTCGCCTACTCGCTGGAGAAGGAGCCGCTGCTGGCGGGGCTGATCGAGCGGTTCAACGCCGAGGGCCACCGGGCCTCCGGGCGGCCCGTGTTCGTCGAGCCCCAGGTGATCGCCTCCGGCGAGGCGGAGACGCGCATCGCACGCGGAACGCTGAAGCCCGTCGCGTGGTCCCCGGCCTCCTCGCTGTGGGGGCGCCTGCTCGAGTTCGAGGCCGACCGCGCGCTGGTCCCCGACACCAACCCGTCGATCGTCAGGACTCCGCTCGTGATCGCGATGTGGAAGCCGATGGCCCGCGCCCTCGGGTGGCCGGAGAAGCAGATCGGGTTCGGCGACCTGCTCCGGCTCGCGCGCTCCCGGACCGGGTGGGAGCGCTTCGGCCGGCCCCAGTGGGGCGGGTTCAAGTTCGTCCACACCAACCCCGACTTCTCGACCTCCGGGCTGTCCGCGGTCGTCGCCGAGTACTACGCGGCGACGGGCAAGCGCGACGGGCTCACCGAGGAGGATGTGACCAGCTCGGGCGCGCGGCGGATCGTGCGCGACCTGGAGCGCTCGATCGTCCACTACGGCGACACGACGCCCTTCATCGCCGACCAGCTCCGCGCAGGCGGGCCCGGCTACGCCTCGGCTGTCGTGATGGAGGAGGTCACGCTGCTGGAGTTCAACGGCAACCGGAAGGGGCAGCCCCCGCTCGTGGCCCTGTATCCGAGCGAGGGGACCTTCTACTCGGACAACCCCTTCATGGTGCTCGACGCCGACTGGGTGACAACCGAGCAGCGGCGCGGCGCCGAGGCGTTCCGCAGCTCCCTGGCCGAGCGGATCACCCCCGAGGTCGCGGCCAAGGCCGGGTTCCGCCCCGCGGACGTCGACACGCCCCCGGTCCCGCCGGTGGACGCCTCCAACGGCGTCGATCCCGAGCAGCCGCGGCGGACCCTCAAGCTCCCCGCGCCGCGCGTGCTCGCCAAGCTCAAGTCCACGTGGCGGGAGGACCGCAAGCCGGCGAACGTGATGCTGGTGCTCGACGTGTCGCGGTCGATGGCCGATGATCGGCGGCTCGTCAACGCCAAGCAAGGGGTGCTCGCATTTCTGAAGGAGGCCACCCGCGAGGACCGCGTCGGGCTGACGACGTTCTCCGACGAGATCCACGAGGTGGTACCCCTGAGCCGCGACCGCTCGCGGCTCAAGGCGGCCGTGCACGACCTGATCGCGATGGGCGGCACAGCCTTCTACGACGCCACTGCCGAGGCGTTCGCGCGCGTCCGCCGGGTCGTCGGTCGCGACGACCGCATCAACGCGCTCGTCGTGCTCAGCGACGGCGACGACGTCGACTCGGATCGCACACTGCGCGAGGTGCTGCCCGCGCTCGACCAGGGCGACCGCGAGAACCCGATTCGCGTGTTCACGATCGCCTACGGCGCCGAAGCGACCGGCGCGGAGGATGCGCTCAAGCGGATCGCCGCGACGTCGGGCGGTAGGTACTACGCGGGCGACACGGAGGACGTCGAGACCATGTACCGGTCGATCAGCTCGTTCTTCTGAGCGCGCGTGGAGCGTCCCCCGGACACCCGTGCCGACCTGCGCCGAGCGCTGGCGGCGAACGCGGCGACGAAACCGCTCAACGTGCTGGCGCCCGCCGTCGTGGCCGTCGCCGGGAGCCTGCTCGGGACGCCGTGGCTGATCGCGGTGGCCTTCGCGTGCTGGCTGGCGATGTCGGCCATCACCTTCTTCGATGAAGGCGAGGCAGAGCGGGTTGGGCGCGAGCGCCGCGGGAGCGTGCGCGCAGCCTCCCGCTCCGATCCGGCGGGGCTCCGCCCGGCGATCGCGGGACGGCTCGCGGCCGCGGTCGCCGCCCGCGACGCGATCCGGGCGGCGGTCAGGGCCTCGAGCTCCCCGCTCGAGGACGTCGCCGAGGAGGTCGACGTCCTCGTCGCGGGCCTGGACCGGCACGCGCTGCGCGCCGACCGCATCGGCCGCTACCTCGACGCCCACCCGGCGCGCGAGCTGTCCCTGCGGATCGCGAGCGAGCGCTCGCCGTCGGTGGTCGCCGCACTCGAGGCACAGCAGCAGGCGATCGTGCGGCTCGAGCGCCGCCACGAGGGAGTACTCGCCGACATGGACCGCGCGGTCGCCTCGCTGGAGACCGTGCACGCCGAGCTGCTCGCCGCGGAGGGCGTCGGGGACGACGTGGGGCGCGCGGTGATCAGCGAAGTCGTCGAGCTGCGCGACCGCGTACAGCTTGTCGCCGCGGAGCTCGAGGACGTGTTCGAGGACACGCGCGCCCATCTGGGGGCCGAGACATGACGTCGAGCACGAGCGCCGCGTCCTCGACGCGGCGCCCGATCGCGTCGGATCAGGGGGCGACGCAGCGCTCGTGGTAGCGCTCCCACGCGTGCTCCCACCAGCGGGACGCGGCTTCCCAGCCGCGCCGCTCCTCGATGTGACGGAAGCGGTCCTCGATGCGCTCGAGGCGCTGCTCGCAGCGGTCGGCCCTGTCGGCCTGGGCGGGGGAGGCCGGGCCGAGGGCGGCGGCGGCCAGGACGGCGGCGAGGGCGACGCGCCGGCCGATGCGGATTCGGGTCATCTGGGAGCTCCTGGGGAGGGGGAGGTTGGGGTCGACGCGAGCGTACGGCCGCGCGGATGCCCGTTCCTGAGGCCTTCCTGAGGTCCAGCTGACTCGCCGGGGAGCGGGAACCATCGGATCCGCTCGAACGCTTCCGGCAGCGGCGGGTCGAGCGGCGTGCCGGCCCTGGGATCGATCTCCCGGAGGATGCGCCGCGCTTCCTCGAGCTGGTGCGCGAGCGCGCTCTCGGGCGCCGTCTCGCGCGGCACGCCGGCGTCGAACAGGCTCGGCAGCCGCTCGGGAGACGAGTCCGCGTGCCGCCAGAGCCCGGTGCGGGGATCGAAGCGGTACTGCGGCAGCAGCTTCCAGGCCTGCGCCGCGACGAGGTGCACGGCCTCGAGGATGTAGTCGAAGACCGCGTCGCTGATGTAGTAGCCGAAGCTGATGCGCGTGTACGCGAGCGTCGCGCCGAGGTAGCCCTGCCGGGCCTGCTCGTGCATGGCCGCCGACCACGCGTCGTCGACCGGGTGGAGGCGATGGAGGTACGGGCCGGCGCAGAAGCACCCGCTGCGCGCCTGGATCCCGAACAGGTCGCTGAGCACGGCCGTGACGAAGCCGGCGTGCAGCGAGCCGCGCTCGTGGCGCACGCCGAAGGAGACGATCGCGAGCCGCTCCGGCTCGGCGCTCCCGAGGATGCGCAGCCGCGGGTTGCGCCCCCAGGAGGCGAGCGCGCGGCGGGCGAGGGAGCGCTCCCGGCGGTGGATCTCCTCGGCGCCGACGGCGTCCTTGAGCGCGAACACGAGCCCGGCGCGGATCGACTCGACGATCGCCGGCGTGCCCGCCTCCTCGCGGACCTCGGGATCGGGGTGGTAGCTGTGCCCGCTGGGACTGACGAACACGATCGTCCCGCCGCCCGGCACGGACGGCACGCGGTTGCACAGGAGCAGGCGCTTGGCGACGAGGACGCCGGGGGTGGAGGGACCGCCGGCGAACTTGTGCGGCGAGAGGAACACCGCGTCCATGTAGGCGAGGTGGCCGTGGGGGACGTCCGGCGAGGCGTTGACGTCGATCGGGAGGTACGGGCCGGCCGAGGCGTAGTCCCAGCAGGCCAGCGCGCCGTGGCGATGCAGCAGGATCGAGATCGCGTCGACGTCGGAGACGATCCCGGTGACGTTCGACGCCGCGGAGAAGCTGCCGATCTTCAGCGCCCGGTGCTCGTGCCGGACGAGCTCGGCCTCGAGGTGGGTGAGGTCGATCCGCCCGTCGGCGTCCTCGATGATGGTCACCACGTCCGCGCTCGACTCCCGCCACGGCAGCTCGTTGGAGTGGTGCTCGTAGGGCCCGAGGAACACGACGGGACGCTCGGCGCCGGTCGCCGGGAGGACGCGGACCAGCTTGTCGATCGCGCCGGTCGCGCCCGACCCGCAGAACACTACGACGTCCTCGGCGCAGCCGTTGACGGCCGCGTGGATGACGCGGCGGGAGTCCTCGCGCAGCGCCATGGTATGCCGGCCCGTCGCCGACGCCTCGGTGTGCGTGTTGCCGTACAGCGGCAGGACGCGGTCGCGGATGAAGTCCTCGATGAACGACAGCGCGCGCCCGGAGGCCGTGTGGTCTGCGTACACGAGGCGGCGCGGCCCGAACGGCCCGTCGAGCACGACGTCGTCGCCGATCACCGAGCGGCGGATCCGCGCGATCAGCCGCGCCGGTGTCAGGGTGGCGACCAATCGGGCCTAGGGCGTCCGTGGTTCGGCGAGCCGCCGCCGGCGAACGCGGCCCAGGGCGCGCTCGCCCAGCCGGGGCGCCGGCGGGTGGCGCGCGGGTGGAGGGCGCCGGTCCATGGCTTGTGCGGTCTTGGACGCCTCGAGCGCCCTTGTGGCGAGCACCGCAAAGAGCGGTCCGGGTGCCATCGCCGCCTCCTCTCTGTGTTCATACGTTGTGGCGACGCTACGGCGGGCGCTTCCGGCTTCGCTACGTGGACCCCACCGAAGGCTTTGCCGGGGCGTACGCTGGGCCGAGCCGAGACATGCCGAGCGCGACGCGAACCCCTCTGCTGGAGCGGGAGGCCGAGCTGGAGCAGATCGGCGCCGCGCTGCGCACCGCCGCCGCCGGTGCCGGCGGGGTCCTGGTGATCGAGGGTGCGCCCGGGATCGGCAAGAGCTCGCTGATGGGCGAGGCCGCCGCGCTGGCCGAGGCGAGCGGGATGGCGGTGCTCCGCGCGCGCGGCGGCGTGATGGAGCGCGACTTCGCGCTCGGCGTGGTGATCCAGTTGCTCGCGCCGTGCGTCGAGCGGCTCGAGGGCCGCGAGCGTGAACGCGCGTTCGCGGGCGCCGCGGGGCTCGCGCGCCCGCTGTTCGAGGAGGTCCCCGACCGGGCGTCCGCCGACGACCGCCTGTTCGCGCGCTTCCACGGCCTGCACTGGCTGTGCGCGCGGCTGGCCGAGGAGCGCCCGCTCGCCCTGCTCGTCGACGACGCGCACTGGGCGGACGCGCAGTCGATCCGGTTCCTCGCCTACCTGGAGGCGAGGATCGAGGAGCTCCCGGCGTGTGCCGTCGTCGCCATACGGACAGGTGAGGCCGCGCCGGCGCCGGAGGCCCTGGCCAAGCTGATCGAGCGCGAGCCGGCCGTGCGCCCTCCCCCGCTCACGCCCGCGGCCATCGCCGCGCTGGTCCGGGACGGCCTCGGCGCCGCGACGACGGACGCGGTGTGCGCCGAGTGCGCCCGCACGACCGGAGGCAACCCGCTGCTCGTGCGCCAGCTCATCACGGCCCTCGAGGAGGGCGAGCCGGCACGCATCGACGCAAGCGACATCGCCGCCGTCGGGCCGCCGTCGGTCGCGCGCTTCGTGGCCGCGCGCCTCAGCCGCCACCCACCGGCGGTCGAGGCCGTCGCCCGCGCGCTCGCGATCCTGGGCGACGACGCCTCCCTCGAGGACGCCGCGGCGGTCGCGGCCGTCGACCGCGAGGCGGCGGCGGGGGCGGTGGACGCGCTGATCGAGGCGGAGATCCTCCACCCGCGTCTCCCGCCGGAGTTCGTCGCACCCGATCATCCAGCAGGCGCTCCTCGACGCGATCCCGCCCGCCGGGCGGGCTCAGCTGCATCTGGCCGCGGCGCGCGAGCTGGCGCGCACCCCCGCGCGCTGCGAGCGCGCGGCCGCCCACCTGCTGGCCGCGACCCCGGCCGGGCTCGTCGGCGAGCCATGGGCCTTCGTCGCGCTCACGGCGGCGGCGCACCAGGTCGCCGACCGCGGGTCGCCCGACGACGCGGTGCGGCTGCTGAGGCGCGCGCTCGAGGAGGCGCCGAGCCGCGCGATCCAGCTCGAGCTCGGCGCGGCCGAGGCCGCGGCGCGGATGCCCGAGGCGGCGGGGCGCATGGAGGAGGCGCTGCGCCTGTCGACCAGCCCGGCCGAGCGCGCGAACGCCACGCTCGGCCTGTCCATGGTGCGGTTCCTCGCCGCCGACCTGCCGGCGGCCGTCGCGGCCTGCGAGACGATGCTCGCGACGCCCGGCGAACTCGACCGGGAGCTGCGCCTCGGCCTCGAGTTCCAGGCCGCCGCCACCCGCATGGTCGGCGGGCTGCCCAGCGCCGAGACGTTCGGGCGGATGCTGGCGCTCGAACCCGAGGTGAGCCGGGGCGAGACGGCGGCGGAGCGCAGCCTGCTCGCCCTGATCGCGCTCGTCTTCGCCGCCACCACCGCGCGCACGGGTGACCAGGTGGCGGCGCTCGCCGAGGCGGCGTGGGGCGACGGGCGGCTCCTCGTCGAGGTCCGCTCCCAGCACCCGGCGCTGGAGGCGCCCGCGACGGCGATCGCGATGATGGCCGCCGCCACGGCGATGGCGCTCTCTGGGCGGCTGACGAGGGCGATCGAGGTGTGGAACGCGGGCGTCGCGGAGGGACGGACGCGCAGCTCGATGCTCCTCTACTCGAGCTCGCTCGGCACGCGAGCCTCGGCGCGGGAGTGGAAGGGCGATCTCAGCGGCGCCGAGGCCGACGCCGCAACGGCCCTTCCGATGCTCCCCGCCGACGATCCGATCATCCGCCCGAGCGCGCTGTCCGCGCTCGTCGACGTCCACATCGAGCACGGCGCGCTCGAGCAGGCCGCGGAGCTGGTGCGCGACGCCTGGCCGACCGGGGCGTTGCCGTCGTCGTTGAGCATGAGCCAGGCGCTCGCCTCCCGCGGCCGGCTCGCCCTGCGGATGGGCGATCCGCGCACCGCGCTACGGGATCTCGAGGAGGCGGGCAGCCGCGCTTTGGCGCTCTTCTACATCAACCCGATGGCGCTCATGTGGCGCAGCTACGCGGCGCTCGCCGCGGCCCGCGTCGGGGAGCACGACCGGGCGATCGAGCTGGTCGGCGAGGAGCTCGAGATCGCGCGGCGGTTCGGCGCTCCGGAGCCGATCGGCGAGGCCCTCCGCGTGCGGGCGCTGCTGGCCACCGGCTCCGACATGGTCGAGCTGTCGCGCGAGGCGGCGGACGTCCTCGCGGGCTCCGAGCTCCGGCTCGCCCACGCGCGGGCGCTGATCGACCTGGGCGCCGCCCTGCGGCGCGGCGGGCACCGCCGCGACTCGCGCGAGCCGCTCCGCGAGGGCCTCGACCTCGCCAACCGCTGTGGCTCGGTGATCGAGACGGACCGCGCGATGGACGAGCTGCGAGCGGCAGGATCGCGTCCGCGGCGCCCCGCCGTCCGGGGCGTGGACTCGCTGTCCGCCCAGGAGCGCCGTGTCGCGGCGATGGCCACCGAAGGGCTGAGCAACCGCGAGATCGCCGAGGCCCTGTTCCTCACGCGCCGGACGGTCGAGATGCACCTGACCGGCGCCTACCGCAAGCTCGACGTGGCGGGCCGCGGCGAGCTGCCCGCGGCGCTGGCCGGCGGCTAGCCGAGGAAGTCGGCGACCACCGGCGCCAGTACCTCGTCGGCGACGCCGTGCCACTCGCCGGGGAGGCTGCGGTGCACGGCGTGCGGCAGCCGGGCGGCGACCGTGCTCGCCCACCCCGTCAGGTCGTCGCTGCTGCCGGCGCTGTCGAGCACGAGCGTCGCGTTGCTCGACGCCGCGCACGAGCGCGGGCGTCGTCGCCGTCGGAGAGCATGCAGTCGTAGACGAGCGTCGGGGCGATGCCGGTCATGCTCGCCCACGAGGTGTCGGCCTTCATGCCGGTGACGATCTCGTCCGGAACGCCGCAGCTGTGCATGAAGCGCTCCACGGCGTCGTCGCGACGGCCGGCGGCGACGAGCGCGGCCAACTCGCCGGTGAGCGGATCCGGAGCGCCGACCCGTCCTGGAGCGGCGGCTCGAGCAGCGCGAGCCGGCCGACCGGCAGGCCCGCCGCGGCCGCGTGCATCGCGAGCAGCGCGCCGCTGGAGAAGCCGTACAGGTGCGCCGAGCCGCCGGCGTGGTCGATCAGCGCGGCGAGGTCCTCGACCTCGCGGGCGGGGGCGTAGGGCAGGGTGTCGGTGCTGTCCCCCCGCCCGCGGCGGTCGTAGGTGTAGACGGTGAAGCGGCCGGCCAGGAGCGGGACGAGGCCCGCCACCGCGCTCAGCGCGCGATAGTGCCCGGCGGGCTCGACGAGGATCAGCGCGGGCCCGTCCCCGGCGCGCTCGAAGGCGATGCGGGTCCCGTCGGCGGAGAGAACGTGCGTGGTCGTCATGCACCGGTGTCGAAACCGGGCGCTCGGCTTCGACACCCCGGTGAAACGATGTCGACCAACACGGAGGACCCCATGCGCTACCTGATCCTGATCAACCAGAACCCCCACGCCTTCGACGGCATGACCGACGAGGAGCTGAAGGCGTTCGGCCGCCGGCACCTCGCGCTCTCGAGCGAGCTGATGGACTCGGGCGAGCTGATCGCCGGCGAGGGCCTCGCCAACTCGTCGCTCGCGCACACCGTCCGCGTCCGCGACGGGGAGACGATCACCAGCGACGGCCCGTTCGCCGAGCTCAAGGAGCACCTCGCGGGCTTCTACCTCGTCGAGGTGCCGTCGTTCGAGCGCGCGGTGGAGATCGCGGCGCTGATCCCCGACGCCGAGGTGGCGGAGGTCGAGCTGCGCCCGGTCCTCGACCTGCAAGCCATGGATCTGTGAGCGTCGAGCGACAGCTCCGCGATCTCTCGCCCCAGGTGCTCGCCGTCGCTCGTCGCGCCGCCACGGCGACTTCGCCCGCTGCGAGGACGCCGTGCAGGAGGCGCTGCTGGCGGCGTCGCAGCAGTGGCCCGCCCAGGGCGTGCCCGCCAACCCGAAGGCGTGGCTGATCACGGTGGCGTCGCGGCGCTGGACCGAGCTGTGGCGCAACGAGACCGCCCGCGGGCGTCGCGAGCAGGCCGCCGCGGCGCTCGAGCCTCCTCCCCCGGATCACCCGGGGGAGGAGGCCGACGACTCGCTGGCGCTGCTGGTGATGTGCTGCCATCCCGCGCTGCGCCCGCCGTCGCAGGTCGCGCTGACGCTGCGGGCGGTCGGCGGGTTGACGACGGCGGAGATCGCCCGCGCCCTGCTCGTGCCCGAGGCGACCGTGGCCCAGCGCATCACCCGCGCCAAGGCGAGCATCCGCGCCGCGGGCGACCACCTTCGCGCTCCCGCCCGAGGCGGAGCTCCCCGCGCGACTGGCCGCCGTGCTGCGGGTCCTGTACCTCATCTTCACCGAGGGCTCGACCGCCAGCTCCGGCGACGCGCTGCACCGCGTCGAGCTCAGCGCCGAGGCGAT
This sequence comes from uncultured Solirubrobacteraceae bacterium, assembly GCA_963764385.1. Lineage (GTDB taxonomy): Bacteria > Actinomycetota > Thermoleophilia > Solirubrobacterales > Solirubrobacteraceae > DATFQI01. The sequence goes on along the minus strand of CAVXSJ010000007.1, from coordinate 165,180 downwards.
CCGGCTGACCCGCCGGCTGCACGCCGAGCGCCCCGCCGACGGCGAGATCGCCGGGCTGCTCGCGCTGATGCTGCTCACCGACGCGCGGCGGCCCGCGCGCACGCGGCCCGACGGCACGCTCGTCCCGCTCGCCGAGCAGGACCGCTCGCGCTGGGACGCCGCCGCGATCGCCGAGGGAATCGCGCTCGTCACCGACGCCCTCAGCGAGCGGCCGCTCGGCCCGTTCCAGCTCCAGGCCGCCATCGCCGCCGTCCACGCCGAGGCGCCCTCCGCCGCCGAGACCGACTGGCCCCAGATCCTCGGCCTCTACGAGCTGCTGCACCGCTTCGAGCCGGGGCCGATGCCCACGCTGGCGCGCATCGTCGCCATCGCGATGGTGCAGGGCGCCGACGCCGGCCTGCGCGAGCTCGACGCCAGCGGCATCACCGACCACCACCGCGCGTTCGCCGTCCGCGCGCACCTGCTGGAGCTGACCGGCGACCTCGCGGCCGCCCGCGCCTCCTACCTCGAGGCGGCGCGCCTGACGCTCAGCATCCCCGAGCGGCAGTACCTCAACGCCAAAGGAGCGTCGCTATGAGCACCGACCCGCGCGTCGACGCCTACATCGACGCCCTCCCGGACTGGCAGCGCGACGTCTGCCGCGAGGTCCGCGCGCTCGTCCACGCCGCCGATCCCGAGGTCGAGGAGACCATCAAGCGCCGCGACCGGCCGTACTTCGTGCTGCAGGGGAACGTCTGCGCGCTGCTGGCCGCGAAGAAGCACGTCTGCGTGTTCCTCTACGACGGCGCGATCGTCCCCGACCCGGAGGGAATCATCACCGAGGGACACGGCAACTCCACCGCCCGGCAGATCTCGATCCACGACGGCGACCCGATCAACGGCCCTGCCCTGCTGACGATGTTCGAGCACATCATCGCCAACAACCGCGCGGGCGGCTGGCGCAAGCTCAAGGCCGCCGGCGCGGGTTAGCTCGGCTCCTCGACCCGCTCGCGCAGGACCGCCCAGCGCGAGCGCGACTCGGCGATCAGGGCGTTCCATTCCTTCCGGATCTCGGGGTCGGGCGGGCGTTCGCCATCGCGGATGCGGGTCAGCTCGTCGCTCACCTCGCGCCCGAGCGCCGTGGAGGCGACGACGACGACCATGACGCGGCCTGAAGCTTCCCTCTCCTAGCCGCTCCGGCCAAGGGTGCCTGCTTGCCTCGTGAGGTCGGCGCGCCCCCCGGGGAGTCCACACCGTGCGGCTACGGCCTGCCGGAGCCACACCCGGGTGGTGTCCCGTGCACGGCCTGCGGCCCGCGAACCGATACTCGATGGTGCCCATGACCTCAGCGCCCGTCCGCCCGCTGCCGCTGCGCCCCCTGATCGCCGCCGCGGTCGTCGCGGCCGCTGCCTTCGCGGCGGTGACGGCCGGGCTCGTCGAGCTGCCGGACCTCGAGGCCGCGCTCCGGGACCTGTCCGGCACGCTCGGGCCCTGGACCTACGCCCTCGTCGGCGGCCTGGCCTTCCTCGAGACTGGAGCGTTCGTCGGCCTCATCGCGCCGGGCGAGACGGCCATCGTGCTCGGTGGCGTCGTGGCCGCGCAGGGCGACATCGACCTCGTCGCGATGCTGCTCATCGCGTGGTTCGCGGCCGCGCTCGGCGACCTGGTGAGCTTCGGGTTCGGCAAGCGCCTCGGGCGCCCGTTCCTGATCGCCCGCGGGCCGCGCGTGGGCGTGACCGCCGCGCGGCTGGAGCGCGTCGAGAGCTTCTTCTCGCGGCATGGCCCCAAGGCGATCCTCCTCGGGCGCTTCATCGGGCTCGTCCGCGCGGTCGCCCCCTTCCTCGCCGGCTCCTCAGGCATGCGCCTGCGCGCCTTCGTGCCGTGGAGCCTGCTCGGCACCGCCGTCTGGGCGACCACGTTCACCCTCGTCGGCTACGCCTTCCACCAGTCGTTCAGCGCCGCCGCGGACTACTTGACCCACGGCGCGTTGACGCTCGCCGTGGTCGCGGCCGCGGCGTTGGCGTGGCGCGAGCACCGGCGCCGCCGGACTAGCGCGGGGAGTCCAGCGCGGCCCTGAGGGCGTCCAGGTCGCCCGCGCCGAAGACCACGCGGTTGCGCGTGGCGACATAGACGAGATCGAGGTCGATCCCCGCCCGGGCGATCTTGCGGGTCAGGTCGGCGAGCACGCCCGGCCGGTCCTCGATGTCGACCACCACGACCTCGCGCTCGCGCGACACGGCGAGATGCGAGATCGCCAGCGAATGCCTTGCGGCCTCGGCGTGCTTGACGAGGATGTGCATCTCCGCCTTCTGCCCCGTCCCGATGCACGTGGCCGCGGCGATGTTCACGCCGGCGTCGCTGATCGCGGCCGCGACCTCCGCCAGCGCTCCGGGGGTGTTCTCGATGTCGATGACGAGGTCGACTGCCACGGCTCGTGGATATTGCCGCATTCGGGCGCTCCACCGTATGGAGGCCGCCGGTGGCCGGTGCCCCACGACCGGCGTGGCCTGAACGAATCGGCCGAGGCGGGAGCGAGAGGAAGCCGGGATGACAGCGGAGCGGCCCGAGGAGAAACGCAAGGGGTTCGGGGTCGTCCTCGGCGCGCTGATGCTGGTGATGCTGCTGGCGTCGCTGGATCAGACGATCGTCTCGACCGCGCTGCCGGCGATCGTCGGCGACCTCGGCGGGCTGGAGCACATCTCGTGGGTGGTGACCGCGTACCTCCTGGCGGTCACGGTTGTAACCCCCCTCTACGGCAAGCTCGGAGACCTCTACGGGCGCAAGGTGGTGCGGCAGGGCGCGCTCGTGCTGTTCCTCATCGGCTCCGTGCTGTGCGGCCTCGCGCAGCATCGTGCTGATGACGTCGCTCGGCGGCGCCAGCTACGAGTGGGCGTCAGTGCAGATCGTCGGGCTCGGCGTGATCGGTGTGGCCGGACTGGTCGCCTTCGCGATCGCCGAGTCCCGTGCCGAAGAGCCGATCCTGCCGTTGCGCCTGTTCCGCAACAGCGTCTTCCGGGCCACGAGCGCGATCGGGTTCGTGATCGGCTTCGCCCTGTTCGGCGCGCTCACCTACCTGCCGCTGTTCCAGCAGGTCGTGCGCGGCGACTCCCCGACGGAGTCGGGGCTGCAGCTCATCCCGGTCATGGCCGGCGTGCTGATCGGCTCGGTCGGGTCGGGGCAGATCATCACGGCGACCGGCCGCTACAAGGTGTTCCCGATCGCGGGGACGGCGATCGCGGCGATCGGGATGCTGTTGCTCTCGCGCCTGGATGCGGGGACGTCGACGCTGTACGCGACCGCCGCGATGTTCGTGACGGGCCTCGGGCTCGGCCTCGTGATGCAGGTGCTCGTTCTCGCGGTGCAAAACGCCGTCGACTACGCCGAGCTGGGTGTCGCGACCTCCGGCGCGACGCTGTTCCGCTCGATGGGCGGCGCGCTCGGCACCGCGGTGCTCGGCGCGATCTTCACCAACCGGCTGACGGACGAGCTCGCCGGATCGCCCGCCGCCGAGGTGGGGAGCGGCTCGATCAACCCGAGCGCCGTGGAGCGCCTGCCGGCCGCGCTGCGCGACGCGTAAACCGGTGCCTTCACCGACGCGCTCGAGACCGTCTTCCTCGTCGCGGCGACGATCGTCCCCGGCGGCGTGCGCTGGCACCGGGGACAGCAACCCTACGGCGCCTACGTCCGGCGGCTCCTCGGGGACGGGAGACCGAGCGTGCTCGATCTCCCCGCGCGGTGCCGGACCTGGGATCGCGGCAACGTCGAGATCTACGACCTGCGCTGCGTCGCCCTTGCGTGAAGCCACGACGCCGCGCGTCTCCTTCATGTAGCGGTCGGCAGCGGCGGTCGCCTCCTCCGCGGTGCTGCCGTGCTCGCGCGCGCTCAGGTAGGGCGCGCGTACCAGTCCCTAGCGCCCTCCGGGCGAGCCAAGGCGCGCTGGGCCAGGTCGACGGCCGGCGCGCCGTCGTCGACGACCACCGCGAGAAGGGTTCCCGAGGCGCGCGCCATGCGGCGCCGGTACGCGGCGTCGAAGGCCGGCAGCACGAGCTCGATCGCGTCCGCCGTACGGCCGGCGCGGACGGCCGCCGTCGCCCGCGCCGCGACCGCGGGCTCCACTCCTCGCGTCCGCGTGATCGCCGCGCAGAGCGACTCACGGGGGTGCGCGCCGTAGTCGGCCAGCAGCCGCACCACCCGCCGCTCCCACGGCGACCGCAGCTCGACCGCCGGCGCGGTCAGGAGCTCCTCCTGCACCTCCGGCGGCACGCCCACGCTGCCGATGAAGGGCCCCTCGTCCTCGACCCACAGCGGCCGGCCCGGGTCCGCCGCGGCGCGCGCCTCGCGCACCTGCCGCTGGAACTCGTCGTGCGACGGCTGCGGCCCGCCGGCGCCGAGGGATCCGAACGCCGAGCCGCGATGGCGCGCGAGGCCCTCGAGATCGAGCACCTGCTCGCCCGCCGCGCCGAGCGCCGCGAGCAGGGCGGTCTTCCCGCTTCCCGCCAGCCCGCGCACGACGATGATCGCCACGTTAGGCGCCCCTCGAGTGGGACGAGCCCGATGCCGTCGGGAATCCACCCATCGACCCGAGATCGACCACCCGAGAGGACTTCCTCAGGTCCGGAGTTCCATCCTGGTCTTGTTTCAAAAGCAAGTGTGCTTACGCACAGCCCGAGGTGGGACGACCATACCGCCGTCAGCCCGTGCCGTCGACCCGCTCCAGGACGTCGAAGCGCAACCCGCTCGAACCCTCGCCGCGGCCGCTGCGCACGCGCCGCCCGTGCCAGACCGTCGGTGGCGCCGCCGAACCACCGCGTCCGCTGCATCGTCCCCTCCACCACGACACCGGCCGGCGTGACCTCCTCCTCGTTCACGAACAGCGCCGCGGCCGTCGTGTCGTCGGTTCGCAGCCCTTCCCGCAGGATCGAGGTGAGCGGCCGCACGGGCTGCGCGGTACCGAGCACGAAGCGGGGCATCGCCGCGCGCTGCAGCCGGATCTCCCGCGTGCCGCCGGGCATGTGCACCGGGAGGAACGGGATCCAGTGCTCGGGGACCGAGGTGCCGAGGCGGTAGCGCAGCTGCGCGTCGGGCGCGACGGGGACCGCGTCACCCCCGCCGCCGAGGCCGCGTTCGAGGTCGTCGAGCGCGACCTCGAAGCGGCGCGCGACGGTCGCGCCGTCGGCACCCGAGCCGCCGCCGTCGGGCACCCTCGACTCGACCGCCCACACCAGGTTGGATGCCTCGTCGCGCACGAAGGCCACCGCCTCCAGCGGGTCGCTCTCCGCCACGTCGTGCGCCACGGGCGGGAGGAACAGGTGCTGGCCGAGCGGCGGGGCGGCGGCACTCGTCGCGGACGGCGCGAGGCTGAAGAAGTCCCACCGTGACCACACGCCGCCCGAGCTGCCCGTGGCGGCTTCGACCAGCGTCCGCTGCCCGAACGTGTCAGTGACGACGATGCCCTCGATCTCGGCCAGCGTGCCAACGGGCTGGGCGACGGGGATCATCAGCCAGTTGTTGCCGTACAGCAGCGCGAACTCGGCGACGATCACCTTCGCGAGGTCGGTGGTGTCGGCGCGCACGCCGCCCAGGTCGACATCGCCGTCCTCGAACTCCCACCAACGCGGCTTCGGCATGCCGGCGTACTCCACGGGCGACGGGATCACGGAGCGCACGTCGAGGTCCGCCGCGGGCGCGCCGTTCGCGGACGGCTGCACCGCTCCGAGGTCGAACGAGAACCAGTCGAGGCTGCCCGAGGCGTACTCGTCGGCGGCCAGCACCACCGCGCTGCCGTCGTCGCGCGGCACCGTGCAGGAGAAGCCGTACTCGAGCTCGGCCGGCTGCCAGGCGCGATCGGTGGCCCCCGGGACCGTGTAGAGGTCGTCGACCCAGGCGCGGTAGCGCTCGAGGGCCTCGAGCACCATCGCCGCGTGGTCGGCATGCACGCCCACCGCGAGATCGCCCGGGAGGTCGCTCCACGCCATCCCTGGCCGCAGCACGGCGACCAGCGCGAAGCCGTCGAGCGCTCGCCCGCTCAGCGCGAGCTTCATGCGATGCGCGCGGGCGCGCGAGCGCCGGCGCGCGAGCGGGACCACGTCGGCCGGATCGTCGGCGTCGAGCTCGACGACCCGAAACGGGAACCGCTCGCGGAAGTGCGCGGCGTAGTGCGCGGCGTCGTACGGCGCGGCGGTGGCCGGCAGATCCTCGGCGGCCTCGTCGAGCATGCCCAGGAAGCGCCGCCCCGCGCTCGCGCGCACCGCCGGGGGCGGGTCGAGCTCGAGGCGCTCCACCCGCGCCTCGAGCGGGACGGCGGCGTCGAATGCGGCGAAGGAGCCGGAACCAGTGCGCACCTCGGCGATCGGCGTCGTGCGCCGCGCCAGCTTGGCGATCACGGCGCTGCCCGCGTCCTCGGCCTTGAACTCGCCGAACTGCCACTGGCGCGCGAGCATCCACAGCGGATCGGCCGTGCGCGCCTGCAGCGCACCGTCGAACTCGACGTCCCGCGCTCGCGGCTCTAGCCGGCTCCAGACGCGCAGCGGCTCGCAGGTGACGGGGTCGAAGGGCATGCTCAGGCCGTCCTGTTGTTGACGCCGAAGTCGAGGATGACGCGGGAGCCGGAGACGCCGGTGCCCGGATGCGCGATCGCCTCCGGGACGAGCTCGCCGACCACCGGTGGCAGCAGCGGGGCGTACACGTCGCGATGCACGTGCTCGAGCTCGACGAGGCGGTTCTTGGCCAGCTCGAACGTGTCGTGCAGCGTCTGGAGCAGGTCCACGACCTCCCAGTGGCCGCGACGCTGCGGCGGCACGGCGAGCAGCAGGCACTGCGGCGGCGACGCGTCCGGCTGGTCGTAGTTGAACGCCACGCCCGTGGTGTGCTCCGCGTCCGGGATCAGCTCGTCCCAGCGGTCCACGAGCAGGCCGACGCTCGGGCCGCCGTCGGTGTCGAGCCGGTCCTCGCCGAACACGACGAGCGACAGCCGGTCGCCGGAGGGCGCAAAGGCGTCCGGGAGCCGCCCGCCGAACCAGGGGTCGCCGTCGACATCCGGCAGCTGGGCGGCCCGTGCCACCGGCACCGTGGCGCCCAGCGCGTCGCCGACGACGAGCAGCTCGGCCAGCGCGGCCGCGGGCCGGCGCACGGAGGCGACGCCCGTCAGCCACGCGTCGAGCTCGCCCGGCGCCGCGAGATCGCGCCCGACGGCCGCCGCGATCTGGTCGCCGCCGCGGACGAAGAACCGGGGCAGGATCGTGAACGACTCGCCGAGCACCGCCCGGGCGGCCTCCACGAGCGTGGCGGCGCGGTCGGGGGCGGTCGGGGCCTCCGCCAACGCCGCGGCGGCGCGCTGCGCGCGCGTGGCGACCTCGATGAACGCCGTCTGCGCACGCTCGAGCAGCTCGGTCGCCACGGCCGCCCGGGACGCGTAGGTCGTGGGCGGGAGCGCGGCGGCGATCCCGAGATCGGCGGCGGTGCGCAGCGTGGTCCAGAAGTCCGCGCGCAGCGCCCAGAACACCGGGAGGTCGCGGAATGCGGTCGTGCCGTCGGCGGTGACGGTCCGGTGGACGTCCTCGTGGGCTGCGACGTAGACCTGCGGGTCGGCGTCGAGCAGGGCCGGGTCGTCATCGACCCCGTCGCTGAGCAGGCCGAGCAGCTGCACCCCGAGCGCGCGCGATCGCGCGAGCACCGCGCGGACCCGGACCTCGAGCTCGTCCGCGTCCGATCCGGGGGCGGTGGCGCCGTCGGCGCCGGCCAGGTCGCTGAGCACGTAGTCGTGGGCGGTCGCGGCGCGTCCCGCTCCCACCATCTCCCCGATCGCCTCGAGCAACGGCGCGACCTCGGGCAGGCTCTTGACGCTCGGCCCCCATGCGGCGGCGCGGCCCAGCTCGACCATCAACGCCGGCGGCGGCTCGTCGTCGTCGACGTCGGCGGGGCGCTGCGTGTCGAGCGCGCGCGCGGACAGCTCGGCCAGCCCCTCCTCGAGCCCGGGACCGGCGATCGCCAGCAGGTCCGCCGGCTGGAGCCCCAGCTCGTCGACGCCGAGGTCGGCGACGGTCGCGCCCTCCACGTCGACGACGCGCAGGCGCAGGTCGGCCGCCGGGCCCAACAGCTCCCCGGCCCACCGGTTCAGCGACGGCTCCGCCTCCGCGCGCGGCGTCAGCGGCACGCCGTCCCATCCGGCGGGCCGCGCCGAGGAGGCGTCCGCGGGGGCGAACTGGACGAGCAGCCGCTGCGAGACGAGCGTGCCGCGCCGCGGCGTGTCGACGACCTCCGGCCGCGGCGGCGCCTTGCCCTCGGCGAGCGACGCGAGCGCCGCGGCCGCCCGCGGGTGGTTGCCCTTGGCGAGCTGGTGGACGCCCTCGGTCAGGACGAGGTCGCCGACGGCGTCGAGCGCGTCGGCCAGCGCGTCGATGGCGCCCAGCGTCGCCTCCAGCCGCGGCCGGTTGGCCGCGTCGTTGGTGGGCAGCAGCGCGGTGAGATCGGCGGCGTGAAGCCCGAAGGGGTAGCCGTCGTAGTCGCCGGCCTCGCCGCGCAGCACGTCGAGCAACGTCCCGTCGCGTGCGTCGGGGCGGTTGACCCGGACCCAGGCCTGCACGGTCTGCAGCAGCGCGAAGCCGTCGACGACGCGGCGCTCGGCGTCGGTGTCGGGGTCCGCCGCCAGCCCGGGGTCCAGCGCGACGGCGGACGGGAACGCCCGCCGTAGCGGCGCGATCAGATCGTCCAGCGGCGTCGTCGAGCCCGCCAGCGCATCGTGCAGGAAGCGCTCGAGCCGGTACCCGAGCAGCGCGCCGATGTCGTTGCCGGCGCGGATGCCGTCGATCAGCTGCAGCGCCACCCGCGTGCGCCGCGACGACACGTTGACCGCCATGCGGTTGCCGACGTCCGGTTCCGCCGACTCCGACAGGTACCCGCTGCGCAGGATCGCCGCCGTCGCCGCGTGGTCGATCGACGGGGCGTGGATGAACCCGCCGCCGCCTTCGGCGCGGATCGGCGCGCCGGCGTCGTGGGCGAGCGCGTCGGGCACGCCGGTGGCGGGCGCGGTGGCGCCGTCGTCGCGGCGCAGATCCTCGACCCAGCCGTAGGCGCCGACGAACACGCCGCTTGGCGCGTCGTGGCGGAGCTCGCCCAGCCGCTGCTGGGCCAGCCCGGTGATCCACGCATCGAGCCGGTGGCTGCAGACGTCGAGGTGCTCGGCCAGCAGCGCCTCGATCCTGGCGGGGGGCAGCGCGACAAGCCGGGCGGCCTTGTCGGCGTGCCGGCGCAACGCGTCGACGTGGGGTTGGTGGCGCGCGTGGCCGGCGTAGCCCGTGAACAGCGGGTTGTCGCCGCGCGAGGCGAGGTACGCGTCCATCGGCCGGTCGCCCTCGGCGCGCAGGTAGGCGTACAGCGTCCCCGGGGTGGCGGGGAAGTGGACGCCGAAGCGTTCGTCGAGCCTGCTCAGCTCGTCGAAGAGGTAGCTCCAGCGCGTGACCGCCTGGTCGGTGGTGAGCGAGCGGATCAGATACGTGTCCGCCGCGCCCGCGAGTCGGCGGACCGCCTCGGGCAGCATCGACTCGGCCGCCAGGATGCGTAGGGCGGCCTCGCGGTACTCGACCAGCAGCGCCTGCCGCACGAGCAGGTAGAGCAGCGAGCGGCGGTGGCCGCCGTCGGTGCCCCGGGTGGCGGCCGCGAGCGACCGCGGCGCGGCGGCGATCAGGCCGGGCAGCCAGTTCGGCAGCCCGTCGCCGGTGACCGGCCCCTTCAGGGGCTTGGGCTCGACCATGTGCCGCAGCTCGTAGGCGCGGGCGGCGAGGAGCGACGCGTGCGCCTCGTTGAACGCGTCGGTGACCTGCCCGTCGTCGCCGCGCACGGGATCAGCGCCCGCGCCCAGCCACCGGCGGAGCATCGGCGCGAACCGCTCGAGGAGCGCGACCGGCCCCGCGGCGAAGTCCTCCGACAGCGCGCCGCGGCGGGCGACGTTGACGGCGAAGCGGTACTCGTAGCCGACGCCGCGCTCCTGCTGGCCGAGCATCGACAGGAAGTGCTGCTGCGCGTCGCCGGGGGCCGCGTTGTGCGCATGGGCGACGTGCGCGTCGCGCAGCCGGGTCCAGTCCGCGTGCATCTGGAGCAGCGTGTCGCGCAGCAGGAGGCCGAAGCGCGCCGCGCGCTCCTGCTCGGTCGCCGGCTCCCCGGCGGGGAGCACCGCGCCGCTCGCCGGCACGAAGCGGCTGAACGCGACGGCGGGCAGCAGCCCGTAGGGCTGGGCGCCCACCCGCAGGGCCGGGACCAGGCCACGCCCGGCGACGTTGGCCAGCGCGAACGCCTTGATGCGGTCGCGCGTATCGGTCGAGAGCACCTCGCCGAGCAACTCCTCCAGACCGTGCCCGAGCGTCGCCGGCCACAGCACCTCACCGACGAGCAGCGCGTCGGCGACGTCGCGCCCGTCGGCGCCGGACACGTGCGCGAGCTTCGCCGCGTCGACGCCGAGCGCGTCGGCGAGGCGCAGGCCGTCGGCGGCGGTATCGGCGGGCGGCGTCGCGTCGAACAGGGCCGCCTCGCGCTCGATGGCGTAGGCGGCGTCGGGATCGTCGCGCGCGCCCAGCGCCGAGCCGCCGCGCTCGGTGTTGTTGGTCGCGCTCCCGGCGGGCAGCAGGCCGAGCCCGCTCTCGCCGTAGTGGTGCTCGTCGAGCAGCCCCTCGACCAGGGTGGCGCCGGCCTCCGGAGTGGTCCGCTTGAGGCCGATCACGTACACCCGGTCGAAGCCGGCGCCGGCCTCCGCGGCGGTGATGGGGATCGTGACCGCCATGCCGCGGCGGACTGCCTCGCCGTAGTCGGTCATCCAGGCGATCGACGCCCCGACCACGAGGTCGCCGTGCTCGTCGAGCCCGAACCTCTCGCCGCTCGCGGGGTCGGGATCCAGTCCGAGCTTGAGATCGGGGTCGACCTGGTTGCCCGCCACCACGTGCGCCGTCCGGTCGCCCTTCGTCACCACCACGACGAAGCGGTCGGGGAGCACCGAGGACGTGGGCGCCTGCGTCCACGGCCCGCTGCGCAGCTCGACGTCACCGAACACGGGGCCGGGCGGAGCACCCGGGCGAGCGGCCTTCAGCTCGCGCGCCAGGCGGGCGAAGCGCGCGCCCACGCCCTCGAGTTGCTGCGCGGCCTCGGGGTTCTCACGCCCGGCCTCCTTGGCGAGGCGGGCGAGCTTGTCGCGGATCCCGGCCACCCGCTCGCGGGCGCGCTCGAGCGCCTCGGGCGCGAGGCCGTCGACGTCCTCGCGGAACGCCGCCTCGCCGCCGCGCGCGGCCTTGAGCAGCGCCTTCAGTCGCCGCAGGTCGCCGGCCCGCGCGACCTCGTCGATGCGGCGGTCGACCGTCTGCAGCGCGGCGAGCAGCGCCGACCCGCGCAGGTCCGGCGGCGGCTCGACGGGAGTCGTGCGGTGAGCGATCCAGGCGGCGCGGCGCGAGCCGTGCTTGAGGCACAGTGCATGCCACGCGCCGCGCTTCAACCGGTCCTCGGTGCCCGCGGCGTGCGTCGCGCGCCAGAAGTCGAACCCGGCGTCGCGCTCCTCGGCTGTCAGTGCCTCCTCGAGCGTCTCGACCGCGACGTCGTCGGGGAAGATGCGGACGCACAATTCGTCGACGGTTCGCGTGGCGGCGGCCGGGCGCAGTGGCCGCCGCGGGTCGTCGACGCGGACGACGTCGGGCGCCCGCTCCAGCAGGTCCATCGCGTCCCGCAGCTCCCTGGCGAGGCGGCGGTCGGCCGCGCCCGCGGCCCCGGCGCCCGCGGCGCTGCGCTCCAGCCGCTCGGCGACGACGCGGCCGCGCTGGGCGATCCGCGCGCTGCCGCCGGCCAGGCCCTGCTGCCAGGCCTCGGGCACCACCGTGATCGCGGCGGCCCGCCCGGCGACCTCGTGCGCGCCGGCGATCGCGTCGGCCGCCTGGGCGCGCAGCTCGAGGACGGCCTCGCTCCGGACCTCCGGCGCGCCGGCGAGCGCGTCGCTCATCGCCGACAGCGTCGCTCGCGCCGTCGCGTAGGCCGCCGCGGAATCCGCGAGGGCGCGCCGCGACCCCGCGGCGTGCGCGCCGAGCTCTCCGAGCATCCTGGCGGCGGGCATCACCCGGCCGCGGACGGCACGCGCCAGCTCGGCGGCGGGCGAGGCGAGTCCGTCGACGAGCGTCTGCAGACGCTCGCGCTGGAAGCCGGAGCGCAGCCCGGCGACGGCTCGGTGTGCGGCGGGCACGCCGCGCTCGATACGGAGCACGACGGCCTCGAGCGCCTCCGCGTCGTCCGCACCGCCCTCCCGCGTCTCGCGCACGTCGACCGCCGCGGCCTCGAGCGCTGCGTGCGCGGTCCGCACCGCCGTCTCCACGCGCTCGTAGAGCGGCCCCTCCACCGCGTCCTTGTACTTGCGCTTCTCGCGCACCGTCCCCTCCGGCGCGGTGTGGAAGCCCGTCCCGGCGAGCGCCTCGAGCCGCTCGGCGATGGGCCGGAGGAGGTCGGTCAGCTCGCGGAGCGTCGGCGGCTTGTCGGCGGCCACCTCGCGCTGGACGAAGCGCGTCTCGATCCGCACGGGCAGGAGCAGGAACGGCGTCGTGTCGTGCATCGCCGCGACGGCGGCCTTGACGGCGGCCACACGGCCGGCGTTGTCGTAGGCCGCGCCGAGGTCGTCTGCGATCAGCTGCGTGAAGTCCATCGCGGTCGGCCGTCGCCTTTACGGCGGCAGCATCTCCTCCGCGTGCCGGGCGTAGAGCACCGGGCTCTGGAACAGGATCGCCGCCATGTCCGCCGAGGAGCGCGCCCACGTGGCGTCCGCCGCCGTCGCCGGCGCCAGCCCCGCGGCGTCGGCGAGCAACGGGTACGTGCTGTCGTCGGGCAGTGCGATGTCCTCCCACGACAGGTCGTCCCACGTCTCCAGGCCACCCTCCGGCGCCAGCTCGTCGAGCCCGAAGCGCACCTGGCCCGGGCGCTCCTTGAGCACGAAGAACCAGCCGGCCGCGGCCGGCTCGGGATCGGTGGGATCGGTAGTGCGGTGCCCACGCGCCAGCTCCGCGTCGAGGCCCTGGAAGCCGTAGATCGCGACGTCCGGATCGAGCGACGCGTGGAAGGACGGGAAGCGCACGACGCCGTCGGCCTTGAGCTGCCGCGGCGCCGTCGTGTCGCCGCCGGGCCACTCCGCCTCCTGGGCGTAGACGACGGTGTAGGGGTATTTCTGCAGCAGCTCGCCCCGGATCACCAGCACGAGCGCGCCGTCCGGTCGCGCCGACTGCTCGCCGAGGCCGCCCTGCCACTCGTGGAGCGGCTTGATGTCGTCCGCCGCCGGGTGGCCGAGCGCGTCGCGGGTGTCCCAGAACACGCTGAAGCAGGTGCCGCGCTGGTCGGTCGGGAACTCGCGCCACAGCAGCTCGCGGGCGAGCTCGGTGTTGAGCCCGGCGAAGTAGGCCGCGAGGTGCCGGGGATTCGGCTCGAGCAGGGTCAGCGCGTCCTTGGGCAGGTCGGCGATGTTGGGAACGACGTGGTCCTGCGAGAGCTCGCGCAGCGCCTCGAACATCGCATCGGGGAACACGGGATGCGCCATCACCGGCCGCAGCCGGCGCTCGTCGGTGGCGGGCCGGTCCAGCAGCCTGCTGCGCAGCCCGGGCAGCGCGTGGGCGACGCGCTCGGCGACGGTGCGGTCCGGAGCCAGGCGCGCGGCCACGTCGTCGCCGAGGCCCGCGACGCTCGGCAGCGGGTCGGGCGGATCCGGCACGGGACGCCCGGTCACCGCGGCGCCGTTGAAGTCCGACAGGTCGCCCGCGAAGCGCTGCACGTCCGCGAGCGTGGTGGCGCGCGAGACGGGCGCGCCGGGCGGCGGCGCGTCCGAGACGACGGTCACGCCGCCGAGCATCCTGCCGGCGACGTCCTCGCCGAACTCGGCGCTGAACGTCGCGGCAGCGATCTCGATCGTGACGGTGTCGGGCGTGTCGGCGGTGATCGTCCCGATCGCGTCGATGCACGCCTGCACCCGCGTGCGCCGCGCGACCGTGGGGGGATCGGTGCCGGCCAGCGCGCCCGGAAGCGCGGTCGTGAGCGCACCGATCAGCGTTCCCGGCGCGAGCCCCGACAGGTTCTCCGGCGGCGTGGTCGACCGGCGCCCGCCGAGGTCGCGCGTGAGCAGCTCCAGGAACACCTGGCGCGGCTCCGGCGGCGACAGGGCGAGCGCCGACTGCGCATCCGCGACCGCCTGCTGGACCAAGCCGAGCGCGACGGCCGACTCGGGGTCGGGCCGTGGGGGCGCGGCCGACAACGCCGCCCCGGGGGCGTGGTTCATGCCTGAGAGGAGACCGTCCTGGAACGCGACCACGTCGGCGGCGTCGGTGAGGCCGCGCATCAGCTTGCGCTGCGGGCGCGTCGCGCGCTTGAACGGCGCGGACTGGGCGGCGGCCGGGACGCAGCTCGCGTCCACGACGGCGCGCACGGACGCCGGGGCCACGCCGGCGCGCATGCCGCGGTGCATCGCGGAGGTCAGCATCAGCACGCGCTCCTGCGAGGCGCCGGCGACATGCTTGCGCATCAGCGCCTCGCCGACCGTCATCGCCAGCTCGGCCTCGCGCAGCCGCTGGTTGGCATCCATCAGGCGGCCGACCTGACTCCAGGCCCGCTCCATCAGCTCCTCCTGGCGGCGGCGCACGACCTCCGCGCCGAGCCCGGCGACCGCCCGGCTCCGCGGGTCCAGGTTGAGCTCGCGCAGCCACTCCAGCTCGTCGACGCCGTCCGCGGCGGCCACGCGGGTCACCGCCGCGTGCGTGAGCGCGTAGGCGGGCGGCAGCAGGATCGGGTCCTCCAGCGCCCCGCCCGTCGCGCGCACGTCCTCGCTGAAGTCGACGAGCGTCTCGAGCGCGGCGGCGAACGGCTCGCCCGGTGCCGCGGGGAACGCCGTGCGCTCGAACTCCGGCGGCCGCAGCGCGCCCTCGAGCTCGACGGTCGCGCCGGCGGACGGCGGCATCCCGTAGCCGGGGTCGCCCACGTCGAGCACGCGCTTGCCGAACGTGTCCCCGGCGGGCTGGGGGACGAGCCGGCGCGCGAGGGTCTCGAAGTCACCCGCGCTCCCGGTCTTGAACGCCCAGTCGAAGTACACGGGGAACACCGGCTCGGCCGCCGCCGCGCCCCACGACGGCTGCTGCGCGGGGACCGCGGTGAGGTCGCCGCCCAGGCCCGCCCGGCGCCCGGTCTCGAACGCCGGCACGAGGAACGCGTGATAGGCCGTGTCACGGACCAGCTTGCGCGGGCACAGCAGGCGCGACAGCGAGTGGTCGGGGTCGTCGTCGATGGCCTGTGGGACGCTCGCGGCGTCGGGCACCGACCGGCCGACCTGCGCGTGCGCCCACGCCCAGGTCTCCGTCACCGGCGGCAGCTCCGCCCCGTCGGAGAGCGTCAGGACGGCGGGCCCGTCGGGGCGGCGGGCGAGCGTGAACTCGTCCTGGCGCAGCACGAGCAGCGCGAGCCAGGGGCGCAGCTTGAAGCGCGCCTCGTCCGGCTCGGTGTCGAGGGCGGCTCGGGCGGGGGTGTAGCGCCACGGGAAGTCCTCCTCGTAGAACTCCACGTAGGCGAACTCGCCGGGGGTCACGCCGGCGGCGTCCGCGTGCGGCTCCGTGCGCAGGATGGCGCTCGCCTTCACGCCGGCCACGTCGCCCGGGCCGACCAGCTCGATGCGCTTCGTGATCGGCGGGTCGGCGGCCGCCGCGCCACCGCCCAGCGGGACGTGCTCGAGCGCGAGGGCGGCGTCCATCCCCGCGCGGCCGGTGTCCGCGGTCGCCGTCAGCGCACCGAGGTCGTCAGCGGCGTCGATGCGGTTCGCGATCCCGCGGCGGAGCCAGGGGACGAAGGTGTATTCGGCGAGTTCGTCGGCCATGACGTGTCGCGCCCGCTAGGCGAGCTGCGCCTCCGGGACGATCTGCAGGTCCCTCGCGCCGGCGAGGGCGGCCAGCCGCGCCTCGGCGTCCGACCGGCGCAGCACGACGCCGGCGCCGTAGCTCGGGCGGCCGGCGGCGTCGACGCTGACCGGCGCGGCCTCGACGCCCAGCTTGTCGAGCGGACGCAGCACCTCGACGGTCGTGACGGCGAACCGCTCGCGCGCGTCGCCCGCGTCAACGGAGCGGCCCGCCTCCGCCGTGCGCGCGCGGTCGCGGGCGAGCACGGAGCGCCCGGCCGCGCCGCCGGGGACGAGCGCCTCGAACCGCCCGCGCGGCTCGTCATGGCGCCCGAGTCGCTGCACGGCGCCGCCCCCTGCGACGTCGGAGACCAGCACCTCGTACGCGACCTTGCGGCCGACGACGTGGTCGGCGCGCAGCGCATGGTCGCTCGCGGTCACGACGCCGCTGGCGCGCTGTTCGAAGGCGGGGGCCGCCAGCTTGTCCGGATCGCTCAGCGCTTGGAACGCGGCGGGCGCGAACGCGTCGGTCAGCGCGGACGTCGCCACGACCGCGCCGCCCAGCCGCAGCTCCTTGACCCGCACGAGCTTCGCGTCGGTCGGGCGGCTGGTGCCGAACAGCGAGAATTCCGTGTCCAGAGGCAGCACCCGCTGGCTCACCGCGACCGCCCCGGCGGCGTCGACGACGATCGCGCCCGGCGCCGGCGGCAGCAGCTGCACGAGGGAGGTGGCGGCGCCGCCCAGCTCGCCGCGCCACACCGCGTCGCGCTCGAGCTCGATCGTCACCGCGGGCAGGACGGCGACGTCCGGTCGGCTGGTGAGCAGCTCCTCGCCGAAGCGCTTCTCGAAGCGAACCTTGACCCCGAAGCCGAGTACCTTGAAGCGCCCGGTGCCGCGCGCGACCCACGGCGTCGGGCCCGTCAGCGTGAACTCGAGCTGGATCGCGAGGATCTCGGCGCCGCCCGCCTTGACCGAGACGCGGGCGTGGATGTCGGCCTGCAGCGAGAACGGCGAGAACTGCAGCAGCACGTCGAAGCCGAGATCGCCGATCACGGAGAACCCCGACACCTCGAAGCGCAGGTCCAGCTGGGCGCCGAGCTGGATCGTGTTGGACGTGATCGCGAAGTAGGTGCTGAGCTTGATCGACGGGTTGTCCTTGAGCAGGCTCAGCGAGAGCCGGCGCATCGGCGGCAGCTTCAGGTAGGCGGCCGGCTTGTAGGTCGGGTGGAAGCCGCCGACGCTGAGCAGGAACTCGGGCTGCGGGCCCCAGCTCAGGCGCACCGCGATGTCGCCCTCGAGGCTGAGCTTGAAGTCCGAGATCCCGATGAACGAGTCGTAGATCGACGCGTCGAAGGCCAGGAGGCCGGCGCCGAGGTCGATACTGCCCAGGAAGGCGACCTTGATCGAGATGATCGGGGCCGCGGGGTCGGGCAGGATCGCCTGCAGGACACCGAGGATGGCGACCCGGATCGGCGTCCCGATCTCGAGGATGATGCCGAGCTTGAGGGTGATCAGCGGCGGCGTGCTCCACGTGATCATCGCCATGGGGCCGACCAGGAACTGGCCCTCCGCGACGGGGAACACCGCCTCGAGGTCGCGGATGATCGTGTCCATCCGGCGGACGACGTCCTTCGGGAACAGGATGCTGTCCGCCGTGCCCGACCGCAGCCCGAGCGTCAGACGGTCGAGGTCGATGCTGCGGTTCAGCCCGAGCAGCCCGCCGGCCCCCGCGAAGTAGAAGTTGTACGACAGCGGGATCGGGACCGGGAAGACGATCGAGATGATGAAGAGCAGCGAGAACCCGTCGCTGCCGTCGGGCATCTTGGTCGTGATCAGCCCGATCGCGGTGAGCTCGAACTTGCCCAGCACGGCCAGCTCGATGGCGCCGGCGTAGCGCCCGCGCTCGGCGTCGATGAGCAGGAAGCCGCCGAGCCGGAGCGTCGGCGTATCGATCGACATGCCGATGCCGGTCGGCGGCTTGAAGCCGAGCGAGAGGTCGGCCGGACCGAGGTTGCCGGGCTTGTCGAGCGCGACCTTCGTGACGAGGCCGATGCCCTTCACGATCGCCACGATCGGCCCGATCTCCAGCCCGCCGGTGACGGCGATGCTGGCCGAGACCTCGCCCGTCTCGAGCTTCACGCCCACGTCGATCGTGTCCACGAACAGCGGACCCACCTCGATGTTGAGCTGGAACGTGTACTCGAACTCCGCGCCGCCGTCGAAGTAGAAGCCGCGCTTTCGCGTGACGCCGAGGACGAGGTCCAGCGACATCCGCATCGGATCGGCCGGCAGCACCATCGACAGGAAGCCGTCGCCGTCGCCGCCCTGGATCACGAGTGCCAGCCCGCCGAGCCGCAGCTCGAACCCCACGTCCGCGTCGCCGTCGGAGTCGAACATCGCGGCCAGCGCGATCGCCAGGTCGCCGAGCTCCAGCCGCGTCGCCCCCGGGTCGCCGAACAGGATGATCGGCCCGAGCACCTCCTGGTGGCGGGCGAGCGTGATCCCCGCCTTGCCGCTCACCTCGCCGGTGGCCGCGAGTTGCACGCCGGTCGCCGGGTGCACGCTGATCTCGAGGCCCTCGGCGTCGAGCGCCGCCGTCAGCAGCAGCCCCCAGCCCTCGCGCAGCGGCAGCTCGGTGGCGAGGCTGCCCTCGACGAAGGGCACCAGGCCGAGCCCGGCGTCGTCGGCATCCGCCGGGTTCTCCGCGCGCCGCACGCGGAGCCCGGCCACGAGGCCGGCGAGCCCGTCCGGTGGCACGTCGATCGTGGCCTCGTACACGGGGAGCTCGAGCTCCGCCGGGTCGTCCGGCCCGGCGCCCTGGACGAAGCGGCCGGGGATGCCCAGCATCCAGAGCAGCGTCGTGAGCCGCTCGAGCAGCTTCGCGTCCTCGAACTCCGCGCTGCCCCAGGAATACGCGTCCGCGAGCACGCTGCCGGGGTCGGTGAACCAGCGCGGCAGGCGCTCCCACTCGACGGTGACGAGCGTGAAGTCCGGGTTGAACTCGCCCTCCTCGACGAACGTGTCCTCGATCACGCCGAGCAGCTCCAGCGCGGCGCCGATCCGCGGTCGCTCGCGCCGCAGGTAGCCGACGATCAGGAAGTCGAGCAGGCGCCGCGGGAGCTCGTCGAGCGGCGCGGCGGCCAGGAAGTCGGCGGCGGCCGCGAAGGCGGAGTCGGCGCGATCGGCGAGGCGCTGGACGGCGTTGGCGAAGTCGGCGACGGCCTCGGCCAGCGCGGCGATCTTGGGCACGAACGAGGCGTCCTCGCCGCCGTCGGCCTCGTAGGCGTCGATCACCGCCGCGAGCGCGGTGGCCAGCTCGCCGGTCGACGTGGCGAGCTCCGTGAACAGGTCCGGCAGGTCGCTGCCGCCGGGAACCTTGTAGCCGAGGTCGGCGAGCAGCTCGGCGCCGTCGTCGACGCCCAGCAGGTCGCCGACGACGGTGAGCGCCTCGGCGGCGGGGACGACGATCGCGTCGAGCGTGCCGCGGGCCATCAGGGCGTCGTCCTCCACGCGCGCCCGGCGACGGGCGTGGTGTCGGGCGTGGCCGCTCCGAACACGCCGCGCGCGTCGCCCTTCATGTAGTCGAGCCGCATGAACGCGTCCAGCCCGATGGCGAAGTGGACCATGTTCCCAATCGCCTGCCTGGTCCGTGCGTGCTGGAACAGCAGGAAGTCGCGCAGGGTGATCGGGGACGCGCCGGGCTTCGCCGCCTCCGCTCCCTGGAGCAGGCTGCGCCACGTCGGGGGCGACGTGTTGTAGACGAGGTAGACGAGCGAGTAGTACGTGATGAAGTCCTGCCACTCGACGTCGGTGGGCGTCTTGCCGGTCAGGTCGGGCGGGCTCGAGCCGGCCGGCAGCCACCCTGGACCGGGGGCCCACCCGGGCTCGGAGAACCCGTTGGCGTCGGTCGGCGCGTGCATCTGCCGCTGCCGCCGCAGGAAGAACCCGGCCATCATCGCGATGCCCGCCCAGTGCGCGCGGCGGGAGCGCTTCCAGATCCGGGGGGTGCCCGGGTCGGGCGGGGGCGGGGGCGGCGCCGGCGGCGCCGGGAGGCTCTTGAAGTCGGAGGACACGCGCGTGCGGATGTACGCGCCGGGATCCTCGGTGCCGACGGCGAGCACGCCCGCGGCCGCCACGCGGCCGACGACCGCGTTGAACGCCGCGTCGTCGTTGCCGAGGAGGGCCCGGCCGATCCGGTCGTCATCCGCGCGAGGCACCGCGAACGAGTCGAGCCCGTACGGCCACAGCATCCAGCCGATGCGGGCGCGCCGGTCGTCCTGGGGCGGCCACTGCGAGCGGTCCGACATCTCGAAGGCGTCCCACACCACGGGCGCCCCGGCGGCGGTCGTGGCGTTTCGGACCCGCCGGTTGATCGGCGCGAACAGCTTCGTCCCCTCGCGCTCCATCAGGGCGAGCAGCACGCTCATCGGCAACTGGTCCGGGCCGTCGTAGGGATCGCTCATCCGCGCCAGGGCGAGATAGGCCGACTCGAGGTCGAAGGTCCCGAAGCCCGACGGCAGCTTGTCCTCGAACAGCAGGTTGTTGCCCACGGCGGCGGGCTGACGCGTGCGGTGGCCGCGGTACGGCTCGCGCGGGGAGGGCGGTGAGTTGGCGGAGTCGCCCGCCGGCGTCGTGTGCTCCCAGTCGCCGGCGCCGTCCTTGGTGAAGTTGACCTCGCCGTCCCACCAGTTCAGCCCGTCGCCCGAGAGCGGCGTCGGCTCGAGCAGGTTCATCTGGCGGCGGAGGCTCACCGCCTTCTCGTGGTCGTCGGCGCGCAGCGCGTCCGCGAGTGGGTGCCCGGGCCCGCCCGCCGGGTCCATCAGCGAGAGCAGGTCGATGAAGCCGTCCTCGGGGAGCGGATCGAAGTGGATGCCGCGCGTAAGCTCGACGAGCCAGTCGACGGTCGTGTGCAGGCTGTCGGTCGCGCTCCGCTGCGCCGTCAACGTGCACGAGTGGCCGACGGCCTGCGCGGCGTACGGCGCCACGTCCATCGCGCCGCCCGCGCGCGCGGGCGCCGTCGCCGGTTGCGCGCCGAGGCCCAGCGCCGTGTGCGCGCCGCCGGCCGCGTGCAGGACCTCGAGCTCGTAGGTGGTGATCGCCCCGGCGGGGTAGGTGCGCTGACCGGCCGCCGGCGGCGCCGGGGCGTAGGCGGCGGAGGGGCGCCCGACCGGGCATCCGGCGAAGCACGGCAGCCAGCGGAACTTCGGGTCCTCCAAGAGCCGGAGCCGCTGGTGCTGCTTGACCAGCGCGTTGTCCTTGGGGGTGAACGGCGGCTTGTCCTTGGGCACGGGGAAGCGCCGCGTGTCCGGGTCCTCGCCGTTGCCCTCGAGGATCTCGCTCCAGGTGTAGCCCGCCAACCGCGGCGCCAGCACGTTCTCGCTGAAGAACAGCAGCGACGCGAGCCACTCGTCGTGTGCGTGGATCGCATCGACGGCGTCGGTGATCGCCTTGGCGTCCGACGGGCGCAGCGGCCGCGGCTCGAACGCTCCGAACCAGGCGGGCGGGAGCGCCGCCTTGACCGCGGTGTCGTCCGCGCGCCAGGTGAGCACGGACAGGAACGCCGTCCATGCGCGCAGCAGCCCGTTGACGGCGTCGAGCATCCAGCCGACGATCTCGGGACTGGACTTGGGGATCGCCAGCCGCGCCTCGGCCCCGGCCTCGCCCTTGAACGCCTTCACGGTCGGCTTGACGAACGCGACCTGCATGGTCAGCACTTGGTGCATGAGCAGCGCGACCGATGCGCGGTCCACGTGGTCGAACGCGAACACGCGGCCCTTGAACACCTGGGTGTCGGTGTTCTCGAGCTTCTCCGCCGTGCCGAGGGCGGGCTGCTGCACGAGCAGCCGGCCGCTGTTGCTCGGCCCCACCGTCTCGAAGTGCGTCGCGTCCGGCTGCAGGAACACGTGGTAGGGCTCGAAGCGGAAACGGCCCGCGACCGGAGCCCGGAGGAGCAGGCGGTCGAGCTCGCCGATGGTCCGGATGGCGCCGCCCATCCGGGTCTCGAGCAGCGTGCTCGGGAGCGCGGCGTCATCCGCCTTTACGCCCGGCTCGTCGAGACCCAGCGTGCCGGGGAACGGCGGGGCCGCCTGGGGCGGGAAGAAGAACCGGACGGTGTCGAGGTCGGGAAACGCCATCGGCAGCGCCGAGAAGCTCGCGCTCGTCGCGTCGAAGGGCAGCTTCCGCTGGAGCTGGGCCTCGACCTGGGCGCGCGTGCCGGCGTCGGGCGGAGTCGGCGAGAAGGCGCCGCTCGACACGACGCCGCTCGCGGCGGCGGGAAGCGCGGCATCCACGACTCCTGCGACCGCGCTGTCGCGTGGCAGGACGTGGTTGGACACGGTGCGCCGCACAGCGCCGAACGCGGGCCGGGTGCTGTTGAAGCGGCCGTAGCTGCTGAGCGGGATGTCAGCGCCGGCGTCGATCGCCCGCACGTAGCGCTCGCGGTCGGCCTCCGCGAGCGTCTCAGGCGGAACCGCGACCGGCAGGGAGTGAAGCCGCGTCCAGTCGATCGTGCAGCCCGGTATCGCGAGTCTCATGACGATCCCGACGGCGAACGGGGGCGTAACTGCACCTGCCGACACTAAGCACCGGGGTCGAGGCGTGTCAACGGGCGCTGCCGGTGGATCACTCCCACCCGCGGCGGTGGGCGATCGCCGCTCGGCGATCGCCGGGCTCATGAACAGCTCCGCGCCGATCTCGCGGTTGGTGCGCGCGGCGACGAGGCGCAGCACCTCGCGTTCGCGGACCGTGAGGTCGAGGTCGTCGGCGGCGACCGGGTCCTGGTCGATGGCGAGCTCGACGCGGCCGCCCCGTGCCGGCGCGCGGATCTCCTTTACCGCTGGACGCGGTCGCCCCGTCGTCGGCCGTGGCCGAGCCGGCGTAGTACGCGCCGGCGGCGAGCACCACCAGCACCGGGGCCACCGAGAACAGCCGGGGCCGGGTCATCGAACGCATTGGTTCTCCGTTGTCGTCGCGCATAGGGGTGGCGGCGCGTGGAGCGCCGTCCACCCACTACGACAGCGACGACTAAGAATCCGGGTGAGGGGCCTGACGATCGCGGAAGCGTTGCCTAAGCCTGAATCCAGGCTAAGCCTGAATCCAGGCTAAGCCTGAATCCAGGCTAAGCGCGGGATCAGGCGGCGGCGCGGGCCCTGGGCGCCGGCCGCGCGCCCCGGCCGCGCGTCCGGAGCCGGTCGCGTGATGCGAGGGTCCGTCGCGGGGCGGGGGCGTGCGTCGCCGGGGCGGCCGAGCGCCACGTCGGGAGGCTCGGCTCGGGCGTGACGTGCGTGAGTTCGCGCAGGTAGGCGGCGGTGACGGCTTCGGCGATGCGGCTGGGTGTGCTGACGGTCATCTGGCGGGGCCTTTCGTAAGGGCCGAAGGCGGGCTACACTTGGAACCGGAGGAGGCCTCCACCTGTTTCGGAGGAAGCCTCCGGTTTCTGAGCTAGACTATAGCGGAGCCACCCTCCGTTTTGTCAACTTCCCTCCCATGAACAGTCCGCACGCCGAGCCCCTGTACCTCTCGAAGCGCCCCAAGCGCGCCGACGCGCTGCGCAACTACGAGAAGCTGGTCGCCGCCGCGCGCGAGGCGTTCACGGAGGCCGACCGCTCCGCGTCGCTCGAGGACATCGCCTGTCGCGCCGGAGTCGGGATCGGCACGCTGTACCGGCACTTCCCGGCCCGCGCCGACCTCGTGCAGGCCGTCTACGTCGACGAGGTCGAGGCGATGGCGCGCAGCGCGGACGAGTCCGCGCAGCTCGATCCCTGGGAGGCGCTGACCGCCTGGCTGTACCGGTTCGTCGGCTACGTCGCCACCAAGCAGGCACTCGCCGACGAGCTGTTCGCCATCGCCGAGCGCGACGCCGCCGTGTTCGCCGGCTGTCGCGCCACGCTCCACTCCGCCGGCGAGCCGCTGCTGCGCCGAGCCCAGGACGCGGGCATCGTCCGCCCGGACGTCACGATCGACGAGGTCGTCCGCATGGTCGGCGGCATCGCCAAGATCCCCGCCGACGACCCGGCCGAGCTCCAGCCCCTGCTCGCCGTCGCGCTCGACGGCCTGCGCTACCAACCTCGCTGACGCCGCGCCGTAGCGCGGCGTCGGCAACGGACGTTACGCCGGGACCGCCTCGGCGGTCGGCGTCGGGCGGGCGGGTCCGCGCTTCGCGGCCGCGTCGCTGATGGCCGCGCTCGATATCGCGGAGGAAATCCTTCGTCGCTCAGATGGAGCAACGCGGGCGGGCGCTCACCTCGGCGGAGGTGACGAGCCTCCTCGACGACGCCGCCTTCATCGAAGCGGGCCTGGCCGCCGTCACCGGCCGCTAGGCGTTCAGCCGCCGGCGAGCACGACGTCGTACCCGTCGGCGCGCAGCACCTCGACGACGGCGTCGCGGTGGTCGCCCTGGAGCTCGATCACGCCGCCCTTGGCCGAGCCGCCGACGCCGACGCGCTTCTTCAAGCGTCCCGCCAGCGTCCTCAGCTCGTCGTCGCCGAGCGGGACGTTCGAGATCGTCGTCACCGCCTTGCCGCGCCGGCCGGACGTCTCCCGGCGCACCTTGACGCGGCCGCCCGCCGCCGCGTGGTCGCGGACCTGCTGCGGGCGCGCCTTGCGCAGGTCGCCGTCGGTCGTCGAGTACACGGGGCGGGCCATACCCATGGACGCTACCGCGGAACGGCCCGGCCGGTGCGAGCAAGCGCTTGCTACCTCGAGGGTGCGAGACTCACGCGATGGCGACCCGCCAGACGCGGAAGCGGCGCCCGGCCGATCACAGCGCCGAGCTGTGGGCGCACATCGAACCCGAGTCGCGGCGGCTCCTGCTCCTGTCGGGTGACGCTCGCGCTGGCGGCCGCGCGGACTAGGCACATCGGCCTTGGACCGGGGGTGCTCATCCCCTCCCCGCGCCATCCGATGGTCAACGCCGCCGCCACCGCCAACCTCGAGGCGCTCGCTCCCGGCCGCGTCACCGTCGCGTTCGGGACCGGGTTCACCGGCCGCCGCGCGATGGGCTACGGCGCGATCAAGTGGGCGTTCATGGACGCCTGCATCCGCGCGTACCGCGGGCTGCTGCGCGCGAGACGATCGAGTGGGAGGGCGCACGGATGCGGATGCTCCACCCGCCCGGCCACGGCGCCCCGCGCCCGGTCGAGGTGCCGATCATCATCGGCGCGCTCGGCCGGTCCGCGACGAAGGGGAGGATCCCGCTTCCGTGCCGCCGGGGGACCCGGCTGGGCGCTCGCCTATCACGGGGCGTACGAGTTCGGGTCGCCGCTCGAGGATCTGCCGGGCGGCGCGGAGCGGAAGGCGGTGGTCGAGAAGAGCGCTCCCGAGGAGCGCCACCTCGCCGTCCCACGACCAGCACTGCGTCGGCCTGAACGAGGCGGAGCAGACGGCCTGGGACGCCGGCGGCCACCAGATCCTCGACGAGGTGACGATGAGCGGCACGGCCGACCAGGTCCGGGAGCGGCTCGCCGGCCTCGCCGAGAACCCATGACGCGAACGCTGACCACGCTCTTCGAGAGCGGCAACTGCTTCGAGTGCTCGCGCCGGCACGACGGCCGCTGGTGGGCGTCGGACTTCTACCGCCATACCGTCTTCACGTACGACGCCGACGGTCGCGCGGAGGCCGTGCTCGAGGTCGAGGGCCAGCCGTCAGGACTCGGGTGGCTGCCCAACGGCGACCTGCTCGTCGTCCATGAAGGGACGACCGGGTGCTGCGGCGCGCGGCCGACGGCGCGGTAACCGAGTACACCGACGTATCGGCGCTCACGGGGCGGACACCCCAACGACATGATCGTCGACCGGCAGGGCTTCGCCTACGTCGGCAACTTCGGCTTCGACCTCATGGGCGGCGGCCAGCCGGCGACGGCGGCGCTCGTCCGGATCGACCCCGACGGTGGCAGCCGAGGACGTCTGGTTCCCCAACGGCATGGTGATCATCGACGACACCACGCTCGTCGTCGCCGAGACGTTCGGCGCCCGCTTCACGGCGTTCACGATCGGGGCCGACGACCGACGCGTCTGGGCTCAGGTCCAGCCCACGCCCCACCCGGTGACACGGACACGACGCTCGGCGCCATCACGTTCGCCCCCGACGGCTGCGCGCTCGACGCCGAGCGGCACATCTGGGCCGCCAACGCCCTCGCCGGCGCACTCTGCCGCGTCGCGCCCGGCGGGGAGATCGTCGAGGAGGTCCCGATGCCGGACGGCCTCGGCGTCTCGCGTGCGGGCTCGGGGGCGAGGACGCCGCACGCTGGTCGCCTGCGCCGCGCCCGACTTCTACGAGGGGCCGCGCTCGGCGGCGCGCGAGGCGGTGCTGCTCCAGACCACGGTCGACGTCCCGCACGCGGGCCTGCCGTGATCGCCTAGCTCGCCGCCGCGACGACGCGCGCCAGCTCGGTCCGGGAGCGGATCCCGAGCTTCCGGTACGGGAAGCTCGGCGGGATCCTGCGGATCGTCGACGCCACGAGCCAGTGTGTCGCGAAGCTCGAGACCCCCATCACGTTCAACCAGAAGGGACCGGCGGGTCCCGCGGGACCCGTTGGGGCGACGGGACCGCAGGGCGCCGCGGGCGCGGACGGGCCAAAGGGCGCGGACGGGGCGCCCGGACCGAAGGGCGCCGACGGGAACGATGGAGCTCCCGGCGCCAAGGGCGATCCGTGCCTCTCAACGCTTGCGGCGGGCCAGAGCCTCTCGTCAAACCCGCCGGCGATCGTGTGCACGATGGCGTCGCCCTCGAGCTCCTGCACCTCCGCCGCGTCGATCTCGATCCCGGCGGGCAGCCGGCTCTTCGTCGTGCTCACCGGCCCGTCCGGCGACGCGAACCACGCCGCGTTCGGCTGGACCCTCGGAGCCTGATCCCCCCGCTGTGCGTCTAGGGTGCGTCCCTGGTTCACGTCGAGGAGGCTGGGGATGCGCGTCGCAGTGCTGGGAGCGGGCAACGGAGGCGTCGCATCGGCGTTCGACTTCGCCCAGCACGGCCACGAGGTGGCGCTGTACGCCACGCCGGAGTTCGGCACGAACGTGGTCGCGGTGGAGAAGGCGCGCGGCATCACCGCAAGCGGCGACCTCGAGGGCTTCGCCGAGCTCCGCTACGCCGGGCACGATGCCGGCGAGGCGCTCTCCGGCGCCGACCTCGTGCTGCTCGTGGGTCCGGCGTACAGCACCGAGGTCCATGCCGCCGTCGCCGCTCCGCATCTGACCGACGGCATGGCCGTGCTCATCTGCCCGGGGTCGTGCGCCGGCGCGATCGCGTTCAAGCGAGCGGCCGGGCTCGAGCTCGACGACGAGCGCGTCATCGTCGGCGAGACCAGCACCCTGCCGTACGCCGTGCGGGTCACCGATCCGGGCGTCATCAACGTCTTCCTCAAGCTCACCACCGGGCTGTACCTCGCGGGTCTGCCGCGATCGGGGACGGACCCGCTGTACGACCTGATCAAGGACGTCTGGCCGGCGGTCGAGAAGGCCGAGAGCGTGTTCCAGACCACCATCCAGAACGGCAACCCCGTCATCCACCCGGCGGTCACGCTGCTCAACGCCGGCCTCCTGGAGCGGACCGCCGGTGGCTTCCTGTTCTACGAGGAGGGCGTGACCGAGGGCGTCGGCCGCCTGATCGAGGCGGTCGACGTGGAGCGGCAGGCGATCGCCACCGCGCTCGGAGTGCCGATCCTGTCCGACCCGGCCCTCGGCGTGCGGCAGGGCTACATGAGCGAGGAGAACTACTCGACCGGCTACAGCACCGCGCCCGGCTTCCTCGGGATCGGCGCGCAGAGCCAGCTCGAGCACCGGTACCTGACCGAGGACGTCGGCTACTCGCTCGTCTTCCTGACCGACCTGGCCTCGCGCGTCGGCGTCCCCACCCCGGTCATGGACTCCGTCATCGCCATCGCCTCGGTCGTACTCGCGCGCGACTTCCGGGCCGAGGGCAAGCGGACCGTGACCACGCTCGGCCTCGACGGCATGACCCCCGAGGAGCTCGCCGCGATCTGACGTCGAGCCCGCGCGTCAGCGATGCGCGTCGTGAAGCAGGCGGACGAGCTCCGCGTGCGAGTGGGTGCGCGGGGCGTTGCGGATGACCACGTCGGCCAGCGCCGCCTCCGCGAGGGCGGGCAGGTCCTCGCGGGCGACGCCGAGGTCCGCGAGCGTGGGTCGGAGCCCGATCCGGTCCTGTAGCTCGGCGACGGCGCCCGGCACCGCGGCGGCGTCCGGGACGCCGAGCGCGTGGGCGAGCCGGGTGGTCTCCTCCTGGCGATGGGGCAGGTTGTCGGCGGTGACGATGGGGAGGACGGCCGCGAGCGCGACCCCGTGCGGGGTGCCGTAGTGCGCCGAGAGCGCGTGGCCGATCGCGTGGGCGGTGCCGAGTCCGGTGGTGGAGAAGGCGAGCCCCGCGAGGTGGGCGGCGAGCAGCAGGGCTGACCTCGCGCCGACGTCGGTGCCCTCCTCCACGGCGCGCGGGAGGTTCGCGACGACGAGCCGCGCCGCCTCGAGCGCCAGCGCCGCGGCGTAGGCGTTGTCGGCCCGGGCCTGGAGGGACTCGATGGCGTGGGCGAGCACGTCGATGCCGCAGGCGGCCGTCACGTGCGCCGGGGCGGTGACGGTGAGGGCGGGGTCGAGGATGGCGTGGCGCGGCGCGGTCGACGCGTCGCCCATGTACCGCTTGCGCCGGGCCGCGACGTCCTCGATCACGCCGAAGCCGTTGGTCTCGGCGCCGGTGCCGGCGGTCGTCGGGATGGCGACGATCGGCGCCGGTCGCCCGTCCCCCGCGTCGAGCGCGATCGCCTTGGCGGCATCGATGGGCGAGCCGCCGCCGATCGCGACCACGGTCGCCGCGCCGAAGCCGCGCAGCGCGGTCGCGCCGTGGCCGACGGCGTCGACGGTGGGGTTGGGCCCGATGCCGTCGAAGAGCTCGCTCCGCAGCCCGGCTCGTCGCAGGAGCGTCTGCGCGCGCGCCGTCACGCCGGTGGCGACCAGGCCCGGGTCGGAGACGACGAACGCGGCATCCGCGCCGAGGCCGCGCACGAGGCTCGGGAGTGCGTCGAGCGAGCCCTCGCCGAAGACGACGTCCGAGCGCGCGGGGATGCGCAGCGCCTCAGCGGCCATCCCGGGCCCCGACCGCGAAGCGCAGCGGCGTTCCCGTGAGTTCCTCGTAGAGCGCGAGGACGCCCATCTCGCCGGCGCCGTCGCCGAGGCGCTCGCGGGCCTCCTCGTAGAGCTCGGACGTACGGGCGCTGACGGCGGCCGGGACGCCGGCCTCCTCGGCGAGCGCGGTCGCGAGGCGCAGGTCCTTGGCGACGAGGCCGAGCGGGAAGCGCTCCCCGTACTCGCCGTCCTCGAGCACCTCCAGCGCCTCATGCTCGAGGAAGGAGGACCGCGCCGGTCCCGCCGCGAACGCCGTGTGCAGCGTCCGCAGGTCGACGCCGGCGCGGACGCCGATCAGCAGCGCCTCGGCCGCCGCGGCGGCGTGTACGAACCACTGGAGGTTCACGAGGAGCTTGACCACCTGGCCGGCGCCGTGCGCGCCGACGTGGACGATCCCGTCCGGATTGCCCATCGACTCCAGGACCGGCCGGGCGCGCTCGACGTCGTCCTCGTCGCCGCCGACGAACACGTGCAGCTCCCCCACCGCCGCCTTCAACGCGTCGGCGACCGGCGCGTCGAGCACGGCGACGCCGCGGGCGGCGCCGGCCTCGGCGATCCGCCGGGCGAGCTCAGGGGAGCTGGTGCTCATGTCGATGGCGAGCGACCCGGGCTCCATCGCGTTGAGCGCCCCGTCCTCGCCGAGGAACACCGCCTCGACGGCGTCCGGCCCGGGAAGCATGGTGATCAGCACGTCCGTGGCCGCCGCGCAGTCGCGGGCCGACGTCGCGCGCTCGGCCCCGAGCGCCACCAGTGCGTCGAGCGCCTCGGCGCGCATGTCGAACGCGGTGACGGCATAGCCCGCCCGCAGCACCTGCTCGCACATGGGCGCGCCCATATGCCCGAGGCCGATGAAGCCGATCCTCATAGCGCCACCCATGTCGTCTTGGCCTGCGTGTACGCGTCCAGCGCGTGCAGCGAGCGGTCCCGGCCGTGGCCGGAGGCGCCCATGCCGCCGAACGGCGTCATCAGGCTCCCGGCGTCGTAGGTGTTCACCCACACCGTGCCCGCGCGCAGCCGGCGGGCGACGCGATGGGCGGTGGAGACGTCGCGGGTCCAGACGGCGGCCGCGAGGCCGTACTCGGTGTCGGCGGCGAGGGCGACGGCCTCCTCGGTGTCGCGCGCCTCCTGCACGGACAGCACGGGACCGAACACCTCCTCACGCGCGATCGGCATGCCGGCCGTCACGCCGTCGAGCACCGTCGGCCGCACGTAGCTGCCGCCCGCGACGGGGGTCGCCCGCTCACCTCCCGTGACCAGGGACGCGCCGCCGGCGACGGCGGCCTCGATGGCGGCGAGCACCCGCGCCGCGGCCTCCTCGTCGACCAGGCTGCCGACGGTCGACGAGGGGTCCAGCGGATCGCCCGGCTCGAGGTCGGCCGCGACGGCGACGACGCGCTCCAGCAGCGCCTCGCGCACCGTCCGGTCGACCACCAGCCGCGAGCCCGCGTGGCAGGTCTGGCCGGCGTTGTAGAAGATCCCCCAGGCGATCGCCTGGGCCGCCGCGTCCAGGTCGCCGACGTCGGCGAGCACGACGTGCGGGCTCTTGCCGCCGAGCTCGAGGGCGACGTTCTTGCCGTTGGACTCGCCCGCGTAGGACATGAACCGGCGGCCGACCGAGACCGACCCGGTGAAGGCGATCTTGTCGACGCCCGGATGGCGGCCGAGCGGCTCGCCGGCCTCCGGCCCGAGGCCCGGGCACGACGTTGAGCACGCCGTCCGGCAGCCCCGCCTCCGCCGCCAGCTCGGCGAGCAGGAGCGCCGACAGCGGCGACTGCTCGGCGGGCTTGAGGACGACGCTGTTGCCGGCCGCGAGCGCCGGCCCGAGCTTCCAGGCCGTGATGATGAGCGGGTAGTTCCACGGCACGACCGCGCCGACGACGCCGAGCGGCTCGCGCTCCACGAGCGCCACCGCTTCCGGACCGACGGGCGCCAGCTCGCCGCCCCACTTGTCGACGGCCTCGCCGTAGAAGCGCAGGCACGCTGCGGCGCTCGGGACGTCGACGCGCAGCGCGTCGCCGATCGGCTTGCCGACGTCGAGGGACTCGAGCAGGGCGAGGTCGTCTACGCGCGCCTCGACGAGGTCGGCGAGGCGCAGCAGGACGCGGCGGCGCTCGGCGGGCGCCGACCGGCTCCAGGCCCCGCCGTCGAAGGCGCGGCGGCCGGCGCGCACGGCGCGGTCGACGTCCTCGGCGCCGCAGCGGGCGACGTCGGCGAGGTGGCGGCCGTCGCGGGGACCGTGGTCGGCGAACGTCGCCCCGTCGGCCGCCGCGGTGAAGGCGCCGTCGATGAACGCGTCGGCACGCGGGCGGACCGCCTCGGCGGCCGTCGAGCCAGGGGGATGGGCTGATGACGCTCATGCCGCGATCTCCACGCGGTGGAAGGCGACCGCATCCTCGTCGAGCTCGAAGCCCAGGCCCGGGGCGGTGGGCACGCGGACGCACCCGTCGGCGTCGACGCCGACCGGCTCGGCCAGCATGAAGTCCCGCCGCTCCGGCGTCCACGCGGGCGGGTCGAAGGGGAACTCGAGGTACGGGCCGCCGCCGACGCCGCAGACGACATGGAGGTTCGCCAGCAGCCCGATCCCGTTCGTCCAGGTGTGCGGCGTGAACCGCCGGTTGCGCGAGAGCAGCAGCTCCGCCAGCGTGCGCGTGCGCGACATCCCGAGCGCCAGGACGACGTCGGGCTGGAAGACGTCGAGCGCGTCGCGCTCGTGGGCGCGCAGCAGCTCCTCGAAGCTGCGCGCCATCTCCCCGCCGGCGATCGCGCACGCCCGTCTGCTCGCGCAGGGACCGCATGCCGGCGAGGTCCTCCCCCGGCAACGGCTCCTCGACCCACGCCACGCCGTGCTCGGCGAGGCGCTCCACGATCCTCCGCGCCTCCGGCACGGTCAGGCCGGGGTTCGTGTCGCCGGGCATCCGCCACCACTGGTTGAGGTCGACGAGGATGTCCATGGTGTCGCCGACCGCGGCGCGGATGGCGGCCACCACCGCGACGCCCTCGTCGGTGCGCCCGCGGCCGATGCGCACCTTCAGCGCACGGAACCCCGCCTCGCGCAGCGCGAGCGCGTGCTCGGCCCGCTCGGCCGGGGTTCGCAGCTCCGCGAGCGACGCGTAGGCGGGCACGCGGTCGAGCGCGCCGCCGAGCAGCGTCGCGCACGGGACCCCGAGCGCCTGTCCGGCGAGGTCGTACAGCGCGGCCTCGACCGGCCACGGCCGGCCCGCGTGGAACTCGATCCCCGCCAGCGTCCGGGCGTGGCGGGCGAGGCGCAGCGGGTCCTCCCCCACGAGCACGCCCGGCGTAGGGCGCGAAGCCGTCGAGCCGGTCGCCGCTGCCGATGCCCGACGAGCCCTTCGTCGGTGCGCACGCGCACGAGGGTGGCCTCGAAGGACGTGCGCGGCACCGGGTCCCACGCCGCGCACAGCGGCGGCGTCGAGCGGGAGCACCAGGCGTTCGATGGAGATACCGGTGATGCGCATGGCGGGCACCTTGGACGTGCTCGGCGGCCGACACAAGTCGGACTGCTACAGACCCGGTTTAAGCTTCCGCTGCATGCTCGACGTCCGCCGCCTGCGGGTGCTGTGCGCGGTCGCCGACCACCGCACGCTGAGCGCCGCGGCCGAGGCGCTGTCCTACACCCCGTCGGCCGTCTCGCAGTCGATCGTCGCGCTCGAGCGCCAGGTCGGCGTCCGGCTGCTCCACCGCGGCCCGAAAGGCGTCCGGCTCACCGGCGCCGGGCCGCACGCTCGTCGACCACGCGCGGCCGCTGCTCGCCGGCCTCCAGGCGGCCGAGGACTCCGTCGCCACGCTGGCCGGCCTGAGCGCCGGACAGCTGCACCTCGCCACCTTCGCGACCGCGGGCGCCACGCTCCTCCCGCGGGCGATCGCCGGCCTTCCGCGCCGCGCACCCCGAGGTCACGATCACGCTCGTGCAGGCCAACCCCGACGAGGCCATGCAGCTCTTGCGCGCGGGCGACGTCGACCTGATCGTCACGGCGGACGCCGACGCCGGTCGCGTGGACAACGTCGAGGTCGTCCACCTGCTCGACGACCCGCTCCTCGCCGTCCTGCCCGCCGACCACCCGCTCGCCGGCCGCGAGGACCTCCAGCTCGCCGATCTCGCGGCGGACACGTGGGTCGACCCGCCGACCGGCTCGGAGGCGCGGCGCCTGCTGCTGCACGCCTGCAGCAAGGCCGGCTTCATCCCGCGGGTGGCGTTCGAGAGCGACGAGTACACGACGGTGGCGCACCTCGTGGCGGCGGGCGCCGGCGTCGCGCTGATCCCCGAGATGGCGCTGGGCGTCCCGCCCGAGGGCGTCCTCGTCCGCGCCCTCGCCGGCCCGCCGCTCGCCCGCTCGGTGGCCGCGGCGCTGCACGCCCCGGAGTACCGGGCGCCGGCCGCCGCGGCCATGCTCACGCTCCTCCAGGCCGTGGTCGCGGCCCGCGGGCCGGGGAGCCGCGCCCGGGATCGGGAGTCGCCGTAGCGGCGACTGGTCAGGGCGCCGGCAGCTCCGCCTCGAAGCGGCCGCCGCCGAGACGGCCGGTGAGCGACCGGGGACCGTCAGATCGGCCGAGAACGCGCCCGTCCCGGGCCGCCAGGTCGCCCTCGCGCCGGTCCATCAGCGTGCGGTGCAGCGCGAGGTAGTAGGAGCGGCTGTCGGTCGTCGAGTATCCGGGGCCACCCTCGACGTCGCGCTGCCCCTCCTCACGGGCGCAGCGTACCCGCGCGCCATGCAAGGCGCCGTACATCAATCCGGCACGAACAGCCGCCCGCTCATCTGCTCGTCGTCCTGCGGGTTGAACTCCCACAGCGGCTTCAGCTTCGCGCGCAGGTCGTCGGGGAGCCGGCCGACGCCGTGGTGGTCGATCTCCAGGAGGTTGCCGGCGGGATCGCGGAGGTAGAGCTGCACGATGTCCCCGGGGAGCTCGACGAGCCGGTTGCGGAACGCCTCGTCTTCGAAGGCGTCCCAGCGCTCGGCCACGCGGTAGACGGGCTCGACGTCGTCGACGGTGACACCGAAGTGGTGATGGCTGGTCGGGGTGATGTCGCGCTCGAAGAGGTGGAGCTGCGTCCGGCCCAGCGCGAGCCACTGCACGGGGAGGCCGAAGTTGGGCGTCGCGATCTTCTCCGCTCCGAGCAGCTCGATGTAGAAGTCGGTGGACCGCTGCAGATCGAGCGCATTGACGCTGACGTGGTTGATGCGCAGGCTCACCGCGCTCCTCTCCTCGTAGGATCCGGCCTTCGTCAGCGAGGGAGGATCGCATGCCGGAAGTCATCGTGGTCGGGGCGTTCAAGGCCAACGCGGGCAAGGAGGAGGAGGAGGCGCTGGAGGCGTTCGACGCACTGGTCGAGCCCGCCCACGGCGAAGAGGGCTGCGTCCTCAACGCGCTGCATCGGGGCACCGACGATCCGGCGCGCTTCGCGTTCATCGAGCGATGGGCGTCGCGGGAGCTGCTCGACGCGCACCTGGCCAGCCCCCACGTGGCGGCGGCGCTCGAGCGCGCCGACGAGCTGTGGGGCGAGAACGGCGAGATCACCGTCTACGAGCCCGTGCCCGCCGGGAAGCCGGAGAAGGGGTCGCTCGCAGAGCACGCCGGAGGCTGATGAGGCGCAGGTGCGAGGCATTCGCGCGGCGTCCGCGGCCGTTCGCCGCGTTCGAATAGCGCTCGCGGAATATCCGAGCACTTCCGGCGTCCTGGCGTCTGAAGGACCATCAGCCATCCCACGAAGGGGAGACCCTCATGCCGTACGTCACGCTCCGCCGCGCCGCGGCGACGACCGCCGCCGCCGTGCTCGCCGCAGTCGCGTTCGCCGGGCCCGCCGCCGCGGCGACCCCGATCAACAACGCCCCGTCGCCCTACCTGCCCGGCGGTTCGGCGTCCGACGCGCAGGGAATCATCATGAGCGACGGGCGCATATGCAACCCGCGCTGGGGCTGCTGAGGCCCACGCCTTCGGCCCGGCCCACCGCCTTCCCGGTGGGCCGGCGAGTATCCGATCGCGCAGGGTCCGCACCGGAGACGGGCCGTCGAAGGGTCGCTGCTCGAGCCACCACGTGAGCCCCACTCCGGCGTAGGGCCGCATGACCTGCCATCGCCGAACGCGTCCAGGTTGGGGACGAAGACGCCGTACCGCGTGACCGCACCCTAGGTGGTCACGCCTCTCGGCGGATGCCGTCGAGCGCCGCCTGCAGGATCCGCTCTGTGTAACCGGAGTCGCCACGATCGCACTGACGGCGATCACCATGTCCAGGACCTGTTCGAGCGTGAGGTCGTCACGGACTTCCCCGCTCTCCTGCGCGGCCACGAAGAGCGTCCGCCCGGCGGCGAGGACCCTGGCTCGGCTGTTGTCCCGGTCGGTCTGCTCGAGCGACTCCAGGGCGATGTCGAGCTTGCTGGCGAAGAACTCCGTGAAGCGGCGCAGCCACGCCGTGAGGACCGCACCGGGCGTGTCCTCGACGATCGTCTCCAACGCCACGCAGAGAGATCGCCGCAGGGCTGGGCGCCTTCGGCTGGAAGGTCGGCGTTGGCGCCCGCGACGAACAGCGCCGCGAGGCCGCCGTCGCCAAGCTGCGTGCGGTCCGCGTCAACGCGTTCGGCGTCCCGCTCGACGTCACCGACGACGCGAGCGTGGCCGCCGCCGCCGAGCTGGTCGAGGAGCGCGCCGGACGCCTCGACGTGCTCGTCAACAACGCCGGGGTCACCGGCGGAATGCCACAGACACCCACCACCGTCGACCTCGCGCGCGTGCGCGTGGCCGTGGAGATACGAGCGTGATCGGTGTCAATCCGCGTCACCAACGCGATGCTGCCGTTGCTGCGCCGCTCGGCGTCGCCGCGGATCGTGAACGTGTCCAGCAGCGCCGGCTCGCTCACGCTGCAGGCCACTCCCGGGTCCGACACGGGCCCGATCGCCGTCGCGTACTCACCGTCGAAGTCGTTCCTCAACGGCGTCACGATCCAGTACGCCAAGGAGCTGCAGGACACGAACGTCCTCGTCAACGCGGCTGCTCCGGATTCGTCGCGACCGACCTCGACAACTTCCGCGGCGTCCGCACCACGGAGCAGGGCGCGGCGATCGCGATCCAGCTCGCGACCCTGCCCGACGACGGTCCGATCGGCGGGTTCTTCGACGACGCGGGCGTGGTGCCCTGGTGACCTAGTGTCGGCATCAAGCCCGGCTATGTCGGCGTCGCTCGCGTGCGCGATCACCAGCCGCGCGTTCCGCATCCGGGCGATGACTCGACCGTCCACGGCGCCGGCCGGGTCATGTCGCGCACGCGGGCGGCCGGGAAGTCGCGGCCGCGGTGGACGGGCCTGAACCGGGACTGCGACTGGCTCGCCGGACCCGGGGAGCACAAGCCCGCGGACGGCGCCTGCCCGCTCTGCGGGCAGGCGCAGCTCGCGAAGCGCTGCGCGGACACCGTCGACTTCTACAAGCACTGACGCCTCACACCGTTCGCAACGCCACGGTGGGCGGCATCCGCGACGCTCGAACGGCCGGCATCAGACCGGCGAACGCGCCGATCAGGATGGCCGAGGCGATGCCGCCCGACCACGCCTCGACGGGGATCACGATGGCCCAGCTCTTCGTGCCGGCGTAGACGGCAGTGGCGACGATCCCGGCCAGCACGCCGACGACGCCGCCGATGACGGCGAGCAGGATCGACTCGGCGAGGAACTGCGCCCGGATCTGGCTCCTCGTCGCGCCGAGGGCGCGACGGAGGCCGATCTCCGAGCGGCGCTCCAGCACGGAGATGATCATGATGTTGGCGACGCCGACGGCGCCGACGATCAGCGCCACGACACCGAGCCCGAGGAAGAGGCTGTCGAACGCCCCCGCGGCAGCGGCCCGGGCGGTGAGCACGTCGGACGGCTGGCTGACGTTCACCTCGTCCGGTGCCTCGGGGTTGGCGGTCGGCGCGAGCAGCGACTGCACCGCGGCCTCGTGACCGGTGGCGGCGCGCACGTAGACCGCGCTCGGCGGCCCGGCCTGGCGCTCACCGCGGACCATGCTGAGGTGGCCGAGGTACCGCTGGGCGGCCGGATACCCGACCAGGGCGCTGGTGTCGATGTCGGGTGCCAGCGGCGAGGGCTGCAGGATGCCCGCGACGTTGAACCACTGGCCTCCCAGCCAGACGCGTTGATCGGGGTGGACGCGGTCGATGCCCAACCGTGTCGCGGCGGCCGAGCCGAGCACCGCGACCGGCACGCGCGCGGTGCCCGCGTTGAGCCAGTCGCCGCGGGCGATGCCGGTGTTGAGCACGGACAGGAGGTTCAGGCTGGCGGCTCGCACCTGCAGGCCGCCGCTGTTGCCCACCGGGATCAGCGAGTTGCGGTAGACCTTCTCGTCCTTCATCAGGCCGGTGTGCGCCTGCACCTGGACGTTGTCCAGAAGCGTGATCCGCCCGGGCGCCTCCACCGGCAGCTCGGCCTCCTCTCCGGTGAGGCTCCGTCCGGCCTCGACGGTCAGCAGGTTCGTGCCGAGGCGGTCGATCTCCGCCAGCAGCCCGGCCTGCGACGAGGCGGACAGCCCGAGGATCGCCACGATCGCCGCCGTGCCGATCGCGATCCCGAGCGCCGACAGGGCGGCGCGCAGCGGCCGGGCGCGCAGCCCGACGCTCGCCACCCGCACCCCGTCCTTCACGCCCAGTCGCCCGCTCACGGCAGCTCGCCCTTCGCCCCGGCCGCGAGCACCTCGCGGCGGGAGTCGGAGACCACCTGGCCGTCGAGCATCCGGATCTGACGGGGCAGCTGATCGGCGAGGTCGCCGTCGTGGGTGATCATCACGATGGTGGCGCCGCCGGCGTTGAGCTCGCGGAGGAGCGCCATGATCGCTGCGCCGTTGACGCTGTCGAGGTTCCCGGTCGGCTCGTCGGCGAGCACGATCGCGGGACGCCCTGCGAGGGCCCGGGCGATCGCCACCCGCTGCCGCTCCCCGCCGGAGAGCTTGGTGGGCTTGAACGTCACTCGGTGGGAGAGGCCGACCCGTTCGAGCGCCTCCTCCGCGCGCTCGTGCCGCTCAGCGGCGGGCACGCCGGCGTAGAGCAACCCGTCGGCGACGTTCTCGCGCACGGTCGCGTGTTCGGCCAGGAAGAACTGCTGGAAGACGAAGCCGATCTGCCGCGCCCGCAGCCGCGACACCTCGCGGTCGTCGAGCTGCGCGGCGTCGACTCCGCCGATGCGCACCACGCCGCTGCTGGGTCGCTCCAGCGTCCCCATGACGTGCAGGAGCGTGGACTTGCCCGACCCCGAGGGCCCGACGATCGCCACCAGCTCGCCGCGCCGGACGGAGAAGGACACCCCCCGCAGCGCGGACACCGGCGGCTGCTCACCGTAGACCTTGGTGACCCCGTCCAGCTCGAGAACCAAGCCGCTCACAACGACGGGACCGCGACCCGGTCGCCCGCGCGCAGGTCGCCCTCGACCTGGACGCGTCCGTTTGTGGTGTCGAACAGACCGGGCCTCACAGCGACCAACGCGCGTTGCCCGCCGTCGCGCACGACCTCGACCCCGAACCCGCCGCCGGACTTGCCGACCAGCGCGGTGACCGGGACGTTCAGGGCGTCGTCCACGCCCGTGGTGGCGATGTCCACCTGGACCGGAGCCTTGTCGAGACCGCGTGCCTTGCCGGGGTCGTCGAGGCTGATGTAGGCGGGGAGGGTCGCGTCGGCGGCGCCGTTGTCCCGCCCGGCGGGGGCTTGGGCGGTGCGCCCGAAGGCGGCGACCTTCCCCGTCACCGTTTTGCTGCCCGGCAACGTGATCTGCGCGCGATCGCCTCGCTTGACCTGCCCCTGCTGGGACGGATCGAGGTTCACGCGGACGTGGAGCGTGCCGGAGGTGGCGTTCAGCGCCTCGGCACCCGGCCGTGCGGACCCGCCGAGTTGGCCGATGACCTTGGCGATCCGCACCGCCTTGGGCAGGAACACCGCGTCGCCCAGGGCGAGCGAGCCGTCCACGTGAGCGCCGTTGCGGCGCTGGAGCGCCTCGAGCGCCTTCTCCGTCTTCGCGGTGAAGACGGCACCGCGCACGTGCAGGTTGCGGTTGAGCTGACGGACGTCCCGACCGGCATCGCCCTCGTGCAGCGCGCGGTAGGCCGGGACCGTGCCACACAGCAACAGCACCGGCTCGTCGTCCACCCGATACAGCACGCCGCGGCAGCCCACCTCGTCCCCGCTTTCGGGCAGCGCGGTGTACGTCCCGCCCGCGTGGTTGATCGCGGCGAACGGCGAGCCGTCCGGCCGCGCCCGATAGGTCAGCGTCCCAGCCTGGGAGACCACCGCCGAGAGCCTTCCCCGCTCCGCCTGCGCGGTGTTCGCCGGCGCCGCCTGCGCGTCCGCGGTCGTGTGGCGGGCGCCGGAGAGCGCGACGACGCCGATCACGGCCCCGGCAACCAGGACGGCCGCTCCGGCCGGCAGCCACGCCTTGCGCGTCACCGGCCCTCCAATGCCTCTGCCATGACGTCGCGGCACGTAGCGACCGCGGCGTTGAGGATGTCCATGCCCCCGGGTCGATTGGAGGACGGAATCTCGTACGTGTTGATGAGGGGCTCACCGTTCGCGGGGTCCGGGAAGTCCTTCACGCCGTTCTCGCGCACGCACCGGGCGAACCTGAGGCTCGCCGACTGCTCCTTGGGCGTCCGCTTCGAGCTCAACGTGCCCGGTGGCTGCAGGTCCTTGCAGGCGGTGGTGGCCCGCTTCCACACCGTGACGGTCACGCTGACCCCGAACTCGAACTCGTTCTTCGCGTTCGGGTCCGGGAAGTCGCTGACGCCGTGCGCCCGGATGCACTCGGCGAACTTCACCGCCTTGTCCCGGTCGGTGGCCTTCTTGTCACTGCCGGTGGCGGCGGTGCCGGTCTCGGAAGGTGCGCTCGAGCCACAGCCCGCGCCGATCGCGGCGACCAGCGCGAGGGCGGCCAGCGGCCGCAGCCTTCTACTCAGGTTTGTCACTGCTGCATCCTTGGGTCGTGCGTCGGGTCGGCGTACATGGGCGGGCACCCGAGACCGCGGGCTTGGGGGCGCAGCTCGAAGTGCCAGGGTTCGTTGCCGTAGATCCGGCACAGCCCGTACGCCGTGCCGTGTTCGGACAGCCACGCGGCGGCCCCGGAGGGGCCGATGTCGACCGCGTCCCCCGAGACGTGAGCGGACGTGTTGGGGGTGGCCACCCATCGGGCGGCTTCCCCTTGTGAGCCGTACTCGGAGACCGCCTCACGGAGCAGTCGTTCCTGATACTCCGGGGAACGCCAGCCGCTGTCGACGTGGAACTCGACCCCGTCGTCCGCGGCGTCGGCCGCGGCCTTGCGCAACGCACCGAGCAGATCGGCGTCGAGCTTGGCCACCCCCGGAATCCCGTCGTCGAAGACCGTCGTGCCGTCGGGGACGGCGCCGCCGGTTTCGCCAAACGCAGCACGGTGCTCCCGGCGGGGGACCTCGACGGGTGATGCGGCCGTTGGGGACGAGGGCGATGACCCCGGCAACGGATTGCCGAGGGCTGCGGCGATCGCCCCGAGGACGACGAGCAGGACGGCGACGCGCATCCTGCGTATCCGAATCCGGCGGGGCCCTGTTCGTGCTCGCTGTCCGTAGGTCACGCCGCCATTGAAGGCAGCGCGGTGTTGCCAGCACGTATGCCGTTTTCGATACGCCGACGATATGCGCCGGCCCTAGCATCGAAGCATGCGCGTGCTGCTCGTGGAGGACGAGCCCCTCATGGCGGACGCGATCCGCGACGGCCTCCGCCTGGAAGCCATCGCGGCCGACATCGCCGGGGACGGCGACGCCGCTCTGGAGCTGCTGAGCGTCAACGCCTACGACATCGCCGTGCTCGACCGGGACATCCCCGGGCCCTCCGGCGACGAGATCGCCAAGCGCATCGTCGCCTCCGGCAGCGGCATGCCGATCCTCATGCTCACCGCCGCCGACCGGCTCGACGACAAGACCTCGGGGTTCGAGCTCGGCGCCGACGACTACCTCACCAAGCCCTTCGCGCTCCAAGAGCTCGTGCTCAGGCTCAGAGCGCTCGACCGCAGGCGCGCACACAACCGGCCACCGGTGCGAGAGCTCGCGGGTCTGCGGCTGGATCCGTTTCGCCGAGAGGTCTACCGCGACGGCCGCTACGTCGCGCTGACCAGGAAGCAGTTCGCGGTGCTCGAGGTGCTCATCGCCGCCGAGGGCGGTGTCGTCAGCGCCGAGGAGCTCCTACGACAGGCGTGGGATCAGAACGCGGACCCGTTCACGAACGCCGTGCGCATCACGGTCTCCGCGCTGCGCAAACGGCTTGGCGAACCGGCCATCATCGCCACCGTGGCCGGCGCCGGCTACCGCATCGCCACAGGACCAGACGCCGGAGGCGACGATGGATAGAGCGCCCGGGTTGAGCGTTCGCCTCAAGCTCACCCTCAGCTACGCGGGGTTCCTCATGGTCGCCGGCGCCTTGCTGCTCGCCGTCGTGTGGGTGTTCCTGCTGCGCTACGTACCCGAGGTCCTCGTCGGACCCGGCCCCGCCATGCCCGACCGCTCCGACCTCCTGGACGCCTTCGCTCCGAAGGCGGCCCTCATGATGGGGTTCCTGCTCGTCTTCGGTCTCCTGGGAGGGTGGCTTCTCGCCGGCCAGATGCTCGCCCCCCTGGCCCGGATCACCGACGCGACGCGCACGGCTGCGACCGGATCGCTCGCCCACCGAATCCGGCTCCCGGGCCGCACGGATGAGTTCCGCGAACTCGCCGACGCCTTCGACGCCATGCTCGCGCGGCTGGAAGCCCACGTCTCGGAACAGCAGCGATTCGCGGCGAACGCCTCCCACGAGCTCCGCACCCCGCTGGCGATCACCCAGACGCTGCTCGAGGTCGCCCGCAACGATCCGAACCGCGACAACGGCGAGCTCGTCGACCGCCTCCACTTCGTCAACACCCGAGCGATCGACCTCACCGAAGCGTTGCTCCTGCTCAGCCGCGCAGACCAACGGTCCTTCACCCCCGAGCACGCCGACCTGTCCCTCATCGCCGAAGAAGCCACCGAGACGCTCGTCCCCCTCGCGGAGCAGCGCGGCGTCACCATCGAGACGTCCGGCGACGCGACCGCCACCGTCGGCTCGCCCGCCCTCCTGCTGCAGATGACGACCAACCTCGTGCACAACGCGATCGTCCACAACGTGGCTGACCAGGGCAGCGTATGGGTCACGACCCGCGCTCACCCCGAGGGCGTGACGCTCGCTGTCGAGAACACCGGCGAGATGCTCACCCCGCAGCTGGTCTCCACGTTCGACGAGCGCTTTCGTCGCGGCAGCGGACGCATACGCACCGACCACGCAGGCGTCGGCCTCGGCCTGGCCATCGTCAAGAGCATCACCCAGGCGCACGACGGCACCCTCACCCTCGCCCCCCGGGCCGCCGGGGGGCTCAGCGTCACGGTGCAACTACCAGCCGCGGTCAGGACGCCGGAAGGTACGTGAGGAGGACCACTCCGGAGTCGAACCGCTTGACGTCGTCGAGCTTCATCCGGACGGTTCCCTTGTCGCCGAGCACGTGGACGTTTGCCACGCCCCAGACGAGCGGGTTCAGGTAGACCTCGTACTCGTCGACCAGGCCCCTCTCGGCGAGGGCGTACGCGAAGTCGCCGCTCCCGTGCACGAACAGATCACCGTCGGCCTCGTCCCTCAGCTTCGGGATCGAGTCCTCGAGATCCCCGTCGAGCAGGGTCGCGTTCCATTCGAGATCGCCTGACAGGGTGTGCGACGCGACGTACTTCGGCAACGCGTTGACCATGTCCGCCCACTTGCCCGTCTGGCTCGGCCAGAACCCCGCCAGACCTTCGTACGTCTTGCGGCCGAGCACCAGTCCGCTGGACCTGGCCTGGCGCTCGAACGAGTACTCGCCGTGGTCTCCGTCGGGCTGCACCCACTCGCCGACCGGGTCGATGACGCCGTCGATGGTGGCCTGCGTCGTCGCGATCAGCTTTCCCATTCTCGATTCTCCTTTGGTCACGGCCACGCCCGCACTACGCGTCGCCTTCGATGTTCCGGATCTTCTCGGGCTTGTCCGCGCCCGCTCCGTGCGTTCCGAGCTCCACACCCGGTGGCAGCTCGAGGTGCATCGTGCTCCAGGAGTGCGTCCAGGGTGGACGTCTGGAAGACCATGTGCGCCTGGTGCTCGTCGTGGAGGCCGGCCCGGCGGACGGCCTCGATGTGCAGGCCCGGATCAGGCGATCGTCGATTACGTCCGTGGCGCGCGGCTCCACGTCTCCCCTCGCGC
Organism: uncultured Solirubrobacteraceae bacterium; assembly: GCA_963764385.1. GTDB lineage: Bacteria > Actinomycetota > Thermoleophilia > Solirubrobacterales > Solirubrobacteraceae > DATFQI01. The sequence goes on along the minus strand of CAVXSJ010000007.1, from coordinate 121,954 downwards.
CAGACGCCGCGTGCCACAGCTTGGCGTAGCTCCCGCCGGCGACCAGCTGCTCTTGGTGACCGCCTCGCTCCACGATCCTGCCGTCGGCGATCAGCGCGATCTCGTCGGTGCGGCGCGCGCGGGTGAGCCGGTGGGCGATGACGAGCGTGGTCCGTCCCGTGCGCAGGTGCGAGAGCGCGCGCTCGACCACGCGCCGCGAGCACCGACTCGGTCACGCTCGACAGCCGCTTCTCCCGCTGCCCGAGCGGCATCCCGATGAGCGTCTCGTCGATCTCGCGCGTGGCGTCGCCCAGCAGCCGGCGGCTGTCGTGTACCTGGTCGAGTCCGCCCCGCACCCGTAATCGCGACGCTATGAGCACACCGACGACCGGAGCGACCGCGATCACGCCGAGCAGCGGGTGGTGCGCCGCCGTGGCGGCGATGACGAACACGAAGCCCGCCACGACCTGGGCGATCGCCGGCACGCCGCCCGAGACGAACGTGCGCACGGAACGCAGATCGGCCGTCCCGCGCGCGACCAGCTGGCCGGCGTCGTCGCCCTCGATCTCGGCCAGGTCGAGCCGCGTGAGGTGGTCGAGGTACCGCTGTCGCAGCGCGGCCTCGAGGCCGAGGGACGCGCGCGACACCGTGACCATCCGCACCACCCACAGCGCCGCGGTGAGGGTCGCCAGGCCGCCGAGGACGAGCGCCCACCGGTTCACCTCGGCGTCGTCGTGGGCCCGCATCCCGTCGACGGCCCGGCCGATCGCCAGCGGTACGCAGAAGGCCGGCACCGAGGCGAGAGCGGAGACCACGAACGCTGCAACCAGCCGCCCGCGATGCCCGTCGACGAGGTGCGCCAGCGCAGCCGCCCCCGTCGCGGGTTGGTCCTCCGTCTCGACGGCGAACGCCTCCTAGATCAACAGACGACTGGTGGGATCCTGCACGGCGCGCTCCGATCCGGGGGACCTCAGGTTACGACCACGGTGGTCGCATGACTCGATCACGATCGGGGCACTCCGATTCCCTGTAGTGGACGAGGTCGCGGAGGGGGCGGGGCGCGGAGGGCCGCTGGGACTGCTCAGTCGGCTCCCGATCGCCGCCGGCGCCCACGTGAACCCCTTCATCCCCGGCTTCGCCGCCCGGTTCGGGGCCAACTACGGGTTCATGCTGCCGGTCTCGACGCCGCCGAACGCGATCGTCTACGGCTCGGGGATGCTGCCGATCACGCGGACGGTCAAGACGGGGGTCGTGTTCGATGTCGTCGGCATCCTGATCATCCCGTTCTGCGTGGCCATCGTCGCGACGGTGCTCGGTTACGCCTAGATCCCACACTCGTGTGGCGAGCCCGAGGCCCGTGCTGGCGGCGGTCGCCGTGGGCACGGTCACGATCCTGCCCGGCTTCCTCACCGGGGCGATGAGCCTGCAGGTCTCCCGCGAACTCGGCCTCGACCTCGGCACGCTCGGCCTGGCCACCGGCTCGTTCTTCCTCGCCGCCGCCGCGGGCTCCACGCCGGGGGGAGTCCTGGCGCAGCGCATTGGGGCCCCGAAGGCGATGCGCGCGGCGACGGCGGGCGCGGCGCTCTCGCTGTCGGTCGTGCTGCGGGCCGTCCGGCGGGCCGGGGAGATCGGCGGGCCGACGCCGCCGAAGGACGCCGCGCGGCAGCCGGCGCTGCGCTACCTCGCGGGCGCCGCGGTGCTCGCCATCGCCGGGCCAAACGCGCTCTGCGCCTTCCTCGTGACGACCGCGGTGAGCGTCGGCGTAAGCGAGGGCGGGGCCGGTCTGCTGCTCGTCGCCGGGAGCCTCTCGAGCGTCGCCGTGCGCCTCACGGCCGGGTGGGTCGCCGACCGCCGGGGCGATCACGACCTGATGCCGATGCTCTTCATGCTCGTCGGCGGCGCAGCCGGCTTCGCGCTGCTCGCCGTCGACGCGCGCGCCGCCGTGCTGGCCGGGGCGATCCTCGCCTTCGCGCTCGGCTGGGGCTGGCCGGGGATCTTCAACCTCTCGATCGTGAGCCGCCACCTCGACTCACCCGCAGCGGCGTCCGGCGTCACCCAGACCGGGATCTACGCCGGCGCGGGGGGAGGGCCGCTGTGCTTCGGGCTGCTCGCCGGGGCGGCGTCGCTGTCGCGGGCCTGGGCCGTGACCGCCGTGGTCGCGCTGTTTGGAGCGGGGCTCGTGTGGCACGCCGAGCAGCGGTACCGGCTGGCCGCCGCCCGGGCATAGCCGTGTGGCTCACTGGGGAAACCGGTGCTCTCACGGTCCCAGTCGATCCGCGGCGCGACACGACGGTCTCGTCGGAGTGGGGCGAGCAGCTCGCCCTGGGACGGGACCGTAACGGCCGGCTGACGGTCGTGGTCACCAGCCGGCGAGGGCTGTACCGGACCCGCGTGGCGCAGTGGAGGGTCCGTTGCTATTGATATGATCGTCATATGTCTCCCTGGCCCTACGCCCTGGCCTGGAACGACGCGACCCGGGTGGGTTTCATCGAGCTCAGCACATCGCTCGCCCTCAGCGCCGAGGTGCCCGCGGCACTGCCACCCGGCGTCAAGCCGCTACTCACCCGGCTGCGGCTCCCGGCCGGCGAGGTGTCGGCCGCCGCGCTCGACGCGATGGTCGCCGGCGACCGGCTCGAGGAAGCCAGCCGGGAACTGGCAGACGGCGGCGCGCGCGTCGTGTCGTTCGCATGCACGACCGGCAGCCTGATCCGCGGGCCCGGCTTCGACCGCGAGCTGGTCGACCGGCTGGAGCGCGCGTCCGGCGTGCGCGCCAGCACGACCTCGACGGCGCTCGTCGCGGCGCTCGAGGCGCTCGGGGCGCGCAGGGTGGCGGTGGCGACGCCTTACGTCGACGAGCTCAACGAGCTCGAACGGCGCTTCCTGGAGGCCAACGGCTACGAAGTCACCGGCCTGCGCGGCCTCGGCATCGACTCGGACCAGGAGATCGCGAAGGTGCCGTACGCCCGTACGCGCGAGCTCGCGCTCGAGGCGGCCTGCGAGGGCGAGCCCGACGTCGTGTTCGTGAGCTGCACGAACCTGCCGACGCTCGCGTTGCTGGACGACCTCGAGCAGGCGCTCGGGAGACCCGTGATCTCCAGCAATGCCGTGACGATCTGGCACGCGCTGCTGCTCGCCGGCGTCGAGCCGGCGGTCGAGGGCCTCGGTTCGCTGCTCGCCGGCCGCGCGACCGCCGCGGCGCTGACAGGCCCGCGCATGGGGCAGTACCCCTTCGTCGGCGTCCCGACGTTCATGCGCGCTCCGCTCGTGGATTCGGCGGAGGGCAGCAAGTTCGCGGTGCTCGGCGTTCCGCTCGACGAGGGCTCGCCCTTCATCCCGGGCTCGCGGTTCGGGCCGCGCGGGATCCGGGAGCAGTCGATGCGCTTCGCGTCGGCGAGCGACAGCCGCTTCGACGTCCGCGCCGGTCGCCGGCTGCTCGACTTCGAGGTCGGCGGCCGCGAGCTCGTCGACGTCGGCGACGTGGACGTCGTGGCCGCCGACCCCGCGTCGACGGCAGCGAACATCACCGCCTCCGTCGAGGCCATCCTGGCGGCCGGCGCCGTGCCGGTCGTGCTCGGCGGCGACCACTCGATCACGCATCCGGTGGTCCTCGCGTACGAGGGCCCGCTGCACGTCGTGCAGTTCGACGCCCACCTCGACTACGCCGCGCCGCGCGGCACCGACCGCCACTCGAACGCGCACGCGTTCCGCCAGATCAGCACGATGGACTCGGTGTCGGGGCTGATGCAGGTCGGCATTCGCAGCCTGCGCACGGGGGCGAGCCTCTACCGCGAATCGCTCGCGGACGGCAACCGCATCGTGCCCCCCGGCGAGCTCAGGGACCTGGGGCCGGGCGGTCTCGCCGAGCTGCTGCCTGAAGGCGCGCGCTGCTACGTCAGCGTCGACGTCGATGCGCTCGACATGGCGCTCGTCCCGGGCTGCGTGTCGGCCGAGCCGGGCGGCCTGACCTACGCCGAGCTACGGGGCGCGCTCGTCGCGATCGCCGGGCGCGCGGACGTCGTCGGCATCGACCTGGTCGAGGTGAACCCCATGGTGGACACGCCGGCCGGCGCCACCGCCTACCTCGCGGCGCATCTGCTCGTCGAGGCGCTGGACGCGATCGCGCGGGCGACGTGACGACCATTGACCTGACGCACCCGTTCCGGGCCGACGTGTACAACCCGCCTGGGTTCCCGCCCGTCCGGATCGAGCAGCTGGCCTGCCCGCCCGGCGGTCCGCTGCGCGACACGCTGGTGGAGTTCGTCGTCCACGTCGGCACGCACATCGACGCCCCGCTGCACCTCCACGGGCGCACGCAGGACGCCGCTGGGCTGCGGCTCGACGCGCTGATCGGCCCGGCCGTGGCCTGGGCGTTCGACTGCCCCGAGCCGCGCGAGATCGGCGTTGAGGAGCTGCGGGCGGCGCGTCCCGAGGCGCGTGCCGGCGACCAGGTCTACGTGCACACCGGCTGGGAGCGACACTATGGCGACCCGCAGCGCTACGCGGCGCACCCGCACCTGTCCGGCGAGGCCGCGGGCTGGCTGGCCGAGCGCCGCGTCTCGCTGCTCGGCATCGACGCCCCGACGCCGGACCTCCCGGTCGGCGCGCGCCGCGAGGGCTTCGACTTCCCCGTGCACCGGTGGCTCCTCGGGGCCGACATCCCGATCGTCGAGAACGTGGCCGGACTCAGCGCGGTGGCCGGCAGGCGGTTCCGCGGCTACGTCTGCGCGATCCCGCTGGTCGGCGCGGACGGCGCCCCCGCGCGCGTGTTCGCGGAGCTGCCGGAGCCGCCGTGACCGACACGGCCCGTCTGGACGGCCTCGTGGCGATCGTCACCGGCGGCGCGCAGGGCGTCGGCCGCGGCATCGCGACCGTCCTCGCGCGCGCGGGCGCGTCGATCGTGGTCGGCGACCTGCAGCCCGCCGGCGAGACCGTCGCCGAGGTGGAGTGGCTCGGCGGCCGCGCGGCAGGCGTGGTCATGGACGTGTCCTCGCCCGAGGACGCCGGCGCGCTCGTCGCCCGCGCGCGCGACGCCTTCGGCCGCGTCGACGTCCTGGTCAACAACGCCGCGCTCGACGCGCCGCCGGGCATCGCGTGGGAGCTGCCCGACGACGAGTGGCGCCATACGCTGGCCGTCAACCTCGACGGCGCCTTCTACATGTCGCGCGCCGCGGCCCGGCAGATGATGGCGGCGGACGGCGGCGCGATCGTCAACATCTCCTCGCACGCCGCCTGGATGCCGGGCGCCGATGTGTCCCCGGCGTATGGCGCGAGCAAGGCCGGCCTGCTGGGGCTGACGATGTCCTTCGCCGCGCAACTCGCCGACCGCGGCGTGCGCGTCAACGCCGTGGCGCCGGCGCTCGTCGCCTCGCGCGACTTCGGCTGGTCGCCCGAGGAGGAGGAGCGGCGGCTGGCGGAGTACCCGGTGGGCGCCGGCCGGCCCGAGGACGTCGGCGAAGCGGTCCGCTATCTCGCCAGCCCGGCAGCGCGGTGGGTCACAGGCACCGTCCTCTATGTCCACGGTGGTCATCGCCGGAGCGGACCGTGGGTGTAGGAGGAACTCGAGGCGTGGTAGCGGCCGCCTAAGCGGCCGCTTCGCGCTCCGCCGCGCGCCGCAGGCGGTCCGCGTCGAGGATCGCGACGTCGCGGAACGGGCGCTCGCGCCAGGCGTCGAAGCGCGGCTCGGCCAGGTCGGCGAAGTGCGCGCGCACCGCGGCCTCCGCCTGAACGGGGTCGTGGCTGCGCAGCGCGACCACGATCTCGCGGTGGGCGTCCAGCCAGTCCTGGCGGTCCTCCGGCTTCATGAGCGGCGACGTGAGCAGGATGCAGCGTTGCATCGGCCGCAGCAACGTCTCGAGCGCCGGCCGGTGAAGCGCGTCGTACATGGCGCGATGGAAGTCGAGGTGCGCCACGTCGATCGCCTCGTCGTCGTCGTGGCCTTCCGCCTCGACCATCTCCGTCAGTCGCGCGTCCATCCGCTGCAGGTCCTCGTCCGTCGCGTTCAGGGCGATGAGCGGCGCAAGCTGGGTCTCGAGCGCCGTGCGGGCGTCGATCACCTCGCCCATCGTCGCCCCCGAGCGCATCAGCAGGCCCACCATCGCGTTGCCGAACACCTCGTCGGAGGGTGGCGCGACGACGGTCCCGTGCCCCTGGCGGACCTCCAGGAGCCCGCGCGACACCAGCATCCGCACGGCGTCTCGCACCACGCTGCGGCTCACGCCGAGGACCTCTCCGAGCTCGGCCTCGGTGGGAAGGCGCTGGCCGCGCGGCAAGTCGCCGCGCAGGATCAGCTCTTCCACGTCGTGGGCGATGCTCGCGCTGCGGGTCTGCGGACCCGCCGCCGGCCGCGCGGTGCGCAGCAGGGAAGCCATCGACCCCGCATCGGTGCTCCCGCTCAGGCCAGCCGTCATACGATCATCCTACGCAGGGCCTACCTCCAGCGGGGGCCGCGCGGCGGCCCGGTTCGCGACGACCATCGCCGCGAGGATGATGGCGCCGCCCGCCAGCTGGAGGGGGCTGAGCACCTCGCCGAGGACGAGCCAGGCCAGAAGGACGGTGACGGGCGGCTCCAGCGTCAGCAGGATGCTGGCCAGCGACGGACCGACATCGCCGATCGCTGCGAGCAGTGCGACGGTGCCGATGACACCCGGGACGGCGCTGAGCGCCAGCACGAGCAGCCACTCGTCGCGGCCGGCCGGGACGCCGACGCCCGTGATCGGCACAGCCGCCAGCAACGCCAACGTCGAGCCTGTGATCAGGAGCACGGCGAGCGGCAGCGGCGCCACTCGCGCGCCGAGCACGTCGATGCCGACGATCACGGCGGCGCACGCGACCGCCGAGCCGAGCGACAGCGCGATGCCCAGCGGCTCCGCGCGCAGGTCCCCGCTGGCGCCGGCCACGACCGCAACCCCACCCACGCCGAGCACGAGCGCGAGCGCGCGCAGCGAGGTGAGGCCCTCCCGCCCGCTCAGCAGGGCCGCCGCGACGACGACGATCGGCGCCGTGTGGAAGAGGATCGTCGCCATCGAGGCGCTGACCCGCTCGAGCGCCGTCGCGAAGAGGACCAGCTGCCCTGCGTAGGCGACCGCGCCGAGCGCCAGCGGCCCGAGCCAGGCCGTCGCCGTGCGCGGCATGTCGCGGATCGCGCGACGTGCGGCCGGCAATGCCCACAGCAGCGCGCAGGCCACGGCGAGGCGCCAGACGAGCAGCGTCCAGACCATCATGGAGTCCAGCGCCGCCTTCATCAGGACCGGGCCGACGGCATAGGTGCATGCGGCCGCCACGCCGAGCAGCATGCCGCGCCCCGGGACGGCGGCAATCGCCGCCCCGGCCGGGGTGATTGAATGCGATCTGATCATATGATCTTACGGGAACGGTCAGCTGGCGGGTGCTCCGCGGGCGGCCGCAGCCCATGGCGGAGCTCGTGGGCGCCGCGGTAGGCGGCGGGCTGCGCCGGCGTCCAGTCGGCGAGCGTCTCGTCGGGCACGCGGAAGCCCTCGACCCCGACCGGATTGCAGTTCGGCTCGCCGCCTGCGGAGATCGTCGACCTCGCGGTCTTCTACGAGCGCGACAACCTGCTGCTCAATTCCGACGACGGGTGGGTGCCGGGCAACGTGTTCGCCACCGTCGTCGAGGGCCTCGACGAGATCGCCGCGGCCTCCCAGGACATGTGGCTCAACGGCGTGGCAGGCGAGCGGTTGCCCCTTTTCCGGGCCTCCTCGTAGCTCACCCGGCGGCGAGGACGGCGACGCCGACGGCGGCCGCCGCGAGGCCGAGGCCCTGGTGGGTGGCGATGCGCTCGCGCAGAACGGTCTGCGCGAGGAGCACGGTGACGATCGCGTAGAGGGACACGATCACCGCCGTCACGGCGGCGGTGCCGAGGGTCGACGCCGTGAGGAAGAACGTCGTCCCGGCCGCCTCCATCACGCCGCCGAGGAGGACCGGGCGGCTGGGCGGGCGCGGCGGGCGGACGGCGCGGAGGAGGAGCGGCAAGAGCGCCAGGCACGCGACCGTGGACGCGAGCCGTGAGAGGCTTGCCACGCCCAGCGCGGTCCCCGCGTCCCCGCCTTCGACGGCGTGCAGCAGGAACGCGAAGGCGGCTCCGGCCACCACCGACGCGAGCGACGTCAGGACAAGGGCCCTGCGCGTCAGCGGCACATGGTCGGGGGAGCCGGGCGGAGTCCAGGTGATCGCGACGATGCCGGCCAGCACGAACACGATGCCGGCCCCCTGCGCGGCGCTTGGCGGATCGCCCGCGACCGTTGCCGTTGCCGTCGGCACCAGCGCCGACCCGCACGCGATGAGCGGCGCCGTCAGGCTCATCGGCCCGGCGGCGAAGCTGGCGTAGATCAGGACGAGGCCGACCGCGCCGGCGACGCCGCCGGCGAGCGCCCACCCCGCGCTGCCGCTGTTCAGGTCGGGCCGCACCGCCGCAAAGGCAAGGGCGAAGAGCGCGAGAGCGACGAGGTTGATCGCGAGCGTCGCGAGCAGGGGGTGCGAGCGGCGGGCTGCGACGCCGCCCGCGAAGTCCGCGCTGCCGATGCACAGCGCTCCGCCGAGCGCCGCGAGTATGGCCAAGGCCTAGGGGGTGCCGCGCTGGTCGCCCGCCCACCGCAGCGCGCGGTCGACCAGCATGGCGAGCGCCTCGATGGCAAGCCCCAGATCGTCCTCGGCGGAATCCTCGACCTTGGCGTGGCTGATGCCCCCGAGGCTCTTGACGAACAACATCACCGTCGGCACCCCTGCGCGCGCGACCTCGGCGGCGTCGTGGAGCGCACCGCTGTCCATCCGGGGGGCGTCGGCCGCACCGGTCAGCTCCTCGATCACCGCCGCCGTCATGTCCCGCAACTCCGGGTCGAACGCGACCGGCGGGATACCCCACAGCTTCTCGATCCGGAACGCGACGCGCTCCTCCTCCGCGATCCGCCCGGCCGCCTCGCGCGCGCCCGCCAGCAGCCTGCCCAGCACCTCGCCGTCCGGGTGGCGCTGATCGATCGTCAGCTCCACGGTCCCTGCGACGACGGTCGCCACTCCCGGCGACGTCACGAGCCGCCCGGCCGTGAACTTGGCGCCCTCCTCGCGCGCCGCGACGCGCAACTCGAGCAGCAGCCGCGCCGCCGCGCTCAGTGCCTCCCGGCGCTTCTCCATCGGCGTGGGGCCGGCGTGGGCCGCCTGGCCGTCGAAGCGGACCACGTGGCGCTCGACGCCGACGGTCCCGTCGACCACCGCCAGCGGCAGGCCGAGGTCCTCGAGCACGGGGCCCTGCTCGATGTGGAGCTCGATGTAGCCGAGGACGCCGTCCAGGCTCGAGCGAGCCTCGCCCATCTGGTCCAGCCGCACGCCGTGGGTGGCCAGCACCTCCGGTAGGGCGTTGCCCTCGCGATCGATCAGCGAGCGCGCCTTGTCGAGGTCCAGCGACCCGGCCGCGGCGCTCGAGCCGAGCATCCCGTAGCCGAACCGCGCGCCCTCCTCGTCGGCCCAGTCGACGAGCTTCAGCGTGACCGGCGGGCGCCCGGCCGCGGCGACGGCCCGGAGCACCTCGAGGCCGCCGAGCAGGCCGAGGGCGCCGTCGAGCCAGCCGCCGTTCGGGACGGAGTCGATGTGGCTGCCGACGACGAGCGCCTCCGGGCGTTCGCCGTCCAGCGTGACCCACTTGTTGCCGGCGGCGTCGACCTCGATCTGGGCGTCGAGCCCCTCCAGGCGGGAGTCGAACCACCGCCGGGCTTTCGCCCAGGTGTCGGTCCAGCACAGGCGCTGCGCGCCGTCCTCATCCTCGGTCAGCTCGCGCAACGCCCGCAGGTCGGCCAGGGCGCGCGACGGATCCGCCCGCAGGCCCGCCGCCGCCATGACTAGTCGATCGCCGCCTCGTCGCGGGGGCCGCCGCCTGCGACGTAGCGCCCGGCGAGGAAGTTGAGGATCAGCGAGGCGCCCATGCGTTCCGAGAGGCCGGAGTGGTCGTAGAGCGGCGAGACCTCCATCACGTCCATCGCGATCGCCTTCTCGTGCTGGGCGAACTGCCAGACGATCTCCAGCGCCTCCATGGCGCTCAGTCCGCCGAGCGCGGGAACGTTGGTGCCGCCGACGATGGCGCCCTCGATGGCGTCGATATCGAACGTGAGGTAGATCGCCTCCGTGCCGTCGGCGGCGCGGTCGATCGCCTCGGTGATCAGCGCCGAGATGTCGCCCTTCCAGATCTCCCGCGCGGTGATCACGCGCGCGCCCTTCTCCTTCAGATAGTCGTGGTAGAGCTTCGTGTTCAGCCAGCCACCGATCCCGAACTCAGTGAAGTTCGCGCCCGAGACGGAGTCGCCGAGTTCCTCGAGCATGTACCGGAATGGAACGCCGGAGCCCTTCTCTCCGTGGTGGGAGACGCGCACGTCGAAATGCGCATCGACCGAGATGACGCCGAGTCGCCCCTCGACGGCGCGGGTCACGCCGCGGATGATCGGATAGCTGAGGCCGTGGTCGCCGCCGATCACGGCGAGCGGCTTCCCGAACCCAACCAGTTCGGCGACGACGTCGGACACTCGGTCCCACGTCTCGTCGACGTTCGTCTGGATGACGTCGACGTCGCCGTAGTCGGCGACGCGCGGCGCCTGGGAGAGGTCGACGCCAAGGCTCGGCTCGTAGCAGAGGCAGGAGTTGAGGCCCTGGCGCACGGCGCTCGGTCCCAGCTTGGCCCCCTGACGGCCGAGGATCGAGGTGTCGAAGGGGATCCCGACGATCGCCCCCAGCACGTCTCCGTCGAGTTCGGTATGCGGCCGGATCAGGTCGGCGATGGGGCTCTCGTACTCGTCCACGATCGTCGCCGCCATGGGAGCCGGAGGCCGCATCAGCCGGTTCAGCTCAGGGGATAGTTCGCCAGGCACCGCGGTTCCTCCAGTTCCTCAACCGTACAATCGAATGATCATACCATTGTGTATGATCATGTGATCTATGTCGAGTCCTTCCGAACGTCCCACCAGCGCCCTCTGGCACCCCTTCGCGCACATGCCATCGATCGCCGGCCGCGAGGTCGTCATCGCGCGCGGCGACGGCGCTTGGGTGGAAGACGAGGACGGCAAGCGCTACCTCGACGCCTCCGCCGGCCTGTGGTACTGCAACGTCGGCCATGGCCGGGCGGAGCTGGCCGAGGTCGCGGCGGCGCAGATGCGCGAGCTCGCGTCGTACCAACTCTTCGACGTGATGGCCAACCGGCCCGCGCTGGAGCTGGCGGAGCGCGTGCGCGACCTCTCCCCGCTCGGCGACCGTGCAGCGGTCTTCTTCACCAGCGGCGGCTCGGACAGCATCGACACGGCCGCCAAGATGGCCCGCCGCTACTGGACGGTGGGCGGCGAGCAGGACCGGAACATCATCATCAACCGCGAGGGCGCCTATCACGGCGTCAACGGCTTCGGCACCTCGCTCTCGGGGCTCGAGGCCAACGCCGCCGGCTGGGGACCGCTGGTCACGCAGGTCGTGCCGGTGCCTCGCCACGACCTCGCGGCGCTGGAGCGCGTCCTACAGGAGCACGCCGGCAGGGTCGCCGCCTTCATCGGCGAGCCGGTCCAAGGCGCCGCCGGCGTCCACCCGCCGCAGCCCGATTACTGGCAGGGCGCGCAGGACCTCTGCCGTTCGCACGACGTGCTGGTCATCGCCGACGAGGTCATCACCGGTTTCGGCCGCGTCGGCCGCTGGTTCGGCAGCGAGCGCTACGGGATCGAGCCCGACCTCATCACGTGCGCGAAGGGCCTCAGCTCCGGCTACTCGCCGATCGGGGCCGTGATCGCCGGCGATCGCGTCCTCGACCGGCTCTGGGCCGCCGACGCCGGCCCGTTCCGCCACGGCTACACCTACTCCGGGCACCCCGCGGCCTGCGCCGTGGCGCTCGCCAGCCTCGACATCATCGAGCGCGAGGGCCTGGTCGAGCGGGTCGCCGATCTGGAGCCGGCGCTGGCCGAGGAGCTCGGCGCGCTCGCCTCCCACCCCTTGGTCGAGGAGGTCCGCACCGCCGGCCTGCTGTGCGGGGTCGAGCTCAGCCGCGACGCCCGCGCCGCCGACCCGCTGCTGGTCGAGCGCGTCGTGGTGGGGGCGCGCGAGCGCGGCGTCCTCGTGCGCAACCTGCTCGCCGCCACGCTGCAGATCTCGCCGCCGTTCGTGATCGAGCGCGACGAGCTGCGGCTGCTCGCCGACACCCTGCGCGAGGTGCTCGACGAGGTCGGCGCGTGAACGCGCCGCGCGAGGCGGAGGTCCTCGCGTCCGTCCCCGCCGCGTCGCTGATCGGCGGGGAGTGGCGCGACCGCGGCGAGGGCGAGCCGGTCGCCGTCGAGGACCCGGCGACGGGCCGCACGCTGCTGGAGCTGCCGAGCGCCTCGGCCGAGGACGGCATCGCCGCCCTCGACGCCGCCGCCCGCGCCCAGCAGGCATGGGCCGAGACGCCGGCGCGCGACCGCGCCGAGCTGCTGCGCGACGCCTTCGAGGCGGTCGTCGGGCGCCGCGAGGAGCTCGCGCTCCTGATCACGCTGGAGATGGGCAAGCCGCTCGCCGAGGCCCGCGCCGAGGTCGACTACGGCGCCGAGTTCCTGCGCTGGTTCTCGGAGGAGACGGCGCGGATCAGCGGCCGCTACTCCGACCACGCGCAGGGCACGGGCCGGCTGCTCACGCGCCGCCACCCGGTGGGGCCGTGCGTGCTGATCACGCCGTGGAACTTCCCCCTCGCCATGGCGACCCGCAAGATCGCGCCGGCGATCGCGGCCGGCTGCACGATGGTCGTCAAGCCGGCCAAGCAGACGCCGCTGACGACGCTCGCTCTTCGCGCGGCTGCTCACCGACGCCGGCCTGCCGCCGGGCGTGCTCAACGTCGTCACCACCCGCCGCTCCGGCCCGCTGGTCGACGCGCTGATCGCGGATGGCCGCGCCCGCAAGCTCTCGTTCACCGGCTCGACCGAGGTCGGCCGCGTGCTGCTCGCCGGCTGCGCCGACAAGGTCATGCGCACCTCGATGGAGCTCGGCGGCAACGCGCCGCTGCTCGTGTTCGACGACGCCGACCTCGAGCGGGCGGTCGAGGGCGCGGTGCTCGCGAAGCTGCGCAACGGCGGCGAGTCCTGCACGGCCGCCAACCGCATCTACGTGCAGGAGGGGATCGCCGACGAGTTCGTCGCCGCGTACGCGGAGCGGATGGCGGCGATCCGCGCCGGCCGCGGCACCGAGGACGTCGAGCTCGGGCCGATGATCGACGAGCCGGCGATCGAGAAGATCCAGGAGCTGGTCGACGACGCCGTCGAGCGCGGCGCCGAGGTGCTGTGCGGCGGCGAGCGGATCGAGGGACCGGGCCACTTCTACCCGGCGACGGTGCTCGACTCGGTCCCGGTCTCGGCCAGGGTGTTGCACGAGGAGATCTTCGGGCCGGTGGCGCCGATCGTACGCTTCGGCGACGAGGACGAGGCGATCGCAGCCGCTAACGCGACGGAGTTCGGGCTGGTCGCATACGCATTCACCCGCGACCTCGACCGCGCCCTCCGGGTCTCTGACCGGCTCGACACCGGCATGGTCGGTATCAACCAGGGCGTGGTCTCCAACGCCGCGGCGCCCTTCGGCGGGGTCAAGCAGTCGGGGATCGGCCGCGAGGGCGGCCTCGAGGGCCTCGAGGAGTACCTCTCGACGAAGTACGTCGCCATCGCCTCGCCGCCGGCGGCGCCGGCCATGGGACTCGCTTGATGAGCGAGGCCGCCGGCGTCGTCGAGACCGCCCGCCTGATCGCGACCGGGGAGCGCTCCGCCTCCGAGGTCACCGAGGCGGCGCTGCGGCGGATCGAACGCCTCGAGCCCCGGCTGCACGCCTTCATCACGATCGCCGGAGACCACGCGCTCGCCGAGGCCGAGGAGGCGGACCGCCGCGCCGCGGCCGGCGAGCCGCTCGGGCCGCTGCACGGCGTTCCCGTGGCGGTCAAGGACCTGGAGGCGACCGTGGGCATCCGCACGACCTACGGCTCCGCCCGCTTCGGCGACTTCGTCCCCGACCACGATTCGCTGGCGGTCGAGCGCCTGCGGAATGCCGGCGCGATCGTCGTGGGCAAGACGAACACGCCGGAGTTCGGGCTGCTGGGCGAGACGCGCAGCGCGCTGGCCGGCGAAACGCGCAACCCGTGGGACCTCGGGCGCACGACCGGCGGCTCCAGCGGGGGCTCGGCGGCCGCCGTCGCCGCCGGCGTCGTCCCGGCTGCGCTCGGCAGCGACACGGCCGGCTCGATCCCCTGCCCCGCGTCGATGTGCGGGGTGTTCGGGCTGAAGCCGACGCGCGGCCTGGTTCCGACCTGGCCCGACCCTGGCGATGCGCGCCTGTTCCTGGACTCCGGCCCGCTCACACCGTCCGTCGCCGACGCACGCACGCTGCTGACGGCGCTCGCCGGACCCGACCGCCGCGACCCCACCTCGTTCCGGCCCCCGCCCAACCGCGAGGCGCCGGCGCGCCCGCTGCGGATCGCATGGAACCCCGACTGGGGACGGCTCGCCGTCGACCCGGACGTGCGGGCAGCGTGCGCGGCGGCCGCGGACGCCTTCGCCGAGCTCGGGCACGACGTCGAGGAGGCGCGCCCCGACGTCGACGGCGATGCGTTCGTGATCGCGGAACCGCTGCTCGCCGCCGACATGTGGAAGCTCTTCGAGGCCCAGGGGCTCGACGAGTCCGACCTCAGCGAGGACGGGCGCGCCGAGGCGCGCCTGCTCGGACGGCCGTCGCTGATGGACTACATCGCCGCCCTCAACGCGCTGACCGTCTTCCGCCGCCGCTTCGACGAGCACTTCGAGCGCTACGACCTCATGATCACGCCCGCTACGGCGGTGCCCGCGTTCCCGGTTGCGCAGCCGCCGGCGCGGATCGACGGTCGCGAGGTGCAGCCGCGATGGACGACGTTCATGCCCTTCGCGATGCCGTCGAACCTCGCCGGCCTGCCCACGGCCTCGGTGCCGTGCGGCCGCAGCCGCGACGGGCTGCCGATCGGGCTCCAGGTGACCGGCCCCCGGGGCAGCGACTTCCTCGCGCTGCACGCCTGCGAGCAGTTCGAACGAGCGCGCCCGTGGTCGCCGCACGCACCACTATGTGGCGACTGATGGTGGCGGCTGCGCTCGCTGGGCGAAGGCGTGCCGCGACGAAGGCGGTCGCCGCCGCTGAGGTGTTGAGGACGCCGCTCGTGCCGGCGCCTGGGCTCTCGGAGGAGCTCGGCTGCGAGGTGCGCCTCAAGCTCGAGTGCTGGCAGCTGACCCGCAGCTTTAAAGTCCGCGGTGCGGTGGTGGCCGTCACGCGGGCGCCCCGGGACGAGACCGTCGTCACCGCCTCCGCGGGCAATCACGGGCTCGGCATCGCGTTCGCCTGCTTGCGGCTGGGCCGGGCGGCGGAGATCCTCGTCCCGCGCGACACCGATCCGGCCAAGGTCGCGGCGCTCGAAGCGTTCGGCGGCGACATCGAGGTCCGCGTGGTCGACGGAACCTACGACGACACCGAGGTGGCGGCGCGCAAGGCGGCGGCCGCCCCCGGCCGCGTGTACGTCTCGTCCTACAACGACCCGGACGTCGTCGCCGGCCAGTCCACCGTCGCCGCCGAGGCGCTCGGACAGTGGCCGGAGGCCGAGGCCGTCGTCGTCCCGGTCGGAGGCGGCGGGCTGCTCGCCGGCACCGCGCTGGCGTGCGCCGAGCACGGGGCCGCCGCCTGGGGTGTCGAGCCCGACCGCAGCCCGGCCATGTCCGTCTCACTGCGCGAGGGCGCGATCACCCGGATCGTCGAGGCCGTGCCCTCCGCGGCCCAGGGGCTCGTCGGCAACCTGGACGCCGACAGCATCACCTTCCCGTTGGTCCGCGACCACGCCGCCGGCGTCCTCCTTGCGAGCGAGCAGGAGATCCTCGCCGCGGTCGCGCGCGTGTACGAGGACCACGCGATCGTCGTCGAGCCGTCGGCCGCCGCCGGCCTCCCGCGCCTCGCCGACGTCCGGGACGCCGGCGCGTCGCGCATCGTGTGCGTGCTGACCGGGTCGAACGTCTCGGCCGGCGAACACCTGCGGATCGTCGGGGAGAGGCTCGCGTGATCGTGGCGGCCGAACTGCTGGGCGAGATCTACGAGGGGGTCGCGCGCGCCCACGGCGCCGGCCCCGAGGAGGCGGCCATCTTCCGCGACCGGCTGCTCCGCGCCGACCTCCGCAACCACTCGACCCAGGGCTCGGCGCTCCTCCCCTACCACGACGCCATGCTGGCCGACGGCCAGATGCGCTTTGGCGCCGAGCTGGAGGTCGTGAGCGACGCGCCGGCGGTCGCCGTCGTCGACGCCCACTTCGGCGTCGGCGAGGTGGTCGGAACACGCTGCATGACGATGGCGATCGAGAAGGCCCGTTCGACCGGGATGGGCTGCGTCGCGGTCCGCAACTCGGGCGACTTCGCGATGGCCTCCGCCTACGCGCTGCTGGCGCTCGACCACGGGATGGCGGGGTTCGCGATGAGCAACGGCAAGCCGGTCGTGGCGCCGTGGGGCGGCCGCGACCCGCTGTTCTGCACCAACCCGATCAGCGCTGCCTTCCCCGGCTGCGAGCGCTTCCCGATCGTGATCGACATGGCCACCAGCGCCTTCTCGATGGGCGACGCGATCCGCACCGCCCGCGACGGCGGGACGCTGCCCTTTACCGGCGTCGTGGACCGCGACGGCCGCTACGGCGACGACCCGGCGGCGATCGTGGTCGACGTTCGCGAACGGGAGTCCAAGCTCGACGGGGCGATCCTGCCCCTCGGGCCGAAGGGCTTCGGCATGCTGCTGATGGTCGAGGTGATGTGCTCGGCGCTGGCCGGCTCCGCCGGCTCGTGGGCCAACGACTACGAGCCCACCGGCGAGCGGCCGTGGAACCACGGGCACTGCTTCTTGGCGCTCGCGCCCGACGCCTTCGCCGGCTTCGACGCGTTCGGCTCCTCCGTGGACTCCCTGATCGGCAGCGTCGAGGCCTCGCGCCCCGCGGCCGGCAGCACGGGCGTTCGCGTGCCGGGCCGCGCCGCGCACGAAGCGGAGGAGCGGCGCCGGCGCGAGGGCGTGCCCGTCCGGGACGAGGAGCTCGAGCAGCTGCTCGCGGTCGCCCGCCGGCGGGGGCTCGGCGAGCTCGCCGACCGAGTCGGCGCCTGACTAGCCCCGGGCGAGCTCGAGGCAGGCGCTGATGTGCTCGAGGGCACGCCGGGCCTCGCCGTCGGGATCGCCGACCCGCTTCGCGTACCCGGTCTCGATCGTCAGCCAGCCGCGATAGTCGAGGCGGTCCAGCTCCTCGACCCAGGAGCGGAAGTCGTGGTGGGTGCCGGCCGGGTCGCCCTCCAGGTCCTGGAGGTGGACGTGGAGGAGCCGCTCGCCCGCTTCGACGAACTGCGCCGAGGGGTCGTCGTGCTCGAACAGGACCGGGAGCGTGTCCACCAGCGCCCCTGCGACGGCGGGCTCGGCGCCGGCGGCGTCGAGCAACCGCAGGGTGTCCCCCACGTTCTCCAGCACGTCGGCGATCTCCGAGGTCGCCTCGACCGCGATCCGCACGCCGAGGCTCCGCGCCGTCTCGACCGCGCGCGCGAGCGACTCCGCCGCCAGCTCGAACGCCTCCGCGTGGCTCTGGCCATACCGGGTCCAGCCCCCGAGCCACACGACCAACGGCGCCTCCAGGTCGCTCGCCAGCTGGAGGCACTCGGCGAAGTACGCGTCGCCGGCCGCGCGCTCGGCGGCGTCGGGCGAGGCGGCGTTGTAGCCGGCCGCGCCGCCCGGGCAGGAGCAGATGCCGCTGATCTGCAGCCCCGCGTCGCCCACGAGCTTGCGCACGTCGCGCCGGCGCTCGGCGTCGAGGTAGGCCGGGTAGGCGTGCGGGGCGCAGGCCGCGATCTCGATGCCGTCGAAGCCGAGGCGGGCGGCGCTGTCGACCGTGTCCTCCAGCGAGCGGCACGGCAGCCAGGAGAAGCCGGACGAGTAGAGGAGGGTGTTGAGCGCGATGCCCTGTCCGACCGGCACGAGTTGCCCTCCTCCCACCGGCGGCTAGGCGCCGGCCTCCAGCTCCTCGGGCACGTCGTACCAGCGCACGCGGTCGCCGATGCGCGCGCGCATCTTCCAGGCGCGCGACTTCGGCGCCGCGTCGATGGCCCCGCGCAGCGCCGCCAGCCTCGCCAGCACCCGGTCGCGCTCGGGGAACCCCTCGAGCCCGCGGGCGAAGGCGGCCGACTTTTCGAGCACCTCCGTCGCGGTCCGGTACCAGCCCCAGTCCTTCGCCAGCACCTCCACGACGCGCGCCTCGGCCACGTCGTGATCGCAGAGGATCGCGAGGATGTCGAGGAAGTCGCGGTCGTTGGTCTCCACGACCTGGAGCTTGGAGAGCAGCAGGTCGGCCGGGTCGAGCGTGTGCTCGTCGGCGCCGAGCCGGCCGGAGAGATCGAGCGTGTGGCACATGACGAGACGGTCGACGAAGACGTCGACGTCGTAGCCGTGCTCCTCGTGGAAGAAGTTGAGGCGCTGGCGGCCGTGCAGCGCGTTGAACTGCCGGTCGGCGGTCAGCCCGGCGGACTCCAGGTACTCCTCCACCAGGCGGCGCTGGCCGGAGAGCGCGATGAAGTCCAGGTCCTTCCAGCGGCGGGCCAGCGGAGGGCGGGTCGCCGCCGGGCACTGGAAGGCGACGCCGATGCCCCCGAGCGCGCGCAGTGAGATCCCGCGCGCGTTCCCGCCGTCGATAAGCGCGCGGGCCTGATCGAGCAGCCGCAGCTGCTCAGGTGGAATCGCTTCGCTCACGTGCTCCATCTGGTCTGTGGTGCCGGCGGCCTGGCGCATCTGTACGCCCGCCTCAGCCCGTGGTCAGGACGTAGGAATCGACGCCGTCGGGGCCGAGATCGACGATGGCCCCGCGCAGCAGGCCCTCAGGGTATTCGCTGCCGGGGTTGATCGCCAGCGTCGGCCCGATCCGGGTCGCCGCCTTGCTCTCGTGGATGTGGCCGTGCAGGGAGACGATCGGGCGGTAGCGCTCGATCGCCTCGCGGACGGCAGTGCTCCCGACCGGGCCCTGGACGGGCTGGCCGCCCTCGGTGACGATCGAGTGGTCGGGGTGCAGGAGCTGCGCGGTGTCGAGGCCCGAGTCGTGGGGCGGGCAGTGGCAGTTGAACAGCAGCTGCCCGCGCTCGTCGCTCCACCCGGCGAGCATCGTCTCCATCCGGCGCGCGAGCTCCGCCTCGGGGACGTCGCGGGGGCATTGCCACGGCGTCTCGTTGGCGTAGCCGAGGCTGGCCAGGTGGCGGCCCTCCGCGATCTCGACCACCTTGCCCTCGAGGAACGTGGCGGCCGACTCCTCGATGAGCGGATCCAGCGAGTACGGGTCGTCGTTGCCGCAGTTGACGTAGAGGCGGACGCCGGTCCCCTCGAGCCGCTCCTCGGCGAGCGCCAGCCACTCGGCCATGCGCTGCACCGCCAGCTTCTCCATGAGCTTCTCGAGCTCCGCCTCGGAGGCGATGATCGCCTCGAGCTCGTCGCGCTCGGCCCGGTGGGTGTAGAGGCCGGCGTCCCCGGCGTCGGCCTCGAACTGCGCCACCTCGCGCTCCGTCTCCATCTCGATCGTCTTGTGGCCGAGCGTCGCCTCGAAGTGGCCCCTGCCGTTGCGCACGATCGGCGCCAGCCGCTTGCCGGCGACGTCACCGCCGAGGACCAGCACCTGCGCCTCGTAGGCCTTGGCCCCGTTGACGAACTTGCGGAAGCAGACGTTCGAACCGTGCACGTCGGTCACGAAGAACAGCCGCAGGTCCGGCTTCGACCGGCGCTTGAAGAATCCCATCAGTCGGGCGGCAGCGTGGTGCTGGTGAGGCGGAGGTCCACTCCCTGACGGCTCCGGACGAGCCGCGCGATGCCGTAGTAGATGAAGCCGACGATCCAGGCGCCCAGGAAGACGCTGTAGGCGCGGGTGGTGTTCGACCCGTAGGTGTCGTTGGTGAAGTAGGCGTACGCGAGGGCGGCGATCGAGATGAACGACAGGACGCCGAGGATGGACAGCAGCGGCACGCCGAACACGGTCGGCTTGACCGGGGACTTGTCGTAGATCTCCTTGCGGCGGAAGGGGAACACGATCGCCGCCACGGCCGTCACCAGGAACGTGAACAGGAAGCCCAGCGTGGTGCCGCCCAGGAAGTCCGAGAACGTCGTGAACACGAAGACGCCGAGGCCGATGAGCGCGCCAACCAGCCCGATCCCGATCGCGTAGTTCGGGGCGTGGGTGCGCGGGGAGACGCGGGAGACCTGGTCCGGCGTCACGCGGTCCATCGACCAGGCGAAGATGCAGCGCGTCATCGCCATCTGGGTGAAGATCATGTTCGCGCCCATCAACAGGATGAACCCGACGTTGATCAGCACCGCGAACAGCGTCGAGCCGCTGCCGATCGAGGCGATGAAGTTGAAGTTCGGGTCCGAGGCGAACGGATAGGCGTCGGTGCCGGCGAGCGTCTGGGCCGAGGCGACGAACTCCTCGCCGAAGCTCGACGACGCGGCGAGGGCCATCAGCAGGAACACGCCGCCGCCGACGGCGAGCGAGCCGTAGATCGAGATCGGGATCGACCGGCGCACGTTCTTGACCTCGCCGCCGGTGTAGGTCGCGAACATCACGAACAGGGTGACCAGCGACACGAGCGCCACGCCCGAGATCGTCGGCCCGAACTCCCTCCAGCTGGGCGGCGCGGCGAAGCCCGTCTTGGCGGCATCGTCGACCACGCCCTGGTAGGACGCCACCTCGTCGACGTTGCTGACGAAGGTGCCGTGGCCGATGAACAGCGTCCAGATCACCGTGACCACGACCATCGCGATGCCGATGCTGAACGCGACCTTCATCACCCGCAGGGCCCGCGAGGTGTTGGTGAGGAGGTAGGCGACGACCAGCAGCCCGATGGCGCCGCCGACGAACGCGACCCAGTCCTGCGAGACGTCGCCGGCCGCGTTGATCCACCACTCGTTGCCGCTCAGGGCGCCGATGCTGCCGAGCAGCCCGGAGAGGCCGACGGTGAAGATCCAGCTTCCCTCGATGCCGGCGAAGAGCAGGTTCCAGACGACGAAGTTGAAGTTCGCCGCGAAGCCGACCGACGGGTGCAGGGCACGGCCGTTGAAGACGTAGTCGCCGCCGGAGCGCGGCATCATGATCCCGAAGAGGATGTAGACGCCTCCGAGGATCGCCGCGGGGATGAAGGAGAGCAGGACCGAGAGCGGCATGCTCGCGCCCGGAAAGGCGAACGGCAGCAGCATCAACGTCACCGCCGCGATCGGCAGGTTGACGATGCAGACGCTGCCCATCAAGGCGGCGGTGCCTGACATCTCGCGAACCAGACCCGACGACCTGCGCGTGTAAAGGCGCGGGCTCGCAGCTGGGACCGCTTCGGTGGACTCCGACACCAAAGATCCTCTCCTCGAAGAGCTCAACCCGAGGTGATCAGACCCCCGGACCCCAATAGATCGTATCTTATTATCTTCGCTTCGCCGTTGTCAAAAGGAGACCCCATGGCACGCGCCGCGCAGCTTCAGAACCTCATCGACGGCGAGCTCGTCAGCGCCGCTGACGGCCAGACCGACGCGATCCTCAACCCCGCAACCGCCCAGACGCTGGGGCACGCGCCGTCATCGGGCCCCCAGGACGTCGCCCGCGCCGTCGCGGCCGCCCGGCGGGCGTTCGAGACCTACGCCCAGACGACCCCCGCGCAGCGTCAGGGCATCCTGCTCGCGCTCGCCGACATCGTCGAGGAGCACGCCGGCGAGCTCGCCGAGATCGAATCGGCTGACGCGGGCAAGCCGATCGAGGCGGTGAAAGCCGACGAGATCCCCCTGATCGTCGACCAGCTGCGCTTCTTCGCCGGCGCCGCGCGCAACATGGAGGGCAAGGCGGCGGGCGAGTACGTCGAGGGGTACACGTCGATGGTGCGCCGCGAGCCGATCGGCGTCATCGGGCAGGTCGCGCCATGGAACTACCCGCTGATGATGGCGATCTGGAAGATCGGCCCCGCGCTGGCCACGGGCAACACCGTGGTGCTCAAGCCGGCTCCGACGACTCCGATGTCGACGCTGCGCCTCGCCGAGCTCGCCGCCGACGCGGTGCCCCGCGGCGTCCTGAACGTCATCGCCGGCGGGAACGAGGCCGGCGCCGCGCTCGTCACCGACGACGACGTCGACATGGTCGCGCTCACCGGCTCCGTCGAGACGGGCAAGTGGATCGCCGAGCGCGCGGCACGCACGCTCAAACGCGTGCACCTCGAGCTCGGCGGCAAGGCGCCCGTCGTCATCTTCGACGACGTCGACCTCGAACGCGCGCTTCAGACCATCGCCGGCGCCGGCTACTACAACGCCGGACAGGACTGCATCGCCGCCACCCGGGTGCTCGCCGGCCCGAAGGTCTACGACGACGTCGTGTCCGGCCTGGCCGAGCAGGCCAAGGGCTGCGTGATCGGCGACACCGCATCGAGCAGCACGACCCTCGGCCCGCTGAACTCCCAGCGCCAGCGCGAGCGCGTCGAAGGCTTCCTCGACCGCACGCCCGTCGCATGCCGAGGTCGTCACCGGCAACGGACAACCGGACCTGCCCGGCTTCTTCCTCGAGCCGACCGTGGTCGCCGACCTTCGCCCGGACGACGAGATGGTCCAGAGCGAGATCTTCGGACCGGTCATCACGGTCCAGCGATTCGGCGACGAAGACGAAGCGGTCGCCTGGGCCAACTCGACCAGGTACGGGCTGGCCTCGTCGGTCTGGACACGCGATGTCGGCCGCGCCCTGCGCATGGCCAAGGCGCTGCGCTTCGGCTGCGTCTGGATCAACGACCACATCCCGCTCGCATCCGAGATGCCCCACGGCGGCTTCAAGGAGTCCGGCTACGGCAAGGACCTCTCGAGCTACGCGCTCGACGACTACACGGTCGTCAAGCACGTCATGGCGAGCCTGGCCTGACCGCGAAGCCGCCGAGCGGATTCGAACCGCTGACCCTTCATTACGAGACAACGAACCACGAACCCCTGGAAGCGGCTCTGCGCCGGAACTCGCGCGTGCTCATTCCGCTCGCGATATGCGCGCAATTCCGCGTCTATTCCGCATCCATCGGCCCGGCCTCGCATCGTCGGCACGTCGACGCGGCACGACCCGACACCACTCGTTGGCCTCGGGCCGCGTCCGCCAGCGACGCCAAGCCATGGCGCGGTTGCCTTCGCCCAGGTTGGCGGCGGTACGGGCGTGAACGGCGAACGCGCCGAGGAAGCCTGCCTCGAGCAGCACGGAGATGACGCCCGACGGCTCCCAATCGGTCGGGTGGAACCCGGGCAGCCCGATGCTGCGGCTCAGGATGAAGCCGACGGCCATGCCGGCTGCCGTTGGCCGCCCAGTGCCCATGCGATCCGGTCGTCGCGCGTCCACAGCCGGGCGGCAACGGCGAGCGACGCAAGGCCTCCGAGGATGACGAGCACCCCGATGTAGGCCTTCTCGCCCAGGTACTCGGGGGCGAGCACGAGGTGGAGGACGCCTATGGCGGCGAGCAGCGCCGCGCCCGGGGCGGATCTGGGTGTGGACCATGGTGGATGTCCTTTCGGTCGGGTGGAGTTGGTCAAGGCAGGACCGGTTCGCCGGTGGCTGCTTCGGTGATCGAGATGGCGCCACCGGTCTTCTCGGCCGAGTGAGCGGCCCGGTCATCGGGCGAGCGGCGGTGCGGGGTGAGCCTGCGGAGCGTGAATCGTGCCCAGGCGCAGGAGCGGGACCCGCCACATCGCCTCGAGCGCGATCGCGGCCGACATCTTGGAGTGCCCGTGCTCGCGCTCGCGGAACACGATCGGGACCTCCGCGATCTCCAGCCCGGCGCGCGCCGCGTGGTAGGTCAGCTCGATCTGGAACGCGTAGCCGCGGCTGTGGACGAGGTCGGGGTCGAGCGCGCGCAGCGCGCCCGCCCGGAAGCACTTGAAGCCGCCGGTGAGGTCGCTGAGCGGGAGGCCGAGCACGATGGCGCGCGTAGCGGCCGCCGGCGCGGGAGAGCAGCCGCCGGTGCAGCGGCCAGCCCTCCACGCCGCCGCCCGGCATGTAGCGGGAGCCGAGCACGACGTCGGCGCCCTGGCGCGCGGCGTCGATCAGGCGCGGGATGTCGGCCGGATCGTGGGAGAGGTCGGCGTCCATCTCGATGACGAGGTCGGCGCCGGCCGCGAGCGCCTGGTCGAAGCCGGCGAGGTAGGCGCCGCCGAGGCCGCCCTTGCGCGCGCGGTGGTGGACGCGGACTCGCGTGCGCGCGAGCGAGCTCGTCGGCGAGCTCCCCGGTCCCGTCCGGCGACCGTCGTCGACGACGAGCACGGTGCCGTCGACGGGCGGGTCGCAGCTCGCGAGCGCGGCTCGGGCGAGCGGCGACGACGGCGGGAGGTTCTCGCGCTCGTTGTAGGTGGGGATCACGACCCAGGCGCTGGTCATGGCGGCTCCTTGGTGGGGGGGTGGCGCCGCGGAGGACGTGCGGTGGTAGATCGGGTGGCCGGCACGTGGGCGACCACGCCGGTAGTGGGCGTGCGAGCGCGCGGCGGTGGCGCCGCGCGGGGTCCAGCCCCCAGCGGCTGGGGCGCTGCCAGCCGACGATCCAGGTCGGCCGCCGCGGCGACGCGCAGGAGCTGGCGGAGGCGCGGCGATCGCGCCGGGATGCGCGCGGTCCATCAGGCTCCAGGCGTACGGATACGGGCTCGGAAGGCCGGTGTAGTAGTCGACGTTCGCCCGCGCGTACATGACGTACTGCGTGTCGCCCGGGCGCGCGTGGGGCGGACGTAGCGCGCGACCGCCGACGACGCCGTGGCGCTGCGTGGACCGCGCGCCCGGGCGACCGCGCCGCCGTCCCGACCATCGCGACGGCGGCGAGGCCACGGCGGCGACGGGAGCGGCGCGCGGACCGCGCGAAGCGCCACGCCGGCGAGCACCTCGCCGGCGCGGCGAGCTGGATCAGGTAGTGCGGCCAGTAGCTGCCGCCGCCGAGCACGCCGAGGGCGCCGGCCGCCGAGCCACGCCGCGAGCGTCACGGCGAGGACGCGGTCGCCGCGCAGCGCCCGCGAGCCCGCGCAGCGCGACGACGAGCAGCGACGAACAGGCCGGAGGCCGGCGCCGGGGAGCGCAGGCTCTGCACGCGGCGTGGAGCGGGAGGCCCGACGCCGCGAGCGCGTGCAGCGCATGGATGCGGAAGCCGAACAGCGCGTACACCAGGCCGCCGGGGGACACGTGCGCCGACGGCCAGCCAGCGCGCGACGGCCGCCAGCGGGATGAGCGCGCCGGCCGCGTAGGCGGCGGCCCAGCGCAGCGCAGCCGCGCGCTCGCGACGCTGTCGCGAGCAGGAACACGGCGCCGGCGAAGCCCGCGTCGAGGAAGGACTGCTTGATCAGCGCTGCGGTCACCGCCAGCACGCCCGCGCCGACCAGCCAGCGGGCGCGGCCGCTGCGGTGCGCGGCCACGAGGCAACCGACCGACCCGGCGGCGGGGACCGCGGCGAGCAGCTCGGACGGGCGTGTAGACCGCGGCGAGCGCGGCGGAGCCGGCGAAGGCCGGCGGTCAGCACCGCGGCGACCGCGCCGGCGCGGTCGCCGGCGACGGCCCGCGTTAGCGACGCGTCGCGACGGCGACGAGCGCAGCGCGGCGGCGACGCCGAGCACGCGGACGCCGCGTCGGCCCGCCGCGGACGGCGAGGTTGTAGAGCGCCGACAGGAGCGGCGGGCGGTCCAGCCAGTAGGCGCCGTAGAGCGACCCGTGCCCGCTGCCCCACGGCTTGCGCGATGAAGCTAAGCCCGCCCTCGTCGATGCCGAGCGGGAAGCTGAAGTAGGGCAGCCGGAGGCCGAGGCGACGAGCAGCGCAGCCCCGAGCACGAGCGTGCGTCAGTCGGCGCTCGCCGGCGCGGGCGGGACGCGGACCGCGGCGGCGTGCGCGCTCGAGCAGCAGCATCAGCCGA
This sequence comes from uncultured Solirubrobacteraceae bacterium, assembly GCA_963764385.1. Classification (GTDB taxonomy): domain Bacteria; phylum Actinomycetota; class Thermoleophilia; order Solirubrobacterales; family Solirubrobacteraceae; genus DATFQI01. Next base: position 96,058 of record CAVXSJ010000007.1, on the reverse strand, counting down.
GCCCCGGGAGCGGCGGCCGCCGCCGCCGGCGGCCCCGCCGCGGCGCAGCAGCGCACCAGCGCGGCGACGACGGCCGCCGGCGAGCGCGACGACCCAAGGCCGGCGGCGACGGCGGGCCGAGCAGCGCCGCGAGGCCGCGACGGTGGTCGCCCAGACGAACGCGCCGGCGACGTTGTAGAGCGCGAACCGCGGCCACGGCATCGCGCTCGCGCCGGCGATGACCGCCGCGAAGACCCGCACGCCGGGCACGAAGCGCCCGAGGAAGACGGTCTTCGCGCCGTGCCGGGCGAAGAAGCGCTCGCCGCGCTCGAGCGCCTGCGCCCGGGAGGCCGCGAACGGGCCGGTGGCGCGGCAGCACCGTGCGCCCGCCGCGCCGGCCGAGCCAGTAGCCGAGCGTGTCACCGAGCACCGCCGCCGCGACCGCGACGCGCGATCACGACCGGCAGCGTCAGCTGGCCGGTGCCGGCGAGCACGCCCGCGGTGAGGAGCGCGGTCTCGCCCGGGACGGGCACGCCGGCCGACTCCGCGAAGATCAGCCCGAAGAGGGCCGGATAGCCGAGTTGGGCCGGGACGGCGAGCATGCCGACGATCGTGCCCGGGGCCGATCGGGCCGTCGTGAGCCTCCTGTTGGGACCGTGTTGGGACCCGCGCGGTTCGCGCTCAGGCGTCCGCCGGCGTCGGCGCCGGGAAGCCGGCGACGAACGTCGCACCCGGTCCCGGCCCGAGGCGCAGCTCGCCGCCCATCTGCCGGGCCAGCTCGCGGCCGATCGCCAGACCGAGCCCGAAGCCGCCGTCCTCGCCCGTCTCCGGGCCGCGCTCGAAGCGCCCGAAGATCGCGCTCCTCCTCGCCGGGCGCGACGCCGGGCCCGTCGTCGGGCACCTCGATCGCGGCGCCGTCGACCCGCACGGCGACGCGCCGCCGGGCGGCGTGGCGGAGCGCGTTGTCGACCAGGATGCGCAGGATCCGCGCCACCGCGCCCGGGTCGGCGCGCGCCCACGCGGCCCGTCGGCCGACGAGCTCGGCGCCGCGTCGTCGCCGACCTCGAACTCCGCCAGCACGGAGCGCGCGAGCTCCACCAGCTCCACCGGCTCGGCGCGCAGCTCCACGCCCGCGTCGAGCCGGCTGAGGTCCAGCAGCTCCTCGGCGAGCTTGCCGAGCCGGACGGTCTGGCCGAGCGCCTTGGCCACCTGGTCGCGCGCCTCGGCGAGGTCCGGCTGCGCGGCGGCGAGCTCCTCGTCCCGCGCCGTGCAGCATCAGCCGCAGCGAGGCCAGCGGCGTGCGCAGCTCGTGCGAGGCGGTGCTGACGAACGTGCGCCGCGACTGCTCCTGGCCGCCGAGCCGGTGCTGCATGGTCGCGAACGCGCGGGCGAGGTCGCCGATCTCGTCGCGGCCGCCGTCCTCGACGGCGGCTGCCTCGGGCCCTGCGTCGGCCACCTCGCAGCGCGGTGGCGCGCAGCGCGGTGAGCCGGCGCACGAGCCGCGTCGCGAGCGCGATGCCGGCCACGAGCGCGACGCCGAGCGCGACGAACGCGGCCGCGACCAGCGAGCGCCGGACGACGTCCTGGGCGCCGTTGAGGTCTCGAGCGAGCGCCGCAGGAACGAGCACGCCGCGTGCCCCGTCGGCCGTGAACGGGAGCGCGACCTGGGCCTCGGCCTCGCCCGTCGTCGCGGCCGAACCGCGACACGAGCGCGATCGTCGCGCAAGCGCCTGCGTGACCTCCGGGAAGTGGTCGCGCCCGTCGATGTCGGTCGCGGCCAGCAGCGCGCCCGGCGCGTCGAAGACGAACACGTCGCGGCCGGTCTGGCGCGCGCAGGTCTGCGCGACGCGCGCGCGAGCTGCGGCGACCCCGGCGGCAGGCTCGCGGCTCGAGGCCCGCGAACGCCGGGCCGGGCGGCGCGCGCCGTCTCGCTCGAGCGACGTGAGCGCGTCCTGCCGCAGCTTGCGGTCCAGCGGGAACAGCACCAGCAGCGCGGTGACCACCAGCGTCAGCGCGCTCACGGCGACGAGCGCCGCGGTGAGGCGCCCGCGCAGGCCGCGCAGCTCGCTCACGGCGCGTGCAGCCGGTAGCCGACGCCGCGGACCGTGAGCAGGAGCTCCGGCCGCTCGGGCACCCGCTCGAGCTTCTCGCGCAGGTGGCGGATGTGGACGTCGATCCCGCGCGGGTCGCGGTAGGCGCTGTCGCCCCAGATCGCGCGCAGCAGCTCCTGGCGGTTGAGCAGCTCCCCGGGCCGGCTCATCATCGCCTGCAGGACCTCGAACTCGGAGAACGTCAGCTCCACCGGCCGCCCGTCCGCGGTCACCGCGCGGCGGCTGCGGTCGAGCACGAGCGGCCCGACGCGCAGCACCTCGTCGCCGAGCGCCCGCGGGCCGGCGCGGCGCAGCACGGCGCGGATGCGGCTGCGCAGCTCGGCCGGGCCGAACGGCTTGGTGACGTAGTCGTCCGCGCCCGCCTCGAGCCCGAGCACCGCGTCGGCCTCCGAGTCCAGCGCGGTGAGCATGATGATCGGGACGACGTTGCGCCGCTCGCGCAGCGTGCGGCAGACCTCGTAGCCGTCCGGCCCGGCGCCGAGCGCGACGTCGAGCAGCACGACGTCGAAGCGGCTCGGTGCTCGCGCGGTCGATCGCCGCGCGCCCGTCCGGCGACCGCCATCACGCGATGCCCGTCGCGCTCGAACAGCCGGCGGATCTGCTCGCGCAGCTCCGACTCGTCGTCGACGACGAGGATGTCGAGCGGCTCGGCGGCCATGCCGCCAACGCTAGCGCCGCTTCGGCGCGCCCCGGCCGGACTAACAGCATCCCAACACGGCGCCAACGCCGGGCAGGCGCCCGCCGAGCACGATCGCTGCGTGCTCCTCCTCGGCTTCGGACTCGCGATCGCCTCGTCGCTGGCGCTGAACGCCGGCTACCTGCTGCAGCACCTCGGCGGCGCCTCGGCGCCGGCGGTCGACGTCCGCGCGCCGGTCGCGACCGTGCGCGGGCTGCTGCGCTCGCGGCTGTGGGTGCTCGGCATCGGCACCAACCTGTTCGGCTCCGTGCTGCACATCGGCGCGCTGGCCGTCGCGCCGCTCGCGCTCGTCCAGGCGTTCTCGGCGGCCGGGCTGGCGCTCGTCGTCCCCGCGTCGGCGCGGCTGGCGCGCAGCCCGCTGCACCGGGGCGAGCGCGCCGCCGTGGCGGTCATCGTCGCCGCGCTCGTGGCCCTGGCGATCAGCCCGGTCGCGACGTCGATCGCGCCGGTGCCGGCCGGTATGCCGCTGCTCTTCCTCGGTGTCGCGCTGGTGGCGGCCGCGGCGCTCGCGGTGACGCGCGGGCCGCGCCGCGGCGCCGGGCTGGCCCTCGCCGCCGGCGTGCTCTACGGGCTCTCCGACGCGGCGACCAAGGGCTTCACCGACGCGGCCGGGCACGGTCTCTTCGCCGCGGTCCTCACGCCGTGGCCGGCGGTCATCGTCGCGCTCTGCGCGGCCGCCTTCTTCGCGCTCCAGCGCGGGCTCCAGCTCGGCACCGCCGCCACCGTGATCGTGCTGATGACCGCCGCGACGAACGTGTCGCGGTCGCCGCCGGCGTCGCCGTCTTCGCCGAGTCCTTCGGCGGCGCCGGGCATCGCGCTCGCTGCACCTGCTCGCGATGGTCGCGATCGCCGGCGCGTCCTGGCGCCTGGCGGCCGTGCAGGCCCGGATCGCCGAGCGACGTGGTCCCGTGGGGCCCGGCGTCGAGTTGCCCCGCCGCTCGTCGGCGCGCCTGCCCCGACGCGTGCCCTGGGGATGGCGTCGCCGTGATTCGGGAAGCCCACGGAGCGATGTCGCCGGCCTCGACCGCTGCGGAGCCTCTCCTCCGACGCACGCTTCGGCGCGCGGGCGCTGTTCGCCGGCCTGGCGCTGGCCGTCGTGGCGGTCCCCTTCGGGCTCCTGCTCTTCCTCGTCGAGGACCGCTGGTCGCCGCTGGCGCGCGTCGACGACGGCGCGCGCGACGACCTGCACGCGGTCGCGCTCGCACCACGACGCGCTCGTCACCGCGCTGAAGGTGCTGAGCACGATCGGCTCGGCGCTGGTCTACTTCCCGCTGTTCGCGGCCGTGGCCGCCTGGCTGGCGTGGCGACGGCTGCCGCGCCTCGCGCTCTTCGTCGTGGTCACCGTGGCCGGCAGCGCGCTGCTGAACGTGCTGGTGAAGCTGATCGTGCACCGTGCGCGACCCGTCGTGGCCGACCCGGTCGCGCACGCCGCCGGCATGAGCTTCCCGAGCGGTCACGCGCAATCGGCGGTCGTGGCGTGGGCCTGTCCTGCTGCTCGTCTTCCTGCCGGTGCTTCGCGGCCCCGGTGGCGCGTGCCGGCGGTCGCCACCGCCGTCGCGATGATGCTGGCCATCGGCTTCGCCCGGGTTGCGCTCGGCGTGCACTTCGTCTCCGATGTGCTCGCGGTGACCGCCCTCGGCGCCGCATGGGTGGCCGCGATGATCGCCGCCTTCAACGCCTGGCGGCGCGAGCGGGGCCGGGCGCCGGCTGCCCCGGCGCCCCCCCTCGAGCCAGGGCACGCGCCGCGGCTGGGCGTCGACGCCCCGCTCCGGCGCGACCCGGGGGGTTGAACGCAGAGGGGCGGCGACCGCGCCGCCCCTCCCGTCCCTTCCCCTTCCACCCTCCGAGTCGGTCAGGAGGCGCTGAGGAGCTCCAGCTCCTCCCAGTGCTTGCCCGTCGAGGTGACCTCGAGCTCGGCCTCGTGCACCTTCGTGCCGGCCTTCAGCGCATCCGCGCCGCACTTGTCGTCGTCGTCGTCGCCGTGCTCGTTGCGTCGTCGCCGTCCTCGCCTCGTTGTCGCCGTGCTCGTCGTCGTCGCCGTGCTCGTCGTCACCATGCTCGTTCTCGTCGTCGCCCTGCTCGTTGTCGTCGTCGCCCTGCTCGTTGTCGTCGTCGCCCGCACGACCGGCGGGCGTCGTGCCGCTCGAGGTCGCCCTTGCCGTGGCACTCGATCTCGGTCCCCGTCGACCGCGGCCGACAGTCGCCGCCCTGCGCGAGCGTGATGGTGAGCACGCCGTTTTCGAATGACTTGATCGTCCCGGCCTGCTCGTTGCCGTCCTCGACGCCGTCTCGTCGGTGTCGTCGTCGCGCGGGTCGGTCCTGCGCGGAACTCGCCGCGGTTGTTGAGGCCGTCGGAGTCCTGGTCGCGCTTGGCCTGCTTGACCTTCAGCGAGAGCTTGTGGTGCTTCTCCCAGCGATCCGGGAGCCGTCGTGGTTGCCGTCACGACCCTTGGCCGAGGCCGCGAAGGCCAGGCTGGCCGCGGCGACCAGGACAAGCGTGGAGATGAGGAGGAGTTTCTTCATACTGCTGCGACACGCCGAGCCGCACGAATGGTCAGACGTGCCCGGTCTATTCGCCGTCGTCGCCGGACTCCGAGGAGTCCGAAGCCGCCGTCGGAGCTCGGCGCCCGTCCGGTCGGGCTCAGAGAGCGCGCGAGGCGTCTCGACCTCGGCCGGGGCGTCGTCGTCGGCTTCGTCGACCTCGCCGCCCGGCCCGCTGCCGCGGGAATCGCTCTCGTCGCGCTCGCTGTCGGCCGATCCGCCGTCGCTCCCCGTGGAGCCGGAGCGGCCGCCGTCGTCGCCGTGCTCGTCTTGCTCGCGGCGCCGGGGGGACCGACGCCCGAGCCCTCGTCGTCCGGCTCGAGCTCGCGCTCGTGCTCGCCGCGCGGGCCGGTGTTGCGCACGTCGTCTTCAGACCGGTCACGCCGGACGGGGCGGCGCGGCCCGCAGCCGGACGGGTCCGCTCTCCCGCACGGCGTTCCTCACGGGCGAGGCGGGGCGCGGCCGCGCCGCCACGGGCGCCGTGCGAGCACGGCGCGGAGGCGCGGGCGTCCTCGATGTCGCGGCGGCGGCGACCTCCGGCTTGGCGCGCTCGTGGACGCGATCCACCACGGCCGGAGTGGAGAGGGCCCCGCCGGCGACGACGACGGCCACGGTGCCCGCCTTCGCGACGCCCACGGCCATCCCGCCCGAGGCGGCGCCCGCGGTCAGTTCGGCGATGCGCTCGGCGACGGGCTCGCTGCGGGCGCCACCGGCGGCGAGCCAGCTCACGAGCGGCAGCGGGGTGAACGCCGTCGCGGCCGCTCGGATGGACACGCGGGCGCGGTGGACGAGCTGGCGCAGGGCGTTGTCCGAGACCCCGAGGTCGCGTGCCACGTCCTCCTGGGCGTCGCCGCCGACGGCCGTGCGCAGGAGCGCCTCGCGCTGGCGGTCCGGGAGGGCCGCGAGGTCGAGAGCGTCTGACGGACCACCGCGCGGCGCTCGAGCTCCTCCTGCGTTCCGTCAGTGAGGCGCAAGCTCTCCTCGAGCTCGTCGTAGTCGTACCCCGACATGCGCAGAAGGTTGAGCGCACAACTGGTGGACGATCCGGTGCAGCCACGGCCGCAGATCCTTGACCTCGTCGCCCCGCTGGAGCGCCGCCCAGACGCTCATCAGCGCGTTCTGGAGCGCATCCTCGGCGCGTCCCTCCGGGAGCACGCGGCGCGCGCAGCGCAGCAGCTGCACCGCCGGTAGCGCGGGGGGCCTCGAAGGCGCGCTCGTGCCCGGCGCGCGCGAGCTCGACCAGCCGGGCGTCGGACTGCGTGCGCAGCAGGGTCAGGGATGGCGAGAGCATCCTCATGACTGCAGACACGGTAGACCGGTGCCGCGTTACGGGAGGAGCCGCGGGTGACGCTGGCGCTGCGTTCGGTCCCTCAGCCGCCGCCGTAGACGACGACCATGTCGGTGATGACGCCGGCCATGAACCCGGCGGCGAGCAGCCAGAGCCCCAGTTGGCGGTGACCCGCCGCGGCGCATGGCCTGCCAGACCTCGCCGATCACGTAAAGGATGGCGCCGCCGGCGAGCGCGTAGAAGACGAGCTCCAGGGGCTCGGACGTGACCTGGTAGCCGACCATCGCCCCGACGAAGGTCGGGGCGCCGCCGACAAGACCGGCGAGGCCGAGCCATCCCCACGAAGGCCGGACGTCGCCGAGCGGCCCGACGATCCCGAAGCCCTCCGTGGCGTTGTGTAGCGCGAAGCCGATGATGAGGATGGTGGCCAGTCCGATCTCACCGGCCTGCGCCGACACACCGATGGCCAGGCCCTCGGCGAAGTTGTGCAGCCCGATGGCGGCGGCGATCGTCATGCCGGTGCGCAGCGCTTGGGCTCGAACGAAGCCGCCCCGGGGCGGCCTCGGCACGCGGCCACTCCGTCCCCCCGTGGCGCCTCGATCGCCCCCTCGGCGCTGCCGCCGGCGATGGGTGGCAGCGGCCGCGAGCGGCGGGCGCGCGCCTCGAACGCCCCCTAGCCCCGCGGTGCCCGCGGCGAAGCCCGCGCCGAGCAGCGCCACAAGCCAGATCGCCTCGTCCGAGCGACCCCTCACCGTCCTTGTATGCCTCGACGCCGCTCTCGACGATGCCGAACCCGTGCTCGAGGACGTCGACGAACAGGAACGCGAGCACGCCGACGGCGAACATCGCCAACGCCACCCGGGCACGAGGGCTCAGCGAGGTCACCCGGCCGAACGGCAGGCTGAGGAAGATCGTGAAGCCTGCGAGGGCCCCCAGCGCGGCGGTCTCCGCGAAGGACATGAACATCTCCCCTGTCTCGCGTTATCGTCCCGCCCGGGCACAGCCGGTCCCACGGGACGAGAGTTAGGGCATCCTAACCGATGAGCGGCGAGGACCGCGACGCCGCACCATCGCCACCAATGCCACGCGCCCTCGGCCGGCATCTGCGAGGACGACGACGAGCTGCGGGGCGTGCTCCGGCCGCGCTGGAGCGCGACGGGTTCGCGGTGCGGGCGACCGCGTCGGGCACGGAGGCGGTGCGCTCTTTCTCCGAGCGCCCGCCGGACGCGCTCGTGCTCGACGTCGGGCTGCCGGACGCGGACGGGCGCGACGTCTGCCAGGCGCTGCGAGCCCGCGGCGTCGACCCGCCCCGTGCTGTTCCTCACCGCGCGCGACACGCTCCCCGACCGCTGAGCGGCTTCAACGCCGGCGGCGACGACTACCTGACCAAGCCGTTCGCGCTGGCGGAGCTGCTGGTGCGGGTGCAGCGCTGGTGCGGCGCCGCCGGCCGACGGCAGGAGGCGATCGCGGACGGCTCACGCTCGACCCCGCGGCGCACGCGCTCGTCACCGGCGACGTGCGGATCGCGCTGTCGCCGACCGAGTTCCGGCTGCTGGCGACGCTCGCGGCGCGACCCGGGCGAGGTCGTCCGCCGCGCCGTGCTCGTGGACGCGGCTGGCCCGACGGCGCGATCGTCCACCACAACACGCTCGACACCTACCTCGCGCGCATCCGGCGCAAGCTGCGCGAGGCCGGCGCGCGGCACGCGATCGAGACGGTCCGCGGCGTCGGCTACGCGCTGCGGTGAGCGTCCGCGCCCGCCTGCTGCTGGTCTCGCTGCTCACGCTCGCGGTCGGCCTCGGCGCGCTGGTCGTGCTCGGCAACGTGCTGCTCGCCGTGCGCGTGCGCGACGAGGCGTCGAACCTGCTGCGCGCGCACGCCGACGCGCAGCTCGCGGCGCTGACCATCACGTCCGGCGGGTGCGGGTCCGCGAGAGCCCAACGACGACTGCTCGACCGGCGCTCCTGGGTGCTCGACGGCGGCCGCGTGATCGAACGCCCCGCCGACGCCTCCGCCCAGCTGGACCGGATCGCGGTCGCGCTCGGCCGCGCCGGCCGGACCGCCGAGCGCGCAGGCCCCGACGACATCCGCCTCCGCGCGCAGCCGATCGTGGACCCCGGGAGCGGCGCCGTCGTGGGCTCGTGGTCGTCGCGCTCTCGGTCGAGGCGCTCGAGCTGCTCCAGCAGGAGGTGCTCGTCGGCTCGCTCGTCCTGGCCGCGTGGTGCTGCTCGCTGCCGGCTTCGCGATCCGCACCGCGCTGAGCGGAGCGCTGCGCCCGGTCGCGCAGATGACCGCGAGCGTGCGAGGACTGGGGTGTGCACGACCTCGATCGCCGCTTCGACCTCGGGCCGCCCAACGACGAGCTCACCAGCCTCGCCGCGACGCTCGACGGGCTGCTCGCCCGGATCGCCGCCTCGCGCCGTCACGAGCAGCGCTTCGCCGAGCGAGGTCGCGCACGAGCTCCGTACTCCGATCGCCAGGCTGCGCGGACGCGCGGAGCTCGCCCTGTCCGCGACCGGGGACGGCGCCGACGAGCAGCGGGAGGCGGCGCTGCGCACCGTCGTCGAGCAGGTCGATCGTCTCACCGAGACCATCGACACGCTGCTGCCGGTGGCTCGCCGCGAGATCGACCCCGCCTCCGGCGCGGTCGACCTCGACGCGCTCGCGCGAGAGCACGAGGCGTCGACATCCATGTGCCCGGCGACCTGCCGGCCGCCGAGGGGGAACCGGAGGTCGTCCGCCGCGCGCTCGCCCCGCTGGTCGAGAACGCCCGGCACTACGCCAGCTCCCGCGTGACCTCGAGCTGTCCTCCGCCGACGGCCACGTGCGCGTCGCCGTGCGCGACGACGGCCCCGGCATCGACCCGGCCCTCGGCGGCCGCGCCTTCGAGCCGGGCGTGCGCGGGACCGGCGCGCCGCCGGCGGCGCCGGCCTTGGGCTGCCGCTCGCTCGCCGGCTCGCGCGTTCCTGCGGCGGCGACGTCCGCGCAGGCCCCGGCCCCGGCGGCTGCGTCGTGCTCGAGCTGCCCGCGGTCCGTCGAGCGCGCGCGCGACGCGGCGGACGACGACGTACGCGCCGGCCGCCAGCGCCGGCGCCACGATGGCGTAATCCGCGTAGCGGAACTGTCGTGCAGGTCCCCCCACCGCTGTCCGACCGCCCAGCCCACCGACGCGAAGGCGAGGCACCAGATCAGCGAGCCGGCGAAGGTGAGCGCCGTGTAGGAGGCAATCGGGCTGCCGAGCGCGCCGGCGGGCACCGAGATGAACGACCGCACGAGCGGCGTCAGCCGCCCGAGGAAGACGGCGGCGCGCCCGAAGCGCTCGAACCAGCGCTCGGCACGCGCGAAGCGGTCCGGGCCAGTTGCAGCCAGCGGCCGCGTCGCGCGATCAGCTGCCGCCCGCCGCGCCGTCCCATCGACCAGCCGAACAGGGAACCCACCAGGTAGCCGAACGTGCCGGCGAGCACCTCACCACGAACGCCGCGGGCCCGTCGGCGCGTGCCTGCCGAGCACGTCGACGCTCGAGCCCGCGATCGCGCCGCCGGCGACGGCGCCCGCGAACAGCATCGTGAGCTCGCCGCCGACGGGCAGGACGGCGTCCACCGCCATGATCGCGAACACCGCCAGCACGGCGTGCGCGGCGATCAGCTCCGTGAGCTGGGCGGTCATGGGCGTGCGATGAGAGCGGGCATGGCGAGCACTCTGGCCCAGCGAGCCTGAACGCCACCTGACGCCCGGCCGCCGTTCAGGCGACCGCCAGGTTGCAAGCGCGACGCTGGCGCCATGAACGCATCCACGGCTCACCCCGGTCGCACTCGCTCGGTCGCACGATGCTCAACAAGGTTCCCGAGGTCACCCTCTTCTTCTGGGTGATCAAGATCCTCTGCACCACGATCGGGGAGACCGCCGCCGACTACCTCAACGTGAACCTCGGCTTCGGACTCAGCAGTACCACGCTTGTGACGGGCGCGCTGCTCGCCGTCCTGCTCGTCGTCCAGTTCCGGCTCTCCCGCTACGTGCCCGCCGTCTATTGGGCGGCCGTCGTTGTCATCAGCGTGTTCGGCACCCTGATCACCGACAACATGACCGACAGCTACGGCGTGTCGCTCGTCCTCAGCACCCTCGTGTTCACCGCGATGCTGGCGCTCGTGTTCTTCGTTGGTGGTGGATCGAGCACACGCTTTCGATCCACCGATCGTCACGTCGCGTCGCGAGGGCTTCTACTGGCTGGCGATCCTGTTCACGTTCGCGCTGGGCACCGCCGCCGGCGACCTCGTGGAGAGAAGTTCAGCCTCGGCTACGGCCCCTCGATCCTGCTGTTCGGCGCCGCGATCGCGATCGTCGCCGGGGCCCACTTCGCGGGGCGGATGGGGGCGGTGCTGGCGTTCTGGCTCGCGTACATCCTCACGCGCCCGCTCGGCGCCTCGATCGGCGACTCCTCTCCCAGAGCGACCCCAAGGCGGAGGACTCGGACTCGGGACCACCGGCACGAGCTACATCTTCCTAGCCTGCATCCTCGCCCTCGTCACGTATCTGAGCATCACCAAGCGCGACCAGACGCCGCCCGAGGTTCGCCGCCGAGGAGGGCGTCACCCGGCCGCGCGGCGTTGGCCGCGGCGACCGCACGACCAAGAGACGTGATCCAGGGACCGCTTCCTGATCCGGGCGGCGGCGCCCCGCATCCCTGTCGCGACACCGGAGGATCGCGATGGCCGGTGCCGGCGCCGGCGCGCCCGGGCTCTACGGGGCCGATCGCGCAGGGGTCCTGCGGGCCATCCCTCGGCCGAGCCGGTGGCCAACACGCCTTCGTGTCCCCTCCCCCGGCCGGCTGCCCCGGCCGAGGTACGGGCCGTCGGCGACGGCACGATCGTGCTGAGCGCCGCCGCCGGCCCCGGCGAGGTCGTGCTCGAGGTCGCCGACGAAGGGACCGGCTTCGCGCCCGACCTCGAGGGCCGCGCGTCCGGCGCGACCGTCCGCGTCCGCCTGCCCGCCGCCTCAGGGGAATCCAAGCCCGCCGCCGTAGCTTCGCCCCCACAGTCCACCGACACAGGAGACGAACGCCAGTGAAGGACAAGCTCAAGGGAATCCTGATCGCACTGGCCGCCGTCGCGGCACTGGGCATCGGCGGGGCCGCGATCGCCGGAGCCGCCGGCGGCGGCGGGGACGACCAGAAGACCGAGAAGGCGATCACCGGGTCCGCGCTGGACCGGGCGAGCGCCGTCGCGCTCAAGGAGGTCGGCGAAGGCAAGGTCACCCAGACCGAGGCCGGCGACGAAGAGGGCGCCTACGAGGTCGAAGTCACCAAGGCCGACGGCAGCCAGGTCGACGTCCACCTCGACAAGCAGTTCAACGTGCTCAACTCATCCGCCGACAAGGAGGAGTCAGGCAAGGAGGACTCCGGGCCGGACGCCGACAAGAACGAGCCCGGTCACCAGGACGCGGAAGGCGACGGCGACGGCGAGACGAACGACGACTGACCCGTGGAGCCGGCTCGGCGGGGGGAAAGTCACCTCCCGCCGAGTCGCTCATGGCTTGGCCGAAGACCGCGATTCGCTAAGGGCCGGCCGCCGCCGCCGCCGCCGCCGAGCAGAGCTTCACCCCACCATTCGCCGGGACACCCGCGGCGCAGACCGCTGGCGACCTATCGGCATCCATTCCGCGTGCTCACGCGCCTCTCCCTGCCGCCTCAACGAGCGATGGGCCTGTTTCGCAGGGACTTCGTCACCACGAGGCGAGCCACCTAACAGGCGGTGAAGTGGCCGTTCAGCGGCGGAAGCGAACTCGGGCTCCTCGCCTGCGATGCGCTCGAGCAGCTCGATCGCTTGCGCGCTCACGCGGCGGACCCAGGGGTGAAGGGGTGTGGATACCGCGCGGTCGAGCTTGAAAGTCGTCTTCGTCAACAACTCGAACTCGACCTCGCCGAGGCGAACGCTGCTCGATGATTTCCGGGACGCGCGCGACCAGCGGCGTCGGATCGTCTTCGGCACCCCGCGGCGCCTCCGCGATGACCTCACCGGCCCCGGACAGAGCGGCGTGAACGAACTCAGCAGGAGACCGCGGTCTCACAAGCTTGGTTGAGGACCCACTTCCCGATGCCGCCGATCTGGCCCGTCGCTCCGGCGATGGCGATGAACTCGAGCGGCGAGACCGGCTGGCCCTCGAAGCTCCAGCGCAGGAGGGCTTCGGCGCCGAGCACCGCACCGTCGGCGAGATCGACGATGGGTTGATACCGGAGTGAAAGCTCGTCGCGTTCGATCGCGTGTCGCAGGCCCTCGGAGAGCCTGACGCGCCGCTCCATCTGGTTGTGCAGGCCCTCGTGGAAGATCTCGATGCGGTTGCGGCCTTGTGCCTTGGCCTCGTACATGGCGAGGTCGGCGTTACGCAGCAGGGCTTCGGCTGTCGCTCCCACGTCGGCGACGCCGAGGCTGGCCTCGCAGCGGACGGCGCGTCCACCGAGGTCGATCGGCGGCGCCAAGGCGGCCACGATGCGCTCAGCGACACGGATCGCCTCCGTGGCCTGGGCTGCGCGCCACGACGGCGAACTCGTCGCCACCCAGCCGCCTAGCGACCTCCGCGCCGCGCCGGGACGGAGGCCGAGAGGCGCAGGGCGATTGCGCGGAGCAGATCGTCGCCTGACCCGCGTGACCGAGACTGTCGTTGACGGACTTGAACGCATCGAGGTCGAGGAGGATCACGGTCTGATGCGCCCCGTCGTCGAGCGAGCCGTCGATGCTCTCCGCGAAAGGCGCTGCGGTTGAGCAGTCCCGTCAGGTTGTCGTGCTCGGCTCGGAACAGCAGCCGGTCCTCGAGCGCGCGCTGTTCGCTGATGTCGCGAATAGTGATGAAATGACCGTTGACGTCCGGTGGTCGAGCCGGTTGCGATGGTGATCTCCGCGTTCCCGTAGGAACCGTCGGCGGTGCCGGACCTTGCAACGACGCCAGCGGTCGGGCTGTGGCGGCGGTGACGCCCCGGCGGCCCGCGACCCTCGCCGGTCCGCGGGATCCGACGAGCTGCAGGACGCCGGAGCTGTCGAGCTCCTCCATGCCGTCTCCCGCGATCTAGCGAAGCCCCGGGCTCCGCGTAGCGGACCGTGAGGTCACGGCCGACGCACGACCACCGCATTTCGGAGATGGTGTTGCCGACCTCGCGGACCAGCGCTTCGCTCTTGGCCGAGCTGGACGGTGCGCGCCTCACTCTCGCCTCGAGCTCGTGGGCGAGACCCTGGTTTTCGAGCACGCGACGATCTGGCGCAGCAGCAGCACTCCGGCGGCCACCCACCCGGCTGGACGTGCGAACGGCTCGGATGCGTCCCCGTCGGTCAACGCGGCGGTCGTCAGGACGAGCCCGCCGGAGAGGGTACGTAGGCGCAGCGCCGTCCAGCGCTCAGTGACCAGGAAGGCGCGTCGTCGAGCCCGTCTCCCGCCGCGTCGGCGTCGCTGCGGCGCCAGCCCGACCATCAGGTAGCTCGTCGATCCCACACCAGATCGATCGGGTTCCCGGCGAAGCGAACCCGCCCCGCAGATTCGCGTAGGCCCAGGCCGAGTCTCCCACCGACATCAGCAGCATGGAACCGGCAAGCAGCAACCAGCAGCCATTTCCCGTGGGTGGAGCGCGACAAGTCCGACAGCGCCGCGCCGCGACCGCGATGTCCGAGATCGGATACGCCCACGTGATCGCCTCGTCCGAGGCCGCCAGCCCAGGTCCGGGAGACCACCGAGGAGCAGCGCCCAGGCGACGTAGAACAGGGATGCGCCGACGAGGAGGCCGTCGAGCAGCATCCGGCCCACCGGGCTCGCTGTGCGCTCTGCGGCGAGCAGGAGCACGACCGCGGTCACGAGCAGCGCCACGGCCAGGAAGTAGACGCAATCCCCGAATGCCGACACCTTCAGATGTCTGCCGATGTCCGCGCGGGGAGCTTGCGGTCAGACGAACGACACTCTCGGAATTCGGGCGGGGAACTTCGCCACAGACCCGCAAGCCGCCGAGCGGACTCGAACCGCTGACCCCTTCATTACGAGTGAAGTGCTCTACCAGCTGAGCTACGGCGGCGGGCGGCCTGAGGATAGCTCCCTGCCCGAATCCCGGATCGTACATTCGCCGACTCGCGGCTACCCGTACTACTGGCGTTAACGAGCGGTCCCTACGCTCGGATGCCTGGGCGCACTGGATGCGCGCCCGCTCGACCAAAAGGACGGAAATTGCGGAAGCGGAGGCCATGGAAGGTCGCCCGCCCGGCCCAGCCGGGTAGGTCGTACGACCGTGCGGACGCAACCGCAGACGGAGGGACGGGTGCCTGATCGCTTCGTTTCCTCATCCGAGCGATTGCGCCGCGAGAGTCGCGTGGACCGCGCCTCTCTGCTCCCGACGATCCTGTTCGCCGACGCCGACGCCGACTACCGCGCGATGGCCAAGGACGCCCTGCTGGAGGGCCGCAGCCCCAACGACCTGCGCTTCGTCGGCGACGGTCAGGAGCTGCTCGACTACCTGGCCCGGCAGGGGCGCCATGTCGACCCCGTGCTGTCTCCCCGGCCGGCGCTCATCGTGCTCGACCTGCGCCTCCCGAAGCTGGGTGGGATCGAAGCCGTCCGATCGATCAAGTCAAATCCGGAGCTTCGACGTATCCCGATCGTCGCGCTCACCGAAGACACCGATCCCGAAGCCGTCGCCGCCGCGTACGACGCCGGGATCAACACCTACCTCGCCAAGCCCGTCACCTTCCTCGCCCTGGTCAAACTCATGAAGGTCTTCACCGCCTACTGGCTGGACACCGCCGTGCTGCCGATCCCGACGGAGACGGCGTGACGACCCAGGGCGCGCTCCCGGACCGCGTCACCGTGCTCGTCGTGCAGGCGAGCGAGACCTCGCACGCGCCCGTGCGCGCGGCGCTGAAGCCGCTGGGGAACCCCGAGTACGAGCTGCATTGGGTGACGACGCCGAGCGCCGCGATGGCCGCGCTGGAGGAGCACCCGCACGACGCCTTCCTGATCGACCGCGACCTCGCCGACCCCGAGTGCTCGGGTCTCGACGTCGCCCGCGCCGTCCTCGCCCACACCCCGCACGCGCCCGTGATCCTGCTCGACGCGACAGCCGACCACGAGACCGACGTGGCGGCCGCCGGCGCGGGTGTGGCCGACTACCTCGTCGACCCGACGCCGGCCATGCTGGAGCGCAGCGTCCGCTACGCGATCACCCACCAGCGCGCGCTCACCCGCCTGGCGGAATCCGAGGAGCGCCACGCGCTCGCCATGCAGGGCGCCAACGACGGCCTGTGGGACTGGGACGTCCGCGCCGACCGCCTGTACTTCTCCCCGCGCTGGAAGGCCATGATCGGCTTCACGGAGTCCGACATCGGCGACGCGCCGGGCGAGTGGCTGGGGCGCGTGCACCCCGACGATCGCGCCGCGCTCACGCTGGCGCTCGACGGCCACCTCAACGGCGCCACCCAGCACTTCGAGTCCGAGCACCGGATCCAGCATCGCGACGGCGACTACCGCTGGATGCTCGCGCGCGGCACCGCGGTGCGCGACCACACGGGCCGCGCCACGCGCGTGGTCGGCTCGCAGACCGACGTCACCGACCGCCGCCAGGCCGAGCAGCGCCTCCAGCACGACGCCCTGCACGACGCGCTGACCGGCCTGCCCAACCGCGTGCTGTTCCTGGACCGGCTCGCGCAGGCGATCCTGCGCGCGCAGCGCAGCCACCCGGTGAGCTGCGCGGCCGTGCTGTTCCTGGACCTGGACCGCTTCAAGCTCGTCAACGACTCGCTCGGCCACCACGTCGGCGACCGGCTGCTGATCGCGGTCGCGCGCCGGCTGGAGTCCGCGCTGCGCCCCGGCGACACCGTCGCGCGGCTCGGCGGCGACGAGTTCACGATCCTGCTCGACAACGTGTGCGACGCGCGCGAGGCGACGCTGATCGCCGAGCGCGTTCATCAGACCCTCCAGGACCCGTTCCACCTCGACGGGCGCGAGCTCGTGGTGGCCGCGTCGATCGGGATCGCGCTCGCGGACCCGGACGCCGACCCCGCCGACGTGATGCGCGACGCCGACGTGGCGATGTACCGCGCGAAGGCCGATGGCAAGGGCCGCCACGCGGTGTTCGACGCCCGGATGCACGAGCTGGTCATGCGCCGGCTCGACATGGAGACCGAGCTGCGCCACGCGATCGAGGACGACGAGCTGGAGGTCGTCTACCAGCCGATCGTGCAGGCGGCGACGGGCCGGATCGTCGGCTTCGAGGCGCTGAGCCGCTGGCCGGGCGCCGACGGAGAGTCGGTCGAGCCGGCCGAGTTCGTCCCGATCGCCGAGGAGACCGGGCTGATCGTGCCGCTCGGGCGCCGCGTGCTGGAGACCGCGTGCCGCCAGCTCGCCGAGTGGCGCCAGCTCCCCGGCGGCGCCGGGCTGATGATCGGCGTGAACGTCTCCCACCGGCAGCTGTCGGAGCCGAGCTTCGCGACCGAGCTGGCCGCGGTGCTGTCCGACACCGGGCTGGACCCGCGCGCGCTGCGCCTCGAGGTGCGCGAGCACGACCTCGCCCGCGACCCCGAGCCCACGCGCCGGACGCTCTCGTACGTGCTCGAGACGCTCGGCGTGCGCTGGCAGATCGACGACTTCGGGACCGGCGCGTCCTCGCTACACCTGCTGCACCGCTTCCCCGGCGACGCGATCAAGATCTTCGGGCCGCTGGTGAGCGGCATGGGGCACGACGGCGGCTCGTTCGAGATCGTCAAGGCGATCATCGAGCTGGCGCACAACCTCGGGCTCGAGGTCATCGCCGAGGGCGTCGAGGAGCCGGGGCAGCTCGAGCACCTGCGCGTCCTGGGCTGCGAGTTCGCCCAGGGCTTCCACATCGCCGCGCCGCTGGCGGCGAACGACGCGCGCGCCCTGCTCTCACAAGGCGCGCTCGCCGTCTGACCTTCTAGGCGCGGCGGGAGCCGCCGGAGCGCTCCTCCTCGTGGCCGACCTCGCGGCCCTCCTCGAACTCGCTGCGCGAGCCCGTCGGGCGTCCTCGGGCGTGCCGTCGGTGGTGCCGTCGGCGCGGGTGCGCTCACGGGTGGAGCCCTCGTCGCCGTTGGTGCCGACGTCGGCTGACGTGCCCCGGAAGCGGTCGCGCTCGTCGTCGTCGATGAGCTCGTGGTCCGCGTGGCCCTGCTCGTGCATGGCCGCGCGCTCCTGATGCAGCTCGGCCTCCGCGCGCTGGCGCTGGGCCTCCTTCTCGGCGATGCGCGCCTCGCGCTCGGCCTTGTCGGCTTCGCGCTCACGCGTGTCGGCGACTTCACGATGCTGGCCGGCGACGGCCTCGCGCCTCTGCCCGAGCTCCTTCTCGCGCTTCTGCACACGAGCCTTCTCGCGCATCTTCGGCAGCATCACGAGCAGTGCGATGAGGATGAGCACGATCACGACGATCGCGATGATCACTCCGGTGCATGGCAATACCTCCCTCTGGGGTTGCGCAGAGGCTTCCCGTTCGCGAGGCACGAGCAAACTCGTAGGCTGCCCCGATGCCGCCGCCGACGTTCGACCTCCAGGCCCATTCCGTGCACTCCGACGGCTCGCTCCCGGCGGCCCAGGTGGTCGAGCTGGCCGCTGCAGCGGGCGTCGAGCTGTTTGCGCTGACCGACCACGACACCGTCGACGGCGTGCCCGAGGCGGCCGCCATGGCGCGTCAACTTGGGTTGGCGTTCTCACCCGCGTCGGAGCTGTCGGCCGTCCACGGCGGCCACGAGGACCTGCACATCCTCGGCTACGAGCTCGACGTCGCCGACCGCGACCTGACCGCGATCCTCCACGACTTCCGCGCCGACCGCGCGCGGCGGATCGAGGCGATGGCCGACCGCCTGCGCGAGCTGGGCTTCGAGCTCGACTCGGCGCCGCTGGAGGCGCGGCGCGAGGCGGGCAAGCCGATCGGCCGCCCGCACCTCGCCGACGCGCTGCTCGCGCACCCCGCCAACGCCCAGCGCCTGCGCGACGAGGGGATCGCGGGCAAGAACGAGCTGTTCCCGCCCTACCTCGTCCCCGGCGCGCAGGCCTACGTCGCCCGCAGCCGACCCACCGTCCCGCAGGCGATCGAGGTGATCCACGCGGCCGGCGGCGTCGCGGTGTGGGCGCACCCGTTCTGGGACGTCGACGCGCCCGAGGAGGCGCTCGGGACGCTCGACGAGTTCGTCGCGGCCGGGCTCGACGGCGTCGAGTGCTTCTACGCGACCCACACCGAGGAGCAGACCCGGCTGCTGCACGAGGCGGCGGAGCGCCACGGTCTCCTCACCACCGGCTCGACGGACTTCCATGGTCCGGATCACGACCGGTTTTCCGCATTTCGCGGCTTCGAGGTTCACGCTCTGACCGTGAATCTCGGCCCGATCGGGGTACCTGCCAAGGCATGAGCCGACGTGAGCTGATCGTCTCGGGGCCTGCGGGCGACCCGCGCGTGTCCGAGCAGGTCGACGCGCTGCGCGCCGACCCCGATGGAGCGCAGGAGCGCGAGCTGGAGGTCCTCGAGCGCGAGGCGCACGACTTCCAGGTCGAGCTGATGGGCAAGGACGGCGGGGTCAAGGCTCGCTGGGACAACCTCGTCGGCGTCAGCGAGCTGTGGGCGCGCATCGACGCGATGCCCGCCCGCCGGCGGCAGCTGCGCGAGGCCGCCGCGGCCGGCGATCAGCCGATACGCGCGCTGTAGCCGTTCACCGGCGCGGGGCGAGGATCTGCTCGCGGATCGCCTCGAAGGCCGGGTGGGCCTCCTCGAGCAGGTCGGTGACGGGCACGTCCACAGCGCCGCGCTCCGCGAGCGCCCGCGCGCGCGTCTCGTCGAGGTGCGCCATGTGCCGCGAGTGGGCGGCCTCCGCCGCCTCCGGGTCGCGCGCCTCGATCGCCTCGTAGATCGCGCGGTGCTGCTCGGCGATCACCGGCACCTTCAGGTAGGGCATCAGCATCGTGTTCGAGAACGGGCGCACGAGGTGGATCGCGCTCATCGCCAGCTCGAGCGCCGCGTTGTGGGCCGCGCGCGACACGGCGACGTGGAACCGGATGTCGATCTCCAGCATCCGCTCGAGCTCGACGCCCGGGGCCTCCATCGCCTCGATGGTGACGCGGATCGCGTCGAGGTCTTCGTCCGTGCGGGCGTCCGCGGCGAACCGCACGCAGCCGAGCTCGATCCACACGCGGGCGTCGTTGATCTCCTTCAGCGTCGTCGAGCCGGCGCTGAACCACAACGCGACCGGCGTCGCCCAGCGTGGCGGCGACCCGCCCCGGCTCGGGGAGGCGCACGAAGGTGCCGCCGCCGGCGCCGCGCGAGGACTCGACGAGCTGCGAGGCGGACAGCAGCTTCATCGTCTCGCGGATCGTGCCGCGGCTGACCGAGTACTCGGCGGCCATGTCGGCCTCCGAGGGGAGCCGGTGGCCGGGGCGCAGCTGCCCGCGGAGGATGCCGACGCGGAGCTGCTCCGCGATCTGCTCGGCCGCGCCCGCCGTCTGGATCGGGCGAGGGACGAACTCGTTGCCGCCGCCGGGGTGTGCCACCGGGCCTGAGAGTACCCGGATGCCGAAACACCCGACCTTTGAAGATTTGGTATTGATCCGGGCCGGGGAATCAACGGGGAAGGGACGGTCGAGGTGAGCCTGCGCATCAACTCGGACATCGGCGAGGCCTTCGGCGCCTGGGAGCTCGCCGACGACGAGGCGATCATGGCCCACATCGAGCTGGCGAACGTCGCGTGCGGGTTCCACGCCGGCGACCCGGTGGTGATGCGCGACAC
The DNA here is from genome assembly GCA_963764385.1 of uncultured Solirubrobacteraceae bacterium. GTDB lineage: Bacteria > Actinomycetota > Thermoleophilia > Solirubrobacterales > Solirubrobacteraceae > DATFQI01. Next base: position 75,694 of record CAVXSJ010000007.1, on the reverse strand, counting down.
CGTGCGGCGCGCCAAGCGCCTCGGCGTCGAGGTCGGCGCCCACCCCGGCTACCCGGACCTCCAGGGGTTCGGGCGCCGGGCGATGGCCATGGACCCCGACGAGCTGACCGCGACGGTGATCTACCAGTGCGGCGCGCTCAAGGGGTTCCTCGAGGCCGAGGGCATGGCGCTCACGTACGTGAAGCCGCACGGCTCGCTGTACGGCACCGGCGCGCGCGACGAGACGGTCGCCCGCGCGGTCGCGGACGCCGCCGCGACGTTCGGCGTCCCGATCATGGGCATGGCCGGCACGCACCACGAGTCGGCCGCGCAGGCGGCCGGGACCGGCTTCATGGCCGAGTACTACGCCGACCTCGAGTACGACGACGACGGCTTCCTGATCATCACCCGCAAGCACGTCGCCTACGACCCCGAGGTGGTCGTGCGGCGCGCGCTCCGGGTGATCGAGGAGGGCGTCGCCGAGACGGCCTCCGGCGGCGAGATCCCCATGCGCGCGGAGACCGTGTGCATCCATTCCGACACCCCCGGTGCCCCTGAGCTGGCTGCGGCGCTCGCCGCCGCGCTCGGGGCCGCCCCGTCCCGATCCTGAGGAGCCGATGGCCAAGCACGAGGTTCAGACCCCAGTTCCCGGCGTGTTCTACCGGCGCCCGAGCCCCGACGAGGACGAGTTCTTCCAGGAGGGCGACGACGTCGAGTCGGGCGCCACGATCGGCCTCGTGGAGATCATGAAGAACTTCGAGGCGGTCGAGACCGAGGTGGCCGGCAAGCTCGTCGAGTTCCTGGTCGCCAACGAGGACGAGGTCAACGCTGGCCAGGCGGTCGCCGTCGTCGACGACGGCGAATGACCCGCGTCCTCGTCGCCAACCGCGGGGAGATCGCCCTGCGGGTGATCCGCGCCGCGCACGACCTCGGGCTCGAGGCGATCGCCGTGTACAGCGCCGCCGACGAGTCGGCGCCGCACGTGCGCGAGGCCGACCACGCCGTCGCGATCGGCCCGTCCGCGGCCGGCAAGAGCTACCTGAGCATCCCCGCGGTGATCGAGGCGGCGAAGGAGTCCAAGGCGGACATCGTCCACCCCGGCTACGGCTTCCTGTCCGAGCGCGCCGAGTTCGCCGCCGCCGTCGAGGACGCCGGGCTGTCGTTCGCCGGCCCCTGCTCCAAGCACATCGCGCTGATGGGCGACAAGGCCAGGGCGCGCGAGGCCGCCGAGGACGCGGGCGTGCCCACCATCCCCGGCTCCGACGGGGCGGTCGACGACGTCGACGGCGCCGCCGCGGCGGCCGAGGTGACGGGCTTCCCGATCGCGCTGAAGGCGGCCGGGGGCGGCGGCGGGCGCGGCATCCGGATCGCCAACGACGACGAGGAGCTGCGCAGCCAGTACGCGGCCGCGTCGCGCGAGGCGCAGGGCGCGTTCGACGACCCGCGCATCTACGTCGAGCGCTTCGTCGCGCCCGCCCGCCACGTCGAGGTGCAGCTGCTCGGCGACGGCGAGCGCACCGTCCACCTCTACGAGCGGGAGTGCTCGCTGCAGCGCCGGCGCCAGAAGATCCTCGAGGAGACGCCCGCGCCCGGCCTGGCCGAGGAGGTGCGCACCGGGCTGTGCGAGGCCGCCGTGCGCCTGTGCGACGCGATCGGCTACCGCAGCGCCGGCACCGCCGAGTTCCTCGTCGACGCGGAGTCGGGCGAGTTCTTCTTCATCGAGATGAACACCCGCATCCAGGTCGAGCACCCGATCACCGAGGTCGTGTGCGGATCGACATCGTCGCCGAGCAGCTGCGCATCGCCCAGGGCGAGCCGCTGTCGTTCTCCCAGGACGACGTCCGCCCCAGGGGCGCGGCGATCGAGTTCCGCCTCAACGCCGAGGATCCGGCCAAGAAGTTCCGGCCCAGCCCCGGCGCGGTCGAGGGCGTGCGGCTGCCGTCGGGTCCGTGGGTGCGCGTCGACGCCTGGCTGGAGCCGGGCGGCGAGGTGCCGCCCTTCTACGACTCGCTGATCGGCAAGGTGATCGTGTGGGGCGACGACCGCGAGACGGCGGTCCGCCGCGCCCGCCGCGCCCTCGGCGAGATCGAGATCGAGGGCATCAAGACCACCGCGCCGCTGCTGGCCGAGATCCTGGACGAGGACTGGTTCACGCAAGGGGACTTCCACACCGCCACGCTCGAGGCGTGGCTGAAGGAGAGGGAATGAGCGCTCGCTACAGCTGGGGCGGCGACGAGCACCTGTTCGTCGAGGTCGCCGAGGAGATGAGCCTGGAGGCGTACTTCCGCTCCACCGCGAGCGTGGCCGCGCTGCGCGAGCGCCGGCCGGAAGGCGTCCTGGACATCTGCCCCGCCAACGCCGCCTACCAGGTCCGCTTCGACCCGGACGTGCTGGAGCCGCAGAAGCTGCTCGACCTCGCCAAGGAGGTCGAGGCCGACGTCGGCGACGCCCACGACTTCGACCTCAACACGCGGATCATCGAGATCCCCGTCCTCTACGGCGACCCGTGGACGCACGAGACGCTGATGAAGTTCCGCGACCGCCACCAGGACCCCGACGCGACCGACCTCGAGTACGCCGCGCGCGTGAACGACCTGGACTCGGTCGAGGCGTTCGTCGAGGCGCACTCCTCCTCGCCGTGGCTGGCCTCGATGGTCGGCTTCGTCGCCGGCCTGCCGTTCCTCTACCAGCTGGTCCCGCGGGAGCGCCAGCTCGAGGTGCCCAAGTACGTGCGCCCCCGCACCGACACGCCGAAGCAGACGGTCGGCCACGGCGGCTGCTTCGGGTGCATCTACTCGGTGCGCGGCGCGGGCGGCTACCAGATGTTCGGGATCACCCCGATGCCCATCTACGACCCCGGCCAGTCGCTGCCCGACTTCGAGAACTTCGTCTGCTTCTTCGAGCCCGGCGACATCGTCAAGTTCGAGCCGATCGACCGCGATCGCTACGACGCGCTCGTCAAGGAGGCCGAGGACGGCACGATCTCGATCCGCCGGCGGGACGTGACCTTCAACCTCGACGAGTTCCTCGAGGACGGCGACGCCTACAACGCCCGGCTGCTGGAGGTGCTCCATGCCGATTGAGGTCCTCAAGCCCGGCCTCGCGACCTCGGTCCAGGACCGCGGACGGGAGGGCTACTACCACGTGGGCGTGCCGCCGTCCGGCGCGCTGGACCAGTTCTCGCTGCTCGCCGCGAACCTGCTCGTCGGCAACGACGCCGGCGCCGCGGGGCTCGAGTGCGCCTACCAGGGGCCGCAGCTCGTGTTCGGCGAGGACGCGGTGGTGGCGGTGTGCGGCGCCGAGATCGAGCCGCGCGTCGACGGCGAGGCGCAGGAGCCGTGGACGTCGTTCGACGTGCCCGCGGGCGCGACGCTGACCTTCGGCCACCTGGGCGCCGGCGCGCGGGCCTACATCGCGGTGTCGGGCGGGATCGACGTCGAGGAGAAGCTCGGCAGCCGCTCGACGTACGCGCTCGGCGGCCTCGGGGGCTTCAAGGGCCGGCCGCTGGCCAAGGGCGACGAGCTGCCCGTGGGCAGCGCGAACGGCGCGTCCGCCGGGCGCACCGTGCCCGAGGAGCTGCGCCCCGACCTCCCGCGGGAGCTCGAGGTGCGCGTGGTGATGGGCCTCTACGACCACCTGCTGACCGACGAGGGCCGCGCGACGTTCCTCGAGTCGACGTGGGCGCTGACGCCGGTCGCCGACCGCGTCGGGTTCCGCTACCGGGGTCCGGAGCTGGCGCATGCTCGAGCGCGAGCAGCCGTTCGGCGCGGGCTCGAACCCCTCCAACATCGTCGACGCCCCGTACCCGATCGGGTCGATCCAGGTGCCGGGCGGCGTCGAGCCGATCATCCTGCACCGCGACGCGGTGTCGGGCGGCGGCTACGCGATGATCGCCACCGTCATCTCGGCCGACCTCGACGCCGTCGGCCAGAGCGCCCCGGGGTCCAACACGCAGTTCGTGGCGGTCGACCTCGACGGCGCGCTCGCGGCGACGAGCGGAGCGCACCAAGCGCGTGGAGAAGCTGACGGAGGCGCTGGCATGAGCGAGCCACGGGGAGTCAAGATCGGCGCCGAGCCGTCCGAGGCGGAGGCGCCGGGCATCGCCTCGCGCGCCGTCGACGTCGACGGCATGCGCTGGGCGCTGGTCGAGTACGAGCCGGATACGTTGCGCGAGGAGTTCTGCGACGTCGGCGCACTCCGGCTACGTGCTGCGCGGCGAGGTGACCTACGAGTTCGCCGACGGCGGCGAGCCGCTGCGCGTGCAGGCCGGCGACGGGCTCGTGCTGCCGGGCGCGCGCGAGCACCGCGGCCGCTCCGGTCCCGAGGGCGTGACGCTGTTCCTGATCGACGCGGAGGTCGCGAGGCTCGCCTGAATCGCCGATCCCCGTGGCGTCTGCACCGTGGCCGTTCGGTCACGGATCATCGGTGGATCCAGGCTAGGCGAGGAGCCGCTCGAGGCGGTAGGCGAGCGCCTCGAAGGAGAGCTGCGGGTCCACGTTGAGCGCGAGGCGGGCGCGGGCGTCGTCGACGAGCTCGACCGCCTCCCGCAGCCGGTCCGCGTCGCGCTCCGCGGCGTCCTCCTCGAGCGCCTGGAGGCGGTCGGAGTGGTGCGCCAGCTCGGGCGCCCCGGCCGCCACGCAGGCGAGGTCGCGGTACCACAGCCCGATCAGCTGCAGCGCCTGGTCGAGCGCGCCGGTGGTCGCGCGCCGCTCGGCGCGCTTGGCCCGCTCGCCGAACTCGGTCTGGCGCTTGCGGTGCTCCTTCTTGGGCAGGAAGGCGAGCTCCTCGGCGAGCGCGGCCTCGACCGTCTCGCGGGCGCGCCGCCCGCGCTCCCGCGACGTCTCGAGCAGCGCCTGCCACGGCTGCTCGCCGGCCCGCCCGGCGAGCGGCGCGCGCGCCACCGCCTCGGCATGCGCGCGCAGCGCGGGGCCCTCGGCGAGCCCCAGCGCGAGCGCCTTCTCCCCGTCGCCGAGCGAGAGCCGCGCGCACGCCAGCGCCGCATCGGGCGCGACGCCGCGCGACTGCAGGCGCTCGGCGACCGCCGCGGAGCCCAGCGCGTCGAAGCGCACCGGCTGGCAGCGGGAGGCGATCGTCGGCAGCACCTGCGTCGGGCGGTCGGTGAGCAGCATCAGCACGACGTAGGAGCGGCGGCTCCTCGAGCGTCTTGAGCAGCGCGTTGGCCGCCTCGTCGTTCATCGTGTCGGCGCGCTCGATCACGAACACGCGCCAGCGCGCCTCGAACGGGGTGTGCGCGGCGGCCGACACGACGGCCTCGTCGACGTCGCGGCGCAGCATCTCGTGCGCGCCGCTGGGCGCCACCCACGTCAGGTCGGGATGGGAGCCGTGCTGGACGCGCACCCGCGCGTTGTCCGGGTCGCGGGCGCCGCGGGACAGCAGCTCGGCCGCGAAGGCGCGCGCCGCCTCGCGCTTGCCGGTGCCGGCCGGGCCGTGCAGCAGGTACGCGTGCGCGGGCCCGCGGTCCGGCCCGAGCGCGGCGCCGAGCACGGCGGCGGCGTGCGGATGGGGTTCGAGGGCGAGCACGCCCGAGGACTCTAGATGCGACCGATGCGCGGAATGCTCATCACCGTCGAGGGGATCGACGGCGCGGGGAAGACCACGCTCGTGTCGGGACTCGCGGCCGCCCTCGGCGACGTCGAGGTGCTGCGCGAGCCGGGCGGCGTCGAGCTGTCCGAGCGGCTGCGGGCGCTGGTCAAGGACCCGGCGCTGGAGGTCGGCGCGCGCGCGGAGGCGCTCGTCTACGCGGCGGCGCGCGCGCAGCTCGTCGAGGAGCGCCTGCGGCCGCTGCTGGCGTCGGGCCGGCGGGTGCTGCTCGACCGCTTCGTCGACTCCTCGCTCGCCTACCAGGGCGGCGGCCGGGCCTGGGGATCGACGCGGTCCGCGAGCTGAACGCGTTCGCCACCGGCGGCCTGACCCCCGACCGCACGCTGCTGCTGCGGATCGATCCGGCCGACGCGCTGGCGCGGGTCGGCGGGCGCGGCGAGGCGGAAGATCGCATCGAGCGGGAGCGCGAGGCGTTCTGGACCGCATGCGCGCGCGCCTACGACGAGCTCGCGGCCGCCGAGCCGGACCGCTGGATCGTGCTCGACGCCTCCCAGCCGCCCGCGGCGGTGCTTCAGGCGGCGCTCGGCCGGGCGTGTCGCCGTAGCCGTCGGGCGGGCCTCGCGCCACGCCCATGCGTCGGCGATCATCGCGTCGAGGTCCTTCTCCGGCTCCCAGCCGAGCGCGGCGCGGATCTTCTCGCTGGAGGCCACCAGCTGGGCGGGGTCGCCGGGGCGGCGCGGCTCCTCCTTGACGGGGATCTCGCGCCCGGTCACCCGGCGCGCGGCCTCGATGACCTCGCGCACCGAGAAGCCGAGCCCGTTGCCGAGGTTGTAGATGTCGTGGCGACCGGCTCGAGGGCGTCCATGGCGAGCATGTGCGCGCGGCCGAGGTCCTCGACGTGGATGTAGTCGCGGACCGCGGTGCCGTCCTCGGTCGGGTAGTCGGTGCCGAACACGGAGACGTGCTCGCGGGTGCCGGCGGCGGCCTGCAGGACGAGCGGGATCAGGTGCGTCTCGGGGTAGTGGTCCTCCCCGTAGGGCGCCGCTCGCGCCGGCGACGTTGAAGTAGCGCAGCGACACCGCGCCGAGCCCGTGGGCGCGGCACTCGTCGCCGATCATGCGGTCGACGGCCAGCTTGGAGTTGCCGTACGAGTTGACCGGGTTGGTCGGGAGCGTCTCGGGCATCGGCACGACGTCGGGCTCCCCGTAGGTCGCGCAGGTGGAGGAGAACACGAGCCGCTTGACGTCGTGCTCGCGCATCGCGTCGAGCAGGTTCAGCGTGCCGACGAAGTTGCCGCGGTGGTAGCGCTCGGGGAACTCCACCGACTCGGCGACGAGCGCCAGCGCGGCGAAGTGCAGCACGCCGTCGAAGCCCTCGGCCAGCGCGTCGCGCGTGCCGTCGGCGTCGGCCAGGCCGAGCTCGATCAGCCGCGCGCCGTCGGGGACGGCGCCGCGATGGCCGCGCGAGAGGTCGTCGAGCACGACGACCTCGTGTCCGCGCGCGAGCAGTTGGTTGGCCACGACGGACCCGATGTAGCCGGCGCCGCCGGTGACGAGGAGCTTCATGCCGCCCGTTCTATCACCGCCCCTCCTTCGCGGCGATGCACGCGGTGACGCGCGTTCACGATCGCGGCGCGCGCCAGCACGGGCGGCGCGAGCAGCTGGTGGGGGCGGATCTCGCGCGCGGCGAACGCCTCGACCTTGCGCGGCGGTGCGGGCGTCGTGCACGGCGGCGGAGAACAGCAGCCGCTGCGGCGGGCTCATCGGCTTGGCGCGGGCGGAGTCGGCGGCCATCAGCGAGTGCCCGAGCAGCTCGCGGCGGTGGCGCCGCTTGTAGCGGGCGAGCGGGCGCGGTGAGGGAGCGGCTCTCCGGCGAGCGCGGGGCCGACCTCCTCCGCCAGCCACTCGGCCGACTGCACCGCCCAGCCGCACCCGATGGCGCCGACGGGGTCGGCGGCCAGCGCCGCGTCCCCGACCAGCGCGAGCGAGCGACCGGTGGCCGGGCGCCACTCGTTGGTGAGGTCGAGCTTGCCGACGAGCGGGCCGGCCAGCCGTGGACTCGGCGATCGGCGGCGCGTCCGGGAGCCCGCCGAGGAAGCGCGCGCAGGGCGGCCTCGATGTCGCGCTTGAACTCCGGGCGCGCGCTCGAGCACGGGGAACGCGACGTAGAGCATCTGGCCGCCGTCGGTGGGGGTGGCGATGGCGACGTCGGGCTCCAGCATCCACAGGTGCACGCTCGCGCCGGTGCCGAGCGGCGGGCCGTCGAAGTAGCCCCAGTAGCCGAAGCGCGCGTTGGGCCGCGTGCGCGTCCGCAGGCCGGCCAGCTTCGCGGTCCGCGACCCGCGCCCGTCGGCGCCGATCACCAGCCGCGCGGTGAGCGCGCGGGTGCCGCCGCGATGGCGCAGCTCGACGCGGCCGGGCTCCAGCGCCTCCAGCGCGTGGCCGAGCAGCAGCTCGACCCCAGGCGTGGTCGGCGGCGCGTCCGGCGCAGCAGCGGGTCGAGCACCTGGCGACGGACGCTCAGCGAGCCGCCCTCGCGCTGCGGGGCCGCTGATCCAGCCGTACCGGGTCCACACGCGCGCGTGCCCGCGCACGCCGCCCGCGGCCTCCAGCTCGCCGAGCACGCCCAGCCGCTCCAGCGCGGGGATGGCGCTGGCCTGGATGAAGTGCCCGCACACGCGCTTGTAGGCGTCGGGGTCCGGCCGACGCTCGACGAGCGCGACGCGCGCTCCGGCCCGGCCGAGGTGGACGGCTGCCGCGCAGCCCGCCAGCGAGGCACCAACGATGACGGCGTCGAAGTCGGGCATGACGGAGGCCTCTCAGTTCGTTCCGTACGGTACAGGATGTACTGTACGCCTCCTCATGCCTGGACGCAAGCCGCAGATCCGCCTGACCTCGACCAGCTACGTCGTGCTGGGGATGCTCGACTGGCTCGGCCCGTCGACCCCCTACCGGCTCAAGCGCGTGATGTCGGAGTCGGTCGAGGACTTCTTCCCGGTCCCGCACACGAGCTTCTACGCGGAGCCGTCGCGGCTCACGGGGGCCGGCTACCTGGAGGAGCACCTGGAGCGCGGCGGGCGGCGGCGCAAGACGTACGCGCTGACCGAGCGCGGACGGGCGGCGCTGGCGAGGCTGGCTCGAGGAGCCCGAGACGCGACCCGGCGAGTTCCGCTTCCCGGGGATGCTGAAGATCTTCTTCGGGGCCGACCCGACCACGTTCGCCGGCGCCCAGGCGGCCCACCATCGGGGCCTGGCGGAGCGCTTCGAGGCGGTGCGCGACGCGGCCGACCGCGGCGAGGTCGAGGTCGGCGCCGCAACGGCGCAAGGTCCTGGAGACGGGCATCGAGCTCCATCGCTGGTGGGCGGCGCGATGGGATGAGCTCGACGCCTCGCCGCTTCTACAATGAGAGGGGCATGCGCGCACGCTTGACAGGGGTTCTGGCGGTCGCGGCGATGGCCCTTGCCGCGCCGCCCGTCCTGGCCCAGGACCCCCTCCCGACGATCACGCCGACCCCCACGCCGACGGTCACCCCGGCGCCTTCCTCGACGCCCACGCCCACCCCTGAGGAGCAGGAGGAGGCCGAGCGCGACGAGCGCGACCGCAACGCCAAGCTGGTCAAGCGCATCTACCGCGACTTCGAGCGCGACGGGCGCATCGACGACTGCGACCACACGTCGAAGGCGCTCAAGCGGGCGCGGCGCTCGATCGAGGCGGAGTACGCCGAGGAGTACCCGGACTTCCGCGACGCGCTGACGGCCGCGCTGCGCCGGCACGAGGACGGCGAGTGCGTGGAGGAGGAGCCGCCGACCGACGCGACGCCGACGCCGGCCCCGACGCCCGCCCCGGGCACCGCCTCGCCCATCCCGCCGTCGACCGCTCCGCCCCCCGCCACGACGCCGCCGGAGACGGGCGACCTGCCGGACTTCGGCAACGATGACGGCGGCGACGACGAGGGCAACTTCGGCGGTGGCGGCGGCAAGGACTCCGGCGGAGGCAGCCAGCCGCCGGGCGAGGGATCGATCCCCGAGGGCGCGATCCCGACCCCGGCCGCGACCCCGACGCCCGTGCCGTTGCCCCCCAAGCTGATCGTCACGCGGGCGGGCACGGCACCCAACCTGTTCGTCCCCGGCACCATGCTCGCGATCGCACTGCTCGGCCTGTTGATCGCAGCGGGGACCGCGCTCGCGGCCAAGCGCACCGGCCGGCTCGCGGGCGTCGGGCACGCCTGGCGCGAGGCCGCGTGGCGGACCTCGGGGACGTGGAGTGATTTCACCGACTGGCTGCGGACGGGACGTTAACCCGGAGGGTGCGAGGACGACCCCGCTTTCCGTCCGACCCGAGGCGCAGTATGCCCTCCCCCAACACAGTCTTTTCGCGTCGCCGAAGAGGGGCGGCAAACTAGGAGGCAGCACCATGGAGCAGACGCCGCAGAACACCATCACGAGCCCGCCGCGCACCGGCGAGGCGCTGTCCGTGCGGCGACTGTTCACGAAGCCCGGCGTCCATCCCTTCGACGAGGTCGAATGGGAGCTGCGCGACGCGCGGATCGGCCACGGCGACAAGGTCGCCTTCGAGCAGAAGGACGTCGAGTTCCCCAAGAGCTGGTCGCAGAACTCGACCAACATCGTCGCCCAGAAGTACTTCCGCGGGCAGATGTCCTCGCCGACGCGCGAGCGCTCGGTCAAGCAGATGGTCGGCCGCGTCGCGAGCACGATCGCCGACTGGGGTCGTGAGCGCGGCTACTTCGGCTCGGTCGAGGACGGCGACGCGTTCGAGGCGGAGCTGACCTACATCCTGCTCAACCAGCTGGCGGCGTTCAACTCGCCGGTGTGGTTCAACGTCGGGTTCGAGGAGCAGCCGCAGTGCTCGGCCTGCTTCATCCTCTCGGTCGAGGACGAGATGGACTCGATCCTGGACTGGAACACGCGTGAAGGCCGGATCTTCCGCGGCGGCTCGGGCTCGGGCATCAACCTCTCCAAGATCCGCGGGTCGATGGAGCCGCTGTCCAAGGGCGGCACCGCCTCGGGCCCCGTCTCGTTCATGCGCGGCGCCGACGCCTGGGCCGGCACGATCAAGTCCGGCGGCAAGACGCGGCGCGCCGCGAAGATGGTCGTGCTCGACATCGACCACCCGGACATCCGCGACTTCATCTGGTGCAAGGCGCTGGAGGAGGACAAGGCGGCCGCGCTGCGCGACGCCGGGTTCGACATGTCGATCGACGGCGACGGCTTCCAGTCGATCCAGTACCAGAACGCCAACAACTCGGTCCGCGTCACCGACGAGTTCATGCACGCCGTCGAGAACGACGAGGACTGGCACCTGCTGGCGCGCACGACCGGCGAGCCGGTCGGCGAGCCCGTGCGGGCCCGCGAGCTGATGCGCGAGATCTCCGAGGCGGCGTGGCGCTGCGCCGACCCGGGCGTCCAGTACGACACGACCATCAACCAGTGGCACACGTCACCCAACTCGGGGCGCATCAACGCCTCGAACCCGTGCTCGGAGTACATGCACGTGGACGACAGCGCGTGCAACCTGGCCTCGCTGAACCTGATGAAGTTCCGCCGCCCGGACGGGTCGTTCGACACCGAGCGCTTCTCCCACGCGGTCGACATCGTGTTCCTCGCGCAGGAGATCATCGTCGGGCCGTCGAGCTACCCGACCAAGGAGATCGGCGAGAACGCCCGCGCGTTCCGCCAGCTCGGCCTCGGCTACGCCAACCTCGGCGCGTTCCTGATGTCCAACGGCATGGCCTACGACTCCGACGAGGGTCGCGGCGCGGCGGCGGCGATCACGGCGCTGATGACGGGGCGCGGCTACCTCCAGTCGGCCAAGGTCGCGGCGGCCATCGGGCCTTACGACCGCTACGCGGAGAACCGCGAGGCGCACAACAACGTCATGCGCATGCACCGCGACGCGTCGTACGCGATCCCGGACGGCGTGTGCGTCGACAAGGATCTGCTGGCGGCGGCGCGTGAGACGTGGAACGAGACGGTCGCGGCCGGCGAGATCTACGGCTACCGCAACGCGCAGGCCACGGTGCTCGCGCCGACGGGGACGATCTCGTTCCTGATGGACTGCGACACCACCGGCATCGAGCCCGACTTCTCGCTGGTCAAGTACAAGGAGCTCGTCGGCGGCGGCACGATGGTCATCGCCAACCGCACGGTGCCGATGGCGCTGCGCACGCTCGGCTACGACGAGGAGCAGGTCGCGGCCATCGAGGCCCACATCACCGAGCACGGCACGATCGTCGAGGCGCCGGACCTGGCCGCCGAGCACCTCTCGGTGTTCGACGTGGCGGTCGGCGAGCGCGCGATCTCGCACGCGGGCCACATCAAGATGATGGGCGCCGTCCAGCCGTTCCTGTCGGGCGCGATCTCCAAGACGGTCAACATGCCGCAGACGGCCACGGTCGAGGACATCGCCGAGGCGTACGTCCAGGCCTGGAAGCTCGGCGTCAAGGCGCTGGCCATCTACCGCGACGGCTCGAAGACCGCCCAGGCGCTGCGCACCGACGCGCAGGAGACCACGACGCTGCGAGACCGGCGAGGAGCTGTTCACCGAGGCCGAGGTCGAGGCCCGCGTCGCCGCGGCCGTCGACGACGCGGTGGCCGGCGCGATCGCGCAGGTCAAGTCCACCGTCGGCCCGGCGCGCAACAAGATGCCGCGCGAGCGGCAGTCGATCACGCACAAGTTCTCGCTCGGCGGCCACGAGGGCTACATCACCGCGGGCAAGTACGAGGACGGGACGGTCGGCGAGATCTTCCTGACCGACATCGGCAAGGAGGGCTCGACCCTCCGCGGGATGATGAACTCGTTCGCGACCGCGATCTCGATCGCGCTCCAGTACGGGGTGCCGCTCGAGACGCTCGTGCGCAAGTTCGCCTACATGCGCTTCGAGCCGGAAGGGATCACCACCAACCCGGAGATCCCGTTCGCCAAGTCGATGCCCGACTACATCATGCGCTGGCTCGCGTCGCGCTTCCTGGACGCCGACACCCAGGAGGAGCTCGGCATCCTCACGCCCGCGGTCCGGGCGAAGAAGGCCGGCCAGGACACGGCGGTCGGCGTCGATGGCGGCGGCTCCTCGCGGCCGTCCAACGGCGGCGCCAAGCCGGCCGCGGTCGCGCCGCCCACCGGCAGCGCCCCGGGCACCACCTCTCCCGCCCCGCCGGTCGATCCGGTGCCGACGGCGCAGGCGCCCACCTCCGCGATGACGGGCACCCCGCCGGTCGTCCCGGCGCGCATGATGGGCCTGGACCTCGGCCCGGCCTGCCAGCAGTGCGGAGGCATGATGCAGCGCACGGGCTCTTGCTACACGTGCTCGAGCTGCGGCAACAACACCGGCTGCGGCTAGCGGCCGACAACCTGTAGAGGGCGCCCACGGGGCGCCCTCGTCGTTCTCCGCGTCGCTCAGGGGGCGACCGGGCCGACATACGGCGACCGGCTGGACGCTTCGTGCCAGCCGGTGGCCGTCACGTCTTCGTACACGCGGATGCGCTTCCCGGCGAGGTCGGGTGTCAGGACCAGCCGACGCCCGACGACGCCGTCGATCCGCGCCCCGTCGGCGTACCAGCGATACCTACGGCAGACGACGTCGGGGTTCCACGTGCCGGGCGTGGCGGTCAGAGCCGCTTCCGACCTTGAGCGGCCCGGTGAGCGACGGAGGTTGGATCTGCGTGATCTCCGGCGTTCCCGTGACCAGGTCGCCTGGCAGAGCGGTGCTCCGGCCGCGTGTCACCGCGATCGTGTCGGCATCCGTGGAGAGCCGCGCCGAGGTCCGCGTCGGCGACTGGGCGTCGTAGTACATCCGGCGGCCCGTGCCGCTGCAGCGGGAGTAGACCACCACGACATGGGCGGCCGTGCTCAAGCCACCGATGGCGAACGCACCGGCGGCGTCGGTGACCGCCCAGCGCCAGGCAAGCGAGTTGTCGCGCCCACGCGCGTACACGCGGCATTGAGCCACCGGCTGACCGCCAGCGTCCACGAGCCTGCCGGTGAGCGTCCCGCCCTGGTTCAGGGTGGCGCTGATCCCGCTGACGACGCTTCCGTCGACGCGGATCGGCGTTGCGGCGGCAAGCCCGGACCCGTCCGGCCTGTCGCGCCAGTACTCGGCAGCGAGCGGCGAGCGGACGCTGTTGCGGTGGAACCCGACCCTGTAGTCGCCGGCCGGCAGCGCCGGGAACCGGTAGCTCCCGTTCGCGCCCGTCAGAACGGTGGCCGCGACACGGCCCGAACGGGTGAAGAGCTCGACGTGGATCGGTCGCGGCGGGTCGACCACGCGCCCGCGGATCTCCCCGGCCTGGCCCGTGGGCAACGGTGGAGCGGTCGTCGTCTCGCCGGTGGTGACGTCGATGGGCTCACCGCCGCGAGGGCTGGGGCTGTCGCCGACGCACGTGAGAGGAAAAGCCGGAACGAACTCAGGGTCCTGGTGCTCCACGCATATCACCACCGGCCCAGCCGAGAGCGAACCCAGTTCGTACGACCACTGCGTGCCGGGTCCGGTGGGGACGGCTTCAGCCGTCGAGAGCGCCACCCAGCCGGCGTCGGTCTCCCTCCAAGCGCTCACGAGCGGGACGCCCTGGGCGCCGAGGTACATGTCGGGGAGAACGCCGGCGACGTATCCCGCACGTTGCGGCGCGAGGTCGATCCCAGGGCGTGCCTGCCCGGCAGCGAGGACGATGTCGTCGCCGTCGCTCGGCTGGCTTCCCGTCCGCCAGCACGCACTGACCGTGTCGTAGCTGTAGGCGCACGCGCGATAGGTACCTGGGTCAAGGCCGGTGATCCGATACGTACCGTCTGCCGCGTTGATGGCCCCGTAGGCGACGAACTGCCATCGCGGCTCGGCGCCCGGCCATGGCTCGCCGAACTCGTAGAGCTGCATCGACCCCCCGGCGTCGAGGCCGGCCGGCTTGGTCACGGTTCCTGAGATCGAGGCGCGGCCCGCGAGGTTGATGACGATCGTCGGCGAGCCCCCCGATCCGATGTTGACGATCGGTCGCGGAGGCGACGCTTGCGGCGTTTCTCCAGCACTCCGGGATGAACTCCCGCGGCACCTCGGACACGCAGAACCGGTACCTGCCGGGATTCAGCTCCTGCAGGTCGATCGTGCCGCCGGTGGCCATGCCACCCGTCCGCTGGAGCGTCCACGTCCCGTCCGGCGCCCGCAGATAGGGGGCCACGTACCCCTCCACGGGGACGTTGCCGGGCCCTGCGACCCTGCCCATGAGCCTGCCTTCGCGTGGCAGCCGCGGAGCGATCGTGGTTGCGGCGGCCTCGCCGATCGCCAGGTCGGTGGCTTCGTGAACCTCGTGTGCACCTCGCCAGCACGTGGCTCCCGCCGTCTCCGCGTACTCGAAGCCCTCCGGGGTGAAGCAGACGCGGTAGGAGCCCGCCGGGAGCGACATGCTGAAGCCGCCGACTGGGAGGCCCGAGTCCCACGGCGTGATCGTTGTCGCCTTCACGACTCGCCAGCCGCCGCCGGGGTTGGCGGCGTACGCCTCGATCTTGAAGTAGTCGAAGGGCTCTCCGTCGGGACCACGCAGCGTGCCGCTCAGCGTGCCCGCCGCCTGTGCGGCGGGGGCGACGAGCAGCGACAGGAGCACCGTGAACGCCAGGGCAAGTGCCACGCCGATCCCCGACTCCGTTGCACCCCCCGGAAAACGACGAATCACCGTGGCGAGCCTATGCCAGCCCAGGCCGCAGAGCAAGAGCGGTCGTTCTCCGGCCCGCCGGGTCCGCGCCCTCGCGGGATGGACGTCGACTGCCGACACGAACCCCATCCCCTCGCTTATCAACACCCCGCTGCTCGCCGCGGCCGCCTGCTTGCTGGCGCTCGCCGTCGCTTCCCCCGCCGCTGCGTCCGCGGACGCTGCCGCGCCGCCGACCGGGGAGGCGTTGCTGTTCACCCAGTCCGGCACGCACGGCACCCTCGCGCCGACGAAGTGCAAGTGCGACGGGCGGTACATCCTCACGTTGCGGGGCGTCCCCAGGCACACGGTCTGGTTCACGGACCGCCCGAACCGTCACGCCGGGCACATGGGCACGCGCAACTTCCTGCGTGCCTGGCGCAAGTTCGGCTTCGCCAACGACCCGCCGAATGCCGAGCTGAGCACCCGCGAGGGCGGACGATGCGCACTCGGCCGTGGTCGAGCTGACCCATCCTCGCTACAACGCCAAGCGCCACACGCTGCGCTACCGCGTCCGCATCGTTCCTCTCACGACCGGTCCGCTGAACGTCAAGCCCGGCCGCGAGGGCTCCATCCCCGGCCGCTTCGGCGCCGTCTCGCTGTTCATCGACGATGCCGGCGCTCCGCCGACCATCAACGGCTGCGTGCTCGTGCCGTACGCGAACTGCCCGAAGCTCAGGTTCACTCTCGCCAACCTGGCCGGCGCCAACCTGCAATGGATCACTCTGGACCACTCCGTCGGGTGGGGGTCCGACCTGACCGGCGCCGACTTGACCGGCGCCACCCTGGTCGGCGCCAACCTGGTCGGGGCCACGTTCGTGAACGCCACTCTCCGGTACGTCGCCCTCCTCGGGGCCGACCTGAGCGACGCGGACCTGACCGGCGCCGATATGTACGAGGCGAACCTCGACAGCGCCGAGATGACCGGCGTCGACGCGACCGGCGCCAACCTGGGCCTCGCGTACATGCCGAACACCACGATGACCAACGCCAACCTGACCGGCGTGAACCTCCAAGGTGCCTACATCGGCTTCGGCGTCATGGCCTCAGTCGACCTCACCGACGCCAATCTGAACGGCGCCGTCGTTGGGACCACCTCCCTGACGGGCGCGACGTTCTGCCGCACCACCATGCCCGACGGCTCCGTCAACAGCGCCGACTGCTGAGCCGCGCTCGGACGAGGAGCAGCAGCATTCCGCGGCGGCTATCGAGCCGAGCGCCGGCACGGCGCGGCGGGCCGCGGTCGGCGAGAGCAGCAACTCGAACAGCGGCACGGGGTCGCCGAGCCGCTGCTGGAGCGGCCCGAGCGGGCAGTCCCCGTGGTTGGCGGCCACGAACGCGCCCTCCGCGAGGAGCGCGCCGACGGCGAGGCGGAGCCAGCGGTCTCGCCGGCCCGTGAGGGCGCACCACCAGATGTGCGCGATGGCGGCCAGGAACGCGAGCGCGAATCGCGCCGTGGGCCGCCCGGAACGCGAGAGCGGCCGGCGACAGCTTCTGGCTCGTCACGTCAAGGATCCTCGTGGATCGTGGCCTCGAAGACGGGCCGATGGCGCGCCGTCCCATACGACCAGCCGACACTGAGCTCCTCTCGGGACGATGAGGTCGCCGAACCGCCGCTCGGCGTCGATGCCCAGCCGGACCTCGGCGCGGTCGGGCGGGACGTCGAAGCGCGCGACGATGACGTCGTCGGCCTCGGTCTCCCAGCTCACCCCCTTCTCGGGCAGCAGGCTCGTGGGGTCCATCACGCTCTCGACGGCCGCCGCGGACCACCGCCCCCGGAGTAGGCGCGTGGGTGAGGTACCGGCGCACCGGCTCGTCGAGATCGCCCAGCGGGGCGCTGCCTGACCGTGCGCGTTCGGCATCCAAGGCCTTAGCATTGCGCGACAACGACCGGGGGTGGCCAGATGGAAGGTTCTCGTACGCCGCAGGAGATCTTTCAGCATCACGCCGAGGTGCTTATCGCCGGGACCTGGGGGCATCGTCAGCGACTACGCCGACGACGCGGTGTTCATCACGCCCGCCGGGACGCTCCACGGGAAGGACGGCGTCCGGGAGGGGTTCACGAAGCTTCTGGAGGACGTGCCCTCTGCCGACTGGGCCGTGCCCACGCAGATCTTCGACGGCGACGTGCTGTTCATCGAATGGAGCGCCGATGCGGAGAAGACACGCGTCGAGGACGGGATCGACACCTTCGTGTTCCGCGACGGGTTGATCCGGGTGCAGACCGTCCGCTACACGCTGCTTCAGAGGTAGGGCCGCAGGTCAGCCGCGCGCCGCGGCCTCGATCGTGTCGAGGATGGCGTCGAGGCCGTACTCGAACTCGTCGCCGTACCTGTAGCCCGGCTGGAGGATGTGCTCCGTCGTCATCTCGTGGAGGTGCGGATAGTCCTCGGGTGTGAACGGGAGCATCATCGAGTCGACGACATCGGCTACGTCGTCGGTGTCGTCGAAGGGCAGGTTCGCCTCCTGCAGCACGAAGCCGTAGATGTAGCTGTCGAGCAGCGAGAACGCGTGCACGGCCATGTCGACCGAGAAGCCGGCCCGGCGGCACGCGCCGATCACCGCGTCGGGCTCGAGACGGCGGCCGACGAGCGCGCCGGCGGGTTCTCGCTCGGCATGCGCCAGCGGCTCGCGCTGGCCGGCGCGCTGCTCGGCGATCCCGAGGTCCTCCTGCTCGACGAGCCCTCCAATGGCCTCGACCCCGACGGCATCCGCTGGCTGCGGACCTACCTCGGCGGCTTCGCCGGCCGCGGCGGCACCGTCTTCGTGTCCAGCCACCTGATCGGCGAGCTCAGCATGTTCGCCGACGACCTCGTCGTCGGGAACCTGCTGACGCTGTTCGTGCCCGCCGAGGTCGCCCGCTTCATGCCCTTCGTCGCGGGCACCGGCCTGCTGGGCATCGAGTCCGACACCGCCTCGCCCGAGACTATCGCCGTCGCGCTCACCCAGGCCGAGAACGCGGTCCTGTTCGGCGGCTACGTCGCCGTCGCCGTGCTCGTCGGCACGGTGCTGCTCTACCGGCGCGACACCAACTGATCCGCGGGCGTGATGGGGAAGTTCTGGTTGAAGACGTTGTCCGGGTCGTAGAGCGCCTTCAGCTTGCGCAGCCGGACCAGCGTCTCGCCGGGGAAGGCCTCGTGGAGGCGCTCGGGCCGCGGGTCGGTGTCGAAGCTCGTGTAGAGCCCGTTCAGGTGGGGCGCCATGCCGGCGTCCCACGCGGCGTTCAGCCCGCGCGACGCTGAACCCGACGGTGCTGAGCACGAACTCCTGCGAGCGGTGGGCGAACGCGGTCGCCTCCGGCGCGACGTCGTGCACGGCGCCGCCGATGGGGCGGATCTGCATCATCGGCGCGTCGCCGGAGAGCACCAGCGCCATCAGCGCTCCGCCGCCCCCGGCGTCAGGTGATCGACGAGGCCGGAGCGGAACGCGGCGCACGCGCCGCCGACGTGGACGCCGCCGTGCGGCGCGACCACCGCGGGGTAGGGGACGAGCTGCGCCTGCTGGTCGAGCAGCGTCCCGACGCCCAGGAGCGGCGTCAGCGCCTCGGTCGCGGCGGCCGTGTCGTCGCCGGCGTAGACGGAGTAGAGCTGCGCGACGGGCCGCCGCCGCGGCGCGAGAACACGCTGAGGAAGCTGGTGAGCTCGCGCGGCGCGGCCTCGACGACCTCGCCCCAGCGCTCGAGCAGCGCGGCGTCGGCCTCGAAGGCCATCGTCGAGAACACGACGTCGCCGACCGGGTAGGCCTCCAGCTCGAACGCGGTGACGATGCCGAAGTTGGCCCCGGCGCCGCGGACGGCCCACAGCAGGTCGTCGTCGGCGCGCGCGAACGTGCCGTCGGCGAGCACCAGCTCGGCGGCGACCACGTGGTCGATGGTCAGGCCGTGCCGGCGCACGAGGAACCCGACGCCGCCCGCCGTCGCGAGCCCGCCGACGCCGACGTCGCCGTAGTCGCCCGAGCTCATCCCCAGCCCGTGCGGGGCGAGCGCCTGCGCGACGTTGCCCCAGCGCGCGCCGGGCCCGAGGCGCACGCGCCCGGTCTCCGGGTCGAGCACCTCGACCGCGTTCAGCGCGCCGAGGTCGATGACGATCCCGCCGTCGTTGGTCGAGCGCCCGCTGATGCCGTGGCCGCCGCTGCGGATCGCCAGCGGGACGTCCTGCGCCCGCGCGAACTCCAGCGCGCTCGCCACCTCGTCGGCGTCGCCGGGGCGGAGCACCAGCCCGGGCGAGCCGGAGCGGATGTAGGTCGAGCGGACCTTCGCGTAGTCCGCGGTCGCCCGGCTCGACGGCCTTGGCCGCGAGCGGCTCGGGCAGCGCGTCGTAGTCGATGCCGTCGCGGCGCTGCGCCAGCGCGTGCGCGCCGCGCACGCGGCCCGGACGGCGTGCCGGCCGACGCGCGCTCGCTCGCCACGGCCTCCCGCAGCGCGGGCGCGACCTCCTGCCCGAAGCGCTCGATCGTGCCCGGGTCGTCGCCCATGACGATGAAGGTGCTGAAGCCGTGCTCGAGCACGAGCGGCAGCAGCTCCTCGACCCACTGCTCCGGCGGGCCCTCGAGGAAGCCGCCGCCCGTGCCGAACGTGCCCTGGATGTTGAGCAGCCGGCGGACCTCGCGCGGATCGCGCCCGGCGGCCTGCGCCGCGTCGTCGATCGTGCGGTTGGCGGCCGCGACCTCGTCGAGCGGCATGTAGGAGAGCGACGGCAGCCACCCGTCGGCCTTGGCGCCGGTGAGGCGCAGCATGCGCGGCTTGTACGCGCCCAGCCAGATCGGGATGTCGTGCGCCGGCTCCGGGCCGCGCTTGGCGCCGTTGACGCGGTGGTGCTCGCCGTCGACGCGCACGCCCCGGCGCGTCGAGACGTCCCAGATCCCGCGGATGACGTCGATCGCCTCGCTCAGCGCGTCGACGCTCTGCCCCGGCGTCAGCCGCTCCCCGCCCATCGCCTCGATCGCCGTCCCAGAACGCGCCGGCGCCGAGCCCCAGCTCGACGCGCCCGCCCGACAGCAGGTCCAGGCTCGCGGCCGCGCGGGCCACGACGGCCGGCTGGCGCAGCGGGAGGTTGAGCACGTTGGGCGCCACGCGCAGCGTCTCGGTCCGCGCGGCCACCCACGACAGCAGCGTCCACGTGTCGAGGAAGGCGGGCTGGTACGGGTGGTCCTGGAACGTCGCGAGCTCCAGGCCCGCCGCGCTCGGTGAGCTGCGCGAGCGCGACGACGTCCTCGGGTCGCGCGCCTGTGGGGTGATGAAGGTGCCGAAGGTGAGTTCGTGGCCGTAGTCGGGCATCGCTTCGAAAATGATAGCGACTCGTAATTCGCTAGCATGTGACTTCCGAGATGGCCGATCTCCCACGACCAGTGCGTCCCGGCCGCCGACGCGCTCGCGCGGGCCTTCAAGTTCCTCGGCAAGCGCTGGAACGCCGTCGTGCTCGGCCGGCTCAGCGAGGGCCCGGCCGGGCTTTCGCGAGCTCTCGCGCGCGATCCCGGGGATCAGCGACTCCGTCCTCTCCGACCGCTTGTCCGACCTCGCCGACGGCGGCTGATCATCCGCACGCGTCGAGCGAAGGGCCGCCCGTCGGGTCTCCTATGAGCTCACGGACCGCGGCCGCGGGCTGATGCCCGCGCTCGAGCAGATCGCCGAGTGGGCGAAGGCGAACCTCCCCGAGGCCGGCTGAGCTACTTCTCGATCAGGTAGTAGACGCTCCCGCGGGAGCTCGCGTCGGTGTTGCCGGTGAGCTCGTTGCGGTGCCAGGCGAGCAGGTTCCACCCCTGGTCGCGGACCATCGTGTCGAAGGAGATCGGGTTGTAGCGGGAGCCCCAGTCCCAGCCGGGCGCGGGGGCCTCGAAGTAGACCGGGTCCTCGCTGGGGACGAGCGGGGGCGTCCGTCTCGGTCGAGCTCGACGCGCATCGCGCGCGCCAGGCCGCCGCCGAGCGTGTGCAGCTGATCGCCGAAGCGGACCGTCAGCGGCCCGCCGAACGGCTGGCGGTCCACGACCTCGAGCTCGTCGCCGAGGCGGACGCCGCGCTCGTCGAGGTAGCGCAGCATCTCCGGGTCGGTGTCGGAGACGCGCACGAAGCGGCCGGTGGCGCCGGCCTCCAGCGCCTCCAGCGCCTGCGAGCTGCCCTCGTCGATCCGCAGGTCGGCCGACGGGATCGGGTCGCCGTGGGGGTCGTGGGTCGGCTCGCCGAGCTTGGCCGCGATGCGCGCCTCCAGGTCCTCGGAGAGCACGTGCTCGAGCGCCTCGGCCTCCTCGTGCACGCGGTCCCACGGCACGCCGAGGTGCTCGGCGAGGTAGAGCTCGAGCAGCCGGTGGTGGCGCATCACCTCCAGCGCGACGCGGCGCCCCTCGCCGGTCAGCAGCACGCCCTTGTAGGGCACGTGCTCGACGAGCCCGCGCTCGGCGAGCTTCTTGAGCATCGCGGACACCGACGCCGGCGTGACCGCCCAGGCGCTCGGCGAGGTCGTTGGTGGCGACCGGGCCGTCGGCGCGCCGCTGCAGCGCGTAGATCGCCTTCGTGTAGTCCTGGATCGCCTCGATGGCGCGACGCGCTCGGCGGCGGCCATCAGACGCTCACCAGCAACCCGGTCGCGAACATGATCCCCATGCCCGCCCAGGATGCCGGACACGGCGGCGGGATGCAGCGTGCGCCCGTCGTCGTCGCGCAGCGTCGGGGCGAGCTGGACGATCACCTGGACGATCGCGCCGGCGCCGAAGCCGAACAGGAACGCCGCCAGGCTGGAGTTGAACGCGGCGGCCCCGATCCACGCGCCGAGCACGGCCGGGCGCGCCCGCGATCAGCCCAGCAGCGCCAGCCGGCGCCATCGTCGGGCGGCTGCTCGCCACGGGCGCGACGATCGCCAGCCCCTCGGTGGTGTTGTGCAGCGCGAAGCCGACGACGAGGAACGCGCCCAGCGCGAGCGCGCCCGCCGCGTAGGCGGAGCCGATCGCCACGCCCTCGCCGAGGTTGTGCAGGCCGATGCCGATGGCGACGAGCAGCGCGAGGCGCGTCGCCCGTGACGCCCGGCGCGGCGCGCCGCGCAGCCACTCCGTCGACGCCCGTCAGCGCCAGGAAGGCGACCGCCGAACCCGATGAACACGAGCGCGGCCCCGCCGAACGCCTGCGAGCCCGCGCCGGCCAGCTCGAGCCCCTCGAGCGTCGCGTCGACGGCCAGGAACGCGAGCAGCCCGACCGTCAGCCGCCATCACGACGCGCAGCCACGCCGCGGGGATCCGCCGGATCCACGGCAGCCACAGCATGCCCAGCGCGACGGGGATCACGCCGACGTAGATGCCCAGCAGCGCCATCAGCCCGAAGAACGAGAGGCCGTTGTCGGGCGTCGCGACCGCGACCGGGATCTCGTGCACGATCGTCCCGCCCGAGGAGGTGAGCAGCGACGACCTCGTACGCCTCGCCCTCGACCCACGGCTGCTGCACGCGCAGCGTCGCCGTCTCGAGGCGGCCGATCGGCCCGTCGGCGCCCGCTGAACTGCGCGAACGCGTCGTTGACGATGGCCTGGGCGATCACCACCGCGTCGGGGCCGTCGTTGCGGACGGTCAGCTCGATCTCGCCGGGCGCAGGACCGTGCGCTCGACGGCGAGCCTCCTCGGCGGGCGGCCCGCGGCGCTCGCCGAGGCCGGGGCCGCCGAGCGCGGCGAACAGCCCGACCGCCGCGACGATCAGCAGCAGCGGGCCGAGCCCGAGCGCCCAGGCGGGGACGCGGCGCTTCGGCGTGGCGGTCGCGGTCATCACGTCACCTCGAAGAAGCCCTGCCAGCCGAGCTCGGTGAACTCGGACTGGTGCGCGTGGAACATGAACCGCCCCGCGCGTCGGGAACCGCACCTCGGCGATCCCGCGCTGGCCCTGGCAGAGCATCACGGTGTCGGTGAGCTCGCTCGACTGCTTCGACGTCCCCGTCGGATACCAGTCGAAGAGGTTCCCGTGCAGGTGGAACGAGTTGATCAGGTCGTACTCGAGCACGTTGACGATGTACATGCGCACGAGGTCGCCGCGGCGGACGGTGAGCGGATCGTGCATGTAGGCGAACGGGATCGTGTTGACCGCGTACACCTCGTTCGCGCGGTCGAAGTTGGTGTCGAACCCGTTCATCACCATCAGCAGCTCGTCGGCCTCCTCGCGCGCCGTCCGCGCGGGTCGACGATGAAGGCGCCGTAGAGGCCCTTGGAGATGTGCTCGGCCAGCGGGCGGACGTGGCAGTGGTAGAGGTGCAGCCCGGCCGGGAGGGCGTCGAACTCGTAGACGGTCTTGCCGCCCGGGTCGATCGTGCCCGGCGCCGATGCCCGGGACGCCGTCCATCTCGGCCGGGTGGATGCCGTGGAAGTGGATCGTGTGCGGGTGCTCGGAGCCGTTGACGAACGTGATCCGCAGCCGCTCGCCCTCGCGGCAGCGCAGCGTCGGGCCGGGGATCCGCCCGTTGTAGGTCCAGGCCGCGAAGCGCACGCCCGGGCGCGATCTCGATCTCGCGGTCGAGCGCGACCAGCTCCCACTCGCGCACCACGCGCCCGCTCGCCGTCCGCCGCGTCTTCCCCCAGTCGAAGTCGCGCACGATCTCGTGGGGGTCGAAGCCGTTGCGCCGCGTGGTCGACCATGCCGTCGTCGCGGAAGGCGGCGTGGCCCGAGCCGGCGTGCCCGGCGTGCCGGACTCGCCGTGCCCGGCGTGCGGGGAGGCCGCCTCGGCGGTGTGCTCCCAGGGGTGCGAGTGCGGGACCTGGGAGTGCAGGAGCGCGGCGCCGGCACCGAGCACGGGCGCGCCTCCGAGGATCAGGCCGCGTCGTGTAAGCCGTGCCACGCGACGGATTGTGACACATCTAAACCTTAGTGTCGCGCCACCGCGGGTAAAGGCTGCGTGCGCGACCGGACGAACGAGGAGCATTCGATGAGCGAGCAGCGGGGCGGGACCACGCCGGACGGAGCGGAGGCGCGCGAGAAGGGCGCGTGGGCCGAGACCGCCGCGGAGGGCATCGTGCCCGCCGAGGACGGCGGCTCCGACGCGCCGCGCGAGATGCTCGCCGACGACCCGCAGCTCGACAGCGCGGTGCTCGGCCGCACGACCGGCTCCGACGAACCGGCCACCGAGAGCGGCGTCGACCTCAGCGCCGGCGACAACGCCGACGCCGTGAGCGACGGCGGCGCCGAGCCGCCGAAGGACGCGGAGCCCGACCTCAAGGACGTCGGCGCCGCGACGCGGCGCGACGAGCTAGTCCTCGGTCACCGCGACGTTCACGGTCCGGCAGACGCCGCAGCGCACCCGGACCTTCTTCGTCATCTGCTGCGCGTGCATCGCGTGCGCGAGCACGTTGCCGCACCGCACGCACACGTAGTCGTCCGGGCCGTTGCCGCTGAAGGCGGGCCGGCCCGGATCCTCCTGGACGGCGGTCCCGGCGGCGAACGGCACCTCGCCCTCCCGGATCTCCCGCATCACGACCTTCGCCATCAGGTCAGATCTGCCCGAGCTTGGTCGTGAAGTCGGTGATCAGCCCGTCGAGCACGCCGACCACCACGCCCTCGCCCATCGACGCTGCCTTGCCGGTGATCTGCGCGTGGGTGTGGATCGCCCCGCCGCTGTCGTTGAGCTGGAACGTGACGTCGGCGTTGGCGTGGCCGGTGCCGCCCGACTCGCGCGCCTTGATCCGCATCACCGCGCGGTGGGCCTCGGCGTCCTGCTCGACGAGCTCGATGGTGCCGACCATCTTCATCGACATGGCGCCCATCTTGAGCAGGATCTGCGCCTTGACCGAGTCCGGCCCGGTGGTCTCGAGCACGCTGCCTCCCTCGACGGC
Source organism: uncultured Solirubrobacteraceae bacterium (assembly GCA_963764385.1). GTDB lineage: Bacteria > Actinomycetota > Thermoleophilia > Solirubrobacterales > Solirubrobacteraceae > DATFQI01. The sequence continues at coordinate 50,674 of CAVXSJ010000007.1, read as the reverse complement.
CGGCACGACGCGCTCGAGGTCGGTGATCGCCGTGAAGTTCTCATCGATCGACTTCTCCGTCGTGAATCGTCCTTCAACGAGATGTTGCCTTTCTCATCCTTGTTGGCGGCGATGTATTGTGGATGGCACTCATCACGTGCCAAGCGCGGGTGATTTCCATGTCGCCGGGATGCTCCTGCACGGGCAACCACCACCAGGCAACCGGCAGCCGCGTGACCATGGTGAAGCCGTCGCCGTCGGGCTTCGGTCCCTTCTGTACGCGGATGTCTTTTAGCTTCAATTCCTGGCCTTCGGGATTGAACCAGAAATCGATGGCGTATTGCTTTTTCGCGTTGTCCTTGGCGTGGAAGATGACATTCGCGAACCAGCCATAACCGTGCATTCCGCGCACGATCTTGATCTTCTCGAAAATCAGGTTGAGGTCGGCATTCAGCTTCGGGTCGCGGAAGACGAAGGCGCCGTCCTTCGACCGCGCCTCGATGACTTTGGCGACTTCCGCATTCACGTCCTCCTCGGTGAAATCCTTGGAGACGCCGCTCGCCGCGGCCGCCTGCTTTGCCAAACGGAATTCACGTGCCTCGCGAAGATTCTCGTCCGCATTTTTGAGAAATGTTTCTTTGGAGGGCATGCTTGAGAAGCAATAGATTTTGCCCTCGCGGAGGTCCAATTCACGGAGCAATCGGTCTTCACCTCTTGCCCGCTCGCAAGACCCATGGCGCAGAAATCGCCGAATTCTTCTTCGGCCGCTTCTCCGGCACTCGCCGTGGCGCAAGCGAGAAAGACGACCCCGGCCAATAGGCTGTAACGGAATGCCCCGATCATGACGCCCTCCCCGGCGACAGTGATATTTTCCCATGGCGGACTGCCGATGACGGCAATCGGATGGCCAATTTTCCATCATCGGTATGGGACCGAAGCCTTTTCCTGTCCAATCGCGTGTCCGTGATCTTGCGGCGACAACGCCCGCGGCGGCACTCCCCGGCACGGGCGGAGCCGCTGACGCAATTGTGTCAAATCGTTCGGCGAGACAGGGCCTATAAGGCGGTTATGAACGCGCTCGAGGAGGCATGCGGATGAAACAGCTGATCCTAGCGGGATCTTTCCTTTTCGCTTTTGCGGCCACAGCCTTCGCCGGCCAATATGACAATCTCTGCGCCATGAGCCTCGCCCTCGGCAAGAGATACCGACCGATTGCTCCATCAATGAAACCATCGACGGCAAGACCTATTGCTTCGGTCATGAGAAAACGAAGGCGATGTTCATGAAGGACCCGAAAAAGTACATCCCCAGGGCCGACAGCGCCTACGCCGGGAAGTAGTCCGACCATCGGTACAGCATTTGTCCATTGACGGAATATGGGCATCTGCCCCATCACGGCGCCGGTTAGGCGGACATTGAACGCTGCCTGCCGCTTTCTATCGAGGCTTCTCGGCACGCCGGAGCGGCCTGTCATCGACAATAAGAGGAGACGTTATGAAAAGGGCTTCCCTTGCCTCCGCGCTCGCAGGCGCGATGCTCATTGGACTTGGCACCGTTGCGGTCGCCGCCGTTGCCGGCGAGTTCGGCAATTATTGCGCGATGGGCCTTACCAAGGGCGAAAAGAAACTGACCGATTGCTCGATCAGCGAGAAGATCGGCAAGAAGACCTACTGCTTCGGCAACACGGCCGCCAAGGAAGCCTTCATGAAGGATCCGGAAGCCAATATCGCCAAGGCTCAGGAAGAGTTCTCGAAGCAGCAGTAGCCGCTTCTTCCGAGCGGCATCGAGGGGCTCGCCAAGCTAAGGCGGGCCCCTTTCATTCAGCTGGTGAATCCGGCCTTCGCTCCAGCAACCGCTTCAGCGTTTCCCGCGTCGAGACGTCGGCGATGCCATCGATGCGCGCCGGCCGGAAATGCCGCTGGAAGGCCTGCACCACGCTCTCAAGGCCTTTCCCATAGGTGCCAGTCGTTTCGACGCCATATCCGAACGCCGCAAGCTGCTGCTGAAATTCGAGCACCGATGGGTTTTCATCGCCCGGACCGAGGGCAGCCATCGTCGGTGATCTCCGCCGGGGGCACCCAAAGGCCGATGCCGGCTTCGGCGAGCATTTGCCAATCGAATTTCTCTCCGGGGTCACGCTTTCGGCCGGGCGCGATGTCGGAATGGGCAAGCACGCGATGAGGCGGGATGGCGTGCCGACCAAGATGTCGCCGCACAAAGCGATGACGGCGCGCATCTGCGTTTCCGGAAAATCCCGATAGTCGAAATCATGCCCTTGATTGTGGATCTCGATGCCGATCGAGTAGGAATTGAGGTCCGTCTCACCGGCCCAAAGGCTCTGCCCGGCGTGCCAAGCCCGCTCTAATTCGCGGACCATTTGCGTGATCCGTCCATCCTCGTCGACGAGGTAGTGGCAGGAGACTTTCAATTCCTCGCGCGTGAGCCAGTCGAGCGCGGCCTCGGCCCCTCCCATGCCGGTATAATGCAAAAGCAGCATGTCCGGCTGTCGCCCATCCCGGCGCAGTTCGCGGTTTGGCGATGGGCACCAAAGCGTTGCGAGTTGGCTGTCCGGTGCGGCCGTCATTGGAACTACTTAAATAGGTCGACCGTCGGCGAGCTCAGGGGCTACATCCCGCGCTCGCGCGCGACCTGTCCGTAAGCCTCGTTGATCGCCGCGATCTTCTCGGTGGCGATCGGGAGAAATTCCTTCGGCACGCCGCGCGCGATCAGCTTGTCCGGATGGTTCTCGGCGACGAGCTTCCGGTAATGCGCCTTCAGCGCGTCATTCTCGATGCCCGGGGCGACGCCGAGCACGTCGTAAGGATTACGCTTCGGTTCAGCCACATGCCGTGCCTTGATATAGGCGAATTCCGTGTCGGTGACTCCGAAACGCTTCGCCACCTGATGCAGGAACTGTTCCTCGCGCGGGTGCAGCGCATCGTCGGCCTTGGCGATGTGAAACAGTCCCTCAAGAACGTCTTCGAGCAGCTTCTTGTTTCCCTTGAACATGACGGCAAGCTGCTCGGCATAGGCCTCGTACCCGGCCACATCCTGCTTGGCGAGGTTGAAGACCCGCGCCACATTCTTGATCTCGCCATCGGGGACCTTGAACACCTCCTTGAAGGCGCCGACCTCGTCCATCGTCACGATGCCGTCGGCCTTCGCCATCTTGGCACCGAGCGCGATCACGCCGACGGTGAAGGCAACCTGATTTTCGGGAGGCCCCCTCTCTTCGTCCTTGTCGCGGTCGATGACGTAGTGCCCGGCAACGCCCCCGAGCAGCGCGCCGATCGGGCCGCCAATTGCAAGCCCCGCCGCCGCTCCGGCCATCTTTCCCCAATCGACATGTCGCCTCCCACCGATTCCGCTCAGAGCATAAGGATTTTCGTGTGCCGCCGCATGTTGATTATCGCCTGATTGGCCGACGCGGGTCGGATCGCCGAGCCCTCAAGAGCGCGTTGGGGTCGGGCCGAGTTCCCTGAAATTGTCCATGATCGACAGATTTGGCTCGTCCACTTCGAGGCCGCGCTCCAAACGGCGCTCGACATGGATTGAGCGCGCAAAGGTCCATACGAACATCCAAAGGGTCACGGCGGCATTGGCAATGCTCGCGACCCAGATCAAGGTGTCGCCGAGCCTGAAGAGGTCGGCTCCGGCGATGATGGAGGCTTCGATGATGATGCCAAAACCGCCTACCACGACGATCGCTGCGCTAAGCGAGGTGACGAGCACGGTGATGGGATGTCCGCCGCTACGCTCGGTGCGGGGTGTCGCTTCGGTGTCCATGGCCGGACCTAATAGCCGAGCGCCAGCCGAGGGGACAAGCCCCTAACTGACCGGAGCCCGCCGGTCAGCGGACCGTGCGCTTCACGCTCCGCGAGGCTCCGACGATCTCGACGCCCTTGGAGCCGACGAAGCTGTCGAGGTTCATGGTGACGTAATAAGGCGACGGAATCGGCATCAGGAGGCCATTCTTGGTGCAGCCGACGACGACCGTGCGCCAATAATCCGGCCGTCCTCGGTAGCTCTCATGGCTGAGGGAGACCTCCATATTGGTGTAGGGCTTCATGCCGGTCACCGTGAGCTGATACACCTTTTTCGCCGGGTACCACTCGATGTCGATGCCCCGGAAATCGATGGGACACGCTCTTCGAGCAGGCTCCAGGCCTGAACGACCGGGGATTTGTACGGCACCACGGGCTTCAGAGGTTGGGCTGTGGCCGCGGCAGCGGCCAGCCCGAGCGCGAAGGTGCCAAATAGAAGGCAGAGCCAGTGTTGCCGCATAGGTCCCCCCAATTTCGAAAAGCTTAGCGGGCGAGGAAGGCCGGCTCAAGGCGGCGTCATCCCCTTGCAATATCAGCCCCTTGGAACTCGGAGGCGGCTCCTTCGTTCAGCTTGCACGACATCGATTACAAGCTTGGTCAACCTAGGAGAAAGACAATGAGGCAACCCCTTCTTCGGGCGGCGCTGGTCGTTTGCCTGCCGCTCATCGCCGGCGCGCCGGCCTACGCCGCGCCGGACACCAAGGAGTTCGTACAGAAAGTCGCCATCAGCGACATGTTCGAGATCGAGGCCGGCAAGCTCGCGGCGGATAAAGCCGAGCACGCCGAGGTGAAATCCTTCGGCGACAAGATGGTCGCCGATCACACCAAGACGAGCGAAGAGTTGAAAAGCATCATCGCGGAAAACAAGATCGATGCCGAATCCCAGCCGAACTCGACGCCGAGCATAAGGAGAAGCTCGATGCTCTCGACCCTGGCGTCGCGGACACGGGAGGCCCGCGTTGAGGAGTCGAAGATGGACGGCCTGCTGAGCGCCTCGGTGCTGATCCGGGACGTGCTGGAGGCGCCCAGAAGCGCCTCGGCGACACGCCCCCTGGTCGTCCTCGACGACTTCTACCACGTGCCCTTCGCAGATCAGCCCGACGTCCTGGCCTACCTCCACCAGGTGGTCAAGAACCTCGACATCTTCCTGAAGATCTGCGGCGTCCGGCACCGGCTCCAGCCGTTCGTCGAGGGCGACCCGCCGCGCGGGATGCAGATCGGTCAGGACGCCGCCGAGATCTCCTCGACATCACGCTGGAGCGATTCGAGGCCGCGCAGACCTTCCTCGAGAAGGTGCTCGCGGCATCTGCGAGCCCCTCGGCATCGACATCGACGCAACTGCTGACGCCGGGGGGCGCCAGCGGCTGTGCTCGGTTCGGGCGGCGTCGCGCGCGACTACCTGACCTCACGCAGAACGCCCTCCGGAACGCCAACGAGCGAGCCGCCAACCCGTCCCGTCCGCACAACCGCATCACCGCGGAGGACGTCAACGAGGCGGCGGCGGGCCTGTCGGCCAGAAGCAGCAGGACCTCGCGCGCGACGCCGGCCCAGATGCCGAGAACGTCCGTCAACGACTGACCGACGTCGCGAAGTTCTGCCTCGACGTCAACGGCACCAACGTCTTTCTCGTCGAGGGCACGCACCTGCAGGAGGACGACTGGGGCAAGGAGATCCAGGCCCTTGCTGACCTGCGCCTTGTCCACCAGATCGGCAACCTCTCGGTGCAGACCGGCACCTACCGCGGCCGGCGCTTCGTCGGCTTCACGCTCGACCTGAGCAACTACACGGGACGCGCTCCGAGCGCATCAAGCAGATCGAATTCTGGACCCCGAGGGCCGGCAGGACGCGCGGAGCGCGAGCCTGATCTACACGCCCGGCGCGTCGGAGCGGCCCCGAAGAAGAAAGCCGCAGAAGCGCAGGAGATGGAGGACATGCCCGTCCGCGAGTCGCCGTCGCAGGACGCGCTCGAGGGGGTCGACTGGGACCAGACCGACATCTACGAGGTCCTCGCGGAGGAGGCGTCGCCGACCGAGGGACGCGGCGTAGGCCGCGGCCACGGCGACCGGGCAGGCTTGCCCGTAGGCGCTCCATCGTGATGCGACGGCTTTGGCGGGCCCGGCCGGCGCGGCCGGACGGCCCGGAACGCCCGTATCTTACCGGGGGTCCGGGCCAGTCCTGACTCGAACGCTGGGACGCTTGCCATGCAGAAGGTCGAGGGTTCGAGTCCCTTCAGCCGCTTTGAGAAAGCCCCGCATATCCCGCGGGGTTTTCTCGTTCTAGGACGCCGAGGCGGAGCCGTAGCTCGCTATGTGACGCCGCGTCAACACCGTGTAGCATCACGCGCCATGCACATAGATCCGACCTCTGAGCAGGTCGAGACGTTCGCCGCGACCACCGGCCGAGCCCGAGCCCGTCTTCATGCTCAACCTCCTGCGCTTCAGCGACGACGGTGGCACGGAGTCGTACGGGCGCTACGCCGCGGCGGCGCAGGAGCACCTGGCGCGCGTCGGCGGGTCCATGCTGTGGGCGGGCGCGTGCGAAGAGGCGCTCATCGGGCCGCAGGCGCGCGAGTGGGACGTCGTCGCCGTCGTGCGCTACCCGTCGCGGGCCGCCTTCCTGGAGATGGTGAGCGACCCGGGCTACCAGGCGATCGTCGGGGGACCGCTCGGCCGGGTTGGCCGACTCGCGGCTGATCCCCTGCGGCGCGGCGCCCGCCAGTCGGCCTGAGGATCGATGCCCGTCGACGTCCGCCGCGTCCGGCTGCGCGCCGAGCGCGGCGCCAACCGCGCGAGCGATCGTGGCCCACCGCGCAGGCCGCCCTGCGCGAGCGCCCGTTCCGCGAGGTGAGCATCGACGAGCCTCATGCAGGCCCGCGGGGCTGGCGCGCACGCAGTTCTACCGGTACTTCGACGACCTCTCCGACCTCGTCCTTCACGGTGGCCGCGGGCGCCTTCGAGGGCCTGCTCGACCCACCAGAAGCGGCTCGTCGACATCCGCATCCCTCGACGCCCGCGACGCTGCGGGCCGGCGCATCGCGCCCCCGCGATCGAGGCGTTCGCCGAGCACGGGCCGCTCGTCCGCGCGCCTCAGCGAGGCGGCAGACGCACGAGGCCGCCGTCGAGCAGAGTCTTTCGAGCCGTGCAGCAACGCTACGTCGCGCTCACCGAGCGCCTGGTGCAGCGCGCCGTGGAGCAGGGAGCGCGCATCGGCGACGCCGCGCCAGCGGCGCGCCCTGCTGCACCCTCGCGAACCACTGGCCTACCTGATCGACGCCTTCGGCGGGGACGCCCAAGGTCGATCCCGACGTCGCGCTTCGACACGATCGTCGAGACCTGGTCGGCCGTTCTGGGCCTGCGCTGACTAGGGCCGTTCACCGTCGCCTGACGACGACCGGCTGGACGATGCCCTTGCCCCCGGCGGTCAGGCGCAGCTGGAGGCGCAGGGCGCCGGTGCCGGGCTTGACCGGGACGCGCACGCGCCGCGTCCGGACTCCCAGCGGGACCCGCAGCGAACCGATGCGGAGTGTCGCGGGCTGGGACGACGAGGCGGTCAGCGTGAGCACGCGCGCGCGACGGGGGATCGAGCGCGGCGCGTTCGTTTCGTGAAGAAGGGCGTCGTCGCGCGCATCCTGACCGCGACGGTGGTCGTGGCGGCGCGACTGGAGCGGTCGGTCGCCACCAGCCGGACCCTGCGGGTGCCCGCCGGCAGGACCGCGCTCAGCTTGTCGCCGCGCCCCAGCAGCGTGCGCTCGGCGAACCAGCGCAGCTGACGGCGCGGGATCGCACGCCCCGTCGCGTCGACCGCGCCGCCGCGCAGGTAGAGCGACGAGCCGGCCGCGACCGGCTGGCGCGCGATCGGCTCGAGGATCGTGACCTTCGGAGGCCGGGGCAGGACCACGAACGCCGGCGACACGACCTCGGCGTCGTGGAAGCCGTCGTTGAGCCGCAGTCGCAGCCGGGCCTTCGTCGACGGCTGGAGCAGCTCGCTGGGGAGCGTCGCGCTGTTCCCGGTGCCGCCCCCGCCCACGTTGCGGAAGCTGCGGCCGCCGTTGGCGGAGTAGTCGAGCTCGGCCGTGACGGGATCCCGGTCGGGATCGGCGCTGCGCCAGCGCACGGTCACGCTTCGCCCGGCCCCGAGCCGCTCCGTGCCGCGGGGACGACGAACGACGCCAGTCGGCGGGCGCGCGCTCGCCGCGCGGGAGGCGAGGACCGCGGAGCCCGAGGTCACATGCACGCTCGCGACCCCAGTGGCGGGGACGTCGCCGTCGAGCAGCGAGTACTCAACGGCGCCGGCTGCGCCACGGACGTCGCTGCTCGTCATCGGAACCGAGGCCAGGACCGCGCCCTGCACATCGCGCGCGACGAGCGCGTAGGGCGATGGCCCGGACGGCGGCGGCCCGGCCGCCGCGCCGACCGACCCGATCCGCACGCCGCCGGCGTCCGCGCGGGCGCGCACGTGCAGCGTGTTCGGCGCCTGGCGGACGAGGGCGGCCTGGCGGCGGCGCGCCGGCGGGGCGCCGGAGCCGAGCATCTTGTTCCAGTTGATCGCCGAGATCCAGGAGTCCGGGTCGCCGTTTCCGAGCGTGGCGCAGTAGCTCATCAGGTCGTATCCAGGGTTCTCGTCCGTGTCGGCGATCATCCGGTACGGCGGGCTGCCGACGCCGCCGCCGGACAGGAACCGCGTGTCGATCCCCACGGAGGCCAGGCGGCCGGTCGGCTCGGGAAGCCGGCGTCGACGCCGGCGCCGCCGCATCCGCCTTGAGCCTGGTCGGCGTGAGGAAGCCCGAAGGTGTGCAGCATCTCGTGCGCGAGCACCGTGAGAGGGCGGTTGGGCGTGCCGTCGCCGATCGGATCCGACGTGCCCACCGCCACGCGCCCGACCGCGACGCCGACGTCCTTGCGACTGTCGAACGCGCCGAAGGTCGAGCGGCCCACGCGGCCGATCGACGCGTCGAATGCCTGCGCGTCCTCCAAGATCGCCGTCAGGGGCGGCTCCCGCACCGCGCGGTAGCGCGGGATCGGCGAGGCGTTGTTCGCCGCGTCGAGCCACGTGATGGGCACCGGGGAGAGCGCGACCAGCTGGGCGAACGTCCGCACGGCGTCGAGCGGCGTGGCCCTCGAGATCTCCTTGCCGGCGTTGTCGCGGGTGACGAGCTCCTGCTGAATGGCGCTCACCGGCTGCGCGGCGGGCGCGACCCCGATCGGGATGCGGGCGAGCTCGCGCGACGGCGTCGCCCCGCACGCCGTGTCGAGGCACATCGTCGCCCCTGCGGCCGCGGGCCGGTCGAGCTCCGGCTCCGCCGGACCCAGCGCCTGTGCCCGCAGGGTGATCGATCCCGGCCTCCGTCCAGTTGTCGGGCAGGGTGAACACGAACGCCCGGTCCGCCGCGACGCGCTCGTTCTCGCCGATGATCGTCGAGTTGCGCGTCAGCGAGCTGCTGGGCGGCGACCACTCCGCGACCAGCGGGAAGCCGAGCGGTCCGCGCGGCTGTCCACGCCGGTGAGCGACATGCCCAGCTCGGGCCGCGGGACGCCGTCCGGCGACGTCGCCTCGGTGCCGATGACCCCGGCATAGACCCGGACGACGGTCTTCTTCTCGGTGACCAGCGTGACGCCCTTGTACGGCGACATGCTGGGCTGGCCGGTGGTCTGGACGCCCTGCGTGATCTCGATGCCCTTGAGGTACGCCGCGAGCTGCCCCTGCACGATCACGCCGAGCGTCGTCGTGTGTTCCCCGGGCCCCGGCGGCGGCGGACTGCGGCGATCCGCGAACGGTGAGCGTCACGGACGTCGGCGCGGCGGTCGGGGCGGCGGTGACGGTCATGGTCACGAGCGCGGCGCGGTTGGAGTTCGGGGTGGGCTGGTCGAAGCTCGCCGTCACGCCGTCCGGCAGCCCGCTCACCGAGAGCGCGACGGGGCCCGACGACGACTCGTTGCGACCGACGACGAGCTGGCGGGTGGCGCTCGCGCCGGGGCGCACCGCCAGGATCTCCGGCGTCGTCGGCCCGGCGAGGAAGCCCAGAGAGAAGTCGGCGGCGGAGGGGGTGGCGCCGCGGGGGGCGGCGGCGGCGGCGACTGCGGCGCGGGATCGACCTCGAAGCTCAGGTCGTCGAGACCCCACCCCGGCCCTGGGGGCGCCGACCCGCCCGTCCCGTAGACGTTGAGGTAGCTGATGTTCTGCTTCTCGACGGTCACGAGAACGGGCGGTCCGTTGAGCTCGCAGACGATGCCGTTCTGGTTGTCGACGACGTTCCCGTTGGAGTCGTAGGCGACGACGTTGACGTTGAGGATTCGCCGGATCGCCGGCTCCGCCCGTCCGGCACGCGTAGAAGCTGACCTTGCTCTGCTGCCTGTCGAACTTGATCCACGACGAGCTGAAGTCGGTCCCGAAGTCGTAGGCGAACGCCGCGACGTTCGGCGACGACCGCGCCTGGGCTCGGGCGTCGGCGGTGAAGGCGCCGCTCTGATCGGGGAAGGGTGACGGTCCGAAGTGCACGCCCAGCGAGGCGTACTGCTCGCCGATCGCGGTGCCGGTGGGCTGGTCGTCGAAATCGATGGTCGTCTGGGCGGCCGCGGTCGGTGACGCCGCGAGCACGAGCGCCAGGGCGAGCGCGGCCGGGACGAGACGCCGGCCCCGGCGGATGCGCGTCCGTCTCACGGCAGGGGACCCCGAGGTCACGGCGGCACGTCTGATCACGGCAGCACCTCTCGTGTTCCGGCCCGCGACTGCCGCGACGCGCGTGGCGTCCACAGCGGCCGTCCGAGGTCTGCCCTGACCACCGCCCCGTGACATTCAGCCGGATGCGGCTGTACGCGCGATCCGCGCGTGAGCCGAACGTACCAACGCACGCGGGTCATTGATAGGGCCGTGCGGACCGGGTCAGCCGCGCGAGCAGCTACGCTGGATGGTGCGGGTCGAGGCGCGAGCCTCGGCCGACGTCCAGGCGCGGCAAGCCGCCTGGCCTCGCCGGCATCCGAGGGCGCCCACCACAGGCGCTGTTGTCGGCGCCCGGCTTGACTCTCTCCGAGGGGGACGCAGTATGGGCTCAAATGCCAAGCGCAAGACCACGATGGCCGAGCTTCAGCGCGAGAGCAAGCTCCGCGACAAGCGGGCGATGAAGGCGATGAAGAAGGAAATGCGCAAGCGCGAGGCGGCCGAGGGGCCCGCTGAGCCGACGCAGATGCCCGACGACCTGCTCGTCGTCGAGCAGGTCAGCTAGCTCCGAGCCTGGACGGGCGGCGCGGCCGCCACCGTCCGGTTCTTGCCCGCGCGCTTGGCCTCGTAGAGGGCGCCGTCGGCCGCGGCGATGAGGTCGTTCTTCCGCATCTCGTCGCGGTCGAGCTCGGCGACGCCGACGCTCGCCGTCACGCGCAGACGTGCGGCCCGGCTCGTCGAGCGAGGTAGATTTGGCCTCGATCGCGCGAGCGGTGGGACTCGGCCGCGCACAGTAGAGCGCCGTCGCGGTCCCGTAGCCAGCGCAGCATCACGGCGAGCTCCTCGCCGCCGTAGCGCGCGGCCTTACGTCGACACGAGCGGCAGTGGGGTCACGCACCGACGCCGGCGACCGCGACGCAGCACCATGTCGCCCTGCAGGTGCCCGTAGGTGTCGTTGACCTTCTTGAAGTCGTCGATGTCGAGGATCAGCAGCGACAGCGGCGCGGGGGAAAGCGCCAGCGAGCGCTCGAGCTCCTCGTCCGAGCGACAGCTGCTGCAAGCGGCGGTGGTTCGACAGGCCGGTCAGCTCGTCGACGGTCGCCTGGCGAGCGGCAGCTCCTCGTGGAGCAGGGCGTTCTGGACCGAGATCGCGGCCTGGCCGGCGAGGTAGCCGAGCAGGTCCTGCTCCTCGGGCGAGAACGGGGCCGCCGGCCGTCCGAGGCTCAAAACGCCGAGCGCCCGGGCCGTCCTCGCCGGCGCGCACCGGACGGGCGACCGCCCACGCCGAGCCCTGCACGACGCCCGGGGGCGAGGCGCCCGCCAGCGCCGCGTCCTCGGCCGCGCCGACCGCGGCGGCCAGCTCGTCATCCGGCGTGTCCCAGCCGCGCGACTCGACGACCTCGCCGGCGCGCGCCCGGCCGCGCGTGGCCTGCAGGGCGTCCACGGCGGTGTCGACCACGCAGGCCAGCAGCGCCCGGGCGTCGATCTGCGTGGCGAACGCCTCGCCGACGCGCCGGATCGCGTCCTGGAGGCGTTCGCGCTCGCGCTCCAGCTCGTCGAGGCGCGCGATCGCCCGGTCGATGCGCAGGCGGCGGTCGCGGGCGAAGACGGCCAGCAGGACCAGCAGCGGCGCGCAGACCAGCGGCGCCAACGGGTGGTCCTCGGCGGCGACCGCCACGAGCAGCGCCACCGGGGTGAGCAGCGCGTCGACCGCGTAGACCGAGGCCATCACGCGCAGCTGCAGGCCCGGCAGGATCGAGCGCCCGGCCCACTCGCGGACCGTCGAGGCCACGACGTCGAACACGCACTGGGCGGCGAACGCCAGAGCGAAGACCGGCCACGCCTCGCTGCCGGCGATAGCCAGGACCGCGACCGGCGCGACCGTGTACCAGGCGTCGCCGACCGCGGTGACCACGCGCTCCACGTGCTCCCGGCGGAGCGCGACGTCCAAGAGCGCGCTCGCCGCCAGCGCGGCGGCGCACACCAGCGGCACGATCCCGAGCGGCAGCGCGAAGAGCATCGGCACGAAGGCCGCTGCGTCGGCAGCACCGCGCCCGCGCCCGTGTACACCCGCACGCGGCAGGCGGCGAAGTAGAGCGCGAAGTGCAGCGCCAGTTCGGGCAGCGACAGCGACCGCGACGACGGGACCAGCACCGCCATCGCCACAGCCACGGCGACCAGCAGCCCCGCGACCAAGGCCTCGATGCGCAGCTCGCGACCCGGCAGTCGCCGCGGCACATTCGGCCGCGCGCGCTCCAGCAGCGCCTCCGCCCCTCCGTGGTCCTCTCCCGCCATGGCGGTGCGTCCCTTCGCCGCCCTTAGCCGGGCGCCTGCCTCGCGCGTCGTTCGCTCGCCGCCCAGGGCAAGCGCCTCGCTGTCCAGGTACGCGATCAGTTCGTGCAGCTCGTCCTTGTGGAAGTCCTGGACGGCGCCCGCCTCGCGCATGGCGCGGACGACCTCATGATCGTCGGTCGCGGTGAAGCCGATCACGACCACGCCCGGGTGGCGCTCGGTGACCGTCCGGACCTCGTCCAGGCCCTCGTGCATGTCCATGACGACCACGTCGGGCCGCACGACGCCAGGAGCTGGAGGGCGTCCTCGAGGCCCGACGCCTCCAGCACCTCCACCGCGGTGGTCTCCAGATGGGCGGCGAGCAGCTTCTCGGCGGATCTCGGGCGTCTCGTCGACCAGCACGACGCTCACGCTCGACGTGGCCGGCTCGGGCGGCGCGTCGGCACGCGCAGGCGCTCGAGCGCGTCCTCGGCGCGCGCCAGCAGCGCGCTCGCGTTCTCGCCCGCCCAGACCGCGCCGCCGACGCGCACGCCGATCACGTCGCGCCGCAGCGCCTCGGCCACCGCCGCCGTCCCCGCCCGGCCGGCGTCGGGCAGCACCACCAGCAGCCGGTCGTCGTCCCAGCGCCCGACGACGTCCTCGTCGCGCAGGCGCTCGCCCAGCGCGCCGGCGACCTCGTCCGGATCCGCGTCGTCCACCGAGACGAGCAGCAGGGCGAGCCCGCGCCCGTGCCGGCGCGCGCTCGACACCTGCGCGCGCACCAGGCCCGCGAGCGCCGGCCGCGTCGGCAGCGCCGCGCGCTCGAGCGAGACGACCTGCGCCTCGAGCTCCTTCACCCGCGCCGCCGTCCGCACGCGCACCGCCGCCTCGGCGGGCGACGCGGACCCGAGCAGGTACTCGTCGACCCCGGCGGCCGCGCCGGCGAGCACGACCTCGGCGTCGAGCTCGTCCTGGAGCAGGACGACCCGCGTCCCGCAGCCGCTGCGGACCTCGTCGACCAGGCTGTCCGGCGAGCCGGGGGAGGCCATGCCCGCCTCGAGCAGCGCGACGTCGGGCCGGTGCTCGCGGCAGAGGGCGAGCGCGCGGTCGGCGGTCGCGGCCTGGAGGGCCTCCCAGTCGAGCTTGGCGAACAGCGCGCCGGTGCGGCGGCGGACCTGCGCGGAAGGATGAGCGATCAAGACCTTGATGGTCACGGGGTCCCCTGGTTGTCGATGAACAACGGTGGGTCCCCCGCGCCTCGCCGTCATGAGCGGCAAGGCGCCCGCCGTGGCCGGGATTCTTGCACGAAGACAGGGCGTCTCCCGGCCAGCGGGTCAGAGCGTCTACCCCTTGGAGTAGGGGTCGACGTAGAGGTCGTCGATCGACCAGTCGCCCGCGCCGCCCACCGCCGCGAAGCGGAACCGGACCTGCTGGTCGCCGCCGAGCAGCGAGAGCAGGTTCACGAGCACCGGCACCGGCAGGCTCGGGCGCCACTCGTCCGAGCCGGTCACGACGCCGAGCGGCAGCGTCGTCCAGCCCAGGAGCGTCCGGAAGCGCACCGACACCGCCAGCGTCGACAGCGCGGCGCCGCCGTTGCGGGCCATGAACCGGATCGTCGGATGCGCGACGTCGATGCAGACCGGCGGCGAGGTCGCCACCGCGCCCGCGGGCAACGCCAAAGACGAGGCGTCATCGGCGCCGCCGACCAACGAGGTCGCGTCACCGGCCTGCACCGCGGCACCGCCGGACAGCGTCCATCCGGACGCGCCGGCCTCGAAGCCGGCCAGTCGGGCGCGGGCACGTACCACGCCTGGTCACCCCACGGCGAGAACGTCTGCGCGGCCTGCTGCCCCGGGCAGCCGCCGGCGTGAGCCCGGCGGGCGCGATGAGCACCACCGCCAGCGCAACCAGCGCGGCGATGAGGGCCCGGCCCGGGCGAACGACAGGAGCGAACATCTGGCCTCCCTTCCCGCCCCGCCTCCCGGCGGGGCCATCAACTTCAGTCCGTCCGGGGCCCGCATCGGCGGATGTCGTAGGGGCTTGAGCGCTATCGCGCGCCACCCTGAACAAATGTCCAGATCGCGCCGGCGTCAGGTGCCCGACTTCGTGCGCTCGCGCGCTCCGAGCTGCTCCGCGTGGCGCTTGGCCTGGGCGCTCTGGGCCTGCACGGCCTGGCTCTCGGACCGCAGTTGCGCGGAGGCGGCGCGGGTGCGGGCCGCATCGGCGCGGCTCGTCTGCGCCTGGGTCGAGCCGTACGCCTGGTACTGCGGGTCGCCGCGGCGGCCGGCGGTGTAAGCCGTCCCGGGCGACGACGGCCTCGCGGACGTACTGCGCGACGCTCACGCCGCTGCGCTGGGCCTCGGCCTGCAGCTCGTCGAACAGGTCCGGGCCGAAGCGGATCAGCGTCGGGCGCATCCGCGCCCTGCCGTTCTTGGGCGTAGCGGGCGTCATCTCGCGGCTGAATTTGAACTCCTCGAGCGTCTTGGTGACGCCGGGGAAGGTCTCCCGGTGCAGGGTGTCGAGCTCGCCGGTCATCCCGTTCAGCTCGCGCTCGGTGATGGCGATCTGGTCGCGTCTGCGGTTCCAGCTCATTTGACGGCTCCTTCCGTGACGGGCGACGCGCTCTTGGTCGGGAAGAACGCGTCCGGGAAGCCGACGCTGCCGGCCGCGGCGGGAAGCTTCGCCGCGTCCGGCGGCAGCGCGATCAGGTCGGCGAGGTTGCCCTGCAGCAGCGCCTGGACGGCGAGCAGGATCGCCTTGTGCTGCGACTCGACCCCGGCCACGCTGCCGAACAGGGTGCGCAGGTCGGCGGTGCTGACCAGGCCGACGTTCTTGACGTAGGTCTGGGCGGCGACGTCCTCGAGCGCGATCGCCAGCTCGACGACGTCGAGCGGCGCCCTTGATGCCCGGCACCGCGTTGTTGACGACCTTGGCGTACTTCGGGTCCGGCTTGGTCTGCTTCTTGCCGCCGAGCTTGACCGCGGCGGCGTTGAACGCCTGGCCGTGCTCGGTGTGCTGCTGCATGGTCTTCATCGCGAAGGCCTTGACCACGCCGTTCGCGGAGCCGCCGCCGATGAACGGCAGCGTCAGCGCCGTCTTGTAGGTGGCCACCGCGAGGTTCTCCAGGCTGGCCGCGGTCTGCAGCGCCTGGATGTCCATCGCGCTGGAGCCGCCCTGCCGGCGTGCGTCCTGGGCGGCTTCGACGTAGTCGGCCAGACCGCCGCGCGTCGTGCGCATCGCGTCGGACTGCAGGTCGTCGGATTCGACCAACAACTCGCCGAACCGGCGTTCGTCGATCCTCTTCTTCACGGAAGCTCCTCTGGGTGGCTGGTGCGGCACTTGTTCGTTCGCGGCCGTCCGGCCCGTCGGTTCCACTTGTCGCGGAAAGATCGCGAGCGCTTAGGAACCGATTAGCCGGGCGCGCGGCAGTGGCGCGGTCGGTCATACTGGACGCACCCGCCGGGGGCGGCGGGATGGAGACGGCCGCGGGGAGTCGAGAACAGCGTGAGCGAGGAGTCGGGCGAGTCGGAGATCCGCAAGCGGGCAGCCTGGCTGCTGGTCATGCTCGCGCTCGTCGCGATCCTGTTCGCCACGCTGATGCTCACCGTGCTGGGCGGCAACACCGGCCACCACCCGCACACCGCGCTCGGCGACGACCCGATCCGCTCGCTGTCCGCCGGGCCGCAACAGACCCCCGCGCCCACGCCCACGCCGCAGCCTTCCGCCGAGCACGGCTCGGCCGAGGGTTCGAGCCCTGCCGGCCGACGCCGTCGGCCGGCGTGTCGTCCACCTCGACCGGGCCGGCGCCGCACTCGTGCCCCACGTCCGCGACCTGCGCGCTGGACGGCGACATCGGCAACGCGATCGCGGCAGTCAACAGCTACCGCGTCCAGCACGGCAAGGACCCGGTACCCGGCACCGTGTCGGCTGCCGCGCAGGACTGCGCGGCCAGCAACGGCGGCACCTGCACCGGCGAGTGGGCGCTCGACCTTCGTGCCGGAGGCGGACGGACAGGCCGCGGTCGACAAGATCGCTGTCCCGTGCCCACAACGTTTTGACGATGACGTCCTTCGAGATCGGCTGGGCGTACGACCCGGCCGGCCACCAGTACTACTTCGCCATCGTCCAGAACGGCTGAGGCCCGGGCAGCGCTAAGGTTCTGACGCATCGTCGTCCGACCGAAAGGCTGTACCCGTGACCGTCAACCTCACCAAGGGCGGCAACGTCTCGCTCACCAAGTCCGCCCCCGGCCTCACCGCGGTCATCGTCGGCCTGGGCTGGGACGCCCGCACCACCGACGGGCAGGAGTTCGACCTCGACGCCAGCGCGATCGTCTGCGACGCCGAGGGCAAGGCGCTGTCCGACTCGCACTTCGTCTTCTTCAACAACCTGACCAGCCCGGACGGCGCCGTCGAGCACACCGGCGACAACCTCACCGGTGAGGGCGGCGGCGACGACGAGCAGATCAAGGTCAACCTCGCCGGGCTGCCGCCGCAGGCCGGCCGGATCGTCTTCCCGGTCTCCATCTACGACGGCGGCTCGGCCGGGCAGACCTTCGGCCAGGTGCGCAACGCCTTCATCCGGGTCGTCAACCAGGCCGACAGCGCCGAGATCGCCCGCTACGACCTGTCCGAGGACGCCTCCACCGAGACCGCCATGGTGTTCGGCGAGCTGTACCGCAACGGCGACGAGTGGAAGTTCCGCGCCGTCGGCCAGGGCTACAGCAGCCGGCCTGGCCGGCATCGCCCGGGACTTCGGCGTCAACGTCTGACCGTCCGCCTCCAGTCGGAACCGCCTGAGCGCTCGGGCGCGTTCGCCACTAGAGTCGCACGGATCAGCGATTGTCCGGACGCAGAGGAAGCGGAGTGAATGAGCGTCAGTCTCAGCAAGGGCGGCAACGTCTCGCTGACCAAGGAGGCGCCCGGGCCTGACCGCGGTCCTCGTCGGCCTCGGCTGGGACGTGCGCACCACCACCGGCGCCGACTTCGACCTCGACGCCTGCGCGCTCATGGTCGGCACGTCGGGCAAGATCCTGTCCGACGCGCACTTCGTCTTCTTCAACAACCTCACCAGCCCGGACGGCTCGGTCGAGCACACCGGCGACAACCTCACCGGCGAGGGCGAGGGCGACGACGAGGCCATCAAGGTCAACCTCGCCGCCGTGCCCGCAGGAGGTCGACAAGATCGTCGTCACGGTGTCGATCTACGACGCCGAGAGCCGCAGCCAGTCCTTCGGCCAGGTGCGCAACGCCTTCATCCGGGTCGTCAACCAGGCCGACGACGCGGAGATCGCCCGCTACGACCTGTCCGAGGACGCCTCCACCGAGACCGCGATGATCTTCGGCGAGCTGTACCGCAACGGCGCGAGTGGAAGTTCCGCGCGGTCGGCCAGGGCTACAGCACCGGGCCTGCGCGGCATCGCGCGGGACTTCGGCGTCAACGTCGGCTGACCGCGGCAGCCTTCCGTGTTCTTTCGCGACCTTCGGCGGCTCGCTCGGCGTCGCCGTCATCGGGCTCGTCCTCGGCTTCGTCTACGGCGGCGCCACCGGGCTCGCGCTCGCCGCGATCCTGGCCGTCCTCGAGGTCTCGCTGTCCTTCGACAACGCGGTCGTCAACGCCACCGTCCTGGTGCGGATGAGCCCGTTCTGGCAGAAGATCTTCCTGACCGTCGGCGTCGCGATCGCGGTGTTCGGCATGCGGCTGCTGTTCCCGCTGCTCATCGTCGGGCATCACCGCGAAGCTGAACCCGGTCGAGGCGGTCCGCCTGGCGCTGGACAAGGGCGAGCTCCGACGACGCCGGGCACCTACGGCTACCTGCTGCACGCAGGCGCACCCGGCCATCGCCGCGTTCGGCGGGATGTTCCTGCTGATGCTGTTCCTCGACTTCATCTTCGAGGAGCGCGAGATCACCTGGCTGTCGCTGGCTCGAGCGGCCGCTGGCCCGCATCGGCAAGCTCGACCAGCTCTCGGTCGTCATCGCGCTCGGCGTGCTGGCGGTCGCGGCGTACACGTTCGGCAACCACGCCGACACCGCGCAGCACGAGCGCATCTCGACCGTCCTGATCTCCGGCGTGCTCGGCCTGGTGACCTACCTGCTCGTCAACGGCCTGGGCGAGTTCTTCGAGGACGACGAGGACGACGACGACGGACGAGTCGACGGCGACGACCTCGACCGGCAAGCTCGAGCAGCAACAAGGCGATGCACGTCGTCGGCAAGGCCGCGTTCTTCCTGTTCCTCTACCTCGAGGTCCTCGACGCGTCGTTCAGCTTCGACGGCGTGATCGGCGCGTTCGCCATCACCTCCGACCCGATCATCATCGCCATCGGCCTGGGCATCGGCGCGATGTTCATCCGGTCGCTGACGGTGTTCCTGGTCCGCAAGGGCACGCTGAGCGAGTACGTGTACCTCGAGCACGGTGCGCTGTGGGCGATCGGCGCGCTGGCGGTGATCCTGCTGATCACCATCGAGTACGAGGTGCCCGAGGTCGTCACCGGCCTCATCGGCGTCGGCTTCATCGGCGCGGCCTGCTGTCCTCGATCGTCCGCAACCGGCGCGAGGCCGACGCCGAGGAGCGATCCGGCGCCCGACGACGCCGAGCCGACCGCGGATCTGACGGAGCGGAGTCGACGATGGGAATCGACTACACCAAGCGGCCGGCAAGCCAGCCGCCGCCGCGGCGCAGACGCTCCGCCGCCGGCCGCAGCGCCGCCGGCGGCGTCTCGCTGACCAAGGTGACGCTGACCAAGGCCGCGCCGACGCGTCTCGCTGACCAAGCACGGCGGCAGCACGGCGGCATGCTGCGGGTCAACCTGAACTGGAACGCCAAGCCGCTCGGCGGCGGCTTGTTCAAGCAAGACCGCGCCGCTCGACCTCGACCTCGGCTGCCTGTACGAGTTCACCGACGGCACGAAGGGCGTCGTCCAGGCGCTGGGCAACGCCTTCCGGCCCGCCCGCGCGGCGCGTCGACCGACCTCGATCTGGCTCGACGGCGACGACCGCTCCGGCGCCAGCACGCGACGGGCGAGAACCTGTTCATCAACCTCGACGGACGTCGCGCAGATCAAGCGGATGCTCGTGTTCGCGCTGATCTACGAGGGCGCCGCCAACTGGGCCGCCGCGCAAGGGCGTCACGACGATCCTGCCGGCGACGCGCGCCGCCGATCGAGGTCCTGCTCGACGACCCGCGCGACGGCGCCCGGATCTGCGCGATCGCCATGCTGACGAACCGCAACGGCGAGCTGACCGTCCGGCGCGAGGTCAACTACATCGACGGCGCCCAGCGCGCGCTCGACGAGGCCTACGGCTGGGGCATGAACTGGACCGCCGGGCGCAAGTGACGCCTGCGACCTGCAGCCACGACGCGTCACTGCGCACGCTCATCGAGGAGTCGACCGACCATGTCCGAGCTCGATCTCGGTTCGACCGCCACCCCGGCCGCGACGCCGGCCGCCGCCGCGCCGCCCGCCGCGCGGCGAGCTGGTGCTGGCGCCGCCCGCGCCGGTGCCGGTCGTGCAAGGAGGAGCAGGCCGCCGGCGCCGTCCCGATCGACGACGCCAAGAAGGCCGAGCTGCCAGCGGGCCGAGGCGTTCGCCGCACGAGCTCGCCGCGATGGACACCGCTCGCCGGACGTTCACCAAGAAGGTCGACTCGATCACCTCGATGGGCGACAAGGAGCTGCGCGCGTCGGCCAGCGTGTCGAACCGGATGCTCGACCGGCCGGCCGCGGTCGTGAAGGCCGGCAAGGGCGGCGGCGGCGGCGACGCCCAGACCCGGGTGGCCGCGCACGCTCGGCGAGCTGCGCAGCACCGTCACCGACCTCGACCCCAACCGCGCCGACCTCACCGGCGTCGAAGAAGGTGCTGAAGTGGCTGCCGGGCGGCGACAAGATCGCAGAAGTACTTCCAGAAGTACGAGTCGGCGCAGACCCAGCTCAACGCGATCATCAAGTCGCTCGAGTCCGGGTCAGGACGACCTGCGCAAGGACAACGCGGCGATCGAGACCGAGAAGGCCAACATGTGGACCACGATGGGCAAGCTCAGCGAGTACAACCAGCTCGCCGCCGCCCTCGACGACGCCGTCGACGCAGAAGGTCGCCGAGCTCGAGGCCGCCGGCAACACCGAGGAGGCCGAACGCGCTGAAGTCCGACGCGCTGTTCGCCGATCCGGCAGCGGCGGCAGGACATCATGACCCAGATGGCGGTCGTCGGTGCAGGGCTACATGGCGCTCGACCTGGTCCGCAAGAACAACCTCGAGCTGATCAAGGGCGTCGACCGGGCGCAGACCACCACCGTCGTCGGCGCTGCGGACCGCGGTCATCGTGTCGCAGGCGCTGGCGCGGCAGAAGCTCGTGCTCGACCAGATCACCGCGCTGAACACGACGACGTCCAACCTGATCGAGTCGACCTCGGAGCAGCTGCGGATCCAGGGCGCGGCAGATCAACCAGCAGGCCGCGAGCAGCACCATCGACGTCGCAGAAGCTGCAGGCCGCGTTCGACAACGTCTTCCAGACGATGGACGCGCTCGACACCTTCCGCGCGCAGGCCGTCGACTCGCATGGCGCAGACGGTCAACGCGCTCGAGGGCCAGATCGAGCGGGCCCAGCCCTACCTCGAGCGCACCCGTCGCGGCGAGGGCACAGCTGAGCTGCCGGGCGGCTCGAGCAGCTGCCAGGCGTCGCTGACAGCGGACCGCTCATGACCTGGTTCCGGCGCGGCCACGACGAGCCGGCCGCGCCGCAGCCGCCGCCCGGCCGAGGCCGAGGACACGCCCGGAGGCGCTGCGGCGACGGCTGTGGGAGCTCGTCCAGTTCGTCAACCGCAACGCCGGCAAGCTGCCGGTCGAGGCGGTGGTCGTCGCGCGGCGGGTCACCGACCCGTCCGCGAGGTCATCGACACCGCCGACGACCGGCCGCTCGACGTCTACGCGGTGGTCTCGATCAACGGCATCGTCGACGACTACCTGCCGACGACGCTGCGGACCTATCTGGCACTCGACCCGACGCTCGACCGAGCAGGCCCGGCCCGTCCGGGCGTACGCCGCGCGCCGTCGCTGCGCGAGCAGCTGGACGTCGCTGCTGGACGCGGCCGACGAGCTGCTGCGCGGCCGCCCGAGCGCACGACGTCGACGCGCTCTTGACGCCAGGGCAACTTCCTGCGGACCAAGTTCACCCGCTCGGACCTGGACCTCGTGAGGGCGCCAGTGAGGCGTCGACGGTCGGCCGATGGCCGACGATGAAGCGGGGCGCGAACGTCGCGCTCACCCGCGAGATCCCCGGGCTGACCGGGCTCGTGCTCGGCGTGCGCTGGAACGCCGGCGCCGAGACGCGCGCTCGACGACAACCTGGTGTTCGCCGCGATCCTGTGCGACGCGCGACGGCCAGGCCCGCTCGGACGAGCGACTTCGTGTTCTTCAACCAGCTCGCCTCGCCGGACGATGTCGGTGCAGCAGCTCGAGCAGGCGCTGGGCGGCGACAACGAGCAGATCGAGGTCGACCTGCGACGCGGTGCCGGCCGAGATCGAGCGGATCGTCGTCGTGCTCTACGTCAACGAGGGCCCGGCGCAGCGCCGCACGCTCGGCCAGCTGCGCTCGTGCGTCGTCCGGGTGCTCAACCTGCGACGACAACGCCGAGCTGGTGCGCTCCGAGGACCTCGCCGCGGCGTTCGACACCGAGACCGCGGTCGCGCTGGGCGAGCTCTACCGCCACGGCGGCGGACTGGAAGTTCAAGGTGCTCGGGCAGGGCTACTCGAAGGGCATCGCCGGCATCGCCGCCGACTACGGGATCCCGCTGTGATGGCCGGCGATCGCGATGATCGCCGACCCGGCCGCCGCGCCCGCGCGCCGACCTGCCGTTCCTGCGGCGCCGCGCGCCGGCCGAAGCCGGCCGCCGCGGCGGCGCCGGCCGCGGCAGCCGGCGACCGCGACCGGCGCCGGCTCCGGCGCGACGCGCACGATCGACTACACGCCGACCGCGATCGCCGCCGCCGGCAGCCGCGGCCGCGTCGGCCGCTCGTCGCCGGCTCGCCGACCGCGTCGCGCCGGCGCTCGACCTCGTCCGGCGACCGGCCGGCGCCGTCGGCGCGCCGGCACCACCGGCCGCGGCCCGGCCCCGACGGCGCGCGGCTCCGGAGCTCGCTCGACCTGTCCGACCCGGACGCCGGCACCGCGCCGGCGCCGCGGTCGGCCTGGCTGACCGGCGCCGCGCACGCGAGCCGCGCCGCGTCAGCGGCGGCGCAGCCGGCCGCGGCGGTGCACCGCGACGTCCGGGTCGCCGGCCGGACGCGAGCACCTGCTCAGCGTCACGACGCCCACGGTCACGCTGACCCGCGCGCAGTCCGGCGTCGGCCACCTCGACGATCGAGGCCGTCTGCTCGCCCGAGGTCGGCGACCTGCGGCTGGGCGCGCCTACCAGCTGCGCTCCGGCGGCTCGTCGACCGTCCAGCTCGCCGGCGGCAACCGGTTCGCCCCGCCGTCGCGGCGTCCGGTGATCGTCGCCGACGCGCGAGGAGTACGAGCAGCTCAGCATCGACCTGCGCCAGGTCCGCGACATCGAGCGGATGGCGGTCTACGCGTTCTCCGAGTCGCGCGCCGAGCTCACCTGGGGCGGCACGCTCGTCGTCGACCACGTTCGGCGGCGCGCGGATCGAGCTGCCGCTCGAGACGCTCTACGCCGGCCCGATCGCCGTGCTGCTGTCGCTCTACAACCTCGACGGCGAGCTCGTGATCCGCGCCGAGATGGAGACGATCGCCGGCGACGTTCGCGAGGCCGCCCGGGCCTACGGCTACGACCGCATCACCTGGCGCGACGACCGCATCCCGGTCGACTGACCGCGCCGCTCGACGGCGCCGGCGGCGTGCCGCGCGGCCGGCTCGACCAGCTTCTTCACCGTCTTGGCGTCGTGGAACTCGCCGATCGCGCGCATCTCCCACGTCCCGTCCGGCGGTGCGGCGCAGCATCGCCATGATCACGGCGCTGGCGGGCTGCGGCCTCGGACAGGTTGTAGCGGACGAGTTCCTGCGCCGCTGTCGGTCGTCGACCAGGCGGCAGAACGCGTTCGCGACCTCGGTGAACTTCTGGCCGCGGAACGAGGTGATCGTGAAGACGAGCGACGCGACGTTCGGCGGCAGCGCGCGCAGGTCGACGAGGATCTGCTCGTCGTCGCCGTCGCCCTTGCCGGTGATGTTGTCGCCGGCGTGCACGCAGCGCGCCGCCGAACTCCTTCAGGTGCATGAACCAGACGATCTCGAGCTTCGCTGCCGGCCGCGTCGAACGCGATCGCCGACGCGTCGAGATCGATGCTCTTGCCCGGCGCGGCGGGTCCCAGCCCAGGCCCATGGTCACCTTGGCGAGCGGCGGGGCGCCGCGTCTTGACGAGGCTGACCCGAGCGCCCTTGACCAGGCTGACCCGGCCCTTGTCGAGGTTGACCGGCGGCCGGTTCGGCTGTGCCGGGTCGGCGCCCGGCGGCGCGCCGCTCGGGCCCGGGAACGGGGACGCTGCCCGGGAACAGCGGCGCCGGCCCGGGTGGCGGCGGGGGCGGCAGCGGGGTGGCGCCGGGGTAGTCGGCGGTCGGCGGCCGGGCCGGCGTGCGGCCGGCTGCGGCGCGGCTGCAGCCGGCGGTGCGCAGGCGGGTCGTCGTCGACCGAGATGCCGAAGTCGGTGGCCAGGCCGGCCAGACCGCTCGCGTAGCCCTGGCCGATGGCCCGGAACTTCCACTGCCCGTTGCGCCGGTACAGCTCGCCGCTGAGCATCGCCGTCTCCGGGGCCGGCGGCGATCGCGAACTCGGCGATCTCGCGCGCCGGTGCCGCGGTCGGTGAGCACGAGGCGCAGGCCGGGCACCTGGCCGAACGTGCCCGCCGTCGGCCGAGGCGGCGAGCACGACCCGGTCGACGCCGGCCGGCAGGTCGCGCGAGATCGACCTCGACCGTGTCACGGGTGCCGCTCTTGCCGGCGTGCCGGACCGCGCCGCTCGGGTGCCGGGGCTGGTTGTAGAAGACGAAGTCGTCGTCGGCGGCCACCCGCCCGGACTCCTGGAGCAGCAGCGCGGAGCCGTCGACGTCCGGCACGCCGGCGCCGCCCGTCCACGACAGTTCGGCGCGCACCGCGGCCGCCCGACCGGAACGTTTCGCGCCCTTGCAGATCGTCGTCATGCCGTCCATCGTGGTCCGACAGCCCGTCGGCATCACGGCCCGGTCAGTTCATCGGTCTGCACCTGGCGCGCCGCCGCCGGCAGCAGCTTCTTCACGGTCCGGAAGTCGTGGAACTCGCCGATCGCCCGGATCTGCCACATGCCCGGCTGCCGCTGCGCCGCAGTTCGGCCATCAGCACCGCGGTGCTCGGCTGGGTGTCGGCCAGGTCGAAGCGGACCAGTTCCTCGCCGTCGTCGACGTTCTGCACCGCGCAGATACGCGTTGGCGATGTCGGTGAACGTCCGCCGCGGAACGCAGTTGATCGTGAAGATCAGCGAGTTGACGTTGGCGGGCATCCGGACGAGGTCGACGAGGATCTGCTCGACGTCGCCGTAGCCGCCCGTGCGGTTGTCGCCGGTGTGTTGCAGCGCCGCCGAAGAACTCGTTGAGGTGCATGTACCAGACGATCGCCAGCTTCTCGCCGGTCGCGTCGAACGCGATCACCGAGGCGTCCATGTCGACGTCGCCGTGGCCCTCGGCGGGCTGCCAGCCGAGGCTGAAGACGAGCGGGTCAGCGGGGCCGGGCCGGAGTGCCGTCAGCTCGAGCTTCTGGTTCTTGCTGCAGGTTGACTCCGCCGCGGGCGGCGGCGCAGCCGGTGGCTGCGCGGGGCCGGCATGGCGGCGGGGGCGTCGTCTGCGGAGCCGGCATGGTCGGGCGGGCGCCTGCGCTGATCCGGCGTGGCTGCCGGCGGCGCCGGCGGCGGTCGCGGACTGCGGCTGACGAGCGTCGGCGTGGAGAAGCGCCGTCCTCGCCGGCCGGCGGGTCGAGGTGGCGGCGGGTACCCTCCGGCGGCGGGTAGGGCGCGGGTGGGGTGAACGGCTCGGGCATCGGGTAGCCCTGGCGGCGGCGCGGTACCGGCATCGGTGCGGCGGCGGCCGGACGCGTCGGCCGGGGCGTGGCCGGCCGGCGGCCGGGGCGAGCGGCGGCGCGCGGAAGCAGCCGCATGCGGCGCGGGCGGAGGCGCAGCTCGGGGACCGGGCGGCGCCGGCGCGGCGGCGGCGGGGGCGCCGGCTCGGGGTACGCGGCAGGCGCGGCGGCGGGCGGCGGCACCGGCGGGGCGGCCGGCGTGGCGGGGGCGGCGGCTCGGGGGCGCAGGCGGCGAGCCGGTGCCGGCGGCGCGGCTCTCCGGCGCGGACGAGCCGCCCGACTCGGCGTGCCCGGTGTCGATGCCGAAGTCGGCGGCCAGCCCGGCGAGCCCGGAGGAGTAGCCCTGCCCGACGGCGCGGAACTTCCAGGCGCCGTTGCGGCGGTAGATCTCGCGCGCCGACGAATCGCGGTCTCCGTGCCGGCCTGCATCGGGAACGCCGCCGACGCCTGGCCGGTCGCCAGGTCGGTGAGCACCATCTGCAGGTCCGGCACCTGCCCGAACGTGCCGCCGTCGGCCGAGGCGGCCAGCACGATCCGGTGGTGTCGGCCGGCACCCGGGCGAGGTCGACGTCGACCGAGTCCGAGGCCTGCGGCGGCGGCGTCTTGCCCGCCATGCGCACCGCGCCGGAGTAGTGCTGGGGCTGGTTGTAGAAGACGAAGTCGGCGTCGGAGCCGACCTCGCCGTCCTCGTCCAGCAAGCAGGGCCGATGCGTCCACGTCCGGGACGCCGGGACCGCCGGTCCAGCGCAGCGAGGCGCGCACGTCGTGGCGCGGACAGGGCGATGTTGCTGCCCATGCTCATCTGGGTCATGAGCGGATCGTGCCAGACTACGCGAGCGAACGCAGCGACACGCAAGCATGCGCACCATGCCCGCGATGCGCGCGACTTCGACTTTCTGGGACGCCGCCGAGCGGGAGCGGCTGTTCCTGCGCGCCCCGGAGCCGTTCGGGATGGACGAGGACGCCGCCACGCTCGGGATCGCGCTCGGCGCGACGCTGTACTGCCCGGCGATCGCGGCCGCACCTGGCCGACGACATCGTCCGGCGCGCCGCGCACGGGCGTGCTGAGCATGGTCGTCTGCCTCGAGGACTCCATCCCCGACGGCGAGCTCGCCGCGCGCCGAACGCAACGTCGTCGAGCCAGCTGCGCGAGCTGGGCCGCACCGGCGCGCCGGTGCCGATGATCTTCGTCCGGGTGCGCAGCGTCGAGCAGATCCCGATGCTGGTGCGCGGCCTCGGCGCCGACGCGCGGCGTGCTGACCGGGTTCGTGCTGCCGAAGTTCGGCGAGGACACCGGCGGCGGCGTACCTGGACGCGGTCGTCGCCGCCGGCGACGCGGACCGGCCGGCGGCTGCTGGCCATGCCGGTGCTCGAGTCGACCGAGATCGGCTACGTCGAGACGCGGACGCAGCAGCCTGCACGGCACCCGCCGGTTGCTGGACAAGTACCGCGAATTGGTGCCCGCCGTCCGGATCGGCGCGACCGACCTGTCCGGCGCGTACGGCCTGCGCCGGGCCCGCGACTTCACGTCTGGGACCTGCGGGTCGTCGCCGACGTGATCTCCGCGGTGGTCAACGTCTTCGGCCGGGTCGAGCGCGGGCAACTTCGTGGTGGCCGGCCCGGTGTGGGAGTACTTCTCGGCCACCGAGCGGATGTTCAAGCCGCAGCTGCGCGAGTCGCCGTTCGTCGGGCACGAGGAGCGCGCGCTGCGGGCCGAGCTGATCGCCGCCGACCTGGACGGGCTGATCCGCGAGGTCGCGCTCGACCGGGCCAACGGGCTGACCGGCAAGACCGTCATCCACCCGAGCCACGTGGCGGCGGTGCACGCGCTGTCGGTGGTCGCGCACGAGGAGTACGCCGACGCGATGCGACATCCTGGCCACCGAACGGCGCAGGCGGTGCGGCCGCGTCCAGCTACGGCAACAAGATGAACGAGAGCAAGCCGCACACGGCGTGGGCGCGCCGGACTGCGCTGCGGGCGCCGGATGTTCGGCGTCGCCCGGGAGGGCGTCTCGTTCGTCGACCTGCTCGGCGCGGGTCTGCTACCGGTGACGGAGGTCGAGACGGCCGGCTGGGTGGCCGACCGGTTCGGCGTCCGGCTGGCCGGCGACCCGCGAGCTGGCCGGCCTCGTCGGCGCTCGCGCTGCGCCGCAACCCGCGCCGCGCGCACCTGCTGGTGTCTGCGGTGCTCGGCAAGCACGTGCCGGCCGACCCGCGCGACGTGCACGGCGCCGGGCTGCGGCTCGGCCGGCGCGTGCGGGCCCGCGCTCGGCGACGGCGACGCCGTCGTGCTCGGGTTCGCCGAGACCGCGACCGGGCTCGGGCACTGCGTGGCCGAGGCGCTGGCCGCCGCCTACCTGCACTCGACCCGCCGCGACGGTTCCGGGCGTCGGGCCGTTCGCCGGCTTCGAGGAGGAGCACAGCCACGCGCGCAGCCACCAGCTGCTGCCCGACGACCCGGCCCTGCTTGCCGGTGGCGACGCGCTCGTGCTCGTCGACGACGAGCTGTCCACCGGGCGCACCGCGCTCAACACGATCGCCGCCCTGCACGCCGTCGTGCCGCACCGCCGCTACGTGCTCGCCGCGCTCGTCGACCTGCGCGGGCGAGGCCGACCGCGACCACGCTCGCGGCATTCGCCGCCGAGCTCGGGGCGCGGATCGACGTGGTGGCGCTGGCCCGCGGCGCGGTCTCCTGGCCGGACGACTTCCCGGCACGGGCCGCGCAGGCGGTGAACGCCACCGACCCGCCGCCACCCGCCGCCGCGGCCGGCGACGTTGTGCGCTGCGGCGACGTCTGGCCGGCGGGGGTGCGCGAGAGCGGCCGGCACGGATTCGGCCCGCCCGACGTGGCCGCCGCCCGCGCGGCCGCGGGAGCGGTTGCCGCAGCCGTGGCCCCGGCGCTCACCGCGCCGCACGCTCGTCCTCGGCACCGAGGAGCTGATGTACGCGCCGACGCTCGTGGCGCTGGAACTCGCCGCGCGCGGCATCGACGTGCGGGTGTCCGCGACCACCCGCTCGCCGGTGCTCGCCGTCGACGAGCCCGGGCTACCCGATCCGCTCGGCGCTGCACTTCGAGAGCCCGACCGGCGAGCCGACGGTTCGCCTACAACGTCGCCGGATTCGCGGATGTCGTGCTGGTCACCGACGAGCCGCCCGAGTCTCTTGTCGCGGCTCTGCGCGGGGTGTGCGAGCGCGTGCACGTTGTCGTGCTGCCGTGCCGCGGGCCGGCGAGCGACGGACCGAGCGCGGCATTGCCGCCGGCGCTGCGCGGACCGGACTTCGGCAGCTATCCGGCCGACGCGGTCGGCTGGCTGCTCACCGATCTGTCCGCGGTGCCCCTGGAGGCGCCGGTCGAGGAGCGCGAGGAGGCGGTGCAGTCCGGCGGGGCGCACTACGCCGAGTCGTTGCCGATCGAGTACCAGCCCGACGCCGAATACCGGCGGCTGTTCGAGCAGGCGCTGGAGGGCGCGGCCGAACGCGTCGCGCACGCGGTCGGCGTGGTCACCGAACTCGATCCTCGCCGAGCGCGGCCCGGCACCGGTGCTCGCCTCGCTGGCCCGGGCCGGCACGCCGGTCGGGATCCTGCTGCGCCGCTGGGCGCACTTCGCGCACGGACTCGATCTGCCGCACTACACGCTGAGCATCGTGCGCGGCCGCGGCATCGACGACGGTCGCGCTGCGCTACCTCGCCGAGCACCACGACCCGGCCGCGGTCGTGTTCGTCGACGGCTGGACCGGCAAGGGCGCCATCGCCCGCGAGGCTCGCCGCCGCGCTGGCCGGCACGCCGTTCGACCCGCGGACTGGCGGTGCTCGCCGACCCGGGCTCCTGCGTGACGACCTTCGGCACCCGCGAGGATTTCCTCATCCCGTCCGCCTGCCTGAACTCGACCGTCTCCGGGCTCGTCTCGCGCACGGTGCTGAACCACCGCATCCTCGCGCCCGGCCAGTTCCACGGCGCGAAGTTCTACCGCGAACTCGCCGGCGCCGACGTCTCCAACCGCTTCCTGGACGCGATCTGCGCCCGCTTCGCCGACGTCGCCGGCCGGGTCGCCGCGGACTGGCCGGTGCTGCGGGCCGGCGACCGCGAGCCGACCTGGGCCGGCTGGGCCGAGGTCGCGGCGATCAGCGCGGAGTACGGCATCGACGACGTCACGCTCGTGAAGCCCGGGGTCGGGGAGACGACCCGGGTGCTGCTGCGCCGGGTGCCGTGGCTGGTGCTGGCCCGCCCGGACGCGGGCGACGAGCTGGCGCACGTCCGGCTGCTCGCCGAGCGCCGCGGCGTGCCGGTGCGCGAGGTGCGAGGGGCTGACCTACCGCTGCGTCGGGCTGATCCACCCGCGCTACACCCGCGGCGCGACCGGCGCCGACGGGCGGGCCGCCGGTCGATGACCCGCCCCGTCCTCGTCGCGACCGACCTCGACCGCACGCTGATCTACTCGCGCGGGGCGCTCGCCGAGCACGGCGACGACCCGTCCGGGCTCGTCGCGGTCGAGCGGCGCGACGGCGCCGACGTGTCGTGGATGACTCGCCGCCGCGGCGAACGCGCTCGCGTCGCTGCCCGAGGCCGCGCTCGTCGTGCCGGTGACCACCCGCACCCCGGACCAGTGGCGGCGGGTTGCCCTGCCGGGCCCGCCGGCCCGCTACGTGGTCGCGGCCAACGGCGGGGTGCTGCTCGTCGACGGTGCTGCCGGACGAGCGATGGCGGCGCAGCCGTGCGCCGCCTCGCTGGGCCAGGGCGCGCCGCTCGCCGAGGTGTGGGACCACGCCGGCCCGGGTCTGCCGGCCGGAGTGGACCGTGTCAGCTGCGCAACGCCGACGACCTGTTCTGCTTCGCGGTGCTGCGCCGCGACCGGCTGCCGGCCGGCTTCCTGGCCGAGGCGGCGGCCTGGGCCGCGGGCCGCGGCTGGCAGCTGTCGCTGCAGGGCCGCAAGCTCTACTGGGTGCCGCGGGCGCTGACGAAGAGCACGGCGGTGGCCGAGGTGGCACGGCGCGCCGACGCCGCCACCCTGCTCGCCGCGGGCGACTCGCTGCTCGACGCCGACCTGCTCGACGCCGCCGACCGGGGCATCGTCGCCCGGCACGGCGAACTGGTCGCCAGCGGCTGGAGCGCCCCGCACGTCGAGGTCACCGCGCGCCAGCGGCGTCCGCGCCGGCGAGGAGATCGTGCGCTGGCTCGCAGCTCGGGCCGGCGAGCCGGCGCATGGCTCCGCGGGTAGCTACGCGCGCTTGCCGGCCGGCGGCGCCAGGCGCCGAGGATGATGATCAGCGCGATGGCGGCCGGCCCGACGATGCGCTTGGCGACGGCCGGCCCGGCGTGCGCGAGCAGGTCGATCGGCTCGGCCTCGGCCAGCGGGCCGACGCATCGGCTGCTGGCCGTTGGCCGAGGCGACCGGGTCGTCGCCGGCGTGATCGGGCACGGCGACCGCGTCCGTGGGCGGCGGCGCGTCGGCGATTGCGGCGTCGTCAGCGAGCTCGGCGGTCGGTTCGTCGGCGGTCGGGTCCTCGACGGCGGCCGGTTCGTCGACGGTGCGGCGCCGCCTTCTTGGCGGCCGCCTTGGCGGTCTTCTTCGCCGGCCGGGGCCGACTTCTTCGCCGCGGCGGGTGCCGTCTTCTTGGCCGGCGTGCTGGCCGGGGCCGTCTTCTGCGCCGCGGGCGCGGCCGGCGCGCGCCGGCTCGGCGGCCTTGGTCGGCTTCGGTGCGCCGCCGCTTGCGGGCGTGGCGACGCCTCGGCCGAGCTCGCCGCCGTCGGCGCTGCCGCGGCGGGCCCGCTGTCGCCGCTGATCGTGGCGGCCAGCGCGTCGGCGAACTGCCCGATCAGCTTGTTGCCGACGTCGACCATGACGCCGCGGCCGAACTGCGCGGGCTTGCCGGTGATGTCGAGGTCGGTGAGCACCTTGACCTCGGTGCTGCCGCCCTGCTCGGCGAGCGTGGCGGTGATCTTCGCGGCCGCCGTGCCGTTGCCGCGCGCGTCGCGGCCGCGGGCGTCGATGACCGCGCGGTGCGCGGCCTCGTCCTTCTCGATGAAGCTGGCCTTGCCCTTGTAGGTGAGCACGATCGGGCCGAGCTTGACCTTCACCGTGCCGGTGAAGTCGTCGCCGTCGACCGACTCGATCGTGGCGCCGGGCATGCACGGCCCGATGCGCTCGATGTCGAGCAGGATCTTCCACGCCTCGTCGATGCCGACCGGGACCGTGAAGGAGTGCTCGAGGTTCATCGACTGCCTCTCTCGATGGTCGTGCGGTGCCTAGACGCCCGCCGCCGCGAGGACCGCGCGCTTGGTGAGCACCCGGGCCAGGTGCTCACGGTAGTCGGCCTGCCCGGACAGGTCGGACGGGGCGCTGGCGCCCTCGGCGGCGTGCTCGGCCGCCGCGCCGACCGCGTCCGCGCCGGCGTCGACGCCGGCGAGCGCCTGCTCGACCGCGGCCGCGCGCAGCGGCGTCGAGCCCATGTTCGTCAGCCCGATCCGGGCCTCGGCGATCGAGCCGTTCTCGCGGCGGACGAGCGCGGCCACCGCGACGATCGACCACGCCTGCGCGACCCGGTTGAACTTCTCGTAGTGCGACGACCAACCGGCGCCGAGCTTCGGCACCCGGATCGCGGTGAGCATCTCGTCCGGCGCCAGCGCGGTGGTCAGGTAGTCCAGGAAGAAGTCCGCCGCCGCGATCCGCCGCTCGCCGCCGGGCCCGGTGGCGACGAACTCGCAGTCGAGCGCGAGCGCGACCGCGCCGAGGTCACCGGCCGGGTCGGCGTGCGCGAGCGCGCCGCCGAACGTGCCGCGGTGCCGCACCTGCGGGTCGGCGACGGTCTCGGTGGCCTGCGCGATGAGCGGCGCGTGCTCCTTGACGAGCGCGTCGTGCAGCACGTCGTGGTGCGTGGTCATCGCGCCGATCACGATCGCGTCGCCGTCGTCGCGCACGCCGCGCATCTCGTCGACCCGGCTGACGTCGACGACCGTGGTCGGGTAGGCGAGCCGCAGCCGCAGCACCGGGATGAGCGACTGCCCGCCGGCCAGGATCTTCGCGTCCTCGCCGCCGCCGGCCAGCGCGCTGACAGCGCGTCGGCGACGGAGGTCGGGCCGGGCGTACTCGAACGCGGCGGGGATCATGACTGGTCGCCTCCGTCCGAGGTGGATGGTACTCGCGCCGCCGTAGGCGGTGGTGCCCGCGGCGGCCCGGCCGGACTTCGCCGCGCCGTCGGCGACCGCGCGCCAGACGCGCTCGGGCGTGGCCGGCATCTGGATGTCGTTGACGCCGAACGGCCGCAACGCGTCGACCACCGCGTTGACGACCGCCGGGGTCGAGGCGATCGTGCCGGCCTCGCCGACGCCCTTGACGCCGAGCGGGTTCGAGGTGGCCGGCGTCTCGGTGCGGTCGGTGGTGAACGAAGGCAGGTCGGCCGCCGACGGCAGCGTGTAGTCGACGAACGTGCCGGTGGTCAGGTTGCCGTCGGCGTCGTAGACCGCCTCCTCGAACAGCGCCTGCGCGATGCCCTGCGCGAGCCCGCCGTGCACCTGGCCCTCGATGATCAGCGGGTTGATCGGGGTGCCGACGTCGTCGACGCAGACGTACTTGCGGATCTTGACCCGGCCGGTCTCGGTGTCGACGTCGACCGCGCACAGGTGCGTGCCGTGCGGGAAGGAGAAGTTCTCCGGGTCGTAGACCGCGTCGGAGTCGAGGGACGGCTCGACGCCGTCGGGCAGGTTGTGCGCCATGAACGTGGCGAACGCGACCTCGCCGATGCGCCATCGACGAGCCGGGGGAGCCCTTGACCGAGAACGAGCCGTCCGTCGAACTCGAGGTCGTCCTCGCTGGCCTCGATCAGGTGCGCGGCGATCTTGCGCGCCTTCTCGATGACCTTCTCGGCGGCCTTGACGATGGCGATGCCGCCGACCGCGAGCGAGCGCGAGCCGTAGGTGTCCAGGCCCTTCGGCGAGGACTGCGTGTCGCCGTGGATGAGTCTCGATGTCCTCCCACGGCACGCCGAGCTTGTCGGCGACGATCTGCGCGAACGCGGTCTCGTGCCCCTGCCCGTGCGGCGATGGCGCCGGTGACGACCTCGACCTTGCCGGTGGCCAGCATCCGGATCGAGGCGGACTCCCAGCCGCCGGCGCCGTAGTCGAGCGAGCCGAGCACCCGCGACGGGCGCGAGCCCGCACATCTCGGTGAACGTGGAGATGCCCAAGCCCGAGCTGGACCGGGTCGTTGCGCTCGCGGCGCTGCTTCTGCTCGGCGCGCAGCTCGTCCCAGCCGATCAGCTCGAGCGCCTTGTCGGTGGCCGCCTCGTAGTTGCCGGTGTCGTAGGTCAGCGTGCTGACCATCGTGTACGGGAACTCCTCGTGCTTGATCCAGTTCTTGCGGCGCAGCTCCATCGGGTCCATGTCCGAGCTCGGCCGCGAGTTCGTCCATGATCCGCTCGATCGCGTAGGTGGCCTCGGGCCGGCCGGCGCCGCGGTAGGCGTCGGTGGCGCGTCTTCGTGGTGAAGATGCCGTCGCAGACGAAGCGGTAGGACGGGAACTTGTAGATCGCCGGGAACATGAACGCGCCCAGGATCGGCACGCCCGGCCCGACCAGGCGCAGGTAGGCGCCCATGTCGGCCAGCAGGTGGACGTCCAGGCCGGTGACCGTGCCGTCGCGCTTGGCGGTGATCGTGATGTCCTGGATCTGGTCGCGGCCGTGGTGCGCGGACATCAGCGACTCCGAGCGCGACTCGGTGTACTTGGCCGGCTTGCCGAGCTTGCGCGCGACGAGGGTGGTGATGACCTCCTCCGGCGTCACCGGGATCTTGCCGCCGAACCCGCCGCCGACGTCCGGGGCGATGACGCGCACCTTGTGCTCGTCGATGCCGAGCGTCAGCGCCGAGCATGGTGCGCAGGATGTGCGGGATCTGGGTGGCGGAGTGTGACGGTGACGCCGTCGCTCGACGGGCTGCACGACGACCGAGCGCGGCTCCATGAACGCCGGGATGAGGCGCTGCTGGATGAACCGGCGCTTGACGGTGACCTCGGCATCGCGCCAGCGCGTCGTCGATCGGCGCGCCGCTGCCGGCCGCGCCGGACTCGAACGCCCAGGTGTAGGACTTGTTGGACTCGGTGTTGGGGTGGACGAGCTGCGCGCCGTCCTTGACGGCCTCCTCCATGTTCAGGACGGCCGGCAGCGGCTCGTACTCGACGTCGATGCCCTCGAGCGCGTCCTGCGCCGCGGCCTTGGTGCGCGCGGCGATGACCGCGACCGCCTCGCCGACGTGGTTGACCTGAGTCGACCGCGAGGCTCGGGCGCGCCGGGGTTGACCATGTCCGGGGTGACCGGCCACGCGCACGGGCAGGTTGCCCTGCGTCTCGGCGAAGTCCTGCCCGGTGTAGACGGCGACGACGCCGGGGCGGCCCTTGGCCTCGGTGGTGTCGATCGAGGTGATCGTGGCGTGCGCCATCGGGCTGCGCAGGATGGCCAGGTGCAGCATCCCGGGCAGCGTCATGTTGTCGGTCCAGGTGGTGCGACCGGTGATGAGGTGGTGGTCCTCCTTGCGCCGGCGGGACTGGCCGATCTCCGTGGCCGGACGCGTCTTCGACGTGGCGGTCATGCCGACGCTCCCGGAGGCCGCGGCCTGCACGGCCTTGACGATGTTCTGGTAGCCGGTACAGCGGCAGAGGTTGCCCTCGATGCCCTCCCGGATCTCGTGCTCGGAGGGGTGCGGGTTGTTCTTGAGCAGGTCGCGGGCGGCCATGATCATCCCGGGCGTGCAGAACCCGCACTGCAGCGCGTGGTTCTCGTGGAAGGCCTGCTGCATCGGGTGCAGCGTGCCGTCGTCGGACTCCAGCCCCTCGATCGTGATCACCTCGCCGCCGTCGGCCTGCACGGCCAGCACGGTGCAGCTCTTCACGCTCTGCCCGTCGAGGTCGACGGTGCACGCCCCGCAGTTGCTGGTGTCGCAGCCGACGACCGTGCCGACCTTGCCCGATCTGCTCGCGCAGGTAATGGACCAGCAGCGTTCGGGGCTCGACCTCGTCGGTGTAGGCCACGCCGTCGACTGTCACGTTGATCTTGGTCATCGAGCCTCCGAAGCTTGCGTTCCGAAACCTGTTCCGAACCTATCGCCAGGACTTGGCGTTGGCGACGGTTCGTAGGAACTTCCCGAGCGAGTCAGTCGGCGTACGCGTCGTGTTCGTGGTGGATCGGCCCGTCGATCGTGCCGCAGCTGCGCCCCGGTGCCGCCCCAGCGCTGCGCGATGATCTCGGCGGCGATGGACACCGCGGTCTCCTCCGGCGTGCGCGCGCCGACGTCGAGCCCGATCGGGCGCGTGCAGCCGGGCCAGCTCGGCGTCGGTGAAGCCGAGCTCGCGCAGCCGGCCGGGCGCGGTCGTCGTGGGTGCGCCGCGAGCCCATCGCGCCGACGTAGCGCCAGCGGCAGCCGCAGCGCCATCTCGAGCAGCGGCACGTCGAACTTCGGGTCGTGGGTGAGCACGCAGACGACGGTGCGCTCGTCGACCTCGGTCTGTGGCCGAGGTAGCGGTGCGGCCAGTCGACGACGACCTCGTCGGCGTCGGGGAAGCGCTTCTTGCGTGGCGAACGTCGGCCGGGCGTCGCAGACCGTGACCCGGTAGCCGAGGAACGCCCCGACCCGCGCCACGGCGGCGGCGAAGTCGATCGCGCCGAACACGATCATGCGCGGGCGGGGGGCGTACGAGGCGACGAACACCGCGATGTCGTCGCCGCGCCGCTCGCCGTCCGGGCCGTAGTGGACGATGCCGGTGCGGCCCTGCGCGCAGCAGGCCCGCGCGTCGTCGCCGACGGCGGCGTCGAGCCGGTCGCTGCCGAGCGTGCCGGTGACCGCGTCCGGGCGCACGACCAGCCGCCGGCCGAGCCGGTCGTCGGCCACCCCGCTGATCAGCGTGGCCACCGCGACCGGGCGGCCGGCGCGGATGTCGTCGGCGACCTCGCCGAGCTCGGGGAAGGTCTGCTGGTCGATCGACTCGACGAAGATGTCGATGATGCCGCCGCAGGTCAGCCCGACGGCGAACGCGTCGTCGTCGCTGACGCCGTAGCGCTGCAGCACCGGCGCGCCGGTGTCGCGCGCCGGCCGTCGGCGAGCTCGTACACCGCGCCCTCGACGCAGCCGCCGGAGACGCTGCCGACCGCGGTGCCGTCCGGCCCGACCAGCATCGCCGCGCCGGGCTGGCGCGGGCGCGGACTTCCAGGTGCCGACGACGGTGCCGAGGCCGACGGTCTCGCCGGCTCGCCACCAGGTCTCGAGGTCGGTCAGCACGTCACGCATCGGCGATCACATCCGCCAGGGTATGCAGCGCGTCCAGGGTGTGGCCGGCGAGCAGTTCGTCGCAGTGCGGGCAGCGCCGCGACCATCCCAGCGGTCACCGGCGCGAAGCCGTCCTTGCCGCGGTGCGGGTTCACCCACACGACCCGGTGCGCGAGCCGGCGCAGCCGGGCCATCTGCTCGCCGAGCAGCGCCGCGTCGCCGCGCTCCCAGCCGTCGGAGGCGATGACGACGACCGCCCGGCGCGCCGTGCCGCGCTGCCCCCAGAGATCGAGGAACGCGCGCAGCGATTCGCCGAGCCGGGTGCCGCCGCTCCAGTCCGGGATCGCGGTGCCGGCCGCGCGCAGCGCGCAGCTCCGGGTCGCGCAGCCGCAGCTGCCGGGTGACCCGGGTCAGCCGGGTGCTCACCGTGAACACCTCGGTGGTGGTCGGCGCGACCCGCACGGCGGCGTGCGCGAAGCGCAGCAGTACGTCGGCGTAGGGCGGCCATCGAGCCGCTGACGTCGAGCAGCAGCACCAGCCGGCGCGGCTTGCGCGCGCGGCCGCAGCCGGGCCAGCACCGCCGGCTCGCCGCCGTCGTGCAGCATCGGCCGGACCGTGCGCCGCACGTCGATGTCGTCGCGGCCGCCGCGGCCGCCGGCGGCGCGTGCGGCGCGAGCCCATCCGCGGGGCCAGCAGCGCGATCAGCCGGTTGATCTCGTCCCGCTCGAGCGACGGCTGAGCCCGGCGACGTCGCGGTGGCGCAGGATCTCGGTGTCGCTCGCCGCGGTGCGCAGCGGCTCGTCGTCCGGCTCGGCGCTCGTCCTCGGCCCGGTCCGGAGCCGATCGGGCGCAGCGTCGACCACCTGGGCCGGCGGGCCGGCCGGTGCCGGCCCGGGCAGCGGCGGGATCCGGCCGCGGAACCAGGCGTCGAACACGGCGTCGTAGCGGGGCAGGTCGTCCGGCTCGGCGCACAGCGTCACCCGGCCGGCCCAGTAGACCTGCCGGGCGTCCAGGACGTCGACGTGCGCCGAGCGCGTCGAGCGCCGCGGTCAGCCGGGTCGTGTCGGCCGCGACGCCCGTCGGCGCGCAACGCCCGGGCGAACCCGGTCATCGCCACCACCGGATCCGGCGTCGGCCGCGACCGGTCATCGGCTGTCAGCCCGCCGAGCAGGGCGTCCAGCTCGCGCTGCACCCGGGCGATGTCCTCGTGGTACTTCAGCACCGCACCGAGCGTCGGCCGCCGCGGTCGTCGGGTCGAGCCGCGGGCGCCCGAGGACGTGCAGCGCCTGGGCCCAGTCGATCGTCTCGGCGACCCCGGGCGGTTTGAGCAGCCCCGCCTCGCGCAGCCGGCCGACCGCGCGCGCGACGTCATGGGCCAGCTGCTCGCCGACCTCCGGCATCCGGCGCCGGACGATCGCGACCTCGCGTTGCGAAGTCCGGGTGCGCCACCCAGTGGTACAGGCAGCGCCGCTTGAGCGCGTCGTGCACCTCGCGGGTGCGGTTGGACGTGATCACCACGAGCGGCGGCACGGCCGCGGTGATCGTGCCGAGCTCGGGGATCGTCACCGCGTTCTCGGCCAGCACCTCGAGCAGGAACGCCTCGAACTCGTCGTCGGCGCGGTCGATCTCGTCGATGAGCAGCACCGCCGGGGCTGCGCTCGAGCGCCTGCAGGATCGGCCGGGCGACCAGGAACCGCCGGTCGTACAGCGACGCCTCGAGCGTCGGCGGTGTCCGCGCTGTCGCCGGCCGCGCGCAGGTGCAGGATCTGGCGCGGGAAGTCCCAGTCGTAGAGCGCCTGGCTCGCGTCGATGCCCTCGTAGCACTGCAGCCGCAGCAAGCTCGGCGCCGGTGATCGTCGCCAGCGCCTGGGCCAGCGCGGTCTTGCCGACGCCCGGGATCGCCCTCGAGGAACAGCGGCCGGCCCATCCGCATCGCGAGGAACGCGGCCGTCGCGAGCCCGTCGTCGGGCAGGTACCCGGCGCCGTCGAGTGCCGCGGCCACGGCGGTCGGATCGGCGAACGCGTCCTGCATGCTTCGAGCCTACGGTCGTGCCTCGCCGCCTGCCCAAGATCGCGCTTGGCCATGGATCTTGTGCCGTATGCGGCGGTGTTCTCACGTCGGTACCTGCACATGATCGATCCGAGTAGGACGAAGAATTGGCGACCACCACCCGGTGACCGAGCTGGAACCGGCGGAGGCGGGCGTGACCGGGGTACGCAAGCCGGCCACCCGACCCAAGCGACCCAAGGTCTCGTTGGGTAAAGGGCGCGGGCTCGGACTTGGTCGAGCGCCTTGCGTTCCAGCGTCTTTCACCCGCCTCGGGAGCTTCGCTCCCGGTCGACCGAGGACGGTGGTTGCGTTCCGCGGGTGGCTGATGAGCACTCGTGTCACGTACGCGTCGCTACGTTCCAGCTGGGATCAGAAAGTGGTTACGAAATTTGGGGAATCCCTTGGTACATAAGGGATCCAAGGCGTAGAATGACACCTATGTACGACAGCCAGATCAGTGCCCTCAGCACTGCCGACCTGTCCCGCATCAGCAACGCGCTCGCCGCGCCCAGCCCCGCCGCCGATGACGCTG
The DNA here is from genome assembly GCA_963764385.1 of uncultured Solirubrobacteraceae bacterium. Classification (GTDB taxonomy): domain Bacteria; phylum Actinomycetota; class Thermoleophilia; order Solirubrobacterales; family Solirubrobacteraceae; genus DATFQI01. The sequence continues at coordinate 11,056 of CAVXSJ010000007.1, read as the reverse complement.
AACGTATCGACCGGATCCGACACCTCGAGCAACTCAAGTCAGCGATCGCGGCGGCGCAGGCCCGCGAGATCGCCGAGTTCGCCGACTCGCAGCAGGCCGCGCTGAGCGCGGCGAAGATGCGCCCGGAGCGGGCCGAGCAGAGCATCGCGCACCAGATCGCCCTGGCCCGGCGCTGCTCGGCCTTTCAGGCCCGCCGCCACCTCGGCTGGGCCAAAATCCTGACCACCGAACTGCCGCATACCTTCGCCGCGTTGGCGGCCGGGCAGACCACCGATGGCGGGCCACGATCGTGGCCCGGGAAACCGCGTGGCTGTCCCGCGCAGATCGCTCGGTGGTGGACCGTGAGCTTGGGCCCCGGCTCGAGCCGCTCGGGGACAAGGCCACCTACGGTCAGGCCGCGACGCTCGCCTACCGCCTCGACCCGCACGGGGCAGCCCAACGGCGCCGCAACGCCGACAACGACCGCCGCGTGTCCCTACGCCCCGCCCCGGACACCATGACCCGCCTGTCCGCGCTGCTGCCCCTGGTCCACGGCGTCGCCGCGCACACCGCACTCAGTCAGGACGCCGAAGCCAAACGCGCCGCCGGCGACCCCCGCTCCCGCGCCCAGATCATGGCCGACACCCTCGTCGAACGCGTCACCGGACAAACCAAAGCCAGCGACGTGCCGGTCGAGGTCAACCTGCTCCTGCCCGCGCAGACGCTGCTCGCCCGACCCGGCACGCCCGGCCGCGACGAACCCGCGGTGATCCCCGGACACGGCCCGGTCCCCGCCGCCTAGGCCCGGGAGCTCATCCTCAACAACCCCGCCCCGCTCTGGCTGCGGCGCCTGTTCACCGCCCCCGGCACCGGCGAACTGGTCGCCATGGACTCCCGGCGCCGCTGCTTCACCAAAGCCCAACGCCACTTCATCGCGCTACGCGACCAGAGCTGCCGCACCCCCTGGTGCGAAGCCCCCATCCGACACACCGACCACATCCACCCCCACGAAGCCGGCGGACCCACCGCCATCGGCAACGGGCAGGGCTACTGCCAAGCCTGCAACCACGCCAAACAAGCCCCCGGCTGGCAGATGAAAACCAGCCAAACACCCGGCCCGCACACCATCGACATCACCACCCCCACCGCACACCGCTACCAAAGCCGCGCCCCCGACCCACCCGGCAGCACCAGATCTCTAACCGCCCGGACATCGCGAGGCTCCGCGAGCTGGCCCGCAGGGCCGCCTAGTCTCGCGGAGTGACACGCGTCGCCGGGGCGGTGCTGGCAGCGGGCTCCGGATCCCGGATGGGCCGCCCAAGGCCGAGCTGGTGGTCGCGGGGCAGCGGCTGGTCGACCGCGCGGTCCGGGTGCTCGCCGACGGTGGCTGCGACCCGGTCATCGCTGTCGTGCGCGAAGGAGTCCACGTGCCCGTCGCGACTGTCGTCGTCAATCCCGTTCCCGACCGCGGCATGCGGTCGTCGCTCGAGCTGGCCATCACCGCGGCCGGCGATATCGACGCACTGGCGGTCCTGCTCGTGGACGTGCCCGGGGTCGGCGTCGAGGCCGTGCGCGCCGTGCTCGGCGCGTGGCGGCCGGGACGTATCGCGGTCGGCCGCTACCGCGGCCGGCGCGGGCACCCCGACCGTCGCGGCGCCGGCCGAGTGGCGTGCGGCGCTCGCCCAGGCCGGTCCGGACGAGGGGGCCCGGGCCATGCTCGCCGGCCGTCCCGACCTCGTCGACGAGGTGGACGTGCCCGGCGACCCGACCGACCTGGACACCGCCGAGGACCTCGCCCGCTGGACCGCAGGCGAGCGCCGACGGCGAGCGACCGGGAACCGGCAGTGTCCGGTGGCACGGCCGATCAACCGAAGCCGCGGGATCCTGCTTGAGCGCGGTGTCGACGCTACACGCGGCGGCCACCACGAGCGAGCGCAACGGCGGCTCGAGCGGGCGGTGGATCTGCACGACGTAGTTGTCCGCCGTGGTGAACATCGTCTTGGCCAGGCCCTCCCACGTCTTGGTGATGCGGGCGACCTCGGCGTCGGTGTGGTCCTTGATGTTCGAGTTCCAGGCCCGCCAGTTCTCGCCGTTGATCGAACCGATCTGCTGCCCGCCGGCCTCCAGGCCGAAGCGGATCCGGCCGAACATGTTCTGCTGGACGATCTGGCCGATCTCGCCGCCGGCCGGGTCCTTGACGATGATTCGCGACTTGATCAACTTCGCCGGCCGGGTCAGCGTCAGCAGCGGCGTGCCCTGCATGTCGACGATCTGCAGCTTGTGCGTCATGTACTGGTCGAGCGAAGTCAGCAGCCGCGCCGCCTTCTTCAGCGTGCTCTGCCCGACCTCGCGCACCGCGCCGATCTGCTGCGCGTGCTGGTCGAAGATCGCGTACTCGTTGCTGATCTCGATGAACTTCGCCTTCTGGTTCACCACCAGCACCGGTTCGGTGAACAGCGACCCGCCGCCGTGGAACGCCGCGACTCCGGCCTGGCCCGCCGCTGGACGTCGCGCTGATCTTCTCCGGACCCGCGCGCACGGTGGGCACGTGGCGGCCTGCCGGCCGGGCGGATCGATCGCCGGCCCGGCCGTGCGATGCACGTGCTCGGTCCACCGCGTGCCGTCGAAGTAGCGGGCCTCGTGGCGACCGTAGGGATCTGCGTACCAGCCGGCGGCAGGAGCGTTGTCTCGCGTGCTCTGCGACTCGGCGCAGGCCTACGGCGGTCAGCGGTGAGCGCGTCATGCGCGGATCAGCGCTCGATGCGTGTGATCCCGACCGCGTGCCGCTTCGCCAACCCGGGTAGTAGACCGGGTTCATCTTGACCCAGTACTCGGCCGGGGTGCCGGCCATCTCGCCTTTGACCTTGCCGGGACGCCGGCCGCAGCACGCCCGGCGGGATCTGCTGCCCGGGCGGGACGAGCGACATCGCCGCGATCATCGAGCGGGCGCCGATGCGGGCGCCGTCGAGGACCACGCAGCCGTTGCCCACGAGCGCCTCCTCCTCGACCACCGCGCCGTGCACCATGCACTGGTGCGCGACCGTCGCGCCGCGGCCGATCTCGGTGACACGCTCGAGCGTCGTGTGGATCACCGAGTTGTCCTGGATGTTCGCCCGCTCCCGCACGATGATCGGGCCGTCGTCGCCGCGCAACACCGCGCCGTACCAGACCGACGCCCCGGACTCGATCGTCACGTCACCGATCACCGTGGCGGTCGCTGCGATGAACGCGTCGTCGGCGATCGCGGGCGCTTGCCTTCGTACTCGAACAGGTTCATCGAGCTGCTCCTTCTCAGTCGGCGCGGTGGCGCGCGACAGGTCCGTGCACCCTCGGTCAGCCGTTCCACTGCGCGTCGATGCGTCGCTTCTCGGCCCCGGTGGCGGGCACCGGCACCCGCGGTCGTCCAGATGCGAGGGCGCGAACGCAGTCGCCGACACGACCTTCGCGGTGCTTGAACGTCAGGGTGAGCACGCCGTTGTCGTCCTGGTTGTTGCCGAACGACATCCACCAGAGGTAGTTGCCGAGCCCGTAGGCGACGTAGGTGCCGTCCGGGCGCCAGCCGGCGCCCTGCAGCACGTGCGCGTGCGTGCCGATCACCGCGCTCGCGCCGGCACGCGGCCAGCTCGTCGGCGAGCGCCGTCTGCAGGCGCGACGGGCAGGTCGTGTACTCGACGCCCCAGTGCACATAGACGATCACCACGTAGCCGGCCGCCTTGGCCCGCCGCACCGACTGCACCAACGCGGCGAGAACGCATTTGCCACGCCCGGCCTTGCGCGGCCCGGCGCTGAACAGGCGCAGGGTCGTCTCGTCCTGCACCTGGTCGGCGGCGATGATCGCGACCTTCACGCCGTTCAGCGTGTCGTGTATGGCGCGAACGCCGCCGCGGCGTCCGCGCCGACACCGACCACGGGGAAGCGGAGCGATCGGATCGCGGCCAGCGTGTCACGCAGCCCGGCCGCGCCGTAGTCGGCGCCGTGGTTGTTGGCCATCGTCGCGACGTCGACCCCGGCGTCGCGCAGCGCGGTCAGCGCGCTCGGCGGCGCCCGGAAGTTGAACAGTCTCGGCTGCGCCGTCGCCGCCGGTGGTGATCGCGGTCTCCAGGTTGACCATCGTGAGGTCGGCGTCGGCCAGCGCCGGCTGCGCCGGCCCGAACACCGTCGCCGGGTTCCGGGCGAGGCGGTGGCCACCCGCCCGGGAAGTGGACGTCGCCGGCGAAGGCGATCGTGAACTGCCGGGCCGGCGCGGGCGACGTCGCCGTCGTGGTGCGGCGGTGCGCCGGGTGCCGGTGCGACGTCGGGTCGCGCCGCGGGACGGCGGTCGACCGGGTCCGGCGCGGCGGCGGTCCGTCGGACGTGCTGCCGGCGCACGTACGGCCGCGGATCGCGAGGCCCGCCGAGCGCGGCGCGGATATGCAGATCGGTTCGGCCGAGTCACCGCACTAGCATCCAGGGCAGCCGTTCCGGCCGTACACGACCCACCGAGGAGTCCTGTGTCCGCCAGCGCCCGTCCGTCCGAGGCCGCCCCGCCCTTCCGGGTCGCGGCCGGGACGACGGCGTTCGACGCGCTGCGCGAGGCCGGGGTCGAGCTCACCGGGCCGCACGGCGCCGTGGTGGTCCGCGAGCCGACGGCGAGCTGCACGACCTCGACTGGGTGCCCGAGCCGACGCCGAGGTCGAGCCGGTCGCCGCCGAGTCGCCCGACGGGCTCGCCGTGCTGCGGCACTCGGCCGCGCACGCCATGGCCCAGGCCGTCCAGGACCTGTTCCCGGGCACCCTGCTCGGCATCGGCCCGCCGATCGAGGACGGCTTCTACTACGACTTCCTGCCTCCCGCCCGTTCACCCCCGACGACCTCGCCGCCATCGAGAAGAAGATGGCCGAGATCATCAAGTCCGGCCAGCGGTTCGCCCGCCGGCCGATCGGCGACGACGAGGCGCGCGCCGAACTGACAGGACGAGAAGTTCAAGCTCGAGCTGATCGGGCTCAAGTCGCCCGCGACCGGCGAGGAAGCCACCGAGGTCGGCGCCGGCGGGCTGACCATGTACGACAACCTCGACGCCAAGACCGGCGAACGGGTCTGGACCGACCTGTGCCGCGGCCCGCACCTGCCCACCACCCGGCGCATCCCGGCGGTGAAGCTCATGCGCAGCGCGGCCGCGTACTGGCGGGGCAGTGAGAAGAACCAGCAGCTGCAACGCATCTACGGCACCGCCTGGGCGAGCAAGGACGACCTGAAGGCCTACCTGCACCGGCTCGAGGAAGCGGCCAAGCGCGACCACCGCAAGCTCGGCACCGAGCTCGACCTGTTCAGCTTCCCGGACGAGCTGGGATTTTGTGCTGGACAAAAGTGAAGGAATTACCATTATATTTGCCGACCCAAAACTGGACAAGAGCGAGGATGTGCTCAAAGATTTGGGCGTACGTTAATTGTTAAAAGAAAAAGAATGGCGCAACGAACGGCCTTCTTTACCAATCATATAAAGCAACCATCCAAGTAATTTCGGAAAGAACCGGAGGAACGGGATAAACAAAAACAAAACAAATGAAAAAATTTCTTACAGCATTTGCATTAGCAATGGGTCTCTTCTTTGCTGGCAGTGCCGGTGCTCAGATGAAAGCTGGTTATATCAGCGTTGACAATATGGTAGGGCTAATGCCTGAAACAGCTAAGATCGATACATTGCTCGAACGTTACCAGGCTGATTCAATAAACCCGCAATATGCACAGATCGTTTCTTTGTACCAGTACAAAGACAGTGTGTACAGGGATTCTATAAAAACTCCAGCTGCTGTTCGTAAACAAATAGAACAGGAATTACCATCCCTGATCTACCAGATACAAAACTGGCAGCAGATAGTAAACCAGGCATTGGAAGCCAAACAAAATGAGTTGCTGGCACCTATCTACCGTAAGGTTTATGATGCTATTAAATTAGTGGCCAAAGAAAAAGGATATACCCATGTATTCTCAAAGGAAGCTTTCCTGGTGGCGCCGGATGGGGATGATATGATAGCAGCTGTTGCGACAAAGCTTAAAGTACCTCTTCCCAAACCTCCCGGTAAGTAAAAAAAATTTATTACTGATCTGATACCGGTCCCGCCTTAAGCGGGACCTGTATTTTTTGGTAGTGTCGCATTTTGATTGAAAGGAAAATACAGGCACACGGATTAAACGGACAAAAGGGATACACACGGGTTGATTCTGCTTCGCAGAATTATGGATACCAATTTCCTCTTGGCAATTCTATTTTATTCTGTTTACAGAATTAAGATCCTTGTTTATCCTTCCTATTATTAAATCCGTGTGCTTGTATTTCAAACCCGATAGCTATCGGCTGATACATCACTTATTTTTTAAAGCCTGCATTACCAATCCTTATTTTTGTAGTATGCAACAGGCAAATCCGATCGGTGTTTTTATTCAGGGTATGGGGGATTGACAGTGCTGAAAGAGATCATCAATAAACTTCCGCAGTACGATTATGTGTATTTGGGAGATAATGCAAGAGCTCCCTATGGCAACCGTTCTTTTGAAACCGTTTACCAATATACCCTTCAATGTGTCAAATGGTTTTTTGACCAGGGTTGTTCCTTAGTTATTCTCGCCTGCAATACGGCATCAGCCAAAGCATTACGAACAATCCAGCAAAAGGATCTCCCTGTAATTGCACCTGATAAAAGAGTACTGGGAGTAATACGACCAACAGCAGAGATCATCGGTACTTTTTCTGAAACACAAAGTGTAGGCATATTAGCAACGAATGGGACAGTGAGTTCGGAGTCTTACCCGATGGAGACCGCAAAATTTTTCCCTGAATTAAAAGTTTACCAGGAAGCCTGTCCAATGTGGGTGCCACTGGTCGAAAATGAAGAATTTAAAAGCCATGGGGCTGATTTTTTTATCAAAAAAAACCTGCATAACATTTTTGAAAAAGGGGAGAATATCGATGTCATCCTGCTGGCCTGTACTCATTACCCGCTGTTACAGGAAAAAATTGAAGAATACCTGCCAAATGGGTAAAACTCATTTCGCAGGGCGAGATCGTGGCGACCAGCCTGGCTGATTATCTGAATCGTCACCCGGGAATGGAAAATCGTTGCAGTAAAAACGGTCAGCGGATATTTTATACCACTGATTCGACAACGGATTTTGACAATCATGCCACCTTTTTCTATGGTGAACCGGTGAATTCCAGGCATCTTGACCTCGGAACGTTTAAGCCTTGATTATCAGGAATTATGGAAAAGCCTGAATTTTCACCTCCTACAGCCTTTCTACTTCTGGCTTCTAACCCTTACCTTTGCCGTCCTTTCACAAACAGCAGGTGTGGTGACTTGCTGGTGAAACTTGAAACCTGGTCCGTTCTCCCGGCCGCATTTCAAATAAAGCCCGCCTTCGTTAAGTACGGCGGATAAAAGAAATAATTATGAAACGTACATTCCAACCTCATCGTAAACGTCGTAAAACTGTGCATGGTTTTCGTAAACGCATGGCAAACAGCCAATGGTCGTAAAGTATTGGCCAGCCGCCGTGCAAAAGGTCGCAAGAAAGCTGACCGTTTCTGATGAGAGTAAATTGAAATAGAAAATTCCAAATCCCGATCCTTCGGACTAACTCAGGAGGGCTTTAGGCCAGTCTTAATATTTGATAGCTCTCCCGCCATGGCGGGAGGGCTATTTTTAGTATTAGATTTGCATTGCTGGTAAAACTTTTCGTGGCTAAACAATTCACATTAGGAAAAAATGAACGGCTAAAAAGCCGGAAGCAAACTGAACAATTATTCAGTGAAGGGTAAAAATTTACGTGGCATCCATTCCGGATCTATTACATATTGAATAAGACTGTACGAAAGGACTCCGTAGGAGAGAACACATCATTACATCCGATAGCTATCGGATTCGGAGTTGGGGTCAGCAGTAAATTTTTTAAAAGAGCAGTTGACAGAAATAGGATAAAAAGACTGATCCGGGAAGGCTGGCGTTTGCAAAAAACGGTGCTGCAGCAAAAATTGAAAGAACAAAGCACTCAGTTGAATGTTTTCTTTATTTATACCGGCAAAGAAGTCCCTGTTTACAAAGAAGTATATGATAAGACTGGGTAAGGGAATTGATAAGCTTTGCCTTTTGTACGGGCAATATACATTGAAAACTTTTCTCCGCATATTAAGCCTTCCTTTTATCCTGCTGATCAAGATCTACCAGTTAGTTATTTCTCCCTGGTTGGGTCCGAAATGCCGCTACACTCCGACCTGTTCGCATTATGCCGCCGAAGCATTAAAAAAGCATGGTGTCTTTAAAGGGATGTGGCTAGCTATCAAAAGGATAAGCAGGTGCCATCCCTGGGGTGGCAGTGGGTATGACCCTGTGCCCTGATACTCCTTTTTTTGTATTTTACAAATTAGCTTTAATTTGTACGGGTCAATCACTAATAATATAAATCCTGTTCTTTTAACCAAAAACTAATTACATGAAAAAGAATTTTCTTTCTATAGCTGTACTGGCTATTGTATTGGGTGTCGCATCCTGTAAATCTTCCTCTTCGTCATCTTTTGAAAGGGATGTAAAGAAATTAGCAGAATACCAATGCAAGGAAATGCAATTAATGGCAAAAGATCCTGGTGATGAAAAAGCTAAAAAGGAACTGGAGGACCTGGAAAAGGAAATGAAGGAGTTTAAAGATAAAATGCAGGAAAAATATAAGGACAAAGAAAATGATAAAGAGATGAATGAAAAGGGCAACAAGATCGTAAAGGACATAATGGATAAGTGTAAATAACCGGGCCGTTAAATAAAAAACCCTTCTGCTATTCATGCAGAAGGGTTTTTATATGCGCTGACTTTTTATGCAGCTTCAAATCTTTCTGCCACTTTATTCCAATTAATTACATTCCAGATTGCAGTAAGGTAATCTGGGCGTTTATTTTGATACTTCAGGTAATAAGCATGTTCCCAAACATCCACACCCAATATGGGAGTGCCTTTTACTTCGGCTACATCCATCAATGGATTATCCTGGTTAGGGGTGGAAGAAATTTCCAACTTGCCATCTCTTTTATGATCAGCCATACCCAGCCACTTCCAAAACGGCCGATACCAGCTGCTGCAAATTTTGTTTTGAATTCATCAAAAGATCCAAAGGCCTCATTGATAGCATCAGCTAATTTACCGGGAAGCCTCCTGCATTGGGTGCCAGGCTCTCCCAAAAAAAATGATGGTTCCAATGACCGCCGCCATTGTTGCGGACAGCCGGCGAAATCGAACCGGCTGCAGCCACTAATTCTTCCAATGACTTATTTTCATTTGGAGTACCGGCGATAGCTTTATTCAGGTTATCAACATAAGCCTGGTGGTGTTTGCCATGATGTATCTGCATGGTTTGTGTGTCAATATGGGGTTCCAGAGCATCGTGTGCATATGGGAGTGCTGGTAATGTAAATGCCATGATTATTGATTTTAGTGTTTAATAGCTGTTGATTTAAAAGGATAACAAAAGTAAGAATAGGAAGTTTAAAATGACCGGATATAAAATCGGCGTTTTTTAAACACAAAGAGGGTGTGAATTTCTTCAATTTAGGATCGATTTTTCCCTTCCAAAAATTAATTTTCATCGGATTTTTACCAGGGAGCTTCACTAATTTAAAGACGCTTTTGGGATAACCCTTTTTGTGACACCTTTTAGTAAGTGACAATTAAATTCTATTGATCTGGAGCAACAAAGTAACAAAAACGCATATTTGTGCGGGTTTTTGCAGGTTAATGCCAATAATTTTTTCGTCGGACGGTTAATTGAATGTTAAAAAGCCGTATTTTAACGGCCTCAAATTTCAGGGTTCTGCGCCCGGGAAAATGAATTATTAAGAATTTAAAAACATTAAAAAAAAACTACTGCACATGAGAAAACTGTTACCACTGCTTGCAGTGCTGATGCTTTTTACTGCGTTGGCATCTGCGCAAGACCGTACGATTTCCGGTCAGGTTCGGGATGAAAGCGGCAAACCAATTCCGTTTGCAACCGTACAAGTTAAAGGTGATCTTACGGGGGTATCTGCTGATGCCCAGGGAAATTTTAAGATCCAGGCTCAAACCCGTGATGTACTGGTTATTTCCGCGGTTAATTATTCTCCAAGAGAAGTATCAGTTCCAGCTTCAGGGGCTGTTTCTATTTCACTGACGACGATTGCTAAAACTGAAACAGAAGTTGTTGTAACGGCCTTAGGAATCCGGCGTCGTCCGAAGGAATTGGGATATTCCGTTGCCAAAGTTTCGAATCAAGAACTTACCGTGGGCAGGGCCCCGCAAATTGCTGCCGGCTTATCAGGTAAAGTTTCAGGATTAGTTATTACCAACGCAAACAGTTCGGTGGACCCTTCTGTTAAATTCAATCTGCGTGGATATCGATCTATGTCAGGTAACAATGATGCATTGATCGTTATTGATGGTTTGCCACAGCCAGTCGGCTCCTCTACTTTGTTTAATTTGATTAATCCAAATGACGTAGAAAGTATCTCTGTATTGAAAGGAGGTGTAGCCGCTACATTGTATGGTTCACAGGGAATAAACGGCGCTATTTTTATCAATACCAAAAAAGGACAGAAAGGAAAATTAAGGGTGGATTATAGTAGTTCTTATAATGTTGAGAAAATTAATATCCTGGCCGAGTTCCAGGAAAAATTTGGAAGCGGCTCACACTACGCGACAAGCTTTGGCGCGGCCGGGTATAAAACCAATTACCTGGACCGGATGAAAGATAACTGGCGCTCCTACGAGAACCAGCAATTTGGTGATCAATATGACGGCTCCATGCGTCCTGTTGGTCGTATCCTGGAAGATGGTAGTGTAAACACTCTTCCTTACTCAGCTATCGCAGGAATAAGAGAAGACATCTGGAATACCGGTTTTACATTAAACAACCAGGTTTCATTCAGCAGCGGTACCGATAATTCAACTTTTTTCTTTTCTGCTGAGAACAACAAAACAGAAGGAATTGTTCCAAAGGACAAATCGAACCGTACCGGCGCACGTTTTGCAGCTTCGCAGGAATATAACAAATTAAAGATCGGGTTTAGCGCCAACTATGTT
>CAVXSJ010000006.1:0-294658 GCA_963764385.1 uncultured Solirubrobacteraceae bacterium | reverse complement strand
CGTCGCGGTACGGGCATTGCGGTCGCTCGGCGTTCGCGGCCCGGTAGGGCGCGGCGGATGGCAGCGCCGCGGCGGGGATGCGTCCCGGGTCGGTGATCGGGTGGACCTCGATCACGCTCGCTTGCACGAGGATGTCGTCGTCGACGCAGATTCATCGCAGCCCATCATCGGCGGCGCCCCCGTCGGGACGGAAGCGGGTGTGCGCGAGCGCGAGGCGCGCACCGTCGAAGGCGAAGGATTCAAGCGCCTCGGGCGCCGCGAAATGTGCGTGATCGGTGGAGCGGCCGGCTCAACTGAGCAGGGCGGTGATCCGCTCGGGCTCGAGTGGACGGTGGAAGAAGAACCCCTGGGCGTATTCACATCCCAGGTCGCGCAGCGCGTCGACGTGCGCCTGCGTCTCCACGCCCTCGGCCACGACCTCGATGTCCAGCGCGCGCGCGAAGCTGACGACCGCCGACACGATGGCCAGCGATGCCCGGCTGTCCGGCAGCCCGCCGACGAACGCGCGGTCGACCTTGATCCGGTCGATCGGGAAGCGATGGAGGTAGCTGAGCGATGAGTAGCCCTTGCCGAAGTCGTCGAGAGCCAGCGACACTCCGAGCTCCTTCACTTCCCGCAGGACGGCGACGTGTCCTTCGATGTCGTCCATGAGGACGGTCTCGGTCAGCTCGAGTGCAGGCGGGCGGGCGCCAGCCCCGAGTCCTCGAGCGCGCGCGCGACCGAGCCGACGAGCGAGCCCTCCGCGATCTGACGGCCGGAGACGTTGACGGACACGCGCAGGTCGTCCCACCCGGCTGCCTGCCGGCACGATTCGCGAAGCATCCAGTCCCCGAGCGCCACGACGAGCCCGGACTGCTCGGCGACAGGGATGAACTCGCCGGGCGGCACGAGCCCTCGCGACGGGTGCTGCCAGCGCACGAGCGCCTCGACGCCGACCAGCCGCCCGCCGTCGAGCGCGACGACCGGCTGGTAGTGCGCGACCAGTTCCGGGATCGCGCGCCGCAGCGCGGACTCGACCTGGATCTCGTGACCCGCGCGGTCGCGCGCACGGCCGGGCGTGTAGAGCTGCGGGCGCCCGCCCCCACGAGCCTTGGCACGGTACATGGCGTCGTCGCTGTGCTGGAGGAGCTCCTCCGCGGTGACGCACTCGCGCTCGGCCAGCACCACGCCGATGCTCGCCCGGAGCACGATCTCGTGACCGTCGATCACGAGCGGCCGTGCCAGCTCCTGGGCGATACGACGCCCGATGGTCAGCGCGCCGTGGTCGCCGCACACGCCCTCGCAGAGGACGGTGAACTCGTCACCGCCCAGCCGTGCCACCGTGTCATGCGGGCGGACGGCAGCCCGGATCCGCACCCCCGCCTCGCGCAGCACGTCGTCGCCCGCGCCGTGGCCGAAGCTGTCGTTGAGGCGCTTGAAGCCGTCCAGATCGATGAACAGGACGGCGACGCCGCCCTGTCCGTCGCGACGCCGCCGGAGCGCGTGCTCGAGGCGGTCGTCGAACACCGATCGGTTCGGGAGCCCCGTGAGGTGGTCGTGGACCGCCAGGTGGGCGAGCTGGACCTCGGTGCGCTCCACCTACATCGTGCAGCTTGCGCCCCGCCGGTGGCGAGCTCCCCCGGTCCGATCAGCGCCCTGGACGTCACCAGCCGGCTCGACCGGCTGCAGGGCAGCGTGCTGTCGTCGGCCCGGGCCCGCCGGGCGCCCGTCGTCCACCGCTACCGCAGCGCCTTCGCCGGCTTCGCCGCCCGGCTCACGCCCGCCGAGGCGGCCGGCCTGGCCGCACAACGCCGGCGTGGCCGCCGTCACCCCCGACCCTGTCTCGCACCCGCAGGCAGACCACCGCACCGCCGCGGCCCGCGGCGGTCGCTGGGCCACGAGACCGCCGCCTTCCTCGACCTCCCGGCCGGCATCTGGGCCCGCCTCGGCGGGCCGCCGAAGCCGGGGAGGGCTGACGATCGGCGTGATCGACACCGGCATCTACCCCGAGCATCCGAGCTTCGCCGACGAGCCGAACGGCCCCGACGGCGAGCGCTACGACGGCCCGGCCTACGCCCGCCGACGAACTGGAAGGGCACCTGCCAGACCGGCGACAACTTCCCGGCCACCGCCTGCAACAACAAGCTGATCGGCGCCCGGTACTTCGTCGAGGGCTTCGGGGCGAAGAACGTGAAGGCCGGCGAGTTCCTCTCCCCTCGGGACGCCAACGGGCACGGCAGCCACGTCGCCGCCACCGCCGCCGGCAACTACGGCGTGAAGCCGATGATCGGCGGCCACGACCTCGGGATCCCGGCGGTGTCGGGCATCGCCCCCCGGGCCCGGATCGCCGCCTACAAGATCTGCTGGACGGGCAAGGCCGCCCGCGGCGACGACCGTCGAGGGCACCTGCATGGGCTCCGACGCCGTGGCGGCCATCGACGCCGCGGTGGCCGACGGCGTCGACGTCATCAACTACTCGGTCGGCTCCTCCACCTCGGCGGCGTTCGGCCCGGTGGAACGGGCCTTCCTCGGCGCTGCCGCCGCCGGGGTGTTCGTGGCCAACGCCGCCGGGAACAACGGGCCGAAGCCCGGCACGATCGGATCGCCGACCGGCGTGCCGTGGGTCACGTCGGTGGCGGCCACCACCCTGCGCCGCACGTTCGAGTCGTCGTTCATCGTCGCCCCCGGCCCCCGGCCGGCGGCACGCCGGCCGGTGCCCCGGAGTCGGTGGCCGGTGTGGGCGCCAGCCTCACCGGCGCCCTGAAGCGGCGCCGCTCGTCGACGCCGCCACGGCCGCCGCCCCTGGCGTCGACGCCGCCCAGGCGGCGCTGTGCCTGCCCGGCTCGCTCGATCCGCCGCGGCCGTGGCCGGCAAGGCCGTGCTCTGCATGCGGGGGCAGAACGCCCGGGTGGAGAAGAGCAAGGTCGTGCACGACGCCGGCGGCGTCGGCATGGTCCTGGCCAACACGAAGCCGGACGAGGACATCGTCACCGACCTCCACTGGGTCCCGGCCGTCCACGTCTCGGCGGCCGACGGAGCCGCCATCCGGGCGCTCCTCGCCGACGGGGTCGCCGGCCACCCTCTGGCTCGGGCGGCGGGCCACCGCGTCGCCGCCCCCGGCGACCGGATGGCCGCCTTCTCCTCCCGGGGCCCCGGACCAGTCCGTGCCCGACATCGCCAAGCCCGACCTCGGCGCCCCGGGGGTGAGCATCCTCGCCGCCGACACCCCCACCCGGGCCACCGGCGCCCGGCCGGGGGAGACGTTCCAGATCACCAGCGGCACGTCGATGGCCTCGCCGGAGGTGGCCGGCGCCGCCGCCCTGCTGACCCAGCTCCAACCGGGCTGGTCGCCGGCGGCCATCAAGTCGGCCCTCATGACCTCGGCCCAGGCGGAGGTGCTGGAGGAGGACGGGCGCGACGCCGGCCGGCCCGCTCGACGTCGGCTCGGGCCGCATCGATCCCAACCGGGCCGCCACGCCCGGCCTCGTGGTCGACACCCCGGTGGCCGACTACCTCCGCTACCTCAAGGGCCAGGCGCCGGACGCGGTGCCCGACGCCGCCGATCACCGCCCTGGCCGCCGCCGACCTCAACCTGCCCTCGGTGGCCTTCTCCCGTTTCGCCGTGGCGCTCGACCGTGCGCACCTTCACCAGCGTCGACCGGCACCCCAGACGTGGGCGGCTCGATCGAGGCGCCGGCCGGGTTCGTCGGCGACGGTGGCGCCCGCCGTGTTCGACATCGCTCCCGGAGCGACGCAGGCCGTGACCCTCTCGCTGACGCTGGCCGGCGCGCCCTTCGACAGCTATACGGCGGGGGCGGTTGTCCTGACCAACACCGCCGACCGCCGGAGCGTGCGCCTTCCCCTGTCGATCAACCAGTCAAGGTCGACGCCGTGCCTCGCCTCGAGGTCACCACGTCCGTGGGGTCCGGCACCTCATCGCTTCCCGTCCGGGCCGGGTTTGCCGGCCCCCTCGACGGCGCTCGGCTGGGGTCTCGCCCCGCCCCAGCCGTTCACGGGTCAGACCGTGGCCACGGCCGTTCCGGCCAGCGCATCGGACGTCAGATCAGCGAAGCGCTCGAGCTGCACAAGGGCATGGATCGCTCGGCGGCCCGCAAGCGAACCATCGAGCTGCTCGAGCTGGTCGGCATCCCGTCGCGCGTTCGCGCGTCGACGACTACCCGCACCAGTTCTCGGGCGGTATGCGCCAGCGCGTCATGATCGCCATGGCGCTTGAGCTGCGAGCCCAAGCTGCTGCTCGCCGACGAACCCACCACCGCGCTCGACGTGACGATTCAGGCCCAGATCCTGGATCTGATCAAGCGGCTGCGCCAGGAGCTGGGCATGGCGATCATCATGATTACCCACGACCTGGGCGTCGTCGCCGGGATCGCCGACCGCATCAATGTGATGTACGCGGGCTACATCGTCGAGACCGGCACGGCCGACGAGATCTTCCACAATCCGCGCCACCCGTACACCCTGGGTCTGCTCAAGTCGATCCCGCGTATGGACGAGCCCCGCAGAGAGAAGCTGGTGCCGATCGAGGGTTGCCGCCAGATCTCGTCGACGCCCCGCAGGGCTGCCCGTTCCAGCCCCGTTGCCCGTACGCCATCGAGCGCTGCGTCGACGAGGGCCGCCGACCGCCGCTACTCGCTCGCGCTCATGCGCCACCACGGCGTGCCCGAAGCCGTGATCGTCGACAACGAGGGATTCTGGGACTTCATCGAGCGCGCCTCGGACGCCTACGACACCGACGTCGTACTGCCCGACGGCGCGACCATCCGCGCCGGCGGCCGCGACCTGCGCGTCGTGGCGCGGCCCGGGCACAGCACCACCGACGCCCTGCTCGTCGACGAGCGCGAGCGGATCGCCTTCGTCGGCGACCACCTTCTCGGAGGGATCTCATCCAACACGGAGGTCTACCCGGCCTTGGAGCCGGACGGGACGCGTCCGCGCGCGCGGGTCGAGTACCTGCAGAGCCTGCGCGAGACGGCCGCGATGCCGCTCGCACGCCTGCTGACCGGGCACGGCGACGAGGTCACCGCACACGCCGATCTCGTCCGCGAGCGACTGGGCGACCACGACCGTCGCTGCGAACGCATCGTCGAGGTGCTCGGCGGCGGCGAAGCCAGCGCCTTCGAGATCGCCACGCACCTCTGGTCTCCACGTACGGTCTCCGAGCAGCCGCTGCTCGTCGTCTGGGAGGTGCTTGGGCACCTCGACCTCCTCCTCGACGCCGGGCGGGTCGACGAGCACCTGACGCAGGACGGCAGCACCTACGGTGTCGCGTCCTTCGCCCTCGCCGCTACGGCCACGACCCGACCTCTAGGAGATGACCGTCCTGCACGACCCAGCTGACACCGCCTTGGCGCGCCACGCAGACGCACCGAACCGCTTCGACGTCACCGGCCGCGTCGCGGTGGTCACCGGGGGTACGCGCGGACTCGGGACTCGCCATGGCCAAGGGGTTCGCCCAGGCCGGCGCCGAGGTGGTCGTCGTCAGCCGCAAGCCCGATGCCTGCGACGCGGTGGCCGCCGCATTGCGCGCCGAGGGCGCCAAGGCTGGGGCGTACGCGTGCCACGTCGGGCACTGGGACGAGGTCGACACGCTCGTCGAGGACGTCTATCGCGACTTCGGGCGTGTCGATGTCCTCGTGAACAACGCCGGCGTCTCGCCCATGTACGACAAGCTCACCGATGTCACCGAGGAGCTCTTCGACAAGGTCATCGCGGTCAACCTCAAGGGCCCGTTCCGCCTCGCGGCGCTCGTCGGCGAGCGGATGGTCGCGGGTGACGGTGGTTCGATCATCAACGTGTCGAGCACGGGCGCGGTGCGGCCGACCAGCGACATCGTCCCGTATGCGGCGGCCAAGGCGGGGGTCAACGCCATGACCGTCGGGCTCGCGCACGCCCTGGGCCCACACGTACGGGTCAACGCGATCATGCCCGGCCCCTTCCTGACGACGATCGCGCAGGCGTGGGACATGGACGTCTTCGCCGAGCGGGCGCGGACGTTCCCGGCCCGCCGCGCGGGCGAGGCGGATGAGATCGTCGGCGCCGCCCTGTATCTCGCGAGCGACGCCTCGAGCTACACGACCGGCACGATCCTCACCGTGGACGGCGGCGCCCAGTGGAGCATGGCGGGAACCGGCGAGGCCGACCCGACGCGGCTGACTTGAAGTCACGTCAGCTACCGGCTACGGTTCCGGTCGTCATGAGCGCGCAGCCGTTATGGCTCAAGGCCGTCCTAAAGCTCGAGCGCGCGGTGGGTGGACCCGTCGAAGCGGCGGTCCGGTCGGACACGTACTTCGACCTCGTGACGAAGGCGACGCGCGCGACGGGGACCGTCAAGCGCAAGGCGAGCGGGGCGTCGACCCGTGTGCTGCACGTGGTCAACCTGCCGGCGGGCAGCGACATGCAGCGCATGCGGGAGCAGCTGGCCCGGATGGAGCGGCGGCTCAACCGGTTGACCGAGGAAGTCGCCGACCCGGACGGCAACCGCGCACCGCCGGACCGCACCCCCACCGACTGACGCGATGGCACCGACGCTCAACCCCGTCGACCTGGTCTCCCGCGTCACCCGGGACGTGGAGCGGTCCGTGCTGCGGGCCCGCAACGGCGTGCGTTACGTGCGAGGGAGTTACCGGGGCAAGGTCGGCGCGACGCCCAAGGACGTCGTCTGGGAGCGGGACAAGGTCCAGCTGTGGCGGTACCGGAACGGTCCGGTCCGATACGGCCCGCCCCTGCTCATCGTGCACAGCCTCGTGAGCCGGAGCTACATCCTCGACCTACGCCCCGGCAGCAGCCTTGTCGAGTACCTCACCGGCAGCGGCATCGACGTGTTCCTCCTCGACTGGGGCGTGCCCGACGAGCTCGACGCCGAGAACGACCTCGAGCGCTACGTCGACGGCTATCTGCCGGGCGCGGTCGCCGCGGTCCAGCGCGAAACCGGGAGCGACGAGGTGACGCTCGCCGGGTACTGCCTCGGGGGCGTGCTCGCGGCGATCTACGCCGCGGCGCATCAGGACGACGCGATTCGCAACCTCATCCTGATGGCCACGCCCTTCGACTTCGACGAGATGGGCGCGATGGTGGCGCTGCTGCGCGATGGGCGCCTGAACACCGAGGACCTCGTGGACGGTACGGGCAACGTGCCGGCCGACGCCCTCTACAGCGGCTTCTACATGCAGGCGCCGACCTCGGAGGTCGCGCAGAAGGCGACGTTGCTGGAACACCTCTGGAACGACGAGTTCGTCGAGGGGTTCCAGGCGATGGCGGAGTGGGCGCGCGACCACGTCCCCTTCCCCGGAGCCATGTTCGGCCAGCTCGTCGACGAGTTCGTCCGCAAGAACGTGCTGATGACAGGGTCGATCCGTGTCGGCGGCCGCGAGGTGCACTTCGCGAACGCGCCCGGCACGGTGCTCAACGCGATGGCGGAACGGGACAACGTCGTGCCGCCTGCGGCCGTGGAGCCGATCATGCAGATCGTGGGCGACCCCGCCCGGCGCGAGGAACTGCGGCTGCCCGGTGGCCACGTCACCTTCGGCACGGGTCGCAGCGCACTCAAACACACGATGCCGCGCCTCTCGGAGTGGATCATCGCGCATTCAGACGAACGCCCCGAACCCGAGGAGCCGTGATGGAGTTCCGACCGATCGAGCCGGGAGACGAACCGGCGCTCGCACGCTTCTTCGCGCGCATCCCCGACTCGGACCGCACCTTCCTCAAAGAGGACATCGACGACCCGGAGGTGATCGCCGCGTGGGCGCGTCCCGAAACCGCGAGGGTGATCGCCGTCGACGCCGGCGAGGTGGTCGGGTCTGTGGCGATCGTGCCGCTGCACGGATGGTCCAGCCACGTCGGGGAGGTCCGCCTGGTCGTCGACCCGGAGCACCGTGGCCGCGGCATCGGGCGTGGCCTCGCGCGACAGGCGGTGGTGGACGCCGTGAACCTCGGGCTCGCCAAGCTGATGGTCGAGGTGATCTCCGACCAGACGGCGCTGATCGGCATGTTCCGGGCCCTGGGGTTCGAGCCGGAGGCGCTACTGGCCGACCACGTCCGCGATCGCACCGGGGAGATCCGTGACCTCATGGTGCTCGCCAACGACGTCGAGGCGCAGTTCTCGTCGATGGCAGCGGCCGGCATCACGGAGCAGCTCTGATGGCGCCGCGCCTGAATTGACCTCTGGTAGGCTCGTGCGGCCTGATCCGGACGCAGACAGGGTAGGCCCCCACACCATGCCCTTTAACCAGGATAAGTTCGAGCGCCGAGCCGCGATGACCGGAGTGCTCGTAGGGGCGTCGTTGGCGCCCTGGGGCGGATCTCGGTTCTACACCGACGCATACGAGACCAGCATCCAGGTCAGCGCCGACCTCCAGCTGAGGGTCGCGAACGCCGTCCGCCTCGAGCCCATTCGCTCGTTCGTCACCACCTGCGCCAACGCGACGCGTGACGTCGGAGCGACGCAGCTGTCAACGGCGCGCTGGTTCCTGGACGTGTGACCATCGACACCGGGTTCGCCACGTCGCTTCGCGGCGGCGCTCCGCTGTATTGGGAAAGCACCGGCACCGGCACACCGGTCCTCCTCATCCACGGTCTCGGCCTGAGCGGCGGCGCGTGGTGGCGCACCGTCGACGCGCTCTCCCCCACGCTCCGCGTGATCACGTTCGACCACCGTGGCATCGGGCGCTCCGAGTCGCTGACGCCGTCGTACACGACCGAGGCGATGGCCGACGACGCCGTCTCGATCCTCGACGAGCTCGAACTGGACTCCGCGCACGTCTACGGGATCTCCCTAGGGGGCATGATCGCGCAGCAGTTGGTGCTCCGGCACCCGGACCGGGTTCGGTCGCTCGTCCTCGGCGCGACCCAGCCAGGCGGTCGCCGGGCCGTGCACGCCGACGCCGAGGTGATGGCGTTCTTCCGTCAGCGCTCGCGCATGGGCAAGGAGGAGGCCGCATGGGCCTCGGTGGAGTTCAACTACGGCCCGCTCTGCCGCGCCGAGCACGCCGATCGCATCGCCGACGACATCGCACGGCGACTCGAGCAGCCGTTCAACGCGCAGGCCTACCGGGCCCAGATGTTCGCGGCGGCGATGCACAACTGCTACGGGCGGCTCGACCGCGTCCAGGTTCCGACGTTCGTGGTGCATGGCGCCCACGACCGCGTCATTCCGGTCGCGAACGCGCATCTGATGGCCGAACGCCTGCCGAACTGCCGGCTGTCCGTGCTCGAGACGTCGGGTCACCTGTACCCGACTGAAGCGCCCGAGGTCGACAGGGCGATCAGCGGCTTCTTCGAGGCGTGCGACGCCTCTCGCGGGTGAGTGCCCCGGTCGGGCACTTCCCCTCTCTGATTGAATTGACCTCAGTGCAGGTGCTCGATGAGCTCAGGGTCGCTGACGTCGTCCGCGAGAACGCCGCGTCGCGTCCGGACGCCGTCGCGATCGTCCATCGCGACCGCGCGGTCACTTACGCGGAGCTCGACGAGCGCTCGAACCGGCTCGCCCAGGCGCTTCTGGCGGCCGGCGCAGGTCCCGGCTCCCGGATCGGACACCTGGACCGCAGCGCGCCCGAGGTGGTCGAGCTGCTGATCGCGGTGGGCAAGATCGGCGCGGTGGCCGTACCGCTGAACTGGCGTCTGGCGACGCCGGAGCTCACCGCCATAGTGGCCGATGCAGGGGCCCCGGTCCTGATCGCGGGGGCCGACGTTCGCCGAGATCGCCGCCGCTGTTGTCGCCGGCGTCGCGCATCACGTCGAGGTCATCGAGGTGGGCGACGGCTACGAGGGCTGGCTGGCGTCGTCCCGCGCCGCGGACCCCGGCGGCCGCGGCGAGGCCGCGGATCCCATCGTGCAGATGTACACGTCGGGCACCACGGGCGCGCCGAAGGGCGTCCTCACCACGCAGCGCAACCTCGCCGCGGCCACGCTCAACGTCCCGGCCTGGCGCTTCGACGAGGCGTCCGTGAGCCTCACGCCGCTGCCGATGTTCCACATCGGCGGCATCGGCTGGACGTTCCTCGGGCTCTCGCAGGGGGCGACCACGATCCTGGTCAGCGAGTTCGACGCCGCGGCGGTCCTCGACCTGCTCGAGTCCGCGCGCGTGACCAACGCCGTCTTCGTGCCGACGATCCTGCAGATGCTGACGTCGGTGCCCGGAGCGGCGGAGCGCGACTACTCGGCGCTGCGGTCGATCGCGTACGGCGCCTCGCCGATCACCACGCCGGTGCTCAAGACCGCGCTCCGGACCTTCGGCTGCCCGCTGTTCGGCGTCTACGGGCTCACGGAGACGACGGGTGGCGTCGTCCAGCTCGACCCGGACGACCACGACCCGGACGGCCCGCGCGAGTACCTCCTGCGCTCCGCCGGCCGCCCACGGCCGTGGATGGAGCTGCGGATCGTCGACCCGCTCAGCGGCGGCGAGCTCCCGCCGGGGGCCGGCGGTGAGGTGTGGATGCGCGGCCCGAACGTGATGGCCGGCTACGCGAACCGGCCCGAGGAGACGGCCATCGCGCTCACGCCGGACGGGTGGCTGCGAACCGGCGACGGCGGATACCTCGACGAGGACGGCTACCTCTTCCTCACCGATCGGATCAAGGACATGATCGTCAGCGGGGGCGAGAACGTCTATCCGGTCGAGGTGGAGGAAGCCCTGTCGCAGCACCCGGCCGTCGCTGACGTCACCGTCATCGGCGTGCCCGACGAGCGGTGGGGCGAGGCCGTCAAGGCCCTGGTGGTCCCGCGCCCGGGCGCCACGACGACGGCGGATGACCTCGTCGCCTTCGCCCGGGAGCGGCTGGCCGGCTACAAGCTGCCGCGGTCGATCGACTTCGTCGACGCCCTCCCCCGCACCCCGTCCGGAAAGGTGCTCAAGCACGAGCTGCGCGATCGCTACCGCAGCGTCGCGATCGCCGGCTCGACCCAACGAGCACGTCAGACATGACCAAGCGTTTCCGCCGCGAGGGCCACGGCCTCGTCCTGGTCCTTCTCGGGCCCCCCGGCGCCGGCAAGGGCACGCAGGGACAGTTGCTCGCGGACAGCGAGGGCCTCCTTCTGCTCTCGACCGGCGCCATCCTGCGTGCCGCCTTCCAGGCCGGCACGCCGCTGGGCAAACGGGCACACGCGTACATGCGTGCCGGCGAGCTCGTGCCCGACCACCTGATCGAAGATCTCATGGCCGAGCGCCTCGCGCAGATCGACCCGGAATCCGGGTTCATCCTCGATGGCTTTCCGCGGACGGTCGCGCAGGCCGAGGGGCTGACCGAGATGCTCCGTGGCCTACCGCGGCACCTGACCGCCGCGGCCCTGTTCGACGCGTCCGACGATGAGCTGGTGCGGCGCCTGTCAGGCCGCCGCAGCTGTCCGGGGTGCGGGCGTGCGTACCACGTCGAGTTCAGTCCTCCCGCGCAGCGGGGTCGCTGTGACCTCGACGGCGAAGCGCTCGTGAGGCGGGACGACGACGAGCCCGCCACGATCCAGAACCGCCTCGCCGTCTACCGGCGCGATACGCGACCGGTGGCGGACTACTACCGAGAGCTGGGCGTGCTGCTCTCGGTCGACGCGGCGCGGCAGCCCGTTGACGTTCAGGCCTCGCTGCGCGAGTCGCTCGCCGTCGAGGCTTGACGCCAACAGGGGCCGGGCGCGCCGGTCGGCTACTTCAGGAGCGCACGCGCGGCGCTGGCGTAGGTGTGCGTGACGCTGCGCAGGACCTTCGCCTGAGCCTCCGCGACGGCGGTCACGCCGGGGATCTGGGAGAGCTCGGCGGCGCGGGTCTGGTAGTCGACGATGGCCGTCACGGACTTCTCCTGGGCCTCGATGACCCCGGCGACGAACTGCTGTCCGCCGTTCAGCGCCTTGGCCTGCGCGCGCGGCGTCGGGCTTCGCCGTGCGGGTGCGCTCGGGCTTGCGGGTGCGCGACTTCGAGGTGGCGCGGCTGCGCGAGGACGCCGCGGTACCGCGCGCGCGCGACTTCGATGCGGGCTTGGCGCGCGAGCTCGGCTTCGCCTTCGGCTTGGGGATGGCCTTGGCGGGCGTGGTCGACTTCGCGGGCGTCGACGCGGCGGACTGCGCGGGCGTCGTGGACTGGCCGGGCGTCGCGGCCTTCGGCGGCTCGGCCGGCTTCGTGTCGGTCGGCTTCTGGGCCGTATCGGTGGTCATGTTCGTCTCCTCGGTTTCGGGTGCGTAGATGCGCTAGCAGTTTAGCACAGGTTGTGCTAATTGAGCAAGCAATCTGCGGAGCCCGTTCAGCATCGGAGCCCGCACGCCGATGCCGGCCGGGCGTCGAGCCGGGCGACCTCATCGATCGGGTCTCCAGCGAGATCCGGGAACGCAAGCGAGCGGCGCGCCCCGCCTGCACGAGCTGAGGCGGCGTTCACCGGCGCACCACGAGCCGGTCGGCGAACCAGTCCGCGACGAGCGCGTGCTTCTCATGCGCGCGGTTGTTGACGCAGTGGTCGCCGTCCGGGAACTCGCTCAGCGTCTTGTCGGCGCTGTGCGCGCCGTCGTGGATGCGGCGTGCACCTTCGACGCGGAAGATCCGGTCCGGGGTGCCGTGGACGACGTGGAGCGGACAGTGCACGTCGCGCAGCACGTCGGTGTCGATGGCCAGCCGGTCAAAGACGGCTCTCGCGTCGCCGGGATCGTCGCGCCCGGTCATCCGCTGCAGCTCCGAGACGAAGCCGGGATAGCGGTCGAGGATCTCCGTCGGGCAGTCGGTGCCACCGGTGACGCAGCACGCCATCACCCGCGGGTCCGCGGCAGCGGTGAGCACCGCGAGCCAACCTCCCGCGCTGTTGCCCCACAGGCCGATGCGCCCGTCGCACGCCGGGTGACTCGCGATGGTGTCGACGAGCGCGCGGACCGCGTCGATCGCGTGCTCGTCGAAGTGCAAGCCGCCGAGCAGCCGCGTCTCGCCCTGTCCGGGAGCATCGACCAGGGCGGCCGCGACTCCGCGGGCGGCGAGGTAGCGCGAGCCCGCCTCGTACTCCTCCCGCGAGCCGCTGATCCCGCACAACTGGAGCACGACGGGGCCCGGAGCCGAGCCAGGGATGAGCCAGCCGGACAGCGACCCCCCGCGCCAGCGCACGTCGATCCGCTCGTGTGGCGGCTCGTTGAGCCGGCCGGCGTTCCCGAAGGCGTCGAGCATCCGGCGGTAGAGCCGGCGCTTGTGCGGGTCGGCATCGGCCAGCGGGACCTGTCCGAACCGGTAGCAGGCGGACGCGAAGAAGAACCCCTCACGCGCGCTCGTCCGGCGACCCCGGCCGAGCGCAGCCCGCGCGCGGGCGAGACCTTGGTCGCCCAGCTGCTCCGCCGCCGCGTGCCACGTCACGCCATCGTCCACGCGACGGTGAAGGTCCCGCGCGTCGGCGTCGGTCATCCCACCGCCCACGAGGCGCGCAACGGGCATCGCCCGCTTCTGCGCCTTGGCGGCCCCCGCCTCCCTTGCTCGGACGGGCGCCGCGCGCGGGGCGCGCTCGGTGGCCATGCGGTTCCGCATCAGCCCACCCTCGTGCTGAGAACGTGGCGGCCCGCGTCCACGAGCGGAGCGACGAGGCGCTGGGCGTCATCGAAGCCGGAGCCCACCATCGCGCCACCCGCGGCTCGGGCGACGATGCCCTGGCAGACGACGGCGAGCTTGAAGTACGCGAACGACTGGTACCAGTCGGCGTCGGACACGTCGAAGCCGGTCCGCAGCGCGTAGCGCCCGATCACGTCGGCGCGCGACGGAAACCCGGTCGAGGCGGTCACCGGGGCGACGATGCGGGCTGCCATGAGCACGTCGGCGTCGGCCTCGTCGCTCCAGAACGCGAGCAACGTGCCGAGGTCGGTGAACGGGTCGCCAAGGGTGCTCATCTCCCAATCGAGCACCGCGACGATCCGGCCCGGCATCGTCGGATGCAGGACCGTGTTGTCGAGCCGGTAGTCGCCGTGCACGATGGACTCCGCACGCTGCTCGGGGATCGTCCTGACGAGGGCGTCGCGCAGCGCGTCGAGCGCCGGGAGGGCCTCGGTTCTCGATGACTCCCACTGCTTCGACCACCGGCGGAGCTGGCGCTCCATGAACCCTGCCGGCCGGCCGAACTCCGAGAGTCCGACATCCGCGGGATCGACGGTGTGGAGGCTCGCGAGGACGTCGACGAGCGCCTCGCCGATCGCCCTCCGTTCCTCTGGCGTCTCGGCGTAGCCGGGCGGGATCTCGTTGCGGCAGATGTGACCGACGACGCGCTCCATCAGGTAGAACGGCGCCCCGAGAGCGCTGTCGGCGTCGCCGAGGTGCAGCACGCGTGGCACGGGCACCGCGGTTCCCTCGAGAGCGGACAGCACCCGGTGCTCGCGGACCATGTCATGCGCCGTGGCAAGGATGTGCCCGAGCGGCGGCCGCCGCAGGACCACCTCGCCGGCGTCTGACGCCACCCGGTAGGTCAGGTTCGACTTGCCGCCGGAGATGAGCGCGACGTCGCCCGTCAGCCAGCGTTGATCGTGCAGGACGTCCGCGAGCAGCGGGCCGACGACCTCGGGGCCGGCACCGGTGCTGATGCGTTCGAGGCGTTGGGAGGTCGGATCATTGAAGCCCGTTTCGGGGGTCGAGGTCATGCCGGTCCTGCCTTTCGTCAGCTGACGGGAGTGGGAACCGGCAGGTCGGCGCGTCGGCGCGCGGCCCGCTGGGCGAGGGCTCGGCCGAGCTCGCGTTCGTGGTGAGCGGCGTCGCCGAACTGCTGCTCGCGGACGACGATCCGCCGCAGGAAACGATGCGCCGGGTGCTCTTGGGTGAAGGCAACCCCGCCGAAGACCTGCAGCGCGCCGTGCGCCACGTCTCGCGCCGCACGGGCCACGTACGCCTTTGCGATCGCGGCCGTCTGCTCGGCCTCCGGCAGCTCGTCATCGAGGGCGGCGGCCGCGTAGAGCACCGTCGACCAGGCGCTGGCCTGACCCACGTACATGTCCGCGAGGATGTGGCGCAGGGCCTGGTAGCTGCCGATCGTGTGGCCGAACTGGCGGCGGTCCGCCGCGTACGCGCACGCGTCGTCGAGGAGCCGCCCCGCCGCGCCCACGGACTCGGCGGCGGCCAGCAAGGCCCCGACCGCGGTCAAGCGAGAGAGCATCGCCGCGGCGAGATCGCCCTCGGCGAGGGCGTAGGCCTCGACGCCGCCGAACGTGACGGCGTGCATCGGGAGCGTCACGTCGAGCGACGGCTGCGCCTCCACTTCCACGCCCGACTCGCCCGCGGAGACGATCGCCAGCGCCGGGGTCGCGCCCGCGGACGCCACGACGGCGAAGCGGTCGACCTCGTCGGCGTGTTCGACGGCGACCTTGCGCCCGTCGAGGCCCGTGAGCCCGACGGCCGTCACGGACCCGTCCACCGACCAGCCGCGGCCTGGCTCCAGCAGCGCGACCGAGACGCGACCGTCGCCGAGGTCCGAGAAGCCCTCAGGGGCCTCGGCCGAGAGGGGCTCGATCGCATAGCGCACCGCTGCGCTGCCGAGGTAGGGCACGGAGGCCAGGTGCGTGCCGAGCCCACGTGCCACGAGGCACAGCTCGATCGCTCCGAGTCCCTCCTCGCGGTCCACGCTCAGCGCGCCGAACTCCACGAGCGCCGACCACAGCCGGTCGCGCTCGGCGCGGCCTGCGGTGTGCGCCTCCTCGGCGCCGGTCCACTCACGACCCAGCAGGGTCACGAGCGACTCGCTGAGCCAGGTCTGCTCGTCGCTGAGCTCGAGGTCCATTCGCTACTCCTGAGGCAGCGCGAGGATGCGGTCGGCGATGATGTTGCGCTGGATCTGTCCCGTGCCGCCGTAGACGCTCGCCGCGCGCGAGTAGAGGTACGTCTCGTGCCAGAAATCGTTCTCCGCCGCGTCGGCCGGCTCCGCGTGCTGGAGCGTCGGTCCGAGCACCTCGAGCGCCGTGGCGGCGAGCCGCTGCTCCGCCTCGGCCATCAGGAGCTTCACGCTCGAGCTGTCAGGCCCGACCGCGCCGCCGTTGAGGAACTCCCCCACCGTCCTGTAGGCGTGGTGACGGAGCACCTCGATCCCGATGAGCGCGCGTGCGAGCGCCACCTGGGCCTCCGGGTCGGCCACGATCGGCTGCCCGTCGAGCTCACGATCGGCGGCGACGCGCACGATCCGGTCGAGCCACGTCCGGAGCTTCACCTGCCGGGGAAGGGCCGCTGTGCCCCGCTCGTGCCCGAGCGTGTACATGGCGATCTTCCAGCCGTCGCCGCGGTCGCTGAGCAGGTTCGCCTTGGGGACGACGACGTCGTCGAGGAACAGCTCGCAGAACTCGGCGTGGCCGGTGATCTGCGTCATCGGCCGCACCTCGACGCCCGGGGAGCGCATGTCGACGATCAGCATCGAGATCCCCCGGTGCTTCGGGCCGCGGTCCTCGGTGCGCGCGAGCACGCCGCACCAGCGCGCGTACTGCCCCCAGGAGACCCATGTCTTCTGGCCGCTGACGATGAAGTGATCGTCGTGCTCGGCGGCGCGCGTGCGCAGCGAGGCGAGATCGGAGCCGGCCTCGGGCTCCGAGAACCCCTGGCACCAGATCTCCTCCGCCGAGAGGATCGCCGGGATGTGGCGGCGGCGTTGCTCGTCGTTTCCGAAGCGCAGCAGCGAGGGTCCGAGCACGTCGAGTCCGACGACGTTGACGAACTCCGGCGCGCCCGCGGCGGCCAGCTCCTGGTCGACCACGATCTGCTCGACGGGCGCGCGACCGCCACCGCCGAACTCGCTCGGCCACGCGCGGCCGACGTAGCCCGCCTCGTAGCAGGCGGCCTGCCACTCGCGCAGGATCTCCATCCGCTCGTCGAGCGCACGCGGCAGATCCGCGGAGGTGAGACGGTCCTGTGCGAGGAAGGCCCGAACCTCGGCCTGAAGCGCCTGCTCCTCGTCGGTGGCGCGGAGTCTCATCGAACTGAGATCGTATCAGTTTGATGAGTCGCCGACTGCCGCAAACCAGCGAATCGTTGCAATCTTGGCCGCGCGACACTATTTTGACTTTGGTTCACTTGGCGCGAGCACTGAGGAGAGCGAAATGACTAGGGCGACGCTGGCCTTTCAGCCGGAGGCCGAGCGCTACTACGCGGAGGGCTACTGGCGCGACGGCGACCTCTGGACCGAGTTCGAAGCGCACGCGTTGGAGCACGCCGACCGCGTCGCGCTGATGCTCGAGGCCCGCTCGGTGACGTATGCGGAGCTGCGCCGCGCCGCGATCGGCGTGTCCAACCGCCTCGCGGAGGGTGGCATCGAGCCCGGCGAGATCGTGATCCTGCTGGGCCGCCACTCGATCGAGGCGGCGGTCGCGATGCTCGGGTGCCTGCACCGCGGCGTGGTGCTCGCACCGCTGCCTCCGATGTTCAACGAGACCCAGCTCGCGGCCCTGCTCGAGCAGACACAGGCGACGGCGCTCGTCAGCTTCGGCGGCGAGAAGGAGATCGCGAAGTGCCGCGAGGTGGCGGGCGATCGCCTGCTGCTCCCGCTCCTGCCGGAGGACGTCGACGTCTTTGCCGCGCAGGACCTCCCGGCGGACCGCACCCCGTGTCACGCCGACGACCTCGCGCTGGTCCTGCACTCGTCGGGGACGACGTCCGCGCCGAAGGGCATCGCCCACTCGAGCAACACCCTGCGCTACGCGTCCGAGGGCGTCTGCGCGCGGTGGGGGCTGACCGGCGAGGACATCTACCTGACCGTCGTCGAGTTCGGCTTCGTCGGCGGCCTCGTCTTCGGCTACCTGCCGGTGCTGCTCAACGGCGCCACCGGGGTCCTGCTCAGCCGCTGGAAGCCCGAGGAGGCGCTCCGCCTGATCGAGGAGCACCGGTGCACGTACGTCCTCGCGATGCCCACGCACGCGGCCGACATGATCCGCGCCGCCAACGAGACCGACGCGCGACCTCTCCTCCATGCGCGTGCTCGCCGGCCCCGGTCTGACGCCGGAGCGCCGCCTGGCGATGAAGGAGGCCTTCGGCACCCCGCCGCTCGGCGACTACGGGCTCTCGGAGGTCCCCGGCCACGCCGCGCATGCGCCCGACGACCCCGAGGACAAGATCCTCCACACCGAGGGGCGGCCGTACGACGGGACGGAGATCCGCATCGTCGGCGCTGACGGCGGGACGCTCCCCGCCGGCGAGGTCGGCTCGGTGATCGTCAACGGCCCGAGTCGCTTCCTCGGCTTCTTCAACAACGACGACCTGACGCGCGAGTCGCTGACCGACTGGGGCGGCTACCGCACCGGCGACCTCGGCTCGCTCGACGAGGACGGTCAGTTCATCTACATCGGGCGCAGCAAGGACATCATCCGCCGCGGAGGGGTCACGATCGTCCCGGCGGAGGTGGAGCCGGTCCTCCTGCGCCATCCGGCCGTGCAGGAGGTGGCGATCGTGCCGTTGCCCGACGACCGGCTGGGTGAGCGAGCCTGCGCGGCGATCATCGCCCGCCCGGGCAGCGCCGTTCCCACGCTCGCTGACGTGCAGGAGTTCCTCGAGGCCGAGGGCGTGGCCAAGTACACGTGGCCGGAGTCCGTCCAGGCGTTCGACGACTTCCCGCGCACGCCGTCCCTGAAGGTCGTCAAGCGCGACGTCGTGACGCTCGTCCTCGAGCGATCACACGTGACGGCCTGACCCGGCTCGACGCTCAGGCGGCCTTGCGGCTCCGCGCAGCCTTGGCCTTGGCCTTGGCCGGCGGCCCCTTCGCGGGCTTGCCCTTGGCGGGCGCCGGGGGCAGGCCGGCGACCGCCAGGCAGCGCGCGACGAAGAAGTCCCGAACCTCGGTGAGCAGGAGGCCGCGGCGCGGGCGGTACCAGTGCCACACGCTGTTGTGGAGGCCGAGCACGGCCCTGGCGAGCAGGAGCGGGTCGGACTCGCGGGATCGCGCCCTGCTCCATCCCGCGCGTCAAGAACGTGGCCCATGCGAACTCGAGGTCGCGCATTCGCGAACGGGCGAGCTGCCGCGCCTCCTCCTCGCGCGCCGACGAGCGGTGCATGCCGACCAGCGCCTGCTCGGCGACGAGCACGCGGTTCCGTTGCACCTCGAGCTCCGTCAGGTCGAACGCAGCGTCGAGCGCCGCCTTCAAAGCCTCGGCGAAGTCCTCGTGCTCGGCGATGACACGGTCGAACTTCTCGCGGTCGGCCGCCACGGCCTCCGCCTGGATCTCGTAGAGGCAGTGGAGCTTCGACTCGAAGTAGTGATACAGAGCCGTAGAACCGACACCGACGGCCTCGGCGATGTCCGCCCACTTCGTGTACTCGTAACCCTGCTTGCCGAAGAACTCGGTCGCTGTGGCGAGGATCTCCTCGTGCTTGCTTCGGGAGGAACGCGGGCCACGCCCGGATTGGCGCGACGCTGAGGCGGCGGTGGGTGCCAACGGAGACTCGTTTCCTAGGTGAATTCACGGAAATTCTAGCAACGCGGACGGCGCCTAGCTAGCCCTGCTTGCACGATCGTCGAGCGTCGCGATATACTGAAGTGATTTCAAGTTAGGAGTGGTGGTGCGGAAGGCACTCGACGGCCAGGTGGTGATCGTGACCGGAGCCAGCTCCGGCCTCGGAGAGCAATTGGCGCGCGCGCTCGCCGGAGCGGGTGCCATCCCGGTTCTCGCGGCGCGCCGCGCGGACCGGCTCGCCGCGATCTGCGCGGACGTCCCCGGCGCCGACGCGGTGACCTGCGACGTCACCGACGAGGACGACCGGCGGCGGCTCGTCGACGAGGTGATGGAGCGCCACGGACAGCTGTACGGGCTCGTCAACAACGCCGGCGCGGGCGCCACCGCCCCGGCGCTGAAGACGCCCACCGACGTGTTCGCACGCGTCGTCGACCTGAACCTCACCGCGCCCTTCGGCCTCTCCCGCCTCGCCGCGGAGAAGATGCGGGCGGGCGGCGGCGGCGCGATCGTCAACATCGCCTCCGTCATGGGGCTGCGGTCGATCGGCGAGATCCCCGACGCGGCCTACGTCGCGTCGAAGGCCGGGGTCATCGGGCTCACCCGCGAGCTCGCGTCCCAGTGGGGCCGGCACGGCATCCGCGTCAACGCGGTCGCCCCCGGCTTCTTCGCGTCGGAGATGACCGCCGAGCTCGGTGACGACCCCGAGAAGTTCCCCGACTTCCTGCTCAACCGCACCCCGCTGGGGCGCGGCGGGCGCACCGGCGAGCTGGACGAGGCCGTGCTCTACCTGCTCGGGTCCGGAAGCAGCTTCGTGACCGGGCATGTGCTCAGCGTCGACGGAGGGATGGCGATCAGATGACGTTCTTCGAGCGCTACTTCGAGTTGCTGGACGGCGACGACCGGCTCAGCGCGCTCGAGCTCGTGGCCGAGGACGTGGAGTTCTCGATCCAGTGGGCCGCGAGCGCGGACCGCAAGTCGAGCCAGTTCCTCGGCGGGCTGGAGGAGCTCCGGGGCTTCACCGAGGCGGGCGACACAGAGGGTTGGGCCCACCACGTCCTGTGGAGCGGCACCGACGGCGCCGTCGAGTTCGCGCTCGGCGAGACCCGCTACGACGACAGCGGCGAGCACATCGGCACCTTCCTCGCGGTCGCGAAGCTCGACGAGCACGGGCGCATGTCCCGGTACATGGTCGCGCGTACGCCCGCACTGAGCTTCCCGGTTGACCATGCTGCAGTCGACTGATACGAATTCAATTCTGACTTACGGCTCGAAAGGAGCGCGGTGAGCGATTCGCGCGAAGTGATCGTCGTGGGCGGCGGCATGGCCGGGCTCACGGCCGGGCTCGCCGCCGCCGAAGCGGGCGGTGACGTCCTCGTCCTCGAGAGCGAGCCGTCGGTGGGCGGCTCGATGGCGCTCAGCGGCGGCCTGATCTGGTCACCGGCTACCTATGAGCTCGCCCGGCAGTGGGTCCCGCGCGGCGATCCCGGACTGCAACGCATCCTCGTCGACGAACTCGAGCCGGCATGGTCATGGCTCGAGGACCACGGACTGCCGCTCGACCCGCCCGTGCCCTGCCTCAAGGATCGGATGGGACGCGGCCGCCTGATGTCGGTTGGGGGGCCCGGCGCGCGCGAGCCGTGGGCGGAGATGCTCCTCGCCGCGGCGCAGAGCCAGGGTGCCGAGGTGGTCGTGGGTGCCCGCGTCGAGACGGTCGAGCCTGACGGCGATGCGTGGACGGTCATCTGGGACCAGGCCGGATCGCGGACGCGCACGTCGTGCCGCACCGTCGTGTTCTGCGGCGGCGGCTTCCAGAACTCGGAGGAGCTCGTGCGCCGCTACGTGAGCCCGTGGCCCGAGGACATGGTCGTGCGCAGCAACCGCTCGAGCGACGGCGTGGCGCTCCGGAACCTCGTGCCGCTCGGGGCGCCGGTCAGCCGCGGCATGCACTCGTTCTACGGCCACACGCTGCCGTACATCGAAGGTAAGACGTGGGACGACGGGCTCGAGTTCCTCGCCGGCTCGCTCTACTTCAGCGACTTCTGCCTGATCGTGAACCAGCTCGGGCTGCGCTTCACCGACGAGTCTGTCGGGTGCATCGACGAGCACAACGCGGAGCGCGGGTGCCAGCAACCGCACGCGCGCTACTACGTCGTCTTCGACGAGCGCATCCGCCGCGAGCGCATCGACGTCGACCTGATGGGCATCCCCGGGATCGAGGCGACGCGGGTACCCGCCAAGCTCGTCCAGCTCGAGGAGCTGGGGGCGTCGATCGTCACCGCCGACACGCCCGACGAGCTGGCGCGCGCGATGGAGGCCGAGTTCGGCGTCCCCGCCGCGAACATGGCCGACACCCTTCGCACGTTCAACGGTACGACCGAGCCGATCCTCGAACTGGACCCGCCACGGCGCCGCGACCACGCGCCGATCGAGGAGGGGCCGTTGCGAGCCATCGCCTGCGTCTCGGGCATCACGTACACGATGGGCGGCCTCGCGGTGGAGCCCGACATGCGCGTCGCCGCCTCGCAGCTCGACGGCGTCTTCGCCGCCGGCGCCGACGCGGGCAACGTCTTCGAGGACGTCTACGGAGGCGGGCTGGGCTGGGCCGCCGTCTCCGGCCGCCGCGCGGGGCGGGCCGCGGTCGCGCACGCCCGGGCCGGCGAGCCCTCCGCCGCGCTCTAGCCAGGCTTGCAGGGTCTCGTCCCGGCCTACTTATCTGAATTCAGTGTTGCCATGACTAACGGGGCGCGAAGTAGTCGGCGTTGATCTGCGTGAACCGCTCCCACTCGTCCGGGACCTGGTCGCCCGCGAAGACGGCATCCACAGGACAGGCCTCCACGCAGGCATCGCAGTCGATGCACTCCTCGGGATCGACGTGCAGATGCTCGACGGCGTCGTAGTCCGGCTCGTCGGGCGTGGGGTGAATGCAGTCGACGGGACAGACCTCGACGCACGAGTTGTCCTTCTTCCCGATGCACGGTTCAGCGATCACGTAGGCCATGCTGCGAGTCCTTTCGGGATGTCAGGTCCGAGTCGCCGCCGCTTCGCGCAGCGCTTCCCAGTCGGTGAGCTTCACGCGCGGGCGCGCGGGCGCCGACTCCCCGCCGGCGGCGGTCTCGATCGCATCGATCGCCCGCCAGCCCTCCCAGGTCACCGCCTCCGGCGCATGCGTGGCGATGAGCGCCTCGATGTCATCCGAGACGGGCTCGTTGATGTGGCCTGCCGCCACGTCCTCGAGGATCTTGTTGACGGTGTCCTGGGAATCCTTCTTGTTCGTTCCGATGACGCCGGACGGGCCACGCTTGATCCAGCCGGACACGTACTCGCCGACGTGGTGCGTGCCGTCGGGATCGGTCACCCGCCCGCCGTCGTTGCGAATCAGGCCGCGCCGCTCGTCGAAGGGGATGTCGCCGATCGGCCGGCCGGTGTAGCCGATCGAGCGGAACACGAGTTGGGCCGGTATCTCCTCGAACATGCCGCTGCCGCGTGCGGCCAGCGAGCCGTCGTCGCGTGCGACGATCGCGTTCTTCTCGATCTTCACGCCGCGGACACGGCCGTTCTCGTCGCCGAGCAGCTCGACCGGCGAGGAGAGGAACAGGAAGCGCACGGTGATGGGCTTTCCCGTCTTCGGCCGCGCCGCGTACTCCTGCAGGATCTCGACGTTCCGCCGCCGGGTCTTGTCGGCCTCCTCGAGCGCGACGACCGACAGCTCGTCCAGCTCGCCGCCGACGACCTCGAGGTCGGCCCGCTCGAGCAGGCCCATCTCGAGCAGCTCGGGATTCGTGAACGCCGCCTGCAGGGGTCCGCGGCGAGCGAGGATCGTGATCTCCTCGATGCTGCTGGCCTGCAGCACCTCGATCGCGTGGTCCGCGGTGTCGGTGACCGCAAGCTCCGACGGCGCCAGCGCGAGCATCCGCGCGACGTCGATGGCGACGTTGCCGGCTCCGACGACGACTACCTGAGTCGCCTTCAGGTCGACCTCCAGACCCGAGTGATCCGGGTGGCCGTTGTACCAGGCGACGAATTCGGTGGCGGCGTGCGAGCCGCGCGACTCCTCGCCCGGGATCCCGAGCCGCCTGTCGATCGAGGTACCGAGCGTGTACAGGACGACGTGGTAGTGGTCGAGCAGCTGGCGGCGGGAGATGTCGCTGCCGAGCTCGACGTGGCCGAAGAACTGAAAGCGCTCGTGGGCTGTGGTCTTGTCGTAGGCGCGGGTGACCGACTTGATCTTCGGATGGTCGGGCGCCACGCCCGACCGCACGAGCCCGTACGGCGTCGGCAGCCGGTCGTAGAGGTCGACCGCGAACTCCGGGTCGCCGACCGACAACAGCTGGCCGGCCGCGTAGAAGCCGCTGGGTCCGGCGCCCACGATGGCGGCGCGAAGAGGAGGCCTACCGGTCATGTGTGGAGGGTCGAGTCGGTCGTCTCTTGAGGATGCTTGACAGAGGCAACGTTGCCCCGCACACTGAAGAACTGAGTTCAGTTTACCATATCTGAAGGGAGCCGACCACGTGCGCTGCGTAGTCATCGTCGGGGCATCGCTCGCCGGGCTGCGCGCGGCTCAGGCTGCGCGAGCCGCCGGGTTCGACGGCGATCTGGTGATGGTGGGCGAGGAACCCCACCTGCCGTACACGCGGCCGCCGCTGTCGAAGGAGGTGCTTGCCGGTGAGCACGAGGTCGAGCACGTCCACCTCCCCTCTGACACGCTCGAAGCGCAGTGGCGCCTGGGCGTGCCGGCCACGAGCCTTGACCGCGCGCGGCGGCGGGTGGTGCTCGCCGACGGCGACGAGGTGCCGTACGACCGGCTCATCCTCGCGACCGGGTCCAGGGCGCGGCGCTGGGCGGGCACCGGCGGCGATCTGGAGGGCGTCCACGTCCTGCGCGACCTCGACGACGGGATCGCGCTGCGAGCCGCGCTCGAGCAGCGCCCGCGGGTAGCGGTCGTGGGCGCGGGCTTCATCGGGTGCGAGGTGGCCCAGACCGCCCGCAAGCAGGGCCTCGACGTGACGATGATCGACGTCGCCACGACGCCGATGCTGCCGCTGGGCCCGGAGCTGGGGGAATGGTGCGCCACGCTGCACCGCGACCACGGCGTCGACCTGCGCCTCGGAACGGGTGTCGCAGCACTGCACGGGGACGCTCGCGTCGAGGCGGTCGAGTTGACCGACGGTTCGCGCGTCGCCGCGGACCTCGTCGTCTTCGGGCTCGGCGCGCTTCCGAACACCGAGTGGCTGGCCGACAGCGGCCTGCCACTGAATCCCGGGCTCGAATGTGACGCGACGCTGACGGCCGTCGGCGACCCCGACATCCTCGGCGCCGGCGACATCGTGTCGTGTCCGCATCCCCTGGCCGACGGCGACGCGATCCGCATCGAGCACTGGACCGTCGCTGCCGAGCATGGGCAGTTGGCCGGCCGCAACGTCCTCCTGTCACCGGACGAGCGCAAGACCTACGACCAGCCGCCGTACTTCTGGTCGGATCAATACGACGTCAAGATCCAGTCGCTCGGCCTCCCCGGGCGCGCGGGTCGCCTCGAGCTCCTCGAGTCGACGGCGGACGGGTCTCGGCTCGTTTTCGGCGGCGAGCGCGATGGACGGCTGGTCGGCGTGATCGCGATCAACGCGGCCAGGCGCCTCGGGTCGTACCGCATGGCGCTGGCGGATCCGCCCGACTTCGAGGAACTGCGCGAGACCGTCGGGGCCGACGCGAAGGCGCTGGGCGCCCCCGTGCGGACGGCATGAGCACGCGCGGCACGCCGCCTCGGCGTTCTCCGGGGACGCTCAGGCTGAGGTGAAGACACTTCTGTCGGCCGCCTCCGCGTAGGCGCCCGTGCCTCCGCCGCGTCTCGGCGAACGGCTTCCCAGAACGCGTGCAGGGCCCGATCATCGGCAACCTTGACTTCCGTCTCGTCGATGTTACGATTCGACTTGAGTTCAATTCACCCCGTTGGAGGAGAGGGTGCTTTTCATGCGAGAAGGCCGTGGCGCCACGTCGGCGCACGCTTCAGGTCGGGCTGGGTCAGGGAGAGCTGATTCGTGAGCGCGAACGGGAAGTC
Organism: uncultured Solirubrobacteraceae bacterium; assembly: GCA_963764385.1. GTDB lineage: Bacteria > Actinomycetota > Thermoleophilia > Solirubrobacterales > Solirubrobacteraceae > DATFQI01. The sequence goes on along the minus strand of CAVXSJ010000006.1, from coordinate 269,259 downwards.
CAACGGGACGACCGCGGAGGCCCCGCGCCGGAAGTTCAACACCGGCTTCGACCGGTTCAGCGGCCTCTATCTCCTGGCGCTGTTCATCGTCGTCTTCGGCCTCTGGGTCCCCGACCAGTTCCTCACGAGCTCGACGCTCCACAGCGTCGCCGCCCAGCAGGCGGTCGTGGGGATCGTGGCCCTCGCCATCCTGATTCCGCTCGCGGCAGGGCTCTACGACCTGTCGGTCGGCGCGACGGCAGCCCTCTGCGGGATCTCGTCCGTCGTGATGATCAACGACCACAAGTGGTCGCCGGTCGCGGCGATCGCGTTCGGGATAGCGATCGCCTTCACCATCGGCTGCGTCAACTCGTTCATCGTCGTGAAGCTGGGCGTGAACTCGTTCATCGCGACGCTGGGCATGGGATCGATCCTCTCGGCCACGCAGGTGATCGTCTCCCACAACGCCCAGCCGCTCCCGCCGACGTCGGCGGGCTGGAACAACTTCACGCAGACCGACGTCGGCGGCTTCCAGATCGTCGTGCTCTACCTCCTCATCATCGCGTTCGCCCTGTGGTGGATGACGGCGCACACCCCGGCCGGCCGCTACCTGTACGCCATCGGCGGCAACGCCGAGGCCGCGCGTCTGTCAGGCGTGCGGATCGAGCGCTTCACGGGCCTTGCGCTCGTGACGTCATCCACCATCGCCGGTGTCGCGGGCATCATGTTCTGCTCGCTGAACGGGCCCTCGCTCAACTTCGGCGGGACCCTCCTGCTCCCGGCCTTCGCGGCCGCCTTCCTCGGCTCGACGCAGCTGATCCCAGGGCGGTTCAACGTCTGGGGGACCCTGCTGGCGATCTACGTCCTGGCCACGGGGGTCCAGGGGCTGCAGCTCGTGTCCGGGGCCAGCTGGCTGAACGAGATGTTCAACGGCGTGGCTCTGATCATCGCCGTGGCGCTGTCGATCCAGCGTTCGCCCTCCACCCAGTGGCAGAAGCTCAAGGCGCGCTTCGGGGGCGGCTCCGCCGGCGGGGACGGACCACCCGGCGCGGACGTGCCACCGGAAGAGGTCTCCGCCCCGGCGGCAACCGCGGGCTCACATAAGAGCTGAGCCACCCGCGCTGCCTGATCCGACGCCCTTTCGCCCTGCCCCCCATCGTTCACAACCACAAGGAGAGACCATGACGCACCACACTCGACGAAGCCGCCGGACCGGAGGCCGGCCACGCGTCAGCGGACTCGCCGCGATCCTCGGCATGCTGGTCCTTGCGCTCGCCTTCGCGGCGTGCGGCTCCGACGACTCGGGCGGCTCGTCGAGCTCGAGTGGGGAGAGCTCGGACGGCGGCGCCGGAGTCGCAGAGGCAACAAAGCGCCTCGAGCCTTGGAAGGCGACGCCGACGAAGATCACGCTCACGGAGCCGCTCAAGTCGAAGCCGCCCAGTGGCAAGACGATCGTCTTCCTCGGGACGAACGACCCGAACAACCAGAAGCTCCAGAAGGGCATGAAGGAGCTCGCCGATCTCGCAGGCTGGAACTACTCGACGGTCGCCTACGACCCCGCCAACCCGGCGACGCTCAACGGGGCGATCGACACCGCGCTCTCGAAGAATCCCGACTACGTCGCCGAGGCCGGCATCCCGCCCACGCCGCCCATGCTCGAGAAGGTCAAGAGCGCCGGCGCGAAGTGGGTGCTGACGTCGGTGCACCCGGTCGAGGTCAAGGACCCGGTCATCGTGAACGCCAACGCCTATGCGAACGACGAGCTGATGGGCAAGGTGCTCGCGGACTGGTTCGTCGTCGATTCCAAGGGCAAGGGCAACATCGTCATCGAGCACGTCCCGGCGTATCCCATCCTCGGGGGCTTCACGGACGGGTTCCAGGCCGAGGTCAAGGAGCTCTGCCCGGATTGTAAGGTCAAGATCCAGAACATCACGATCCCTGACCTGGCGGCCGGCAAGGTGCCGAGCGTGATGGTGTCGGCGCTGCGGTCGAACCCGGACGCCGACTACGTGGGCTTCGACGTCGGCCCGTTCGCGGCCGGTATCGACTCCGCGCTCGCGGCGGCCGGGATGACGGACAAGGTCAAGATCATCGGCGAGGCCGCCGACGAGGCCGCCATCGCGGGCCTGAAGTCGGGCAAGCACGCGGCCTGGACCGGGTTCGATCCCGTCTACTCGACCCGCGTGATGATGGACGCGATGTTCCGCGACACCCTCGGTATGCCCATCGACGCGGAGAAGTCGGGGCTCCAGACGACGCAGATCCTGACCCCGGACAACGTCGGCGACATCTCGACCTGGAGCGAGCCGCAGGACGCGCTCGACCAGTTCAAGGCGCTCTGGCAGATCCCGTAGGCGATCAGCAGTGATTCGACCCAGGAGGGCGCAATGACCGCGGTGCTCGATGTCGACACGGTGTCGAAGACATTCACCCGGACGAAGGCACTGGCGGGCGTCAGCATGACGATCGAACCCGGCGAGGTTCACGCGCTCCTGGGGCAGAACGGGTCGGGGAAGTCGACCCTGATCAAGATCCTCTCCGGATACCACCAGCCCGATCCGGGCGGTGGTATCCGGATCCAGGATCACGAGTTGCCGTTCCAGTCACCGGTCGAGTCCTATCGGCTCGGATGCCGGTTCGTGCAGCAGGATCTCGGGCTCGTCCCGACGCTTTCCGTGCTGGACAACATGGCGCTCGGGTCGGGCTTCCCCACGACGTGGGGGACGATCCGGGAGAAGGCCGGCTACACGCAGGCCAAGGAGGACCTGGCGAAGCTCAGCCTCGACATCGACCCGAAGGCGATGGTCTCCACCCTCGCCGCTTCGGAGAAGACCGGGGTCGCCATTGCGCGCGCGCTGCGGGAAGACCCCGAGTACCCGGGGTGCCTGCTCGTCCTCGACGAGCCGACGGCGACGCTTCCCGTCGACGAGGTGGACAACCTCCTGGACCGCGTCAGCGCGCTGGCGGCGCTCGGTGTCGGCGTGTTGTACGTCACCCACCACCTCGGGGAGGTCTTCCGCGTCGCCAACAAGGTCTCGGTGTTCCGCGACGGCAAGGTGGTGGGGGCGGGCCCGGTCGGCGACTTCGACCACAACTCGATCGTCCATCTGCTCGCCGGCGAAGAGCTGCTCGCGGAGGAGTCGGAGTCCAGGAAGCAGAAGGCCGCCCGTGCGGCGGCCCGCAAGCGCGAGGTCGTGCTCGAAATCTCCGAACTCCGCACCGGTGCGCTGGCCGGGGTCTCCCTGACGGCCGAGCGCGGCGAGATCGTCGGGATCGCGGGACTGGCCGGGTCAGGCCGCGACACCGTGCTCGGCGCGTGCTTCGGCCGTCTGCCGCGCGACGCCGGCGAGGTGAAGCTGGCCGGAGACCCGCTGCCGCCGTCGCGGCCCGATGTCGCCATCGGCCGTGGCGTGGCGTATGTCGCACCGGACCGGAAGATCAACGGATCCGTCATGACGATGAGCGCGCGCGAGAACCTGACGCTGCCGAACCTGAAGCCCTTCTGGAAGAAGGGGATCGTCCGGCGCAAAGCCGAGAGGGCGCGGACGAAGGAGTGGTTCGAGCGGTTGACGGTGCGGCCGGCGACCGGGGTCGAGGAGCCGCTCGCCACCTTCAGCGGCGGCAACCAGCAGAAGATCCTGTTCGGGAAGTGGCTGACCACGGAGCCATCCGTCTTCCTCCTCGACGAGCCGACCCAGGGAGTGGACGTCGGCGCCAAGGCCGACCTCCATCGTGAGCTCGTGACCGCGGCCGAGGGCGGCACTGCCGTGCTGGTCAGCTCGAGCGACCTGGAGGAGCTCGCGGACCTCTGTGATCGGGTGATCGTGATCGTCGACGGAAAGATCAGCAGCGAGCTGACGGGCGCCGAGCTGACCGAGGGCTCGATCACCCGCGCGTTCATGCCGCTGGCGGCGGAGCCCGTCGAGGCGTAGCCGAGCCGCCGGCGTGGGCAAGCACTTCAGCCGGTTCGACCCGACCCCCTCGCAGGAGTCCGGAGGAGTGCGAGCGCCACTACACCTCGGTCCACGTGCACATGGCCCAGGAGGCGCTGCGCCCGATGCCGTCGTTTCTCAGCTACCACACCAACCGCGCGGTGGCGCAGGCCGACGTCAACGGCAGGTGGAATCAGCGCCCGCGGGCGTGGCGCTTCGTGGTCCTGCGGTTCAAGCCGGGTGAGACCCTCGCGTTCAGTCCCGCGCAGAACGAGATGGTGGCGCAGGATCACGTCAACTGCCTGTACCGGTTGCGCTCCTGCGACGCCGAGGAGACGGTGCTGTTCGACCGTATCCGTGGTCAGACGGCGCTGGCGAAGTTCATGCTCGAGGCGGACCGGCCCGCGGCGGTCGATCCCGAACAGGCCTGGGGCTCTTTCACCGAGCTCGCCGACCGGGTGCGCTCGGCGATGGACGGAGCGTTCGGCGCGCGGGCGCTGTTCCTCAACCGGGTGCTGAACGAGGTCGAGTGCGAGCCGATCGACGTGGAGGGTCAGCGGCCGATCGGCGTCCTCGGCGAGACGACGCGGGTGGGATACCTCGAGGCGTACTTCGACCATCGCCGCTGGGGCGAGGAGGCGCTGGGCATCGTCGCGCGCGACGGCGCATTGGGGCGCGTGCGCGACTTGATCGACGTCAACCTCCTCCGGGTCGAGGAGCAGGCGCCGCTCGACGTCCGCTAGGGCACGACGTATCCGCCGTCGACCGGGAGCGTCACGCCGGTGATGTAGGAGGACTCGTCGGAGGCCAGGAACACGACCGCCGCGGAGACCTCCTCCGGACGGCCGTCGCGGCCGAGCGGGATCTTCGCCTTCAGCTCCGCGACGGCGTCCTCGGAGGCGGTCGCGGTCATCCCGGTCACCACCAATCCGGGACAGATCGCGTTCACGCGGATGTTGTGCCGCCCGTACGTGACCGCCGTCCCGCGGGTCAACCCCAGAACCGCGGCCTTGCTTCCCTGGTAGGGAATCAATCCCTGCAGCCCGACGAGGGCCGCTACGGATGCGACGTTGATGATCGAGCCGCCGCCGGCCCCGACCATGCCGGGGATCACGGCGCTCATGCCCAGGAACACCCCCCGCTGGTTGACGGAGGTGACGAGGTCCCACTCGCGGTCGTCCGCCTCGATACCGGCCGACCGCACCTGAACTCCGGCGTTGTTGACCAGCACGTCGATCGGGCCGTGCGCCGCCTCGACGTCCGCGACCACCTGCCGCCAGGCGTCGGGATCAGAGACGTCGAGGAGGTGGTAGGACGCCTCCTGCCCGGCCGCCTGGAGCTCATCGGCCAGCGCAGCCCCGGCGTCCGACGCGATGTCCGCGATGGCGACCCTTCCCCCCTCCCCCGCGAGGCTGCGGACGTGCGACGCGCCCATGCCGCTCGCGCCGCCCGTCACCACCGCGACCTTGCCCGCGAGACGCTGACCGGTGGTCAAGATGTGGCCTGGGATGACATGATGAAGCGAAGTCAGGTTACTACACCGTTGTCTCGTCCATCTGCGCTTGTTAGCATTCAAGTTGAAGTCGACTCAGGCACCAACACCGGCGTCCCGCTCCCGATCGACGCCGGCAACACCGTGAAGACCTGAAGTTCAACCGAGGAGAGGCGTCCATTTCATGCTGTCCCGCGAATATCCGGACCTCTACTACGACGGTGGTTGGCAGGAGCCCGACTCCAAGGAGCGCTTCGACGTCATCTCGCCGTCGACCGGGGAGAAGGTCGGCCACGTGGCCGCGGCCAACAACGCCGACATCGATCGCGCCGTCGAGGCCGCGCGCAAGGCCTTCTATGAGACGGACTGGCCGACGCGCCCCGTCGGTGAGCGCGCGGAGATGATGGAGCGGCTCGCCGCTCTGATCGCCGAGCATCAGCCCGAGTTCCGCGACCTGACCGTCGACGAGCTCGGACACAACAAGATGACCGCCGAGCTCTACCACTCGGTCGCGCCGACGCTCCACTGGAACTACTACGCGAAGATCGGCCGCGAGCACACGTTCGCCGAGGTGCGCGAGGCCGACCTCTCGCCGCTGGCCGGCGCCTCCGGCGGGATGATCATGAAGTACGAGTCCAAGAGCCTGCTGGTGCGCGAGCCCGTCGGCGTGGTGGCGGCGCTGTGCGCGTTCAACTTCCCGTTGCCGGGCATCGCCCAGAAGACCGCGCCGGCCATCGTGGCCGGGTGCACGGTCGTGGTGAAGGCCCCGGACCCCGACCCGCTGACGCTGTTCGCCATGGCCGACCTCGTCACCGAGGCCGGGTTCCCGCCCGGCGTGATCAACATCGTCGCCGCGACGCGCGACGCGTCCGCGTACCTGGTTGCCCACCCCGACGTCGACATGGTCACCTTCACCGGCTCCACCGAGGTCGGCAAGAAGATCGGCGAGGTCTGCGGCGCGCAGATCAAGCCCTGCGTGCTCGAGCTCGGCGGCAAGTCGGCGGCGATCATCCTCGACGACGCCGACCTGGACACCGCCGTACCCATGGTCGTCGCCCTCGGTGCCGGGACGACCCAGGGCGAGAACTGCACCTGCATGAGCCGGATCCTGGCGCCGAAGTCGCAGTACGACGACATCGCCGCGAGGGTCACCGAGGCGTTCAAGAGCCTCAAGGTGGGCGATCCGCACGAGGACGACACGGTCGTCGGCCCGCTGGTCACCGAGGCGCACCGCGAGCGCGTGCTGGGCTACATCAAGACAGCCGTCGAGGAGGGCGCCACGGTGGCCTTCGGCGGCGGCGTGCCCGAGCACATGACGCAGGGCTGGTACGTCGAGCCGACGTTGCTGACGAACGTCAGCAACGACTCGACGGTCGCCCAGGAGGAGATCTTCGGGCCCGTCATCGCCCTCATCCCCTACGAGGACGAGGAAGACGCCGTCCGCATCGCCAACGACAGCAACTTCGGCCTCTCGGGGGCGGTGTTCTCCGGCAGCCAGGTTCGCGGGTTCGAGATCGCGCGGCGGATCCGTACGGGCACGTTCCGCGTCAACACGATGTCGGTGGACTTCAACTCGTCCTTCGGCGGCTACAAGGACTCCGGGCTCGGCCGGGAGCACGGCCCGTACGCCATCGACGAGTACCTGCTGGAGAAGACGATCTCGATCGAGCCCTCGGAGGACGTCCCCGAGGAGGTCCTCCAGTCACTCCAGGGCGCGACGGCGCGGGTCTAGGCGAGGGAAGCTCGCCGGCGATCACACCGTGTGATCGCCGGCGGCTGCTTCTACTTCGGTACTTCGACCTCGATCAAGCTGATGGCGCCCTCCGGGCAGGTGCCCACGAGCTCGTCGCCGAGGTGACGCTGGTCGTCCGCAAGCTCGACCGGGTCGCCGCCGCGGATCGTCACGAACCCCTCGTCGTCGCTGTCGAGGATGTGCGGGGCGAGCGTGTAGCAGCGTCCGTGGCCCTGGCACGCGGTGGAGACCTGGAGCTTCACGAGCTCACCTCCCACCGCAGCGGAAGCTGATCCAGAGCCATCATCGCGCCGCCGCCGCGCTCGAGCAGCGTGGCGTCGGTGTCGAGCTCGAAGTCCGGCACCACCTTCAGCCACTCCTGGACGGCGATCGCCATCTCGCGCCGAGCGAGGTGCATCCCCAGGCAGCGATGCGGGCCGCTCGCGAACCCGAAGTGGTTGTTCTTCTTGCGGTCGATGACGAACTCGTCGGCGCGCTCCCAGTGACGCGGATCGCGGTTGGCACCGGACACGAGCGCGTACACCATGTCGCCCTGCTTGAGCTGCACGCCATGGAACTCGACGTCGCGCGTGACCTTGCGCCCGTCGCCGAAGATGATCGTGTAGTAGCGCAGCGTCTCCTCGACCGCGAGCGGCGCGAGGTCGGGGTCGTCGACCAGCATCTTGCGATGCTCGGGATTCAGAGCCAGGTGGTGGAACATGTACCCGAGCTCGGCGCGCGTGGTGTCGAGGCCCGCGAGCGTGAGCACGGTGCACATGTCGAGCAGGACTTCCTCGTCCAGCGGCTCGTCGTCGAAGGTGGCGTTGAGCAGATAGGAGAAGAGGTCACCCTCCTGCTCCGGCTTGCCGCGCCGGGTGGCGAGCTGCTCGCTCCAGAACACGCGCATCTCGGCGAGCGCCTTGCCCATGTTCTCAGCGCCGGCGGGATCTCCGCCGAAGCCGCCGAAGAACATGTCGACCCACTCCGCGAACTGCTCGGTGTAGGACACCGGCACGCCGATCACGTTCAGGAACGCCGCGGTCGGATACAGCAGCGCGAACTCCCCGATGAAGTCGCACCGCCCCTTCGCGACGAGGGGCGCGATGTAGCCCGCGCAGAGCTCGCGCATCATCGGGGCCGCCGCCTCCATCGCCTTCGGCGAGAACCACGGGTTGAGGATGCGGCGGTACTTGATGTGGTCCGGCGCGTCGACCTGCGTCGGCACGAACCGGTAGATCGGGTTCGGCTCCCATGGCGTGATCGACTCGCTGGAGAAGATCTCCGGGGTCTTGTAGATGTCCTTGACGGCGTCGTGGCGCGTGAACACCCAGTAGCCGCCGCCGGAGTACTTGTTGTAGAAGTGCGGGCAGCTCTCGCGCAGCTCGTTGGCGAGCTCCCAGTAGTCGCCGAGGCCCCGCGTCGTGGAGAAGTCCTGGTGCATCACCGGGCAACCGGTGACGTCGGCTCCCCTCACCTCAGAGATCGTGCTTGATTCCATGTCTGTTGACTGCCTTTGCGTTCGGTGAACGGGTCTCAGGCGCCGCCGTGTGCAGCGGCCAGCGCTGACGGGATCGCGGTTGCGCCTCGCTGTGCGATGTCGCGTCCGGCGAGATAGCCGAAGACCATCGCGGGACCGAGCGTCCCGCCGGCTCCGCCGTAGGTCATGCCGAGCGGCGACGCCATCGCGTTCCCCGCGGCGTAGAGCCCGGGGATGACGTTGCCGTCGACGTCGATGACGCGAGCTTTGGTGTCGGTCTGCGGTCCGCCCTTGGTACCGAGCGCGCCGCTGAAGACCTCGATCGCGTAGTAGGGCGGCGTCTCGACCGGCCCGAGCGAAGCCCTCGCGGTTCCGTCGCGGAGCGTCGGGTCGCCCCACCACTGGTCCTGAGCGCTCCAGCCCCGCGCGAAGTCGGGATCGTGGAGGTCGCGCGCGTTGGCGTTGAACCGCTGGACCGTGTCCTCGAGCACGTCACCCGGGATGCCGAGCTTGTCCGCCAGCCCGGCCACCGTGTCAGAGCTCGTGATCCAGTCCGTGCGGGCCTTCTCGGTTCCCCCGAGTCCGCCCGCGAAGCCGTACTTCTCGAGCCAGGTCTGATCGAACAGGAGCCAGCACGGCAGGTTGCGGTACACGCCCATGGTCGTGTCCTGCTCGTGGAAGGCAGCGCCGAACGCGTTGTAGTTGGACGCCTCGTTGGTGAAGCGCTTGCCGCCCTTGTTGACCATGATGGCCCCCGGCAGCGTTCGCTCGTAAGTGAGCAGCTGCTGGCCCGTGGGAACGATGTCCGTGGGGAGCTCGATCATCGGCATCCACCAGGCCTCGCGCATGTTCCCGAGCATCGCGCCGACGCGCATCGCCATCTTCAGCCCGTCTCCGGTGTTCGTCTCCACGGCCACCGTATGCGTGCAGGGCCCGCGCAGGAACGCCCGCTTGAGCTCGTCGTTGTGCTCGAAGCCACCGGTGGCGATGACGACGTTGGGTGCGCGCACCTCCTTGCGTCCCTCGGGGGTCTCGAACACGACGCCGGCGACCTCGCCGTCCTCCATGATCAGGTCGACTCCGCGATGGCTCGTCTGCGGCTCGATGCCGCGGTCGAGGCAGGCCTTCAACAGCCGGCCGCCGAGCGCGAGTCCCATGCCCCGCTCGTCGTTGCCGGCTCGGCGCTGCATCTCCTCGGGGCTGAGCTCCTCCGGGACCGCCTGGCCGAGCGTCGTCTCGCCGATCGTGAGGTGGTAGCTCGGGTAGTACGGCGAGATGTGGACGCGGCCGGCCCATTCGCCAAGCTCGCCGTAGGGGAAGATCTCCGTCTCGAGGGACCTGCCCCCCGTGGGCATCCCACCGGGCTGCTCGGGGTGGTAGTCGGGGAAATCGGGAACCGCGCGGAACTTGACGGGCGTGCGCTCGTCCAGCCAGCGGACCATCTCGGGACCCACGTCGATGTACGTCTGGGCCATCTCGTCGGAGATGGTGTCGTTCGACAGGGCGCGCAGATACTCCATCGCCTTCTCGCGCGTGTCGCCCTTCTCCGGCGGCTCGTGCTGATTGAGCGGAATCCAGATCATCCCGCCCGAGTAGACCGTCGTGCCGCCGATCGTGTGGCCCTTCTCGAACAGACCGACCTTCGCACCCAGTTCGCCTGCGGTCACGGCTGCGGTCAGAGCCGCTGCGCCCGTGCCCAGGACGATCACGTCGTAATCGCTCATCCCTCTCCCTCGGTCCGCCCAATTCGAACTTAGTTCAGGAAACGCTATCCAGACGCGCCGAATCTGTCAACGTTGGGTACGCTTTACAGCACTGAGTTCAGGTGGATCGGAGGAGCATCAGATGGCGCCAGGACCACTAGACGGCAAGGTTGCGATCGTCACCGGGGCGGCGATGGGCATGGGCGAGGCAACCGCTCGCGTGTTCGCGGCGGCCGGAGCCCACGTGCTCGTGAGCGACATCAGCTCCGAGTCCGGCGAGGCGACGGCGGAGAGCATCCGACAGGACGGAGGCTCCGCGTCGTTCTGCCACACGGACGTATCGAGCGCCGCCGACGCGAAGGCCATGGTCCGCACCGCCGTCGAGCAGTACGGGCGGCTGGATTGCGCGGTCAACAACGCCGCGGTCACCCCGGACACGAACCCGATCGTCGAGCTCGACGAGCAGGAATGGGATCGCGTCCTGGCCGTCGACCTCAAGGGCGTCGCCCTGTGCCTCAAGTACGAGGTCGCGCAGATGCTCGAGCAGGGCGACGGCGGGGCCATCGTCAACATCGGCTCGGTGAGCTCGTTCCGCCCTCAGCCGAACAACGCCGCCTACGTCGCGGCAAAGCACGGTGTCATCGGCCTCACCAAGGTGGCCTCGCTCGAGAACGCCCCGTTGGGGATCCGCGTCAACACGGTCTGTCCCGGGGCGATCGACACGCCGATGATCCGCGGCGCGCTCGAGACGGTCGGCTCGACCGAGGAGGAGTTTGCTCCGCTCCTCAGCCTGTTCGGCCGGTTCGGGAAGCCGGAGGAGGTCGCGCAGGCGAGCCTGTGGCTGTGCTCGGATCGGTCCTCGTACGTGACCGGCGCGGTGCTCTCCGTCGACGCCGGCTACACCGCGAGGTGAGCGGAGCCGCTTGACGGTACGGAGCCCCAGGGCATAAACTGAATCGAAGTAAGCTCAATACCGTTTGGGGAGAGAGGCGCATGAGCGCAACTAGTGACACGGTCTTCGACCACGAGACCCTCCGGGCTCTGCAGGACCGCACGGACATCGAGGACGTGCTCTACCGGTACTCGTCGGCGGTCGACTCGTTCGACAAGGAGGGCCTGCGCGGCTGCCTCGCGGACGACATCTGGGCTCAGTACGGGAACAGCGAACCGGTCACCGACGCCGACACGCTGACGAACTGGATCACGGATGCGACGGCCACCTGCATCTGGCAGCACCACCTGCTCAACGTCTACCACGTCGACATCGACGGCGACCAGGCGAGCACCGTGTCCTACCTGACTTCCTATCAGGTGTTCGAGCAAGACCCGAAGGCGGCGATCATCCTCGTGGCGAGGTATCACGACGAGCTCCGGCGCACCTCGGACGGCTGGAAGCTCAGCAGGCGCGTGATGGAGCTGCTGTGGGGGGAGACGAAGCCGGACGCCGGCTACCTCGACGCCCTCGGCGGTCGCGGGCCGAAGGTCTGGGCGCGCAGCTAACGGCCCCCGGCGAGAGGAGAAGAACCATGCCTTCGGTACGAACCTTTGTGACCATGACGCTGGACGAGAAGGACCTCGACGAGGTCGTCGGGATCTTCAAGACCTTCATCAAGGACGTCCGGGAGAAGGACTACGGCATCCTGACCTACCACTACTTCGTCGACGACGGCGACCGCCCGGTGATCCACGTGTTCGAGGAGTACGAGAGCTCCAAGGCGCATCTGGACCACTTCGCCAACATCGACATGACGGCGGTCGGCCGCCTGATGGAGCTCGTCGAGTTGTCAGAGCCGCACTACTACGGCGACCCGAGCCCGGAGGAGGAGGAGTTGCTGAAGGGCTTCGGGAACGTCCACTACCACCGGCCGCTGATCAGCATCGACGAGCCGGTCCCGCAGACCTGAGCGTGCAGGTCGCCCGCGGGCCTCGCGCCCGCGGGCATCCTCAGGCGACCGTCGGTTCCGCCACGCGAACCAGGGTCTTCCCGACCGTGTCGCCCGTCAGCATCCGGATCAACGCCTCGGGTGCTCGCTCGAGACCGTCGACGATCGTCTCGCGGTAGACCAGGCGGCCCTCGGCGAGCCACCCCCCCAGCTCGCGCGTCGCCTCCGGGAAGCGATGGAGGTAGCTGCTGGCGCGGAAGCCGCGCAGCGTGAGGTCGTTCGCGACGGCCTGGAAGAGGTTCGTCGGGCCAGGCTGGGGCTCGGTGCTCTCGTACTCGGAGATCGCGCCGCACATGGCGAGCCGGCCCCAGCGGCGCAGCACGGCCAGGGCGGCCTGGAGGTGGTCGCCGCCGACGTTGTCGAAGTACACGTCGATCCCGTCCGGCGCGGCGTCCCGCAGGAGATCGACGACGGGACCGTCGTGATAGTCGAACGCGGCGTCGAGGCCGAGCTCGTCGAGCAGGAAGCGGACCTTCTCCGGCGACCCGGCGCTGCCGATGACACGATGGCCGCGGAGCTTGGCGATCTGCGCCGCGAGGCTGCCGACCGCGCCGGCGGCCGCAGAGACCCAGACGACGTCGCCCTCACGCAGCTGGGCGCCGTCGACGAGCCCGACATATGCCGTCAGGCCCATGTTGCCGACAGGGCCGAGGAACTTCTCCTGGGGCGCGATCGAAGCATCGAGGCGCGCGAGCGTGGCGACGCCGCCCAGGGCAGGTGCGCCGGCGGTGACCACGGCGAAATCGCGCCATCCGGACGCATGCCACACCACGTCGCCTTCGGCGAAGCCCTCCGCGCGCGAGTCCACGACCTCCCCCACGGTCATGATCCCGTCCATCGCCTCGTTGGGCGGGAACGAGTTGAAGTAGCCCTCCGGGCCGCTCGCGCGCAGCCGCAGCCGCATCCCGGGATCGACGGAGGTGAACGTGTTCCGGACCAGCACCTGCCCCTCGGCCGGCGCCGGCAGGTTGACGTCGGCGACGCGGAAGTGCGACTCCTGGACGGGGCCGTCCGGGTACTCCACGAGTTGGACCTCGCGCGCCTTCATGCGCCGCGCCTCAGCAGCAGGCAGGAGGCCAACGGGCCGGCTCCCGCAGAGACGGCCGCCACCTGCGCGTCCTTGACCTGCCGGTCGTCAGCGTCCCCGCGCAGCTGCAGGCACGCCTCATGCAGGTGCCCGAACGCGTGCAGTCGTCCGGCAGACAGCTGGCCACCGCTCGTGGCGAGAGGCAGCTCCCCGTCGAGCGCGATGCGCTGCCCGCCTTCCACGAAGGGCCCGCTCTCCCCCTTGCCGCAGAATCCCAGGCCCTCGAGCCAGAAAAGGGTGAGGACCGTGAACCCGTCATAGAGGTTGGCGAGGTCGACGTCGGCCGGCGTGAGGTCGGTCCGCGACCAGAGGTGCTCGCCGGCGCTGGCCGCGGCGGTCTGGGTCATGTCCTCCCACTGGTCCCACGAGGCGCGGCCGTGCAGCGCGCTGCCGACGGCTTCGAAGTGGATCGCCGTGCCGGGGACGTCGGGCGCATGCTCGCTTGCCGACACCACGACGGCGGTGGCGCCGTCCATCGCGATGTCGCAGTCGAAGAGGCAGAGCGGGTCGCTGATCATCTTCGAGGACAGGTAGTCGTCCATCGTCAGCTCGTCCCTGAAGACCGCCTTCGGGTTGTGCATCGCGTTGCGCCGGGCGTTGATCGCCACCGCGCCGAGTTGCTCGCGGGTGGTGCCGAACTCGTACATGTGCCGCCGCGCGTAGAGGCCCATCCAGGTCGGGCCGGAGAACGCGCCGAAGGGCAGCAGCCACTGCATCGGGCCGGTCACGCCGTCGGCATCGGCCGACACCCGCTCGCTCACGGTCCGCCAGGCCGTCGCCTCGTTCAACGCGCGGTACACGAGCACGTGCCGGCACAGGCCCGACGCGACCGCCATGCACGCGTGGATCACCGGGGCGAACATCCCCGGCGTCTCGGGGCCCCCGTAGTGCCATTTCGGGTTGAGGCGGAGCGCATCGATCACCGCGTGCGGCCCGGGCCCCGACGATCCCGGGCTACTCGGCGCGAGGCCATCGGCGCGTGACACGGCGCCGGGCCACGACAGGACACCGTCGATGTCCGCAGGCTGCAGCCCGGCGTCCGCGATGGCCTCGAGCGCCGCGTCGAGCGTCAGCGCCATCACGCCCTTGGTGACCCGCCGTCCGACCTCGGACTGCCCGATGCCGGAGATGATGCAGGCGTCCTCGAGCTGCGCGGTCACGGCGTCACCGGCCGGAACGCGGGGACGAACACCTCGCCGCGCTCCGCGAACGTGACCTCGACCGGCATGCCGATCTCGACATCCTCCGGCACGCAGTCGACGATCGTGGTGACGAGCCGCAGGTCTGGCTGCTCCTCCAACTCGACGACGGCCAGAACGAACGGCACGTCGAGGCCGGGGACCCACGGCTGACGGTTGATCGTGAGCGTGTAGACGTGCCCGCGGCCGCTCACCGCGCTCGGCGCGACGTCATCGCTCAGGCACTTCGGGCACCGCGGCGACGGCGGGTGGATGTAGTAGCCGCAGTTCGCGCAGCGCGTGATGAGCAGCTCACCTCGCTGCCCTCCCGTCCAGAACGCGGCGTTGTCGTCGGTGATCTGCGGGACCGGCAGGGCCATTTGCGGCGTCCTCATCTAGCTGGTACCTTCCTGAACTGAGATCGTATCAATTTGGAGGAGTGCTGTGCAACGGCACGCTGTGAGGGGGACGACCTGATGAACCTTGCGACGCTGGCGCAGGCGCAAGCGGAGCGGTACGGCTCGCGCGCGCTCGCGCGCGTGAATGACGAGCCGGTCACCTACGAGCAGCTGGCGGACCGCGCGGGCCGTTTCACCACCGGCCTCCAGGAGATGGGAATCGGCCGCGGCGACCGGGTCGCGGTGATGATGCCGACCCGCCCGGAGTTCCTCTACGCGTGGTTCGGCATCCTCGGCGCCGGCGCGATCGAGGTGCCGATTCACGATGCGGCTCGGGGTCCCGGGATCGCCTACATCCTCGAGACGACCGGTGCGCGTGTCCTGGTCGTCGACGAGGAGCACGTCGACCACGTCGCCGACCAGGTCGGCAAGGTCGGCAGCCTCGAACACGTGATCGTCACGGGCGGCGCGCCCGCTCTCGACAAGCGCACCCGCGACTTCGCCGAGCTCCTCGAGTACCCCGTCGCCGACCCCGTCGAGCTCAAGCCGCACGATCCGGCATCGATCCTCTTCACCGGGGGCACCACGGGGCCGCCCAAGGGCGTCGTGCTCCCCCACAACCACAACCTCAACCTCGCCCAGGGCGTGACGGAGATCGTCGGCTACACCGAGGACGACGTGCTGTTCTCCGTGTTCCCGCTCTTCCACGCGAACGCCAAGTACATGACGGTGTTGGCGGCGATGGTCTCGGGCGCGAGCGCGGTCATCAACAAGCGGTTCTCCGCCAGCCGCTTCTGGGAGATCTGCCGCCGGGAAGGCGTCACCGCGTTCAACGGCCAGGGCGAGATGCTGCGGATCCTGCTCAAGCAACCCGAGAGCGACGCCGACCGGGACAACGGCGTGCGTGTCGTCGTCGGAGCGGCCGCCTCGACGGAGCTCATCGAGCAGTTCGAGCAGCGGTTCGACGTCGCCGTCCTCGACGCGTACGGGATGACGGAGACCGGACCCACGATCGCCGTCACATGGGACGGCCGGCGTCCCGGTGCGTGCGGCGTGGCCACCCCCTGGTACGAGGTCCGCGTCGTCGACGAGGACGACGTGGAGGTCGCGACCGGCGTCACCGGCGAGATCGTCGTCCGGCCCACGCGTCCCCACGTGATGATGGAGCGCTACTGGGGCAACGACGCCGCGACGCTGGAGTCCATGCGCAACCTGTGGTTCCACACGGGCGACAACGCCTATCGGGATTCGGACGGCTACTTCTGGTTCGTCGCGCGCGGTACGGACTCGATCCGCCGTCGCGGTGAGAACGTCTCCGCGTGGGAGGTCGAGCGTGTGCTCGCCGAGCACCCGGATCTGCTCGAGTCCGCCGTCTACGGCGTGCCCTCCGAGCTCGGAGGGCAGGAGGTCATGGCCGCGGCCGTCCGCAGCCCGGACTCCAACGTCACGGCCGAGGAGCTGCTGGACTTCTGCACCGGCAAGATGCCGCACTTCGCGGTGCCCCGCTACGTCCGCTTCATGGACGCACTCCCGAGGTCGCACGCGCAGCGCGTGCTCAAGCAGGAGCTGAAGGCGGGCGGCAGCGAAGCCCCGGGCGTCTGGGACCGCGAGGCCGTCGGCTACGTGGTCCAGCGATGAGCGAGACGGTCTCAGCCACCTCGCGAGCGACCGAACTTCAAGGCGACTTCAGTTCAACAACGACGATGCGGGCCGTCCAGCTCGTGGCGTGGCAGAGGCCGGCCGAGGTACGCGAGGTCCCGAAGCCCGCACCGGGCCCCGGGGAGGTCCTGCTGCGCGTGCGCGCCGCGGGACTGTGTCACTCGGACCTGCACCTGATGCACTGGCCGGAGGGGAACGTGCCCTACCAGCTGCCGTTCACGCTGGGACACGAGGTCGTCGGGACCGTCGAGGAGCTCGGCGGCGGCGCAACCGGCATCGACGTCGGTGAGACCGTGTTGGTCTACGGGCCCTGGGGTTGCGGACGATGTGCGCGGTGCAGCCTCGGCGAGGAGCACCTCTGCGAGCGGCGCGAGCTGCGACACGGCACCGCCTGTGGGATCGGCCGGAACGGGGGGCTTGCGGAGTACCTGGTGCTTCCGTCGCCGCGCTTGTCGGTCCCGATCGGCGACCTCGATCCGGTCACCGCCGCGCCGCTCGCCGACGCGGGCCTGACGCCCTACCACGCGGTGAAGCGGGCGCTGCGCGAGGTGCCACCGGGCTCGAGCGCGGTGGTCATCGGGATCGGGGGCCTCGGTCATGCCGCCGTGCAGCTGCTGCGGGCGTTGAGCGGCTGCCGCATCGTGGCCATCGACCGCCGCGAGGACGCGCTCGAAGCGGCGCTCAGGTCCGGGGCCGACGTGGCGCTGCAGGCGGAAGGCCTCACGGCGCGGGACGTCCACGACGCCGCGGGCGGGCGTGCCGCGCTGGTGATGGATTTCGTGGGCGTCGACGCGACGCTCGAGCTGGCGGCCGGCTGCGTGACCGCCGGCGGGCACCTCGCGATCGTCGGCGTGGGCGGCGGCACGCTGCCGTTCCGCTTCGGCGTCATCCCGTTCGAGACCTCCGTGGTCTTCTCGAACTGGGGTACGCGTGCGGAGTTGGGCGAGGTCGTCGAGTTGGCGCGGGCCGGCCACCTAGACATCGAGGTCGAGCGCGTCGCGCTCGACGAGGTGCCCGCCGCCTACGAGCGGCTCGAGGCGGGCAACGTGCGCGGCCGCGTCGTCGCGGTTCCCTGACCGGAGGAATGAGATGAACCTGGAAGGCAAGCTGGCCGTGGTCACGGGCGGAGGAGCGGGCATCGGCAGGTCGATCTGCCTGCGGCTCGCCTCGGAGGGAGCGCGCCTCGCGGTCCTGGACATCCGTGAGACGCCGGCCGCCGAGACGCTCGAGCTGGCGGGGGGCGACGGCGGGGCGTTCGCGTGCGATGTGCGCGACAGCGCCGTCGTGGATGCCACGTTCGCAAGCATCGAAGCAACGCTCGGAGCACCGGACATCCTCGTCAACAACGCGGGCGCGATCGGCATGGACCACCTGCGCCGCGTCAAGCCCCTGATCGCGAAGCAGCGAGCCGAGGCCGCCAACGGCGGCGTCACCACGCCGCTGGACGCGCTCGTCCGTCTCTCCGACGACGAGTGGCGGACCATGCTCTCGATCCACCTCGACGGCACCTTCTACTGCACCCGCGCGGCGGTTCGCTCCATGGCGCCACGCGGCACCGGCGCCATCGTGAACATGTCGTCGATCTGCGGCCTCGAGGGCTGCACCGGGCACCCGCACTACTCGGCCGCCAAGGCTGCCGTGCTCGGGTTCACCAAGTCGGCCGGGAAGGAACTGATCGTCCAGGGCGTGCGCGTCAACTGCGTCGCACCCGGTCACGTCGGGACGTCGACCCTTCAGGGGGAGATCAACGAGGAGCGGGCCGCGATCGCCGCTTCGACCCCCGCTGGGCGGTTGGCCGATCCGGACGAGATCGCGGCCACCGTCGCCTTCCTCGCCTCCGACGACGCGGGCTACTTCGTGGGCGCGGTGCTGAGCCCCAACGGCGGCCTCGTAACCGCGTGAGCGGCGGCGCTCTTCGCGGCGTCGCCGGCCGAGTTGACGCCTTCGCCGTGCGGCGGCGCGGATCCGACGGCGGTGGAACGGTGGCGGCGCCGCGACTCCGCCAGTACTCCCCCGACGAGATCCTCGAGGCGATCCGGACGTGGGCTCGATGCTACGGCGAGTCGCCCACGCTCCTGGACTGGGAACCCGCTCGCGCGCGCCGGCTCGGACACGAGTGGCGGGCGGAGCGCTTCGAGTCGGGGCAATGGCCGACGGCGCGGATGGTCCGCTGGCAGTTCGGACGGTTCAACGATGCCGTGCTTCAAGCGGGCTTGACGCCCCGCCGGGCGCCGGCGCGGATCCGTCCCAACCTGTCCGGCGCCGAGGCGATCACCGACGCGATCGTCGAGTGGACGCGCCGCTATGGCGACGTCCCGTGCATGGCCGACTGGGACCCCGTGCGGGCTCGGCGCCTCCAGCAGGAGTGGCGGATCGCCCGCTACAACGACGGCGACTGGCCGAGCGCTCGGAGCGTCGCCCACTGGTTCGGCTCGTTCGCCGCCGCGGTCGAGGCGGCCGGGCTCGTGCCGCGTCCTCGCTCGAGTACGCGTGAGCAGCGCGCCGCCGCACGGCACCAGAACCGTCTCGCCGTCGCGAGCCTCCGGCGGACCGAAGGCCCGCGCGATGTCCCGCCGCTCGCCGACGCGGTCCGGGCGCTGGTGGCGGGCCGGCGCGTCGGCGATCCGATCGCCGTGCACGCCGCGCTCATCGACGTCGCGGCGGCGGCCCTTGCCGACGCCGATCACGCCGCCGCGGGGCTCTGACGCCGGCGCTGCGAGGTCAGCTCCCGCCGTTGGCCGACCCAGCGCGCACACGGGCGGCCGGGGGCACGACCTCCTCGACGACCTGGAAGTAGCTCGACGTGATGAGCTCCTTCTGGTGCGGCGCCATCCGTTCCAGGCGACGGTTCTCGGCGGCCATCCATTCGGGGTCGTCACGCATGGCCTCGAGGCCGGCCTCATCGAGATCGAACAGACCCCAGGTCGCGACGACGTCGGGATCGTCCTCCGACCGGCCGATCCACAGCCGCGTCATCCCCTGCGGCCACTCGGCATCGTTCAACGGTTCCCACGCCCTCCTGAAGTCCTCGTAGGACTCCGGCTGGAGCCGGCGCACAACCACGGCGCACATCATGTCGTCCCTCCTGGTGTTGTCGGCGACGCGATCTAGAAGACGGGCGTCTCCGTGTAGGAGCCCCAGACGTCCTGGAGCGATTCGACGATCTCGCCCTCTGTCGCGTGCGCGCGCGCCGCGTCCAGCAGGGCGGGCATGAGGTTCGCGTCCGTGGCGGCCTGCTCGCGGATGACGGCGAGCGCGCGTTCGACGGCGGTGCCGTCGCGGCGGGCGCGGACGCCTTCGACGCGGTCGATCTGCTTGCGTTCCAGGGCGGGGTCGACGCGCCAGATCTCGATCTCGCCGTCGTCGCCCTCGGTGTAGGAGTTCACGCCCACCAGCTTGCGGGCCCCCGAGTCGTATTCCTGTTGGAGGGTGTAGGCGGCGTCGGCGATCTCGCCCTGCGGGAACCCGCGCTTGACGGCCTCGACCATCCCGCCCAACGCGTCGATGCGATCGAAGTACTCATACGCGAGGCGCTCCATCTCATCGGTCAGCGCCTCCACGAAGTAGGAGCCGCCGAGCGGATCGATGGTGTTCGTGACACCCGTCTCGTGCGCGATCACCTGCTGCGTGCGCAACGCGACGCGGACCGCCTCCTCGCTGGGCAGCGCGAGCGCCTCGTCGTGGGAGTTGGTATGCAACGACTGCGTCCCCCCCAGCACGCCCGCGAGCGCCTCGATCGCCGTCCGCGCGATGTTGTTCAGCGGCTGCTGCGCGGTCAGCGACACCCCGGCGGTCTGGGTATGAAAACGCATCAGCCACGACTTCTCGCTGCGAGCCCCGAACGTGTCCCTGAGCTCACGCGCCCAGATCCGCCGGGCCGCCCGGTATTTCGCGATCTCCTCGAAGAAATCGATATGCGCGTTGAAAAAGAACGACAGCCGCGGCGCGAAATCGTCGACGTCCATCCCCCGCGCGACCTGCTCCTGCACGTAGGTCAGGCCGTCCTTGAGCGTGAACGCCAGCTCCTGCGCCGCCGTCGACCCCGCCTCGCGGATGTGATAGCCGGAGATCGAGACGGGATGCCAGCGCGGCATGTGCTCCGTGGACCACTGCATCATGTCCCCCAGCAACCGCATCGCCGGATCGACCGGGAAACACCACTCCTTCTGCGCGATGTACTCCTTGAGGATGTCCGCCTGCACCGTCCCCGCCAACCGGTGCGCCGCGACGCCCTTCTCCTCCGCCGCCGCGACATAGAACGCCATGAAGATCGCCGCCGGCGCGTTGATCGTCATCGACACGCTCACCGCACCGAGATCGATCCCCGCAAACAACGTCTCCATGTCATCCAGCGTGTCCACCGCCACGCCCTCGCGGCCCACCTCACCCAGCGACCGCGGATGATCGGAGTCATGGCCCATCAACGACGGCATGTCAAACGCCGTCGACAACCCCGTCTGACCATGATCGAGCAAGTACCGGAAACGCTCGTTGGTCTCCACCGCCGTCCCGAACCCCGCGAACTGCCGCATCGTCCACAACCGGCCCCGATACATCGATCGGATACACACCACGCGTGAACGGAAACTCCCCCGGCAGCCCAATCGACTCCGCGGCCGGCAGATCCGCCTCCGTATACAGACGACGGACCGGCTCACCCGAGAGGGTCGAGAACGTCGCGTCGCGCGTCGGGGCCTCCGCATGGCGCGCGCGCCAGCGCTCGAGGTCGTGTCGAAGGTCTGGGATGGCCATCGGTGCAAAGTCTAACCGACCTTAGGTCAGGTCACGGCACGCCCTTGACACATGAGATGATCGATGCCAGACTGAAGTGAGTT
This sequence comes from uncultured Solirubrobacteraceae bacterium, assembly GCA_963764385.1. Classification (GTDB taxonomy): domain Bacteria; phylum Actinomycetota; class Thermoleophilia; order Solirubrobacterales; family Solirubrobacteraceae; genus DATFQI01. The sequence continues at coordinate 247,844 of CAVXSJ010000006.1, read as the reverse complement.
CAGTTCAGTACCGAGCGAAAGGAACACCGGAATGACCGTTATCGACCGTCCCCGCACGGAGCTCGTCGCCGGTCACGCCTCCACACCGCCCGTCGTACGCGAGATCCCCGCCCAGCGCGATCTGGTCGCCCTCTCCCTCCTGCTCTGCCCCGACAGCCACGCTCCGCGCGACCCCCGCTCCTAGATCGCCTCGCCGGGCCGCTGGAACACGATCTCCGGGACGACGCATGCGCGAGAGAGCCGCAGGAGGAACCGCAGCGCCTCGGCCATGTCGCTCACCTTGAGCATCTCCTCCGCCGGGATGCTCGACTTGACGAACTCGCTCATGTCGGTGTCCACGAACCCCGGGCAGAACGCCACCGACTTGATGCCGTCGGCGTTGAGCTCCTTGTTCATCGCGTTCGTGTAGGCCACGACGGCGGCCTTCGTCGCCGAGTACACCGACAGCCAGGGCTGCGGCGATTTGCCGGCCAGCGAAGCCAGGTTCACGACGAGCGCGCCGCCGTGCTCGCCGCCCGCGACGCGGAGCATGTCGATCGCCTCGCGGTACAGAAGGACGATCGCGCGGACGTTCACCCCGAGTTGCAGGTCGATGTGCTTGACCTCGTGATCGGTGGCTGCGGCCCCGATCCCCACGCCGGCGTTGTTGACGAGCACGTCGAGGCGCCCGAAACGCTCCTTGTGGCGCGCGACGAGGCCGGCGATCGCATCGGCGTCCGCGAGGTTCGCCGCGACGGCCTCCACCTCACAGCCGCTGCCACGTAGGCGCTCCGCCGCCGCCTCGAGGGTGTCGGGCTTGCGGGCGCTGATGGTGAGTCCGTAGCCCTCGGCGGCGAGGGTCTCTGCGAGCGCGAGCCCGATGCCACGGCTGGCTCCGGTGACGATGGCGGCACGGTCCGGCACGGCGACCTCCGAGTCGGGGACGAGGAGCCGGGAATCTAGTACGAGGGGGCCGGGCCCGGGAGACCAGCAGGGGGAGGGAGGAGAGGGTCACGCCCCCACGGTGGTGCCTGAACGGCGCTGGCGCCCGGGCCCGGCACGCCAATTATGACACGAGTTCAGTTTAGTTGCGCATGGTCGCGCAACTTCCGCTTGACGACCTTGCCGGTCGCGTTCCGCGGCAGCGCTTCGACGAAGACGATCGCCGACGGCTTCTTGTACCCGGCCAGTCGACCTCGGCAGTGGGCCACGAGCTCGGACTCCTCCGGCACGGGCTGCCCGTCCGCCGTGACCACGAAGGCCACTGGCGTCTCCACCCACCGCGGGTGGGGCACGCCGATGACCGCGACGTCCCCGACCGCGGGGTGCTCGCGGAGGACCCGCTCGACCTCGGCCGGGTACACGTTCTCGCCCCCGCTCACGATCATGTCCTTCTTGCGATCCACGAGCCGCAGATAGCCCTCCTCGTCGGCCGTCGCGAGGTCGCCGCTATGGAACCAGCCGCCGGCGAACGCCTCTTCCGTGGCGACCGGGAGCCCGTGGTAGCCCTGCATGACCATCGGCCCGCGGTACACGATCTCCCCCACCTCGCCAGGCGCCACGTCCTCGAGCCCGTCGTTCACGAGCCGGAGCTCGACGTTGAGCATCGGGCGCCCGACCGAGCCCAGCTTGCGTGTGGCGTCCGGCCCCTTGAGCAGCGTCGTGGCGCCGGACATCTCCGTCTGGCCGTACGCGCTGACGATGTCAGCGCCCGGGAACGTCCGCGCCATCAGCTCGAGCGTGGACGGATTCGCCGGTGAGGCGCCCCACATCGCGACGCGCAGGCGACGCCGCTCCAGGTCGGCGCTCGCGCTCGCGGTGCACAGGTCGTCCCATTGCGTGGGGACGAAGATGCACATCGTCACGGCGTGCGCCTCGATCAGGCGGACCGCCGCCTCGGGGTCGAACCCCGTGGTCGGTACGAGAATGCTCGTCGCGCCCAGCGCGAGAAACGGCAGCAGGCCGTTGATCCCGCCGATGTGAAACAGCGGCTGCCCGGAGAGCCACACGTCGTCCGCGCCGGCGCGCATCTCGTGGATCCAGCTCAGCGTCGCCGCCACGAGGTTGGCGTGGCTGAGGATCGCGCCCTTGGGCCGCCCCGTCGTGCCCGACGTGTAACAGAGCAGGGCGGGGTCGTCCTCGTGGAGGTCGGCCTGCTCCGCCGGTGCGTGTGTCGCGATCGCCGCCTCGTACGCCGGCCCCAGCTCGAGCTCGACCGGCAGGCGGCCGAGCCCATCCGGCCGCGTCCCCGCGATGAGGGCGGCCGCGCCGGAGTCCTCGAGGATGTAGGCCATCTCGTCGGCGGCGAGCCGGAAGTTGATCGGGACGGCGCACGCGCCGATGCGGTGACATGCGAGCAGCGCCTCGGGGAACTCGAAGCCGTTGTGGAGCAGCAGCGCGATGCGATCGCCCGCTCGCACGCCTGCGGCCATGAGCGCCGACGCGAGGCGCGCGGCGCGGTCGTGCAACTCGGCGTGCGTGCGTGTCGCGTCTCCGAACACCAGCGCCGCTCGCTGCGGATGCGCGCGGGCGCCGCGGGCCAGCAGCTCGGGAACGACGAGGCGGCGAGAGCGATCGAGCGCGCCGCTCAGGTGCTCAGCACCGTGCACGCGCTCACCCCGGGGGCCCCGTACACCTGGGTGAAACCGACCCGCGCCGGCCCTGGGATCTGGCGGTCGCCGGCTTCGCCGCGCAGCTGCAGCGCGACCTCGTGCACCTGGCGCAGGCCGGAGGCCCCGATCGGCTCGCCGCACGCGAGGCAGCCGCCGTCGGTGTTGATCGGAAGCCGCCCGCCGATCCGCGTGTCGCCGTTCTGGATCAGCGCCTCCTGCTCTCCGTCCCGGCACAGCCCGGTCTCGGCGAGATGCATGATCTCGGCGCCCGATTCGGTGTCCTGCAGCTGCGCCACGTCGATGTCACCCGGCCCGATGCCTGCCGATTCGAAGGCGGCCGCGGAGGCTTCGGCGGTCGGCGACGGCGCGGACTCGACCGGGATCGACGGACTGAAGACCTCGAAGGAGCCGAAGCGCCGCGTGCGGAACGCCACCGAACGGAGGTAGACGGGACGCGTCGTGAGCTCGCGGATCCGCGTGCCCCGCGCCAGGACGAGCGCGACCGCCCCCTCGCCGGGCGAGCAGAACATGTACTGCCGGAGCGGGTCGTTGACCATCCTGGAGGCCAGCACGTCGTCCTCGGACAGCGCCTGCCGGCGCCACGCGTTCGGATTGCGGCTGCCGTTCTCGAACGCCTTGGCGGCCACCTTCGCGAGCGTCGATTCGCTGATCCCGTGCTCACCCATGTAGCGCTGGATCTTCATCGCGAAGAACTGGGTCGTGAGCATCAGCCCGGTCTCGCCGTACCAGGAGCCGATTCCCCAATCCTCGGGCAGCGGGTTGAACGCACCGGGTGGGTGCTTGTCGAAGCCGACCACGACGGCGACCTCGGCGCTCCCCGCCACCAGCATCGCGTGCGCGGTGCTGAGGGCCGAGCCGCCGGTCGCGCAGCCGTTCTTGACGTTGATGAACGGGACGCCGGTCAAGCCCAGCACCGACACGGTGGTGTCCGCGTTGCCCGCGGAGTCCGAGCCGCCGGCGGCGAAGTCGACCTGGTCCCAGCCGATGCCGGCGTCCGCGAGCGCGGCGCGCACGGCGTGGGCGGCCATCTCGAGGCCGGGGACGCCCGGATGGCGCCCGAAGGCATGGATCCCCAGCCCGACGACGGCCACGTCCTCGGTCATGGCGCCTCCACGGGCCGGAACGCAAAGGTCACGAGCTCCGGCCGCCCCGGCGCCGGGATCAGCGTCAGCTCCATCGCCATCCCGATCCGCAGCCGCGCGGGGTCGGACTCGGTCAGCCTCGCCTCGACACGCACCTCGCCAGGCAACTCGACGTACCCGACGCCATACGGCTCGAACGCGCCCGAGTCCTCGCCGACATAGGGCGGAGCCTTCGGACGGAAGCGCTGGACCGTCCAGGTCCACAGCGTTCCACGCCGCGCGAGGATGCGCTCGTGGACGTCGGTCGACGTGCAGCGGGGACACGCGCCCTGGCGCGGGAACGTGACCGTCCCGCAGCGCCGGCATTCCGAGCCGAGCAGCACCGGCTCGGCGGCCGTGCCGGCGATCAGGCCCTCGGCGACCGGCACAACGTCGCTCGGCTGGAGCGTCCGCGCTTCGCTCACGCGGCCGGCCGCTCCGACTCGAGCTCGTTGGGCGGCGCGCCCACCATCGCGAGGGCCAGCTTCGTGAAGTACTCGCCCACGAGCGCGAGCGGGACGATGCCCGTCGGGCGGTACCAATGCCAGATGCTGCTGTAGAGGCCGAGCACCGCAAGCGTCAGCAGGCGCGGGTCGTTGTGCGGGATCGCCCCCGCGCGCATGGCGGACTCGAGAAAGCTCGCCCACGCGAACTCGAGGTCACGCGTGCGGGCCCTCGCGACCTGGCGCGCGTCCTCCTCCGGTTGAGCGGCGCTAGGGCGCGAGAGCCGACCCTGTTCGGACACCAGCACGCGATTACGCTGCACCTCCTGCTCGGTCAGCTCGAAGCTGTTCTCCATGACCGCGGTCAGGGCTCGCGTCGGCTCCCGCTCCTTGCTCGTGATCGCGACGAACCGGGTCCGAAACTCCTCGATCGCCTCGCCCATGATCTCGTAGAGGCAGTGCTGCTTGGATTCGAAGTAGTGGTACAGCGCCGTGGGTCCGACGCCGACGTCGCCGGCGATGTCGGCCCACTTCGTGTGCTCGTACCCGTCCCGGCCGAAGCGCTCCGTGGCCGCGGCGAGGATCTCCTGCCGCTTGCCGCCGTCACTACGGCTGGTCGGAGCCCTGCCTGCCTGACTTGACTTCATGTTGGCTTCAGCGTACTACTCCACCGCGGCCGGCGCGAGCACCCCATCGAACTTGCGCAGCGCCGCCTCACGCCGCGTCGGGATGTGCTCGCTCGGGACCCCTGACTCCGGGATGCTGTACGCGCGCAACTCATGGCGCGCCACCATCTCGCGGTGTACCTCGTCGGCGCCGTCGACGAACCGCGCGTGACGGGCGAACCGGTACAGCATCTCGAGCGGCATGTCGCCCGAGTAGCCCAGCGCCCCGTGGATCTGCACCGCCCGGTCGACCACGTCGTGGAGCACCTTGGCGCCGAAGAACTTGATCATCGAGACGTCCGTGCGCGCCTTGCTGGAGCCGTCGCGGTCGATCAGCCACGCCGCGTGGAGCGTCATCAGACGCGCGGCCTGCATCTCCGCGGCGGAGTCGGCGATCCACGCCTGCACGGTCTGCGTGTCCTTTAGGAGGCCGTGCTTGACGGGCCGGTAGAGCGCGCGCTCGCACATCGCGTCGTACGCGCGCCGAGCCATGCCGAGCCAGCGCATGCAGTGATGGATGCGGCCCGGGACCAGACGCTTCTGTGCGATCAGGAAGCCCTCGCCCTCCGCCCCCAGCAGAGCGTCGGCGGTGAGCCGGACGCCCTCGTAGAGGATCTCCGAGTGCCCGCCGAGGACGCCGAAGCGCGGCTGGGGGTGCTCCATCGTCGGGACGTCCCGGACGATCGTCACGCCCGCCGCGTCGACTGGCACGACGAACATCGACGCGCGCCGATGCGGCGGCGCTTCCGGGTCAGTGACGGCCATGACGATGAGGAAGTCGGCGATCGACCCGTTCGAGGTGAACCACTTGTGCCCGTCGAGCACGTACCCGTCCCCGTCGCGCACGGCGCGGGTCGCCAGCTGCGTCGGATCCGAGCCGGGCGTGCCCGGCTCCGTCATCGAGAACGCCGATCGGAGCTCCCCGGCGAGCAGCGGCTCCAGCCAGCGCTCCTTCTGCTCGGCGCTGCCGGCGAGGGCGAGGATCTCACCGTTGCCGGAATCGGGCGCCTGGCAGCCGAAGACCGGGGGCGCGTAGATCGACGTGCCCAGGATCTCGTTCATGAGCCCCAGCTTGACCTGGCCGAAGCCCTGCCCGCCGAGGTCGGGCGGCAGATGCGCGGCCCACAGGCCCTGTCGCCTGACCTCCGCCTGCAGCGGGGCGTTGATGCGGTCGAGGTCGGCCTGCGTGACACGGTCCTCGACGGCCTCGATCGGCCAGACCTCCTCGCGGACGAACGTGCGCATCCACTCGAGCTTGCGCTCGAACTCCGGGTCGGTGGAGAAGTCCCAGGCCACTCGTCCTCCTTGTCATCGCGATCACGGGCGAGTCGCCGCCTCGACCAGTATGGCAGGATGAATTGAAGTCAGCTAGGTAGAGAGGAGGTATGGGTCGATGCTCGCCTCGAACGACAACGTCCGGCTGCACTACGAGACCACCGGCTCCGGCCCGCCGGTCCTGCTGGTCATGGGGCTCGGCCTCCCGGCCGCCGCGTGGTGGCGGACCGTCCCGGTCCTCGCCGGGTCGCTGCAGGTGATCACGTTCGACAACCGCGGCTCGGGGCGCAGCGATCGCCCGTCCGGCGGCTACTCGATGGCGGACATGGCCGACGACGCCGTGGCGGTGCTCGACGCCGCCGGTATCGAGCGCGCGCACGTGTACGGGATCTCGATGGGCGGCATGATCGCCCAGGAGATCGCGGTGCGATATCCGGATCGTGTGATGGCGCTCGTGCTCGGCGCCACTTCCCCCGGCGGGGCCGCGGGGACGCCGCCCGACGCCGACACCATCGGCTTCCTCCAGCGGCGCCCGACCATGCCCGCCGAGGAGGGCCGCTGGGCGTCGGTGCCATACGTGTACAGCGCCTCGACGCTGCGCGAGGGCGGGCAGCGGATCGCCGAGGACTTCGCGCGGCGGGAGCAGATGCCCTTCCACGTCGACGGATACCTCGCCCAGCTCGCCGCCGCCGCCGCGCACGACGCCGCCTCGCGGCTCGGCGGGATCGCTGCTCCCACGTTCGTGGTGCACGGCCTCGAGGACCGGATGGTGCCGCCGGAGAACGGTCGCGCGCTGGCGGCCGCCATCCCGGGCGCCGAGCTGCGCATGCTCGACGACGCGGCCCATCTCTACACGACGGACCAGCCGTCGGCCGACGCTGACGTCCTGAGGTTTCTCGCCGTTGCGCGTTGACGTGGGTTCAGGCTCGGATAGCACTTCCGTGCCCGCCGGGTTCGACGTCGTCATCGACGCGTCCGTTCAGCGGCACGGACGCGGCCTCATCGGCGGGGATCCCGTCCGCGCGATGCGGCTCACCGACGCCGGCTGCGCCGCCATCGACGCGCTCATCGCCGGCGCGCCGGCCGACACGGAGAACACAGGGGGCTCGCGCGGCGGCTGGTCGACGCGGGATGGCGCACCCGAGGCCGCCGCGAGCAGTCGACGCGCGCGAGCTGACCACGCAAGAAAACGGCCGCGGCCCCTGAACGGGGCCACGGCCGCAGAACCCCGCCGCTGGGGGTCAGCTGACGAACTGGCGCGCCGCGGAGGTGTAGGCGGTGGTGATCTCTCGCGTCACGTCGGCGAGGTTGGGGATCTCGACCTTGGGCTGCTCGGTGGCGGCCTGCTCGAAGGAGTCCGCGAGGGCCATGACGGCCTGCTCGTAGGAGTCGATCGCGGCCAGGCTCTGCTGCTTCTGGGTCGCCTTGGCCTGCTCGGTCAGCTCGGCGAGGTGCTTCGTCGTCTGCTCGGCGAACGCCGCGAGCTTCTGGGTGGCGTCCTCGTTGAGCGCGGTCAGCTTCTTGGTGGTCTCCTCGGCGAGGGCGGTGACCTTCTGGGTCGCCTCTTCGTTGAGCTCGGCGACCTTCTTCGTCGCATCCTCGATGGGGTTGGCGGTGGTGTTGCCCGACGTCTTCGTAGCGGCCATGGAGTTCCTTTGGTTGGGGCCTTGTTTTAGCTACTTTAGCAAGTTCTAGCTAAATTGCAAGCACTTCTTTTCCCCATTTCCTCCTACCGCTCTTCGTGCTCCGCAGCTTCTCCCGAAGTCGCCGAGCGGCGCTTGCGCTGGCGGGGCGGGCCCGCTGCCAGGAGGGCGTCATACACCTCGAGCAACGTGCGCCGCTGGCGCGGCGTCAGCGCTGGGTCGGCCTCGATCGCGGCGCGCGCCGCCGCGGTCTCCGATCCGTCCTCGACGACGATGCCGGCCTGCTCGTACAGGGCGTCGGCGCTGGTCTCGAGCGACTCCGCGATCGCGTCGAGCACCCGCTCGGACGGTTCGCGCAGGCCGCGCTCGATCTGCGACAGATACGGGTTGGAGATGCCGGCCATGTCGGCGAACTGCCGCATCGAGACCTGGCTGAGCTCGCGCTGCTTGCGGATCGTCTCGCCGATGGAGGGTCGCCGGGTGGTCATGCGTCGTCCGTTCCGCGCGCCGCGTTCTCGGCAATCGCATCGATGATCTGCGGCCACGCCTCTTCAGGAAGGTCGTGGCCCATCCCCGGGATCTCGACGAGCGTCGCGCCGGCGATCGCCTTGGCGGTGGCGCGGCCGCCGGAGGGGCTCACGAGCGTGTCGGCGCTGCCGTGGATGACCAGCGCCGGAGCGCTGACCTGGCCCAACAGGGCCGTGCGGTCCCCCGAGGCGTTGATCGCGGCGAGGTGGCGCCCGGCAGCGTCCGGATTGCGCCCGCGATCGAAGGTGGTCTCGGAGAACCACCGGAGGTCGTCCTCGTCGCGCTCGAACCCGGGTGAACCGATGATCGCGAAGGTCTTCATCACGTGGTCCACGAACCCGTCGCGATCGGCCGGCGGAACACTCATCAACGCCTTCGCCGTGCTCCACTGCGGCTGGCCGGACGAGGTCGCGCCGGTGCTGCCCATGATCGAGACGAGCGAGCGGACGCGGTCGGGATACGTGGCCGCGACGGTCTGGGCGATCATCGCCCCCATCGACGCACCCACGATGTGGGCGCGCTCGATCTCCAGATGATCGAGAAGGCCGACGGTGTCAGCCGCCATGTCCTCGAGGGTGTAGCCGGCCGCGGTCTTATCGCGCCGCACCAGCTGCCAGAAGGTCGGAACCGGGAGGTCGTCGAGCCGGGTCGAGCGCCCGACGTCGCGATTGTCGAACCGGATGACGAGGAAGCCGCGCGAGGCGAGGCCTTCGCAGAACCCGTCGCGCCACCCGATCATCTGCGTCGCGAGGCCCATGATCAGCACGAGCGCGGGATCAGCGTCGTCGCCGAAGGTCTCGTAGCAGAGGTCCAAGTCGCCGATGGCGGCGATCTGCTCGCCGGATCCAGCAGCCGCGCTTGCGGAATAGCACATGGACGTTAGCGTAGCAAGCGCGAGGCTCTGCGTCTCCTGGGGTCAGCGGGCGGGCGGAGCCGCAGATGAACTGAATTCGCTTTCGCTGTAGGGTTGCATCCATGTCGACCTATTGCGTGGCGCGGATCGTCCTCCGTTACGGCAAGATCGCCGACTGGACAGATGCGATGCAGCGCCTGTTGCCAATCATGGAGGACAACGGGTGGAAGCTCGTCTCCTCCTACCAGACGATCATCGGGAACCTTCACGAGGCCTACGACATCTGGGAGATCCCGAACGCCGACGCCGTGGCCGCCGGTCTCGCCGGCGCAGCGGGTCATCCGAGCTTCGGCAACCTCGGGGCGGACCTCGCGGCTGCCATAGAGAGCGAGACGCTCAGCATCGTCGCGAAGACGCCGTTCAGCCCCTAGGAGGCGACCTTCAACATGGCCACGGGCGGGACCGTGTTCCTCCACCGCCGCTGGTACGCGGCGGACTGCCACGCTCCGAGCTCACCCGGGCTTCAGGGATTGTGGGCTGGGGCGCGGATGCTGCAGCCTCGTCGAGCGCATCGATGGCCCGCTCACCGCTGCCCACCACGCGGACCTCGTGATCGGCCTCCATCAACCCCTGGCCGAGAAGGCTGGCCATCCTCGCGTCGTCTTCGGTCACGAGCACGCGCACCATGCCGATCGTAGAACCGGGCCGCGTCATGTTCGGTCAGGCGGCGTCGGCTCCTGACGGCCGCGGACTCGCCGCACTTCGGGCACACCACGCTGACCTCGCCCTCCGCGGGCACGACCGCCTCAGAGGAGCGCCTCGACACGGCGCGGAACCGCCGGGTCAGGTCCCGCTCCTCATCGCGGCCGGCCTCGTGGTGGTCGCGCTTCTCGGCCCGCTCGGCACGGGCGCGATCGAGTCGGCCTCACAGCGGGTCTCGCAACCGAACGCGTCGCTGCCGGCCGCCGGCGTGAGGAACACCGGCGTGCCCTGGTTGCTCTTCGACTGAGCATGGGCTACGGCGGGAGGGTGGGCCACGCGGCAATCTACCTTAAGACGTCTCGCTGGCGGCCCGGGCGCTGCGTCAGCGGGAGCCCGAGCTGTGTGAAGAGCTCGAGGTCGTGCGGGAAGCCGGTGATTCCCGCGATCCGGGTGCCCGCGATGGCGAGGACCATCACCCCGTACGCGTCGTGGGTGCCTGTGTCGTGCTCGTCGGCGTAGCTGGCCAGCGCGGGTTGGCCGTTCGCGCGTGTGACGGTGTGCCGGATGCGCGCGAGTCGCCCACCCGCCGGCTGGGTCGCGAAGAACTCGCCGATCGCTCCTGCGCCGCGGATCCGGACGTCGACGGGCGGCATCGTCAGCAGCGCGTCGTCGCTGAGCAGCGCGACGATGCGCGGCACGTTCACCTCAGCCCACGCGTCAAGGAACTCTCGCAGCACCGCCGCCTCGGCCCCGGCATCCGTGGGAGCGTGCAGCCGCGTGAGCGTCCCCTCGTCCTGCTCCCGATCCGCTCGCGCGCGCTGCAGAGCACTGTTGACGGCCGCGTCGAGTTGTCGAGCACTCGGCGACGTCGCGCCCGCCAGCCAGACGTCGCGCAGCACGAGCACCGCCGCTGTTGGCGGAGCAGCTGCATCGCGCGATGTAGGCGAGCTCAGCTCTCGCGCGATCGCCTGCGCCTCGGGAGACGGCTCAGGCGACACCGCCTCCTCCAGCAGTCGGTCGGGGTAGGGCTGCAGGTGGGCGTCGGCGACCCCGGGTCCGGCTCCGCTGCTCGATCATGCGCAGGGCGACGTTGGTCGCGATGCGGTGCAGCCACGTCGACAGCGCCGCCCGCGGCTCGTAGCCGGGCAGCCCGCGCCAGGCCCGCAGCAGTGTCTCCTGCAGCGCGTCGTCGGCGTCGTGCAGCGAGCCGAGCATCCGGTACGCGTGGACGTGCAACGACCGACGATGTGGCCCGGTCAGCCCGACGAAGGCCTGCTCGTCGCCGCGCTGAGCGGCCACGAGCAAGGGATCCGGCGTCGGGCTCACGCGGGAGCCGGCACCGGCCAGGGGCCACCGAGCTCGGTCCACGGTGACGGCGTATGGGACCCGACCACTCCTCCGAGCGCGAGGAAGCGGATCCCCTCCGGGCCTGGCAGGATCCGACGCCGCTGCTCAGGTGCGACACGCACCATCACGCCCGTACGCAGCTCGAACGTCTCGTCATCGGCGACGAGCGTCGCCGACCCGGCCAGCGGGATGTAGACCTCCTCCTGGCCCTCCTCCCCCGTGCCGGGGCCGTGCGCGTGATTCGGATACCCGTCCCACTCGGGCGGCAGCGTCATCACCTGCATGCCCCACGCCGTGACGCCGAGCTCGGCCCTCGCGCGCCGCGCGATCCCGTCGAACAGCGTCTCCATCTCGTCGATCGCCTTCAGCGTCACGTCCGCCATACCGTCCTCCTTACCACGGGGCCCACCCGGCCCTTCGGAGCTTCAATCCCGGGGGCGGCGAGAAGTCATCGGCTAGTACCAGCGCGTCGCGTTGTCGGGTCGCGCGCGAACGAGGCCACCTCGACCCTGGGACGGGCGATCACGACCTCCGTGACGACGTCGACGGCCATCAGCGTCCCGGCGTCGATCCGGCTCCAACTCGCTCCGAAGTGCAACCCAAGTGCAGCGGGGTAATCTCACCGGAGGAGCGAACGTCAGATGCGGGTCCTCGTAGCGACCGTCCTCACGCTCGGCGCCCTCGGCGTCGCGGTCGGGTGCGGAGCTCAGGATTCCGAAGCGCCGGCCGCGCTCCCCCCGACCGGCACCGCCTACCGGAGCCTCGACGACGCCGACCGGCTCGCCGTGGCCGCGAGCTGCCGCGACCGTGCGGAGGCCCGGGCCCGCGGCGCCGCCGCGAAGGAGATCGGACGGGTGGATCCGCGCGCGCTCCGGGACGAGCTCGACGCGGCGTTCGCGCTGAGACGCGCGCAGCCGCGCCCCGTAGCGTCGCTGTGCGACAGGCACCTGCCGTTCGTGACCCCCGGCCTGAGCCTGCGCTTCGACGAAGCCAAGGACGGCGGGGTCGAGTTCACCTACGAGACCGACTCCGACAAGCCGCTGACCATCCGGGGCGAGGTGTCCCCGGCCCGCGCCGGGACGGTGACGATGCGGCGCGCGTACGAATCGTCGAAGAGCTACACGGCGCCGATCGGCCCCGACGGGCACTTCTCACTGCCGACCCAGCGCCTACGCAAGATCGCCAACAACACGTTCCTCCTCAGCTTCGACGTACCGCCCAGCGCACCCCGCAAGGCGTACTTCACGGCGCTTTGCCTCGATTGCCTGGCCGGCGCTCCGCCTCCCAGTTCCGGCCAATAGGCGCCGCCAATCGCCTCGTCGAGACCGAGGACACGTTTCTTGTGTCATTTCTCGGCGAAGGCGAGGGTCGTGGTGGACGATCCGTATGACCCGGTGATCGCGGCCGCCGTCGCCGCGCAGCCGCGCGGGCCGACTCCGGTCAGGCGAACGATCGCCGCGATCCGGGCCGCGTGGGCCGGGCTCCCCGCGCCGGACGGCGAGAGCGTGCTGGCCGCGGTCGCGGCGGCGCTCTTTGCATGGGCCGACCACGACGGGCTCGACCTGCCAGAGGCCATCGCCGTCGCGCTGCACACCCTGGAAGCTCTCGATGGCTGACCGGCGCCTGGTCGCGTCCAGGCTCGTCCGCGTGTTCCCGGGGGGCGCCGGCATCCACGGGATCGACCTCGACCTGGCGGCCGGCGAGGTCCACGCGCTGGTCGGACTCAACGGGGCCGGCAGGACCACGCTGCTGCGACTGCTGACGGGGATGCTGCGGCCCGACTCCGGCACCGTTCGCATCGACACGCGCGAGCTGCGGGACGTCGATCCGGTGGGGTGGATGAGGGTCGGGCACCTCATCGAGCACGCCTTCGCGTACGACGAGCTCACCGCCCGCGCGAACCTCCTCGTCGCGGCGCGGCTGCGCGGCGTCGCAGCGCCGGACCGTGCCGACATGGTCGAGCGCGCGATCCGTGAGCTCGGCCTCGAACGCTACGCCGGCACGAGAGCGAGAGTGCTCTCACAGGGCAACCGGCAGCGCCTCGGGCTCGCATCCGCCCTCCAGCACGATCCCGACCTCATCATCCTGGACGAGCCCACCAACGCCCTCGATCCCGCGGGCATCATCGTGCTCCGCGACGCCCTGCTATCGGCGCTGCTGGTCGCGGGGATCGGCCTCTTGGCCGGCTCGCTCAACCTCGCCGCCAACCACGAGAACGAGCGAGTGCTCGCCCAGTTGGGCGAGATCGCAGGCAAGGAGGGCTGGGACAGGCTCCTCGGCGTGGTCTCGCAGATCACGGCCGCCGGCGGCCTGCTCGGCTTCGGGGTGATCCTGAGCTGGATCGTCGGGCGCGAGTTCGCCGACGGAACCATCACGGGCCTGTTCGCACTGCCCGTCTCACGCCCCACGATCGTCGCCGCGAAGCTCGCCGTGTACCTCCTCTACGCCCTCACGGTCACCGCCGCCCTCGTCGTGCTCGTCATCACGCTCGGCCTGGCGTCCGGCCTCGGACCGATCGCGACGGCTGGTGCGTGGCGGCGCTCAGTACCACTGCCCTTCGCGAAGCCACCCGAACGCGACGAGACCCACCAGCGCAATGATGAGGCCGATCAAGAAGCTCCCCACCCCCGGCGAAGGGCTGCACGGAGACGCATCGGCCGCACGCACGAATGCGGCGAGGAGTGCTTCGCCGGGCGCGCCAGACTGGCAGAGACGCTTTGCCCGTCTGGTGGTCTATGCTGGTTATTGGAGTGCCGGGAAGCCTGGTCGGCGACACAAGTCGTCGACCCCAAATCCAGTGATCCCCCCCACTCCACCCTCCTCCTCGCCTGCCCGGAGCCACTGACGTGGCGCCGGCCATCGTCATCTTCGTCGCGGCGCTCGCGCTGATCGCCACCGAACGCGTTGATCGCACCAAGGTCGCGCTGCTCGGCGCCGTGCTCATGCTGCTCACGCAGACGATCGACCAGCACGTTGCGATCGAGGCGATCGATTGGAACACGCTCGGTCTGCTGGTGGGGATGATGATCGTCGTCCGCGTGACCGAGCCGACCGGCGCCTACACGTGGGTGGCGATCCGAGCGGGCCAGCTGTCCAAAGGCCGGCCGTTCGCGGTGGTGCTGTCGCTCGCGGTGACGACCGCGGTGCTGTCGGCGTTCCTGGACAACCTGACGACTGTCCTGCTGATGGTGCCGATCACGTTCCTCCTCGCCGACGCCCTCGACGTCGACCCGATCCCGCTGGTCATCATCGAGATCCTCGTCTCCAACATCGGCGGCACGGCGACCCTGATCGGCGACCCGCCGAACATCATGATCGCGGGCGCGACCGGGCTGTCTTTCGTCGAGTTCATCGTCAACCTGGCCCCGGTCGTCGTGATCACGTTCGCCGTGGTCACGGCGGGGCTGTACCGGGTCTACCGGTCGCGGCTGCAGATCTCCGACGACGCGCGCGACAAGGTGATGGAGCTCGACGCCGCCGACTCGATCGAGGACCATGACGAGCTCAAGCGCACGGTCCCCGTCCTGTTCGCCACCGTGCTGCTGTTCTTCGCCCACCAGGCGCTGCACCTCGAACCCGCCACCGTCGCCCTCACCGGTGCCACCGTGATGCTGCTCATCACCCGCCAGAAGGTCGAGAACATCCTCGGCGGCATAGAATGGCCCACGCTGTTCTTCTTCGTCGGGCTGTTCGTGATGGTCGGAGCGCTCGAGGAGACCGGCGCCATCGACGAGGTGGCACAGGGCATCGGCTCCGTCACCGCCGGCGACCGCACCGCCGAACTGCTCGGCATCACCTGGGTGTCGGCGATCGGGTCCGGGCTCGTGGACAACATCCCGTTCACCGCCGCGATGATCCCCGTCGTCGAGCAGCTCGCCGGCGACAGCGGCGACGACGCCTACTGGTGGTCGCTGGCGCTCGGCGCCTGCTTCGGCGGCAACGCCACCCTCGTCGCCGCCGCCGCCAACGTCGCCGCCGCAGGCATGGCCGCCCGCGCCGGAAAGGCGATCGGTTTCGTCGAGTTCCTGCGCATCGGGCTGCCCGTCACCTTCGTGTCGATGCTGATCGCCACCGCCTACATCACCGTCAGGTACCTGTGAGGAGGTCGCCTTGAGTCCGCGTACCGTGACCGACGCCATCCTGCGCGAGACACCGCTCCTGCGCACCACCAGCACCATCGCCGAGGCGACACGCACGCTGCTCGACACCGATCTGCCAGCGCTTCCGGTGGTCGACGAGCGCGACGAGTACAGCGGCATCTTCGGCGAACGGGAGTTCTTCGGAGCGCTCTTCCCCGCCTATCTCAAGGAACTCAAGTTCGCCGGCTTCGTGCGCCGTGGCCTCGAAGACGCCCTCGAGAAACGCCGAGAATGCCGGCGGGAAACGGTCGGTGAGCACATGAACACCGAACGCGTCGACGTCGGCACCGACTACTCCGACGTCGGGGTGGCCGAGATCTTCCTCCACCACCGGGTCCTGATCGTGCCGGTCACCGACAATCGGCGCGTCACCGGGGTCATCACGCGCGGCGACTTCTTCCGCTCTGTCGCGGAGCGATTCCTTGAACAGGACACGGCGTCGTGAACCCCTTGATCGTCATCGTCCTGATCGTGGTTCCCTGACCCGAGCGTGTAGCGCTCGACCTCCATGGTGATGGAGAACGACCTGCGCCACAACCGCTCCGCGCGCCGATGGTCACCGGCGGACCTGCCCCGGTGTCAGCGTGCCCGCCGGCTGCTCGTCGCCGATCGGAGCCTCCATTCGATGATGGAGGAGGCCGAGTGCGCCGGAGGTGCCGAGCAGGCCGCTGAGGTACAGCCACGTCAGCGGGTTGCTCGTGTCGAAGTCCGTGAAGGCGCGGATCGCGCCGACCAGGAGCAGGGCGGTGGCCACGAGGTAGGTGTGCACGATCAGCCGCCACGTGCTCCAGCGCTCATCGCGTGACAGCACGAAGGCGCCGACGCCGACCTGGACGGTGAGGCTCGCGAGGACGCGCGCGGTCAGCGGCGTGAGCTGCCACGGCCAGATGTCGACGGCGATGGCCGGCGCCACGAAGAACAGGGCGCCCATCGCCAGCGCGCCCGCCGCAAAGGCGCGCGCGGCGAGGAGCGCGCCGGCCGGTACGCACGGATCGTGCTTGGCCGGCGTGCGCGGGTCGGTGGCCCGGTTGCGCCACCAGATCGCGAGCACCGCGAACGGCGACACGATGTAGACGACCGTCCACGCGTAGAAGGCGATCGCCGCCAGGACCGGGCCGTCACCGTGGTTGAAGCGGTCCCAGTGGATGGCCGTCGCGATCAGCATCAGCCCCGCGAAGATCGCGGCGCCCAGCACTCCCGGTGATGACGGGTGCCAGCGCTCGGCCCGGTAGGTGCGCCAGAAGAAGTACGCGCCCGCGCCGTAGCCAGAGCCGAGGAAGACCGGCGTGAGCTCAGGCTGGATCATCCACGCCCACAGCTCCGCCGTCCGGTCGGGCGCGACCCAGAGGATGGTTGTCGCCGGGAGCAGGATGAGGAAGACGATCAGCGCCGCCCAGCGGGTCTCGGGGAGCAGGCGATCGTCGCGCACGAGCTGTGGACGCAGTGGTGTCATGCCGCCATGAGTTGCAGAAGGCGTGCAGGCGTTACAGGCGCGAGGAATGTCTTTCGCCTGTGTGCCCGGAGAGCGGTAGGTTCACGATGCGGTGGACGACGACCAGGTGCTTCTCGAGCGTCTGCGCGCCGGCGACGAGCGGGCGTTCGAGATGCTCGTGGCTCGGTACGACGGCGGCCTGCGCCGCGTCGCGCGGACGTTCGTCCGCACGCCCTCGGCAGTCGATGACGTGGTCCAGGAGACGTGGCTCGGTGTCCTCCGAGGTCTGCGCGGCTTCGAGGGCCGCTCGTCCCTGCGGACGTGGATGTTCAGCATCCTCGTCAACCAGGCCCGGACGCGCGCGCGGCGGGACGCACGGAGCCTGCCGTTCTCCGCGCTGGAGACCGAGGACCGTCCGACCGTCGAGCCTGCGGCCTTCGGGGCCGACGGCCGCTGGGCGAGCGCGCCGGCGCGACTCGACGGCGACCCGGAGACCGGCTTGCTCAGCGGCGAGCTGCGCGCGCATCTGCTGCAGGCGGTCGAGGGGCTCTCGGATGAGCAGCGCAGAGTGATCACGCTCCGCGATCTCGTGGGATGCTCCGCCCCTGAGGTTTGTGAGCTGCTCGACATCAGCGACGGAAACCAGCGCGTGCTCCTCCACCGCGCCCGCACCCGGGTCCGGCTTGCCTTGGCGCCGCTGATGGGGGTGAGCGAGTGATGCGCTTCTGGCGGCGCCGCGCTGAGGACCCGCTCGTCTGTCGCGAGTTCGTCGAGCTCGTTACCGGCTACCTCGAGGGCACACTCCCGGAGAGCGACCGCGTGCGGATGGACGCACACCTCGCGGAATGCGACGGATGCGCGGGCTACCTCGAGGACATGCGCAGGCTCGTCGGAACGCTCCACGAGACGCCGGAGCCTCCGCCTGACGACGCGACACGGGACGCGCTGCTGCGAGCGTTCCGCGAGCTGCGCGGCGAGCCGTAGCGCATCCGTCCGCCAGATGGGGCAGGCGGGTGCGCACGTCCTCGCACGTTTGGTGCCTGCGGAACTCGCGCTCGACGAGAACGATGCCTCGGCGGCGCTCGGCTACGCCGAGCGGTACCTCCGCCGCCTCGGGAGCGGGCAGCCGATCGAGAGCGCCGCCGCCCTCGAGCCCCTCGTGCCGATCCGGATCAAGCTGGACGAGCTGCCGGCGGCGCGCGACGCCCACGCGCAGTCACGAGGCTGGGCGTCTCATCACGGGCCGCAGCCGTCGCCCTGGCCGCCGAACGCGACCTGCTCGGCTGAGGCGCACCCACTGAAGATGAGGTGATCGCCTCATGCCGCCGGGTGGCGGGCGGCCGTAACGTGACGGCATGACGACGACGACCGAGCAGCGACGCGAGAACGGGGCGTATCTGGATGCGGGCGGCGTTCGGACCTACTACGAGGTCGCCGGGGCCGGGGAGCCGCTGATCCTGCTTCACGGCGGCATGTGCACCGTCGAGACCTTCGACGGTGAGACGCCCAGGCTTGCCGAGCAGTACCACGTGTACGTCCCGGAGCGCCGCGGCCACGGGCGCACGCCCGATGTCGCGGGCCCGATCACCTACGAGGACATGGCCGCGGACACGATCGCGTTCATCGAGGCGGCGGGCATCGAGTCGGCCCACCTGGTCGGCTGGAGCGACGGCGCGTTGGTCGCCCTGCTGATCGCGATGCGCCGACCTGAGCTGGTGCGGCGGCTGGTGATGATCGGGCAAGCGATCAACCACGAGCTCATGGAGCCCGAGACGCGAGCGATGATGGGAGGGCTGTCGGTCGACGTCCTGCCCCCGATGCTGCGCCAGCTCTATACGGCGGCGTCACCCGACGGCCCGGAGCACTTCGACGTCGTGTTCGAGAAGCTCGCCGCGCTGTGGCGGGCCGATCCGGGCGTCGCGTTCACACAGCTCGCGCAGGTCGCGATGCCCGCGCTCGTCCTCCTCGGGGACCGTGACCTCATCTCGCTCGAGCACGCGGCAGCGATGCGGCGCGCGCTGCCCGATGCCCAGGTCGGGGTGGTGCCGGGTGCGACGCACGGGCTGCCGATGGAGAAGCCCGGGCTGACGAGCCGGCTCGTGCTCGAGTTCCTCGGCGAGGACGTCACCGCGGCGCGCTGAGCGCGGGCCACTCGTCGGCGAGTTCCTCCTCGGGGAGCAAGCCGTGCCGCATGGCGAACAGGCTCGCGGTCGCGCGCGTCGAGGCGCCGATCTTCGCGTAGATGTGCTCGACGTGGTTGCCGGCCGTCTTCGGCGTGATGACGAGGCGCTGTGCGATCTCCTTGTTCGACAGGCCTCGCGCGAGCAACCGCAGGACGTCCACCTCGCGCTCGGTCAGTCCGGCGACGCCCTCGCGGCGACGCGGCACACGATGGCCGGCCGCACCGAGCACCGCCTCGACGGCGTCGGCGTCGAGCCGGCCCGCGCGGACCTCCTCCCGGAGCTGCGCGGCGGCCCCGCCCGGCGTCAGCTCCGACGCGATGGGGGCGCGGCTCGCACATCGACTGGTAGGCGTCGGCCGCGCCGAGGATCCGGGCGGGGCGCGACACCGCCGGGCCCGCGAGCCCGTTCGGGTACCCCGAGCCGTCGAGGCGCTCGTGGTGCTGCGCCGCGATCGCCCCGAGCGGCGCCAGCGCCGCCGACTGACGAAGCATTCGCTCGGTCAGGTACGGCGACATCCGCACGCGCTCCCACTCGCCCTGGCCGAGCGGCCCGCGCTTGTCCCAGATCGAGTTCGACACCCCCAGCCGCCCCAGATCGTGCACCAGCCCGGCGTGCCGCAGCATGCGCACGTCAGCCCCGCCGAGGCCGAGCCGGCGGCCCGCTCCCGCCGTCAGCTCGGCGACCGCGCGCGCGTGCCCGAGCGTGTAGGGCGACTTGAGGTCGACGAAGCTCGCGATCGCCAGCAGCGCGGCATCGAAGCGCTCGCCGGCGAGCACGACGGCCAGCGCCGGCTCGGCCGCGATCACCGCGTCCCACGTCGTGACGTCGTCCAGGCCCGACAGCAGCAGATCGCCCTCCTCGACGACAAGCGCCGCCAGCGTCGGGTCGAACTGCCCGCCGGCGCGCTGACGAGCCAGCCGCTTGGCGCCGTCGACACCCGATACGCGATGCGCCACCTCGACGAACTCCGCGAGCTGCGCGAGCCGCGAGGCGATCGGCACCGCGTCGCGCTCGACCGCGCCCGGCCAACCGCGGCCATCCCACCGCTCGTACGACGCGCCGAGGGCATCGAGGACCGCATCGGGAAGCCCGACCTGCTCCCCGAGCGTCCGCGCGCGCTCGGCGTGGTGCTCGATCATGCCGTCAACCTCCCGACGGCCCGAGACGGCGAACTCGAGCCCTAGACGGAAGCGCGCCAGCGGCCCGCACCCCCGGCCGAGCTGCCGCATTCCCGCCACACCGCTGCGCACGCCGCGAAGCTCATGGTCGTACTTGCCCGACTTCATCGCGATGTCGTCGCCGAACCACTTCGCCTGCTCGTGCGCGTCCGTGTGGCATCCGACGTTGACGAGCAACGCGACGTAGTACACGACCGCACGCTCGCTCTCCTGGAGCCCGATCCGCTCGGCGAGCCGCAGCGCGATCAGACACTGACGCAGCACGTGCTCCATCGGCTGCCCGAACCCGAGGTCGATCCCCAGCGACAGCGCGGCGACGAGCTCCGCCAACCGGACGTGCGAGCGATCGGTGTCGGCCGACATGCCGCCGCCGAGCCTACCCTCGCGACGACCTCCAATCCGACCGCTGGTACACACCCCCCAGACGCCTCCGACGCACAACACCGCAGGCCGTCCGGGGCGACGACAGCACCCGAGCCACGCGCCCTCGAGGAGCGCCCGGCGATCCCGGCCCTGCTCACCGCGTTTCGCGACTACCGACGCCACCCGTAACGCCGGGGCCGTACCGGGACCGCGTCGTCGACGAACGGGTGATCGCAGCCGCCGCGGCCCCGCAGGCAGGTGGCGCGCAGTCGCCTCGCGGACCCGTAGCGCTCGCCGACGGCCGTTTCCGCTCCCACGAGCACGAGACGGCCGGCAACGCCCGGGGCATCCATGCCACGGACGGCACGCGCTTCCTCACCCTCACCTCATTCTCGACCGCTACCGGACCCGACCTGCCCGTGCGACTCCGTCGTGGATTCGGTCGAGCGCCCTTCCTTGAAGAACGGCACGAGATGGACCCGGAGATGCGACTCCACCGTCTGGCCGTGAGGCCTCGAGCAACCCTTCGCCCCAGATGCGCAAGCAGGGCCTCGCCGGCTATCGCCACGGTGCGATCCGGATCCGACGTGAGCTGGATGGTGTCCATCAGCTCACGGAGGCGCTTCTCGGCTTGCGTGCGCGTCAGGCCATCCCGCGTCCGGGCGTGAGCGTCCGGTTCGTGCGGCCGCTATCCGCGGTGACCCAACGGCCGTAGAAACAGCCGTGTTTGAAGTAGGCGGTCCCACGAGGGGCGGGCGGACGCGGAAGAGGCCGCTGTGCAGGGATTCGGAGGGTGAGCGACGGGACTCGAACCCGCGGCCGACGGGACCACAACCCGCACCAACGGGTACGGCTGAAGCGTATTCGGCGCTCTCGGGCGATCTGAGTTGTGCTCAGTTGCCCTGACTTACGCTCACAATCTTTCCCCGCCGTTTGCCCCGAGCGTACGTTCGCGTGGGGCCTCTCGGCACCCTGCACCGCCCGGCCGCGCGCCGTGAGTCGCAGGGGCGAGCCGCTGCAGTTGCGCTCAGGTGGTCGTGGTTGCGCCCAGCTTCCACCTCACGCTGACGCTCGGGCTCGAGCGCCGGGCTGCCGGGGAGCAGCCGGGCGGCCCGGGCCACGGCGTCCCGGTCACGCGGGTTCCGTGGCGGAGCGGCGGTGCGGACGTCGCTGGGGCCGGCGTCGCCTGATCGCCTTCTCGGCTTCGACGATGGCCCACGTGATCGCCGCAGCACCGAGGATTCTCAGCCAAGTGCCGGCGTCGATCGGGGCGGTGCCGAACAGGCGGTTCATCACGGGCGAGTACGTGAGCGCGATCTGGAGCGCGACCATCAGCGCGGCGCCGGCGAGCAGCCACCGGTTCGAGAGGACGCCGAGGTCGGCGGCATGGCCGGTGAGCGAGCGGCAGCTGAACAGGTAGAACAGCTCGACCGCGACGAACACGTTCACCGCCGCGGTGCGCGCTTCGGCGACGGGCATGCCGCGACCGAGCTCGTGCTCGAACAGCCAGAACGCCGCCGTGAGCAGCAGCAGCGACACGAGGCCGATGCGGGCAATGACATCGAGCGTCAACAGCGGTTCGGACGGCCGGCGCGCGGGCCTTGCCATGATGCCCGGCTCGGCGCGCTCGAACGCGAGGGTGAGCCCCAGCAGGACGGCGGTGGTCGTGTTGATCCAGAGGATCTGGACCGGCAGTATCGGCAGCGTCGCGCCGGCGACGATGGCGGTCAGGATCAGCAGGCCTTCGCCGAGGTTGGTGGGCAGGGTCCAGACGATGAACTTCTTGAGGTTGTCGAAGGTGTGGCGGCCCCCCTCGACGGCCGCCTCGATCGAGGCGAAGTTGTCGTCCGCCAGCACGATGTCGGCCGCCTCGCGCGCGACCTCGGTTCCGCCGAGGCCCATGGCGATGCCGATGTCCGCCTGGCTGAGCGCCGGTGCATCGTTGACGCCGTCGCCGGTCATGGCGACGATCTCGCCGCGGGCCTGGAGCGCCTCGACGAGGCGCAGCTTCTGCTCGGCCGTAGCGCGCGCGAAGATCTCGGTCGAGGCTGCCAGCGCGCCGAGGCGCTCGTCAGGGCAGTCGGCCAGCTCCGCGCCGGTGACGACGCGCGGGGCACCGTCGCCGGTGAGCCCGACCTGCGCCGCGATGGCTGTGGCCGTCGCGGCATGGTCGCCGGTGATCATCTTCACGGCGACGCCGGCGTCCCGGCACGCGCGCACGGCCGCGATCGCCTCCGGCCGCGGCGGATCGGCGAGGGCCTGCAGCCCGAGGAAGGTCACGCCGCACGGCCGCTCGAGGTCCATCTCCTCGCCGCGCGCGAGCCGTCGACCCGCGAGGGCGAGCACTCGCTGACCTCGGCCGCCGAACTCCTCGGCCGCCTCGAGCGCGGGGAGACCGTCGAGCGGCTCCGGCTCCCCCGCGCCGCCGAGCTGGCTGTCGCACATCGCGAGCACCTGCTCGACGGCGCCCTTGACATAGAGCATCCTCGCCCCGTCGGGGCCACGGTGCACGGTGGCCATGAAGCGGCGCTCGGACTCGAACGGCAGCGCGGCCTCCCGTGGCTGCGCACGCAGCGCCGCCGAGCGGTCGAGCCCGCCCTTGCGGGCCGCGACGACGAGCGCGGCCTCCATCGGGTCACCCACCGGCTCCCAGGCGCCCTCGGAGATCCGTATGTCGCCGTCACCGCAGAGCAGCCCGGCGTACAGGCATGCGGAGAGGGCGGGATCGTCTGCGACGACGACCGGCTGCCCCTCAGCGGTGATCTCGCCGTCGGGCGCGTAGCCGCCGCCGGCGACGGCGTATCGCCGGCCGCCGGCGAGCACGGCCTGCACCGTCATCGCGTTCTGAGTGAGGGTGCCGGTCTTGTCGGTGCAGATGACCGTCGTGCTGCCAAGGGTCTCCACGGCCGGCAGCCGCCGGATGATCGCGTGGCGGCGCGCCATGCGGCTCACTCCGATGGCCAGCGCGATCGTCACCGCCGCGGGCAGGCCCTCCGGGATGGCGCCGACCGCGAGAGCGACCGCCGCGACGAGCATCTCCGATGCCGACTCGCCGCGCGCGCTGCCCACGGCGAACGTGACCGCAGCGAGGCCGAGGATCACGATCGTGAGCATCCGGCTGAAACGCGCGAGCTTGCGCGTCAGCGGCGTGGCGAGATCGGTGGTGTCGCCCAGCAGCCGGTGGATCAGGCCCAGCTCGGTGTCGGCGCCGGTCTCCACGACCACGCCGGTGCCGTGACCGGCGGTGACCAGCGTCCCCGAGAAGATCATGTTCGCCCGGTCTCCGAGCACCGTCTCGGGCGCCAGCACGACCTGCGCCTTGGCGACGGGGACCGATTCGCCGGTCAAGGCGGATTCGTCGACATGCAGCTCGGCCACCTCGACGAGGCGCACGTCCGCGCCGACCTTGTCGCCCGGCTCGACCAGCACGACATCGCCCGGCACGAGCTCCCTGGCCGCCACGCGGCGTCTGGCCCCGTCGCGGACGACGTGCGCGTCGACGGTCAGCATCGCGGAAAGGACGTCCAGTGCGCGCTCGGCGCGCGCCTCGTGCACGAACCCGACGGCGGCGTTCGCGACGACCACGCCGAGGATGACCGAGGCGTCGACCGGCTCACCGATCGCATAGGTCACGGCCGCCGCGATCAGCAGGACGTAGATGAGCGGGTGGTGGAACTGCAGGAGCAGCCGCAGCAGTGCGCCTCGCCGCTCCACCCGCGGGAGGACGTTTGGACCGTGGCGCTCGAGCCGGCGTGCGGCCTCATCGCTGTCGAGACCGTGCTCGGGGTCGCTCGCCAGCAGCACCAGCGCTTCGTGGACCGGCAGGTTGTGCATGGTCACCCGGTGAGCGGCGGCGTGCGCGCGATCAGCACGGGGCACGGCGCATGGTTGGCCGTCCAGCGCGAGGTGCTTCCGAGGAGCAGCTCCTTGAAGCCGCCGAGCCCGCGGCTGCCGACCGCCAGCAACGCCGGCGCTCGTTGCCTGCACGCTGCGACGAGCTCGTCGCGGGCGTGCCCCTCGACGAGCACCTCCTCGACGATGTCGACCGGTGCGGTCACCGCGTCGCGTGCCGCGTCGAGCAGCTTGCGGCCGTGACGTCGCAGCTCCTTGCGCATGCCCTCGGTCGTGATGACCGCGAACGGGATGTGCGGGTCGTACGCGTGCAGGAGCAACAGCGTGGCCCCGAGAGGCGCCACGAGGGTCTGCGCGACGGCGAGCGCCTCATAGGAGGAAGGCGAGCCGTCGATGCCGACGACGATCGTGCGCGCGTGCGATGCAGGGCTGGACACCCCGTCCTCGCGGAACACCATCACCGAACACGGCGCATGGTCGAGAACCTGCGACGACACGCTGCCGAGCAGCGCCCCCCGGACGTGCCCGACGCCGCGCGAGCCCGTCAGGATCAGGTCCGCGCCGTTCTCGACCGCGGCCGCGATGAGCGCGCCGGCAGGGCTCCCGCGGACCACGCGGCACTCCACGACGGCGTCGTCCGCCGCGTACTCGCACAGGTTCCCGAGGCGCCAGTCCCACTCGCGCTCGGAGGCCACGACCTGCTCGGCGGCGGCCGGCAGCAGATCGGCGGACGGAGCCGACTCGGGTGCCGGGCCGGCGTGCACGATCGTCGCCTCGCAGCCGGACTTGCCCGCGAGCCAGAGCCCGAACGCCGCGGCGGCGTTCGCGCCGTCCGAGCCGTCATAGCCGACGACGAGCCGCGCGAGCCGCCGGCCACGCGGCCGATCGGCGGCCGGAGCGGGGGTAGGGAGGTCTTGGTCGAACGAAGGCATGTCCGCTTCTCCAGGGCTCGATGTCTGCTCCCCAGGATCACGGCCGCCGTGCCGGTTCACATCGGCGCACGGCCGCAGCGCCGCGTGGGGCACTACGGATCCCCCGACGCCCGCCCGTGGATCGGCCTCAGTAGTTGCCCGCCGACGTCGGCGGCCGACGCCGGATGACCGTCGGACGCGTTCGCGCGACGATCGCAGCGTGACGCGTGCGAGCGAGACACGCCGGTGAGCTTCGCCGACGTGTTCCACGAGGTGGCCGCGCTGGTGCTGGCGGCGGCCGTCCTCGGAGCACTGGCGGTCCGCCTGCACCAGCCGCTGATCGTCGCGTTCATCGCCGTCGGCGTGCTCGCCGGCCCTTCCGCGCTCGACGTGATCCAGGCGACCGACGAGATCCACCTGCTGGCCGAGCTGGGGATCGCGCTGGTGCTGTTCGTCGTCGGGCTCAAGCTCGACGTGAGGGTGATCAGCGAGACCGGCACCGTCGCACTGATCACGGCGGCAGTGCAGATCGGGCTCACGGCCGTCGTCGGCTTCGGCCTTGCGCTGCTGCTCGGCGTGGACCTCGCGACCGCCGCGTACGTCGCGATGGCGCTGACCTTCTCGAGCACGATCATCGTCGTCAAGCTCCTGTCGGATCGCCGCGAGATCGACGAGCTGCACGGCCGGATCGCCGTCGGCATCCTGATCGTGCAGGACCTGGTGGTGATCGGCGCGATCATCACCCTCACGGCGATCGGCACCGGCGCCGAGGACGGCGTCGCGTCGCAGGTTGCCTGGGTGGTCGTGAAGGGGGTCGCGCTGCTGGCCGGCGTCGCGGTGCTCACGCGCTTCGCGCTCACGGAGGCGCTGCACCGGATCGGGCGTACCCCCGAACTGCTCGTACTCTGCGCGATCGCATGGGCGGTCGGACTCGCCGCGCTCTTCGACGGGCTGGGATTCTCGAGCGAAGTCGGCGCCTTCCTCGCCGGCGTCGCGCTCGCCTCGACCCCCTACCGAGAGGCGATCGGCGGGCGCCTGGTGCCGCTGCGCGACTTCCTGTTGCTCTTCTTCTTCCTCGATCTCGGCGCCGGACTCGACCTCGGCGGGCTCGGCGGGCAGCTCGTCACGGCGCTCGTGCTCTCGGCGTTCGTGCTGGTCGCCAAGCCCCTCATCGTCGTCGCCGTCACGGGCCGGCTCGGCTACACGAGCCGGGTGGGCCTGCTGGCGGGCGTGTCGCTGAGCCAGATCAGCGAGTTCTCGCTGATCCTCGCCGCGCTCGGGCTGGCGCTCGGCCATATCGACAGCGACGGAGTGGCCCTCATCACCGCGGTCGCGCTCATGACGATCTCGGTCTCGACGTACGCGACGCTCTACGCGCACCGCCTCCACGAACGCCTGCGGCCGTGGCTCGGCCCCTTCGAGCGTCGCGGGGGCCGGCCGCTTCGCGACGAGCCCGATCTCCGCGGCGAGAGGTTCGACGTCATCGTGCTGGGCGCAGGACGCTTGGGCGGCGCCCTGGTCGCGCTGTTGCGCGGGGCGGGCCACCGCGTGCTCACCGTCGACTTCGACCCGCGGGTCGTCGAGGCCGCCCGCGCCGAAGGCCACCTCGCGCTCTACGGCGACGTCGAGGACCCCGAGTTGCCCGCCGCTCTCCCGCTCGACGGCGTGCGCTGGATCGTCTGCACCGTGCGCCGCCCCGAAGTCGGGCTGGGGATCCTGCACGCGCTCGAGCACCACCGGTACGCCGGCCAGGTGGCGCTCAGCGCACATCGCCCCGAGGACGCCGAGGAGCTCAGGACCCGCGGCGCGCACCACGTACTGCGGCCCTACGAGGCCGCGGCCGCCGACGCGCTCGCGACGCTCACCGCCACGCTGTCCACGTCGCGTGACGGCGAGAGTCCAGGGCAGGCGCAGTAGGGCCCCACGTCGCTCGGCGTGCTCCTCCGCGATGAGCGACCCGCTGCGGATCTCGCGGTCGGGTGCCGGTGGGCGGAACCGCGTTCCTGGGGGGCGGCGAGCACGCGATCGTCACCGCTCCGCGTGGGCGATGGGCGATGGGCGCGCGCGGGAATCGGTGAATTCAGGCTCAGGACACTAGGCTGCGCAGGGCTGCGACATGCGCTTCGTGCCCTGGCGATGCCGCTGATGCTGCTGTTCGTGGCGCTCATCGCGTCCGATCCACGCGTACGCCCCTCCAGCCAGAAGGATCTTCGGTCTGATCGGCCTCTGCCTCGCCGCCGTAGCCGCCGCCGTCCTGCTGATCGACTACTTCGTCCAGGTCGCCGTGATGCAACCGAGCCTCGAGAAGCGGCAACTGGAAGGCTGGGCGCTGTTCACGCAATTCAACCCGAATGGCGTCTTGCTCGCACTAGAGGAGCTCGGATTTTTGCTGATGAGCCTCGTCTTTGTCTGCGTGGCTCCGGCTTCGTGGGCGAGAACCGGCTCGAGCGCGTGATCCGCTGGCTCTTCATCATCGCGTTCCCGGCGGTGGTCGCGTCCTTCGCCGTCGTCTCGCGCGTCCACGGCACGGACCGCCAGGACACCTTCGAGATCCTCGCCATCAGCATCGTCTGGTCGGTGCTCATCGTCGGCTGCGCGCTGCTGGCCGGCATCTTCAAACGTGCGTCGGCCCTACGAGATTGACCAGGCGCGCCGCCGCGACGGGGCTCGCGACCCGACCGTCACCGGGACGAACAGGAGGCAGCAGACGGTCGGTCGCGATCCGAACCGCAGCCGGGCGAGCTCCAGCTCGCTCATGCCGGGAACCGCGCCGCGTCGAGTGCCCTGCCGACGTCGACGAGCTCCTCGGGCGGCACCTCGTGTTCCACCACCGCCGCGAGTTCGCGCTCCTGGCGGTGCACGTGCGCTGCCAGGTCGCGACCGGCGCGGCGAAGCTCTCCCACCGCCGGTCGCGCGTCGGCCGCGATCCTGGCGATCGCGTCCGCGAGCCGTGCGTGATCGGCGCGGATCGAGGCGTGCAGCGGATGGTCGGCTCCGCCGTGGCGTTCCCAGGCGGTGAGCAGGACGTGCTCCTCGGCGCGGAGGTGCGCCGCCCCGGTCCCGTACCAGTAGAGGAGTAGGGCGCGGCGGTGCTCGGGCGCGGTGCGGTCGTCGGCGCGCTCGAGCCGACGGGCAAGGGCGAGCGCCTCGCTGTGCTCGCGCGGCAGTTGGGCGCGCATCACTTGTTCCCGACGGTGTACGACAGGACCGCGGCGATCGCCACCGCGAAGCCGATCACGATCGCGAGCGCGACCACGACGGCGACGGTGGACGGCGCGACGATCACCAGGCAGATCGGGATCAGCGCCACGATCACGAAAAGGGCGAGCAGGGCCAGCAGCGGGGGCTCTGGCGAGGGCTTCGATTCGGGGGCAGGGTGGGCGGCCATCAGATTCTCCTCGTCGGTCAGTCGCGGGCGGTGAGGCGGACCAGGTCCATGTCCGTGAGCACGCCCTCGGGCGGGGCTCCGGGCTTGCGGCAGACGAGCAGTCGCGCCGCGCCGCGCTCGACCATCATCCGCAGCGCGTCCTCCGCGGTCGCGCCGGGGGAGATCGTCTCGACGGGCTCCGTGACGGCGAGGGCGGCCGGCAGGAGCGCGGCGTCGCCGAGCGCTCGCTCGAGCACGCCGCGCGTCGTGGCCCAGCCGACGGGGTCGCCGCTCCGCGCTCTGACGACGAGGATGGCGTGGACACGATGCTCGACGAGCGCGCGCTGCACCTGGCGGACGGACGCGTCCTCAGGCACAGCGATGACACCGGCGCGCATGATCGACCGGACATGCGAGTCGAGGCGGCTTCCCCACGTTCTCTCATACGGCACGGCTTGGTGTTCGGCGGGGGACGGCATCGGAGGCTCCTCGATCGGGATCGCCCTGACCGTACGCCCGCGGAGGCGATCCTCCATCGGGGTCGACCACGGGACCCGGCTGCGGAAAAGCCGCGCCGCTCTGCCAGGTGACCGGCGGGGCGCCCCGGTACATCCCGAGCTCGCGCTCGCCTCGCCGGCGTGGGGCCGGACCGCGGTCACGACACGCCGGCTCGATCCCCGGACGCGGCCACCTCGGAGGCGAAGCGGCGGACGGCGTCATAGTCCGTGTAGTCGTAGTCGCGCTTGACGTCCTGGTCCTCGATGCCCTGGTGCTTGGTGATCAGCTTCATGACCAGGCGTGTGAAGAAGTCGTACTGCGTCCACGCCAGCCGGCCCGCGAACACGGCGGTGTGACGCGGCGTCCAGTCGGTCTCGTCGCAGAACGCCTGCACGTACTCGCCGGTGGTGGCGCGCGCCTCGTCGGTGTCCTCCGCGGCGGACAGGCACACGGTGAAGAAGCCGCTCGCAACGCTGCCGAGGCGGAGGCGGTTGGCCCTCGCGAAGCCGACCAGCTTGCGCGAGTGGTGGCCCGCGTGGATCGGGCCGCCGACGATCACGGCATCGACGTCGCCGGGCAGCTCCTGCTCGGGCTCGCGCACGTGGAGCAGCGTCGGCTCGTGTCCGGCGGCCGTCAGCGACTCGCGCATCTGATCCGCGATGCGGGCGGTGTGTCCCTCGACGGTGGTGTAGGCGATCAGCACGCGGGCCATGGCGCGTCTCCTTCGGTGTCGGCGTGGGTCGACACCGTCCCAGCCATGCGGCCGCGCGGCATCGGTAGTGGCCACCCGACCGCCGCGTAGAAGCCCGCAGCCGACCGGAGACACCTGACGGAGGTCGGGGTCCTGGCGACCTCCGTCGAGTCCTTCCGGCACGTGCTGCCGATGGACCGCGCTGGAGGACACGACGCCGCGGGTGACGCCCGTCGCCGGCGAGCCGCTCGCGACGAGCGGCTCGCGGGTGCACCGAGCCGCGGTCAGACGGCGTGGGAGCCGGATGACGCCGGGAAGAGCTCCTCGAGCGGCGCCTCGACGCCACGCGGCACCACGATGACGGGGCACGCGGAGTCGCGTACCAGTCGCCCGGAGACGCTCCCGAGCAGCACCGCGCGGTGCGGGCCGTAGCCGCGCGACCCGACGACCATGAGGTCGGCGTTCGCGGACTCCTCGGCGAGCTTCTGCTCGGGGGAGCCGACGAGCACGACGGGCTCGGCGGCGACCTCCTCGGGCAGCCCGGCGGTGAACTCGGTGAGATGCTCTCGCGCACGCTCCTCGATATCGGTCGGCGGGAAGTAGTAGCCCGGGCCCGACACGAGGGCCGGCGTGCCCATCCACATCACGTCGAGCACCTCGATGACCCGCAGGCGCGCGCCGAGGGCGCGTGTGATGGCGGTCGCACCGCGAAGCGCAGCCTGGGACTCGTCCGAGCGGTCGTAGGCAGCGGCGACCGTCATCACCGGATCGAGGTCACGCTCGCGGAATCCGCTGGGCGCGACGGCGACCGGGCAGGGCGCGCCGTGCAGGAGGCGCTCGGCCGTGGTCCCGGCGAGCACGCGGCCGATGCCACCGCGGTGGCTGGAGCCGATCACGATCAGCGAGGCTCCCTCGCGCTCGGCGATCGTCTGGATCCCCTTGGCGGGTGACACCTCGGCGATGGTCCGCGGAGTGCTCTCCGGTAGCCCGACGGCAGTCTCCTGCACATGCCTGATGGCCTCCTCCGCCCGGTCGCGCAGGGAGGCGCGCAGCTCCGGGCCGCCGCCGATCCGCGACGGCATGTGGTCGTACGGGTAGGCGTTGGTGAGCACGAGCTCCGCACCCGACCCTCGAGCGAGCAGGGAGGCCAGCGCGACGGCGTCCTTGGAGCGGTCGGACTGGTCGACACCGACGATGATCTTGGGCATGATGCCTCCTCGGTTGGCTGTACTTCGAAGCTACTGTCAGCCGCGCGGACGGGCATCGGCACGGAGCCCCGTCCCGGTTCAGTAGTTCTCCGTCGAGAGGACGTGGGAGTCCGGCGATGAACGAGGACGCCCGGGGTGGCAACGTCCTTGTCCATGACGGCAACCGTGACGACGCCACGCCCGGCTCACGCCCCGATCGGCGGCAACGCGCTCCGCGCGTCGGTGCTCGGCGCCAACGACGGCCTCGTCTCGAGCCTGAGCCTGGTGATGGGCGTGGCGGGCGCGGGCCTCGAGAACCGCGTCATCCTCATCACGGGCGTCGCCGGCCTGATCGCGGGGGCGTGCTCGATGGCGATGGGCGAGTGGATCTCCGTGCAGAGCTCGCGGGAGCTCTACCGCCGCGAGCTCGCCGTCGAGCGGATGGAGATCGACGCCTTCCCGGAGGACGAGCGGCTTGAGCTGATCGACATCTACGAGTCCCGCGGGCTGTCCGCGCCGGTCGCCGCGCAGATCGCCGAGCACGTGATGGCCGACCCCGACCGCGCGCTGCAGGTGATGGCGCGCGAGGAGCTCGGCATCGACCCCGACGAGCTGGGCGGCTCGGCGTGGACCGCCGCCGCCTCGTCGTTCGCCCTCTTCGTCGCCGGCGCGATCGTGCCGGTCATCTGGTTCTCGTTCCTCTCGACCGGCGTCGCGGTGCCGCTCAGCGTCACGGCGAGCGCGTTGGTCCTGTTCGCGATCGGCGCGGCGATCACGCGCGTGACCGACCGCCCGCCGTGGCGCTCCGGAGCCCGGCAGCTCCTGATCGGGCTCGCCGCCGCGCTCGTCACCTACGCCACCGGAGCCCTCCTCGGCGTCTCGGTGGGGGCATGACGCTCCTGATCGCATACGACGGGTCGCCTGCCGCCGGCGCGGCGACGCGTGCCGCCGGCGGCCTGTTCCCAGGCGCGTCGGCGACCGTGCTCACGATCCGGCCCGAGCCGCTCACCGTCGAGCAGTCGGTGGCCGGCGCGCGCATCGGAATTCCCGACGAGATCATCATCGGCGGGCTGGAAGCCCTCAACCGCGCAAAGGTCCTCGAAGCCGAGGCCACCGCCGCGCAGGGCGCCCGCCTCGCCGCCGACGCCGGTCTGATCGCCGAGGCGGACGTCGTCGAGCAGGGCGGCAACCCCGCGCGCGCCCTTCGGCGCGTCGCGGCCGATGCCGGTATCGGCTTGATCGTCTGCGGAACCCGTGGGCTCGGACCGTTCTCGCGCCTTGCCCTGGGCTCGACGTCGTCGGCGCTCCTGCACCACGCGGAGCGACCGGTGCTCGTCGTCCCCGAGGGCGGAGGCGACCTGTCAGGACCGCTGGTGCTCGGCTACGACGGGTCGGGCGAGGCTCGGGCGGCGATCGCGGCAGCCGGACGGCTGCTGCCCGGCCGCGAGGTGATCGTGGTGACCGTCTGGGAGTCGCTGATCCGCCATTCGCTCAGCGGCCGCGCACTCGCCCGCGTCCCCATCGACGAGGTCAAGGCCCTGACCGACGACCTCGACGAGTACTTCCGCGCCCTGGCCGCCGCCATCGCCGAGGAGGGCGCCGTGCTGGCGCATGACGCCGGACTCCAGGCGCGGCCCGAGACGATCGAGGCCGCCGGCCGGGCATGGCGTGGGCTCCTCGCGTCCGCGCAGGCGCTCGCCGCCGCCGCGGTCGTCGTCGGCACGCACGGCCGCGGCGGGATGTCCGCCGGGCTGCTCGGGTCAATTTCCTCCGGGCTCGTGCACGGCGCCCAGACGCCGGTGCTCGTCGTGCCCACCCCGCCGGCGGAAGACCATTGAGCCACGGTCCGGTGTCGGCGGCGCTCCCCGGCGATGGCGGCGCGCATTCGACGTGCCCCGCGAGAGCACGGGAGCCTGATGACCGCGGACGGCCGGGCGGGAGCATGCCTCCGCTGTGGTTCATGCGCGGGTGGCGGCAGACCGGCGAACTCATGTGCGAGCACGCCCTCTCCCCCGCGCGGCCGCATCGTCGTCACGGTGCTCGTCGGGGCGTGCGTCTCGCTGGTCGCGGTACTGCACCTCACGTGACGGCGGCCCGCATCACCAGCACGGAGCACCGGGCCGCCGCGCCGACCCGCTCGCTCACGCTCGCGAGCGCGCGCACGCCCGACAGGTCCCGGCTCCCGAGCACGAGCAGCGTCGCGTCGTGGTCGGCGGCGGCCGTCACGATGGTGTTGGCCGGGCGGCCGGGCAGGGTGTGCACGACCGGCTCCACGCCCGTCGCCAGGAACAGGTCCGTGGCCTCCTGCGCCAGCTCGCGCCGCACCTCGCGGGGCTCGCGCTCGGTGACGTGGAGCAGCATGGCGCCCCCGCCTCCGCGGGATGCGATCGCGCCCGCCACCTCGGCGGCCTTGCGCATGCGGGGTGATCCGTCGGACGCGACGAGCACGCGGTCGGCGAGACGCCGGCCACCGGGGGCCTCGCGGGCGACGAGGACGGGAACCTCGGCGGCATGAAGCGCAAGCGCCGCCATACCGCCGATCACGATGCCCTCCGCGCGCGAATGCCCGTGGGTGCCGAGGACGAGGAGGTCGTGCCCGCGCGCGGCGGCGAGCACCCGCTTGCGCGGATTCGCGTCCTCGAGCAACTCGGTCGTGGCGGTGACACCGGCGCGCCGGGCCAGCAGCCGGGCGACGCGCAGCGCATCCTCGGCACGACCCCGGCCCACCGAGGCCACGCGGTTGGCGCCCTTGCCGTAGCCGTCGTGGACCGCCACGAAGTGCACCTCCGCGTCGGCGCCCGCGAGCGTGAGCGCGTGGGCGACCGCGAGCTTCGAATCGCGGCTCCCGTTGACCGCGCACAGGATGTCCGCGAACGGGGCGGGGGTCACGGCGGCGGCGCGCTGCGAGGGGCGCATCATCCCGGCACCACGAGCGTCGCGGCCCGGCCTGCGAGGACGGCCGCCGCGTCGGCGGGACGCCCGATCGAGGCGCGGCCGCCCGTGCGGCGCACGATCCACGGCCCCATCGAGCGCTTGAGCCTCGGCTCTGCCGCCTTCGGGGCGGGACTCACGTTCGACGGCATGACTTGCTCCTCACGTTGGGGGCGCCGCTGATGCAGTCGACTCTCCAGTGCGGGCGGCGCCGCGCCATCGGCAATCGCTGCGCTCCGCGTTGCGGGAAATTGCGCGTTCACGGCTGCGGAACGACCGCAGCGGCGCGTTGCCCGTCGAGGGCGTCCGCGATCCCTGCGACGAGCGCGCCCACTTCCTGATCAGACCGGATGGCCAGGTGCCCGTGAGCGGGCACCTCGTCGAACGGCTCGAACTCCTGACGCTGACGGCGAGCGATCGCCGGCGTCGCATCGGACACGCGGCCGGCGGTGGCGAGCCGGGCCGTGGCCCGCAGGTCGATGATGTGCGCGGGCGCACGGCACTCGACGAAGACGACCGCCGCGTGCTTGCCGAGTCCTGTTCGAAAGTCGTCGCGATGGCGGCGACGCCGGAACGTCGCGTCGACGATCGCGCCTCCCGGGCGCGAGGCCAGCCGCCCGAGCTCCTCGTAGGTCGTCCCGGTCACGGCCGGCGAGTAGGCCGACTGCGGCGCCCGGTCGGTTGGCGCCAGCCCGAGCATCCGCTTGCGGACGACGTCCGAGCTGAGATGCGGGAGGCCGGACGCCGTGGCGAGCGCTGCGGCGAGCGTCGTCTTCCCCGTGGCGGCGCCGCCGCCGACCGCGATCACGAGCGGACCGCGGGCCCTCCACGACAGCCGCTCCGCGAGCGCGAGCAGCTCGGCCGCCTCGGCACGAGCCGCCGCCGCAGCCTCGTGCGGCAGCTGGGCGGCTCGCAGCAGTGCGACCTTGGCGCGGACCTGTGCTCGGTAGGCGGCGAAGAAGGCGACAGCTGATCGTCGCCCGGGTCGCCACCGGCCTCGCGATAGGCGGCGAGGAGGACCGCGGCGAGGTCCTCGCGCCCGGCGGCGTGGAGGTCCATCACCAGGAACGCGAGGTCCATGCCGACGTCGATCCGGCGCAGCCCGGGATCGAACTCGATCGCGTCGACGATCTCCATCCGTGGTCCGAGGACGAGGTGCTCGGCGCGCAGGTCCCCGTGTCCGTCGCGCACCCGGCCGGCCGCCGCGCGGCGGTCCAGCTCCTGCCTGCGAGCCGCGAGGAAGGCCACCGCGAACCGCGCCGCGCCAACGAGGCGCGCCTGCGCGGGGGCGTCGTCGCCCAGCAGCGTGCCGAGGGAAGCGAAGTCGTCGTCGACGGTTCGCTGCACGGCCTCGGCGCCCGACCCGTCGCCGGCGACGTCGCAGCGGGCATGGAAGTCGGCAAGGTGGCGGCCGACGGCCCCGACCAGATCCCGCGAGGCGCCCCCCGCTCGAGCGCCGCGGCGAGCGTGCGCTGCTCGTCGAAGCGGCGCATCTCGACCGTGTACTCGATCGCCGCGGGGTCGTCCTCCGGGGCGAGGGCGACCACTTCCCCGTCGGGCACGACGGCGCGGACGCCCAGGTAGAGCCCGGGCGCTCCGCGCCGGTTGACCTCGACCTCGGCGCGGCACATCGCCCGCCGCCGCTCGAGCGTCCCGTAGTCGAGGAAGGCGAGCACGACCGGCTTCTTGACCTTGTACGCGCGGTCTCGCGTCAGCACGACCCACGAGCCGTGGGTCTCGCGCCGCTCGACGCCGGGGCCGAGCATCTCGGCGAGCCGGTCGACCACAGCCTCGGCACGCTGCGGGTCGGTGATGGCGGTCATCCCCCCGAGTCTCGCCCTCGCACGAGCCGGCGTGATCCGTAGCCGTTGCGCGCGTGACTGCGGATTTCCACGGACCGCGCGCCGTGGTCCTGGCGTTATCGCCCAGCGTGGAAGCCCGCGGCGCGGCTGGGGAGAGGTACGGATGCCAGGAGCGGCTCCCGGGCGTAGCTTCCGAGCATGAGCACGACGCGACGACCGGCGAGCATTCCCACAGCGCCCGCCCTCGAGCGCATCCTGTGCGTAACCGAGCATTCCGACGCGGGGAGCGAGGCGGTGCGCCAGGCGGCGGTCCTGGCCGGCACGGGAGCGAAGCTCGACATCGTCAGCGTCGCGCCGAGCCGCCCGCCCGGCGCACCGCGGCCCCAGGCGGATCAGATCGAGGCGCTTGTCACCGCGCGCGTGATCGCCCGAGACCTCGGTGTCCACCCAGAGACGCACATCGTCGAGGCGGACGACGACCCAACCGGCATGCTGGAACGCTGCGCGGCTCACGACCTGCTCGTCGCGCCCGCCGGCGTCGCGGCGATCGCCGCACTCGCGCACGCGCCGATCCCGGTCCTCCTCGCCCGCCCGGCGCCCGCGGGATCGGCCTTCGGAGACAGCGTGCTCATCGCCGTCGACGGGTCGCCGGCGGCGCACGAGGCCGCGATCCTCGGCGCGCACCTCGCCGCCCGGCTCGGCGCTCTCGTCGCCCTGGTGGCGACGCCCGAGCACGACGCGGGCCACCGTCACGCCCTTCAGGAGGACCTCGCGGCCGTGCAGGCGATCACCGGCACGAGCCCCATGGTGCTCGACGAGCAGCGCGCCGCCAAGCCGGCGATCATCGGCGCCGCCGCGAGCACGGGCGCGACGCTGATCGTGCTCGGAAGCCGCCCGGGAAGCCCCACGGGCAGCATCTCGGCGGCCGTCGCCCGTGAGGCGAACCGCTCGGTGCTCGTGCTGCGGCCGGGGCTGGCCGTCACACCGCCCGCTGGCTGACCCCTCGCAGGGCGGGCGCCACGCGGACTGCGGGGATGCTGGCTCGCACCGTCGTCCCGCCACCGGATGAGGAGCCGACGACGAGCTCTCCCCCGACGAGCGAGACCCGCTCGTGCATCCCCGCGAGCCCGAAGCCGTCGACGCTCACCGTAGGGTCGAAGCCGTGGCCGTCGTCGGAGACGGTGATCTGCACCGTGTCGTGGTCCTCGCTCACCGTGACGTCGACGTGACTGGCGCCGGAATGCTTGATGACGTTGGTCAGCGCTTCCTGGACGAGCCGGTAGATCGTGGTCTCGATGGCCGTTGTATGCCGCGTCGGCTCGCGCCCGGCTTCGAACTCGCGCTCGATCTCGAGCCCGACGGTGATGTCGTTCACCGCCGCGACGCGCTCCACGAGCGCGGCGACGGCGGGACGACCCCGAGCGCGTCGAGCGACGCCGGCCGCAGCTCGTGATGATCGCCCGGAGGTCGGGATGCTCGCGTCGATCTGGCCGACGGCGGCGGAGAGCGCGCCGCCCGGACCGCCGGATCGTCGACCGCTCGCGCGCCGAGAGCCCGATCTTCAGCGCGGCCAGTTCCTGCAGCGTGTCGTCGTGCAGCTCGCGCGCCCACCGGCCGCGCTCGGTCTCGCGCGGCCTCGATGCTGCGCTGCAGGCCGAGCCGGGCGACGTTCTGCGCGCTGGCGACGGCAGTCGCCGCGCTCGCGGCGAAGGCGTCCATCAGGCGCGCGTCCTCGGCCGAGAACCCCGGGCCGTCGGTGAGCCGGTCGAACGCGCCGAACACCCCGAGGCGCCTGGCCGTTGAAGAGCAGCGGCACGAGCAGGCCGGTGGTTGCCTCGACGCGCTCGCCGAGGCCGGAACGGACCCGGCTGCCGACAGTCCGGCGATCAGCTCGGCCCGGCCGGCGCGCAGCACCGCGCCGGCGGCGGAACCTCCTCGATCGGCACGCGCACGCCGACCAGGTCGCGTCCACGGCGCCGGCGACGGCGGTCACGACCAGCTCCTCGCCGTCGCGCAGCAGCAGCACCATGCTCCCGGCCGCGACGAGCGCGCGACTGCGCTTGACGAGCAGCTCGAGCACCGGTCCAGCTGCGTCTCGTCGCCGATCGCCCGGGCGATCTCCGTCGTCGTCTCGAGCGCGCGGACGGCCCGCTCCAGCTCGTTGCGGCGGTGCAGTTCGGCCTGGTAGGCGCGCGCGTTGTCGATCGCCGTCGCCGCCCAGCCGGCGAGCACGGTGACGGCCGCCTCGTCCTGCTCGTCGAACGTCGCCGCCCGCCTTCTCGGTCAGGTAGAGGTTGCCCCAGGCCTGGCCGCGGATCACATCGGGACGCCGAGGAACGCCGCCATCGGCGGGTGGCCGAGCGGGAACCCGTACGACTCGCGGGTGCGCGCCAACGTCGGTCAGGCGGAGAGGCCGCGGCTCGCTGATCAGCACGCCCGAGGACCCCGCGCCCGCGGGGCAGGTCGCCGATCGCGCGGTGGGCTCGGCGTCGATGCCCGAGGTCACGAACCGCTCCAGCACGCGCCGGTCGGCATCGAGCACGCCGACGCCGCGTACCGAGCGCCGGTGAGCTCGCGCGCGGCCTCGATCACGCGCTGCAGCACGGTCTCGTGGTCGAGCTCGGAGACGACCTCGCTACCAACGTCGATCAGCCGGCGAAGCGCATCGGCACCGACCCGGCCGAGTCCCGAATCGTCCGGTTTGCGGTCAGGCGTTTCCATCATCGTGGCGACGGAGGTCGCTTTCAGCACCCTACATCGGATCGCCCGTCGGTCGACGGCGGACTACGGAGGCGTTCACCGTCCTGTGCCCGGATGTCGAGACGCCGCCGCGAATCTACGGTCGGGTCATGACGAGAGAGCCGAACCCACGCGTCGTCGTGATCGGCGGCGGCGTCGCCGCGCTCGAGGCGGTCCTCGCGCTCAGAGCGCTGACCGGACGCCGCCCGGCGATCACGCTGCTGGCCCCTGACCGGGAGTTCGCCCCCCCGGCCGCGTCCGTCGCGACGCCGTTCGGATTCGGCCTGCCGCCGACGATCTCGCTCGACGCGTTCGCGGCCGACCACGGGGTCGAGCTCCATCGCGGGATGCTCGGCGAGGTCGACGTCGCGGGTCACGTCGCCGTGCGCGTCGCGGGCGAGCCCCTCCCCTACGACCACCTCCTGATCGCCGTCGGCGCTCGCCGGCGAGCGGCGGTGCGCGGAGCGTTGACGTTCCGCGGACCCGGCGAGGTGGAGTCCGTCGAGGCGATCCTCGACGACGTCGTGGCGGGTAGGGCTCGGCGAGTGGCCCTCGTCGTGCCGTCTCCCGCAACGTGGCCGATGCCGGCCTACGAGCTGGCGATCATGGCCGCCATCGAACTGCGCTCGCGCGGCGTCACCGACGCCGAGATCGCCGTCGTCACGCCCGAGGGCCGGCCTCTCGAGCTGTTCGGACCCGCCGCCGGCGATGCGGTGAGCGGCATGCTCGAACGCCGCGGAATCGCGCTGCACACCGGCTGTGTCCCGGTCTCGCTGGGCGATGGCGCCCTCCATCTGCGGGACGGCCGGTTGCTCCCCGCCGACCGTGCGGTGGCGCTCGCCGAGTCGGCCGGCCCGTACCTCCCCGGCCTGCCGCACGACTCCATGGGCTTCATCCCCGCGGACGCGGGCGGCCTCGTCAGGGACTGCCCGGACGTCTACGCCGCGGGGGACGCGACCACCTTCCCCGTCCGGCAGGGAGGCCTCGCTGCCCAGCAGGCCGACGCGGCGGCCGAGTCGATCGCCTTGCGGATGGGGTCGATCGCGGCCGCCCGGCCCTTCCGTCCCGTGCTACGAGGCGTCCTGCTCACCGGGGGCGCGCCCCTGTACCTGCGGACCGTGGTCGGCGACGGCGAAGCTCCTGTCGCGCGGCGCATCGGGAGCGCGCCGACGAGCTCCATCGGGCGCCGGCCGCTGTGGTGGCCGCCCGCCAAGGTCGCCGGCCGCTATCTGGCTCCGCTGATGGCGACGGCCCGCCCGGTCGCGCTCACATCGTCGCCGATGCAGGACCTCGGCTTCACGCAGGGCGAGGAGGGCGGCCAGGACGACGCGCTCGCGCTCGCGCTGTTGCTCGCCGACGAGGACGCCCGCCTGGGCGACTTCCGCCAAGCCCTCCACGCGCTCGACGCCGCGCGCGCGCTGACGGGCGGGATCCTCCCCGCCGAGTACGCCGTCAAGCAGCGCGACTGGCTCGCGCGCGCCTGATGATCCCTCAGGGCGCCGCGCGACCCGGGGATCCGGCGGGCGACCTCGGGACGACGAGCACCGGGCAGCGGGCCGTTCCGCCTCGGCGGACGGCTCGCCTGGATCGAGGGCGACGAGGACGGGGGCCGTCACGAGGCTGCGCCCGCGGGATCGCGGCCGGCGTCGGCATACCGCTCGGCGACGGCCCGCTCGGGGATCACGACGACCGGGCAGTGCGCGCAATGCAGCACTTCGTGCGCGACGCTGCCGAGGAGGGGCGCGCCCGCCGATGGCCTCCGGGCGATCACCGCCGGCGCCTCCGTAGCTTCTACGGAAGCGGTCGGCGTCAGTGGTTCTCCGCCTCGCTCTGCGGCCGGCTCCCGATGGCAGCACGGCGCGGCGCCCGTAGGTTCGGAGCATGTCCGAGCACGTGAGCCCCCTCGACGCGACGTTCCTCGAGCTCGAGGAGGCCGATTCGAGCGCCCACATGCACATCGGCGCGGTCATGGTCTTCGATCCGGTGCCGGGCGGCGGCGCGCCCTCGCTGAAAGCGGTGCGATCGCTGCTGCTCGAGCGGCTCGCCGCGATGCCGCGCTACCGCCAGCGCCTCTCCAGCGTCCAGACCGGCGGGCTGTCGTGGCCCACCTGGGAGGAGGACGAGGCGTTCGACATCGCGAACCACGTCCGCCGCGCGGCGCTTCCCGCACCTGGCGGACAGGACGAGCTCACCGAGTGGGCGGCCGAGTTCTGGTCGCACCGGCTGGACCGTCGTCGCCCACTCTGGGAGGCCGTCCTGGTCGAGGGCCTCGACGACGACGGCTGGGCGCTGGTCAGCAAGACCCACCACTGCATGGTCGACGGTGTCGGATCGGTCGACGTGACCCACCTCCTTCTCGACGCGTCGCCCGACCCTGCGCCACGCCGCCCCGCCTCGTCGCCACCCGAGGCGCCCGCCGCCGGCGGCGGCCTCACCCACCTGCCGGCCGCGCTGCTGCACGGAGCGCGCTCCGGACTCGACGCGGTGATCCATCCCTCCACGCTCGCCGAGGCGACCCGGCGGGGCAAGGCGCTCGGCGAACTGGTTCTCCGCAACGAGGTCGTCGCCGCGCCGCACACGAGCCTGAACGGTCCGATCGGCAAGGGCCGGCGCTTCGCGTACGTCGAGTGCAGCCTCGAGGACCTCAAGCGGATCAAGCGCGCGTTCGGCGGCACCGTCAACGACGTCGCGCTCACCGCGACCACGGCCGGCCTGCGCGCGCTCCTCATCCAGCGTGGCGAGGCGCTCCCGGAGCCGGGCCTCCGGGCGATGGTCCCCGTCAACGTGCGTGGGGCGGCCGAGCAGCTCGCACTCGGGAACCGCATCTCGTCGCTGTTCGTTCACCTGCCGGTGGCGGTGGAGAACCCGCTGGTCCGCTACGTGAAGGTGCTCGACGACGCCGAGGCGCTGAAGGCCGGCGAGCAGGGGGCCGCGAGCTCCACCCTCGTGCAGATCGCCGGTGCGGCCCCGCCCGTGCTGCACTCCTTCCTCGCCCAATCGCTGTTCGCCACGCGGCTGTTCAACGTGACCGTCACCAACGTCCCGGGTCCGCAGCTCACGCTCTACGCGTTCGGGGCGCCGATGCGCCGCGTCCTCGGCCTCGTGCCACTCGCAGCCGAGCACGCGGTGGGCATCGCCATCCTCAGCTACGACGGCATGGTGACGTTCAACATCGTCGCCGATCACGACTCGGTCCCCGACATCGCCGCGGTCGCCCGCGGGATCGAGGAGACCGTCGACGAGCTGCTCGCCGTGGCCGTCGCGAGCCAGCCGGCCTAGCACGACCGGTCGAGCAGCCCGCGCAGCTCGCCGACGACAGCGGTCACGCCTCGACGCGACGCCCGGCTGCTCACGTCAGCATCCGTATTCGGCCCCGGGAGTGCGCGGGCGAGCCCGGATGCGGGCGCCGCCGTCCGCGCCGACGATGGCTCCTGTGATCGAGCACGCGATATCCGCCGAAGGGCTGACGAAGCGCTACGGCGGCGCCCGCGGCATCGAGGACGTGACGTTCGGCGTGCGCCCTGGCGAGGTGTTCGGATTCCTCGGCCCCAACGGCGCGGGCAAGACCACGACGATCCGCACGCTCCTCGGGCTGCTGCGCCCGACCGCCGGGCGCGCCCGCATCCTCGGCCGCGATGTCTGGCGCGAGGGGGTCCGCGCCCGGGAGCGCACGGGCTTCCTCCCGGGCGAGTTCTCGTTCGACGAGCAGGTCACGGGTGAGGAGCTCCTCGACCTGTTCTCGGACCTGCGTGGCGTCGGCGACCGCACGTATGCCCGCTCGCTTGCCGATCGCTTCGAGGCGGACCTGCGCCGGCCGCTCGGCGAGCTCTCCCGGGGGAACCGGCAGAAGCTCGGCCTCATCCAGGCGCTCGTGCACCGCCCCGCCGTCGTCGTGATGGACGAGCCGACGGCCGGGCTCGACCCGCTCATGCAGGAGGAGTTCATGCGCCTGGTCGACGAGATGCGCCTCGTCGGCACCACCGTCTTCCTCTCCTCGCACAACCTCGCCGAGGTCGAGCACATGTGCGACCGCGTCGGCGTCCTGCGTGAGGGACGGCTCGCGGCCGTCGAGACCGTCGAGTCGATCATCGGCCGCGCGGTGCGCCACGTGACGTTCCGGTTCGACGGCGACGCGCCGGCCGGCGAGTTCGCGCGGCTCCCGTCGGTCACCGACCTGCGCGTCGCCGGTCCGCGGCTCAGCTTCGTCCTGGCGGGCGAGCCGAGCGACGTGCTCCGCGCCGCCGCCCGCCACCGCGTGCTCGACGCCGAGATCGCACGCCCGTCGCTCGAGGACGCGTTCGTCGCCTACTACGGGCATCTCGGCGACGGAGAGCGGTCATGACCGCCATCGCCTCGCGTGCGTCCGCGGCGTCCGCCCAGATGCGCGCGCCGTGGCTGCGGATCGCCCTGTTCGCGGTCCGGCGGAGGCGGCTCGCCCCGGCGGCCTGGGGACTCGGCATCGGGCTGACGTCGCTGATGGTGGTCGCGATCTTCCCCAGCATCCAGGACTCCTCACAGCTCGACGAGTTGATCAACACCTACCCGGACGCGTTGAAGGAGGCGTTCGGGATCTCCGACGCCAGCTTCGCCACGATCGAGGGCTATCTCGCGGCCGAGGTGTTCAGCCTCATCGCCCCGTTCGCGACCTCGTACTTCATGATCCACACGCTCGCCACCGGAGTGTGCGGCGCCGAGCGGAGCGGCATGCTCGACGTCCTGCTGAGCGCGCCGATCCGCCGCCGTCAGCTGCTCGTGGGCTGGCTCGCCGGATCCGCCGTCACGCTGCTGGCGATCGCGCTGGTGGTCGCCGCGATCACGCAGGCGAGCGCCGCCGTCTTCGGGGTCGGCCTCGCCGTCGCCGACACGCTGGCGGGGGCGCTGAACCTGTGGCCGCTCGGCGTGTTCTTCGGCGGCGTGACGGTGCTGCTCGCGGGCGTCTGGCGCCGGCCCGGCATCGTCACCGGCGCGGCCGCCGGCGTGCTCCTCGTCATGTACCTGGTCGAGGTGCTCGGCAAGCTGTCGGACACCATGGCCAAGGTCG
This sequence comes from uncultured Solirubrobacteraceae bacterium, assembly GCA_963764385.1. Taxonomy (GTDB): domain Bacteria; phylum Actinomycetota; class Thermoleophilia; order Solirubrobacterales; family Solirubrobacteraceae; genus DATFQI01. Next base: position 204,341 of record CAVXSJ010000006.1, on the reverse strand, counting down.
ACGGCGTCAGCGCCTTCCACTACTACGGGTCGGCGATCGAGGACGGCCTCGACCCAGCTGCCTGCGCCGGGCTGGCGGGGGCGGGCGTGCTGCTGGCCGCCGTTGGATGCGTGCTCTATGAGCGTCGCGACATCGCTTCCTAGCGGCTGCGGGAAACCCACAGCCGCCGTGTGGAGTGGTGCCGATGACGCGAGCCGCGTGGAGTGGGACGCTCAGATCGATGGAGCAACGAGCCACGCCCACTCCGCTGTTCAGCTCGATCCTCTGCGGCACCGACAACGGTCCCGCGGGGGTCGCCGCCCGTCGGCAGGCCGAGTGGCTCTCCGACGGTACGGTCGACCTGGTCCCCACTCGAGAGCTGACCGCGCACGGCCCCGCCGCCCTCGCCGAGCACGTCACCGGCCACGATCTGATCGTCCTCGGCTCCGAGCCCGCCGCGCACGTGCTCCTCCCCCACGTCGCGATTCCCGCGCTGCTCGTCCGTTGGTGCCCCGACGGCTACGACGTCACGGACCGGATCCTTGTCGCCGTAGGCGACCACGCCGGCGCTGCCCGCGTCGCCACGCTCGCGGCGGAGATCGCGCGACGCCACGGCGGCGAGGTCTCGCTCGTCGCCGCGCCCGGACGCTCGCACGACCTCGACCGTGCGCTTGCCGCCACGGGCCGGATCCTCGTCACCGCGCTCGGCGCCAGCCCGCACGTCCTCGGCGAGCTCGCGCCACCCGAGGTCGCCGTGCCGGCCGTCGCCGCCCGTTGCAGGGCGTCCCTGCTGATCGCCGGTGTCGGCGACGACGCCTGGGACGCCGCGTACGTGTCCGAGCTCGCCCGCCGCACCGGCTGCTCGACCCTGGCCGTCCCCGCGCCCACGAAGGTCGGCCGCCGCTTCGTCCGCTCGATCCCCCAGGGGGAGCTGATGCCCGCATGACCGCCGCGCTCGAGCCGCTCAACCCCGCCGACCCGGCGCTCGCCATCACCTCGCACGGGTTTCCGCGAGGTCTCGCCAGGTGCGCGGGTCGCTCGCCCACCGGCCGGAGCAGGCGCTCGAGTCGCCGCCGGACGGACCGGTCACGCACGGCGTCCTCGACGGCGAGGCTGCCGACGTGCTCGCGGCGCACTCGAACGGGTTAGAACTCCTCGCCGTCGGATCGCGCCGCCGGGACGCGCCGCGCTCGGCGATGATGGGCGCGCGCAAGCACGAGCTCGCCCGACGACCCGCGCGGCGATCTCGCGATCGCCGATGCGACAGCGAGCATGTGCCGAGCCACCTCGCCCGGCACCCCCTTCCGGCCTCGACGCCGCCGACGGCGGAGAGGTCCGCATCGAGGGAGTGCCGCCGTCGGCCGTGTCGGATCGCGAGCGAGAGGCCACGATCGCCCGGGCGCTCGTGAACGACCCCGCCATCCGCTGGGCGGACGAGCCGACCGGCGACCTCGACGGCGCGAACGCCGAGGAGATCACCGGGCCGCTGCGGCGGCTGGACATCGAGCGCGGGCGGACGCTGCTGATCGTCCCCCACGCCCTGTCGGTCGGGCGCGGCCACCGACCGGATCGTGCGCCTGGTCGACGGTCAGGTCGTGGACGAGACGCATCGCGAGCCGGCGTGCGTGCCGGTGGCAACCGGGAGGCGGCCTCGCGCTCCGCCCTGCACTTCGCCGCGCCCTGCACGCCCCTGCGGTCGTCTTCGTCCTCGTCTACGCGGCCGCTGCTCTTGACCACCCTCGCGCCTGCCGCTCGCGCGGCGCGCGTCCATCCCGCGGAGGCGCTGAGCTATGAGTGACCGAACCGAAACCCGCATCGTGATCGCCGACGACCACGTGGTCGTCCGCACCGGCCTCCGGCTCCTGCTCGAGGCCGAGGAAGGTCTCCGAGTCGTGGCCGAGGCCGGAGACGTCCCCGAGGCGATCCGGAAGACACGGGCGCTCCGCCCCACGGTCGCGTTGCTCGACCTGAACATGCCGGGGGGCTCGACCCTCGACGCCATCGCCCACCTGCACGAGTCCACGCCCGAGACGGCGATCGTCGTCCTCACGATGCAGGACGACCCGGCGTTCGCCCGACAGGCGCTCCGCAACGGGGCACTCGGCTTCGTGCTCAAGGAGGCGGCCGAGGAGGAGCTGCTCGAGGCGATACGCCGAGCGGCGGAGGGAGAGACCTACCTCAACCCGCGCGTGGGCGCTCGAATCGCCCGACAGCGCACCGAACCCGCCAGGACGGCCGAGCTCACCGGCCGCGAGGTCGACATCCTGCGGCGGATCGCGCTCGGCTACACGAACGTGGAGATCGCAGGGCAGCTCGAGCTCTCCGTCCGCACGATCGAGACCCATCGCGCGCACGTCCAACAGAAGCTCCGGCGCACGAGCCGGGCCGAGCTCGTCCAGTACGCGCTCTCGCACAAGCTCGTCGAGACCTGAGTCCGTTCAGGTCACGCGCCGCACGCGCCAGCGCTCCTCGGCCCAGGTCACCGGGAGGATCACGAGCGCCGCCGCGACCGCCCAGACCGTCGCACGCAGGTCGAGTCGCGCCGCACCGAACACCGCGTGCATGAACGGCGCGAGCACGTACAGCGCCTGGAGGCCGAGCACCGCGGTGATGCCGATCTGCACCGCGGGGTTGCTCCACCGTCCCAGCTCGCGATTCGGGCGCGTCAGCGAGCGGCAGGTGAGCAGGTAGAGCGCCTGCAGCACCACCGCGCTGGTGACGGCCGCGGTCTGCGCGCGGTCCAGCGCCAGTCCCGGCGGCGTCCCGGCGCCGAGTTGATGCCGGCGCTCCAGCCAGAACACCACCAGCGCGACGGCGGTCAGCGTCACGCCGACGAGCAGCGTGCGGACGATCAGCGGCACGTCCAGCAGCGGGGCCGACGAGTCGCGCGGCGGCCGCCGCATGACGTCGGGCTCGGGCGCCTCGAACGCCAGCGGGAGCGCGAGCGCAACCGCCACGACGAGGTTGATCCAGAGGATCTGCACGGGCTCGACCGGCAGCAGCGGGCCGCCCGCCTCAGACGGGAACGCGAGCACCGCCACGGCGATGATCAGCGCCTGGCCGAGGCTTGTGGGGAGCACGAAGCTGAGCGCCTTGACGAGGTTGTCGAACACCCGCCTCCCTTCCTCCACGGCCGCACGCAGCGTGCTGAAGTCGTCGTCGGCGAGGACCATGTCGGCGGCCTCCTTGGCCGCGGCCGTGCCGCCAGCGCCCATCGCCACGCCGATGTCGGCCTGCCGCAGCGCCGGCGCGTCGTTGACGCCGTCGCCGGTCATCGCGACCACCTCGCCACGGGCCTGCAGCGCGCGGACGAGCCGCAGCTTGTGCTCGGGCGCGACCCGCGCGAACACGCCGGCGCCCTCGAGACGCCGGTCCAGCGCCGTGTCGTCGAGCGCGTCGAGCTCGGCGCCGGTCACGACGCCGGAGCTCGGGAGCCCCAGCTCGCCGGCGATGGCCGCCGCGGTACGCGGGTGGTCACCGGTGATCATCAGCACGCGGAGGCCGGCGCTGAGGCTGTCGGCCACGGCCTGGGACGCGGCCTCGCGAGGCGGGTCGACCATGGCCTGCAACCCGAGCAGCTCCAGGTCGCGGAGCGCGTCCTCGAGCGGGCCGTCCACCGCGTCGCCGGTGGCGAACACCAGCACCCGCTCTCCGGCGTCCGCGAGGCGCTCGACGCGGGCCGCGGCGCCCGCCGGATCGACGCACAGCGGGAGCACGGCCTCGGGCGCGCCCTTGACGACCACCGTCGAAGAGCCGTCCGGCCGGGCATGGCGGGTGGCCATCAGCTTGCGCTCGGCGTCGAAGGGGATCGCGTCGAGCCTCGGCAGCGCGGCCCGCTCCGCCTCCACGTCGAGGCCGGCCACGGCCGCAGAGGCGAGGAGCGCGGTCTCGGTGGGATCGCCGAGCCGCCCGGTCGCGTCGTTGCACAGCACTCCGGCGCGGAGCAGCGCCGTCTCGTCGTGCGGCGCCCAGACGCTCCGCACCGTCATCTCGTTGCGGGTCAGCGTCCCCGTCTTGTCGGAGGCGATCACGGTCGTCGCGCCGAGGGTCTCGACCGCGGGCAGGTGGCGGATGATCGCCTTGCGCCGGGCCATCCGGCGCACGCCGATCGCCAGCGAGATCGTCACGACGGCGGGCAGCCCCTCGGGCACGGCCGCGACCGCGAGGCCGATGCCCGCGAGCACCGCGTCGCCGGCTGGAAACCCGCGGGCGAGCCCCACCCCCACGAGGACCACGGTCGCTGCCGCGATGGCCGCCGTGACCGTGCGCCCGAAGCGGTCCAGGGCACGCGTGAGCGGCGTGGAGAGCGCATCGACCGAGGCCAGCATCGCCGAGATGCGGCCGACCTCGGTGGCCGTCCCGGTGGTGACGGACACGCCGGTCCCGGTGCCGCTCGCGACGACGGTGCCGGCGTAGAGCATGCTCGCGCGCTCGGCGAGCGGGGAGGGAGCCGGGGCGGGATCGACGGTCTTGCCGACCGCCCCGGACTCTCCGGTCAACGCCGCCTCCTGGGCCCGCAGGCGCTCGGCCTCGAGCAGCCTCAGGTCCGCTGTGACGCGGTCCCCCTGGGCCACGGCGACGACGTCGCCGGGGACGACGTCCTCGGCGGGGATCTCCGTCCACGCGCCGTCGCGCCGGACGCGGGCGGGGTCGGCCACGAGCTCCGCGAGGGCCGCGATGGCCCGGCCGGCCCGGAACTCCTGGACAAAGCCGATCAGGCTGTTGAGGACCACCACCGCGAGCACGACGGCGGAGTCCTCGCGCTCGCCGAGCGCGAACGCCGCGACGGCCGACGCGAGCAGGGCGTAGATCAGCGGGCTGCGCAGCTGGCGGAGCAGCAGCGCAGGCGCCGACGGGCCGCCCGGACGCGGCAGGCGGTTGGGACCGTGCTGGGCGAGCCGAGCCGCCGCCTCCGAGGCGGTCAGGCCCTCGGCGCGCGTGCCGAGGTCGCGCAGGACTTCGTCGCGCTCACGCGCGTGCCACGGGAGCGGTTCCCGGTCGATGGACACCCCGCGACCGTAGGCCAGCCGCCCTCCGGCCCCATCCGGGGTTGGCCGCAGAAGCCCCGCGGCCCACTGCGGATGGCAGCCGGACCCGGCGCCCGTAGCGTCGTCGGTGACCCCGAGACAAGGAGGCGAGCATGTCCACCCGCGTCGCCGTCAACGGCTTTGGCCGGATCGGCCGTGGAGTCCTACGCTCGGCGTTCGAGCGTGGTTCCGACCTCGAGATCGTCGCCGTCGACGACGCGGCGGATCCGATCGCGCCCGCCCTCGCCCTGGATTCGTCGACGTCGGCCCCGATGACGACCGTCATCGACGGGACGCCGCTCCCGGGCGTGTCCTGGGACGACGACGAGTGGGGCTGCGCGAACCGGCACCTCGAGCCGGCCGAGCGAGCGTTTGCGCCCGTGCCGGTGGGCGGCTGATCGTCATGGGCAACCCGACCGACATGTTCCGGCGGATCGTCGTCGCCTTCGACGGCTCGCCGAGCGCACATGACGCGCTCGCGCTCGCGCAGCGGCTGCGTCACCCGGTCGTGGGGTCACTGCTGCTCGCGTACGTGATCCCGGTGCACTCATGGCTTCGTCCCGGGCACGCCGAACCGCCGCCGGACGCGGCAGCCGACGCGTCGCTCATGCTGTCCGAGGCCCGCGCCACGCTGCCGCCCGGCATCCCCGTCGAGCTGCGCACGCCGGGCGCGCACTCCCCGGCCGGCGGGCTGACCGAGCTCGCTGAGGCCGAGGGCGCAGACCTGGTCGTGGTCGGATCCGAGCATGGCGTCGCGCGAGCCCGGATCGGGTTGACCAGGACCGCCGGCCGGCTCCTGCACGGCGCGCCGTGCGCGGTCGCGGTTGCGCCGCCGGGCGTGCGCGAGACCGCTCCGTTCCGGCACGTCGGCGTGGCGCTCGACGGCTCCGCGGAGGCGTCTGTCGCGCTGGCGAGGGCATACGCCGTCGCCCGCCAGGGCGCGAGCGCCCTGACGATCTACGCTGCGCTCGACAGCGTCGCGACCCAGAGCGCGAGTGACGATCTGCGCGTACGCGTACAGCTCCAGGAGCGCCTCGACGCGGCCGCCGACGTGGCGCCGCCCGGCGTCAACCCTCGCACGGTGCTCCTCTACGGCGCGGCCGGGCCTGCGATCGCGAATGCCTCCGACGGCGTCGTCGACCTGCTCGTCACCGGCTCGCGCAGCTATGGCCCGCTCCAGCGGGCGATGCTCGGAAGCGTCAGCGGGGAACTCGTCGCCCGCGCCACGCATCCGATCCTCGTGATCCCGCGCCAAGCCTCGAAGCCGGCCGTCGCTTCGCACCCGGCCGCCGGTGCGCCGGCGGCCTAGATCGGCGGCGGTAGGCGCAAGGACGGGCACCACGAGCGGGCGCGAAAGGAGCGCCATCGTGAGCTGGCTCAGCGTGCGAAGTCGGCCGGCTCGATGAGGCCGGCGTCGAGCGCGTGGACGAAGGCATCGAGCTCGTCGGCCATCCGCTCGGTGTCGAGGCGCTGCGCCGTACGCTCGATCGTGCGCTCGTGCTTGACCAGCGCTTTGTCGAACGCGGCAGCTTCGGCGTTCGACGCGGTCACGGTCCGCTGCGCGCCGCATTCGCCGCAGCAGAGATCGATGATCCAGTGCTCGTCGTCGGCCGGCTCCCAGTCGAGCGGGAAGACCATGTCGCGGCGGCACTCCGGGCACACGTGCAGGCCTGTGGGGACGGGTGGAGACGCCCCGGCGCCGAACGCGGACGCGATGCCGCGCCAGACGGCCGACCAGCGAAATCTGCGGCTACGCCCGTCCATGCCCCTCGCCCTTGACCCCGACGGCCTCCTGGGGCGTCGTCTCGCGCTGCTGGAAGGTCGCCGCGCGCGGGCCGACGCAGAGGACGGCGATCCGGTCGGCCGCCTCGAAGCCGGCGTCGATGTCGTGCGTGGTCACGACCACGCCGTCTTCGCGTTCGAGGATGGACATGGCGACAGGCTCCTCGACCGGTGGCGGCGCGCCATCCGGGATTTCACGAGCCGTCGCTGCGGCGAAACCACACGACGCACCCGATGGCGCAGCGGCAGGCGTCGTCGAGGATCTACGCACGCCCGCCCGGCCCTGACCCCATCGACTTCCGGAGCAAACCTGTGACCACGCTTGTCGGCAACCCATGTCCGTCGCCACGATCGCGCATCTGGACCAGGGCCTGTGTTAAGCGTCGGGTGGCCGTGGTCGCCGGGGTGTTGGTCGGCTCCCTGGATGCCCGGGCTTGTCCGGGTCAGCGACGCTCCTCTTAGGGGACCCGGCGGGAACTGCGTCGGCCGCACCTGGGGACCGGCGCGGCGCCGATCGGCCGCCGAGGTGCTCGAGTTCTTCGACGCCTGGAAGGCAACGTCAGCGGCGCAGATCGCCGCGTGTCGCTCTCACCCGCCCACCGGTCTCGTGATCGAGCGGAACCCGTGCCGCGCGGGCTACCTGCGCTTGAGCCCGTAGTCCTCCACACCCGCTCGGCGGGTCTGTCCCGAGGCGGCGGCGCCCTCGCGGAGCGACGATTGACCCACCATGACCACACCACCGTCGCTCGCCGCTCGCTCGCATCGCCGGCGCCTCCGGCGCCACGCCGACGGCCGCCGCGTCACCGACCTTGGCCGCCTCCTGCTGGGCCTCTCCGTCCTCGCGCTGGGCGTCCTGTTCCTCCTCGACAGCGCCGCCGTGCTCGACTCCGGCGAGGCGATCGACCGCTGGTGGCCGCTCGTGATCGTCGCGGGCGGACTGCTCACGCTCGTCGAGCGCCCGCCGGCCCTCTACCGCGGCACGGTGCTGGCGGCGATCGGCGGCGCGCTGCTGCTGTTCACCACCGACACCGTCGACGAGAGCGCGTCGGGCTACGTGTGGCCGGCCGCCATCATCCTCACCGGCCTCGCCATCCTCGCCCACTGGAGCGGTCGCGCGATCCCGATGCCCGTCACCCCCGGCACCGACGACGTCCTACGCTCGACCGCGATCCTCAGCGGCGCCAACGTGGCCAGCGCCTCGCAGACGTTCCGCGGCGCCTGGGTAACCGGCGTGTTCGGCGGCGTGACGCTCGATCTGCGCGGCGCCCGACTGGCGGACGGCGGTGCCTCGATCAATGCGACGGCGGCCTTCGGCGGGGTCGAGATCCTCGTCCCGCGCGGCTGGCGCGTGAGCGTCCGGAGCACGCCGATCCTCGGCGGCGTCGACGACAAGACCGACCACCCGGCCGCGAGCGACGCCCCGGTCCTGCAGATCGACGCCGTCGCGTTCTTCGGCGGCGTCGACATCAAGCACGACAAGTGACGAGAGGCGCCGTGTTGGCCGGCGAGCTGCTCGACGAGATTCGTCATCCGCATCATGCGCACTCGGGATCTGCACGCTCGGTGCCGCCGGGCACCGTGACATCCGGCGTCATCGCCGGGCGGTTCGCTCGTGCCGTACTCACCGCCCTCGCCGGGTGAGCCCGTAGTACGCCGAGGTGATCGACTTCACGCAGGAGGACCCGGTCGCCGCCATCACGCGGCTCACGGGCGGGCGCGGCGTCGACGTGGCGATCGAGGCGCTGGGCAAGCAGGACACCTTCCAGTGGTGCCTCGCCAACCAGCGCGACGGCGTCGCCAAGGTCGCGATCACGCCGTGAGCGCAGCGCGGGCATGCCCGGGGGCCTGCCCGCCGCTCGATCTCGTTCGGACCGTGCCGCTGGAGGCGCGCGTCACGGCGCCCGAACGGGACATCACGACCCGTCGCCCGGAGGGAGGAGCGGCATCGAGCGCCCTCAGCGGGAGGACGCGCCGCGAGTGGCGTGAGCGGCCGACAGGTCGACGGCGATCGCGAGGATCAGCGTCGCCGTCCACGCGTTGACCGGATCGAGCAGCAGCGGCTCGTTGCCACCGACGTTGTTGGCGATCAGCCACACGACGAACCAGACGAATGTCATGCCCCAACCCTGGCCTACGGGGCGCCGCGCAGGATCGTGGCGGATCACGCCGCAGCCTCCGTAGTCACTACCGTCCGCGGGTCGCGAAACCTCCCGATGGCAGCGGCACGAGAACGGCATAGCCTCGGCACACTGCAAGCTCCCAGGAGGGATGTGCATGACCCCGCCGATCTTCGCCGGCTATTGCCCGCGCACCGCCGACCACGGCCCCGTCGACCTGGCGGCCGAGCTCGCCCGGCTGACGGGCGCCCCCCTGATCATCACCGCGGTTCACTCCGGGAGCACAGTCATGGAGGAGCCGTGGGCCGGCGAGTACGCCGACCAGCCCGCCGTGGACGCCCACAAGGAGCTCGAGCGACTCCGTGCCAGGCTCGGTGACCTTCCCGACGTGGAGCTGCGGACCCGCGAGGCGGCCACCGCCGCGGGCGGCCTGGGCGCCGCTATCGAGCAAGCCGAGCCGGGGCTGGTCGTGCTCGGCTCGACCCGGCGCGGGCCGATCGGCCGAGTGCTTCCCGGCAGCACCGCGGAGCGCGTGATCCACGGCGCCCGGTGCCCCATCGTGGTGACGCCGGCCGGCTACCACGTGCCCGCGGAGCGCATCGCAACGATCGGCGCCGCGTTCGCCCCGACGCCGGAGGGTCGCGAAGCGCTTCGCGCCGCGGCCGTGTTGGCCGGCGTTGCCGGCGCTCGCCTCCGGGCGATCATGGCACTCGACCCGCGCCTGGCCGATCGCCAGTCCCCCGGGATGCTCGCTGTCCAGCACCATGAGCACGGGTTGTCCGAGGACGACGCCGGCCGCTCGCGCATCGCGGCGGAGCGCGCGCTCGACGAGGCCCTGGCGGCTCTGCCCCCGGGCGTCGAGGCCGAGCGCGACGTGTTGTTCCTCGACCCCGCCGACGGGCTCGCGGCGGCATCCGAGCAGCTCGATCTGCTCGTGGTGGGCTCGCGGGGATACGGTCCGCTGCGCGCCGTGATGCTCGGCGGCGTGACGCGGCGGATGATCTCGCGCGCCGCCTGCCCGCTGCTCATCCTGCCCCGCGGGGTCTCCGGCGGCTTCGACGCGTTCAGATCCGGTGCCGCGGTGGGCCCGGCGGCAGGGCGCTGATCGGCGCGCCGCCAAGTCGCCACCATCCGGTCGGCCTGATGCGGCATGCTTGTCCGCATGAGCCCCGACCCGGTGAAGGTGGTGATCGCGGACGATCACGCGGTCGTGCGGAGCGGGCTGCGCCTTCTCCTCGAGAACCAGGACGGGCTGCACGTGGTCGCCGAGGCCGGAGATGTCCCGGACGCGATGCGCATGATCCGCGCGCACCGCCCGCACGTGGCCGTGCTCGACCTCAACATGCCGGGAGGCTCCGTGCTCGACGCGATCCCCGAGCTGCTGGAGTCCACGCCCGAGACCGCGATCGTGGTGCTGACCATGCAGAGCGACCCCGCCTTCGCCCGGAAGGCGCTGCAGAACGGCGCCCTTGGCTTCGTGCTCAAGGAGGCAGCGGACGAGGAGCTCCTGGAGGCGGTCCGGCTCGCCGCGATCGGGGAGACCTACCTCAACCCGAGGCTCGGCGCCCGTCTCGCCGCCCAGCCCACAGAGCCCGCCGGACCTCCGGACGACCTCTCGCCGCGCGAGCTCGACGTTCTTCGCCTGCTCGCGCTCGGACACACCAACGCGGAGATCGGTGGGCAGCTGTACCTCAGCGTCCGCACGGTGGAGACCCATCGCGCACACATCCAGCAGAAGACCGGGCGCGACACGCGCGCGGAGCTGGTCCGCTACGCGCTCGATCACAACCTGATCGATACCTGAGGCCCGCCTCGAGATCCGGCGCCGGCGTGCGGGACGACGAACGTCGGTCGCCGGCCGCGGTGGGCGGCGCCGCTCGACACGCTCCCCAGCAGCGCCGACGACAGACCGGTGAGGCCGCGGGATCCGAGCGTCGCCGTCTCGGCGTCGTGCTTCTCGGCCTCCTCGACGATCGCGCTCCACACCGGCCCCGCGACCGGTGACGCCTTGAAGCCCGCGGCGCGGGCGACGCCCGCCATCCTCGGCCATCCGACGTGCACGTGTGAGAGTGGTGCCATGCGGGCGATGACCTTCGACGCACCGGGCCGGCCGTTGCGCGTGGCGCAGCCGGCGGTCCCCACGCCGGCGCCGGGCCAACTGCTCCTGCGGGTCGGCGCCTGCGGCATCTGCCGGACGGACCTGCACCTGCTCGACGGCGAGGTGACGGTGCCCGAGCCGCCGCGCGTCCTCGGCCACCAGATCGTCGGCACGACCGAGGACGGACGCCGGTTCGGCGTGCCCTGGCTGGGCTGGACCTGCGGCGAGTGCGGCTACTGCCGGTCCGGTCGCGAGAACCTCTGCGAGCGCGCACGCTTCACCGGTCGCGACATCGACGGCGGCTTCGCCGAGTACACGGTCGCCGACGAGCGCTTCTGCTTCCCCCTCCCACCCGACCTGTCGGACGCCCAGGCGGCTCCGCTGCTGTGCGCGGGGCTCATCGGGTACCGCTGCCTGCGCATGTGCGGCGACGCGCAGCGACTCGGCCTGTACGGGTTCGGCGCGGCAGCCCACATCCTCGTCCAGGTCGCGCGCCACCAGGGCCGCCGCGTGTTCGCGTTCGTGCGCCCGGGCGACGCGGCCGCGCGCTCCTTCGCGCTCGAACTCGGTGCCGAGTGGGCCGGTGAGTCGGGCGACTCGCCGCCGGAGCCGCTCGAAGCCGCGATCGTCTTCGCACCGGATGGCGCCCTCGTCCCGGCCGCGCTGCGCGCCGTCGCACCCGGCGGGTCGGTCGTGTGCGGCGGCATCCACATGAGCGACATCCCGTCCTTCCCGTATGAGCTGCTGTGGCGCGAGCGGGTTCTCCGGTCCGTCGCCAACCTCACGCGTGCCGACGGCGAGGAGTTCCTCGCGCTGGCGCCGCGCGTGCCGGTGACGACCACGGTCACGAGCTATCCGCTCGAGGCGGCCGGGAAGGCGCTCGAGGATCTGCGGGCGGGCCGCTTCAGCGGGGCCGCCGTGGTGGTGCCGCGGGAAACCACGGGCTGAGCAGCGGTCCCTCCCCGATGCGCCGCCGCGCGCGCTCGGACACGGTTCGTGCGCAACGCCACCGAACCGAGGAGCGCATCATGATGAAGGCAGCCGTCGTCCACGCCTACGATCGCCCGTTGGCCATCGATGAGGTGCCGATCCCTCGCCCAGGTCCGGAGCAGGTGCTCGTTCGGATCGAGGCCTCGGGCCTCTGCCACACCGACATCCACGCCGCCCGCGGCGAGTGGCCGGTGAAGCCCGCGCTGCCCTTTATCCCCGGGCACGAGGGTGTCGGCGTCATCGAGGAGTTCGGAGCCGGCAACCGGCACGGGCTCGAGGTCGGTCAGCGGGTCGCGCTTCCCTGGCTCGGGTACGCCTGCGGCGACTGCCGCTGGTGCAACTCCGGCTGGGAGACGCTGTGCCCCTCGCAGGTCAACACCGGCTACGGCATGAACGGCGGCTTCGCCGACTACGCCGTCGGCTACGCCCGCCACGTCGTGCGCGTCCCGGACGACATCGACCCGCTCGACGCCGCGCCCCTCACCTGCGCCGGCGTCACCACGTACAAGGCGGTCAAGGTCAGCGAGGCCGGGCCGGCGAGCCTGATCGCCGTCTTCGGAGCCGGCGGACTCGGCCACATGGCCATCCAGTACGCGCGCACGATCGGCGGCTCCGTCGTCGCTGTCGACATCAACGAGGCGCGGCTGCGGACCGCCGCCGAGCTCGGCGCGGAGCACGTCGTCAACGCCTCCGAGGAGGACCCGATCGCGGCGATCCAGCGTCTCGGCGGCGCGGACGCAGCCATCTCCACGGCGGTCACGCCGAAGGCGTTCGAGCAGGCGCTCGGCTCACTCGCGCGGGGCGGGACGCTGGTCTGCGTCGGCCTCCCGGCCCAGAACGACCTGGTGGTTCCGATCTTCCAGACGGTCCTCGGTGGCCTGACGGTCCGCGGCTCGATCGTCGGAACCCACCACGATCTCGAGGAGGTCTTCGAGCTCCACCGCCGGGGCCACACTCGCGTCCTCCGCGCCGAGCGGCCGCTGGAGGACATCAACGACGCCTTCGCCGAAGTTCTCGACGGCAGCGCGCCGGCTCCGCGGACGGTCTTCGACCTCCAGCACACGTCGGCGTCGCCGGCCGCGAGCCACGCCCGGGCCGTCGAGCCGGCGTGAGTTCGACGGCGGACGGCAGGTCTGCCGCACCGGGACCTGCCGTTTGCCCGACGAGGTGCAGATGAACCGACGTTCCATCCGGCCTAGCGTCGCCTCACGAGGCGGTGTTCCCGTCCGTAGCTCGCCCGGGTGCCGCCGGCGGGGTTCGCGCGGCAGTTCCCTCGGATGCCGAGACGGGCGCTCGGGCGGTCCCGGTGATCGCGCCCTGCGAGCTCGAGGCCCGCGTGCCAACCCGGGGCACGACCTCCCGGCGGCGGCCGGAGCGCCGCTGTCGGGAGGCCCGCCGTCGCGATCGACCACGCGACCACGGAGTTGGAGTTCCACATGTCCCCGGCCCGCGACTCGTCGCGTCCCCAGACGGGCGTCGGGACGTTCGCGATCGCGTCCAGCAGCCGACGCGCCGCCGCGGGGTCGTCGCTGACCCGGTGTGCGCCGCCGACCGCTGCGTCGAGATCCGGGATCGAACCTCCGCGCCAGCACCGGACCTCGTAGCGGAACAGGCGCAGCCGGCCGGCGAAGCGGGTTCCGACGGCTCCCGTGGCGACCACGCCTCGACTCGCCGTCTCCGCGTCCCATGAGGGTCCGACCTCGAGCGTGTACCGCTCACCGTCCAGCTCGACGACCAGCGCCGAGTGGTACAGGTCGCGGCGCTGCCGATGCTCTCTGATGGCTTCGAGGGCCTCGAACACTCGCCCGTTGAAGCGGACCGAGTGACCGCCCGCTCCGAGCGGGATCCAGTACAGGTCGACCGACGCCCCGCGCGGCGCCATCATCCGGCCGCCGCGACCGGCAACCGCTCGCTGCCGGCGTGATGGTCAGGGAGCATGGCGCCCTTCCTGGTGGGCGTCTCGTCGTACTCGAGAGTCCGTGCGGATGCTCCGTCTCGAACTGTAGTCGCATCAGGTCGACGACGTTGACGACGCGGACCTTCCACTCCCGGCCGGTGACGTAGTCGCGCGAGCAGCCAGGTGGTCGGCCGCGCGCCAGTACGCGCCGACGAGCCGGAGCTCGTACGGCTGCAGCCGTCCCGCCTGGGCGGGCTCATCCGCCGTGGCCCTCGGGGGTGAACTCGACCAACTGGCCCGCGGGCCGGTCGGCGTCGGTGAACTCGGCATCATCGAGCGACGCGAGATACGGCGCCAGGTAGCGGCCCGCGATCTTTGTCGGCGGCCACCACAGGGCATGTCGCTCGGCCTCCCCGTCCGCGTCATGACCGATGTCGCGCCTGATCCAGGCCTTCCCGCGACCGGTGAGGAGCACCCCGCGCAGGACCGGGTGGAACGGCCGGGCCTCGACATCGGCGCCGGCGGCGGCGGCAATCGCCTCGGCCGCTGCGTCGGCCTGCTGCGCGGCCAGGCCGCCCTGCTTGATCGGGTACGCGATCGCGTCGCCGGCCGCCCATACGTTCTCGGCGCCGTCGGCGCGCCCATGCCCGTCGACGCGAATGAAGCCGCGCTCGTCGACCGGCAGCCCGCCGACGCCCGACGCCACGGCTCGCGGAAGCGCCACCACTCGCTGCCGGTCGAGGCGGCGATCGCCCGGCTGCGCGATGAGCCGCGCCGGCGCCGCCGGGTCCTCCGCCACGACCACGCCCGTCTCGACGGCGACGCGTGCCTCCTCCAGCTCGGCGCGCAAGGCGGCCGACGCCTCGGAGCCGAAGATCCCCAGCGGAGACTCCTCCGGCGTGTAGACGGTGACCTCGACATCGTCCTGCCCCATGTCGCGAGCGTCCCACGCCGTCATGAGCGCGAGCTCGTAGGCCGGCAGCGGCCACGCGACGCCCTGCGGCACCACGAACGCCACGCGCTTGGCGTACCCCTCCTCGAGGTCGGCGAGGAGCCCGCCGAACACCTCCTGGTCCAGCTCCGGCGTCCACGTCTGGACGCGGCTGAACACGGGCTCCGCGCCGGCGCCGACCGCGACGAGCAGCGCGTCGTAGGTCACGCGGCGGCCATCGACGGTCACCACGGCGCCGCCCGCCACGTCGACCTCCGCGATCGCGCCGCGCACGAGCTCCGCCCCCGTGTGCCGGGCGACGTCGGCGAGGTCGTGGCGCTGCATGTGGCCGCGCGCGAACGATGCCGCGACCGCCATCGGCCGGTACGTGAACTCGCGCTCGGGCGTGACCAGGGAGAGGCTGACGCGGTCTCCGGCGAGGTCTCGCAACGCGAGCAGCGCCTCGAGGCCCGCGACTCCGCCGCCGGCGATGACGACGCGCAGCGTGTCAGCGCTCATGCGGTCTTCCTTGCGAGGGACGTACAGCGCGCGGTGTGCCGAAGCGAACCCGTCATGCGCGGTGCGGGCTCAACGGCCGCTAGCGTCCGCGACGGCGCGTGCGATGTCGAGCGTGGACAGGACCCCCACGGGGCGGTCGTCGGACACTACGACGAGGTGCGTCACGTCGTGCTCGGCCATGAGCTGCGCGGCCCGATCGAGCGTGTCCAGGGGCGACACGGTCACGACGTCGAGCGCCGCCAGGTTGCCGGCGTCGAGCCTCACCGACGACCCGAGGCCCCGAATCAGATCGATGTCGGAGACGACGCCCCAGATGCGCTCGTCGTCGGCCCCGGGAGGTCCGGGGTCGATGGCCACGACGCAATGGATGCCGTGGCTGGCCATCGCCTCGGCGACGTCGCGGAGGTCCGCCAGCGGCGAGCAGGTGATGACGCCGGCATGCATCGCGTCGGCGACGGTCGTCGAGTCGAGCGGCGTGTCGGGCGGGTCGAGTCTGACGGTCCGCATGAGAAGCTCCCTCCGGGGTCTCGTGTCGCTGTGTACGGATGACTCTGACCCGACGCACCCGCCCGGGCATCGGCGGTTCCCGCCCCTTGGCCTGCGGTTTCTCCGCAGATCGGGCTCGGTGATGTGGCGTCGAACCGCGCTCCTGTCGGCAGGAAACCACGGAGGTCGGAACGCCCGCGCCGACGTACCGTCGAAGTCCGATCAAGGAGGCGAAACACCCATGACCACCGTCATCGTCGGCGTCGAGGACTCCGACCGCTCCCGTGACGCCATCGCGTTCGCCCGGATGCTGGCCGGCGCGAGCCGCGCGCGGATCATCCTCGCCAACGCGTACGCCCGCCCGCTGCTCACGAGCCACGTCGTCCTCGCGGAGCCGGACGAATGCTTCGAGGCCGCCGCCGAGGCCACGCTCGCGAAGCTGCGCGTCGAGACCGGTGACGCCGACGGCGACGTCGAGATCCGCGCACTTGCCCACTCGTCGCCCGCCGCGGCGCTCCAGGGGCTGGCCGAGGCCGAGGACGCCGCCCTGATCGTCATCGGGTCCAGCGCCCGCGGCGAGATCGGCCGCGTGCTCGCGGGAACCACCGCGGAGCGTCTGCTGCACGGGTCACCGTGCCCGGTCGCCGTCGTCCCGAGCGGCTTCCGCGCCCGGGCGGGAGCCATCCGTCGGATCCTCGTCGCCTACGACCCGTCCGAGGAGGCGAAGGCCGCTCTGCACGCGGCGGTCGCGGTCGCGCAGCCGCGGCATGCCTCCGTCGAAGCCGTACACGTCATCGAGCCCACGTACTCCGGCGCCGTGGCCCTCGGAAGGGCACCTGCCTACTACGTGCCGCCGGAGGACCTCGTCCGCAGGGCGCGCACCGAGTTGAAAGCCGAGCTCGGCAACCTCGAGGACGGCGAACGCGTGCGTACCGAGGTCGTGCTCGGGGACGCCGTGAGCGAGCTCGCCAGGCGCTCCGAGAGCGCCGACCTGATCGTGACCGGCTCGCGCGGGTACGGTCCCCACCGTGCGGTCCTGCTCGGCAGCGTCTCGGGGCGCCTCGTGAGGAAGTCCGCCTGCCCCGTGCTCGTGCTCCCCCGCGGCGACGGGACGCGGGTCGCGGAGACGGTCGGCTTCGCCGGCGCCCCGACCGCGTGAGGGCGCTCACGGGCAACGGCGGGTCGAGCTCGCTGACGCCGCGGCTCCTTGGCGGCGGTCGGCGGCCTCGATCCGGGCGTCGAGCTGCGGGCGGTCGGCGGTCGAGCCGATCAGCGGCAAGCTCCACGCAGCCCTCGACCGGATGCGCGGTGTGACCCCGGGCTGCAGCTGCGGCTGCTCCAGCACGGCGGCTTCGGTCAGGGCTTCTTGGCCGCCTGGCGCACGATCAACAGCTGGCGCGACGCCAGGACGATGTCGCGCTCCACGTCGTCGAGCAGGGAGAGCAGCGCTTGCCGGCTGCTCCCCTCGCGGAGATCGGCGGTGATCTCACGGAGCGTCGTCGCCGCCGCGCCGAACCGGGCCAGCCGGATGACGAGGTCGTCGGCGCTCTCGCGCACGGTGGGAATCCGTGGCTCGCTCATGACGCCACCGCGGCCTGCGCCGCAGCCACTCGGGCGATCGGCACCCGGAAGGGGGAGCAACTCACGCAATCGAGTCCGGCGCGATGGAAGAAGTGGATCGAGCGAGGGTCGCCGCCGTGCTCGCCGCAGATGCCGACCTCCAAGCCGGGGCGTGCGCTCCGGCCGCGCTCGACCGCGAGTTGGACCAGCGCTCCGACGCCCTCCTCGTCGATTGAGCCGAACGGCGACCGCTCGATGATGCCGTCGCGGACATAGAGCGGGACGGTGGGTTGGCGGTCGGCGGCCCTGAACATGCGCTCCGTCCGGCAGAGGCCGATGCCCCCGCCACCGAAGCGGCGCGCGCGGCGGGCGTCCTCCGGGGTGTCTGCATTAGCGCGGACCCCGAGGCTGCTCAGCTCGCCGGCCCACT
This sequence comes from uncultured Solirubrobacteraceae bacterium, assembly GCA_963764385.1. Classification (GTDB taxonomy): domain Bacteria; phylum Actinomycetota; class Thermoleophilia; order Solirubrobacterales; family Solirubrobacteraceae; genus DATFQI01. Next base: position 186,525 of record CAVXSJ010000006.1, on the reverse strand, counting down.
CCAGGACCGTCCCGAATCGGGCGTCAGGCGCCGGCGTCACGAGCGGGACGTCGTCGAGTGTGACGACGCCTGTCGTTCCGTCGATGGCGATCAAGTCGCCCGAGCGTGGTGATCGTGAAGCCGCCTGGGACCCGTGGGGACCGAGGACGCGCATCATCTCGGCCACGTTGGCGCCCTTGCCGCCGAGCAGCTCGCGCATGTCGCGAGAGCCGTCGGCGAAGTCGTAGATCCATCTGGTGAGGGCCGGAGCGGTCAAGGGTTCTCCCTGGCTCGCGTCACGGCGAAGTCATTGGCATCGATGAGGTCTCGATGCAGCGCCGAGAGTCGGAACATGAAGTGCATTCGACACGGCCGCCGCGCCCGGAGCATCGGTTCGGGTCACGCGAGCGATTGCGTAGAAGCCCGTACTCAGGGAGCGGTCACCCCGGATGAACCGCGACGAGCATCGTGGGACAGTCGGGTTCAACCGCTCCCCAAGGAGGTGGCGCGACATGTCGACCTCGACCGTGCCCTATCCCGTGCGCGTCGATGGCCGCCTCGACCCTGACCTCAGCCGCTGGCTGTGGCTGGTCAAGTGGCTCCTTGTGATCCCGCACTACATCGTGCTCTCGTTCCTGTGGATCGTGTTCGCCGTGCTCAGCGTCGTGGCGTTCGTCGCGATCCTGTTCACCGGCCGCTATCCGCGATGGATCTTCGACTTCACCGTCGGCGTCCTGCGCTGGAGCTGGCGGGTCGCGTTCTACGCGTTCGCCGCGAACGGCACCGACCGCTACCCGCCGTTCAGGCTCGGCGACACCGACTATCCCGCGAAGCTCGAGGTCGAGTTCCCCGCCCGGCTCTCGCGCGGGCTCGTGCTCGTGAAGTGGTGGCTGCTCGCCATCCCGCACTACCTCGTGCTCGCGGTGTTCGTGGGCGGGGGCGGCTGGCTGTTCTCGCGCTCGGACGGCGAAGCGTTCTACGGCGGCGGCCTCATCAGCCTCCTGGTGCTGATCGCGGTCGTCGCGCTGCTGTTCACCGGGCGCTATCCGCGTGGGATCTTCGACCTCGTGCTCGGCATGAACCGCTGGGCGCTGCGCGTTGCCGCGTACGCCGGGCTGATGACCGACCGCTACCCGCCCTTCCGTCTCGACCTCGGTGGTGACGAGCCGGGCCAGATGACGCTCGAGCCGCCAGCCGGCACGGCCGCTGCGAAGGCCCCGGGCGCACTCGGCGGCGGCCTGATCCACGCGGGCGCAGGCCGTCGCGGCTCCTGACGGTCTCCCGCGTAGTGGCCCATAGCCGAGTCCGTAGCCCCGACGATCGGATCGACGCGTTAGGGGCAACCAGCCGAGTCGATGATTCCCCGGGCCGAGGCTCAAGGTGCGCGGCCACGCTCGCGCCGCATGGCGCGGAGCTCCTCGTCCGCAAGACGGGCTGCCTAATCCCCGGCACGTGCCACGCCTTCGACTCTGGCCCCGTTCGCCCCGTCGCAACTCGTCCCGGTTGTCGTCCCCTTCCCGGACGCATCACCGGACAGGTCATCCGGGACGACGACGCCTGGTCTGTACGCCGAATACCAACTCACGAGAGACGGACGCCATGCGGAACTGACCTTCGGCATGAACCTGAGCCTGGACGGCTACATCGCCGCGCCCGGCGACGACCTCGGCTGGAGCGTGCCGAGCGACGAGCTGTTCCAGTGGTGGTCCGACCGGGTGGCGGCGACGGGCCTGGCGGTGTATGGGCGCAAGCTGTGGGAGACGATGAGCTCCCACTGGCCGACCGCCGACCAGCAGCCGGGCGTCACACCGGCGCAGATCGAGTTCGCCAGCCGCTGGCGGGACATGCCGAAGGTGGTGTTCTCCTCGACGACCAGCACGGTCGACTGGAACACCCGCCTGGTCACCGGCGACGCGGTCACCGAGATCACCCGGCTCAAGGCCGACGACGGCGGCCCCATGGACATCGGCGGCGCCACGCTCGCCGCGTTCGGGAAGGCGGCGCGCGAACTGCTGGCCGCCGCTGGCCAGGCAGGCGAGCTGCTCGCTGGTGCGCACGTCGCGGCACGCTCGAAGCCCGACCGCCGGGGACGACGATCCGCAGCAAGAGGTTGACCGCGGCCGGGCGACGATGGGATGCTCGGCGCCCGCCACGCGACTATGGTTAGGAGGACCACGTGGCTGCTGTCGACCGCGAGGGGCACGTCAGTCGGGCGAGGTGGTTGGTCGGACTCGGAGTTGGCGCAGTGATGCTCGTTCTGCCGGGCGTGGCGCAGGGGTTCAACGTCACCGCGACCGACTCGAGGGTGAACGTGACCAGCGGCCCGACCGACGACTCCCCCGTGACGGTCGAATACCTCCAGGCACCGCGTTCCGACGCGAGCGGCGAGTACGCGCAGACGATTGACGTCTTCTCGTCGGACAGCATCGGGAACGGAAGTCCGGACCGCTGCGAGAGCGTCTCGGGATTCCGGGTCCGCTGCCACCTGGCGCACTTCTCGGGCGCGCTCGATCCCGGGACGGCACCGGTCCTGACCGCCGACGTGCCGTTCTCGCTCCTCGTCACGGGGGCGAATGAGCTCGAGCCCGGCCAGGCCCGCCCGATCGCCGGCACCATCACGACGCCGGGCGGCCGCGTGACGCTCGGGGCCGGCCCCAAGGACGACGTCGGCGCGTTCACGGTCGACTTCAGCGGGGGCGGCGGTCAGGGCACCGTCGACTCCGGGCCGGCTGCCGACACGATCCAGGGTGGGCCGGCCAACGATCACTTCTTCCTCCGCTCCGGGGAGCGCGACACCGTGACGGGCGGCGGCGGCACCGACACCGTCAGCTACGCCGTCGCGACCGCCGGGGTAACGGCGCGGATCGGCGGCGCCGCCGGCGACGACGCGCTCGGCGCCGACATCGAGAACCTCACTGGCGGCGATTTCGCGGACCAGCTGATCGGGGACGACGGGCCGAACCGGATCAACGCCAACAACCACCTCTTCGACGACTCCAGCGCGGCAGGCGCCAACGGTGACCAGATCGACGCACGCGGCGGCGACGACATCATCTCCGCCGTCACCCTCACCACGTTCGATCAGACGGCGACGACGGTGATCCATGCCGGCGGCGGTGACGATCGCGTCGTCTCGCAGGGCGGGAAGAACGAGATCTTCGGCGAGACGGGCAACGACACGCTCCTCGGGTCGTCCGGGACCGATGTCGTGGACGGCGGCGCGGGGGACGATCTGGTGTTCGGCACCGCGCAGCTCGATCCGCCTTCCGGCGCGGACGATCTGCGCGGCGGCGACGGTGAGGACACGATCAGCTATATGGCCGGGACCGTGGTCCCGCTCACGGTCGATCTGCAGGCGGGCACGGGCGGTCCGGCCGGGCGGCTGGATTCGCTCTCCGGGTTCGAGAACGCCACCGGCGATCAGGGCGACGACACGCTCATCGGCAACGACGGCGCCAACGTCCTGCACGGCGATCTCGGCGACGATCGACTGGTCGGCGGTGGCGACGCCGACGTCCTGGACGGCGGCGAAGGCCGCGACGACGCGGACTACACGCAGGCCTCGGCCGCGATTCGGGTGACGCTCGACGGAGTGGCAAACGACGGCGTGGCGGGAGAGGACGATGACGTGCAGCCGACGATCGAGGTGATCGAGGGCGGTCGGTTCGGCGACACGCTCGTCGGCGACGAGTCAGACGAGCGGCTGATCGGCAACGGCGGCGACGACACGATCGACGGCGGGCTCGGGGCGGACGAGATCTTCGGGAACGCCGGGTCCGACACCGTCGACTACTCCCGGCGGATCGTCGGCGTCAGCGTCGACCCCGAAGCCGGTCCGATCCCGCCGCCCGACGACGGCGGCCCGAACGAGCGCGACGCGGTCGCCGCGGACATGGAGCGCGTGCTCGGCGGCTCGGGCGACGACACCCTCATCGGCGGGCCGGGCGCGCAGTCGCTGTTCGGAGGCGACGGCGCCGACCTGCTCATCGGCGGCCCCGATGCCGACCTGCTCGTGGGCGACGACGGCGACGACACCCTGGCGAGCGCCGACGATGTCGAGGACCGGGACCGCTGCGGCGCGGGGACCGACAGCGCGGCCGCGGACACACTCGACACGGTGGACGCCGACTGCGAGAACGTCACGCGCGCCGCGTCCGGCAGTGGAGGGGGCACCGGCGCGCCCGGCGGCGGCGCGCCGCTGCCGCCGCCGCCGGGCGCTGCCCCCTTCTTCACCGTCTCGATCTCGAGGCGCACCGTCACGCTCACCGCGGGCGGCGTCGCCGGCGTTCCGGTCTCCTGCCCGCCGGAGGCGGCCGGCGGCTGCCGTGGCGTGATCACGCTTCAGACAGCCAGGCGCATCCCAGTCGTCGTCATCGCGCGCAAGCGCAAGCAGGTCGTCAAGCTCGGCCGCGCCCGCTTCGACGTCGCGGCCGGCACCACCCGCAGGGTCCGGATCAAGCTGTCCAAGCGCAACCAGAAGCTGCTCAGGAAACTTCGGCGCGTGAAGGTCCGCGCAACGATCCGGCCTCGCGCCGGCGGCGGCGAGAAGATCGAGCAGGTATTCGCCCTCAAGGCGGCGCCCAGGCGTCGCTAGCCACCCCAGCGGCCGCCCTTCAGCGGTCTGACTCACGGTGCACGGAGCTCACCGACCGGCTGCCTGCCGGGCTTCGAACCCGTAGCTCACACGGCGGTCGCGACAGGCGGCGAATTCTTCGGCATGCGCCGAGGACGCACGGCTTTCCGGCCGCTCAGCGGTCGGCACCGCCTTCATCGGCGCACGAAGGCGTCACGAAGGCCGGTCGCACGCCGACGGCTATCCCGCTTCAAATTGCCCCGGGGTGGTGTAGCTCCCGGGGCACGAGTCGGATGAAGGTGATGTCTCAGGCGATCTGAGTTGCTCTCAGTTGCCCTGACTCGCTCTCGGAATGGTCCCCGAAACCCGCGGCCGCCGGGACCACAACCCGCACTGAGCGGTGCGTGTGGGTTGTATCTTCGGCGCTCTCAAGCGATCTCAGGTGCTCTGAGTTGAGCCCACTTGCGCTCAGCATCATCCCCGCCGTTTTCCCCCGAGCGTCCGTTCGTGTCGTCATCGAGAACACCACCGTCGAAGGAGAGCCACCTCGCCTTCGCGATTGCCTCAAAGGAGCAGCGGGCCGGATCGTCTCACGGCTAGCGCGTACGCCGTGAGGGTTGGGCCACAGGGCGATGTGCTGCTGGAGGGCCCGAGTCGGGCGGTCGGCCCGAGCAGCAGGTGGCGTCAGCGCGGTCACTGGCTGCGCGCGGTCATTGCGCTTAGCTGGTGCAAGGCCGCCTCGGTCGGCGAGCCCTCGGGGCCGGTGGCTAGGAGAAGAGTCAGGCCGGGGTCTGCTCGCAGCTCCGCGGCCTCGAAGACCAGGTCGAGCCGGCCCACGAGCGGGTGGTGGAACCGGTGCAGGCCTGCCGCCGGGAGGCGGACGTCGTGTTGCGACCAGATGGCCCGGAACTCGGCGCTGATCTGTGACAGCTCGTCGATGAGCTCCGCGGGTCCGGGGTCGTGCGGGTCTCGTGCCGCCTCGGAGCGCAGGATGCGAGCCGTGTCGTGCGCCACGGCCGGCCAGTCGTCGAAGAACCTCCGGGCGCGGTCGTCGAGGAACACGTACCGGACGTGGTTCGGGGGCCCGCTCCGTCCGTCGAAGACCTCCACGTACACCGCGCGGCCGAGCGCGTTGGCCGCGAGGTAGTCCCACCGCCGGTTGCGCACGAGCGCCATGCCGCCGGTGAACGCGTCGAGGGTCTGTTGCACGCTCGGGCGGAGCGAGCCGCGCGACGATGCGAGGCGCGAGGCTGCCTCCGGGCGGGCGAGGTCGAAGAGGTGCAGCCGTTCGGCATCGTCGAGGCGCAGCGCGCGGGCGACGGCGTTGAGCACGCTGTCGGACGCGCCGTCGACGTCGCCGCGCTCGAGCTGGGTGTAGTAGTCCGCACTCACCCCGGCGAGATCCGCCACCTCCTCGCGACGCAGCCCCGGCACCCGCCGGACATCGCCATCGAGCACGTACAGCCCGGCCTGCTCGGGCGTCAGCCGCGCCCGGCGCGACATCAGGAACTCCCGGATCTCGCGCCGGCGATCCACGCGCCCGAGCCTAGCCGCCAGGGGTCGTCGAGCCCGCGGTGAGGGGGGCTCGCAGCACCCCCTTGCGAGCCAGGATCGGATCTACCGTCAACGCCATGACAAAGACCTGGCTCATCACCGGCGCCGGTCGCGGCATGGGCGTCGAGTTCGCCCGCGCGGCCCTGGCTGCCGGCCACAACGTCGTGGCCACCGGCCGCAACCCCGACACCGTCCGCACGGCCGTCGGCGAGCACGAGAACCTGCTCGTCACCGCCCTGGACGTGACCGACCCCCACAGCGCCGAGGACGCCGCGGCCGCCGCCGTCGACCGTTTCGGCCGTATCGACGTGCTGCTCACCAACGCCGGCAGCTTCGTGGCCGGCTTCTTCGAGGAGCTCACCACCGAGCAGGTGCGCGCGCAGATCGAGACCAACCTCATCGGCCCGATGACCGTCACCCGGGCCGTGCTGCCGGTGATGCGCCGGCAGCACTCCGGCCTGGTGATCTCGATCTCCTCAGGCGCCGGCGTGATCGGCAGCCCCTCCGGCTCGGCGTACGCCGCGTCGAAGTTCGCCCTGGAGGGCTGGATGGAGTCACTGACCGGCGAAGTGGAGCCGTTCGGGATCCGCACGATGATCGTGGAGCCCGGCTTCTTCCGCACCGAGCTGCTCATGCCCGAGTCCACGACGTTCGGCGAGCTGTCGATCGACGACTACGACGAGGCGCGAGCCGCGAGCAACGCCTTCTGGGCCTCCATGAACGGCACGCAAGGCGGCGACCCGGCCAAGCTCGCCTCCGCGCTCGTCGAGCTGGCCGACGCCGCAGAGCCGCCGCTGCGCTGGGTGGCCGGCGAAGACGTCGTCGAGGGCGTCGAGGCCAAGGCGCGGCTGCTGCTCGCGCAGGTCGACGCGCACCGCGAGCGGTCGACCAGCCTGGCCCACGACGACGCGAAGGCGGCCGTCTGATGCGCGCGGCGATCATGTACAAGGCCGGCGACGTCCGCACCGAGGACGTCCCGGACGCGCGGCTCGTCGACCCGAGCGACGCGGTCGTCCGCGTCACCCGCGCCTGCATCTGCGGTAGCGACTTGTGGCCGTACGCGTCGATGGAGCCCTCGGAGACCGGGCAGAGCATGGGTCACGAGGCGATCGGCGTCGTCGAGGAGGTCGGCTCGCAGGTCACCAAGGTCAAGAAGGGTGACGTCGTCGTCATGCCGTTCGCGCACTCCGACGGCACCTGCGCGTACTGCCACGAGGGCCTGCCGACCGCATGCGTGCACGTCGGGTTCTTCGGCAACAACGGCCTCAACGGCGCCCAGGCCGAGGCGCTGCGCATTCCCTACGCCGACGGCACCCTGTACCCCCTGCCCGTCGGCGAGGACGACGCGCTCATGCCGTCCCTGCTCACGCTCTCGGACGTCATGGGCACCGGCCACCACGCCGCGGTGGTCGCCAAGGTGGCGCCGGGCAAGCGCGCCGCGGTCGTCGGCGACGGCGCCGTCGGCCTGTGCGCCGTGATCGCCGCCAAGCGCCTCGGCGCCGAGCAGATCATCATCATGGGCCGCCACCCCGACCGGCTCGCACTGGCCCGCGAGTACGGCGCCACCGACGTCGTGTCCGAGCGCGGCGACGAGGCCATGGCGCGCGTTCGCGAGCTCACGGGCGGCGAAGGCGTCCACTCCGTGCTCGAGTGCGTCGGACTCGACGCGTCGATGGAGACCGCGATCGGCATCGCCCGCCCGGGCGGGGCCGTCGGCCGCGTCGGCGTTCCGCAGCACACCGAGATCCCCGGGTCCTTCCCCGCGTTCTTCGGCAACATCACCGTCGGCGGCGGCCCTGCCCCCGTGCGCGCCTACATCGACGAATTGCTGCCCGACATCCTCGAGGGCCGCATCGAGCCCGGCAAGGTGTTCGACCGCACCGTCGACCTCGACGGCGTCCCCGACGGCTACCGGGCGATGGCCGACCGCGAGTCGATCAAGGTCATGGTGACGCCGTGACCGCATGGGGGCCCGACGAGCTCGAGCGGATCGCGAGCGTTGAGGAGCTCGAGGTCGCGCCGCGCCGCACGGACGGCAGCCTGCGCACGCCGACCCCGATCTGGGTGGTGCGCGCAGGCGAGGAGTTGTATGTCCGCTCGTGGCGTGGAACCGCGGGAGGCTGGTACCGCGCCGCGCACGCGACGCATCAGGGCCACGTGCGTGCCGGCGGCCTCGAGCGCGATGTCACCTTCGAGGACGCCCCTGACGACGTCGACGACGCGGTCGATGCCGGCTACCGGCAGAAGTACGGTCGCTACTCCGGGTACGTCGAGCCGATGGTCGCCGCGCAAGCGCGGGCGACGACGCTGAAGCTGGTGCCGCGGCGGTGAGGCGGCTCGGGTTCACGGTCGCGAGCTCTCGCTGATCGCGGTGTTCGCGGCATCGGCGAGCCCAATTCTCCACGTTCACCCGCACCGATCGTCCGGTACTCGCCACGAACCCAGCTCTAGTCCTGACCCCCCACCCAGCCGACCTCCGCTCCGCACTCCACCGCCCTCGACATCACCCCCGACCTCTCGACCGCCTGCCAACCCCGACTCTGAGGGCTGGGTTCGAGCACGTTGGCTACAGAACGTGATCTGTAGCCGATTCTGTAGCCCGCGCGGCCGCCCACCGCTTCCGGGTTCAGACGCGAAAGCGCTAGCGGAGTCCAGCGGGCGGCTCGGGAAGCGGCGCGTAGTGCGTCCAGCCGTCGTCGCCGGTCTCGGGCTCGGATCCTTCTTCTGCCTTGGCGCGGTGGAGGTCGAAGCCAGACGCCTCGGCGGCCGCTTTGAGCTCCCGGAGTCGCCTCGACACGGCTCGCATGTTCTCAGCCTCGAAGTAGAAGACGACCTCCGCACGAAAGCGTGGCATGCCTGCATTGTGAAGCCATCCGCGGGGCTCTTGACGAGGTTGTCCGAAGGCTCGCAGAACTTTGAACGGCGGTCCTCCCGCCTCGTCCGCTCCGGTTGGGAGCGTTCGGGGCGACCAAGCCAAGTCCGATGAGGACGAGAGGAACCGCCATGAGGAAGTGGCGTGGACCCTTAGTATCCGCGTCAGGTAACCGCCACGTAGAGAGTCAAACCGAGCCGCGCCGCCGGTTCAGACGTCGTCCGGCAGGCCGGCGAACTCGCGCTTGACGTCTCGGTACCACCCGAGGCCGCTGACCGGGCGCTTCCATCGACCACGCATCGCCTTATAGGCCTCGTGGTGCGTCTGGTCGCCGGCCTTGGCCTGCGCCTTGAGGTGGCGGTCCTGGGCCTTGATGACTTCGTTGTGGTCCTTGCCGTGGTGCTCGACGTCGCACGGGCCGCCAAGCTGCTTGCAGGTCATGGTCTTCATGGCGAGCAGGCTACGGCTGCCCCGCCATCGAGGCTTCTCGAATCCTGATCAATCAGCCGAGCCCAGCCGAGCGCATTCCCAGACGCGCCGGCAGGTCGACGTCGCGCGACGACACATGGACCCGGCACCCGGCGGTCGAGTGTCGCTTCGCGCGACGAGCAGCGCGCGCGCTCCGCGTTCGAGTGGAGCGGCATCGTAAGGTCGACGAGATGGATGCCTCTCGCTGCCACTGACGGCTCTTTTCCGCGGCCGGGAAGCAGCCCGGCCGGATGCGCAGATGCTCGCACGAACGGTGCCGCATGAGACCACGGAGCAGCGCCGCGTCGAGCCCCATGACCCGTTTCCCGCGCTCGCGCATGGCGGCGAGGCCCCGCAGCCAGGCGAGCGCCATCCAGCGCGGCGCGGGCGCGCGCGTGGTTCGGGAGCAGGCTCGGTGCATGAAGGTCGTTCACGAAGGCCAGCTCGTGAGGCTCGTCGAGGACGGCAACGAGCTCGACGGCATCGTCGTCCACGCACCGAGCTTGGTGAAGGTCGAGGTCGCCGTCGCCGTCGCTGGGCGCGGAGTGGTGTTCCGCACCGTGCATCCCAAGATGCTCAGGGAGCGAACCGAGCCCAGCGAGCATGACGACGCGCTGCGCCGCCGGATACGGCGCACGTCGTCCGCCGGCCGCGGCGGACCGCACGGCGGGCCCGGGGGAGCGCGCCGGAGTCACTCGCACGTGTCTGGGCACCGGACGACCGGCAAGTAGCTCCGGGGCGCGAGCCGCACCCGTCGACCCGATCCACAAGGCGCGTTCGATGGTCACGCGGGTCGTGGCGCGCCGACCCGGGCAGCGCGACGACGAGCGCCCGGAGGCTCGGCTCCAGGCACGAGGGGCGACCTAGGGAGCCGGGCGAGTCGCGGCGTGGCGATCCTCAGGCGGTAAGCGAGCTGATCGACCTGAGCCCGCCGGTATCGTTGGAACCGAGAGACAAGGAAACGGGATCCGTGGCGACACCAAAGGAACGCGAGGAGCAGCGCAAGCAGGAGCGGCGGCGCGACTTCGATCGCCAGGTGGACAGCGGGTCGCTCGTCATGCGGCAAATGACCGCCGAGGAGCGCCTGAAGTACGCCGAATCGCCTCAGGCGGCCGAGGAGCGGCAATCCCGTCGTGCGCGCAAGCGCAGCTAAGCGCCGTCACACGACGAGCGTCTGACGAAGGCCGTCCGGCGGGGCCCCCCGGCTTCCCGTGCATCGCCACAGTCGACGTCCGGCCCGCCGGCGCTCTCGCCAGCCGCGCGGATCGACACTCCATCCGTCGGCGACCCGCAGCGTTGGTGGCACAGGTCGTTCGTGCAACAGCCTCCGCAGAAAGCGGCGATGGCTGTGCGCTGCGGCGGCTGCCGCGCACGCACGCGTATTTCCCGGGTGTTCTATGGCCTTGGGGCGTAGTGTGAAACGAGGCGGTGGACGTGGCCGGCGTCGTGGTAGTGGACTTGGGTGACGGCGGGTGGGCAGTGGAGCGGATGCTCGGGCGAATTGTCGAGGAGGAGCTCGGTGATCGCGACGTGCTCGCCGGGGATGACGCGCAGGGGCCGGGCGGTGACACCGTCTTCGAAGTCGCGAGCGAGTCCGGCGGCGAGATTGTTGCGGCCGCGGCGCTCGACGCGGTCGGCCATACGGAACCTGACGTCGGGTGAGTAGACCGAGTCGAGCAGTCTCTGATCGCCGCTGTGCTGGAACGCCAGCATTGCCGCTCCGGCAGCGAGAGACCATTCGCGGACCTTGTTGCCGTCGGTGTGGGCCGCGGTGGCGGTCGGAAGCAGTTCGTCGGCGAGTCGCGCTCGGGCCGCGTTCAGGCGACTGCGTACGGTCCCGACCGGCACGTCGCAGATGTCCGCGATAGCGGCGTACGAGCTCGCGGTCGAGAAGTGGCGCAGCATCACCACGACGCGCTGAGGCTCGGGCAGGCGCTCGAACGCGGTCCAGACCCAGTCGCGCAGCGCGCCGCGCTCCACGACCTCTTCGACGCTGTCGAGCGCACCGCGCAGCTCCGCGGTGTCCGCGAGCGGCAGCTCGCGGGTGGAGCGGCGCAGCTGCGCGCGGCAGACGTTGACCACGACGGCGACCAGCCAGCCGCCGACGGCGGCCGGCTCACGTAACTCGCCGATGCGTCGCATCGCGATCACGATCGTGTCCTGGACGCAATCCTCGGAATCCGAGCCATGGCCGAGCATGCCAACCGCGACGGCGTGCAGGCGGGCACGGTGACGCTCGAACAGCACGCCCATGCTCGCCGCGTCGCCCGCCTGGGCAGCGCGCGCGAGCACGGCGTCGTCGGGTCCGGTCATGAGCGCATTCTCCCGCCCCGAGCGACGTTGTCCATGACCTGTAGATGCGCGCGCCGCCTGAAACGTTCAGATCCAGTCGAACTTTTCGCGTCGGCGACGCATCTTCGGATCATGCGCATCACGATCAACCACACCGAGCTGTACTTCGACGTCGAGGGCCCTGAGCTGACGATCGCCGACGGGAGACTGGAGCGGAAGCCGACGATGGTCGTTCTCCACGGCGGCCCGGGCTTCGACCAGGGCTACCTGCGACCTGGCCTGCGCGCGCTGGCGAGTGACGCGCAGCTCGTGTTCGTCGACCTCCGCGGGCAGGGCCGCTCCGCCGCGGCGCCGCTGGATCGTGCACGCTCGAGCAGATGGCCGACGACGTCGTCGCCCTATGCGCGGCGCTGGGCATCGAGCGGCCGTTCCTCCTCGGTCACTCCTCCGGCGGGTTCGTGGCGCTCCAGCTCGCGCTGCGCCATCCCGGCGCGACGGCCGGGCTGATCCTCTGCCACACCGCGCCGACGCTCCACCCTGTACCCGACCCGCGCCGCCCCCGGGCCCCGCCGAGCGCGGCGGCGCAGCAGCCGGTGCCGCCGCCGCGCGCGTGTTCGGCGGCGACCTCGCCCCGGAGGCCCTTGAGGCATTCGAACGCCAAGTGGTTCCGCTCTACGCGGCACCCGGTCACGAGCACGTGCCCGGCGCGCTGATGGCGCTCAGCGTGCTCAACCCGGACATCTCCTCCTACTTCTTCCGGCGGCTCGCGCCCGACTACGACGTGCGCCCGCAACTCGCCGACATCGCCGCTCCAGCGCTGGTCATCGTCGGCCGTCACGACTGGGTCTGCCCGCCCGCGCAGGGGCGCGTCCTCGCCGACGCAATACCCGACGCCAGACTCGTCGAGCTGCCCGACGCCGGGCACTTCGGCTTCACCGAGACCCCAGAGCCCTTCCTGGATGCCGTGCGAGAGCACCTCGCCCGCGTTCGCGCTGATGCACCGGCTGCCGCGTCGCCCGCGCTCGGCAGGCCGGCTCGCGGCGTCTTCGCACGCGACTGAGCAGCGGTCACCGGATGGGCAGTGGCAACAGCTCCACGGGGTTCGCCGCGTTCGGCGCCGTGTTGGACGAGACACGGAGTGCCGCACCGTCCCGCGGCGAGTGGGTCGGACGAGCCGGTACCGATCACCGAGTACCGGGAATGCCCCAGGGCAGCAGCGCTTGCTTCATGCTGGTCGAAACATGGGGCGGCGCATGACAAGTTCAATGCGTTGCTTGCCGATCAGGTCACGCCCTGGTTCAAACGGCGGGGCTTCAAGCGTCGCAACGGTACCTACCGCCGCCGGAGCGAGGAGGCGTGGCAGATCGTCAACTTCCAACGAGACAACCGCGTTGGCGCCGAGGTCGTGCGTTTCACGATCAACGTGGGTGTGTCTCTCGACGTGCTCAACGAGGCCCCGTCGTGGCGCCAAGAGCTACGGCAACAGCTACAACGTTTTCGGGAGCGCCCGGCGTCTCCTGCGACTGCGTTGCGGCGCCAGTACGTGCCCCAACAACCGGGGCATCAAGGGCTACCTCGACGCTCGGACCGTACGAGTCACCGTCAACGACCCAACACCACCGGGTGTGGCGATCACCGGCGGAGACCTCCTCGAAGGCCGGTGCCGCGGTGCCGGCACGGTGACCTTCAACAACAACGACAACGTAGGCATCCGCTTCGACCGGATCCTCGTCGACGGCTCGATCCGCGGCCAGGCCGGACGGCCCGGTGTCGATGGGCTGAAGTACCCCTGCCCCAACGGCGCGGGCTCGCTCCCGCTGGACCCGACCGTGGTCTCAGATGGACCGCACACGTTGCGCGTCGAGGCGGTGGACGTCGCCGGCAACGTCGGCGGCCAGGACCGAACGATCCGCGTCGACAGCACGCCCCCTCCCGCGCTCACGAACCTCCGCTCGGAAGCCGGCGACGGTTGGCGACCGACGAGCAAGTTCGCCGTGGCGTGGACGAATCCGGCCCAGACGCACGCCCCCATCGCCGGAGCCGGATGGGAAGCGTGCCCAGCCCAGAACAAGCCGGCCGACAAGAAGGGATGCCGTCGCGGAAGCGCATCTGGCACGCTTTGTTCGAGCCATGCTCCTGCAAGGCACGGTCTCGCAAAGTTGGCCCCGACGGAACCGAGAAGTTGTCCCCGCGTTGGACCCCGTCCTCGTGGCGCGACGCTAGGCCGTCGGACCGAGGCGCTGATTTGCAGGGACTTCTGAGGGTGAGCGACGGGACTCGAACCCGCGGCCGCCGGGACCACAACCCGGAGCTCTACCAACTGAGCTACGCCCACCGCGTCGGGCTGAGCATAGCGGCGCTCAGGCGCTGGTGCGGGGCCTTGCGCGGCGGCGTGAAATGCTCAAGGTCAGATCGCTGCGCGTCGAAGCGTGTACGGGCATGGGGTCAAGCTATGACCGCCGTCTTGTACGCTCCGGGCGCGCCATCACGTCCCTTCGGCGGATGGGCAGCGGCCCTGGTGGGAAGGAAATCGGTGGCATGTTCTCGCTGACGTTCGACGACGGACCGGACCCGCGCGGGACGCCCGCGGTGCTCGACGCGCTGGCGCGTGAGAACGCGCGCGCGACGTTCTTCGTGCTTGGTCAGTGCGTCGAGAAGCACCCGGACCTGTACGCGCGGGTCATCGATGAGGGCCATGAGATCGGCGTCCACGGTCATGACCACCTGCGCCACCCGATCGCCGGGCGGGACGCGGTGGCGGAGGATCTCGACGCCGCGCTCGAGGTGCTCGGCGACACGCCGGCGCTGTGGCGCGTGCCGTGGGGCGACCTCGCCCCGTGGACCGGGCAGGTGGCCGCCGCTCGCGGGCTGACGCTCGCCGGGTGGACGGCCGACACGAACGACTGGCGTGGCGACCCTGCCAAGACGATGCTGCGGGCGGTCAAGCGCCGGTTGAGGAGCGGCGTCGTGGTGCTCGCGCACGACGGCGTCGGGCCGGGCGCCCTGCGACAGGACTGCGGCGAGACGGCGCGGCTGATCGGGCCGCTCGTGGCCACCGCTCGCCGCCGAGGCCTCGAGCCGGTCCCGCTCACTACGCCCTGGCCCGTGCCGGTTCCGGCGGGCAACAACCCTGAAGTCCTGGCGGCGTGACGGCGCTGGCGCCCCGTCACGACGTCTCCGAGACGACACTTGCCGCGATCGCCGGCGCCGCGCCCGCGCTCGACGCCCAGCCCGCCTTCCCCGAGGCCGCCTTCTCGGCGCTGGCCGCCGACGGCGCGCTCGCGCTGACGCTCGACCCCGCCGTCGACCGCGCCCGCGAGTGGGCGGCCGTGCGGGCCGTGGCGCGGGCCGACGGGTCCGTCGGGCGCCTGTACGAGGGCCACCTCAACGGCGTCGAGCGGATCGCCGTCGCAGCGCCCGAGCCGCTCCGGTCCGCCGAGCTGGCCGCCGTCCGCGAGGGCAGGCTGCGCCTGGGCGTGTGGGGCGCCGATCCCGGCCCGGGCGACGGCGAGCCGGCGCGCCTGACCCGAGGCGCTGACGGGCTCACGCTCACGGGGGCGAAGGTGTTCTGCTCGGGCGCGGGCGGGCTGGACCGCGCGCTGGTGCTGGCCCGCCGCGATGACGGCGTGCCCGGACCGCCGTCGCTGGTCTACGTCGACCTCTCCGCCGGCACTGAGGTCGACCGCGGCTGGTACCGCGCGGGCGGCATGCGCGCCTCGGAGAGCCACCGCGTCGTCTTCCACGGCGCCCCCGTGCTCGCCGTCCTCGGCGAGGCAGGCGAGTTGGGCAAGGAGCCCTGGCTGTCGCGCGACGCGATCCGGACCGCGGCCGCGTGGGCGGGGATCGCCGACACGGCCGCCGACGCCGCCCTGCGCCACCTCGCCTCCCGGGGCGAGCCCACCGACCTGGAGAGCCTGGCCGCCGGGCGCATCGTCATCGCCCGCGCGACGATCGACCGGTGGCTCGAGCACGCCGCCGCCGTCGCGGACGCCGCGCCCGACAGCGACCAGCGGACCCTCAGCGTGCAGCTGCGCGAGGCGTTCTCGGTCGCGGGCCGCACGATCCTCGACGAGGCCGCCCGCGCCTGCGGCTCGACGCCCTTCGCCACCGGCACCCCGCTGGACCGCGCGCGGCGCGACTTCGAGCTGTTCGTCCTCCAGCACCGGCTCGACCCGATGGTGGTGCGGCTCGGCCGGGCCGCCGTAGAGGGCACGTGAACCTCCGCGAGCGCTTCGACCGCCTGTACGCGGAACGTCCCGACCCGTGGGACTTCGAGACGAGCCCGTACGAGCATGCCAAGTACGACGCGACGGTGGCCGCGCTCGGCGACCGCCGCTACGCCACGGGCCTCGAGGTCGGCTGCTCGATCGGCGTGCTGACGCAGCGCCTCGCCGCCCGCTGCGCGCACCTGCTCGCCGTGGACGTCGCCGAGGCCGCCCTCGCGCGCGCCCGCGAGCGCGCGCCCGCAGTGACGTTCGAGCGCCGCGAACTGCCCGCGGAGTTCCCCGCCGGCCCGTTCGAGCTGATCGTCTGCTCCGAGGTCCTCTACTACCTGGACATGCCCGCCCGCGAGGCGATGTACGAGGCCACGACGCGCGAGGTCGCGCCGGGTGGCACCCTGCTGGCCGTGCACTGGCTCGGTGACGACGCGACCCGCTCGATCCACACGCGCCTCGCCGAGCGCTTCGGAACGCCGTCCTACGCGGCGTGGACCGACGACTACGCCCTCGACCGCTGGGAGATCTCGACATGAGCGGAATGGTGATCATCGGCGGCGGGCCGTCCGGCCTGTCCACCGCACGCGCGTACCGCGACGCGGGCGGCGAGGGCGAGGTGACGATCCTCACGCCGGAGACCGACTCGCCCTACGCGCGCCCCGCGCTCTCCAAGGGCTTCCTGCGCGGCGAGGCGGAGGCCGGCGACATCGGCCTCGAGGACGACGACTTCTACGCCGACAAGTCGATCGCCGTGCGCCACGAGGTCACGGTGGAGGCGATCGACACCGACCGCCGCGAGCTGTCGCTCGCGGGCGGCGAGACCCTCGGCTACGAGACGTGCGTCCTCGCCACCGGCTCCGAGCCCAAGCGGCTGCCCGTCCACGGCGCGGATGACCCCGGGATCTTCCTGCTGCGCTCGCTCGAGAGCGCTCGCACGCTGCGCAAGCACGCCGAGGGGGCCAACAGCGCCGCCGTGGTGGGCACCGGCTTCATCGGCTGCGAGGCGTCAGCCTCGCTGGCGATGCGCGGCCTCCGGGTGACGCTCATCTCGGACGAGCATGTCCCCCACCTCGCCCGCCTCGGCGAGGACGCCGGCCGCCGGATCTCGAACTGGCTCGTCGAGCTGGGCGTCTCGCTGCAGCTCGGCGCGGGCGTCGAGTCCTTCGACGCCGGCAGCGTCCACGTTCCCGGCAACCCGCCAGTGCAGGCCGATCTGGTGCTGTGCGCGGTCGGCGTCGGCCCCCGCGGGCAGCTCGGGGAGGCGGCAGGGCTGGCGATGGAAAACGGTCGCGTCCTCACCGACGAGTACATGCGCGCGAGCGCCGACGGCGTGTACGCGGTCGGCGACGTCGCCCTCGCCCTGAACGCCGCCGCCGGCCGCCGGCTGCACGTCGAGCACTGGGGCGAGGCGCTCAACCACGGCAAGTCGGCGGGGCGCACGGCGGCGGGCGATCCCACGCCGTGGGCGGCCGCGCCGGGCTTCTTCTCGACGATCGGGGAGCAATCGCTCAAGCACGTCGCGTGGGGCGACGGCTACGACGAGGCTCGCTTCGTCGACCATCCCGGCGACGCGTGGACCGTCTACTACGGCAAGGACGGGGTCACCGTCGGGGTGCTGACGCACAACGCCGACGAGGATTACCAGGCCGGTCGCGAGCTGGTCGAAAAGGGTAAGCCCCTGCCGTGACCATCCTCCCCGCGCCCGATCCAGCCCTCCGCGCGTGCGTCGTGGTGCCGGCCCGGGACGAGGAGGATCTTGTGGGCGGCTGCGTGTCCGCGCTCGCCGCCCAGCGCGGCGTCGCGACCGCCGAGTACGAGGTGCTGCTGGTCCTGGACCGCTGCACCGACGCGACGGAGGCGCGCGCCGGCGCCGCGGCGGGCGGCGCGACGCTGCACGTGCTGCGCTCGACCGGTGTGGGGGTGGGCGCCGCGCGGGCGCTCGGGATGGACCTGGCGTGCGAGCGGCTGCACGCGGTCGCGCGCCCGGACGGGCTGATCGCGTGCACGGACGCCGACAGCCAGGCCGAGCCGGACTGGCTCGCCGCGCAGCTGGAGGCGGTGGAGGCGGGCGCGCGGGCGATCGGCGGGCGCGCCGCGCTCTCGCCGGCCGAGCTGGCGGCGCTGCCGGGCGACGTCCGCGAGCGCCGCGAACTGGAGGCGCACGCCCGGCTGGAGCGCGCCCGCGGGCATGCCGACGCGCCCGCCAGGATCGAGCACCACCAGTTCTCCGGCGCCTCGATGGCGCTGACCGCCGCGACCTACGCGCGCGTCGGCCCGCTGGAGCCGCGCGCGGGTCTGGAGGACGAGGGCCTCGAGCGCCTGCTGCGCCGCCACGGCGTGCCGATCGACCGCCTCGCGGCCGTCCGGGTGAGCACGTCAGGGCGGACCGGGGGTCGCGCGCCGCGGGGCCTCGCCGTCGATCTGCGCCGCGCCGGCTGGCTGTCGGCCCGCCGCTACCGCGCCGACGACTTCGCGTTGGCCGAGCTGGCCGAGCGCAAGCAGGTCACGGTGAGCCTCGTCCTCCCCACCCGCGAAGTGGCCGCGACGATCGGCCCCGTGCTGGACGCGATCGCGCCGCTGGAGCGCGCCGGCCTCGTCGACGAGGTGCTCGTGGTCGACGCCGCCTCGCGCGACGGGACCGCCGCCATCGCCGCGCGCCACGGCGCCCGCGTGGCCGACGAGAGCGCGCTCCTGCCCGACTTCGGCCCGGCGCTGGGCAAGGGCGACGCGATGTGGCGCGGCCTGGCCGCCACCCGTGGCGACGTCGTCGCCTACCTGGACACCGACACCGAGGACTTCCGCGCGAGCTTCGTGATCGGGTTGCTCGGCCCGCTGATCCTCGACCCCGGGCTGGCGTTCGTGAAGGGCGCGTTCCGCCGCCCGCTGCGGGTCGGCGACACCGTGATCGCCGACGGCGGCGGCCGTGTCACCGAGCTCCTCGCCCGTCCCCTGCTCAACCTGCACGTGCCCGACCTGGCCGGGTTCGTCCAGCCGCTGGCGGGCGAGGTCGCGGCGCGGCGCGAGCTGCTGGAGCGGCTCGCGTTCCCCGTCGGCTACGGGGTCGAGATCGCGATGCTCATCGACGCCTACCGCGAGGTGGGGCTGGACCGCATGGCGCAGGTGGACCTCGGCACCCGCCAGAACCGCCACCAGCCGCTGCGCGAGCTGAGCGCGATGGCGCTCAGCGTGCTCGCCGCGGCCGAGCGTCGCGTCCACGGCGCGGCGAGCATCGACGCGGCCGCGCCCGGGCCGCTGCTCGTGCCGGCGGGCGACGACTTCGAGACCCGCTCCGTGATCGTCGACGAGCGTCCGCCGCTCGCCGAACTGGCCCGCTCTGCCGCCTAGCGGGCGGGGCGCGCGGTCCAGCGCGTCTTGACGCGGCAGGTGTCGACGTACTTGCCGCGGCGGCTGACCAGGATCTTGTCCTTGAAGGTCCCGCGCCAGCGTTCTGAGGTTCCCGATCCGACCCGCCGGCCGGTGATGGTGGCCGTGTGGCGCAGCCGGTAGCCGTCGTTGTCGCGCGAGCGGTAGGTCCCGCTGTCGCGGAACGCGTCCGGGGTCGACTCGTCGTGCGGGCGCAGGAAGTACGAGCGGTCGTTGGAGCGGCCCGTGCGGCACGTCCCGCGCCAGCTCACCCGCGCCACGCGCAGCAGCCCGTCGGAGCCGATCACCAGCGACATCGTGCGGCCCTGCTTGGTCTCGCCGCGGAACACCTTCGCCTCCGCGGCGGTGGCGCCGGCCAGCGACGTGGCGAGCGAGACGGACGCGATCGCGATGCGCCGGAACATGAAGTCGTCATCACCTGAGCGCGCCGTGACGAAACCCCGGCCCTCCCTAGACTGCCGCCATGGAGTTGCTGCAACCGGGCGACTGGCGGGAGGCGCTCGAGGCGCGCGCCGCCCACCCGGGAGCCCTGCCGCTGTGGGGCGGAACCGACGTCATGGTCGACCTCAACTTCGGCCGCGAGCGCCCCGAGGCGATCCTCGACCTCACGCGCGTGGAGGAGCTGGCCGAGTGGGAGGAGCGCGACGGCGTGCTGCGCGTCGGCGCCGGGGTCAGCTACGCGCGCGCCATCGCCGAGCTGGGCGACCAGCTGCCGGGCCTGGCCGCCGCGTCGCGCACGGTCGGCTCGCCCCAGATCCGCAACCGGGGCACGATCGGCGGCAACCTCGGCTCGTCCTCCCCCGCCGGCGACGCGCTGCCGCCCCTGTACGCCTCGGGCGCGGAGGTCGAGCTCGCGTCGAGCGCCGGCACCCGCCGCGTCCCGGTGGCCGAGTTCATCACCGGCCCCAAGCGCAACGTGCTGGCCGACGACGAGCTGATCGCCGCCTTCCACATCCGGCCCGCGGAGGGCGCGCAGCAGTTCGCCAAGGTCGGCACCCGCAACGCGATGGTCATCGCCGTGTGCTCGTTCGCGCTCGCCATCCGCCCCGAGGAGCGCCGGATCGGGACCTGCATCGGCTCGGCGGGGCCGACGCCGCTGATCGCCACCGAGGCCGAGCGCTTCGCGGCCGAGGCGCTCGACTGGGATGGCGCGACGCCCGCCGACACGGCCACGCTCGCGCGCTTCGGCGAGCTGGTGGGGGCGGCCGCGAGCCCGATCGACGACGTCCGCGGCAGCGCCGCCTACCGCCGCCACGCGCTGTCGGTGCTGGCGCGGCGCACGCTGGACTGGGCCTGGAGCGAGCAATGCGCCTGACCTGCACGATCAACGGCGAGCGGCGCGAGGTCGACGGCCTGTGGGAGGGCGAGAGCCTGCTGCACGTCCTGCGCGAGCGGCTCGGGCTGCCGGGCGCCAAGAACGCGTGCGAGCAGGGCGAGTGCGGCTCCTGCTCGATCTACCTCGACGGGCAGCTGGTGTGTTCCTGCCTGGTGCTCGCCGGGCAGGCGGAGGACCGCGAGATCGTGACCGTCGAGGGGCTCGCGGGCGAGGACGAACTGCACCCGGTCCAGGAGGCGTTCCTGGCCGCCGGCGCCGTCCAGTGCGGGTTCTGCACCCCGGGGCTGATCGTCGCCACCCACGACCTGCTGGAGCGCAATCCGAGCCCGAGCGACCCGGAGATCCGCGAGGCGCTGGCCGGCAACCTGTGCCGCTGCACGGGCTACGAGAAGATCCTCGACGCGGTGCGGGCGGCCGCCACGGCGCGATGAGCCGGATCGTGATCGAGCACTCCGCGATCGCCACCGTCGACGGCGCGGGCACCGAGCACGCCGACGGGCACATCGTCATCCGCCACGGCTTCATCGACGAGGTGGGGCCGGGCCCGGTGGAGCCCGAGGAGGGCGATGTCCGCATCGACGGCCACGGGCGCCTCGCCACCCCCGGCCTCGTCAACTGCCATCACCACCTGTACCAGTGGGCGACCCGCGGCCTCGCACAGGAGGCGACGCTGTTCGAGTGGCTGCAGGCCCTCTATCCCGTGTGGGCGCACGTCGACGAGGAGATCGAGCGCGCGGCCGCCCAGGCCGGGCTCGCCGCTCTCGCCCGGTCCGGCTGCAGCACCGCCTCCGACCACCACTACCTGTTCCCGCGCGGCGCCGGCGACCTGCTTCGGGTCGAGATCGAGGTCGCGCGGTCGCTGGGCGTGCGCTTTCACCCGTGCCGCGGCTCGATGGACCTCGGGCGCTCCGACGGCGGCCTGCCGCCCGACGAGGTGACCGAGGACCGCGACGAGATCCTCGCCGCGTGCGAGGCCGCGATCGACCGCTTCCACGACACCTCGCCGGACGCGATGACGCGTATCGCGCTCGCACCGTGCTCGCCGTTCAGCGTCACCAGGGAGCTGATGCGCGAATCGGCCGAGCTGGCCCGCTCGCGCGGGGTGCGGCTGCACACGCACATGGCCGAGACGGAGGACGAGGAGCGCTTCTGCCTGGAGCTGTTCGGCTGCCGCCCGGTCGAGTACCTGGAGGAGCTCGGCTGGCTCGGCGACGACGTGTGGCTCGCGCACTGCGTGCACCTCGACGATCGCGAGGTCCACCGGTTCGGCGAGACGGGCACCGGCGTGGCGCACTGCCCGAGCTCGAACGGCCGGCTCGGCGCCGGGATCGCGCCCGTGCCGGCGCTGGTCGCCGCCGGCGCGCCCGTCGGCCTCGGGGTCGACGGCGCCGCCTCCAACGAGGCCGGCGAGCTCGGCGGCGAGCTGCGGCAGGCGCTGCTGGTGGCCCGGCTGGCGGGCCGCAACCCGGCCGCGCTGACCGCCCGCCAGGCGCTCGAGCTGGGCACCATGCACGGCGCGCGCTGCCTCGGCCGCGAGGCCGAGATCGGCTCGCTGGAGCCGGGCAAGGTCGCCGACGTCGCGCTGTGGCGGATCGACGGCATCGACCACAACGGCATCGCCGACCCGGTCGCCGCGCTCGTGATGGGCCCCCGCCCGCTCGTCGACACGCTGCTGGTCGGTGGCCGCGTGGTGGTCGAGGGCGGCGAGTTGCGCACCGGTGACGAGCACGTCATCGCCCGCGACCTCGGCGTCCAGAGCCGGCGGCTCGCGTCGCGCGCGGGGGTCGCCGCATGAGCACGATCACCCGCGAGGCCATCGGGGTCAGCGTCCGCCGCCCGGACGGCATCCCCAAGGTCAAGGGCGAGTTCGCCTACGCCTCGGACATGTGGGCGGACCGCATGCTGTGGGGCTCCACCCTGCGCAGCCCGTACCCGCGGGCGAAGATCCGCGGGATCGACATCGGCCCGGCGCTGCGGGTTCCGGGCGTGCACGCGGTGCTCACCCACGAGGACGTCCCCGGGCGCAAGACGTACGGGCTGGAGATCCAGGACCAGCCGGTGCTCGCGTGGGAGGACGTCCGCTACCAGGGCGAGGCGGTCGCGCTGGTCGCCGCCGACCACCCCGAGACCGCGCGCGCGGCGGCGGCCAAGATCGAGGTGGAGTGGGAGGTGCTGGAGGCGCTCACCGATCCCGAGCGCGCGCTCGACGCGGCCACCCCGAAGCTCCACCCGTCCGGCAACCTGCTGCGCCACGTGCCGATCCGGCATGGCGACCCGGACGCCGTGGGCGACGTCGTGGTCACCGGCGAGTACGAGGTCGGGATGCAGGACCAGGCCTTCCTGGGCCCGGAGTCGGGCCTTGCCGTACCCGCCGAGGACGGCGGCGTGGACCTGTACATCGCCACCCAGTGGCTGCACGTGGACCGGGACCAGCTGGCCGCCTCGCTCGACCTGCCGCCCGAGAAGGTGCGGCTGGTGCTCGGCGGCGTCGGCGGCGCGTTCGGCGGTCGCGAGGACCTCTCGATGCAGGTCCACGCCTGCCTGCTGGCGCTGCACACCGACCGCCCGGTGAAGATGATGTACGGGCGCGAGGAGTCGTTCTTCGGCCATATCCATCGCCACCCCGCGCGCATGCGCTACGAGCACCACGCCACGCGCGAGGGCGACCTGGTCGCGGTGCGGGCGCGGATCCTGCTCGACGGCGGCGCCTACGCCTCCAGCTCGACGGCGGTGTGCTCGAACGCCGCCTCGTTCGCGTGCGGCCCCTACGAGGTGCCGAACGCGCGCATCGACGCGTACGTCGTCTACACCGACAACCCGCCGTGCGGCGCGATGCGCGGCTTCGGCGCCGTGCAGACCTGCTTCGCCCACGAGGCGCAGATGGACAAGCTCGCCGCCGAGCTGGGCATGGACCCGGTCGCGCTGCGCCGCCGCAACGCGCTCTCCACCGGCTCGATCCTGCCGACCGGCGCGCCCGTGCGCTGCCCGGCGCCGGTCGAGGAGCTGCTGTCGCGGGTGGTCGCGATGCCCGAGCCGTCGGACACCGGCGGCATGCCGGGCGGCGTCGCCAACGTCACCCACGGCGAGGGCGTCGTGCGCGGCGTCGGGTACGCGATCGGCTTCAAGAACATCGGCTACTCGGAGGGCTTCGACGACTTCTCGACCGCCCGTGTGCGGCTGTCGCTGGCCGGCGGCGAGCCGCTGGCCGAGGTCCACACCGCCGCCGCCGAGGTCGGCCAGGGCCTCGTCACCGTGCAGCAGCAGATCGCGGCCCACGAGCTGGGCGTCGACCAGGTCGTGGTCCTCCCCGCCGACACCCAGGTGGGCACGGCCGGCTCCTCGTCGGCCTCCCGGCAGACGATGATGACCGGCGGGGCGGTGAAGGCCGCCTGCGAGGCGGTGATGGAGGACCTGCGCGCCCGGGGGTCCGGGTCGCTCGTGGAGCTCCTCGCGGACGGCCCGGTGGAGGCCACCCGCGAGTACCACCACCGCGAGACCTTCCCGCTCGACGAGAACGGCCAGGGCGATGCGCACGTGACGTTCGCGTTCGCCGCCCACCGCGCGGTGGTCGACGTCGACACCGAGCTCGGGCTCGTCCGCGTGGTGGAGATCGCCACCGCGCAGGACGTCGGCAAGGCGATCAACCCGCAGGCCGTCGAGGGGCAGATCGAGGGCGGGATCGCTCAGGGCCTCGGCCTGGCGCTGATGGAGGAGATCCAGGTCGTCGACGGCGAGGTCCGCAACGCCTCCTTCACCGACTACCTGATCCCGACCGTGCTCGACATGCCGCCGGTGCGGCTGGACGTGCTGGAGCTCGGCGACCCGGACGCGCCGTACGGGCTGCGGGGGGTCGGCGAGCCGCCGACGATCTCCTCGACGCCGGCCATCGTGAGCGCGCTGCGGGCCGCCACGGGCGCGGCGCTCACGCGCGTGCCGGTGCGCCCCGACGACATGGTGGGGCTGTAGATGCCGGTCGGGCCGGCGGAGCTGACCGCGCACTTCACCGTGGAGGGACCGGACGAGGCGCGCACGGCGGCGGCGGGCGCCGCCGGCTCGCTGGTGCGTGAGGCCGGACCCGGAGCGCTGATGCTGGCCGGGTCGCGCGGCGAAGTGCTGGCCGCGCTCGGCGACGCTGTGGTCGCCGCGCTCGACGCCGGCGCGCACGGGCTCGACGTGAAGCTCGAGGCGCCGACCGAGTCGCGCCAGTGAGAGGCCGCGAGCGGGCGAACCTCATCGCGGTCGCCCGCGGGGACGCCGAGCCCGACCTCGTCATCGGGGGCGCCCGGGTCTTCTGCGCGTTCACGCGCGAGTGGCTGGAGGGCGACGTCGCGGTGGCGGACGGGATGGTGGCCGGCGTCGGCGCCTACGAGGGCGGCGAGCGGCTCGACGCCCGCGGGCGGTACCTGGTGCCCGGGTTCATCGACGCGCACATGCACGTCGAGTCCTCCAAGCTGACCCCGGCGGAGTTCGCCCGCGCCGTCCTGCCCCACGGCACGACCGCGATCGTGTGCGACCCGCACGAGGTCGCCAACGTCCTCGGCTCCGACGGCGTGCACTGGATGCTCGACGCCTCCCACGGCCTGCCGCTGACCGTCTTCGTGATGGCGCCGTCGTGCGTGCCGGCCAGCGGCTTCGAGTCCCCGCGGCGGGAGGTGACCACGGGCGACATGGAGGCGATCCTGCTCCGCCGCCGGGCGCTCGGCGTCGCGGAGATGATGAACTTCCCTGGCGTCATCGCGGGCGACCCGGACGTGCTGGCCAAGCTCGAGGTGCGCGGCGCCTCGCACGCCGACGGCCACGCCCCGGGGGTGCTGGGCCGCGGGTTGGACGCGTACGCGGCAGCGGGGATCCGCTCCGACCACGAGGCCATCACCTACGAGGAGGCGCTCGAGAAGCGCCGCCGCGGGCTGTGGGTGCTGATCCGCGAGGCCTCCAACGCGCGCAACCTGCGCGCGCTGCTGCCGCTGGTGGCCGAGTACGGGCCCGAGCGGTGCGCGTTCTGCACCGACGACCGCGAGCCCGACTTCCTGCTGCACGAGGGCCACATCAACCAGATGTGCCGGGTCGCCGTGGCCGAGGGGATCGCCCCCGAGGACGCGCTGGTGATGGCGACGCTGCACCCGGCGCTCGCGCATGGCCTGGACGGGTTCGGCGCGATCGCGCCGGGCTACCGGGCCGACCTCGTTCTGCTCGACGACCTCACGTCGTTCGCGCCCTCGCTGGTGCTGGCGGGCGGGCTGCTGGCGGCGCGGGACGGCCGCGCGGAGCCGTTCGCCAAGCCCGCGCTCCCGGCGTACCTGCTGCAGACCGTCCGCAGCGCGCCGCTGGTGGATGCGGACCTGTCGCTCGACGCGGACGGCGCGGCGCGGGTGCGCGTCATCGAGATCGTCCCGGAGCAGCTGATCACGCTTGCGCGCGAGGTGGAGCCGACCCGCTCGGGCGAGCACGTCGTGACGGACCCGGGCCGGGATCTGGCCAAGATCGCGGTGATCGAGCGCCACCACGCCACGGGTCGCGTCGGGGCGGGCCTCGTGAGCGGCTTCGGGCTCCGCGGCGGGGCGTTCGCCTCGACCGTCGCCCACGATGCGCACAACATCGTCGCGGTGGGGATCGGCGATGCCGACATCCTCGCCTGCGTCGCGCGGCTGCAGGCGATCGGCGGCGGCTGCGTGGTCGCCGACGGCGGCGAGGTCCGCGGCGAGCTCGCGCTCCCGGTCGCCGGGCTGCTCTCGGACGCGCCGGTCGAGGAGGTCGTCGCCCAACTCGAGTCGCTGCACGCGCTCCTGGCCGGGCTCGGCGTCGCGATCGAGGCGCCGTTCATGACGCTCTCCTTCCTCGCGTTGTCGGTGATCCCGGCGCTGAAGATCACCGACCGCGGGCTCATCGACGTCGAGCGCTTCGAGATCGTCCCGCTCGGGGTCGAATGAGCGTGCCCTTCGTCCACGAGCTGCGCGTGCGCGTCCACGAGGCGGACGCGCAGGGCATCGTGTTCAACGCGAACTGGTTCATGTACTTCGACGTGACGATGAACGAGCTCCTGCGTTCGCTGTTCGGCACTTACGCCGCGCTCGTCGACGCCGGCGCCGACTTCGTCGTGCGCGAGGCGACGGCCCGCTTTGACGCGCCTGCGCGGTTCGACGACGATCTGACCATCGAGCTGCCGATCGAGCGCCTCGGGAGCAGCTCGATCGTGGTCACCCCTCGCGGCCTGCGCGGCGGCCAACTGCTCGCCGAGGGCCGCATCATCCATGTCTGCGTGGATCCGCAGACCCTCGCCAAGCGCGCGCTTCCCGATCCGGTGCGCGAGCGGCTGGCGCAGTGGGTGACGGGTCCCTGATCCGTCTCACATCCCCGGTCCATGCGCCGTTGGACGGGGCATGGAACACACCACGCTCCGGACCGACCCGGTCCTCTCAGCCATCCTCGCTCTGCTCGTCAGCGATCACGATCAGCGCCACCGTGACGGCGCGCGGACCGACACGCTCCTCGCACGGGCCGGGCTCTCCGATGAGGAGATCCGTACGTTGACGGGCCCCGCCCGCTCGGCGCCGAAGCCGCTCCCCGCCTGGGCCGGCACGCTCGCCAAGAGCAATCCCGCCTGATACGCCAGACTCCCGGCCGTCAGAGGGACGGTGGAGGAGGAGATCGTGATGAGGACCCAGAGCAGGATCGCTCGCGCATGCGCGGTGGCCACGTTGGTCGTGGCAGCCGCGCTGGGCGCCGCGGGCAGCGCGCCCGCCGCGACGAAGTGGCTCTGCGGACCGCGCGTCGCGGACGATCCCTGCCGCCCGGGCCTCAGCACGACGCTGTACCGCGGGTGGGACTCGCCGGCGGGAACGTTCACGCCGAAGAGCCGGCGCCGCGGTGTCGACTGCTTCTACGTGTACCCGACGGTCTCCAACCAGCCGGGTCGGCTGGCGACCAAGCGCGTCGACCCCGAGCTCCGCTCGATCGCGCTCTACCAGGCGGCGCGCTTCTCACAGCTGTGCCGTGTCCACGCGCCCGTGTACCGGCAGGCCACCGTCGCGGCGCTGCAGGGCGGGACGACGACGCGCGGGGACTACCGCAAGGCCTACGGCGACGTCGAAGACGCGTTCGACGCGTTCCTGCGCCGCATCGGCCGCAACCGCGGGTTCGTCCTGCTCGGCCACTCGCAGGGGAGCTACCACCTGCAGCGACTGGTGCGCCGGCGCATCGACAGCCATGCCGCCCTGCGCCGCCGGATGGTCTCGGCGGTGCTCCTCGGCGGGAACGTCACCGTCCGCACGGGATCGGACCGCGGCGGCGTGTTCCGCCACGTGCCCACCTGCGAACGAGACAACCAGCTCTCGTGCGTGATCGCCTTCAGCACGTTCAACGAGACGCCGCCCGACCCGTCGGTGTTCGGGCGCGGCGAGAGCCGCCTCGCCGGCTTCCTCGCGCTGCCCAGGGGATCGAAGCTGGAGACCGCGTGCACGAACCCTGCCGCTCTCGGCAGCGACCGCTCCGTCCCGTTGAGCCTGGTGGCGCCGACCGCGCCGTTCGCCCCGGGAACGCTGATCGCCGCGGGCATCTCGCTGCTGGGCTTCGACTGGCCGAGGCCCTCGACGACGTTCGTGCAGAGCGACGGCTCGTTCACCGGCCGCTGCTCCCGCGCGGGCGGAGCGCACGTGCTCCGGATCGCCTCCGCGCCGGGAGCGCCCGTCCCGAAGGCCAGCCCCACGCCGGACTGGGGTCTGCACCTCGTCGACGCCAACGTCGCCCAGGGCGACCTGGTCAGGGTCCTACGGCGCCAGATCGGCGCGTTCGCCCGCTTGCACGGGTAGGAGCACCGGATCGTCTGGCTGAGCGTTGCGACCATCGCGATCTTCACGGGTGGTGGGCGTCTACTACGCGACGCAGCGCGCTCAGCTCGTGAATCTCCTCACGGAGTCCAGGAGTCCTCGACCGGCTGGCCGTCCGCGTGGTGCGGCCCGAAGGCGATGAACTCGAGGCCGTCCGCGCCCGCCTCTAAGGCGCGGGCGACCTCGGGCGCGACGCGGATCGCGTCGAGCGGCTGGACGTCGGCCAACTGATCGTCGAGCTTGACCCGCCCGCTGCCGCTGAGGATCGCGTAGATCTCCTCGGCTTCGAGGTGGCGATGGGTGAACGGGCTGCGCTTCCCCGGCCGGAGCCGGAAGTGCGTGTGCGGTTCGGGGCTCATCGCCGGTGCGAGTCAGTCGATCTCTGCGAAGAAGATCGTGACGCCGCCGGTGGCGAAGTTGGGGATGTCGTCGACCGCCGCCTGCCCCTCCTTAGAGCCCAGCCCCGCCTGCAGCGCGTCGATGTCCTCGAACGTGAGCTCGGCGATGCGCTGGTAGGGGACGGCGCTCCCGTCGGGCGTCGCGAAGCCTCGCGCCGCCTCGAAGCGCTGCAGGCCGGGGATCGCGTTCGCGAGCGCGGTATGGGTGTCCGCGTAGTAGCGCTCGAAGGCGTCCGGGTCCTCGGGGGGCCCGTAGAGCACGACTGCCTTGACCATGTCCGTCCTTTCGCCGGGTGGATGGGACCCTCGCCAGCGGGTCCGACCCGGAATCTAGAACACGTGGGCGCTGAGCCAGTCGGCCGCGAAGAAGGCCACGAAGAAGGGCGCGATCGCCCACATCAACGGGTGCACGTCGCGGGCCTTGCCGGTGGCGGCCATGACGAGCACGTAGCTGATGACGCCCAGGCCGATGCCGGCGGCGATCGAGAACGTGAGCGGGATGCCCGCGACGGTCAGGAAAGCCGGGATCGCGCTCTCGGGCTGGGTCCAGTCGATGTCGGCGACGATCCGGATCATCAGATAGCCGACCATCACCAGCGCGGGCGCGATGGCCGGGTGGATGAAGGTCTCCTCGGCGATCTGCACGTCCTGGCCGACGAGCGAGATGATCGGCACGAACAGGATCGCGAGGGCGAACAGCGCCGCCGTCACGACCGAGCTGAGGCCGGTCCGCGCGCCCTCGGCGACGCCCGCCCCGCTCTCGACGTAGGTGGTGACGCTCGAGGTGCCCATCGCGCCGCCGAACGAGGCCGCCGCCGAGTCGACCAGCAGCAGCCGGTCGGCGTTGGGGAGGTTCCCCGCCTCGTCGGTGAGCCCACCGCCGCGGCCGACGGCCACCGCGGTGCCGATGGTGTCGAAGAAGTCCGTCATGAAGAGGGCGAAGATCACCGGGATCAGCGCGACGGTCAGCGCGTCGGCGATGTTGCTGGGATCCAAGCCGTCGCCGATCGTCGAGAAGTTCCCGGACGCGGGGGCGTCGATCACGCCGTCGGGCCAGTCGAGCACGCCGAAGATGAGCCCGACGATCGCCGCCGCGACCACGCCGAGGATCACCGCCCCCTTGACGCCACGGGCGATGAGCACGGCGGCGACGCCGATGCCGGTCAGCGCGATCAGCGCCGGACCGGACGTGAGGTCGCCGAGGCCGATGCCGGTCGCCGGGTTGTTGACCACGATGCCGCCCTCGCGCAGCCCGACCAGCGTGATGAACAGGCCGATGCCGGCGCCGATCGAGAGCTTGAGCGCGAGCGGGACCGCCCGCATGATCGCGCCGCGCAGGCCGGCGATCACCAGCAGCAGCGCGATCAGGCCCTCGATGACGATGATCGACATCGCGACCGGCCACTCGATCCCCCGGCCGAGCACGATGTCGAACGCCACGACGGCGTTGATGCCGAGTCCAGGCGCGAGCGCGAAGGGCAGGTTGGTGAACAGCCCCATGGCCAGCGTTGCGACCGCAGCGGCGATCGCGGTCGCCACCGCGACGGCGGCAAACGGCATGCCCGCGGCCGACAGGATCGCCGGGTTGACGAACAGGATGTAGCTCATGGTCAGGAACGTCGCGACGCCGCCGAGCACCTCGGTGCGCACGGTCGTGCGGTTCTCGGCCAGCCGGAAGCGGCGCTCGAGGAAGCCGCCGGACGGCGCCGGCGAGGGCTCGGTCTGCGTAGCAGCGGTCATGGCGCGAAGATACCCCCGAACGCGGACGCGCCCGCTTGGCCACACGGAGGAACTCTCGCGCGCCTCGTCCGACCGTCCGGCACCCATACAAGCGCGTCGGTTGTCGGATCTCCCCCCGTGTACGGGGGTGATCCGACAATCGACCGAGTGGGTGATTGAATCCGCCCCGATGACCGACCGCGCCGCCTTCGTCGAGCGCTACGGAGGGCTGTTCGAGCACTCCCCGTGGGTGGCCGAGGACGCCTACGAGCGCGGGCCGTTCGCGAACCGCGACGAGCTGCTGCGAGCGCTCTCCGCCGCCATGTACGCCGCGCCGAAGGAGCGCCGGCTTGCGCTGATCCGCGCCCATCCGGACCTCGCGGGCCGAGCCGCCATCGAGGGCACACTGACCCCCGACAGCGCGCGCGAGCAGAGCTCGGCGGGGCTGGACCGCCTGACCCCCGAGGAGTACGAGGCGTTCACCTCGGCCAACACCGCCTACCGCGAGCGGTTCGGCTTTCCGTTCGTGATCTGCGTCCGCGAGCACGACAAGGCGTCGATCCTCGCGTCCGCCGAGGCGCGGCTGCAGAACGACCCGGACGGCGAGATCGACGTCGCGCTGCGCGAGATCGCCAAGATCGCCGCCCTGCGCCTGGAGGACCAGTGAAGATCTCCTACGGCAAGCTCCGCGTCCCGCTCCAGCGTGTGATCGCCCACGAGGACGGCCGTCACGACGTGCTCGCCGCCGAGGTCGGCGTCGAGGTGCTGGGCGAGAACTTCATCGCCGCCTACACGGAGGGCGACAACCGCGAGGTCGTGGCCACCGACACGATGAAGAACTTCATCCTGCGCGAGTCGCTCGCCTACGACGGCGCCACGCTGGAGGGGCTGCTGCTCCACCTGGGCCGCGGCTTCCTGAGCACCTACCCGGTCATGAAGGCGGTCCGGATGAGCGCCAAGGAGGTCCGCTTCGACCGCCTCAGCGACAAGCTGTTCGTGCGCGAGCGGGGCGACCACGCCGTCGCGACCGTCGAACTGGACGCCGACGGGATCCGCGACCACCGCAGCGGCCGCGAGGACGTCTGGCTGCTCAAGGTGACCGGCAGCGCCTTCACCCGCTTCGCCCGCGACGAGTACACGACCCTGCCCGAGCGCGTCGACCGGCCGCTCTACATCCGCATGGACGTCCACTGGCGCTACGGCGACCCGGAGGCAGACCACGTCGACCCGCGCGAGCTGCGCGAGGAGATCGCCGCCACCTTCGACGACTTCGTCTCCGAGTCGATCCAGCACCTCGTGCACGAGATGGGCACGCGGGCGCTGGCGCGCTGGCCGGAGCTCGCGGAGATCTCCTTCTCCGCCGAGAACCACACCCGCGACCCGCAGGGCGAGGACGGTGCGCGCAAGCTCTACACCGACCCGTTCCCGGCCCAGGGCCTGATCACGCTGACGATGGGCCGCGAGTGATCACCACCCACGTGCTCGACACCGCCCGCGGACGCCCGGCGGCGGGCATCCCGATCGAGCTCGCGCGCATCACCGGGGACGAGCGCGAGGTGCTGCGCCGCACGACGACCAACGCCGACGGCCGCACCGACGAGCCGCTGCTCGAGGACGTCGCCGCGGGCGAGTACGAGCTGACCTTCCGGGTCGGCGAGCACTTCGGCGACGGCTTCCTGGACGTCGTGCCGGTGCGGTTCCGCGTCGACGACGCCGCCGCGAAGTACCACGTGCCGCTGCTCGTCTCCCCCTGGTCCTACAGCACCTACCGGGGCAGTTGAGCACCGCCGCCCGAGTCCTCGAGCGCTGCGACGCGCTCGGCGCGATCAGCGAGGAGCCGGATCGCCTGGTACGCCGCTTCGCGACACCGGCGATGCGCGAGGCCTACGAGCTGGTCGGCGGCTGGATGCGCGACGCCGGCCTGGAGGTGCGCGAGGACGCCGCCGGCAACCTGATCGGCCGCCGTGGCGAGGGCCGCGCGCTCGTGCTCGGCTCGCACATCGACACCGTCATCGATGCCGGTCGCTACGACGGGCCGCTGGGCGTCATGGCCGGTCTGGCGATCGCGGAGCGGGTCCGCGAGCTCCCGTTCGCGCTCGAGGTCGTGTCCTTCGCGGACGAGGAGGGCGTCCGCTAC
The DNA here is from genome assembly GCA_963764385.1 of uncultured Solirubrobacteraceae bacterium. Lineage (GTDB taxonomy): Bacteria > Actinomycetota > Thermoleophilia > Solirubrobacterales > Solirubrobacteraceae > DATFQI01. Next base: position 153,773 of record CAVXSJ010000006.1, on the reverse strand, counting down.
GCCACGTCCTTCCTGGGCTCGAGCGCGATGGCGGGCAGCTTCGACCCCGCCCGGCTCGCGACCGAGGACGCCGACGGGGTCACCATGGCGGACGCCCTGCGCGCCTTCGGCGGCGACCCGGAAGCGATCGGCACCGCCGCGCGCGCGCCCGAGGAGCTGCTCGCCTACGTCGAGCTGCACATCGAGCAGGGGCCCGTGCTCGAGCGCGCGGACGTCCCCGTCGGCGTCGTGACCACGATCACCGGCCAGACCCACGTCGAGGCGGTCTTCCGCGGCGAGGCCGGCCACGCCGGCACGGTGCCGATGGACGCGCGCCGCGACGCACTGGCCGGAGCCGCCGCGTTCGTCCTGGCGGCTGAGACGCTGGCCCGGGAGCGCCCCGCGCTGGTCGCCACCGTCGGACAGCTCGACGTCGAGCCGGGGGCGCGGAACGTGATCGCGGGCGCCGCCACGCTCTCGCTCGACGTCCGCCACGTGGACGACGACACCCGCCGCGCCGCGGTCGCGGACCTCCACGACCGCGCGACCCACATCGCCGCCGAGCGCGGCCTCGAGCTCGCGTGGGAGCAGCGCGGCGAGACGAGCGCCGTGCCCACCGACCCAGGGCTGGCCGGCCGCCTCGAGGACGCCTTGCGCGCCACCGGCACCCCCGTCGAGCGCCTGCCCAGCGGCGCCGGGCACGACGGCGTGGCGATGGCCGCCCTCGCCCCCGTCGCGATGCTGTTCGTGCGCTGCGAGCGCGGGATCAGCCACAACCCCGCCGAGGCGGTCGCGGAGGCCGACGTCGCGGTCGCCCTCGACGTGCTGGAGCGCTTCGTCACGGGCCTGGCGTGACCGACCTGCTCGTCCGCGGCGGCACCGTCGTGCTCCCGGGCGTGTTCCCGGTGCGCGCCGACGTCGCCATCGCCGACGGCCGGATCGCGGCGATCGTGCCCGAGTTCGCCGAGCCGGCCACCGAGGTGCTCGACGCCCACGGCCTGCACGTGCTCCCCGGCGCCGTCGACGCCCACGTGCACTTCAACGACCCCGGCCGCGCCGACTGGGAGGGCTGGGCGACCGGCACCGCCGCGCTGGCCGCCGGCGGGGCCACCGCCTGCGTCGAGATGCCCCTCAACGCCCACCCACCCACCGTCGACGGCGCCGCCTTCGACGCCAAGGTCGCCGCCGCCGAGCGCTCCGCGCACGTCGACTTCGCGCTGTGGGGCGGGCTCGTCCCGGGGCCGCTGGACCGGCTCGACGAGCTGGCCGAGCGCGGCGTCGTCGGCTTCAAGGCGTTCATGTGCCCGAGCGGGATCGACGACTTCGAGGCCGCCGACGACGACGTGCTGGGCGCCGGGATGGAGCGCGCCGCGGCGCTCGGGCTGCCCGTCGCCGTCCACGCCGAGCGCCCCGGCCGGCTGCGCGCGATGGAGGGCGGCGACTGGCGCGCGTGGGCCGCCTCGCGCCCGCCGGAGGCCGAGCTGGCGGCGATCGAGCGCGCGCTGGAGCTCGCGGAACAGACGGGCTGCTCGCTGCACGTCGTCCACGTCTCGATCGGGGCGGGCGTCGCGGCGGTCGCCGAGGCGCGCGCCCGCGGCGTCGACGCCACGTGCGAGACCTGCCCGCAGTACCTCGTGCTCACCGAGGACGACATGGCGCGCCTCGGCACCGCGGCCAAGTGCGCGCCGCCGCTGCGCCCCACCGCCGAGCGCGCCGCGCTGTGGGCCCACCTCGCCGCGGGCCGGATCGCGCTCGTCGCGTCCGACCACTCGCCGTGCCCGCCCGCCATGAAGGCGGGCGACTTCGCCGCCGCCTGGGGCGGCATCGCGGGAGCGCAGACCACGCTGGCGCTGCTGCTCGACGAGGGCATCCGCCGCCGGCTGCCCGTCTCCGTGCTGGCGAACCTCGTGACCGGCGCGCCCGCCGCCCGGCTGGGGCTGCGCAAGGGGCGCCTGGAGGCGGGCGCGGACGCCGACCTCGCGCTCGTCGACCTGCGCGAGCTCGTACTCGGCCCGCTCCACGACCGCCACCACGCGAACCCGTTCGCCGGCCGCTCGCTGCGCGGGCGCGTGGTGCGGACGCTTCTGCGCGGTCAGACCGTGTTCGAGGGCGACCGCGTGGCGCCGGGAGCACGGGGTCGTCTGATAAAGCCCGTCCGATGAGCGACCTGAAGATCACCGCCGGCCCGTTCGAGTTCCGCGCCCGCTGGGAGCGGGACGCGGCCCCGAAGACGTGCGCCGCGTTCGAGGACCTGCTGCCGTTCCGCAACAAGATCATCCACGTCCGCTGGAGTGGCGAGTCCGCGTGGATCCCGCTCGGCGACATGAGCACGGGGCTGGGCTTCGAGAACCACACCAGCCACCCCGCGCCGGGCGAGATCCTCCTCTACCCGGGCCCGTTCAGCGAGACCGAGATCCTGTTCCCGTACGGCGGCACCCTGTTCGCCAGCGTCGTCGGCCAGCTCGCCGGCAACCACTTCCTCACCGTCACCGAGGGCAACGAGCAGCTGCGCGAGCTCGGCCGCACGGTGCTGTGGGAGGGCGCTCAGGACGTGGTGTTCGAGGCGGCCTAGCCGGCTGCCTCGAGGATGGAGAAGCCGACGCCGCTCTCCTGGACCTGCGCGTCGAGCACCTTGTCGTCGAGCGCCTCGGCGGCGGCCGGGTCCAGGTACACGTGGGCCTGGGCGTCGCCGACCTCCTGGTCGGCCGCCTGCGGTCCCTCGACGAGCGAGATCTCGAGCGGGACACCCTGTTCGGTCGGCTCGCCCGGCGCGATGCGCAGGCCACCGGTCTCCTCGTCGACCGGTGCCTGGGCGACGATCTGGCGGACGGCCTCTGAGGCCGTCGGGGTCAGCGTGAGCATGGGGAGTCTCCTTCCCATAGCGTGCGAACTGATCGCCTACCCACGCCACACCCACGAAAACGCCCGATGACGGGAGCGGGAGACGACGCGGCGGCGCTGCGCGACCGCCTGGCCGAGATCGAGGCCGAGCAGGCGGCGCTGGAGGCGGAGCTGGCGGTGTTCGAGGCCGACTACACGCGCCGCGTGGTGACGGTGCTGGCCCAGCTCAACGAGGCCGAGGCGCGCCTGCTGACGTTCGTCGCCGACCGCTCGGGCGCGGACGCGGACGCCGAGGCGGCCGCGTCGGCACAGGGGCGCGCCCGCCGCACCACCGACGCCGCCCGCGCCGTCCCGGCCCCGCCCGGCCCGGTGCCGGGCCGCGAGCTCAAGCGGCTGTTCCGCGACGCCGCCAAGAAGATGCACCCCGACCTGGCCGCGAGCACGGACGCGCGGATGCACGCCGAGGCGTTCATGAAGCGCCTCAACACCGCCTACCGGGCGGCGGACGCCGACGCGATCCTCGACCTCGTGCGCCAGTGGGACACCTCGCCGTTCGCGAGCGCGCCGCCGGACCGCGACGCGGTCGCGGCGCGGGCGGTGACGGGCCTCCAGGCGGCGGTCGCGCGCGCGCAGCGGCGCCTCGACGACGTCCGCGCCTCCGAGCTGGCGGAGCTGATGGAGCGCTCGATGGCCGCCGCCGCCGAGGGCCGCGACTTCCTGGCCGAGCTACGCGCGGGCACCGAGGAGGCGCTCGCCGCCGCCCGTGCGCGGCTCGCTAGTAGGCCCGTCCGTAAGAACTGGACATAATCCGGCGAAGCCCGGGTCGTGTCTGCCGGTGCACGGCATCCGGATGCATGCTGGTGGCACGTGACGGATGCCGGGTGCCGGCAGACGCGGGCCGGGCCCGCCGGAATGTTCAGGACTTGCGGACGGGTCTACTAACCCTGGGGCACCGGCAGGACCGCCCGGATGACGGTGCCCTTGCCGGCCGGGCTCTTGACGGTCAGCCGCCCGTCGGTCGCCCCCACGCGGTCGGCCAGGCCGCTGAGCCCGCTGCCGGAGGCGGCGTCCGCGCCCCCCACGCCGTCGTCGGAGACCTCCACGACCAGCTCGTGGTCGACGCGGGCGACCCGCACGGTGGCGTGGCTGGCCTGCGCGTACTTGGCGACGTTGGTCAGCGCCTCCGCGACGGTGAAGTAGGCCGTCGACTCCAGCGACGGGGCGAGGCGCTCCTCCGGCGTCTCGAGCACCTCGACCGGGACGGTCGCGCGGTTGACAAGCGCGTCGATGGCCGGCCGCAGCCCGCGGTCGGTCAGCACGGCGGGGTGGATGCCGCGGGCCAGCTCGCGCAGCTCGGCCGACGCCTCCGAGAGCTCCTCGCCGATCTGGGCCAGGAACGGTCCGGCCGACGTGGGGTCCTTCTCGAAGTGGCGCTGGGCGATCCGGATGTCGAGGCCGACCTTGACCAGCCGCTGCTGCGCGCCGTCGTGGAGGTCGCGCTCGATCCGCCGCCGGGCCGCGTCGGCGGCCTCCACGATGCGGATGCGGGACGCGCGCAGCTCCTCGGTGCGCGCGCGGTCGATCTCCTGCCGGCGCAGCGCCTCCTCGGCCGCGCGGCGGTCGGTGATGTCGAACAGCGCGCCGTCCATCCACATGCGATCCCCGGGGCCGGGGACGAGCTGGCCGCGGTCGAGCACCCAGCGCACCTGTCCGTCGGAGCGCACGATCCGGTACTCGAGCACGAACGTGCCCTGGTCGGCGGAGGCCGCGGCGAGCGCCCGCATCACCCGCTTGCGGTCGCGCGGGTGGACGATGCTCAGCACCGTCCGCTTCGCGCTGGCGACGAAGTCCACCGGCGGATAGCCGGAGATGCGCTCGATCTCGTCGCTGATCAGCTCCATCGTGTAGCCGGCGTGCCACGCGGAGCGGTAGATCGCGCCCGGGACGTTGACCATCAGGGCGCGCACGAGCGTGTCGTCGGCGCGCTGCTGCGCGGCGCGGAGCCCCGCGCGGGCGCGGGCCAGCAGCTCGCCGCGGGTGAACGGGCGGTGCAGGTAGTCGTCGGCGCCGGCGTCCAGCGCGGCGTCCGCCCCTCTCCCCCTCGCCGCGACCGTGATGGCCAGCAGCCACGGATCGATGAGCTCGAGCCCTTCGCGCAGCGCCCGGCACACGCCCGCCCCGTCGAGCCCGGCGGGCTCGCGGTCGACGATCACCAGGTCGGCGGGCTCCTCCTCGAGCGCCGCCACGGCCGCCTCCGCGTCGCGGACGGCGCGTGTGGAGTGCCCCGCCGCGCGCAGCCACGGCGTGACCTCCGGTTCCACGGCACCCACCACGAGCACCCCGGCCGGGCGGCGTCGGACGGATTCGGGAGACGGCACGCCGCCATTATCCAGGCACCGCCCTCGAGGCGCTCGGGGCGGTCACCTTGGAGGCCAAGCTAGGCGGCGGCGACGTGCGCGACGGCGTGGTCGCGCGTCTCGAACAGGTCGAGACAGCGCGGCAGGCCGGCGATCTCGAAGACGAGCCGGGTGTAGGAGGTACTCGGGACGACGATGGCGATCTTGCCCCTGTCGCCGAGGCGAGTGCGTGTATGGATGATCGCCGCCATGGCGACCGAGTCCATGAACGACACGGCTTCGAGGTCCAGCACGATGCGCTTGGTACCGGCGTCCACGGCAGCGTCGAGACGCTTGCGCAGATCGGGCGCGGTGGCGATGTCGAGCTCCCCGCTGACGGTGAGGAGACGGCCCGACGGCGCGAGCCGCTCCTCGATGAGCCGGAACTCATCAGGGCTGTCCCAACCGCGGGCGAGTGACGGGTACTCCGGTGTACTCATGCGTTCTACGTCGGCAGGTGAGCCGCCGAGCCTGACCCGACCACCGGCCGACTAGTCATTCGACCGAGGCGTTCGGGTGCGCCAGACCGTGGGTTTGAGGCGCGCAGCCGCTGCACGAGGGGCAGCGGCGACGGTCGAGGGAGGAGACCCGAAAGAGCACTGGCGCGTCCACGGTGGCCACTGAGAGCGGCCCGGGTGGGACCGGCCGCGGGCTGGAGAGCTAGCCTCTCGGGCGCAATGGACGCACGGATACGAACCAGGGGTTGGCTGCGCCCCGCCTACCACCGGGTGCTCGGCCGGCTGCCCACCGACCCGACGCGCGGGTGGCCGGCGACCGCGGTCCCCGGCGAGCCCGCGCTGCGCGTCGCGTACTACGGCGACTGCTCGTTCCGGGCCATGGACCACTCCCACGGCGTGCACAACCCGGTCGGCTGGCCGCGTGTGCTCGCCGAGCGGCTCCTAGAGCGCGGCGAGCGGATGGAGTGGTCGACCGTGTTCATGACCGAGTTCGACCACCTCCCCGGCCGCGAGGACCTCGGCCACTACCTGCGCCTCTCCGGCCTGCCCGACGTGGTCGTCGTCCAGCTCGGCGCGCGGTACACGCGCCGCGCGGTCCTGCCCGACACGCCGGCCTTCCTGCGCCTGCGAGAGGACATCGGGCGCCGCCTCGGCCGCCACGTGTTCACCGGCTACCGCTTCCTGCGCCCGCTCGTGCGCGTGTTCGGCCGCCAGGTCGCGCCCTACGGCGGCGCCGCCGGGCTCGAGCGGTTCCTCGCCGCCGCCCGCGACGCGTGGCCCGACGCGGCCGTGGTGATGATCCCGCCGCCGCCCCGGCACCCCGCGCTGCCGGTCCAGCGTGAGATCGAGGCTCGCGTGGTCGCCGACGCCCGCGCCGCGTGCCGCCGCGCCGGCGTCGAGTGCCTCGACCTGACCGAGGTGCTCGGCGACGACCCGCGGCTGCGTTGCGCCAACGGCTACAACCCGAGCACGGCCGGCGCCGAGCTCGTCGGCGAGCACCTCGCGGATTGGCTGACGGGCCGACGGGTCGCGGCGGGCTAGAGGGGTGATTCCACGAGGCCCGTGCCCGCCGCCGCCATCCCCGGGGAGCCGGCGCTGCGCGTCGGCTACTACGGCGACTGCATGTTCCGCGCCATGGACCACTCGCACGGCGTGCACACCCCGGTGGGCTGGCCGCGCGTCCTCGCCGAGCGCCTGCTGGAGCGCGGCGAGCGGATCGAGTTCTCGGTGGTGTCCATGACCGAGTTCGACCATCTGCCGGGCCGCGCGGAACTCGGGCAATCCCCGGGGCGTCTCGCCACCGTGGCCGGTCACGGATCGTCGGTGGATGCAGGCTAGCCGCCACACCGGATCCGCTTCGACGACCCAGGCGGTCGGCAGCGCGTACTGACGCTGGGCGCGCGGTTGCGGCGCACCGAGAGGGTCTTGATCTGGGTGATGAACGCGGAGTTGGTGATCGTGACCTCGACCTTGGTCCCGGCGCGGTAGCGCCGCTCGAAGCGTCCTACGCGCACCGTCACTCTCGCGCCCCGCTTCGTGAACGCCCGCCGCGACTCGCCGCCGCAGCGCCGGCCGCTCGGGGTCAGGCACTTCGCCACGACGGTCGATCCGCGCGGCACGTTCCGGACGACGATCTCCGTGAAGCGGGTGGTCTCCCGCGGGCGGCGCGGGAAGAACACGAACCCGACCTGGGTCGCCATCTGCTTGAGCACCACCGGGGGCGGCGCGACCGGCGGCGGCGCCACGGGCGGCTGGCCGGGCGTACCGGCCGAGGGGAGCTCGCAACCCACGCGCGAGTCGACGGTGTCCGTGAACGCGGTGTCGACGTCGGTGCCGCAGTCGAGCACGTCGGCGGTGGCGTCGCGCGCCTCGATGGTGTCCGCCCCGGCGCCGCCCTGCACGGAGTCGGCCCCCGGATGGCCGTCGAGCGTGTCGTTGCCGTCGCCGCCGAGGATCGTGTCGGCGCCGGCCCCGCCCGTGATCGCGTCAGCGCCCGGGCCGCCGGTGACGACCACGGGCACCGGCAGCGGCCGGCCGGGGAACCCGCCGCCGTCGGTGGTGAGCCGGTCGTCGCCCGCGCCGAGCGCGACCACAACCCGTGGGGTGCCGCTGCGCACGCACGACACCACGGTCCCGGGGGCGACGGTCGAGCCGGCGGAGGTGCACCCCGCAGTGGCGCCGACGGTGATCGAGTCGCCGAGGTCGCGGAAGCGTAGGACGCCGTCGCTGGTGCACGGCGACTGGTCGCAGTAGTCGATGTCGAGGTCGTTGGCGGAGGTGTCGGCGTCGCTCTCGGTGAAGACGAGCTCGCTGCCCTTGGTCTCGCGCGACAGCGTGGCGGCCCCGGCGCTCTCGGCGGCGAGGGTTACGGCGGCGACGGCCAGCGCCGCGCACATCAGGAGGGATCGCATGCACCGGGGGACGCCCCGGTGCGCGGTTTATTCCCCGGCGATGGTGGGCTGCGGGTGCGTCGCCTCGTACGCGCGGGCGGCGCGCAGCACCAGCGCCTCGGCGTAGCGCGGCCCGACGATCTGCAGCCCGGCGGGCAACCCGGCGTCCGTGAAGCCGCACGGCACCGTCGCCGCGGGCTGCTGGGTCATGTTGAACGGATAGGTGAACGGCGTCCAGCCGGGCCACCGCGGGTCGGCGGCGCCCTCGGGGATCTCGCGGCCCGCCTCGAACGCGACCAGCGGGAGCGTCGGGGTCAGCAGCAGGTCCCAGTCCTGGTGGAACAGGCTCATCTGCATCGCCAGCCGGTCGCGCGCCTGCAGCGCCGCGATGTACTCGACGGCGCTGTGGCCCCGGCCGGCCTCCGCGACCTCGGCCAGGCCGGGGTCGATGCCGTCGGGGTTGCCCAGGTCGGCGACGGCGCGGGCGGCACCGGAGCGCCACAGCACGTCGAACGCCGCACGCGGGTCGTCGAAGCCGGGATCGACCATCTCGACGTGCGCGCCCAGCTCCGCGAAGGCGAGCGCGGCGCGGGAGACGAGCGCGGCGACCTCGGGCTCCACGGCCGCGTACCCGAGCGCGGGGCTGAACGCGATCCGCAGGCCCTCGACGCCGTCGCCGATCCCGGCGGTGAAGCTCGCCCGCGGCGGCGGCAACGCGATCCAGTCGCGCGCATCGGGCTCGCTCATCACGTCGAGCAGCAGCGCGGCGTCGGTGACCGTGCGCGCCATCGGGCCGACGTGCGAGACCGGGCCGAACGGGCTCGCCGGCCACGCGGGGACGCGCCCGAAGGTGGGCTTGATGCCGGCCAGCCCGCAGAAGCCGCACGGGATCCGGATCGAGCCGCCGCCGTCGCTGCCGAGCGCGAGCGGGACCATCCCCGCGCTCAGCGCCGCCGAGCTGCCGCCGCTCGATCCGCCGGCCGTGCGGCTCGGGTCCCACGGGTTGCGGGTGATGCCCTCCAGGGCGCTGTCGGTGACGCCCTTCCAGCCCAGCTCGGGCGTCGTCGTCTTGCCCGGCAGCACCGCGCCGGAGCGCCGGAGCGCCGCCACGGCCGGCGCGTCGTCCTCCCACGGCCCGGCCGGGTCGACGGCGCGCGAGCCGCGCAGCGTCGGCCACCCGCGCGTGAGGAGCAGGTCCTTCACGGCGACCGGGACGCCGTCGAGCGGGCCGGCCGGCTCGCCGCGCGCCCATCGCTCCTGCGAGGCGCGGGCCTCGGTCAGCGCCCGCTCGCCGTCGACGAGGCAGAAGGCGTTGATCTCGCCGTCGAGGCGCTCGATCCGCGCCAGCGACGCCTCCGTGACCTCGACGGGCGACAGCTCGCGCGCCCGGTATGCCGCCAGCAACTCGACCGCCGTGTGCATCACTCGCCCTCCAGCCAGCGGCGCGGGTTGTCCTCGAGCACCTGCCGCTGCACGTCGTCGTCCATGAGCCCCTGCTCGCGCAGCCACGGCAGGACCTCCTCGAAGATCAGCGTCATCGACCAGCCGCGCACGAGGCCCGCCTCCATGAGCCCCGCGACGGCCTCCTGCGGGAACCAGTCGATCGTCGCGCAGTGGTCCTGGGAGAGGAACAGCCGGTCGGCGTAGCCGCGGCGCAGCAGCTCGGCGGTGGTCGCGTTGCGCTTGTCGAACGGGAGGTAGAGATCGAGCCCGTAGCGGTCGAGGCCGATCCACACGCCCGTGTCGAGCAGGCCCTCGATGTAGTCGAGGTCGTCGCTGTCGCCGGTGTGCGCGATCTGGATCTTCGAGGGCTCGACGCCCTCCTCGAGGAAGATCTCCACCTGGCGCGGGCCCGTGTTGGAGGCGGGCCGCGAGTGGGCCATGATCGGCGCGCCGGTACGCAGGCTGGCGCGGGCGACGGCGCGATGGATCTTCTCGATGTTGTCGGTGAGGCCGGGGCGTCGGCCGCGCACTTCAGGAACGCGGCCTTGATGTCGGTGCCCTGCACCCCCTGCTCGATGTCGTCGATGAAGTGCTCGGCGATCTCCTCCTCGGAGCGGTTCTCGAAGTAGTGCGGGAGGAAGTCGTAGGTGTAGATCCCGGTGCAGGCGACGATCTGGACGCCGGTGTCGTCCGCGACGCGTTTCATGAAGCGCACGTCGCGCCCGCCGAACATCGCCGTCGGGTCCACGATCGTCCGGACGCCGTGGCCCTTGGCGGCGTCCACGGCCGCGACCGCCGCGGCCAGCTCGGCGTCGCCGTCGTAGCGGCCGGGCCAGTTCTCGGAGACCGCCTCGTCGCGGAAGCGGACGTGCTCGTGGATCAGCGTCGGCCCCAGCTCACCGGGGTCGAGCGGTCCCTGCACGGTCTCGATCATCGAAGCGGCTCTCCCCATTCGGTCTCGTCGCGCAGCTGGGCCTTGAGCACCTTGCCCCCGGGGTTGCGCGGGAGCGGATCCTTTCGCACCGCGACGTACTGCGGCACCTTGAAGTCGGCGACGCCCTCCTTCGCGTGGGCGATCACGGCGTCGAGGTCGAGGTCGTCACCGGCGGGCACGATCACGGCGCCCACCTTCTCGCCCATCATGTCGTCGGGAACGCCGAGCGCCGCGACCTCGCCGACCCCCGGCGCGCCGGCCAGCGCGCTCTCGACCTCGATCGAGTACACGTTCTCGCCGCCGCGGTTGATCATGTCCTTCATGCGGTCGACGATGTAGAGCAGGCCGTCATCGTCGACCCGGCCGAGATCGCCGGTGTGCAGCCAGCCGTCGATGAACGTGTCGGCGGTCGCCTCCGGCTTGTTCCAGTAGCCCTGCACGACGTTGGGGCCCCGCACGAGCAGCTCCCCCACCCCGGTCTCCGGGTCGGGCTCGTCGATCGCGAGATCGCACACCGGCATCGCGAAGCCGACCGAGTCCGCGTGGTCGGCGGCCTCCTCGTGCGGCAGGTAGGAGGTGAGCGACGACGTCTCGGTGAGCCCGAAGCCGTTGCCCACGCGGGCCTGCGGGAACGCCTCCATGATCTTGTGCACCGCGTCGGCGGCGATCGGGGCGCCGCCGTAGGACAGCCGGGTCGACGCGGTGAGGTCGGTCTCGCCGAACTTCGGGTGGCGCATCAGCGCGTGATAGATGGCCGGCACCGAGGTGAGCATCCCCACGCGCTCCTCGCTGGCGGTGCGCAGGAAGCCGTCGAGGTCCATCGGGTCGGTGAGGACGTAGACGCGGCCGCCCAGCTCGTTGGTGACGATCAGCTGGCTGTTGCAGCCGGTCACGTGGAACAGCGGCACGTTGACGATCGTGGCGATCTCGTTGCCGGCGTCGCGGTCCAGGCCGACGCAGCGGACGGCGTTCTCGCTGTTGGCCAGGAAGTTCGCGTGCGAGGTCATCGCGCCCTTCGGGAAGCCGGTCGTGCCGCTCGTGTAGAAGATCGCCGACAGGTCGTCCGGGCCGAGGTCGTCGGTGACGAGGGGCTCGCCGTCGGGGAGCTCGCCGAACACGTACGCGGCGCCGGAGTCGTCGATCACGTACTGCGCCTCGGAGTCCGTGAAGCGCGTGTTGACCGGGACCGCGATCGCGCCGGCCAGCTGCACGCCCCAGAACGCGAGCACCCAGTCGAGGCCGTTCGGGAGCCGGATGGCGGCACGGTCGCCGCGCTCGATGCCGTGCGCCCGCAGGCCGCCGGCCACGCGCGAGGCGCGCTCCCACAGCTCGTCGTAGGTCACCCGGTCCCCGCCGATCTCCGCGATCGCGAGCTCGGTGCCGTGGCGGTCGGCCGTGGCGCGCAGCATGTGCACGAGCGAGTCGGGACGGCCGCTGTAGCGGGCGATCCCATCTGGCCCGCGCTCGACGCCGGTGACGTCGTATGGGTTCCGGCCGCGCGGCGCAGGCTCGGTCATGAGGTGTGGTGGACCTCCTGGAGGCCGTACACGGGCGTGTCGATCCCCTCGGCGCGCGCCTTGAGCTGGAGCGCGAGATACAGCGAGTAGTGGCGCGACTGGTGCAGGTTGCCGCCGTGGAACCACAGCGCCTCCTGCTGGCGTCGGCTTCCACATGTTCCGCTGCTCGCCCTCCCACGGGCCGGGATCCTTGGCGGTGTCCGAGCCCAGCCCCCAGACCTTGCCGACCTTGTCGGCCACCTCCTGGGAGATCAGGTCGGCGGCCCACCCGTTCATCGAGCCGTAGCCGGTCGCGTAGACGACGAGGTCGGCTGGGAGCTCGGTCCCGTCCTCCATCACGACGGCGTGCTCGGTGAGGCGCACGACCTGCCCGGTCTTGAGCTTGACGTCGCCGTTGGCGACCAGGTCGGCCGCGCCGACGTCGATGTAGTAGCCCGAGCCGCGGCGCAGGTACTTCATGAACAGCCCGGAGCCGTCCTCGCCCCAGTCGTGCATGAAGCCGGCCTTCTCGAGGCGGTCGTAGAAGTCGGCGTCGCGCTCGCGCATCTGGTCGTAGAGCGGGATCTGGAACTCGTGCATGATCCGGTAGGGCAGCGAGGCGAACGTCATGTCGGCCTTCTCGGTGGTCATGCCGGAGGCGACGGCCTCCTCCGAGTAGAGCGCACCGAGCCCGATCTCCATGAGCGTGTCCGAGCGAACGATGTGGGTCGATGAGCGCTGCACCATCGTCACGTCCGCGCCCGCCTCCCACAGCGCCGCGCAGATGTCGTGCGCGGAGTTGTTGGAGCCGATGACCACGGCCTTCTTGCCCTTGTAGGCGTCCGGCCCCGGGTGCTGCGAGGAGTGATGGTGGTCGCCCTGGAAGTCGTCCATGCCGGGGATCTCGGGCACGTTGGCCTTGCCCGACATGCCGGTGGCCATCACGAGCTGCTTCGGGCGCAGCGTGATCTCCTGGCCGTCGCGCTCGACGACGACGGTCCACTCCCCCGCCGCCTCGTCGTAGCTCGCGCTCTTGGCCTCGGTCGAGCTCCAGTAGTTGAGCTCCATCACCCGCGTGTACATCTCCAGCCAGTCGCCGATCTTGTCCTTGGGCGAGAACACGGGCCAGTTGGGCGGGAACTTGATGTAGGGCAGGTGGTCGTACCAGACCGGGTCGTGCAGGGCGAGCGACTTGTAGCGCTTGCGCCAGGAGTCGCCGGGGCGCTCGTTGCGCTCGACGATGATCGTCGGCACGCGCAGCTGACGCAGCCGGGCGCCGAGCGCGATCCCGCCCTGGCCGCCGCCCACGATCACGACGTAGGGCTGCGTCTCGTACCCCAGTTCCTCCGCCTCGCGGTGGCGCGCCTCGAGCCACGTCTCGCGGTCGGGGTCGGCGCCGTGCTTGACGCCCTTGGGGCGCTGCTCCTCGTGGCCCTTGAGCTCCTGCAGCGCGGTGAGCAGCGTCCACGCCTTGCCGTCCTTCAGCCGCAGCTGGCCGGTGCCGCGGCCGACCTCGGTCTCGAACGCGATCCACGCCTCGGTCACGCCCTCCGCCTCGGCCGGCGGCTCGGTGGTGCGGAAGCCGCGCGGCTTCGTGCGCGCGAGCGTGTGCTCGAGCAAGTCGCGCACCCCGTCGGGCCCCTCGACGGTCCTGATGTTCCACGTGAACGCGACGAGGTCGCGCCAGAAGCTGCCCTCGCCGAACAGCTCGGCCGCGGCCGCGGCGTCCTCCTTCGCAAGCGCCTCCTCGAAGCGCCCCAGCCACCCGTCCACCGCTGCGGCCGCGGACTGCACGGCGGTCTCGCTCATGTTCCCTCCCTCAGTCGCGCCTGAGCGCGTTGGCCACGTTCACGCCGACGATCCCGCACCACACGACGAGCATGCCCACCACGCCGCCCTCCGCGGCGGCGATCGCCGTGATCGGCACCCCGGTGCCGAGCGACACGATCGCCAGCGCGAGGCGCTGGCCGCTGTCGGGGCCGCTGCTGCGGCGGCGCCGCTTGTCCTCGGCGCTCCGCGCCTCGACCGCGCGCTCGACGCGCTCGAGGAAGGCGTCGACCACCGCCGGCTCCATCTCCTCCCCGAGCTCGCGACGGGCGCCCATCGTCGAGGCGACGTCCTCCCGCGTGATCCTGTCCTCCGGCACAGCTGAGAGTGATATCGCGAACGCGCCGCGTCGCGCGCGCCGCGTCGCCGCGAGATGCACCGCGCGGCCGGGTATGGCATCGTCCGCCGGGTTGGTCCGGCGTCCGGTGCATCACGCGCTCTGCTCGGTGGCCGTGGCGCTCACGGTCGCCGGGCTGTCGGCGGCCTCCGCTGATTCCGCGGCCTCCGCTCCGGCGTCGGCGGCCGACGCGATCGAGCGATCGGCGTCGCGGCTCTCGAAGCGCACCCGTGCCTTGTCGGAGCGGCGACCGCTCGCCCGCGCCGCGGCGGACCTCGGCCGCTCGCTGCGCGCCGGCGACGCGGCCACCCGCGCGTACCCCGCCGGGCCGCGGCGCGGCGCCGCCGAGAAGGAGCTGAAGCGGGCACGGCTGGGGCTCGCGCGGGCGACCAGCGCCGGGCGGCTCGCCCGCCGGGGGCAGCGCGCCCGCGCGCGCCATCACGCCCGCCTGGCGAGACGACGCCTCGCCGTCCCGCTCACCGCCCTGCGCGCGCTGTGCTGCCTCCCGAGCCCGGCTCCACCTAGGGCGCCGGCGCCGGCCGCCCCCACCCCGGCCGCCGGGTGCCCGGCCGCGTTGCCGGAGTCGTTCCGGACCGGCGGTTACGCGATCCTCCCGATCCCCCTCGAGCTGCAGCCCTACCGCCGCCCGCGGCCGATGCGGCTCGACCAGCCCGTCAACGAGGACGGCTCGCTGCGCTGGGAGAAGGACGGCGTCGACCACCCGCACCCGACCGCGCTCGAGAACCACTCCCTCGCGATGGCCGAGAGCTACCGGCTCGACGGCGACCCCGAGTACCTGCGCCGCGCGATCGGCAGCGCGGAGAAGCTCCTCGCCTACGCGGTCCCGTCCGGCGACGGCCTGTACCTCGCCTACACCTTCCCCTTCGACGTCTTCGGCGACCCGGCCGACCACCTCGTGCCGCCGTGGTTCTCGGGCATGGCGCAGGGGCGCGCGCTGGTGATGTTCGAGCGCCTCTACGAGGCCACGGGCGACGAGCACTGGCGCGAGGCCGAGCGGCGGATCTACGCGACCACCTTCCACCCGCGCTGCGCGGGCCGCCCCTGGAGCGCGTTCGTCGACGACGACGGCTACCTGTGGTTCGAGGAGTACCCCGGCACCCGCGAGCCGACCCGGGTGCTCAACGGCCACATCTCGGCGCTGTCCGGCTACTGGGAGCACGCGCGCGCGACCGGCGACCCGGCCGCCGCGAGGCTGTTCGACGGCGGCGCGGCGACCGCCCTGCACTACGCCCGCGTGCTGCGGCGCCCCGGCGAGTACTCGGCCTACTCGGTCCACACGCCGGTCCAGAACGCCTTCTACCACGGCGTGCACGTCGACCAGCTGCGCCAGCTGGCGGTCCTCACCGGCGACGATGCGTTCGCGGAGCTCGCCGACCGCTTCGAGGAGGACGGTCAGGCCGCGGCGGGGTCATGAGCAGGGTCGGCCTCGTCAGCTGGTGGTTCAACCGCGGCCAGGCGGTGGTCATGCGCCGCGTGCGGACCGTGCTCGAGGACCTGGGCCACGAGACCTTCGTCCTGGCCCGCCCCACCCCGAAGGCCTTCCACCGTCGCGAGTACGTCGAGCGATCCGACCCGTGGGGCCAGCCGGGCGTGACCGAGGCCTCCGGCTTCCACGTCCCGTGGGAGGAGTACGAGCGCTGGCTCGATACGACCGGCGCGGACGTCGTCTTCTGCTTCCAGAACTACGCCTTCGACGAGGTGCGCCGGATGCGCGAGCGGGGCGTGCGGACGATCGGCACCTTCATGTGGGAGGCGTTCGGGCCGGAGCACGTCGCGGGCGCGGCGGGCGCCTACGACATCGTGTACTCGCTCACCCGCTCCGGCCGCGAGCGGTTCGCGGAGCTGGGGCTCGAGGCCCCCTACGTCCCGTGGGGGTGCCACCCGGACGACGTGGCAAGCGGCGACAGGACGCGCAGCCGAGGCGACGCGGCCGTCACCTACTACGTCCCGGCGGGCTACGTCTCGCGCCGCAAGCCGCTCGCCGAGATCCTGGATGCCTTCCAGGAGGTCGAGGATCCCCGGCTGCGGCTGGTCATCAAGCTCCAGGGCACCATCCGTGGCGCGATCACGGTCGAGGAGATCCGCGCCCTCGCGCGCCGCGACCAGCGCGTCTCGATCGTCGACGGTGACCTACCCGCCCGCCTGCACACCGCCCTGTTCGCGGCCTCGGACGTGTGCCTGGCCCCGAGCCGCTGGGAGGGCCTGGGCCTTCATCTCTTCGAGGCGCTGGCCATGGGCATCCCGGTGATCACGACCGCGGCGCCGCCGATGGACGAGGTGGTGCGCGACGGCATCGAGGGTGTCCTCGTGCCCTGCTCCCCCGCCGCCGAGCCGACGCGGTCGGGCGTCCCCGCCGTCGAGCCAGACCCCGAAGGCCTGCGGGCGGCCATCGCCGGGCTCGCCGACGACGAGGCGCGCGCCGCCCAGGCCGACAACGCTCGCGCGGCGGCGGTCGGCCGGCTGTCCTGGGAGCGCACGAGGCAGGGCTACCGCGACCTGCTCGCGGACGCTCAGGCCGGGTAGCCGGCCTCGCGGACCGCGTCGCGCATGCCGAGGCGCTCGTAAGCCTCGGCCCAGCGACGGCCCTCGGCGCCACGTCGACGCTTCCGAGACCGACCTCAAGCCGCACCCCGACCGCTCGCAGTGGTCGCCTCTGGCCGCCGGCCGGCGTCCGAACCTGCCGGCACTCAAGGCGCTCCGCCGGTGGCCGATGGACTGGGACCGGCTCCCTCGGAGCCCGGACCCCAACAGGGAAGGTTCTGTTGCCAGACTTTCGTAAGCGCGCCGCCCGCGCGGCACTTCTCGCACTCGCCGCGGTCGCGCTCATCCCGTCCGCCGCGCAGGCGGCGACCCTCCACGTCGACGACGGCGTCTACACCTTCGACGCCGGTGCCGGCATGTCCAACGACCTGTGGGTCGACAACTCCGGCAACGGCCCGGCGTTCAGCGAGTACTCGGGCGACCCGATCGAGGTCACGGGAGCCGACGCGTCGACGTGCACCGGATCCGGCACCGGCTCGGTCAGGTGCTCGATCTCCAGCGTGGGCATGGTCCTCAATATGGGCAGCGGAGACGAGACCGACCGGGTCTCCAACTCGTACAAGCAGCTTCCCGTCACCGTGAACGGCGGCCCGGGCGATGACCGCCTCACCGGGTACGGCACGCTCAACGGCGAAGACGGCAACGACGGCCTCGGTTTCATGAACGGCGCCTCCAGCACCGCGAACGTCCAGAACGGCGGCCCGGGCAACGACACGCTCTACAACGGCGATTACGCCCAGACGATGAACGGCGGCACCGGAGACGACACCGCCGACTTCTCGGATGCGGGCGTGGCGACGTACATCAGCCTCGACGGCGTCACCAACGACGGCGCCAAGGGCGTCGACAACGTCGCCCCCGACGTCGAGAACGTCCGCGGCGGCTCCGGCGACGACACGATCACCGGCAGCTCCGCCGACAACCTCCTGCTGGGCGGCGCCGGCCACGACACGTTGAGGGGCGGCTACGGCGCCGACACCCTCGACGGCGGTACCGGGCCGGACGACCTCTCCGGCGGCGCCGGCCGCGACCGCGTGGACTACAGCCAGCGCTCCGCCCACGTCGTCGTCACCATCGGCGACGCCGGCCCCGACGGCGAAGCCGACGAGAACGACCACGTGGCCGGCGACGTCGAGGACGTGTCCGGGGGCTATGGCGACGACACCCTCATCGGAAGCAGCGCGGCCAACCGGCTCGCCGGCGGACCCGGCGACGACGAGACCCAGGGCCTCGACGGCAACGACGCGATCGTGGGCGGCAAGGGCGATGACCTGCTCCACGGCGGGCTCGGCGCCGACACCGTGGACGGGAGCCTCGGCCGCGACACGCTCGCCGGCGGCCCCGGCAAGGACATGCTCTACGGCGGCGACGGCGCCGACCGCCTCGACGGTTCCGCGGGCCTCGACTTCCTGTCTGGCGGAGCCGGTCCCGACGATCTGTTCACCCGCGACGGTGAGCTCGACACGGCGGAATGCGGCACCGGGAACGACCGCGTCGTCCGCGACGACACGGGCGACACGGTGAACGCCGACTGCGAGACCCAGGGGACCGAAGCCGGCGCCCCTGAGCCGCCGCCGCTGATGCACTCGCCGTTCGCCACACGCCGCTGACGCGCGGGAGCCGCCGGCGATCGCCGGCGGCTCCCGGTGCGTTCAGCCCGTGACGGTGAGCGTGTGGCGGCCCGCGGAGGTCGCCACGGTCACCTCGCTGCCGCGGTTCGTCTCGTCGACCGTGTAGTCCCACACCCGCCGGCCGTCGAGCTCGACGCGCGAGGGCGCGGCGCCGCGCGGCAGCGTGTGGCCGATCCGCACGCGAGCACGCACCCCATCCGCGTCGATCCGCGTGGTGTAGCGGTTGCCGTCGTGCGCGGCGAGGACGTCGACCGACCCGCGGCCGAGCCGGATGTCGCGGCCCTGCACCGACGGCTGGCCGTCGGGCACCTGCGGGACGACGTCGAGCTTCCCGTTCCCGAGGTCGGGCCGGACGCCGAGCTGCTGGTGGATGACCGGCCACGCGGTGCCGTAGTTGCCCCACGCCTGCATGAACATCGAGCGGCAGGTCCAGCACCGCAGCACGTTCTTGTCGTTGGGGCCGGTGGCGTCGAAGCCCGGCGACGGCAGGATCTCGGGCATCGCGCCCGGCTGCTCGTCGGGCTCGCCCTCGGCGCTCGCCGGCTCGACGTCCAGCTTCGGCTCGCCGAACATCGTCTCGGCCTCCGCGTCCGTGTAGCGGCGCTGCTGGTCGGGGCCGAGGCGTCCGTAGTTGCCCTCGCCGACCGCCTGGACGGCGGTGTTGAGCGAGAAGATCGCCTGGTCTCCCTTGCCGTCGCCGCCACCCCCGCAGCCGGTGTGGAACAGGCCGCGGTTGAACGGGCGCTCGCCGCTGTAGCAGGCGGTCTCGCGCTCCGCGAGGGCGGTCGTGCCGTGCGAGAGGCTCGCGAGCCCGGGGAGCGCCTTGCCGTCCTTGTACAGCTCGGCCTCCATCGGGTTCACGCCGATCCAGTGCTTCTGGTTGATCGGTGCGTTCTCCTTGAGCGAGTCGGCGTACTGGCGCTCGGGATCGAGCCACCACGTGCGCTCGAACGCCGCCGCCCGTTCGTCGGCCCTAGCTCGCGCCCACGCCGCGTCGTCCGCGTGGCCGGTGGCCTTCGCCATCGCCTCGAGGTCGTACAGCCCGCGGATCAGGTACACGGCGTTGTCGAGCTTCTCCTCGCCCATCCCCGTGCGCTCGACGTTGCCCGAGCCCTCCGGCCACAGGTCGCCGTCCTCGTCGAGCTGCTCGACCACGTAGTGCAGGTTCGCGCGCGAGAACGCGTACAGGTCGCGCATGAACGCGTCATCGCCCGTCCAGCGCCACACGAGCGCCACCGCGCTCGGGAACTTGACGGTCTCGTCGGTGTTGAAGTCGTACGCGGTCGTGCCGTCCGGGTTCGTGCGGCGCGTGTCCTTGCCGAACCACACCGAGCCGTCGGAGACCACCTCGTGGACCACGACGCCCGTGCCCGGGTTGAGCTTCTCCGAGACGTCGCGCAGCGCGCGCAGATGCGCGGCGGCGGTCTCGAACTGGCCGAGCGCGACCCCGGCGAAGTTCGTGTACACGCCGTCGGTGGCGAACAGCCACGGGTAGTCGGGAAAGCCCGCGCCGAAGTAGGTCATCGACGGCACGGTGCCCGACGGCGCCGGGAACTGCTTGCCCTGGTCGGTCCAGCGGACCTGCACGTCGCGCTGGGTCTGCGTGAGGTCGGCGAGGTTCTGCTTGCCCCAGTCGATCGCCTCGGCGAGCCGCGGATCGCCCGGCAGCGTGACCTTCGACCACTTCGAGAGCCGTTCGCGCGACTCCGTCTTGCGCGCGAACGCGCGGTCCGGCTTGTGGATCAGCCGCGCGAACTCGTCGCGAGCCGCGCGCGGTCCCCGGTCGGAGCCGGCGACGCCGATCCACAGCGTCTTCGAGCGATGGCCCTTGACCTTCACGCGATAGCGCAGCTCGCCGCCGGTGCCGTTGCCGAACGGGCCGTCGTCGCATCCGCTGGGCATCGCGGTCGAGTCGGCGGCGCACGTCGTCCCGGGCTGCGGGCCCCAGAAGCCGGCGCCGGTGCGGCCGCCGCGCGGCCGCTGGTCGGATCCGACGACCGCGGCGTAGTCGTGCGCCGGAGCGCCGGGCAGCGCTCCCTGGTCGCGGAACGCCAGCTCGCGCCCGGTGAAGGCGCCGCTGTCGGGCAGGTTGTCGCTCGCGTTGGGCGTGACGCCCGTGAACCCCCATGGGTAGGCGCCCATCAGCTCCGAGCGCGCGTTGACCTTCACGTCCACGGTGCGCTTGTGCCGGCTCGGGTTCGCGATCTCGAGGCCGAACAGCGCACCCCGGGCGCCGTCGGGCACCACGTCGGTGCGCTCGAGGCGGAGCCCGTCGATCGACGGCAGCCGGTAGCGCGTGTAACCCCAGCCGCTCGTGAAGCGGGTCGCTTGCCCGGCCCACTGGCCGTCGACGCCGAACCACACGCCGTCGGCGAGCTTCAGCGGCGGCGTCCACACGCCGCCCATCTCGCCCGTGATGTGCCAGCCGTTCGCATAGAAGCGACCGTCCTGGAACCCGACGGCGTAGGCGCGCGTGCCCCCCGCCACCTCCCGCCGGTCCTGTAGGCGATCGCTGGTCGACAGCTCCGCCGCCTGCGCGCCCGTCGCCGTCAGCAACGCCGCAGCCACCCCGAGTCCTGCCGTACGCGTAAAGCGCACGTCCTTACCTCCTGCTGGTCATCCAGCCCGCTCCCTTCCCCGCAAGATAGATGACGGGGGCGTGCGCCGCGCCAGCGTCCCCGGCAGGACTCGAACCTGCGACCCGCTGCTTAGAAGGCAGCCGCTCTGTCCAGCTGAGCTACGGGGACAACGCCACCAAGCGTACGCGGCCGCTCAGCAGCGCGTGCGTTTCTTGGAGGGCGGCGTCTGGCAGCGCGTCGAGATGCTCGGGCCCCGGTTCTTGTTGATCTTGACGATCTTGATCTGGGTCCGGAAGTCAGGGTTGCTGACCGCCACCTCGAGCCGGTTGCCGGCCCGGTACTTCTTCTTGTTGAACACCTTGATCTTGAGGGTCCCGCGGGCGCCCTTCTTCGTGAGCGCCTTCTTGAACTTCCCCTTGCACCGCTTGCCCTTCTTGGTCACGCACTTGGCGACGACCTTGGAGCCCTTCGGGATGTTCTTGACCACGAAGCCCGTGAAGCGCGTCGTCTTCTTCGGCTTGCGCGGGAAGAAGTTGAAGCCGACCGTGACCGCCATCGTCTTCAGCTCCTTCGGCGGAGGGGGCGGGGTCGGCGTCGGGGTCGGGGTCGGGGTGACCGCCGCCGGGAGCTCGCATCCGACCCGCGGGTCGTTGGCGTCGGTGAACGCGGTGTCGGTGCCCGGCCCGCAATCGACCGTGCCGTCCTGGACCCCGTCGACCGCCTGGATCGTGTCGTCGCCGTCGCCGCCCAGCAGCGCGTCGGCGGCGCCGCGGCCGTCGATCGTGTCGTTGCCGCCGCCGCCGTCGAGGCCGTTGGGCAGATCGTCGCCGATCAGCGAGTCCGCGATCGGCGAGCCGGTCACCGACTCGATCTCGGGACCAACCGTGTCGCGCGCGCCCGGAGCGCCGTCGGCCGCGTTGCCGTCGTTGCCGGCGACGCCGTCGAGCGTGACCTCCACAATGCCCTGCAAGGGGTCGTCGTGGTCGGCGTAGGAGACGGTGTCGGTCCCGGCGTTGCCGTCCATCGTGTCGGCGCCGGAGCCGCCGATCAGCACGTCGTCGAGCGAGCTGCCGAACAGGCGGTCGTTGCCTGCGCCGCCGTTGAGGACCGAAGCGACGGCGCCGCCCGCCGACGCGTCGAGCGTGTCCGCGCCCGCGCCGCCGCGCACCTCCTCGGCGCTCCTGATGTTGTCCGCCGCCGGGCCGGCGCCCAGGGCCCCGGTGCCGTCCGCGTCCGCTCGCCCGTCGTTGGCGATCCCGTCGTTGTTGGTCACCGTCACGACGCCGCCGCGCGTGGCGTAGCTGGCCGTGTCGAACCCGGCGTCGCCGTCCATGACGTCCGCGCCGTCCCTCCCGGAGCCGGACGCCAGGAAGTCGTTGCCGTCGTCGCCGTGGACGTTGTCGTTCCCGGCGCCCGGCCTGAGCAGGTCGTTCCCGAGGCCGCCGCTCATGATGTCGTTGCCGGAGCCGCCTTCGAGGTTGTCATCGCCCCCGAGGCCGTTGACCACCATGGGCTTGTCGGGCGGGACGCATCCAGTGCACCCCGGCCCGTCCGTGTCGACCAGGTCGGCCTGCTCGGAGCCCTGGATCTGCCACTTGGCGGTGCTCAGCGGGCAGAGGATGGTCCCGCCGGCGGGCACCGACCCGGAGGACGGCGTGCAGCCGGTGCCCGCACCGATCGTGGTCGCCTCGTTGGCCGAGAGCAGGCGGAAGGTGCTCCCGTCGCGGTAGAACGTGACGTTGGCACCGGTGGTCGCGCTCCAGATCAGACCGCCGCCCGTGTTGGTCGTGAGCGTCGCCGCGTCGGCGGCCGTGGCGAGCACGAGCCAGACCGGCAGCATGAGCAGGATCGCGGACCGGACCGTTCGGCGGCGCGCGGATCGCGGCGAGTGGGCTTCCATCGCCGCGAGCATACGGGCTAGCTGCCGCACCGGATCCGCTTCTTCGAGCCCGGCTGCTGGCAACGCGTCGCGATCGACGGGCCCTTGTTGCGGTTGATCGAGACGATCTTGATCTGGGAGACGAAGGTTGGGTTGGTGACCACGATCTCGAGCCTGCTTCCGACGCGGAACTTCCTATTGAAGAGCTTCAACCCGAAGGAACCGCGAGCGTTGCGCTTTGTCAAGGACTTTCCGAGCTTGCCCTTGCACTTCTTGCCCTTCTTGCTCACGCACCGGGCCACGACCTTGGAGCCACGCGGGATGTTCTTGACCTTGAAGGCGGTGAACCGCGTCGTCTTCTTGGGCTTGCGCGGGAAGAAGTTGAACGAGACGGTCACGGCCATCGTGCCCAGCTGCGGCGTGGGCCCCGGGCCCGACGGCGGAGGCGGTTGAATGGGCGGCGCGACCGCGGCCGGCAGCTCGCACCCGACCCGCGTGTCGCCGCCGTCGGTGGCCGCGAAGTCCGTGTCGTCGCCGCAGTCGACGCCCTCCGCGACGCCGTCGTCGGCGGTGATGTTGTCGTCGCCAGGGCCCCCGAAGAAGCTGTCCGCGCCACCGAAGCCGTTGATGGTGTCGCCGTCGGCCCCACCGTCGAGCGTGTCGTTCCCCGCGCCGCCGAGGAGGTTGTCGCGCCCCGCGTCGCCACGGAGCGTCGCGCCGCCCTGGTTGGCGGTCAGGCGATCGTCGCCCGGCCCTCCGAGGAGCTCCGACCCCGCGACGTCGGTGGACAGGAGATCGTTGCCCGAACCGCCGATGATGCGCTCGAGCGTGGTCCCGATGAGATCGCCGTCGATCTCGTTGCTGGTCTCGTCGAGCGACGCCTCGACGGTGCCCGTGCGGTCGCTGTTGTCGTAGGTGTCCCCCGCGCCGGCGCCGCCGGACAGGATGTCCGCGCCGCCGCCCGGCCGCATGAGGTCGTCGCCGCCGTTGCCCTGGAAGCGCTCGCTGGAGTCGTCGCCGATCATCGTGTCGCCCTGCTCGCTGCCGATGATCTCCTCGACGCTGTTCACGCTGTCGCGGGCACCCGGCGCCCCGTCCTCCGCGCTGCCGTCGTCCTTCGCCGCCGAGCCGACGAGCGTCACCGTGACGCCCTGCGCGTGGTCGCTGTAATCGACGACGTCGCGGGTGCCGGCGGCGCTCGGGCCGCCGTCGATGGCATCGGCGCCCGTGCCGCCGGTGATCGTGTCGGTGCCGGCCAGACCGCTCAGCGAGTCGTCGCCGCTGCCCCCGTTGAGGACGTCGTTGCCGGCCCCGCCGACGATGTCGTCGTCACCCCCGCGGCCGCTGATCGCCGAGCCACCGGCGACGCCCGTGAGCACGTCGTCGCGCTCGGTCCCGCTCACGTTCTCGACCGTGGTGGTCGTGTCCCCGGCGCCGTCGGCCGCGTTGCCGTCGTCGGACCCGCCCACGGCGAGGTTGACCGTGACGCCCGCGACGTGCCCCGAGTAGCTCGTCGTGTCGTCCCCGTCGCCGCCCGTGATCGTGTCGGCGCCGTCGCGCCCGACCAGCGTGTCGTTCCCGTCGTCACCGGCGAGCGAGTCGTTGGCGTCGGAGCCCAGCAGCGTGTCGTTGCCGTCGAGCCCCCGGAACGCGTGGCGGATCGTGCTGTCGCTGCCGCCGTCGATCGTGTCGGACGCGGGGGTACCCGTCACGTTCTCGATGTTCCGGACGTCCTCGCGCTGCGAGGCGGAGGCGTTGTCGTCGACCCCGCCGTCGTTCTCGCCGGTGTTGGCGAGCGTGACGTTGACCGGGTTGGTGCGACCGTCGTCGTAGCTGATGCGATCGGTGTCCAGGCCGCCGTCGACCAGGCCGTCGTCACCGAGCCCCGGGATGAGCGTGTCGTTGCCGGCTCGCCCGGTGATCGAGTCTTTCCCGGCGCCGCCCATCAGCGTGTCGTTGCCGGCCTGCGTGTCGTCGAGGTCGCCGATCAACGTGTCGTCGCCGATCCCGCCCTCCAGCGAGTCGTCACCGCCGCGGCCGATGAGCGTCACCGGGATGTCGGTCGGGGACTGCCCGAGGCAGAAGATGCCGTCGGGGCAGAACGCGTTGCGGACGGTGTCGTCGCCGTTGTAGGCGTCGATGGTGATCGCCGTGGTCGTGGTCGGGCACTGGATGAGCGTGTTGGCCGGCTGGTCGCCCGCCGGCGTGCAGCCCGTGTCCGCGTTGACGGTGGTGCCCTCGTTGGCGGCCTGGATCGAGTAGCCCGTGTGGGCGAACGTGATGAAGTTGAAGGTCCGCTCGATGTCGACGAGCTGGTCGGTCGTCACGCCCCCGGAGCTCCACGTGACTCCGGTCCCGTTCTTGAACAGCGTCGCCGCGCCGGCCCCCTGCGCCATGCCGAGCGACACGACCAGCGCCGTGAGCACGGCAAGGACGCCGCGCCTGCGCCGGCGTCCAGAACCTTCGAGCATCATTGCCTTCCTGTCGCAGCAGCGGAGCCTCCGCTTAATCGGAGCGACCTTACGGCGAGCCGCGCTCCAGCGGGGAAAATCTCAGTCGTACATACGTTGACGGGCAGTCAACACGCCGGTGTGGCCAGCCGGTAGAGCGTTCCCGGACGCCCGGGGCCTTCGGTGCGTCGCTCACCCGTGTCAGCCAGCGAACCCGTCGCTTTGACGTCGCGGCGGAAGTTCGCCGGGTCGACGGCCTCGCCGCGGAGCGCCTCGTAGAGCCGCTGCGCCTGACCGAGCGTGAACGTCTCGGGCAGCAGGCCGCCCGCGACCCGCATGAACCACGCCTTGTCGGCGACGCGCGCCCGCAGGCGCCACAGCCCGTCGTCGACGATGCGGGCGTGGTCGAGCGCGAGGTCGGGCAGCGCGTCGACCGGGTGCCAGCTCGCGTCGCGGTCGGCGGGCGACTGCTCGGGCAGCGCCTCGGGCGCGACCAGCGCCATGTAGGCGATCGAGGGCAGCCACCCGCGCGGGTCGCGGTCCGGCTCCGCGTAGGTGCGCAGCTGCTCGAGGTGGACCGAGCCGACCCCGGTCTTCTCGCGCAGCTTGCGCTCGGCGGTCTGCTCCGGCGACTCCGAGACGCCGACGAAGCCGCCGGGCAGCGAGAACATCCCGCGCTGGGGCTCCTCCAGCCGCCGGGCCAGCAGCACCGACAGCCGGCCGCGCAGGAGCGTGAAGACGACCGGATCGGCCGCCAGGCCGATCGGCGCTGGGTAGCCGGCGGAGTTGGTCGCGTCCACCGCCGGATCAGCCGGCGAGGTGCCGGTAGCTCTCGGGATGCTCGCGGAGGAAGTCGGCCAGCGACCGCGGCGGGCGGCCGGTGACGCGCTCGACGGTGTCGCTGACCGGCTCGAGCGCGCCGGCGCCGATCGCGGCGTAGGACGTCACCCAGCCCTCGATCTCCCAGTCCGGGTGCCCGCTCGGCCGGCGCGACTCGCGCGCCTCCTCGAGCGTCTCCTCCTCGTAGACGACCTCGCGCCCGGCGGCGGCGGAGACGCAGCGCGGCCGCCTCGGCGAGCGAGAGCGCCTCGGGACCGGTCATGTCGTAGGTCTTGCCCGCCGTGGCCGTCCGCGTCCCGCGAGGACGGCCGGCGGCCACCTCGCCGATGTCGTCGCGGGCGACGAACGCCGCGCGCCCCTGACCGGCCGGGCCGCGGATCACGCCGTCCTCGCCCGCGAACACCGGGACGTAGTCGGCGTACATGCACGAGCGCAGGAACGTGTGCTCGATCCCGGTCGCCGCGGATGCGCTCCTCGGTGGCGGCGTGGTCGCGCGCGAAGGTGAACACGGCGTCCGGGCGCGGCGCCCATGAACGAGAGGTAGACGATCCGGCGCACGCCGGCGTCCGCCGCGGCGTCGACGGCGCTCAAGTGCTCCGCGACGCGGTCGTACGACTCCGCCGGCCGACACGAGGAGCAGCGTCTCGACGCCGTCCAGCGCGGCGCGCATCGCGTCGCCGTCGCGGTACTCGGCGACCGCGACCTCGGCGCCCAGCTCCGGCGCGCGCGCGGCGTCGCGCACGACGAGCCGCTGCTCAGCGCCACGTTCGGCCAGGCCGGCCGCGACGCGCCCGCCGATCCCGCCGGTGGCGCCGGTCACGCCGATTCAGACCCATAGTCGGGGCGCCCGGATTCGAACCCGGGACCTCGTGCTCCCAAAGCACGCGCGCTGCCAGGCTGCGCCACGCCCCGTTGCCCGCGAAGTATCGCAGCGACATCCGTCGGTTTTCGTACGAACGTCCAGGGCCGGTCAAGGCCGTTCGTCGAGGCGGTCCGATAAGCGGAGTGAGGCCCGCCTCCCCGACAAGGGCAAACCGTCCGCGAGGACGGGACGCAAAGCCACGGAGCTCATCAGAGCCAGCCGGGCTGCCGAAGGATCAAGCGACGCACGGCATTTCGGGATCGGCGGGCCCCACATATCCCGAAATCGCTGACGTTCGCCCGGGAGGTCGAGCGCCCCATGCCGTACCGATGCCCGCCTTGCCGCAGCCGTCGCGCTGCTCGTGCGCCGGCCTGCTGTCCCCACCGCCTCCGTCCGCCGGCCGAGCCGCGGCGCATCGACGGCCCCGGCCAAGGGCGCCGTCCGCGCGCACGCCGCGCGTCGGCAGCCGCCTCGAGACGCCGCGCGTCCGCGCCCGCGCCGCCCAGCAGGACTGCGCCAACGCCGACCTCGCGCCGACGGCGCCAACGAGGCCGCTCGTCCGCGCCGCGATCCTCTGCCTGCACAACCAGATCCGCGCCGAGCGCGGGCTGCCCGCGCTGCGCGAGAACGCCCGCCTGCGCAAGGCCGCCGTCGGCCACTCCGCCGACATGGTCTCGCGCCGCTTCTTCGAGCACACCGCGCCCGGCGGCGTCACGATGGTCGACCGGATCTTCGCCGCCCGCTACGTCCCCCGCAACGCGGGCTGGGCGCTCGGCGAGAACCTCGCCTGGGGCACGGGCAGCCTCGCCACCCCGCGCGGCATCATGCGCGCCTGGATGAACTCGCCGGGCCACAAGGCGAACATCCTCAAGCGCGCCTACCGCGAGATCGGCATCGGCGTGGTCACCGGCATTCCCGTCCGGCGACGACGCCGGCGCGACCTACACCGCGGACTTCGGGGTCGTCCGGCGCTAGGGAGCTAACCTGCGCCGCCCCGTGGCCGACGTCCAGCCCTTCCGAGCACTCCACTACGACCTCGACGCCGTCGGCGGCCTCCAGGCCGTCGCCGCGCCGCCGTACGACGTGATCGACGACGAGCAGCGCGCCGAGCTGGTCGCCCGCTCGCCGCACAACGTCGTCGAGATCGACCTTCCCGCGCTCCGACGGCGATCGCTACGCGCACGCCGCCGAGCTGTTCTCGGCGTGGCAGCGCGAGGGCGTGCTCGACCGCGACGCCGAGCCCGCCGATCTGGGCGCTCGCCCAGGACTACACCGGCCCCGACGGGCGCGCGCGCACCCGCCACGGGCTGTTCGCGCGCGTGCGCATCGAGGACTACGGCCCCGGCCGGATCCGCCCGCACGAGCGCACGCACCCCGGTCCCAAGGAGGACCGCCTGCGGCTCACCCGCGCCACGCAGGCCAACCTCTCCCCGATCTTCTCGCTCTACGACGACCCGTCCGGAGCGGCGTGGGGCGCGGTCGAGCCGCACCTCGCGCGGCGAGCCCGTGGGGCGAGGTCACCGACGAGGACGGCACCCGCCACCGGCTGTGGCGCGTCGCCGACCCGGAGGCCGCCGCCGCCGTCACCGCCGCGCTGGCCGCGACCGAGCTGCTGATCGCCGACGGCCACCACCGCTACGAGACCGCCCGCGTGCTACCAGCAGGAGGGCGGCGCCGGGCACGTGCTGATGTGCCTCGTCGCGCTCCAGGACCCCGGGCTGACCGTCTTCCCCACCCACCGCCTCATCACCGGCCTCGACGACGCAAGCGCGCCAGGCGCTGCACGACGCGATCGAGCGCGACTGGGAGGCCGACCCCGGTCGAGCCCGGAGGCGCTCGAGCCCGAGGGCGACGGCCCGGTGCGGCTCGGCTACTACGACGCCGCCGGCGCGCGGATGCTCACCCTGCGCGACCAGGCGATCGCCGACGCCGCGATGCCGGACAAGCCGGAGCCCTACCGCCGGCTCGACACCGCGGTGCTGGAGGCGCTGATCCTCCAGGGCGCGCTCGGCATGACCGAGGACGACATCTCCCACTTCAGCGGGCTCGACTACGCCCGCAGCACCGCCCAGGCGCGCGAGCGGTGGAGTCCGGCGCCGTCGAGGCGGCCTTCTTCATGCGCGGCACGCCGGTCGAGCAGGTGCGCGACGTGGCGGGCGCCGGGGAGAGCATGCCGCCGAAGTCGACGTACTTCTTCCCGAAGGTGCTGACCGGCATGGTGTTCAATCCACTCGACTGATGACGCATGCAAGCTTCCAGCCCGCCAACGCAGCAAGTTCACCCACGACGTCAAGGTCCGCAAGCACGCGCTGACGTCGGACGAGCCCGAGGACGTCGGCGGCGACGACATGGGCCCGAGCCCGCAGGAGCTGCTGGCCGCCTCGCTCGCCTCCTGCACCGCGATCACGATCGAGATGTACGCCAAGCGCAAGGGCTGGAACGTCGACGGCCTGCAGGTCGACGTCGACTACAGCCCGCCGAGCGCGGCTGCGTGACCCGCTTCGAGCTCGTGATGAAGATGCCGGCCCACCTCAGCGAGGACCAGGTCGCCAAGCTGCAGGTGATCGCCGCCAAGTGCCCCGTGCATCGCACGCTCGAGGGCGAGGTGGCCTTCGACGAGCGGGTCGAGCTCACCTGAGCCAGGCTTGAGCCTCCGCGAGGACCTCGCCCGCCGGCTGCTGGCGCCCGAGCAGGCGCTGGCCATGGACGTCCACGGCCGCACCGACTCGGCCGTCCTCGCCCCGCTGTACGCCGATGCGGCCGGCGACCTGCACGCCGTCTTCACCCGCCGCCGCGACGACCTGCGGCGCCACCCCGGCGAGATCTCGTTCCCCGGCGGGCGCCAGGACCCGGGCGAGTCGCTGCTCGAGACGGCGCTGCGCGAGACCCACGAGGAGGTCGGGCTGCCGCCCGAGGCCGTCGACGTGCTCGGCGCGCTGGAGCCGACCCCGACCTTCGTCACCAACTACGCGATCTATCCCTTCGTGGGGCTGATCGAGCCCGGCTTCGAGTGGATCCGCGGCGAGACGGAGGTCGCCGAGGTGCTCGAGCTGTCGCTGGCCGACCTGCGCGCGGGCGCCGGCGAGCGCCGCCTGGTGCGCAAGGGGATCCCGTTCCGCACGCCGACCTTCGAGGTCGACGGCCACCTCATCTGGGGCGCCACCGGCCGGATCGTCCAGGACCTGATCGCGCGCATCGAGGCGCGCTAGATCCCCAGCAGCCGGTCCACGCACGCGCGGGCCGCCGCCAGCCACGCGTCGTGGTCGGCGGGGTCGGCGTCGAGGACCTCGAGCGGGATCTGCCACGTCTCGGCCGCGGTCCGCGCGACCTGCAACCCCTGCGGCAGCGAGCCCTCGTAGACCACCCCGCGCACGGGCGTGTCGACGAGCTTCTCCCACATCATCCGCAGCCGCCCCTCGTGCAGCTCGGGAACCGGGATCGTCCCCATCAGCCAGCACACGATCGTCACGCCCGACAGCGCGTCCATCAGCGTCCCGATGCGGTCCGGGTCGCCGAGGAAGGGCTCCGCGCCGGTGTCGCGGATCGCCTCACGCGTTCGCCTGCGAGCGCGTGGTGCCGCGGACGGCGTGCCCGGCGGAGACGAGATCGGCGGCGAGCGCCCGGCCGCGACAGCCGCACGGGACGATCAGGACGCGGGCCATCTTTGAGCCCGCCCGGCTCCGAATACCGCCGGCGCTGCTCGGCGAGCTCCTCGCGGTGGCGCCGCACGCTCGCCTCGATCTCCTCCTCGTCGCGGTCGGGCAGGCCCGCGCTTGCGCCGCAGCTCGTTCTGCGCGTCGATCATCTGCGCGATGTCGTCGATGTCGTTCTGGGCCTCGACCTCGCGGCGAGCGCGTCGGCTTCCAGTCGAGGATGTCGAGCGCCGAGCGCTTCGAGAACATCCCGAGCAGCAGCACGAAGACGACGAAGAACGCCAGCGTGCCCCCGAAGATGACGGTGAACGGGTCCACGGCGGGTAATACTCGCACCCGTGGGCGGGACGACCGGAGACGATCGGGGTACTCGGGCGCGGGCACGATGGGCGCGGGGATCGCGCAGCTCGCCGTCCAGGCCGGGCGCGCGCACGCTGCTGCACGACCCGGTCGCGGAGGCGCTGGAGCGCGGGGTCGCCGGCGTCCGGGAGCGGCTCGAGCGCTCGGTGGAGAAGGGCCGCGTCGAACGCGACGCAGCTCGGCTCGCTCGAGGCGGCCGACGACATCTCGGCGCTCGCGGACGCGGGCCTGGTCATCGAGGCCGCGCCCGAGGACCTCGAGCTCAAGCGCAAGCTGTTCACCGAGGTCGCCGAGCACGTGTCCGGCGACTGCGTGCTGGCCAGCAACACCTCCTCGCTGAGCGTCACCGAGATCGCCACCGGCGTGCCCGGCCCCGAGCGCGTGGTCGGCATGCACTTCTTCAACCCGCCGCCGGTCATGAAGCTGGTCGAGATCGTCGCCGGGGAGCGCTCCAGCGAGGCGGCGCTCGCCGTCGCCCGCGCGACCGGCGAGGCGATGGGCCGCCATCCCATCGTCGCCGCCGACGTCGTGGGCTTCCTCGTGAACCGCTGCAACCGCCCGTTCGGCCTCGAGGGCCTCCGGCTGGTCGAGCAGCGCCTCGCCACGCCCGGAGCAGGTCGACCGCATCTGCCGCATGGCGGGCGGCTTCCGGATGGGGCCGTTCGAGCTGATGGACCTGGTCGGGATCGACGTCGGCTTCACGATCGCCAAGTCGTTCTTCGCGCAGTCCTTCCACGAGCCGCGCTGGCGCCCGTCGCCGCTGCAGGCGCGCGCCGTGGCGGCCGGCCGCCTCGGGCGCAAGAGCGACGAGGGCTGGTACCGCTATCCCGACGGCCCGCCCGAGGACCCGGCGCCGCCCGAGCCGGGCGGCGGCGACGGGCTGGTCGTCATCGCGGGCGAGAGCGAGCTCGCCGACCTGCTGTGGGAGGCGGCCGCCGAGGCGGGCTGGGACGTCGCCGCGCCGGAGGAGGCCGAGGGCGCGGTCCCGTTCCTGATCGTCGACTGCGGCGCCGACGAGACCGGGCCGCCGTTGCAGGGCGGCCCGCAGCTGCTGCTGTGCGACGCCGCGCCGCTGGCCGCCCAGGACCCGGGCGGGCCCGTCGGCCGGCTTCCACCTGCTCCCGCCGTTCGGCACGCTCGCCGAGCTGACCTCCACCCCTTCGACCGCCCCCGCCACGCTGGCGGCCGCCGAGCGCTTCTTCGCCACGCTCGGGATGGTCACCGAGCTCGTCGGCGACGCGCCCGGGCTCGTGCTCGGCCGGATCGCCGCGCAGCTCGTCAACGAGGCGTCGTTCGCGGTCGGAGACGGCGTGGGTTCGCCTGCGGACGTCGACGCCGGGATGGTGCTCGGCCTCAACCACCCGCGCGGGCCGCTCGAGTGGGGCGACGAGATCGGCCCCGACCAGGTGCTGGTGCTGCTGGCGGCGCTGAAGGACGAGTACGGCGAGGAGCGCTACCGCCCCGCGCCCGCCCTCCGCAGGGCGGCCCGGACGGGCGAGCCCCTGCGCCAGGACTGACCCGCCGCAGCGGATGAGCGGCTAGCGTGTTGGCACCCGCGTGCCCCGCCTCCTGACATTCCTCGCGCTCGCGGCCGCCGCGGCGCTCGCCGCCTCCCCCTCCGCCCTCGCGTCCGAGTTCCGCAGCCTGCCGGAGCCGATGCAGTTCCCCGGCGACGCGTCGCCGCCGCCGTGAACGCCGACCGGCGACACGTGGCTGGTGGGCGCCAAGCCC
The DNA here is from genome assembly GCA_963764385.1 of uncultured Solirubrobacteraceae bacterium. GTDB lineage: Bacteria > Actinomycetota > Thermoleophilia > Solirubrobacterales > Solirubrobacteraceae > DATFQI01. Next base: position 121,125 of record CAVXSJ010000006.1, on the reverse strand, counting down.
GGCGCGGGCGCGCGCGCCGTCGCGCGCGGGTACTCCGCCCGGCAGATCGGCCCGAGCGGGGACTACGTGGTGCCGCGCCGCTCCGCGCGCTCCTTCGCCGCCGCGCTGCGCAGCCGGGGCGTGCTCGTCTACGCCCAGCCCAACGAGCTGCGCAACACCAAGCAGGCCGTCGCCGACGACCCGCTCTCGGCGCCGCCCAACGCCTGGCGCTCGGCGATCGCGGACCGCAACCTGGCGCCGCCGGCCGTCACCGACACGAGCCCGATGATCGCGCTGCTGGACACCCGGCTCGACGAGACGCACCCGGAGTTCGCGGGCAGCCACACGTCGACGGTCGGGGACCGGCCGCTGGACAGCCTGCACGGCACGGCCACCGCGGCCGCCGCGGCGGCGCCGGTCAACGGCGTCGGCATCGTCGGCGTGTGGCCCGGCGCACGGGCGCTGAACATCCCGATGCCCCCGGACAAGCTGACCTGCTCGGCGTCGGCGACCGGCGTGCAGAAGGCGATCGACGCCGGCGCCGCGGTGATCAACATGAGCTACGGCTCCCAGAGCCTCTGCCGCGCCGAGTACAACGCGCTCCAGCGCGCCGTCAGCCGCGGGATCGTGCCCGTGGCCGCGGCCGGCAACGAGTTCGGGTCGGGCAACCCGCTCGAGTTCCCGGCCTCGCTGCCGCACGTGCTGACCGTGGCGGCCGTCAACGCGCAGCTCGACAGCTCGTCGCTTCTCCAACGCCAACCCGGCCGTGGACCTCAGCGCGCCGGGCGAGAACATCATGACCGCCGTGCCGCCCTCCCTCGACACCGAGGACGGCAACCAGGACGGCTACCAGGCGCTGGACGGCACCAGCTTCTCGGCCCCGATGGTGTCCGCCGCCGTCGCGTGGGTGCGGGCCGCGCGCCCGGACCTGACCCCGAACCAGGTGGCCCAGGTGGTGCGCATCTCCGCCCGCGACCTCGGCAAGAAGGGCTTCGACAACCAGACCGGCTTCGGCCTGCTCGACGTCGGCGCCGCGCTGGTCAAGCAGCCGCCGCCCGCCGGACCCGCTGGAGCCCAACGACGACATGCAGTTCGTCAACGGCCGCGCGTTCGGCACGCCCGTCACCGCTCGTCTTCGACGGCCGCGGCCGGAACCGCTTCCTTGCGCTGGTCGACGCCTACGAGGACCCCGCCGACGTCTACCGCGTCCGCGTGCGCGGGCGCTCGCGCGTGCAGGTGATCGCCAAGCCCTCGTTCGGCAACCCCGTGCTGGTCGGCTTCCGCGGCAACTCGCGCTCGCTGCGGTCCAAGCCGATGGCCACCTCACGCCACTCCGGCAAGCGCACCGAGCGGATCACGCTCCGCAACCGCGGGCGCAAGGCGAAGACCTTCTTCGTGGCGGTCGGCGTCCAGCGCGGCGCCAAGGCGCTCGACGCCGGCTACGCGCTGACGCTTCGGCGCCCCTAGGCGCCTCTCGGGAGCCAGGCCTCCTCGGCCAGGTCGCCCGTGCCCTCGAGCGCGGCCGGGGTCGGCACGGCGGGGTTGTCGCGCAGGTACCACTCGGCGTCCAGCGCCGCCTGACAGCCTGAGCCGGCGGCGGTGATCGCCTGGCGGTAGGTGTGGTCCACGAGGTCGCCGGCCGCGAACACGCCCGGGATGTTGGTGCGGGTCGACTTGCCCTCGGTGGCGACGTAGCCGTCCTCGTCGGTGGCGACGATGCCGTCGACGATCTCCGACTGCGGCTCGTGGCCGATCGCGATGAAGGCGCCGGACATCGGCAGCTCCAGCTCCTCGCCGGTCTCCACGTTGCGCAGCCGCGCCCGGTCCAGCGCGCCGTTGTCGCCGGCGAGGAACTCGTCGACCACGTAGGGCGTCAGGAACTCGATGTTCTCGGTCGCGCGGGCGCGCTCGAGCATGATCTTGGAGGCGCGGAACTCGGCGCGGCGGTTGACGATCACCACGCGGGAGGAGAACTTCGCCAGGAAGATGGCCTCCTCCATCGCGGAGTCGCCGCCGCCGACGATGATCGTCGCGCGGTCCTTGAAGAACGCCGCGTCGCAGGTCGCGCAGTAGGAGACGCCGCGCCCGTTGGCCAGCTCCTCCTCGCCCGCGACCCCGAGCTTCTTGTGCTCGGCGCCCATGGCCAGGATCACGGAGCGCGCCTCGTAGACGTCGTCGTCGATCCACACCTTGTGCGGCTCGCCGTCGGCGCCCGGCTCGAAGCGCGTCGCGTTGTCGGTGATGAAGCGCGAGCCGAACCGCTCCGCCTGGTCGCGCAGGTCCTGCATCATCTGCGGCCCCATCACGCCCTGCGGGTAGCCCGGGTAGTTCTCGACGTCGGTGGTCTGCTGGAGCAGGCCGCCCCACAGGAACCCCTCGATGACCAGCGGGTTCAGGTTCGCGCGGGCGGTGTACAGCGCGGCCGTGTAGCCCGCTGGCCCGCTTCCGATGATGATCACGTTCTCGACGTCGGACATCCCTCTCCGGTTCCTTTACTTCACTTTGTATAGTGACAGTTTAGCGCGGGATTCAAGCCGTGGCCATTCGCTCCTGCCGCCATCGCTCGACGGTCTTCCGCAGTTGGAAGTAGGCGATCACGCCGGGGATCATCGGGAGCCAGAACGTCATCGCCCGGAACAGCAGCACGGCCACGACGGCCTGCCCCGTGTCGACCCCGAAGGCCGCCAGCGAGGCGATCATCCCACCTTCGACGCCGCCGACGCCACCGGGCATCGGCAGCAGGTTGCCGAACATGCCGACGAAGAACGCCTGCGTGAGGACGGCGATCGGCGGCGCGTCGCCGAACGCGCGGAACGAGGCCCACAGCACCGCGACCTGGAAGGCCCAGAACAGGAACGCGCCGGCCAGCGCGGGGTCCGGGTGGCGCAGGTGGGTCAGCGCGTCGCGCATCCCGGCCGAGGCCGACGCGGGCAGGTTGGCCAGCCGCTGGGTCCAGACCGCGAAGCGCCCGTGGCGGGCTCGCGAAGCCCTCCAGCCGCTGCTGCAGGTCGGGCGGGACGAGCACCGTGGAGACCCCGATGGCGGTCAGGATCGCCGCGATGATCGCCGGCACGACCGTGAGCCCGAACGGCGCGGGCCCTCGAAGATGCCCAGCCACAGGCCGACGCCCGCACACGATCAGCGCGGCCATGTACGGCATGTAGGTGAGGATCAGGAAGGTGAGCGTCTTGTCGGCCACGAGGCGCTTGCCCATCCCGGAGCGGCGCAGCGCCCACGCGGTCAGCACCAGCCCGCCGGCGCCGCCGGCGGCGAAGATCCGCGAGGCGGCCAGCCCCGCCATCGTGATCTGGTAGCTCGCGCGCCAGCCGATCCGGGACGAGCCGGCGCGCATGAAGATCGCCGCGGAACATCGCCACGTAGCCGGCGAACATCCCGAACGCGAACAGGAAGCGCCACGAACGTCCACCACGGGCTGCCGTCCTCGACCCGCTGCCAGGTGTCCTCGAGGCCCGCGAGCTGGGGGAGCAGGAAGTAGAGCGCGGCGATGGCCAGCGCCAGGAACGCGCCGAGGCCGAGCAGGCTGCGGCGGTTGATCTCGAGGCCGTGCTCCTCCTCCACCTCGGGCTCGGGGAAATCGATCGCGCGTTCCTCCAGCGCGTCGCTGAGCCGCCGCTGTTCCGCGCGCGAGCGGTCCAGTGCGTGTCGCTCATGCCCTCGCCCTCGCCTCGAGCGCCTGGAGCACCCGTCCCAGACCCTCGCGGATCGCCGACGCGCCGGCCGGCGTGCCCCGGCGCACGCGCCTCGGCCAACCCGAGGCCCGCGCGCCAGATCGACGACGTAGTGCTCGCCGAGATAGACGAGGGCGGTGCCGAGTGTGGCCGTGTACGCCCAGGCGAGGGGCGCGGCCGCCGCACCGCTGTCGGTCAGCACGTGGGCGGCCGTCACGGACGTGGCGAAATGCAACGACGGCATGGCAGCGAGGGGATTGCCTCCGAGGAAACCGTACAGAGGCGCCCACCCCGACTTCCAGAAGCCGCTCCCCGTACTCGACCATCATCCGCCGCAGCTCGGGCGTCCGGCCGTCGGCCATCAGGCCCTCGGCGGCGGCGTACCACGGCGGCGCGGTGGGGATCGCCCAGTAGCCGATCAGCCCGAGGTCGAAGGTCGCGTAGATCTGCGTCGCCCCGCGCGCGAAGTGCTCCGGGCGGCGCAGCAGCAGGTAGGCGACGGTGCCGTGGGGGAAGAAGAACCACAGCCAGTGCGACCACACGAGCACCTTCTCCCAGTGCCCGGAAGGAGCCGGGCGTGGCGAGCGCGCGCTGGAGGCGCAGCGTGGGCGTGGTGCCGAGGCCGATCGCGCGGTCCGCCTTGACCGGGTAGGCGATCCGGACCCGCCGCTCGAGCGCGTCGGGATCGTCGTTGGGCATCTGGTATGTCGCGACGTAGGCCCACATCTGCAGCGCGCACACCGTGGCGTCACGCGCGCGGGAGCGCGGGACGAGCGACGCACAACGCACATGGCGCGAGGGCCGCTGCGCCTGTCACGACCGGCGGCGGAAGCTTCAGGCGGCGGCGGACGAGCGGCGCCGCCACGCCCGCGACGATCGCCGCGCCCGCGACCGCGCGGATGGCGGAGGGCAGGCGCACGACGTGGCGGACTATAGGCGCCCGCGCGGACGCCGCAAATGGGGCTAGCCCCCGTAGGATCGCGCCCCATGGACTACGAGACCATCAAGGTCGAGCGCCGCGGCGCCGAGCTGCGCATCACGCTCGACCGCCCCGATGCGATGAACGCCTGGAACAACCAGTTCGGGCTCGACCTGCGCGACGCGGTCGAGCAGGCGGCCGATCGACGACGCCGTGCGCGTCGTCGTGGTGACCGGCGCCGGGCGGCGCGTTCTCCTCCGGCGCCGACCTGAAGGCGGGCTTCGACGCCGACGCCGGACGGCGGTGCCCGACGTGATGTCGGCGCTCAACGACCGCTACCACCCGATCATCGTCGGGCTGCGCACGATGCCCAAGCCCGTGCTGGCCGCCGTCAACGGCGCCGCCGTGGGGATCGGGCTGTCGCTGGCGCTGGCCGCCGACCTGGTCATCGCGAAGGAGAGCGCCTTCTTCATGCTCGCGTTCGTGAACATCGGCCTGGTCCCCGACGGCGGCTCCTCGCTGTTCGTGCCCGAGCGGGTCGGCTTCGCCCGCGCCTCCGAGATGGCGATGCTCGGCGAGCGAGTGCCGGCGCGCCAAGCGCTCGAGTGGGGCCTGATCAACCGCGTCGCGCGCCGACGACGCGTTCGACGCCGAGGTCGACGAGCTCGCCGCAGCGCCTCGCCAACGGCCCGACGCGCTCCTACGCGGGCAGCAAGCGCCAGCTCAACGCGTGGCTGTACGAGCGGATGGACGCCCAGCTCGCCCTCGAGGCCCAGATCCAGCAGGAATCCGCCGGCGTCGGGCGACTTCCAGGAGGGGGTGCAGGCCTTCCTGGAGAAGCGGCCGCCCGCCTTCGAGGGACGCTGACACCGATTCGCGGGTCAGCGTCCATATACTCCGCCGCCGCATGCCCCTGAAGGTGCTTCTTTCCCGCGGCCTGGGCGCCTCGCTGCTGGTTCTCCTCGCCTCCCCGGCCGTCGCCAACGCGGGCATGTTCTTCCCCGAGAAGGGCGGCTCGCCGAACGCGGACAAGATCTGGACGCTCTACCTCCTGATCTTCGTCCTCGCCTCGATCGTCTTCATCGGCGTCGCCGGCGCGCTGGTGTGGGCGCTGATCAAGTTCCGGGCCCGCAAGGGCGCCGTGGCGGCGCAGATCCACGGCAACACGCGCCTGGAGATCGGCTGGACGGTGGGCGCCTTCGTGATCGTGGTGTTCATCACCGTCTTCACCTTCATCGTGCTGCCCGACATCAAGAACCCGCCGGCCTCCGACATCGACGACGACGGCAACCCGGTCGCCGCGGCGAACGTGCTCTACGCCTCCACCGACCAGCCCGACCCGCCCGATGGCAGCGCCAGCCTGAACATCAAGGTCGACGGCCAGCAGTACGTGTGGCGCTACCAGTACCCCATGCAGGACAAGACGCAGCGTCTTCTCCTACGTCGACATGGTCGTCCCCGTCGGCATGACCGTCACGCTGGACATCACGGCCGACGACGTCGTCGCACTCGTGGTGGATCCCCAAGCTGGGCGGCAAGATGGACGCCATCCCGGGCTACACGAACAAGACGTGGTTCAAGATCCCCGAGAGCGCGATCCCCGAGGGCTACGACCAGGTCGTCTTCACCGGCCAGTGCGCCGAGCTGTGCGGTCGCAACCACGCCAACATGCTCGCCCGGGTGATCGGCATGCGCTATGCCGGACTACGAGGCCTGGGTCGACCGCAAGGCGACCGAGATCGAGCAGGCGCGCGACCAGGCCGCCAAGACCCGCAAGTCGCTGGAAGGCGTCGAAGGCGAGTAACCCATGGCCACTGCCGCTTCGCCAATCCACCGACACCGAGCGCGCGCCGAGCATCCTCGAGCGGCCCGCGCCGCACATCATCGCCCACGAGGTCGAGCCCAAGAAGACCAGCTGGACCTCGTGGCTGACGACCACCGATCACAAGAAGATCGGGATCCTCTACCTCTACACGGTCCTCGTCTTCTTCGTGCTGGGCGGCGTCGAGGCGCTGCTGATCCGCATCCAGCTGGGCGCGCCGGAGAACACCTTCGTCACGCCGGAGATCTACAACCAGCTGTTCACCATGCACGGCACGACGATGATCTTCCTGGTCATCGTGCCGGTGTGGGCGGGCTTCGCGAACTACCTGCTGCCGCTGATGATCGGCGCGCGCGACGTCGCCTTCCCGCGCCTGAACGCCTGGTCGTACTGGATGTTCCTGTTCGGCGGCCTGGCGCTGTACGCGTCGATCTTCTTCAGCCCGCCCGAGGCCGGCTGGTTCTCCTACGTCCCGCTCTCGACGAAGGAGTACACGCCCTCCAACGGCCAGGAGGCGTGGATCTACATGGTCCACCTCACCGGCCTGGCCTCGATCCTGGGCGCGATCAACTTCATCGCCACGATCCACAACATGCGCGCGCCCGGCATGGGCTGGGGCCGCATGCCGCTGTTCGTGTGGACGATCCTGATCTACGCGTACCTGATCATCCTGGCGCTGACCTCGCTGGCCGCCACGGTCACGATGCTGCTGCTGGACCGCAACTTCGGGACGCACTTCTTCGACCCGAACGAAGGCGGGCTCGGCGCTGCTGTGGCAGCACCTGTTCTGGTTCTTCGGGCACCCGGAGGTCTACATCCTCGTGCTGCCCGCGTTCGGGGTGTTCTCCGAGATCCTGCCGGTGTTCGCGCGCAAGCCCATCTTCGGCTACAAGGCGATCGCGGCGGCCACCGCCGGCATCGCCTTCCTCGGCGTGCTCGTGTGGGCGCACCACATGTTCGCCACGCCGATGTCGACCGTCGTGCTGGCGTTCTTCATGCTCTCGAGCTTCCTGATCGCGGTCCCGACCGGCGTCAAGATCTTCAACTGGATCGCCACGCTGTGGCGCGGCACGGTCGAGTACCGGGTGCCGCTGATCTACTGCGTGGGCGGCATCTTCACGTTCCTGATGGGCGGGATCACCGGCATCTTCCTGGCCGTCTTCCCGATCGACTGGCAGCTCACCGACACCTACTTCGTGGTGGCCCACTTCCACTACACGGCGTTCGGCGCGAGCGCGTTCGGCATGGTCGCGGCGCTGTACTTCTGGTTCCCGAAGATGAGCGGCCGGATGATGAGCGAGGCGCTCGGCAAGGTCTCGTTCGTCTTCTTCTTCGTCGGCTTCCACCTCACGTTCCTGATCCAGCACTCGGCGGGCCTCGACGGCATGCCGCGGCGGATCTACGAGTACTCCGAGGGCTCCGGCTGGTGGACGTACAACCTGATCTCGACGATCGGCGCGTTCATGATCGCGATCGGCGTGGGGCTGACGATCATCAACCTCCTGCGGTCGCTCAAGAAGGGCCCGCTCGCCGGCCCCGACCCGTGGAAGGCCAACACGCTCGAGTGGTTCACCCCCTCGCCGCCGCCGGAGAACAACTTCGACGTCGTCCCGCGCGTGCGCTCCGTGGAGCCGATGAAGGACATCCGGCGCCAGATCGAGCAGCAGACCGGGCGTGCCGCAGCAGTACGAGTCCGGTAAGCCCCTCCTGCGGCGATGAGCACGTACGGCGCCCCCAGGGTCGGTCGCGGCCGCCCCGCCGCGTAGCGCGCCAGGTCGTCGCGGACTACGTCACGCTGACCAAGCCGCGCGTCCAGCTGCTGCTGCTGCTGACGACGGTGACGACGATGTACGTGGCCGGCGACCCGTCGCCGGGGCTCGTGCTGCTGACCTGCATCGGCGGCTTCCTGTCCGCGGGCGGCGCCGGCGCGGTCAACCACTACTACGACCGCGACATCGACGCCCAGATGGCCCGCACCGCCACGCGCCCCGTGCCGTCGGGGCGGATCCGCCCCGGCGCCGCGCTCGCGTACGGCTTCGTGCTCCAGGTGCCTCTCGTTCGTGCTGCTGGCCACCACGGTCAACCTGCTCGCCGCGTGCTGGCGCTGTGCGGGTTCCTCGGCTACGTCCTCGTCTACACGATGTGGCTGAAGCGCTCGACGCCGCAGAACATCGTCATCGGCGGCGCCGCGGGCGCCGTGCCGCCGCTGGTCGGCTGGGCCGCCGTCACCGGCTCGCGTGGACCCCGCCGCCTGGTACCTGTTCGCGATCGTCTTCTACTGGACGCCGCCGCACTTCTGGGCGCTGTCGCTGCTGATGAAGGACGAGTACGCGCGCGTGGGCGTGCCGATGATGCCCGTGGTCCACGGCGAGGTCGAGACGCGCCGCCAGATCCTGCTCTACACCGGCCTGCTGGTCGTGCTGACGATGCTGCCGGTGGTGTTCGGCTTCTTCGGCGCGATCTACGCCGTCGCCGCGCTCGGGCTCGGCGCGGCGTTCCTCGTGCTCGCCGTGCGCCTACAGCGCCGCGCCGACCGCGCAGAGCGCGCTGCGGACCTACCTGTTCTCCCTCGGCTACCTGGCCGCGCTGTTCTGCGCGATGGTCGCCGACGCGCAGTTGTAAGATCCCGCCCATGGACCGCCGCCTCGCGCGCCGCAACCTGCGCACCGCCATGATCACGTCGGTCATCGCCCTGCTGATGTTCGCCCTCACCTTCGTCGCCGCCGCGGCCTACGTGGCATGAGCGAGCTCGACCCGCAGCAAGCCGCGCCGCCCGTGGGCGAGGAGATCCACATGCCGGCGTCGAGCATCATCCCGCTCATCAACGCCGCGGCCCTGGCGATCGCGATCGTCGCGATCACCCTCTCGTGGACCATCGTGGCCGTCGCCGGCGCCGTCTTCCTCGCCACCACGATCAAGTGGGTGCCGACGTGCGCCGCGACATCGCCGAGCTCCCGCTCGAGCACCACCACTGAGCGCCCGGATCAGGCCTTCGGCCTCCCCGGATCGCTCACAAGGGAATGCGACAACGCTTCGCTTCAGAGGAAGTTCCCCAATCGGACTACTGGCGCGCGGGCTCGCCCCGCGCGTAGAGTTCGGCGCCACGTGCACGAGGAGGGGCCGATCAACGTGTGAGCCCGCGCTGGCCACGCGCTACGCGTCCGCGTTCACGGCGTACCTGAGCGAGGGCGGCGAGAGCGGGCTGGGCGCCGCCTACGACATCGGCCGCGAGGCGGTGGCCGCCCAGATGAGCGTGCTCGACATCGCCGAGGCCCATCACGAGGCGCTGCGCGACGCGCTGGCCGGCCGGGAGCCGAACGAGGCCACGCTGAACGCCGCCGCGGACTTCTTCCGCGAGGCGCTGTCGACGTTCGAGAGCGTCCACCGCGGCTACACGGAGGTCCAGGAGGTCGCGCGGCTCGAGCACGAGCACGTCGAGCAGCTGCGCGCGCTGGCCGACGCCTCGGTGGCCATCAACTCCTCGATGACGGTCCAGGAGATCCTCCAGCTGACCGCCGACGCCGCGCGCAACATCCTCGGCGCGCAGCGGGCCTCGGTGGCGATCCTGGCCGCCAGCTCGCGGCTGCGGCCGCTGTCGGCCACGGCACCCGAGCAGCTCGGCGAAGGGTTCCGCGACCCGTCGCGCCTGAGCGCCCGGCTGACCGACCGCGGCGCCGAGCTCGGCGCCATCGACGTGGTCGACGTCGAGGGGCGGGAGTACACCGCGCGCGAGCGGGCGATCCTGGACCAGCTCGCCGGGCTCACCTCGGTGGCGATCTCCAACGCCCGCCTGTACGAGCGCGAGCGCACGATCGCGCGCACGCTCCAGCGCAGCCTGCGCCCCGGCGCGCTGCCCGCCGTCCCGGGCCTCGCCGCCGCGGTCCGCTTCCGCCCGGCCGGCGAGAACATCGAGCTGGGCGGCGACTTCTACGACCTCTACAAGGCGCGCGACGGCGGCTGGGCCGCGCTGATCGGCGACGTGCAGGGCAAGGGCCCCGACGCCGCCGCGGTGACGGCGCTGGCCCGCCACACCCTCCGCGCCGCCGCGACCTACGAGCACTCCCCCAGCGCCATCCTCACGCTCCTGCACCGCGCGCTGCGCGAGCAGCGCTCCGACGACCGCTTCATCACCGTCGCCTACGCGCACATGCAGGTCGCCGTCGAGCACGTCCGCCTCGAGCTGGCGTGCGGCGGGCATCCCCTGCCGCTGATCGTGCACCCGGACGGCCGCGTCGAGGGCGTCGGGCGCCTCGGGACGCTGCTCGGCACCGACATCGACCCGCTGCTGGCCGACGTCACCGTCGAGCTGGAGCTGGGCGACGTGCTCGTGCTCTACACCGACGGCGTCACCGAGGTGCGGCGGCGCCGGACCGAGGTGTTCGGCTCGCGCGAGCTGACCGAGCTGCTGGAGGGCTGCGGCGGGCTCAGCCCCGACGAGGTCGCCGACCGCATCGAGTCCGCGGTCCTGACCGCCTCGGAAGGCCGCCTGCGCGACGACGTCGCCATCCTCGCGTTCGGCCCCGTGCGCCAGCCCGCGGATGAGACTGGAATACTGCCGGGCGATCCAGCGACGGAGGAGACGGAGCATGGCTGACCCCACGGACGCAGCCACCCCCACGAACGGTGAAGCAGCAGATCAGCGACGACATCCTCCGGGAGCTCGTCGCGCACCTCCGCGCCAACCGGACCGACCTGCGCCAGGAATGGGCGCGGCGGATCGGCGAGGCCCGGCTGCTCGGAGCGCTGACCCAGGACGAGATCTTCTCCGAGGCGACCTCCGTGTACGACAACTACGTGGGCGTGCTGGAGACCGGCTCCGTGGAGGAGTTGCAGGACTACGCGCGCGACCTGTCCGAGCGGATCATCCCGCGCGGGGTCGAGACCGAGGAGGTCCTCGGGATCGTGCTGCTGCTGCGCGACGTCCTCGCCCGCAGCCTGTTCCAGAAGTACCAGTCGGACTTCGACTACCTCAACGAGGTGCTCGACGCCTACGAGCCGGCCGCCAACCGGATCGCCAACACGGTGGCGATCAACTTCGTCACCGAGCGCGAGCGGGTCATCCGCCAGCAGCAGGAGGCGATCCGCGAGCTCTCCACCCCGGTCCTGCAGGTCCGCGAGCGGCTGCTGATCCTCCCGATCATCGGCGTGCTCGACGGCCAGCGCGCCCGCCAGCTCACCGAGCAGCTCCTGCGCGGCATCCGCACCAACCGGGCCAAGGTCGTCGTGATCGACATCACCGGCGTCCCCACCATCGACTCGACGGTCGCCAACCACCTCGTGCAGACCGTCGACGCCTCGCGGCTGATGGGCGCGAGCGTGATCATCACCGGCCTGTCGCCGGAGATCGCGCAGACGCTGGTCACGCTCGGCGTCGAGCTCGGCAAGGTCAACGCGGTCGGCGACCTCCAGGGCGGCATCGAGGAGGCCGAGCGCCTGCTCGGCTACCAGGTGTCCCTGGGCTCGGACACGATCGAGGACTCGCAGCTCCGCTAGCGGCATGGCCGTCCCCATCCTCAAGCAGGGCCCCTATCCTGATCGCCTCGATCCAGGCCGCCCTCACCGACACCGATGTCCTGCAGCTGCGCGACGACGTGATGGGCCAGGTCACGCGCCACCGCTCCCGCGGGATCATCGTCGACGTCACGGCGCTGGACGTGATGGACTCGTTCGTCTCCCGGTCGCTGCGCTCGATCGCGATGATGACCAGGCTGCGGGGCGCGCAGACGGTGATCGTCGGCATCCAGCCCGAGGTCGCCTTCGCGATGGTCCAGCTCGGCATGAACTTCGAGGACGTCCGGACGGCGCTCGACCTGGAGGAGGGGCTCCTCCTGCTCCAGGAGCAAGAGGGGTCCGGCGAAGGTGCCACCTGAGGGCGAGCAGCGGATCGCGATCGATTCGGACTCGGACGTAGTGACCGCGCGCCAGCGTGCGCGCGAGCTGGCGGCGGGCCTCGAGCTGACGAGCACGGACCAGACCCTGCTCGCGACCGCGATCTCCGAGGTCGCGCGCAACATCACCACCTACGCCACGCGCGGTGAGGTGCTGCTCTCGATCGTGCGCGACAACGGCGGGCGGGAGGGCATCCGCGTCGTCGCCCGAGACCAGGGGCCGGGGATCGCGGACATCGAGCAGGCGATGCAGGACGGCTTCACCTCGGGCGGGGGCCTGGGGCTCGGGCTGCCCGGCGCACGGCGGCTCGTCGACGAGTTCGACATCGAGAGCGTCCCGAGTGAGGGCACCACGGTGACGCTGGTCAAGTGGTCGAGGCGCTAGGGCTCCTGACGACGGCTGGCCGGCGCAGTTGGAGCGTCGGCGTCGCCGGCGAGCCGATGGCGGGCGAGACCCGCTCGGGCGACCTCGCGGTGTTCGCCCCCTACCCCTCCGGCGGGCTCGCGGCGGTGATCGACGGGCTCGGGCACGGCGACGAGGCCGCCGACGCCTCGGCCGCCGCCGCCGAGGTGATCCACGCCAACGCCGCCGAGCCGGCCACGGTCCTCGTCGAACGCTGCCACGCCGCGCTGCGCAAGACGCGCGGCGCCGTGATGACGCTCGCGTGGTTCGACCTGAGCGCGGGCGAGCTGTGGTGGCTCGGGATCGGCAACGTGGAGGCGCGGCTGGTGCGCGGCGCCGCCGTGTACGGCGACCGCCACGACTCCGCGCTCGTGCTGGGCGGGGTGGTCGGCTACAACCTGCCCGCCGTGCGCCCGTCGCGCATGGAGCTGTTGCCCGGGGACGCGGTCGCGTTCGCCACCGACGGCATCGAGGCCGACTACTCCGCGACGCTCACGCCGAACCTGCCGGCCCAGCGTCTCGCCGAGCGCATCCACGAGCGCACGCCAAGGGCACGGACGACGCCCTCGCCGTCGTCGTGCGCTACGCCAGGTCTTAGCCCAGGCCTAGCCCGCGATCGCGGGCGCGCGCGGCACGTCGCAGATCGCGCCGTCGTCGGTCCAGCAGCGCACGATGTCGCGCACCGAGAGCACCCCGGCCGGCTCGCCGCCGTCGATCACGACGAGATGGCGGAAGCCGCCGCGGATCATCGCCACCGCGGCCTCCTCGAGCGACCACTCCGGGCTCGCGAACACCAACTCCGAGGTCAGGTGGTCGGCGACGCGCTCGGCGTCAGGATCCTGCCCCCCGCCCATCGAGTGCAGGATGTCGCGCTCGGTCAGGATCCCGGGTCCCTCGCCGTCGGGATCGAGCACGACGGCCGCGCCGACGTTGCGGCTGGACATCAACTGCGAGGCCTGGCGCAGCGTGTGATCGGGCCCCACGGTGAGGATCATCGCGCTCATTCCGTCACGCACCTGCATTCCGTTCACCCTTCCCAGCTCAGCTTGCAACGATTGCCTCAAGCCTACAGAACGGGATCGCGTCTCATAAAGCGCGAGCGCGAACGCGCCACTTTGTCTTGAATGCGCCTGCAACATCATCCCCTTGGGGACCCGCTCGCGTAGAGACCATCAATGCCCACGCAACGTCCCACCACGATCCGCCTCAGAACCAGCCTCTTCGAGGAGGCCACCGACATCGTCGACCAGGAGTTCGGCAGCGACCTCTCGCTCGACGAGATCGCGCGCCGCGTCGCCTCTTCCCGGCGCCAACTCCAGCGCGCGTACGCCGAGATCGGGCAGACGACGTTCCGCGACCACCTGACCCGCGTGCGCATGGAGAAGGCCGCCGAGCTGCTCGCCTCGCGCGGGTTCACCGTGCGCGAGGTCGCGCACCGCGTTGGGTACCGCCAGCCCGCCCAGTTCGCCAAGGCGTTCCGCCGCCACTTCGGCGCCGCGCCGTCGGACTACCGCGCCGAAACCGCCCGCAACGGGCATTTCGGGCGCCCGCAGCTCCCCCGCCCCGCCCAGGCCGCCTAGCCGTTCGCGCCCAGATGAGGGGCTAGGCCCCCGTGGAGCGCCGTCCGTCGCGCTTCTCCCATAGGATGCCGCCTCCATGGGTTCGACGGAGAGGGACTGATGGCGGCGGAGGAGCCGAGGGCCTCGCGAGAGCGCCGCTCCCAGCCGCTGAAGATGCTGGCGATCGCGCTGGTCGTATCCGCGGCCGGCATCGCGCTGGGCCTGCTGATCGACTGGTTCCCCGTCCAGGCGTCGGGCGAGGCCAAGCAGATCGACACGCTGTGGGACGTGCTGCTGATCGCGTCCGTGCCGATCTTCGTGCTCGTCCAGACCTACGTGCTCTACACGGTCTGGCGGTTCCGCATGAGGCCGGGCGAGGAGCTCAAGGACGGCCCGCCCATCCACGGCAACACCCGCCTCGAGGTCATCTGGACGGCGATCCCCGCGATCCTCATGGTCGGGCTGTGCTCCTACGCCTACGTGGTGCTGACCGACATCGAGTCCGCCACCGCGGGTGAGCAGCTCGACGTCCGCGTCGTCGGCGAGCAGTTCACGTGGACCTTCTACTACCCGGGCGAGTCCGGCGGCGACAAGGAGGTCTCCTCCCCGGAGCTCTACCTCCCGGTCGACACCCAGGTGGAGTTCAAGGTCCAGTCCAAGGACGTGATCCACGACTTCTGGGTGCCGGCGTTCCGCGAGAAGATCGACGCCGTGCCGGGTATCGACACCTTCTGGGGCGCGAACCTGAACCGCGTCGGCAACTACCCGGTGGTGTGCGCGGAGCTGTGCGGCCTCGGGCACTCGGCGATGCGCCAGACGGCCCACGTGCTGCCGAAGGCGGAGTTCGAGGAATGGCTCGGCGAGCAGCGGAGCAAGCAGGCCGAGCAATGACGTACCGTGGATCCGAAGTGATGAAGGGACGCTGATGGCCATCAAGCTGCGCGCACCGGGCCTCTACCGGGGCGGTCTCTTCCTGCTGCTGGGCGTGGCGTTCGCGGCCGCCCTCGTGATCGCGATCCGGCAGGCCTACGGCTTCGACACGTTCGCGAGCGGCGAGCTGCTGACCGTCCCGGCCCAGAACGCGATCCTGATGGTGTCGCTGATCGCCGCCCCGCTGTTCTTCCTGGTCGGCATCGGCGCCTTCGACTACTGGTTCTACTGGGCGGCCGGCCGCCCGACGCGGCCCGACGACCACGCGAGCCACGGCGCCCACAGCTGGCGCGACTACTTCAAGGTCAACACCGATCACAAGGTGATCGGCATCCAGTACGTCGTCACCTCGTTCTTCTTCATGCTCGTCGGCGGCCTGCTGGCGATGATGGTGCGCGCCGAGCTGGCCGCGCCCGGCCAGCAGTTCGTGGACGCCAACGCGTACAACGGGCTGTTCAGCGTCCACGCGTCGCTGATGATCTTCCTGTTCATCATCCCGGTGTTCGCCGGGCTGGCGAACTACGTGCTGCCGCTGATGATCGGCGCGCCGGACATGGCGTTCCCGCGGCTGAACGCCCTGTCGTACTGGATGCTGCCGATCGCGGGCACGATGATGACGGCGTCGTTCTTCGCCCCCGGCGGCTCCTTCGCCACCGGCTGGACCGCCTACGCGCCGCTGTCCACCGACGTCCCGATCGGCCAGATGTTCTTCACGATCGGCGTCCAGTTCGCGGGCGCGTCGTCGATCGCCACCGCGCTGAACTTCCTCGTGACGATCGTCACGATGCGCGCGCCGGGCATGTCGTTCTGGCGCATGCCGCTGCTGGTGTGGGCGAACTTCTCGACCTCGCTGCTGGTCGTCATCGCCACCCCGTTCGTCGCCGCGTCGCAGTTCTTCGTGCTGCTCGACTACGGGCTCGGCTTCAACTTCTTCGACCCAGGAGAAAGCGGGCGACGTGCTGATGTACCAGCACGTCTTCTGGTTCTACTCGCACCCGGCGGTCTACATCATGATGCTGCCGGGCTTCGGGATCATCTCCGAGGTCCTGTCCGTGAAGTCCCGGAAGCCCATCTTCGGCTACCGGATGATGGCCTTCTCGCTGTTGGCGATCGTGTTGCTCGGGTTCACGGTGTGGGCCCACCACATGTTCGTCTCGGGCATGCAGAGCTGGATCCGTATCCCGATGATGGTCACGACGGCGATCATCGCCGTGCCGACCGGCATCAAGATCTTCTCCTGGCTGGCCACGCTGTGGCGCGGCGTGCTGCGCCTGGACACGCCGATGCTGTGGGCGCTCGGGTTCCTGACGATGTTCACCCTGGGCGGGATCTCGGGCGTGATGCTCGCGATGGTGCCGCTGACCATCCACGTCTCCGACACCTACTTCATCGTCGCCCACATCCACTACGTGCTGTTCGGCGGCTCGCTGTTCACGATCTACGCCGGCGTCTACTACTGGTTCCCGAAGATGACGGGCCGGATGTTCGACGAGCGGCTCGGCAAGCTGCACTTCTGGCTGACGTTCGTCTCCTTCAACCTGACCTTCGGGCCCGATGCACCTGATCGGCGTGCAGGGGATGCCGCGGCGCGTCGCCGACTACCCGGAGCAGTTCGCGAGCTGGAACCTGGCGATCTCGCTGGCCTCGTTCGTGCTCGGCCTCTCGACGCTGATCTTCGTCTACAACATGGTCTCGAGCTGGCGCAGCGGCCCGCGCGCCTCGGCCAACCCGTGGCGGGCGCTCACGCTCGAGTGGCAGGTCTCCTCTCCCCCGCCGATCTTCAACTTCGACCGCGTGCCCACCGTCGTCGGCGGCCCGTACGAGTACGGCGTGCCCGGCGCGGTGCACGGCATCTTCGCGCCGTCCGAGGAGGCCCGGCCGAAGCAGCCCGCCGGGGCGAGCGCGTCCGAAGCCGAGGAGGAACGCTGATGCCCAGCATCCTTGTGCTGGCGAACGAGACGATCGGCGGCGGGAAGCTGCTCGACGCCGTACGCGAGCGCGCCAAGCAGGAAGACGACGTGACGTTCCACGTCGTGGTCCCGCAGACGAAGCCGCGCCACGGCAACGTGATCTACGACGACGCGGTGCGCGACAGCGCGCAGGTGCGCGTGGACCTCGCGCTCGAGTTCATGCGCGCCGAGGGGCATCTCCGGCGCCGGCGAGGTCGGCGACGGCGACCCGATGAACGCCGCCAAGGACGCGGTCGCCGAGCACGGGATCGACGAGATCATCGTCTCCACGCTGCCGTCGGAGTCCTCCGGCTGGCTGCGCCGCGACCTGCCCGAGCGGCTGCGCGAGGAGACGGGCCTGCCGGTCTAGCACGTGGTCGTGGACCTCGCGGCCGAGGGCCTGCCGTTCGACGTGACGCTCGTGCTCGCCAACCAGACGGTGGCGAGCCCGGAGCTGACCAAGCGCCTGGAGGAGTACGCCGCCGAGGGTCCGCACCGGTTCATCGTGGTCGTCCCGCAGCCCTCGGGCCGCGGCGACGCCGTCGAGCAGGCCCGCGCGCGGCTGCGGCGGCTGCTGGACTCGCTGCGCGAGGCCGGGATCGTGGCCGCCGGGATGATCGGCGACCCCGACCCCTACACGGCCGCCATGAACGCGGTCCAGTACTTCCACATCTCCGAGGTCATCGTCTCCACGCTGCCCGAGGGCAGCTCGCAGTGGATGGCCGACAAGCTCACCGACCGGATCGAGAGCGCGACCAACAAGCCGGTCGAGCACATCGAGTCCTCGACCGAGTCCCAGCCCGCGGGCGCGGAGGCCTAGCCGTTGGAAGCCGCCTCCATCCCGGCCGGACACGCCGCCCACGAGGAGCACCACGGGCCGCCCGAGGCCAACCGCTCCTCGCGGGTGGAGCCGCAGCTGCTCGGCATGCTGCTGTTCATCATCAGCGAGATCATGGTGTTCGGGGCCTTCTTCACGGCCTACTTCTTCATCCGGGTCGTCCAGGGTGCGGAGTGGCCGGCGGAGGGCGACCGAGCTGCCGAAGCTGATCGCGGGCGTCAACACCGCGATCCTGCTCTCGTCGTCGCTGACCGTGCACTGGGCGCTCGAGGGCGCCAAGCGCGGCAACCGCTTCGCGCTGCAGGCGGGCATCCTCACCACCTTCATGCTCGGCGCGACGTTCCTGTTCGTCCAGATCAACGAGTACGTCCACATCGGCTTCGCGCCGCAGGACCACGCGCAGGGGACGATCTTCTACGGGCTCACCGGCCTGCACGGCGCCCACGTCTTCGTCGGCCTGACGCTGCTCGCGTTCACGACCATCCGCGCCTTCCGGGGCCACTTCACGCCCGAGGAGCACCGCGGCGTCGAGGTGCCGGGGATCTACTGGCACTTCGTCGACGTGATGTGGGTGATCGTGTACGCCTCGGTCTACCTGCTGTGATCAACCCCCTCCGCTCCGAGGCGGAGGCGTTCCGCTTCCTGATCTACGTCGTCGCTCGTGGTCGCGCGTCGCTCGTCGGCCTCGTCCTGCTCGTCCGCGCCGTCGCTCTAGGCGGCGGCGCAGGCGCTCCCCGGCAGCCCGCGGCGACCGCGCGGCGCGCCCGCGCCGGGTCGAGCTCGACGCCGCGCCGCGCGGCGTGCTCGACGAGCTCCTGCGCCTGCCTCGCCCTGGGTCATCCAGCGCACGAACAGCCAGCCGAGGACGCCGATCGTCACGACCGAGCCCTCGATCATCCACACCGCGCCGGCCAGGCTCTGGTCCTCGGCCGCGTCGACCCCGGGATCCCCGTGTAGACGTCGTAGTAGGGGGTGCTCGACCACAGCAGCACGTTGGCGATCACCGCGCCCGCGATCCGCACCGACGATCACGTAGGCGAGCCCGGCGGCGTTGCCGAACCAGGCGGGCTTGGGGAGCGGGCCCGAGCAGGCCGACCCACAGCGCCAGCCCGGCGCCGAACATCGTCGCGTGCTCGAGCGCGTGGACGACGTCGTGGCGCACGGCGGCGTCGTAGAGCACCGGGATGTGCCAGCCGTAGTAGACGACGACCCACAGCGGCACCGCGACGAGCGGGTGGGCGAGCACGCGCAGTTGCCGGATGCCGGGCGACGGTGAGGATCGGGCGCAGCATCGGGCCGGTCAGCGCCGATCGCGATCAGGAACGCCGCCACGTCCCCGATCAGCATGTGCTGGACCATGTGGATCGACAGCCGCTCGTCGGACTGCGTGCCGATCGGCGGCAGGTCGGCGGCCACGCCGACCGCGACGCCGGCGGCGATCAGCAGCAGCCGCCCGGTCGGGCACCGGGCGGCCCTCGCGCGCGAGCGTGCGGGCGCGGACGGCGACGACCGCCGTGAGCAGGTAGAACGGCGAGGCCTGGATCAGGACGGAGACGACGTCCGTGGCGGACATCAGCGCTCCCCGGCCGCGCTCACTTGACCGTGAGCGTGCCCTCCATGCCCGCCGCGCGGTGGCCGGTGACCGTGCAGAAGAACTGGTACTTGCCCGCCTTGAGGTCGACGGTGATCTGCGACACGCCGCCGTTGGACGACGACCTCGCCCTCCTCGTTCACGCCGTCGCCCTCGATCGCGATGTTGTGGTCGACCGACGACTCGTTCGGCGAGTCGATCTCGAGCGAGCCGGCGGGCGCCTCGGCGTTGGCGAACACGTACGCGAGCGCGCCGCCGGGATCGGCGGGGATCTCCAGCTTGCCGCCCTTGGCCTTCGCGGTGCCCTTGGCCTCGCGCGGCGCCGACCTGGGCGAGCGCGCCGGTGTCCTTGCCGCCCTTCGACACGGCGGCGGCGACGTAGGCCGCGACGTCCTCCGCGTCCTCGCCCTTGACGAGGTTGGCGGGCATCACCGGGAGGGTCTTGCCCGTCGCGGGTCGACCTGCGGAGAGCGCGCCGGCTGGCCGATCTGGCGGTGGACGATGCCCTGGAAGGTGCTCTCGCCGAAGCCGTCCTGGCGGGCGCGCTCGAACGCCGCGTCGAGGTTCGGGCCCGTCGTGCCCTTGGTGCCGGCCCGGTTGAGGATGTGGCAGGAGCCGCACTTGGCCACGAACAGCTGCTTGCCGTTGACGACGTTGTCGCCCGTGTCGGTCAGGCTGCCGCCGCAGCCGCTCATGAGGGCCATGACCCCCGCCGCCCGGCGCCGAGCGCCAGTCCTCGGACCGATCTCCTCTTCATCGGCGGCGAATCCTAACTACTCGGGTGGCGGCTCGGCGCGCCATGCCCACTCAGGGGTCGCGGGAGTTCGTCCAGCTCGCCTCGCGCGGCCGCGATCACGGTGCGCGCCACGCCGTCCCACGAGTAGCGCTCGCGGGTCGCCGCGACGATCGCCTCGCGGGTCTCGGCGCGCAGATCGTCCGGCGCCGCGAGCCATCCCGAGAGCCCGGCGGCCAGCTCGCCGACCGCGCCCGGCCCGACGTCGAAGGTCAGCCACCCGCGGGCGGCCTCGGGCACCGCCTCGGCGAGCGTGCGGGCGACCTCGGCGAGGCCGGAGTGCCGGGCGACCACCGGCAGCGCGCCGCACGCGGCGGCCTCGGCCGCGACCATGCCGAACGCCTCCGGGAACGTGCTGGTGACCGCCATCGCCTCGGCGGCGGGCAGCAGGTCGGCCAGCTCGGCGTGGTCCAGGCGGCCCGCCCACGCGATCGCGATCGGTCATCCCGCCCGCCGCGGCGCGGTAGGCGCCGGGGTCCTCGAGGCCGTCGAGGAAGGCGGTCAGCCACGGCAGCTCGCGGCCGTCCTCGGCGCGCGTGGCGCGGGCCGCCTCGAGGTCGCCGCGCGGCGAGGTCGGCCGGCCAGCGCCTCCAGCCCCTCGCGGAAGCCGCCGAAGCCCACGATCACCAGCCGGGCGGCGGGCTCGGAGGCCAGCACGAGCGGCCAGGCCGCCAGCAGCAGCTCGACGCCCTTGGAGCCGATCAGCTTGCCGACGAACACCACGACGCGGTCGCCGGGCTCGACCGTGGCGAGCGCGTCCGCCGCCTCGCCCTCACGGCGCGAGAACGAGGAGGTCGGGGCCGCACCCTCGGGCGCGCCGGCGGCGCCCGCCAGGCGGGTCGCGGAGCGCCTCCAGGCCCGCGTGGGCGGCGTCGGGGTCGCGCGGGGCGAACCGGCGGATGTCGACGCCGGGCGGGCCGAGCCGGGTGCCGCCGCGCACGCCGTCGTCGCCCATCGCCTCCCACAGGCTCTCGGCGGTGTGGCGGGAGCCGACGAGCACGCCGCCCGCCGAGGCCAGCCCCTCGACCGCGTAGGGCATGAAGCGCGGGTGCGGCTTGACCGTGTACTCCAGCGCGCTCCCGTGGACCTTGACCGCGTACGGCACCCCGAGGCCTCCGAGCGCGCGGGCGAGGATCGACCGGCCCCATCACCAGGTGGTTGGCCAGCGCGACGTCGGGCCGCACCGTCTCCGGCGACCTCGCGCACCGCCGCCACGTTGCGCTCCACGTAGCGCTCGACCTCCTCGTCGCTGAGGTCCGGGAACGGGCGCGCCTCGATCCCCTCGTAGCGGTCGGCCACGTAGAGCGGCAGCAGCCCGCCGATGTCGGGGCGGTAGACGGTCGCGCGCACCGGCTAGCGGCGCACGCGGACCTCGAGCGCGCCGGAGTCCCAGTCGCCCGGCCGCGTCGACCCAGTCCTGCGCGAACGGGTCGCGCTCCTGGCAGAGCAGGTGGACCTCGTGGCCCGCCCGGGCGAGCGCCTCGGCGAGGGCGGCGTTGTAGACGTTGGAGCCGGTCCCGCCGAGCAGGTAGCCGTGGAAGATGAGGATCCGCACCGGTCCGGAGGGTACGCGTTTGCCGCCGGACCCCTTGCTAGTCTGCGGCGCCATGATCCGGCAGAGATATCGCCTCAGGGCGCCGTCCGACCGGCCGCGAGGTGATCCTGGAGGCCGAGCCCGGCCACACGTACCGGGATCGCGAGACCGGCGAGCCGCTGGAGATCGTCGGCAAGCTGCTCCCGCTCGCGCCGTCGGCCTCCAAGCTCCCGTGGGCGGTCGAGACGCTGCGCTTCTGCAACTGGTGCGACCAGCCTGCGCAGAAGGACCTCAACGACTGCCCGACGTGCGGCCGCCGGATGGCCGCGCTGCCCCGCTGACGGGGCCTCCTATGCGCGCGGCTCGCACCGCCATCGCCCTCCTCACCGCCGCCGTGCTGGCCGCGGGCGCCGCCGGTTGCGGCGGGAGCGACACGTCCTTCCAGGAGGTCCCCGGGCCGCCGGCCTCGGTGCCGGTCCCGAGCGACTCCAGCTCGCTCGAGGCGGGCTCGAACGGCGACGCCAACGCCGACGCCGACGCGAGCGCCACCCCGACGGCCACCGGGACGGCGACCCCGACCCCGGACACCGGCGCCGCGGCGCCCGACGACCAGTCCGGCTCGACGGGCACCGACACGACCGGCACGGGCACCGACACCACGGGCGGGGCCACCGACGACGGCACCGACACGGCCGACAGCGGCGGGTCGTCGGCGCCCGACCAGGGGGACACCCCCACCAGCGACGCGACGCCCGAGCCGGGCTCCGACGCCCAGCAGTTCGAGGACTTCTGCTCGCAGAACCCCGGCGCCTGCTGATCGCCCGGTAGGGGCGGCTAGCCGCATCAAGGACCGCCGACCAGCGGCCGATATGTCCCGGTAGACCCCGAGCACCTCGGGGAGGACTTCCCGTTCCCGACTCGCTCCCCGCCTCCGCACCCCCGCACCCGCCTCCGGCACCCCGGACGGCTCCGCCGTGCGCTGGATGCAGCGCGTCGCCGACGCGGCGGCCGGCGCGCCCGAGGTCAACGACGTCTTCTCCGCGCTGACGGTGGCGCTCTACCAGTCCCTCGCCGTCGACCGGGTGCTGCTGTTCGAGGTCGGCCAGAACGCCGAGGTCGGCGACGGCCACGTGATGCGGCGCCGATGGCGCCGTGGACGACGACTACGTGCAGGTGCTGGGCGGCCGGCGGTCCGGGCACCGCGCACGTGATCGTCTCCGGCGCCCCGTTGTTCGTCCTCGACGCGCCCGCCTCCGAGGACCTGCGCCCCGACCTCGTCGAGCGCTTCGCCGCTCGAGTCGGTGCTGTTCCTCCCGATCGGCTGGGCCGGAGAGGTCCGCCACGTGGCGATCGCGATCTTCCGCCAGCGCCGGGAGCTCACCGACGCGGACATCCTCCTCGGCCGCGTGCTCGCCGCCCAGGCGGCCGCCGGGCTCGCCCGCCTCGAGGCCGAGCAGCGCGCCGGTAGCGCGAGCGCGCCAGGATCAGGCGCTCGTCCGCGCCGCTCGCGCGCTCAACGCCACGCTGGACCTCGGCGAGGTGCTCCAGACGCTCGCCCGCGAGGCGTGCCACGCCCTCGACGGCGACATGAGCGGCGTCTACCTCGGCACCGCGGCCACCGGCGGCGTCGCGATCGCCGGGCACAACGTCAGCCGACGACTGGAAGGGCGTCACGCTCGCGGCGGGCGAGGGCGCGGCCGGCCAGGCGCTCGCCACCGGCCGTCCGTACATGACCAACGACTACCAGTCCGAGCTGCCCGACGCCGGGCGTGCTGAGCCATATCCGCTCGGCCGTGGCCGTCCCGATGACGTGGAACGACGAGCTCAAGGGCGCCATCTCGGTCGGCTGGACCGCGCTGCGCCGGATCGAGGCCGCCGACCTCCGCACGCTCGAGGCGATCGCCGACCTCGCCACCGTCGCCTGCTGCAACGCCGAGACCTACGAGGAGATCCAGACGGCGGCCCGCACCGACGCGCTGACCGGCCTGCTCAACCACGGCGCCATGCAGGTGCGCCTGCGCGAGGAGATCGCGCGCGCCCGCCGCGACCACACCCCGCTGAGCTGCGTGATCCTCGACCTCGACGACTTCAAGCGCGTCAACGACTCGCGCGGCCACCACGCCGGCGACGAGCTGCTGCGCGCGGTGGCGGACCTGCTGCGGGCCGAGCTGCGGCCGTACGACCAGGTCGCCCGCTACGGCGGCGACGAGTTCGTCCTGCTCCTGCCGGGCAGCGACGAGGCGACCGCCTGCGCGGTGGCCGAGCGGGTCCGCGACGCGGTGGCCGCCGAGACGCTCCCCGGGCTCGAAGCTCGAGCTGGCGGGCGCCTGCTCGCTGGGCGTGGCCGAGTGGCGCGACTCGTTCGACACCGAGGCGCTGCTCGAGCACGCCGATCGCGCGCTGATGCTGGCCAAGCGCACCGGCAAGGGCCGCGTCGCGGTCGCCAACGCCGACGTCGAGCGGGAGCTGGCGCTGCTGCACGACGATCCCAGCTCGCCGGCCGCGGTCCAGGCGCTGGCGGCGGCGATCGAGGAGCGCGACAGCTACACGCGCGAGCACTCCGAGCAGGTCGTCCACCTCGCCCGCGGCGTCGCGATGATCCTCGGCATGCCCGCCGCCACGGTCGATCGCATCGCCCATGCGGCGCTGCTGCACGACGTCGGCAAGCTCGGCATCCCGCACGAGATCCTGCACAAGGAAGGGCCGCTGACCGCCGAGGAGTGGGCCGTGATGTCCGAGCACCCGGTGGCCGGCGAGCGGATCCTGCTGCGCGTGCCCGAGCTGGCCCCGATCGCCCCGATCGTCCGCCACGAGCACGAGCACTGGAACGGCTCCGGCTACCCCGACGGCCTCAGGGGCCGCGCGATCCCGATCGGCGCGCGCGTGATCCTCGCCTGCGACGCCTACAAGGCGATGAGCACCCCGCGGCCCTACCGTCCCGCCATGACCCGCGAAGCGGCGGTCGCGGAGCTGCGCGCGGGCGCCGGGGTCACGTTCGACCCCGAGGTCATCGACGCGCTGCTGGACCTGCTCGGCGAGACGCCGCCCCAGGTCCCCGACCGCTCGGCCGGCGTCCGCCTGCCGCCCCCGCCGCCGACGCCCCGTGCCGCGGCGGCACGAGTGGCGCTGCAGCCTGAGACCAGATCCGGCTTCTTCGCGCTTCTTGGGCTTCGGCTTCTGGTTCGGGACCGGGTTGGTCACGAGCGTCGCCGTGTAGGTGAGCCGCGCCTTGTAGAGGCAGCGGTACTGGGTCAGGGCGCCGACGGCCGTCTGCGCCGTCTGGCGGTCGGTGTTGTCGCAGGCGTTGAGCGGGCGGCTGGCGCGCCACGAGCTGCCGTCGTCGACCAGCGAGCTGAGCGCGGGCGCCCAGGTCGGGACGGTGAGGGCGATGATGTTGCCCTTCTCGACCGGCAGCGCGCGATCGAGCGGGAACTGCACGGTCTGCCCGAAGTAGTCGCTGAGCGGGAAGATCGGGCTGGCGGCGAGGACGCGCCCGAACAGGCGCTCGCCGCGGCGGACGACGCTCAGGCCGGCCGAGGCCTTGCCGAAGTTGTCCTCGAAGAACTTGATCTGGCGCTTGTTGGGCGCGCCGAGGCGGATGGTGAAGGCGACGATCCGTGCCGGCCGCCGGGGCGACGTAGACGGCGCGGCTGTCGACCACCTTGGCCTGGTAGCCGGTCGTGCGCGAGACCGCCAGGCACGGGTTGGCCGGGCACGTGGGAACGGCCTCGGTGGCGGCCTGGCCGACCTCGATGATCCGCGCCGACGCGGCGGCCGGCAGCGAGCGCCAGCGCAAGCGTCGCGATGAGCAGGGCTTTTAGGGGCATCCCGGCATTCAACACGACGAGGGGCCCGAGGTTGCGGGTCGAGGCCCGGTCCGCACCGGACCGGGCCCTCGACCGCTAGATCTTGGAGACGTTGACCGCCTTGGGGCCCTTGTCCCCGTTCTCCTCCTCATAGGACACCTTGGCGCCCTCGGCGAGCGACCGGTACCCGTCGCCGATGATGCCTGAGAAGTGGACGAAGAGGTCGCGCCCGCCCTCGTCGGGTGTGATGAACCCGAATCCCTTGTCGTCGGAGAACCACTTGACCGTGCCGGTGCCCACTTGTTTAGACCCCACTTGATGCAGCGCACGCAGGCTCTGCGCGCCTGTATTCCTCGGCCGGCTGTACATCCCGGCCCTGACGTGCAGACGCTATCCGGACTAGGTGTCGCGACGCAAGCGGAAGTCGCGAGCGCCGGGCGCGTTCGGGTGCGAGCGTCGGCGCAACCGGTCGTACGCGGGCACTTCGCGGAGCCGCGCCAGATGGACTCGCCGGCGAAGCGCAGCTTGAGCGGGCGGCCGATCACGGCGGGGTCGAACGTGAGGTACATGGTCCGGGCGCTCGGCGCGGCTGATCGCCGCGTCGCCGACGTTGCGCGGCAGCCCGTTGGCCTTGTTGCGCAGGACGCGGCCGACCAGCGCCTCGCCATCCGCGGTCGGGGTCGCGCACACGAGGTACTCGGGGACCTCGCCGTCGGGCTTGGCCTTGACGTAGAGCTTGATGCACAGCGAGCCGCGCTCGCCGACGTCGGCGGTCTCCCACGCCTTGCGCATGGTCAGCTCGCCGCGCAGCGAGCCGTTCGTGCGGGTGCTCATCGCCACGCGGACGACGTCGAGCGGCCCGCGGACGTCCTTCTTGGCGTCCAGCTGGAACGTCGGCTCGATCGCCTCGACCTGGCCCAGCGCGTGCGCGGCCGGCCGAGCGCCAGCGCGAGGATCACGAGCGCCGCGCGAGCCGCCGCACGCTAGCCCTCGAGGGCGCGGGCGGCCTCGGCGATCGCGTCCCGATCGCCGGGCTCCGGCGTCCACGGGAGCCGCAGCGGGTCGGCCTCGTAGCGCGGGATCACGTGCAGGTGGAAGTGGAAGACCGTCTGCCAGGCGGCGCGGCCGCACGAGTTGAGGAGGTTCACGCCGTCGGCGCCGAGGCGCTCGGGCATCGAGGCCGCGATCCGCTGGCCGGCGATCGCCGACCGCGGCGAGGTCCTCGCGGGTCGATCGACAGGAGGTCCGTGGCGTGCTCGCGCGGCACGACCAGCACGTGGCCGCGCGTGGCGGGGTTGATGTCCATGAAGGCGACCGTGCGGTCGTCCTCGGCGATGCGCGTGGACGGGATCTCCCCGACTGACGATCTTGCAGAAGAGGCAATCGGGGTCGGCGGCCATGTCCGCGGCAGGGTAGCCATTCCGCCGGTCGGCAGCTGCCGGATCGCCCGGTCGGATAGCTTGAAAGCCGATGTCGGCCGACACCGCCAGCCTCCGCGCCACCGTCGAGCACCTGGCCGCGTTCGACCGCCCGTCCGCCTCCGAGGGCGAGCGCCGGGCGGCCGAGTGGATCCGCGCGCGCCTCGCGGTCTGGGCGCTGACGCGAGGATCGAGGAGGAGCGCGCGCACGGCACGTACTGGGTCCCGCTGGGGCTGATGACGGCCGCGGCAGGGGTGGCGGGCCTGGCGGCCCGTGCGCGGCCCGGACGGGCCCTCGCCGCCCTCGTGGGGGCGGCCGCGACGGCGGGCGTGGCCGACGACGTGTCCGGCGGCCCGCACCTCTTCCGGCGGCTCCTGCGCCACCGGCCGACCTACAACGTCGTCGCCGAGGCCGGCGACCGCGACGCGCCACGCACGATCGTGTTCGTCGCCCACCACGACGCCGCCCACGGCGGGCTGATCTTCTCGCCGCAGCTGACCACCGTGCCCGCCGACGTCTTCCCGGCCTGGTACGACCGCCAGGAGACCTCCCCGCAGGTGATGGTGCTCGTGGCGGCGGGGCCGGCGCTGGTGGCGCTCGGCGCCGCGACGGGGGCGGGCCTGCTGCGCCGGCTCGGGACGTTCCTCTCGCTCGGCTCGGCGGCCGTGTTCGCCGACATCGCCTCGCGCAGCGTGGTGCCGGGCGCCAACGACAACCTGTCGGGCGTCGCGGTGCTGCTCGAGCTGGCGCGGGCGCTGCGGGAGGAGCCGGTCACGGGCGTCCGCGTCCTGCTCGTCTCGACCGGCTCGGAGGAGTCGTTCATGGAGGGCATGCGCGGCTTCGCCCGCCGCCACTTCGACTCGCTGCCGCGCGAGAGCACCGAGGTGGTCTGCCTCGACTCGGTCGGCTCGCCCGAGCTGATCGTCATCGAGGGCGAGGGCATGCTGCGGATGCGCGACTACACGCCCGAGCTCCGCGACCGCCTGGGAGCGCTCGCGGCACGCACCGGCGTGCACCTCCGCCGAGGGCTCCGCCTCGGCCTCGCCACCGACGGCCTCATCGCGCTCAAGGCGGGCTACCGCAGCGCCGCGATCGGCTCGGTCACGAAGTACAAGCTCCCGCTCAACTACCACAACCACCACGACATCCCGTCGGCGCTGCACTACGACACCGTGCGCGACGCGGCGACGCTCTGCGAGGCGCTCGTCCGCGACAGGCCGCCGGGGGTCAAGGGGGTCTGACCCCTTAGCCGGATGCGGCCGCGAGCTCGCGGGCTCGCTCGATGGCCTCTTCGCGCGTGCTGATCTCGCCGGCGAAGCGGGCCTCCTCGAGCGCCTCGAGCAGTCGTCCGAGCTGCGGGCCCGGGACGATCCCGAGCTCGCGGGCGAGGTCGTCGCCCGCCACCAGCGGCGCCTGCGGCCCGGCCGCGCGCTCGGCGAACGCGAGCGCGAGCATCTCGCGGGCGAGCTCGAGGTGGGCGGCGATCGCCGGCTCGGCGTTGCGGCCGCGGGTGGCGATCCGGTCGGCGACGGTGAACACCGTGACGTCGGCGGCGTAGGGCGCGGTGTCGCGCAGGTAGCGCCAGGCGGTGCGGCGCTGGAGCGGGCGCTCGTGGACGAGGAACCCGAGGTCGAGGTGGTGGCGCGTCAGGCCGGCGACGTACTGGCGCAGCCGCTCGGAGGTGCGCAGCCGCGCCAGCACGTCGCGCGCCTGGTCGGCGCCGACGTGGTCGTGGCCGATGAACGTCACGCGCCCGTCGGGGCGCATCCCGCGCGTCTGCGGCTTGGCGGCGTCGTGCAGCAGCGCGGCGAAGCGCATCGCCTCGCCGCGGGTCAGCTCGTCGGCCAGCGGCTCGGCCAGCAGGGCCGCCACGGCCGCGGACTGGTCGCCGAGCCCGGTGGCCTCGGGGTCGCGCTGGATCGCCACCACGGCGTCGAGGACCTCGAGCGTGTGGCCGAAGACGTCGGCGTGGTGGAAGACGTTCTGCTCCACCCCGCGCGTGGCGGCCAGCTCCGGCAGCACGGCGTCGAGCAGGCCGAGCTCGTCCATCAGCCCGATCCCGAGCCGCGGCGCCGGGGCGCCCACCACGCGCTTGAGCTCGGCGAACACGCGCTCGGGGGCCACGCGCTCCAGCCCGGCGGCGTTGGCCGTCACGGCGTCGCGGGTGGCCGGCTCCAGCTCGAGCCCGAGCTCGACCGCGAGCCGCACCGCCCGCAGCGTCCGCAGCGGGTCCGCGCGCAGCGCCTCGCCGGAGACCATCCGCAGCCGCCGCGCCTCGAGGTCGGCGAGGCCGCCGTGCGGGTCGACCGTCTCCCCGCCGCCCAGCGGCTCGGCCATCGCGTTGATCGTGAAGTCGCGCGCCGCCAGGTCGGCGTCGATGCCGCCCTCGCGCAGCGGGACCAGGTCCACGTTCCAGCCGTGGCCGGGCCCGACCGCCCGCCAGGCGCCGAACTCGTCGGAGAGCCGGAACGAGGAGCCGCCGGCGGCCTTGGCGATCCGCCGTGCCGCCGCCTTCGCGTCGCCCGGCGACCGCCACGTCGACGTCGTCGGTGTCGCGGCCGAGCAGCCGGTCGCGGACCGCGCCGCCGACCAGCCACGCCTCCTCCCCGGCCAGCGCCTCGCGAGCCAGGTCGAGCGGGCCGGTCACGAGCGGTGGTACTCGCGGGGGACGCGGGCGGAGATCCCGCAGGTGATCTCGTAGTTGATCGTCCCCAGCCGCTCCGCCCACTCCTCGGCGAGGATCCCCTCACCGATCAGCACGGCCGGCGCGCCGCGGCGAGACCGTCGTGTCCGGCCCGAGGTCGACGGTGATGTTGTCCATCGAGACCGAGCCCACCAGCGGCGACGCGCCGCCCGCCGACCACGACCTCGGCGTTGTTGGTCAGCGCACGCCGCACGCCGTCGGCGTAGCCGATCGGGATCGTCCCGAGGCAGGTCTCGCGTCTCGGCGACGAACCGGCGCCCGTAGCCGGCGCTCTCCCCCGGCGCGCAGCGCTTGACCTCCGCGACGTAGCTGCGCAGCTCCAGCGCCGGCTCCAGCCCCTGCTCGGCGGGATCGCGCTGGAAGGGGTCGAGCCCGTAGATGCCGACCCCGCAGCGGACCATGCCGAACCGCGCGGCCGGCTCGGCGAGCGTCGCCGCCGAGTTGGCGGCGTGCAGCAGCAGATCCGGGTGGTCCGCCCGCAGCTCGTACGCCCACGCGTCGAAGGCGGCGAGCTGCTCGTGCAGGAACGCCGGATCCTCCTCGTCGGCGGTGGCGAAGTGCGTCAGCGCGCCCGCGAGCCGCAGCTCGGGCGCCGCGGCCACCGCCGCGACCACCCGCGAGGCCTCGGCGCGATCGCGCGTGCCGAGCCGCCCCATCCCGGTGTCGAGCTTCACGTGCACGCCCGCCCCGCCCTGCCGCGCCACCTCGGCCGCGAACGCCTCGCGCCACACCACGACGTCGGCATCGGCCTCCAGCGCCATCGCCGAGCTCCTCGCCGGACAGCGCGCCCAGCACGAGCAGCGGCCCCGCCGACGCCCGCCGCGCGCAGCTCCGCCGCCTCCACGGCGGTCGCCACCGCCAGCCACGCCGCGCCGCCCGCCTGCGCCGCGCGCGCCGACTCCACCGCCCCGTGGCCGTACCCGTCGGCCTTGACCACCGCGCACAGCCGCGCCGGAGCGGCCGCCTCCGCGAGCAGGGCGCAGTTGCGTTCGATGGCGGCCAGGTTGACCCGGGCCAGCGCCCGCAGCATCTACTGCCTCCGCGTTCGTCAGCGCGTCGAGGACGCCGACGCGGGTCACGACGCCCACGAGGCGCCCGTGCTCGACCACGGGCAGCCGGTTGTGCCGCTTGGTGGCGATCACCCTCGCCGCCTCGGCGACGTCGGCGTCGGCCTCGATCGTCACCGGGTCCTCGGTCATCATGTCCGCCGCCGTGGAGGCGAACGCCTTGCGCAGGCGCGCCTCGAAGTGCGACATCGACTCGAGGAACACGACGCCGCCGAACAGCTGGAAGTAGTGCGGCAGGTGGAGGTCCGTGCCCTCCTCGGTGAGCACGAGGTCGGCCTCGGTGATGATCCCGACGCAGCGCCCGCCCTCGTTGATCACCGGCACGCCGGGCAGCTCGTGGGCGCGCAGCACCGCCAGCACCGACTCGACCGGGTCCCACTCGTAGACCGGAGGGACGTCCCTCTCCATGATGTCGCGGACCGTGAGGGCCATGTGCAGGGATTATGCGCTCAGCGCCGCGGGGAGCGAGAGGATCACGTCGGAGGCGATCACGCCGTCCGCCCCGTGCGGGGCCGCGGCGAGCTGCCCGGCCCGCAGGTGGGCGTAGACCCCGGCGCAGGCGGCGTGGGCCGGCGCGAGGCCCTTGGCGAGCATCGCGCCGATCACGCCGGAGAGCACGTCGCCGGTGCCCGCGGTGGCCAGCGCGGGAGCACCACCGCGCGAGATCGCCGCGGTCCCGTTCGGCGAGACGACCAGCGTGTCGTCGCCCTTGAGCACCACGTAGGCGCGCGCCTTGGCGGCGGCCGCGCGGGCGTGCTTGAGGCGAGCCCGGCCGACCTCCGCCGAGTCGATCTCGAGCAGCCGCCCCAGCTCGCCCGCGTGCGGGGTCAGCACGGTCGGCCAGCGCCGCTGCGGCAGGTCCTCCGGGAAGCAGCCCACGAGCGCGCCGAGGCCGTCGGCGTCGATGACCAGCGGCACGTCGATGCGCTCGAACATCTCCAGCGCGAAGTCCCGCGCGCCGGGGCGCTTGCTCAGCCCAGGCCCGAGCACGACGGCGTCCGCGCGATCGATCGCCTGCAGCGCCGGCCCGGCCGCCTCGCGATGCAGCGCGCCGTCGTCCTCGGGCAGGCCGACCATCATCGCCTCCAGAAGTCTCACCGTGAACGAGAGCTCGAGGCTTGCCGGTGCGCCGACGGTCACGTACCCCGCTCCGGTGCGCATCGCGGCCAGCGCGCTCATCGCCGGCGCGCCCGTCAGCCCGTTGGAGCCGCCGAGGATGAACACGTTGCCCGAGGAGAACTTCGTCGAGACGGCATCGCGCCGCGGCAGGTCGCGCAGCACGGTGGCGCCGATCAGGCCCGTCTCGGGCTTTGCCGGCCCGCCACGCGGGATCCCGATGTCGATCACGTGGATCTCGCCCGCGTAGCCCTTGCCGGGGTGCACCCACAGCCCGGGCTTGGCGCGGTGGAAGGTCGCGGTGGCCGTGGCGCGGACCGCGTCGCCCGCCACCTCGCCGCTCGAGGCGTCGACGCCGCTCGGGACGTCGCAGGCGATCACGCGCCCCTTGGCGGCGTTGATCGCGGCGATCACGGCGTCGGCCGGCTCGCGCGGCTCCCCGCTGAAGCCCGTGCCGAGCACCGCGTCGACGATCACGTGCATGCCCGTGAGGCGCTCCGGCTCGAACGGCTCGGGCGCCCCGCCGCCGAGCTTGCGCAGCATCTCGGCGGCGTCGCCGGTGATGAACTCCGGGCGAGAACACGGTCAGCACCGTCACGTCGCGGCCCGCCTGGCGCAGCAGCGCGCGCGGCCACGAAGCCGTCGCCCCCGTTGTTGCCCTTGCCGCACACGACGGCCACCCGCCCGGCCGGGACGTGCTGGGAGACGACGTGCGCGAGCCCCTCCCCCGCGCGCTCCATCAGCTCCAGCGACGGCACGTCGCGGGTCTCGATCGCCCACTTGTCCGTGGCGCGCATCTGCTCGGCGTCGAGCAGCGGCTCCAGCCAGCGAGGGAGGCTCACCCGAGCACCGCCACGGCGCCCGCCATGCCGCGCGTATGGGTGAGCGAGATCTTCACGTCGGCGCCGAGCTCGCTCGCTCGCGCCGCCGCCACGCCGGCCAGGCGCAGCTGCGGAGGCCCGCCGCCGCCCACCACCTCGACGTCGTGCCAGCTCCAGTCGTCGAGCTCGAGCGCCTTCGCGACCGCCTCCTTGACGCAGAAGCGCGACGCGAGCGTCACGGCAGGCCGCTCCCGGCCGGCGGCGTACTCGCGCTCCTGGGCGGTGAACAGCCGTTCGGCGAGGCGCGGCCGGCGAGCGAGCGCGCTCTCGAGCCGCTCCACCTCCAGCAGATCGATCCCCACGCCGACCATAGACGGCGCGACTCTGCAGCTACTCCACCGTGACGGTCTTGGCGAGGTTGCGCGGCTGGTCGACGTTGAGCCCGCGCAGCCGTGCGACCCGGTAGGCCAGCAGCTGAAGCGGGATCACGGCGAGCAGCGGCTGCAGCATCCAGTCGGAGTGCGGTACCTCGAGCACGGAGTCGGCGTGCGGCAGGGCGCGGGCGTCGCCCTGGGTCGTGACCGCGATCACGTGGGCGCCGCGTGCGCGGACCTCCTGCATGTTCGAGATCACCTTGTCGAGCACGGGCGACTCGGTCGCGACGACGACGACGGGCGTGCCCTCGCCGAGCAGCGCGATCGGGCCGTGCTTCATCTCCCCCGCCGCGTAGGCGTCGGTGGCGATGTAGGAGATCTCCTTGAGCTTGAGCGCGCCCTCCAGGCAGACCGCGAGGCCGACGTGGCGGCCCAGGTAGAGGAAGAACTCCTCGCGGTGGACGCGCTGGGCGACGGCCTCGATCGCGTCCATCGAGCCCTCGGTGATCTCGTTGATCGCGTGGGGCATGTGCTTGAGCTCGGTGACGAGCTCGCGCAGCCGCTCGGGCGGGAGCGTGCCGCGCAGCTCCGCCATCCGCAGCGCCAGCAGGTACATCGCGGCGACCTGGGCGATGAACGTCTTGGTGGCGGCGACCGAGATCTCCAGGCCGGCGCGGGTGTACAGCACGCCGTGCGCGTCACGGGTGGCCTGGGAGCCCATGATGTTGGTGATCGCCACCACGGTCGCGCCGCGCTCGCGCGCGAGGCGCATGGCGGCCAGCGTGTCGGCGGTCTCGCCGGACTGGGTGATGCCGATCACGAGGTCGCCGGGGCCGACCACCGGGTTGCGGTAGCGGTACTCGGAGGCGATGTCCATCTCGACCGGGACGCGCGCCCACTCCTCCAGCGCGTAGCGGCCGATCAGGCCCGCGTGGTACGAGGTGCCGCAGGCGATCACGACGATCCGCTTGCACGTACGCAGCAGCTCGTCGTCGAGCTCGGGGAGGTCGACGCCGTCGGGGCTGGCGGTGCGGTCGGCGATCGTCTCGGCCACGGCGTCGGCCTGCTCGTGGATCTCCTTGAGCATGAACGTCTCGTGGCCGCCCTTCTCGGCCTCCTCGGCGTCCCAGTCGATCTCCTCGATCGCGCGCTCCACCGGGCGGCCGTCGGCGGTCGAGAACTCGACGCCGTCGGCGCGGACGGCGACGATCTCGCCGTCCTCGATGTACTGGACGTGGCGCGTGTGGGCGAGGAAGGCGGGGATGCCCGAGCCGAGGAACTGCTCTCCGTCGCCGCGGCCGACGATCAGCGGGCACTCCTTGCGGGCGCCGACGACGACGCCGGGCTCCTCGGCCGCCACGGCCACGAACGCGTAGTGCCCGCGCAGCCGGTTGTAGGCGGCGCGCACGGCCTCGGTGAGGTCGCCGGTGCGATCGAGCTCGCCGGCGATCAGGTGGGCCATCACCTCGACGTCGGTCTCGGAGGTGAACTCGGCGCCCTGGGCGAGCAGCTCCTCCTTGAGCTCCATGTAGTTCTCGACGATCCCGTTGACCACGATGTGGACGCGGTTCTCGGAGTCGAAGTGCGGGTGGGCGTTCTCCTCGGTCACGCGGCCGTGGGTGGCCCAGCGCGTATGCCCGATGCCGGTGGTGGCGGGCGGGGCGGCGACGGCCACCGCGCCCTGCTCCCCGGCGGCGTCAACGTCGGCGACCGCGGAGCGCAGCGCGCTCAGGTTGCCGACGGCGCGCACGGACTCCAGGCGCCCCTCGGACTGCAGCGAGATGCCGGCGGAGTCGTATCCGCGGTACTCGAGCTTCTCCAGCCCGGCGAGCAGGACCTCCTGCACGGGGCGATGCCCGACGTACCCGACGATTCCGCACATGTGATGACCCTTTCTTCGTGCGCCCGAAAACGCCTGCGGGCCGCATCCGAGCGACCCGCCAAGGGACAGAATTGTAGCCGCCGCGCGGCTCTCTACAGGACGAGGTCGCGCAGCCTGCGGGCCGCCTCGACCGCCTCGTCGCGCGAGCGCACGCCGAGCTTGCGATACAGGTTCTTCAGGTGCGAGCGCACCGTCTCCGTGGACAGCACGAGGTTGCGCGCGATGTCCTCGGTTCCCGCGCCGGAGGCCAGCAGGTCCAGGACCTCCCACTCGCGGTCGGTCAGCTCGCTGCGGACCGGGCGGAAGCCGCTGCCGCCCCGCGGCGCACGGCGGAACGAGTCGATCAGCGTCATCGCGAGGCGGCGGGAGATGGCCGCCTCTCCGCCCACGGCGCCGCGCAACACGCGCGGCAGCACGTGCGGCTCGACGTCCTTGGCCAGGTAGCCGGACGCACCCGCGCGCAGTGCCCGCAGCCCGTCTGAGTCGTCGGGCGCGCTCGCCAGCAGCACGGTGCAGATCTCGGGCGCACGCTCGTGGATCACGCGCGTCGCCTCGATGCCGTCGAGCAGCGGCATCGCGATGTCCATGACCACGGCGTCGGGTCTGTAGAAGGCGGTCAGCTCGACCGCTTCCCGGCCGGTCGTCGCCTCCGCGACCACCGTGATCCCGTCGCGCTGTAAGGCGTCTCTGATCAACCGCCGCGCGAGCGGGTCTCCATCGGCGAGGACGGCGCGGATCACCGCGGCGTCATCGCTGTCCATGTCGAAGTGCAACGTCCTGTCCCTCCTTGAACCGGATGCCCTTCCAGGGTCCAGCGAAAGCGGATGGTACGGATTGGCGGGCCTCCGAGGGGATATTTCTGACCAATGGGAGCAGGAATGCCACCTGTACCCGCCGTTGTGGCCGACTCATATTCAAGCGATGAAGACCCTCGTCGTCGTCGCCGACCATCCCGATGGTGGTCCAGGCCATCCGGCTCGCATTGCGCCATACGGCCGGTTTCAGGGTCGTGGCCACCCTGGATGGGCGTGCTGCGGCCCGTGCGACGCTGTCCGAGCTGAAGCCGGAGATCGTGCTCGTCGACGAGATGTGTCAGCGAACGAACGCGCTCGCGCGCCTCAAGGAGGCCAACGAGGAGTCGCCGGACGCCAAGGTCGTGTTCCTGTCGGCCTCGCTCGACGCGGCGGCCATCGACGACGCCTTCGACGCGGGCGCGCACGCCGTGATCTCGCGCCAGCTGCACCCGGTCACGCTCGGCACGCTGCTGCGCGAGGTGGTCCACGGGAACGTCGTGCACGCTCCGCGGCCGCCGCGGGTGGAGGCCGCCGCCGTGCCGCACACGCTCACCGCACGCGAGCTCGAGGTGCTGCGCCTGGTCGCCGAGGGGCGCACCAACGGCCGCGTCGCCCGGGAGCTCAGCGTCTCTGAACAGACCGTCAAGTTCCATCTCTGCAACATCTACCGAAAGCTGGGCGTCGGCAACCGCACCGAGGCCACGCGCCACGCCCATCTGCACGCGCTCGTCGATCAGAGCGTCCCCGCCGCGCGCACGAGCGCGTAGTTCGCCACCAGCGCGTCGGCGATCCGCTCGCCGGCGCGACCGTCCCACAGCGGGATCGCGCACGGTGTGGGAGCGGATCCGGACGGGCGGACGTCGGCGAGGTCGCGCGGGTCGTCGCCCAGCAGCGCGTTGGTGCCGTGGGTCAGCGTGATCGTGCGCTCGGTCGACGAGCGCAGCGTGTAGCAGCGCACGCCCAGAGCTGAGGCCTCCTCCTGCACGGTGCCGGAGTCGGTGACGATCGCGCCCGCGCCCGATTCCAACGAGAGGAAGTCGAGGTAGCCGAGCGCCGGCCCGCACAGCACGCCGGCCGCCAGCAGCCGGTGTGCGTCGCCCATCGGCTTCAGGCGGCTGCGGGTGCGCGGATGCAGCGGGAACACGACCGGGACCTCGGCGGCGAGGGCGGCGAGCGCCTCGACGATCCGCGCGAGCCGCTCGTCGTCGTCGACGTTGGCCGGCCGGTGCAGGGTGACGAGGACGTACTCGCCGCGGCCGACGCCGAACCGCCGCCACGCCATCCGCTCGGCGGCCCGGCGCTCGCCGCGGCGCAGCGCGTCGACGGCCGTGCTGCCGACGAGGTGGACGCGGCCCGCGCCGACGCCCTCGCCGCGCAGGTTGTCGACGGCCTGCTGGGTCGGCGCGAACAGCGTGTCGGCCACCGTGTCCAGCAGGACCCGGTTGACCTCCTCGGGCACGCTCCAGTCGTGCTCGCGCAGCCCCGCGTCGATCCGGGCCACCGGCAGGCACAGCTTGGTCGCGGCCAGGGCGCAGCCGAGCGCCGAGTTCGAGCCGCCCGCGACGAGGATGGCGGCGGGCTGCAGCGCGGTCAGCGCCTCCTCCGCGCCGCACAGCGCGCGCGCCGTCTGCTCGCCGTGGCTGCCGCACGCGGAGTCCAAGCGGCGCTCGGGATCGGGCAATCCGAGGTCAGCGAACATCTCCGAGGTCATCGCCGCGTCTGTGTGCTGACCCGTGTGCAGGACCGTCTGCCGGAACGCGCCGCGCCGCTGCAGCGCCGAGTACACCGGCGCGAGCGCGACCACGTCGGGCCGCGTCGCGACGACGTGCACGAGCGTCGGAGCCGCAGGCGCCGCGGCGGACGGACGCTGCGGGCCGGACGGGGCGTCGACGAGGATCAGCCGCGGACGCGACGGATCCCCGTACGCGCCTCGCGAGACCGAGGGCGGGTCGGAGGCCACGTGCCGACACTAACCCGGCCCGCGGGTCCCCCGCCAGAGGAGTGTCCTGACCGAAGGTCCAGGCGCGTGTCGGTTTCTTTGACGGGCTCCTAGTCGCCGAGCTCGGAGCGCACCGCGGCCACGAGCCGCTCGCACACCTCGTCGGCCTCGGCCGACGACGGCGCCTCGACCATCACGCGCACCAGCGGCTCGGTCCCGCTGGGGCGCAGCAGCACGCGCCCACGGCCCGCCAGGGCGGCGGACTCGCGCTCGACGGCCTCCTGCACGCCCTCGGCGTGCCCGACGGCGTCGCGGTCGCGTACGCGCACGTTGACGAGCCGCTGGGGCAGCTTCTCCATGGCGTGGCGATCGGCGAGATCGCCGTCCCCGAGCGCTTCGAGCGTGAGGAGGGCGGCGGCGATCCCGTCACCGGACGGCACGAAGCCCATCTCGATGATGTGTCCGGACTGCTCGCCTCCGAGCGTCCAGCCGCGCTCGCGCAGCGCCTCCAGCACGTAGCGGTCGCCGACGTCGGTCGTCGCCACCTCCACGCCCGCAGCGCGCATGCCCGTGTGGAAGCCGTAGTTGGTCATCACGGTCACCGCGACCCCGGGGACCCCGAGGTGCACCGCCGCGAGCGCGATCAGCTCGTCGCCGTCGACGATGACGCCGTTGCGGTCGACGGCGAGCACCCGGTCGCCGTCGCCGTCGAACGCGAAGCCGGCGTCGTGGCCGCCCTTGCGGACCGCCTCGGCGAGCGCGTCGACGTGCGTCGAGCCGCACTCCGCGTTGATGTTGCGGCCGTCGGGCTCGGCGGCGATCACGTCGACGTCCGCGCCGAAGCGGCGGAAGACGGCCGGCGCGGCTTCGAAGGTGGCGCCGTTGGCGCAATCCAGCAGGAGCCGCCGGCCCTTCAGGTCCAGCCGCTGGAAGCGCTCGTGCAGCGCGGCCTCGTAGCCGTCGAGCGCGTCGTGGAAGCGGCGGATGCGGCCGGGGCGCGCGGGCGCGGGCTCCTCCTCGAGCATCGCCTCGATCTCCAGCTCGGTGGCGTCGGAGAGCTTGAAGCCGTCGCCGCCGAAGAACTTGATGCCGTTGTCGCGGTACGGGTTGTGCGACGCGGACAGGACGATGCCCAGCGCGAAGCCGTGGCGGCGGATGAGCAGCGGCGCGCCGGGCGTCGGCAGGATCCCGCCGAGCATCGCCTCCCCGCCGGCGGCGGCGACGCCGGCCGCCACGGCGGCCTCGAGCATCTCGCCGGACTCCCGCGTGTCGCGGATGATCAGCACCCGCGGCGACGAGCCGTGCTCGCCGGCCGCGGTGACCCGCGCGGTGGCCGCGCGGGCGAGAGAGAGCGCCAGCTCGGCGGTGACCAGCTCCCCGGCCACGCCGCGGACCCCGTCGGTGCCGAAGAGCGTGCGGGCGGCGGCACGAGGCGCGCCTGCGGCCGGGGCCGCGAGCGTGCCCGGAACCTCGCTCACTACCGCTTGGAGAACTGTGGCTTCTTGCGCGCCTTCTTGAGGCCGGC
The DNA here is from genome assembly GCA_963764385.1 of uncultured Solirubrobacteraceae bacterium. GTDB lineage: Bacteria > Actinomycetota > Thermoleophilia > Solirubrobacterales > Solirubrobacteraceae > DATFQI01. Next base: position 81,784 of record CAVXSJ010000006.1, on the reverse strand, counting down.
CTTCTTGCGCTCCTTCACACGGGCGTCGCGCGTGAGGAAGCCGCGGCGCTTGAGCTCGGAGCGGAGGTTCGGGTCGGCCTCGAGCAGGGCGCGCGAGATCCCGTGGCGCAGGGCGCCCGCCTGGGCGGACACACCGCCCCCGTGCATCGACGCGATGACGTCCATGCGGGTCTCGTACCCGACCGTCTCGAGCGGCTGGCGGATGTTGCGCTGCAGCGTGGGGCGCGGGAAGAAGACGTCGAGCGTGCGGCCGTTGATCGTGTACGTGCCGTCCCCGGGCTTGAGGATCACGCGGGCCACGGCGGTCTTGCGCTTGCCGGTGGCGGAGTAGCGGGCGCCGGCGCCGAGGTCGATCGCCGCGTCGGCGATCGGCTGCGTCAGGTCCTCGTCGGCGGCGGAGTCGGCGGCGTCCTCGTCGTACTCGCTGTAGCCGTCCTCGCCGCGCAGGGCCTCCTCGCCCTCGCGGACGATGTCGACCTCGAGGTCCATGCCGGGGATGGCGGGCTTGACGCGGGGAGCGGGCTCCTCGTCGTCGTCCTCGTCCTCCTCGAGCGCCTCGGGCTCGGCCGCGGGCGCCTCGGCGACCGGCTCCTCGGCGGGAGCCTCCTCGGCGACGGGCTCCGCGCGCGCGGCCTCTTCGGCCGCCGGCTCCTCGGTCGGGGCGGCCGCCTCCTCGGGGGCCTCCGCGGACGGCGCCTGGGTCGGGGTCTCCTCCTCCGGCGTGTTGCCCTGGTTCTCCTCGGCCATGGTGCTCCTAAGTGGTCTTCAGCTCGAGCGGCTTCGGCTGCTGCGCCGCGTGCGGATGTTCAGGGCCGGCGTAGACCTTGAGCTTGGTCAACTGCTTGCGCGCGAGGCGGTTGCGGGGCAGCATGCCCTTCACCGCGAGGCGGATGACCTCCTCGGGCCGGCGCTCGAGCATGTCGTTGAGCGTCCGCGACTTCAGCCCGCCCGGGTATCCCGAGTGGCGGTAGTACATCTTCTCCGGTCCGCTTCTGGCCCGTCACCGAGATCTTCTCGGCGTTGACGACGACGACGAAGTCGCCCGTGTCCACGTGCGGCGTGTACACGGGCTTGCGCTTTCCGCGCAGCGCGTCGGCGATCTGGGTGGCCAGTCGGCCGAGGGTCTGGCCCTCGGCGTCGACGAGCAGCCAGTTGCGCTCGCGGTCGTTGGAATTGGCGACGTAAGTCTTCATCGGCAGAGAAACGCCACGCGAAAGGGCGCGGCGGTCGCCCATGATAGCCACCCGCCGTCGTCCGAGGTCGGTGCATATACTGCCGCTCGTTCAGACACGGCCGAATCCACCTGGGACGGGTGGAGCGGGGGAACCGGAAGGTCTGGGGCGAGTCCTGGCATTGCCTGCCAGGTAGCGCGAGGTAGCGCGAGCCCGTCAGCTAACCCCGTAGGCCGCTACACGATGAGGAGCAGGACTTGGGGGAGGCCCGGGGGGCCGCTGCGTGGGGACGCGGCGGCCGGGTGGTTCAGGCGTTGGCGACGGGCGTGGCCCTGGCCGCGATCACCGTCGTCCCGGCCACGGCCGGCGCCCAGGGCACCGGTGGCACCGATCCGGCCGCCACGCCCACGCCGGCGCCCACCCCCCGGAGGGCCGCCGAGCCTCCCGCCGGTGCGCTCGAAGGCCCGCATCTCCCACTTCGCGTGCGTGAGCGGCTGCGGCGCGGACGGCGCCGTCCGGCCCGGCGCGCTCCTGCGGGTGCGCGGCACCGCGCTGCGGCGGACCGCCGAGGTCGACTTCGCCGGCCTGCCCGGCGCCGCCGACGACGTCGCCTCCGCGCCCGTGAAGCGGCGCAAGACGTCCGTCGACGTCCGCGTGCCGCTCGGCGCCGCCACCGGGCCCGTGACCGTGCTCGACCGCGACGGCGTCGGCTCCGCCCCCGCGCCCGTGGCGATCACGGTCGAGGCGCTCGCCAGCCACCCGGACAGCGGCCCGTCGATCGATGTCGACGTCCAGGCCCCCCGCGCTTACTTCGACGCCCAGCAGCCGATGCGCGTCTCCTACGTGGTCCACGACGACCGGCCGGTGAACGTCCGCGTCGAGCTCGTCCGCCAGTCCGACGACGCGGTGGTCGCCACCTGGACCCCGGGCCTCGTACAGCCCGACACGCCGCAGGTCGTCCAGTGGAACGGCCTCGCCGGCGGTCGCGTGCAGAAGCCCGGCCGCTACGCCTTCCGCGTCACCGCGGCCGACGAGGCGGGCGCGCTGCGCGCCTCCAGCGCGCAGAACGCGCCTGACGCCGCCCCACGGTCGGACCCGTCCGATTCGTGTTCCTGCGCCACCAGTTCCCGATCCGCGGCCCGCACGGCTACGGCGAGTCCGCGGCCCGCTTCGGCGGCGGCCGCGGCCACCAGGGCCAGGACGTGATGGCCGCCTGCGGCACGCCGCTCGTGGCCGCGCGCGGCGGGACGGTGAAGGTCAAGCAGTACCACTCGGCCGCCGGCTACTACATCGTCATCGACGGCGAGCAGACCGCGATCGACTACACGTACATGCACATGGCCCAGCCCGCGCTGGTGGCCAAGGGCCAGCGCGTGAAGACCGGCCAGCCGATCGGCTTCGTCGGGCGGACCGGCCGCGCCAGCGCGTGCCACCTGCACTTCGAGATGTGGAGCGGGCCGGGGTGGTACAGCGGCGGGTCGCCGTTCGACCCGATGCCCGACCTGCTCGCCTGGGACAAGCGGCCCTAGCTTCCGCCGGAGCGCCGCCGCTCGCGTGCCGCGATCCGCCGCCGCTGGCGGTTGCCGACCTCGCGGAACACGAGGTAGCAGAGGATCCCCGCGAGCACGCCGCCGACGACGCCGGGCAGGATCTCGCCGCGCCCGAACATCCCCACGGCGTAGAGCACGCCGACGATCGCGGCGAAGATCGCCACGTGCTTGCGCGACATCGGCTCCGGGATCGGCCGGTCGACGCGCGAGACCCGCGCCGGACGCTCGTCGGGCTCGGGTCCGCCTACTCCCACTCGATGGTGCCCGGCGGCTTGCTCGTGATGTCGAGCACGACCCGGTTGACCTCGCGGATCTCGTTGATCATGCGCGAGGCGATCTGCTCGAGCAGGTCGTAGGGCAGCCGCGCCCAGTCGGCCGTCATCGCGTCGTCGGACGTGACCGCGCGGATCGCGACGACGTAGCCGTAGGTCCGCTCGTCGCCCTGCACGCCGACGGTGCGGATGTCGGGCAGCACGCAGAAGGACTGCCACAGCTCGCGGTACAGGCCCGCCTTGCGGATCTCGTCCTGCAGGATCGCGTCGGCGTTGCGCAGCGTGTCCAGGCGCTCCTTCGTCGCCTCGCCGCCGACGATGCGGATCGCGAGACCCGGGCCGGGGAACGGCTGGCGCCAGACCAGGCGCTCGGGGAGCCCGAGCTCGGCGCCGACGGCGCGCACCTCGTCCTTGAACAGCGCCCGCAGCGGCTCCACCAGGTCGAACTCGAGGTCGTCCGGGAGGCCGCCGACGTTGTGGTGGGACTTGATCGTCGACGCACCCGTGCCGCCGCCCGACTCGATCACGTCCGAGTACAGCGTGCCCTGCACGAGATAGTGGGCGTCGCCGATCTTGTCGGCCTCCTCCTCGAAGACGCGGATGAACTCGGCGCCGATCGCCTTGCGCTTGGCCTCGGGCTCGCTGAGGCCGGACAGGCGCGCGAGGAAGCGGTCCTCGGCGTCGACGGCGACCAGCGGCACCTTGAAGTGGTCGCGGAACGCGGTGATCACCTGGTCGCCCTCGTTCTTGCGCATCAGCCCGTGGTCGACGAACACGCACGTCAGCTGATCGCCCACCGCGCGGTGCACGAGCAGCGCCGCGACGCTCGAGTCGACGCCGCCGGAGAGCCCGCAGATCACGCGCCCGGAGCCGACCTGCGCCCGGATCGCCGCCACCTGCTCGTCGATGATCGAGGCGGCCGTCCACGTCCGGTCGCAGCCGCAGATCTCCTCCAGGAAGGTGGTCAGGACGTGCTGGCCGTAGGGCGTGTGCACGACCTCGGGGTGGAACTGGATCCCGTACACACCGCGCTCGACGTCCTCCAGCGCGGCGACGGGGGACTCGGTGGAGCTCGCCAGCGCGGTGAAGCCGGGCGGCGCCTCGTACACCGTGTCGCGGTGCGACATCCAGCACGACTGCTCGTCGGGCGTGCCGGCCAGCAGCCGGCCGGTGTCGGACACCGTCAGCCGCGAGCGGCCGAACTCCCCCACCTCGGCGCCCTCGACCTTGCCGCCGAGGGTCAGGACGAGCGCCTGCATGCCGTAACAGATGCCGAGCACGGGGATCCCGAGCTCCAGCAGCTCCGGGTCCAGCCGCGGGGCGCCCTCCGCGTACACCGACGCGGGGCCGCCCGACAGGATCAGGCCCTTCGGCTTGCGCCGCCGGACCTCCTCGACGCCGACGTGGTGCGGCAGCAGCTCGGAGAACACGCCGCACTCGCGCACCCGGCGGGCGATCAGCTGCGAGTACTGACCGCCGTAGTCGAGGACCACGACCTCGTCGGCCGCGACCGCCCGTTCGAGCGCGAGCTCCTCGAGACCCTGCTCGGCGGGCAGCGACGAGCCGTGGCCCTCCGAGATGATCTCAGTGGGCCCGCTCATCCGGCTACTCCCCGCCGACCAGCGCGGGGACGGGGGCCGGCGCCCGCGACGCGCCGCCGCGGGAGCCCATGCCGATCGCCTGGTCGCGCTGCAGCGACTTGCCCTCGGTCTGCAGCGCCGGGGCGACCATCAGCTCGGCCCGGTTGAACTCCGCGATGTCCTGGTAGCCGCACGTCGCCATCGAGGTGCGCAGGCCGCCCATCAGGTTGAACGAGCCGTCGTTCTCGCGCGCGGGGCCGGCGATGATCTCCTCCAGCGTGCCGTTCTGCGTGGTCGCCACGCGGGCGCCGCGCGGCAGCGACGGATGGAAGGTGGCCATGCCCCAGTGGAAGCCGTGGCCCGGAGCCTCGAAGGCGCGCGCCAGCGGCGAGCCGATCATCACGGCGTCCGCGCCGCATGCGATCGCCTTCGCGATGTCTCCGCCCGTGCGCATCCCGCCGTCGGCGATCACGCGGCAGTAGTCGCCGGTCTCGAGCATGTGCTGGGAGCGCGCCGCCGCGACGTCGGCGATCGCGGTCGCCTGCGGGACGCCGATGCCGAGCACGCCGCGCGTCGTACACGCGGCGCCGGGGCCGACGCCCACGAGCACGCCGGCCGCGCCGGTGCGCATCAGGTGCAGACCCGTGTGGTAGCTGGCACAGCCGCCCAGGACGACCGGGATCGGCAGCTCCCGCACGAACTCCTTGAGGTTGAGCACGTGCCCCTGGCTGGAGACGTGCTCGGCGGAGATCACGGTGCCCTGCACGACCAGGATGTCCAGCCCGGCGTCCATCGCCAGCTCGTGCCAGCGCTCGACCTTCTGCGGGGTGAGCGATGCGGCGCAGACCACGCCGTGGGCCTTGATCTCCTCGATCCGCTGGGTGATCAGCTCTTCCTTGACGGGCTCCTGGTAGATCTCCTGCATCTCCCGCGTCGCCTCGTCACGATCGAGGCCGGCGATGCGCTCCAGCTGGGCGTCCGCGTCCTCGTAGCGGGTCCAGATGCCCTCGAGGTTCAGGACGGCGAGGCCGCCCAGGCGGCCGACGATGCCCGCGGTCTCGGGCGACACGACGCCGTCCATCGCCGACGCGAGCAGCGGCAGCTCGAATCGATACGGCCCGAGCGTCCACGAGATGTCGACGTCGTCGGGGTCGCGCGTTCGTCGCGACGGCACGATCGCGACATCATCGAATCCATAGGCGCGACGCGCCTTCTTGCCTCGGCCGATCTCGATCTCCATGAATGAATCCTAGGGCTGGGGGCGGACGAAACGGGGGACATAATCCAGGCTACCCCGCTCGCTGCGAGGTTCCCGGTTTTGGCCCCAGATCAGGAGACTTCGGCGGGCGTCTCGGGCCGCTCGACCTCGGTCTCGGCGAGCAGGCGCTCGACGCGATCGGGATCGATCAGGCCCGCGCCCAGGTGCTGCGTGGACTCTGCGCCGCACGCCACCCCGTAGGCGAGGCACTCGGCGGTCGGGCGGCCGGTGTAGCGGGCCGCCACGAAGCCGGCCAGGAACGCGTCGCCGGAGCCGACGGTCGCGCGCGGCTCGAGCGCCGGCGAGGCGAGCCGGACGCGGTAGACGGCGCGCTCGGCGCCCACCTCCTGGCCCAGCATCCGCGCGAAGCACCCGTCGGGCATGGTCATGATCGCCTCGCGCGCGCCGAGGTCGCACATCTCGCGCGCCGCGATCCCCCAGTCGTCGATGCCGTCGTTGAACTCGTGGCCGACCAGCTCCTCGGCCTCCAGTACGTTCGGCGAGATCACGTCGGGCTCGGCGCGCACCGCGCGGCGCAGCGGGTCGCCGTCGGTGTCGACGATGGTCTGCACGCCCAGCCGGCGCAGCTCGCGGATCAGCTTCGCGTAGATGTCGGTGTCGACGTCGCGCGGGAGCGAGCCCGCGAACACGCACAGCGAGGCGCCCTTGGCCAGGTAGAGGAGCTTGTCGACGAACAGCTCGACCTCCTGCTCGGAGACCTTCGGCCCGCGCTCGTTGATCTCGGTCTGCTCGCCCGTGGTCGGGTCGATCACGGCCGTGTTGGTGCGCGACTCCTCGCGGATGCGCACGAAGTCGCTGAGCACCGACAGCTGGGTCAGCTGGTCGACGATCCGCGTGCCCGTCGCCCCGCCCGTGAGGCCGGTCGCGATCACCGGCTGCCCCAGCGCCTTCAGCACGCGCGCGACGTTGACGCCCTTGCCCCCCGGCATCGTCGTCTGCTCGACCGTGCGGTGGCGGCGCCCCAGCCTGAAGTTGGGCACCGACAGCGTCTTGTCGATCGCGGTGTTGAGGGTGACGGTGATGATCATGCGGCCCGCGCCTTCCCGCCTGCGCGACGACCGTCCCGCAGGTTCCGTCTCAACTGCATGCCGAACAGCACGGTACCGCCAAGCAGGCCGATCGCGAGCAGGATCGCCAGCGGCCCGGTGAACCAGGACTTCGCCATCTGCTCGAGGTCGGCGCCGGGGACGCTCGCCGCCGCCACCAGCGGTATGCGCTGCACCACCTCGCCGCCCTGGACGATCTCCACGGTGCCGTACGACTGCCCGGCGATGACCGGGCCGTCGACGTCGTCGGGGGCGTCCACCACGCGGTGCGTCACGTCATCTCGCTTACCGCGCGGCACGACGCGGTGCACGGTGCGCTGGGCGACGAGGGCCAGCTCGGCCCCGCGCCGGTAGCGGATCGGCACGCGCGCGAGCTCCTGGCCGCGCTCGAGCACGGTGACCCGCTGGTACTGGCGCCGGCCCCAGGTCAGCAGCCGCATCGTCGCGTCGTCGCGCGCGGCCAGGCTCGGCGTGCCGAGCACGGCGGAGACGACCTGGACGCCGCGCTCGTCGCGCCCGGAGCCGACCAGCACGTAGCCGGCCTGGGAGGTGTGGCCGCTCTTGACGCCGTTGATCCAGCGGAAGCGGGCGACGAGGTCGTTGCGGTTGCGGAAGCTGCGCTCCCGGTTGCCCGAGGTCAGCCGCACGGTGGGCCGGTCGACGGTCGTGCGGAAGAAGCGGTTGGTACGCAGGAACGTGGCCAGCTGGACCAGGTCGCGGGCGCTCGAGTAGTTGCCCTGCTCGTCGAGCCCGATCGGGTTCGCGTAATGGGTGTTGGTCAGCTTGAGCTGGACGGCGCGGCGGTTCATCGCCCGCACGAACGCCTTGCGCGAGCCGCCCACGCCCTCGGCGAGCGTGACCGCGGCGTCGTTGGCCGACTCGATCAGCAGGCCGCGGAGGAGGTCGCGCACCGTCATCCGCTCCCCCGGCTGCAGCTGGATCCGCGACTCGGCGGGGCCCGGGAAGTAGCGCGCGGCGGTGAAGGTGTCGCTCAGCTTCGCGCGCTCGAGCGTCAGCAGCGCGGTCATCAGCTTCGTCGTGGAGGCGATCGGGCGGCGCTCGTCGGCGTTGCGCGAGCACGCCACCTCGCCCGGTGGACGTCTCGATGACGATCGCGCTGGGGGCGCTCGACGAAGCCGGGGCAGGCGCGCTCCGCGGCGTGCGCGGGCGCCGCGCAGCATCGCGACGAGGATCGCGAGCGCGGTACCGAGTCCGGCGCGGATCACTGCGGGAGCCGAATCCGCTGGCCGGGGGCGAGCAGCTGCGGGTCGAGCTTCGGGTTGGCCTCCTCGAGCTGCTCGAGCGAGACGCCGGTCTTCTCCGCGATCCCCGACGGGGTGTCGCCTGGCTTGACCACGTAGACCTTGCGCTTGCGCTTGGGCTTTGGAGTGGCGGTCGCGGTCGCCACCGGCTGCTTCGAGCCGGCTGGATCGCTCCCATCCCCCCCGCCCTTTGGTGGCGCCAGCACCATGTAGAGCGCGACGACCACGGCCACCAACGCGAGCGGGGCCAGGAACCGCGCAGGGCTTCGACCGGCCATCGCGGGCAAGCATAGCGGCGCGTCAGGCGTCTTCTACGCCAGCGCCCACGCCGCTTCGCGCAGCCGCTCGGCCTCCGCCCGAGCCGCCTGGGCGGGGTCCCCGCCGCCGATCTCGTGCGCGTTGGCGATCGACCGCGAGGCGGTCACGAGGCCCCCCGCGCGGCCGGGCTCGAAGGCCGGCGCGAGCGAGGCGACGTCGCCGCCCTGGGCGCCGATGCCGGGCAGCAGGAACGGGGTGCGGGGCATCAGCTCCCGCATGCGCGCGAGGTGCTCGGGCACCGTGGCGCCGGTGACGGCGCCGACGTCGGCGAGCCCGCCCTCGCCGAGCTCGGCCACCATCGCGGCGAGGTGCTCCCACAGCGGCTCGCCGCCGGCGAGCTCGAGGTCCAGCACGTCGGCGGCGCCCGGGTTGGAGGTGCGGACGAGCACGAACACGCCGGCGCCCGCCGCGCGGGCGCCGTCGATCAGGGGCGCGAGCGCGTCGCGGCCGAGCAGCGGGTTGGCGGTGATGGCGTCGGCGCGCAGGCCCGCCGGGCCCATCAGCGCGGCCGCGTAGGCGGCGGCGGTGCTCGAGATGTCGCCGCGCTTGCCGTCGGCGAGCACGAGCAGCCCGCGGTCGCGGCGTGGTCGCAGACGCGCTCCAGCGCGAGCCAGCCGGCGAAGCCGAGCTGCTCGAAGAACGCCAGCTGCGGCTTGGCCGCCACGCAGGCGGGGGCGGCGGCGTCGATCAGCGCGAGCGCGTGGGCGAGGACCGCGGCGGCGGTCTCGAAGTTGGGGACCGCGGCGAGGGGCGGCGGCGGCGAGCCGGCCGCGGCGCGCACAAGGGCACGGGCAGCGTCATCGGTGGCCGCGAGCGCGCCGGCGAGGCGCGCGCGCGCCTCGGAGAGACGCTCGGTGGAGGCGGGCCACAGCTTGGCGGGGTCCGGGTCGACCCCGACGACGATCTGCGACTCGCGCTCGGCGACGGCGCGCCGCAAGGCGGCCGCCGAAGCCGGAGACACCGGGGGACGCCGGCGGCTGGCGTGGCCGCCAAAGCCGGAGACACCGGGGGACGCCGGCGGCCTGGCGCCGGCGTCCCCGCGGGTCCCCGTAGATCCGGCTACTTGACGGCCTTCTTGAGACCGGAGCCGGCGGTGAAGCGCGGAACCTTGCTGGCGGCGATGGTCATCGTCTCGCCAGTGCGCGGGTTGCGTCCCTCGCGGGCGCCGCGGCTCGCGACGTGGAACTTGCCGAAGCCCGTGAATGAAACGTCGTCGCCACCCTTGAGCGTCTTCTCGATCGTGCTCAGAACGGCGTCCACGGCGGTGCCAGCGTCCTTCTTGCTGAGGCCACTCTCGTGGGCGACCTGATCAACGAAGTCCGACTTCGTCATGAACTCCTCCTTGCCCCTGGGGACTGGATTGACTCGGCGCGAAGCTAACAGCGCTTTCGGACGCGCCCGCGCACATCCTGCCGTAAATCCCGCACTTTGCGGGAAAACCGGGGAGGGTTTCGTCTGCTTGTCAACCCTGCGAACCGCGCTGGGCCGCGAAAATCAGCTCTTCTGCGGCCTCAATTAGGGCCAATGCGACCGGATCCTCGTCGGGATCGAGCACGCTCGGGCGTCCTGTCCGGTCACGAACCACGACCCGCGTGGAACGGGCCTCGCGACGGCGCGCCAGCGTCGCCGCGACCACGCCGGACACGCCGCGCGGCCGGGGGGCGCCGGGGCGGCGCGGGAGCCGGGGGCTCACGCCGCCTCCGAGCGGGCGGCAAGCTCGCCGAGCACGACCTTGAGGTCGTAGCGGATGAGGGCAGGCAGCGCGAAGCGGCCGCACACGGCGACCACGGCGTACTCGGCGGAGCGGGCGGCGTGGATCGCTCCCCCGCCGACCGCCACCTCGATCTCGGCCGCCTCGGGCGCCGCGGCCAGCAGTCGGCGCGCCGGCTCGGCCAGCTCTTCCGCCCCGGCGAGGGGCTCTCCGGCCGGCGGTGAGCACCGAGACGGCGCGGATGTCCGCGGACAGCTCGTGCAGGTAGTCGACGGCCAGTTCGGGCGTCAGGCCCGGCCCCGCGGTCATCGGGCGGAAGACGCTCGTTTGAGCCTGGGTTGGAGGCGTACGGCAGGGGTCATGGGCCCTCCGCGAGAATACCCACCCGTGCCGTTGCCCAAGATCGCTTGGTTGATCACCGTCGGTATCTGCGTGATCGCGTCCCTGATCCTGCTGCTGTCCGGCTACGTCGGCTACGCGGGGGTCGTGTTCGCGGTCGCGCTCGCGGCCGCCATCAACCTGCGCTGACGCTCACAGGCCCGGGCGGCCGGAGCCCGGCGGGACGAGCGTCTCGGCGCCGATCGGGTCCTCGCGGACCTTGTCCTCGGGCTCGAGGTGGATCAGCACGTCGGCGCCGCGCAGGCGGCTCGCGATCCGGTCCTGGAGCTCGTGGGCGATCGCGTGGGCGTCCTCGAGCGTGGTCCCGGCGCGGAACTGGACGTGCATGTCGACGTAGCGGCGGGCGCCCGCCCGGCGGGTGCGCAGCTTGTGGTAGGCGACCACGTCGCGGTCGCGGAAGTCGTGGATCGCCTCGCGGATCGCCTCGAGCTCGTCGTCGGGCAGGGCCTCGTCGACGAGCACGCGCCACGAGCGGGCCACGAGCTTCAGCCCCGTGACGACGATCGCGCCCGCGATGACCAGCGCGACCGCCGGGTCCAGCCACTCCTGCCCCGTCCAGTGCACGAGCGCCAGGCCGACGAGCACGCCCAGCGACGTGTACGCGTCGGTGCGCAGGTGAGCGGCGTCGCCCTCCAGCGCCGCCGACTCCGTCTCGGCCGCACGCCGGAACAGCCAGCCGGACACGAGCAGGTTCACGACCGACGCGAACGCCACCACGCTGATGCCGAAGCCGAGCGAGTCCAGCTCTCTGCCCTCGACGAGCGCGTTCGCGGAGGCGTAGACGATGACCCCGGCGCCGGCCAGGATCAGCACGCCCTCGGCCGCCGCGGCCACGTTCTCGAACTTCTCGTGGCCGTAGCGATGCCCCGCGTCGGCGGGCTCCTCGGCCTGGCGGACGCTGAAGTACGCGATACAGGACGCGATCAGGTCGATCCCGGAGTGGATCGCCTCGGTGAGGATCGCCACCGAGCCGGTGACGACGCCGGCCACCAGCTTGAGCGCGATCAGGCACGAGTTCGAGACGATCGAGACCGCCGCGGCCCGTGTGCGCTCGTGGCCCGGAGCGGGCTTCGCCCCTCATGCCCGGAGCCACTCGCCGAACGCGCGGGCGGCGTGCCCGCGATGGGAGATCGCGTCCTTCTCCTCGTCGGTCATCTCGGCCATCGTGCGGGTCTCGCCGTCGGCGACGAACACCGGGTCGTAGCCGAAGCCGCCCTCGCCGGCGCGGGCGGCGGCCATCGTGCCCGTGCAGGTGCCGGTCAGCACCGTCTCTGCCCCGTCCGTGTCTACGTGGGCGATCGCGCACACGTAACGCAGGGGGCTTCCCGCGGGGACCTCCGCCTCGAAGAGCGCGAGGTTCTCCTCGTCGGTGGCGTCCGGACCGGCGTAGCGGGCGGTTCGCACCCCGGGGCGGCCGCCCAGCGCCTCGGCCTCGATGCCCGAGTCGTCGGCGAACGCGGCCCGCCCGGTGGCGGCCGCGGCGAACCGGGCCTTGATCAGCGCGTTGTCCGCGTACGTCTCGCCATCTTCTGGCGGGCTGTCGATCCCCTCGGGGAGCGGATCGAGCGTGAGGTCGGGCAGCAGCCGGGCGAACTCCCTGAGCTTGTGCCCGTTTCGGGTGGCGAGCAGCAGCCGCATCGCAGGTCAGGGCTCGACGGCGGCGGCCTGGATCGTCTTCAGCTCCTCGATCCCCGCCTGGGCGAGCGCGAGCAGATCGTCGAGATGCGCGCGCGAGAGCGGCGTGCGCTCGGCGGTCGCCTGGAACTCGACGAGGCCGCCGTCGCCGGTCATGACGACGTTGGCGTCGACCTCCGCGGTGGAGTCCTCGGGGTAGTCGAGGTCCAGCAGCGGCTCGCCGCCGACGATCCCGCACGACACCGCCGCGACCGACTGCGTCAGCGGGATCGCCTTGAGCTTGCCGTCCGCAAGCAGCCGCCGGCACGCCAGCTCGAGCGCGACGTAGCCGCCCGTGATCGACGCGCAACGGGTCCCGCCGTCGGCCTGCAGGACGTCGCAGTCCACGTAGATCGTCCGCTCGCCCAGCGCCGCGAAGTCGACCACCCCGCGCAACGAGCGGCCGATCAGGCGCTGGATCTCGACGGTCCGCCCGTCCTGCTTGCCCCGCGTGGCGTCGCGCTGCTTGCGCTCGCCGGTGGACGCGGGCAGCATCCCGTACTCCGCGGTCAGCCAGCCGCGGCCCTTGCCCGCCATCCAGCGCGGGACGGACTCCTGCACCGAGGCGGTGCAGATCACGCGCGTCTCCCCCGCGCTGATGAGCGCGGAGCCGGTGGCGGTGCGCATGAACCCGGGCTCGATCGTGATCGGCCGCATGTCCCCGGCCGCGCGGCCACCGCTGCGTTCGCTCACGGCCGGCTCCCCGCGAGGTCGGGCGCCGCGCCAGCTCCGAGCTGCACGGGCTCGACCTCGCCGAGCGGGAGCTGCAGGAAGTGGGTGCCGAGCGCCCGGAAGCTCTCGGTGTCGCCGGTGCACAGGAACGAGTAGCGCCCCTCCCCCTGCTGCGGCGAGCCGAGCCCGCGGCTGCCGAGCACGTGCTCCACCTGGCGGGCCACCGGCGCGCCGGAGGACACGATCTCGACGCCGCGGCCGAGAAAGCGCTGGAGCATCGGCCGCACCAGCGGGTAGTGGGTGCAGCCGAGGATCACGGTGTCCACCGCGGCCTCGCGCAGCGGCGCGCAGTAGGCGCGGACGGTGTCGACGACCCGCTGGTCGAACGGGAAGCCGCCCTCGATGATCGCCGTCAGGTCCGGGCACGCGATGCTCGTCACCTCGACGAACGGGTCCGCGGAGGCGATCGCCTCCGCGTAGGCGCCGCTGGCGACCGTGGCCGGCGTGGCCATCACGCCGATCCGCCCCACGTGCGTGGCCGCCACGGCCTGCACGGCGCCGGGCTGCACCACGCCGAGGACGTCGACGCCCAGCGTCGTCTGCATCAGCCGCGCGCGCAGCGCCGGCAGCGCGGCCGCGGTGGCCGAGTTGCAGGCGACGACGAGCAGCTTGATCCGCCGCGCGATCAGCTCCTCGGCGATCTGCAGCGAGAAGACCTCGAGCTCCTCCGCGGAGCGCTCTCCATACGGGAAGCGGGCCGCATCGGCGAAGTACACGAAATCCTCGTGCGGGAGCTGCACGAGCAGCTCGTGGAGCACGGTGAGGCCGCCGACGCCGGAGTCGAAGACCCCGACGGGACGGCGGCGCAGCTCCTCGGGCGCGAGCGCAGGGGACGGTGCGGCGGGCACGCAGCCAGTCTGCCACGAGCCCCCGACCGCAGCCCCGGGAGTCAGTCGCCGCGACCGACACCGTCGATGGCTCCCTTGAGCTTCTTGACCACGGACTCGGCGATGCCGGTGTCGGAGAAGTTGCCGCTCGCCTTAACAACGCCGGCGATCAGCACCGCCATCAGCAGCACGAGGCCGACGTACTCGACCGTGCCCTGCCCGCGCTCGCGCGCCACCGCCGCGTGCATCCTGCCCATCAGCTCGTACACCATCGGGACCCTCCGTCTGCGCCTCCCCCGCCGTGTGCGGGGCCGGATTGCACTTTCCGGCCGGAGGCGGAACGGATCTACACGCAGCTGTCACGGAAGTGCGCGGGATTCGTGCCGAATGTCCGCGGCGCCCTCGTTACAAGCGGATGACGCCCCGTCGTGGTGTACGAGTAGTGGGGTGCGCGCGCTGATCGTCACGAACATGTACCCGACGCCCGAGCGACCCGAGTACGGGCGGTTCGTGCTCGACCAGGTCGAGGCGCTGCGCCGGCGCGGCGACGTCGAGGTCGAGGTCTTCGCGTTCCCGCCCGGTCTGCGCTCCTACCCGGCCGCGGCACGCGCCCTCCGCCGACGCCGCCCCGCCAAGTTCGACGTCGTCCACGCGCACTTCGGCCTCACGGCGTGGCCGGCGCTGCTCGCCGGCCTCGGGCCCGTCGTCGTCACGCTGCACGGCAACGACCTCTTCCATCCGCGCTCGAACCGGATCACCCGCGCCGCGCTGCCGTTCGTCGCGCTGCCCGCCGCCGTGTCGCGCGAGTTCAGCGAGAACCTCCCGGGCGCGGGCACCCGGCGACGCGTGGCGGTGCTCCCGGTGGGCATCGACCTGGAGCGCTTCCGCCCGATCCCGCGGCGCGAGGCGCGCGAGCGGCTCGGCCTCGATCCCGAGGGGCCCTACCTGCTGTTCCCGCACGACCCCGCGCGGCCGCTGAAGCGCTTCGACCGCGCTCAGGAGGCGGCGGGCGACGTGCCGCTGCTGAAGATGGGGCGGGTGGCTCCCGACGAGGTCCCGTACTGGATCAATGCCGCCAACGCGGTGCTGGTCCCCTCCCAGGCCGAGGGCTTCGGGCTGTCGGTGATCGAGGCGCTCGCGTGCGGCGTGCCCGCCTTCGGGACGCCGGTGGGGATCCACCCCGTGGCGCTGGAGGGGATCGCGGGCGCGTACTGCGCGCCGTGGGACCGGGACGCGTGGCGCGCCGCACTGGAGCCGCACCTGCGGGCCGCCGATCCACGCGTCGAGGGCCGCAGGCGCGCGGAGCTGTTCTCGGCCGACCGGATGGCCGCCCGCGTGGTGGAGGCGTGGCGCGGACTGCTCGGGGAACGCGACGCCTCCGCTCCGAACGGCCACCGCGGGCGTTGACTGCTACGTGGCCTCAGACGGCGACCCTATACTCGACCCCCGGGACGCCTCCAACGACGCCTCCCGCCCGCCCATGAACGGCCTGTTGCGACGCCTGACACGTAGACGCGCCGCGACCGCCGACGAGCACCCGCCCGAAACGCCGGCGGCCTCCGAGCCGGTCGATGCGACCGTCGTCTCCTTGGACGACGGCTCATCCCTGTCCGACGAAGAACGCCTCCGCGAGGACGAGCTCCGGCGGCGGCGCCGCGACCTGCCCGCGGGGCTCGACCCTGCCGAGCTCGAGAGCGTCGCCGGCGACAGCGTGCGACGCGGCGCCCTGCGCCGTCGGGTCCGGTACCTGCGCGCGGCTCGTGAGGTGCTGCTGCGCGACCTCGGCGGCTTCTACTACGAGGTGCACCGCACGGCCGGGACCGCGCCGAACGCCGCGCACCGCAAGCTTCTCGAGCACAAGGCCGGCCGCCTGTCGGTGATCGACGAGGAGCTGCGGCAGCTGGTGACGCGGCTCGGCATCGAGCCCGGTACGACGACCGTCGTGCGCGAGCCCGGCGTCGGCGGCGCCTGCCCCGTGTGCGGCGAGCTGCATGGCAGCGACGCCGGCTGGTGCGCGCACTGCGGCGAGCCGCTCACCGGCCGTGCGCGCAAGCGCAACGAGCAGGCCGTCGACGACACGATCGCCGCGCGGCATGCCGCGGCGCTGGAGGTGGAGGCCGAGCGCATGCGGGCCGCCGAGGCGGCGGCGGCTGCGGCTGCGGCGGCACAACCCGTGGCGGCGACGGGCACGCCGGAGCCGGGCGAGGCGGGCAAGCCGGAAGCCTCCGCGGCCGACCAGCCGGAGGCCGCCGCGACGGACCGGTTGGAGACCACAGAGGCCGGGAAGCTGGAGACCGGCGTGACGGACACGCCCGACGTCGCCGCGACGGACAAGCCGGAGCCAGCCTCGACGGACGAGCCGAAGGCCACCGCGACGGACAAGCCGAAGACCGCGAGACGCAGGCTGAGGAAGACCACCAGGACGGACAAGCCGGAGGTCGCCGAAAGCGACAAGCCGGAGGCCGCCGCGACGAACCAGCCAGAGCCCGCTGAGACGGGCGAGCCGGCTGCGGGCGCGTCCACGAAGAACGGCGCCGCCGCGAGCGACGCCCCCACGACCGAGATGCCGGCCGAGACCGACCCCGTTGGGGAGCCCCGGCGGTGAGCGCGGTCGAGACGCCCCCGCCGCCGACCCCGGTCGAGCGGCGCTGCGAACGCTGCGGCGCGCAGTTGAGCGCCGAGCAGGAGTGGTGCCTGGACTGCGGCGCGCCGGTCGGCACGAAAGTCGCGAGCCCGCGTGGCTGGCGTGCTGGGCTGGCAGTGGTCGGCGTGCTGCTCGGGCTCGCGCTGATCGCCCTGGTCCTCGCCCTGGTGGAGCTCTCCGGGGACGCCGAGAAGGTCACCGAGGTCCCCCAGACCGCCACGCCCGTCCCAACCGCCAGCCCCGCGACGCCGCAGGAGGGCGCGGCGACGCCGCCGGCGGGCGAGGAGGGCGAGGCGACGCCGCAGCCGAGCGCGGAGCCAGACAGCACCCCCACGGCACCTGCGACCGACCTCGCCGAGTGGCCGGAGGGGCGCACCGCCTGGACCGTGATCCTGAACTCCAGCGGCACCCGCGAGGACGCCGAGCGACTCGGCAACGAACTGGCCGTCAAGGGCGTGCCGAACGTCGGCGTGCTCGACTCGAACGAATTCGACGGGCTCGGGCCCGACAGCTTCATCGTGTTCAGCGGCCAGTACGAGAACCGCGAGCAGGCCGACGAGGCGCTCGGCCAGATCCGCGCCCAGGCGGGCGCCGGATCGACGCGCCGGATCGTGCCGGCGGACGCCAAGGGCGCGCAGGATCAGCAGCAGCAGCCGGACTCGCAGGGCTAGTGGCCTGATCGCGCGTTCGGCGTGGCTCGGCCGGTCGAACTGCGGCTGGTTGGGACGCGGGGCAGA
Organism: uncultured Solirubrobacteraceae bacterium; assembly: GCA_963764385.1. Classification (GTDB taxonomy): domain Bacteria; phylum Actinomycetota; class Thermoleophilia; order Solirubrobacterales; family Solirubrobacteraceae; genus DATFQI01. Next base: position 64,581 of record CAVXSJ010000006.1, on the reverse strand, counting down.
TCAGGCCGTGGTGGCGGCTCCCTCGCTCCCCCACCCAGCCGCAGTTGACTTCGCGCGCCGGAGATCCGCCTGATCAGAGCGCCGGCCACCAAGGCCGCAGCCGCTCGAGCGCGGCGACGGCCAGTGGGTGGCGCTCGAGCGCCTCCGGCGCCGATGCGGACTCCGCCACCAGAACGGGCATGAGCGCCGCCATCGAGTGCGCGATCGCGCCGAGGTCGTAGCCGCCCTCGAGGACGAGGCCGAGCGGCGCGCCCACCGCGTCGCACGCCCTGCGCAGCGAGGCGGTCATGCCCGCGAAGCCGGCCTCGCTGACGCGGCAGTCGGCCAGCGGGTCGTCGCGATGGGCGTCGAAACCCGCGGAGACGAGCACGAGGTCCGGCCGCCACTCCGTAATCAATGCGCCGCCGACGTGCTCGACCAAGGAGCGCCAGCAGGCGTCGCCCGACCCGCCCGGCACCGGCAGGTTGACCGTGTAGCCCTCCCCTTCCCCCACGCCGAGGTCGGCCGCCGGGCCGGTCCCCGGATACAGCGGCCACTCGTGGATCGAGACGAAGAGGACGCTCGGGTCCTCGTGGAAGATCTCGTTGGTCCCATTGCCGTGGTGGACGTCCCAGTCGAGGATCAGCACCCGCTCGGCGCCGTGGGCCTGCTGCGCCCGGCGCGCGGCGATCGCCGCGTTGCCGAAGAAGCAGAAGCCCATCGCGCGCGCGGTTTCCGCGTGGTGGCCGGGCGGGCGCATCGCCGAGACGCCGGCACGAACGCCGTCGCCGAGCAACGCATCGACCAGCGCCGCGGCGCCGCCCGCCGCGCGGACCGCCGCCTCGTAGGTGCCGGGCGTCGCGGTCGTGTCCATGTCGATCATCCCGCCGCCGCTGGCGCTCAGCGCCTCGATCATCGCCACGTGGGACTCGGGGTGCACGGCCAGCAGCAGCTCTCGCTCGGCGGCGGGCGCCGAGACGCGCTCGCAGCCGAACCAGTCGTTGGCGGACATCTCGGCCTCGAGCGCGCGGATCCGCTGCGGGCGCTCGGGATGGCCGGGAATGTCGTGGGCGAGGTGCGCGTCGTGGCGCAGCCAGACGGGAGCGGGCACGCGAGTACCGTACGCACAGATGACGGCCGACCGCGCGAGATCGTCGTCGTCGGCGCCGGAGCCGCCGGCCTGTACGCGTCGCTGTGCGCGGCCGGCGAGGGGGCGCGCGTGACGCTGGTCTCCGCGCGCCCGCTCGCCGAGACCGCGTCCTACTGGGCGCAGGGCGGCCTCGCCGCCGCGCTTGCCGAGGAGGACTCGCCCGCCCGCCACCTGCAGGACACGATCGCGGCGGGGCGCGGCCTGGTGCGCGCGCTCGGCGGCCGAGGTGCTGTGCGACGAGGCGCCCGGGCGCTTCCGCGACCTCGAGGCGCGCGGCGTGCGCTTCGACGCGGACCGCCACGGCAAGCTCGCGCTCGGCCTGGAGGGCGGGCACGGCATGCGCCGCGTCGCCCACGCGGGCGGCAGCGCGACCGGCCGGCGGATCCTCGCGACCTGTCTGCCGTCGTCGCGGAGGATGACCGCATCGAGGTGCTCGAGGGCCGCCGCGCCGCCGCCTCGCCACCGAGGACGGCCGCTGCCGTGGCCTCGTGCTCGACGACGGGCGCGTGCTCGGCGCGCGGGCCGTCGTGCTCGCCACCGGCGGCGCCGCCGCGCTGTGGTCGCGCACCACCAACCCGCCCGGCTCGTTCGGCTCCGGGCTGCTGCTCGCCCGCGCCGCGGGCGCGACGCTCGCCGACCTCGAGTTCGCGCAGTTCCACCCGACCGCCGTCGTCGGGCTCCCCGGCCGCGAGGGGTTCCTCATCTCCGAGGCCGTCCGCGGGGAGGGCGCCACGCTGCACGACGCGAACGGGGAGCGCTTCGTCGACGAGCTGGCCCCGCGCGACGCCGTCGCGCGCGCCATCTTCGCCACGCTTGCCGCCTCGGGCGAGCCCGCCGTCCACCTCGACATGCGCGCCGTCGACCCCGGCCGCTTCCCCAACGTCGTCGCCGCGCTGCGCGAGGCCGGCCTGGACCCCACGACGCGAGCTCGTCCCCGTCGCGCCCGCCAGCCACTACGTGATGGGCGGGATCGCCACCGACCTCCACGGTCGCGCCGACGGCGTGCCCGGTCTGCACGCGGTCGGCGAGTGCGCGTGCACGGGGCTGCACGGCGCCAACCGGCTCGCGTCCAACTCGCTCTCGGAGTGCTTCGTGTTCGGCCGCCGCGCCGCGCTCGCCGGCCTGCAGGAGCCCGCCGCGACGCACGACGCCGGACGCCACGCTCCCCGACGAGCCGGTCGCGCCCGCGCCGAGCCGCGAGACGCGCGAGGCGATGTGGCGACACGCCGGTCTCGAGCGCACCGCCGAGGGCCTCGAGCCCCTGCTGAGCGACCCCCACCCGCTGGCCCGGCTGGTCGCCGCGTCGGCGCTCTCGCGCGAGGAAACGCGCGGCGCGCACGCCCGGGCCGACTTCCCCGAGACCGTCCCGAACTTGACGGACGGCACACGATCGCGCCCCCTGGAGACGCACCGCTGAGAACGGCTGAGTGGCGTTGACCGCAAGGTTGAGCGAACGCGAACGTTTCGGCTTAACTGAAAGTCAACACAGATTCCGTTCGGAAACGCCCCAGATCGGCAAAGACTGCGGGGCGGGCCAAGGATCCGGCCCGTGGCGAGCGGAGTCTTCGAGGGGGAGAAAACGCCAGAATGTATCGCTTCAGCCGCGCCATCTATAGGGAGCTCGAGAACGAGATCCTGGAGGACCACCCGCTACAGGGCGGTCTCACCAACCATGAGCGCGTCCTGCGGGCCTGCGAGAGCGCCGTCTACCGCCTGGCGACCGACATGCACTACTTCGCCCAGCCGACGAGAACGCTCTTCAACGACATCCGGATCTACTTCCCGATGGCGTCGCAGCGGCGCGTGTACTGCGTCGTCGACCGCTACCTCACCTTCGCCCAGGAGTACATCTCGACGCGCCCGGCCGACGGGTTCGACCTCGAGGGCAACCGGCTCGAGTGCCGCGCGACCACGCGGAGAGGGACCCCGTGCCGGCGCGTTCCGCTCGCGCACAACGGCTACTGCCCGTCGCACCAGCACCTCGCCGACACCGAGCAGGTCGTGCTGGCCGCCTGATCAGGGCCGCGCCCGGTAGGTTCGGGCCGGTGCTGCTGGGAGTCGACGTCGGGGGGACGTTCACGGACGCCGTGGTGGCCGTCGAGGGACGGCTCGTGACGGCCAAGGCGCCGACCACGCCCGAGGACCAGTCCGAGGGCGTGCTGGCCGCCGTCGAGGCGGCGCTCGAGCGCGCAGGCGCGGTTGCCGGCACGGTGCGCGCGTTCGCCCACGGCACGACCGTGGCCACCAACGCGCTGCTGGAGGGCGAGGGCGCGCGGACGGCGCTCGTCACCACCGAGGGCTTCGAGGACATCGTCGAGCTGGGCCGCCAGGCCCGCGCCGACCTGTACCGGCTCTGCGTGGCGCACCCCGCGCCGCTCGTCCCGCCCGAGCGCCGGATCGGCGCCGACGAGCGGATGGGCCCCGACGGCCCGCTCAAGGAGCTCGACGACGAGGCGCTGAAGGCCGCCGTCGACGCCGTCGCCGAGACCGAGCCGGAGGCCGTGGCCGTCTGCCTGCTGCACGCCTACCGGCACCCGGAGCACGAGCGCGCGCTCGGCGAGGCGCTCGCCGAGCGGCTCCCGGACGTCCACGTCTCGCTCTCCTCCGAGGCGGTCGGGACGTTCCGCGAGTACGAGCGCGCCGTCACCACCGAGGTCGACGCCGCCCTCTCCCCCTTGCTGGGCGCCTACCTGCGGCGCCTCGTGGAGCGCGCGGGCGAGGCCGGGCTGCCGGAGCCGGCCGTCATGCAGTCCTCCGGCGGGCTGGCCAGCGCCGCCCACGCCGGCGACCACGCGGCGCTGACCGTGCTCTCCGGCCCGGCCGGCGGCGCCGCCGGCGCGGCCTGGGCCGCCCAGGCCGCCGGGGAGCCCGACGCGCTGTGCTTCGACATGGGCGGCACGTCGTGCGACGTGTGCGTGATCCTCGGCGGCTCGGTCCGCGAGTCCGCGGGCCGCGAGGTCGGCGGCCGGCCCGTGGCGCTGCCGATGCTCGACATCCACACCGTCGGCGCGGGCGGCGGCTCGATCGGCTGGCGCGACCCGGGCGGCGCGCTGCGCGCCGGGCCGCGCTCGGCGGGCGCCCGCCCCGGGCCCGCCTGTTACGGCCACGGCGGCACCGAGCCGACGGTCACCGACGCCAACCTGATGCTCGGCCTGCTCGCCCCCGGCGCGTCGCTGGGCGGCGAGATCGAGCTCGATCGCGACGCGGCGGCGGAGGCGGTCGGCACGCTCGCGGACTCGCTCGGCCTCGAGCCGCAGGAGTGCGCGGAGGGGATCCGCCGCGTCGCCAACGCCGAGATGGTGCGCGCGCTGCGGGTCATGACCGTCGAGCGCGGCGTCGACCCGCGCGAGCTGGCGCTGCTGGCGTTCGGCGGCGCGGGCGGGCTGCACGCCGCCGACATCGCCGACGAGCTGGGCATGACGCGGATCCTGTGCCCGCGCGCCTCCGGCGTGCTCGCGGCGCTGGGGCTGGTCGTCTCCGAACGCCGCCGCGACGCCCAGCGCAGCGTCCTGCTGGCCGGCGACGAGCTGACCGACGAGGCGCTCGCGCGCGAGTCGGCGATCGCTCTCCGAGCGGGCCCGCGAGCAGCTCGGCGACGACGAGGCCCCCGTGCGCGTGACCGCCGAGCTGCGCTACCGCGGCCAGGCGTTCGAGCTGGCCGTCGAGGTGGAAGGCGACGCCGAGGCCCTGCGCGAGGCCTTCCACGCCGCGCACGAGGAGGCTCTACGGGTTCCGCGACCCCGAGGGCGAGGTGGAGCTCGTCACGCTGCGCGCGACCGCCACCGAGCCCGGTCCCGACGTCGACGCCGCCGCCGCGGGCGCGCAGGCCGCGGGCGTCGAGCGCTCCACCCGCACCGCGATCTTCGGCGGCGAGGAGCACGAGACGACGGTGCTGGCCGGCGAGCCGGAGCCGGGCACCGAGATCGAGGGCCCCGCGCTCGTCGAGCTTCCGGAGGCCACGCTCGCCGTCCCGCCCGGCTGGGCCGGCGAGGTGCTCGAGTCCGGCACGATCCGCCTGGAGACGCTCGTGAGCGTCGGCGCTGCGGGGCGTCCGATCACGCTGCGGGTCGTCTCGGGGGCGCTGCGCGCCGCCTGCGAGGAGATGGGCGCCGTGCTGGTCAAGGCCGCCCACTCGGCGAACATCAAGGAGCGCCGGGACGCCTCCTGCGCGCTGTTCGACGCCGACGGCCAGATGGTCATGCAGGCCGAGCACATCCCCGTCCACCTCGGCGCGATGCCCGACGCGGTCGCCGCCGTCGCGGGCGAGGACCACTCCGACGGCACGCCGTGGGTGCTCAACGACCCGTTCGCGGGCGGCACCCACCTGCCCGACATCACGGTCATCACGCCGGTGCTCGACGACGGCGAGCTGCTCGGCTTCACCGCCAGCCGCGCCCACCACGCCGACGTCGGCGGCCCCACCCCGGGCTCGATGCCCGCCGACTCGCGCACGCTCGAGGACGAGGGCGTCGTGATCTCGCCCCAGCGGCTCGACGACGACGCGATCGAGCGGCTGGCGCTCGGAGATGCGCCAGCCCGCCCAGCGCCGCGCCGACCTGCGGGCCCAGCTGGCCGCCAACCGCACGGGCGCCAAGCGGCTGGTCGAGCTGCGCGAGCGGCTCGGCGCTCGAGGGCCTCCGCGACGCGATGGCCGAGACCATCGACTACGCCGAGCGCCGCATGCGCGCGTGCCTGTCCGAGCTCGAGGACGGCGTGCGCGAGGCGACCGACGTGCTCGAGGCCGCCGACGACGAGGACCTCGAGCTGCGCTTGAAGGCCACGATCGAGGGCGACGAGCTGATCCTCGACTTCACCGGCTCCGCCGACCAGCACGACGGCAACCTCAACTGCCCGCTCGCCGTCACCCGCTCCGCCTGCTGGTTCGCCGTCCGGGTGCTCACCGACCCCGACATCCCGCCCGCCGCCGGCGCGATGCGCCCGGTCACCGTCAAGGCGCCGGAGGGCAGCCTGCTCAACGCCCGCAGCCCGGCCGCGGTGGTGGCCGGCAACGTCGAGACCTCCTCGCGCGTCGCCGACCTCGTGCTGGCCGCGTTCGGCCGCGCCCTCGGCCAGGGCACGATGAACAACCTCACGCTCGGCTACGACGACTTCGCCTACTACGAGACGCTCGGCGGCGGCCAGGGCGCCTGCTCGGACGCCGACGGCCCGACCGGCGTGCACGTCGCGATGTCGAACACGCTCAACACGCCGGTCGAGGCGCTCGAGCTGGAGTTCCCGCTGCGGGTCGTCGCGCTACGCCGTGCGGCGCGGATCGGGCGGCAAGGGCGCCCACAGCGGCGGCGACGGGATCGTGCGCGAGATCGAGGCGCTGACCGACATGCGCTACTCGCTGCTCACCGAGCGCCGCCGGCACGCCCCACCTGGCGCCGACGGCGGCGAGCCGGGCGCGTGCGGGCGCAACCTGCTCGACGGCGAGGAGCTGCCCTCGAAGGCGGCGGGTAGCCTGCGGGCGGGGCAGCGACTGCGGATCGAGACACCGGGAGGCGGCGGACATGGCGAATGAATCGGTGGGCTTCATCGGGCTGGGGATCATGGGCTCGCGCCAGGCGGCCAACCTGGCCAAGGCGGGCTACGAGCTGACGGTGTTCAACCGCACACGCGAGCGGGCGGAGGAGTGGGTCGCCGAGCACGGCGGCGAGGTCGCCGACTCGCCGCGCGAGGTGGCCGAGCGCTCCGACGTCGTGATCACGATGGTCGTCGACGGCCCCCAGGTCGAGGAGATGCTGCTCGGCGAGAACGGCGCGGTGAGCGGCGCCCGCGAGCACACCCTGTTCGTCGACATGTCCACGATCGCGCCCGCACACCGCGCGAGCGGCTGGCCGAGACGCTCGCCGAAGAGGGGCACGCGTTCGTCGACGCGCCCGTGACGGGCTCCTCGCCGAAGGCCAAGACCGGGACGCTGACGATCATGGTGGGCGGCGCCGAGGAGGACGTGGAGCGCGCCCGGCCCGCTGTTCGAGGTGATGGGCGAGAAGATCGTCCACGCCGGCGAGGCCGGCCAGGGCCAGGCCGTCAAGGTCCTCTCCCAGGGCGTCACGGCGGTCAACTGCGCCACGCTCGCGCAGGCCATCACCGTCGGCCGGCGCACCGGGCTGGACCTCGACGTGCTGCTCGAGGTGATGACCGGCGGCTCGTCGGACTCGACGATGCGCGACCTCAAGGGGCGGGCGATGGTCGACCACGAGATCCCGACCCTGTTCAAGCTCGAGCACATGCTCAAGGACGTCCAGCTCTGCCTGGAGGAGTCGCGCAGCGCCGGAGCGGCGTTCCCGTTCGCCGCGCTGGCGGGCGAGCTCTACAGCGCGGGCGTCGGCCGCGGGCTCGGGCAAGAGGATTTCGCGGCCGTGCTGGAGGTCGTCGAAGCCCTGTCGGGCGACGCCTCGCGGTCGGCTAACTGACACGGCGACATTTCAGTAATTTGGCCTGTTTTGCAGGGCTATTTGGCGATTTCGAGAGTTTGTGCATAGTATGTGACCCGTCCCGGTGCGGGGGTCCGTCGGTTGGGGAACTCACGACTGACGAAAGTGGTTTGCGCGTGGGGCGGCACCAGGTACACCCTCTCTTCCAGCGAGATCAATCTCCCTATGCCAATCGCCTTCAAAGAATGGGCCGTCACCGTCCGCGCACTCGCCGAGGGCGAGCAGCTCGTGACGCTCCGCAAGGGCGGAATCCGTGAGCCGGGCAAGCACTTCGCGCTCGACCACGACCGCTTCTTCCTGTACCCCACCTTCGACCATCAGCGGAGCGACCTCGTCCGCGAGTCGCACCAGCCCGAGATGCGCCGCGCCCTCGAGGAGGGCGTGTGGGCCGACGGCGAGCCGCCGACGCACGCGCTGACGCGCGACGGCGGCATCCCGCAGCCGGATCGCGTCCGCATCCGCGCCTGGGCCGAGGTCGCCGCGTCGTGGACGGTCACCGACCGCCGCGCCGTCGACGCGCTGTCGCCCTTCTACGTGTGGACGCCCGACTACGCCGAGAAGCGCCTGGCGTGGAAGCGCCGCCACCCGCTGCACGTGCTGCTGCTGCGCACCTACCGGATCCCGCGGCCCGTCACGGTCCGCGTGCGCGACGACTACGGCGGATGCCGGTCGTGGCTGGAGATCACGCGCGACCTCCCGTTCGAGGGCACGCCCGTGCTCTCCGACGAGGAGTTCGAGCGGGCCTCCGAGGAGATCGCCGGCATCGCCGACGCCAGCGGCGTCCCCGCCTACGCCTAAGGCATCCCCGAGAGGGGGTGCCCACGGGTGACCTGGGCCGAGACCGCGTCGGAGACCTTCGTCGCGCGCCACGACGCGCGTGACGAGGCGGACGCCACACGTGTGCTCGCGCAGCTGGAGTACGCCCGCGAGGGGCTGGAGCGGCGCCTCGACGTGCAGATGGGCGAGCTGGCGGTGGTGCTGCACGGCTCCCCCGCCCAGCTCGACGCCGCGCAGCCGTGGATCCCGCTGCAGCGCCGGCTGACGGCGCCTGCTGCGCGCCGCTACGTGGTCGGCTGGGCGGCCGAGCGCGAGCTGCACGTGCTCGCCCCGCGGCTGCTCGCCACGCGCGCCTCGAACGTCGAGGGCTCGCTCGAGATGCTGATGCTGGCGCCGTCCGCGCTGCTGGCCCGCCAGGCGCTGGCGCTGCGCCATCCGGGCTTCCCTCCCCCGCTCGGCCCGCTGCGGCTGCGCCGCTGGATGCGCGACGCGTGGTTCGTGGAGGGCGCCGCGCAGTGGCTGTCCGGGCAGACGCGGCACGTGCGCCCGGCGGTGGGCCGGCGGCTGCGCGAGGGCGGCCCGCCCGCGTTCCCCCCGGGCGCCGCCGACGCGCTGCTGCTGGGCGGGACGGTGTTCGACCTGCTGGCACGCGAGGAGGGCGACAAGGCCGTCGTGGCCGGCACCCTCGCCGGGCCGGCGGCGTTGCTCTCGGAGGGGTTCCACGGGCGCGGTGTGCGGCGCACCGAGGACGCCTGGCGCTCGCACCTGCACCGCCTCACGGATCCGGGCGGTCCGGCGCCCCGGCGGAATGCGGTAGCCGCCGGGGCGATGGCTAGCGCCGGCTGCGGATGCCGGCGACAAGCAGGCCGCCGCCGAGCGCGAGCACCAGGAGGCCGCCGCCGAGGAGGCCGCAGCCGAGCGGCGAGAGCCAGCCCAGGCCCGTGCGTCGAGGCGGCGCGGAAGTCCTGGCTCTCGCCGGGGGGGTCAGCCGAACACGGCGGTGAGGACGCCCGCAGCGACGAACGCGATGATCAGCACCGCGAGCGCCGCGGCGAGGGGGCGCACCCAGGCCGGGCGCCCTGACCCCATGTCGAGCGGCGGCGGGATCGCGCCGCCGGTGCGCAGGATGCTCGGCGCGCCGCCTCGGCGCCCGAGGCGGGCACGAGGATGTCGCGCGGGCCGGCGGCGAGGAAGTCGGGGACGTCGAAGCCGCCGGAGCGGCGCATCAGCGACGGGACGCCCTCCTCGAGCAGCATCCCCTGCAGCAGCTCGCCCTCGGCCTGGTTGCGCGCCGACGCGACGCGGGTGAGCTCCCCCTCGGCGTACTGCGGGCGCACCTTGCGGGCGCGCTCGCGCCGCGGCTCGGCTCCCGCGGCTGCGCGGCGCCTCCCCGTCGGCGAACACGAGCGGGACGCCGCAGCGGTCGCAGAACCGCTCGCCGCGCTGCTCGTGGCCCGTTCCGCAGGAAGGGCACACGAGCGCCGCCATGGTCAGTCCTCGACCTCGAGCGCGGCCTCGGAGACCTGGCCGTCGACGATCCGCCAGGCGCGCACGTCCGCCTCGTCGCCGCTCGCGAGGCCGACGATCACGTACAGCGCCTCGGGATAGAAGGCGAGGTTGATGTCGGTCTGCGACGGCTCGGGGGCCGAGCGCGTGTGCGAGTGGTAGATCGCGCCGAGCTCCAGCCCGGCGTCCTCGATCGCGGACTGGATGCTGGTACTGCTCCATCCCGTCGATCTCGTAGCGGAGCGGGCTCGCGGCCTTGTTGGCGGCGCGATGGACGGCGACGGCCTCCCCGTCGCGGGAGGCGATCATCCCGACGCACTCGTTGGGCGCGTCGGCGCGGGCGTGGGCGATGATCTCGTCGAGCAGCGCGCGGGCGATCCGCATGAGACCGACGTTAGCGGAGCGGTGAGCTAGTCGGCGGCGGGGCGGTGCAGCGGCGCCATGTCGTCGTCGTCGTCGTCGTCGCGGCGGGACTCGCCGCTGATCGAGTCCTTGAACTCGCGCATGCCGTGGCCGATCGAGCGGCCGACCTCGGGCAGGCGCTTCGGACCCGAGGACGATGAGGGCGATCACGAGGACGATGATGAGCTCGCCCGGGCCGACGTTGAATGGCATGGCTGGAAGCTTCCCTTCAGCAGCTGGGGTCCGACTGAGAGTATCGCCACAGCGTCGTCTTCGATGAGTTTGCTCGGCCGATACGCCAGCGCCCGCAGCGGGTCGCCGTGCAGCGCGACGAGGTGCTGGGCGTGGCCGGCCATGATCGTCGCCACCGTCCGCTTCGTCGCCGGGGTCGTAGACGTCGGCGATCGCGTCCTCGTGGGCGGCCACGAGCTGCTCCTCGAGCGCGATGCGCGGCGGTGCGGCCGCCGCCGTCGGCGACGCGCGCCGCGGCGGGGTCGAGCTCCTCGGGTCCGGCTTCGCGGGCGGCCGCAGCCCGACCGAGTCCAGCTGCGAGCGCAGCGCCCCCGCGTGCGCCTCGCAGTTGGCGGCCAGGCGCTCGAACAGCGGCGCGCCCGCGGCCCGGTAGGCGTCGGCCGCGGCGTACTCGCGACGGGAGAGGGCGGTGAGCGCGTCGGCGGCGCGGTCCGCCGTCGGCTGGCCCGCCAGCGCGCGCCGCCGGGCGCGCCAGCACCGCGCCCGCCGCCGCCAGCAGCACCCCGCGGCGCGAAACACCAGGGGTCTGACCCCGGAGTGCAGCGGAATGAAGCGAGGGGTCTGACCCCGTCATGCCTGGCGGCCGTCCGGGAACGCGGTCTCGAGCGGGTCGCGGCCGAGCCGGTCGAGGAGGATCGCGGCGTGCTGGGCGGAGGCCTTCATCGCGTCGGCGGCGAGCGTCGCGGTGGTCGGCCGTGCGCACGAGGCCGATCGCGGCGAGCGTGGCGCCCATGCAGCGGCGCTCCAGCGCCAGCGCGGCCTCGACCGGGTCGCCGCCCCGGTGCGAGGTCGCTCGACGCCGAGCGCCGGCGTCGCGCAGCCGCGCCTCGAGGGCGCTCGCGCGCGCGCCGAGCTCGCGGCCCAGCCGCCCCGGCACGGTGTCGTAGGCGCGCACCAGCGCGCGCTCGAGGGCGAGCATGGCGCCGAGCAGCTCGGCGTCGGAGGGAGCCGGCTCGGCGTCGGCGCCGCAGCCGGCCAGCAGCACGCCGCGCCCCGGCGGCCGACCAGGCCCCGCCGGGTGATCACCACCAGACGGTGGAGTCCAGGTTCTCGATCTCCTCGACGGGGCGCGTGTAGATCCCGGAGGAGAGGTACTTCCAGCCGTCGTCGCAGACGATGAAGACGATGTTGCCCTCGTCCATCTCGTTGGCGATCCGCACGGCGATGGAGGCGATCGCGCCGGAGGAGACGCCGGCGAAGATGCCCTCCTCGTCGAGCAGCTTCCGCGTCCAGACGATCGCGTCGTGGTTGGTGACGAAGATCTTCCGGTCCAGCAGCGAGAGGTCGATGATCGGCGGGATGAAGCCGTCGTCGAGCGAGCGCAGGCCCTGCACGGGCTCGCCCTGCATCGGCTCGGCGGCGACGATCTTCACCGCGTCGCCGAGCTCCTCGCGCAGCCGGCGGCCGTTGCCCATCAGCGTCCCGCCGGTGCCGAGGCCCGCCACGAAGGCGCTGATCTCGTCGAGCTCCTCGAGGATCTCGAGCGCCGTGCCCTCGTAGTGCGCGCGCGGGTTGGCCTGGTTGCCGTACTGGTAGGGCATGTAGTACGAGGCGTCGTTCGCCGCCATCTCGAGCGCCATCGCGACGGCGCCGTTGGAGCCCTGGTCGCCGGGCGAGTACACGATCTCCGCGCCGTACATCTGCAGCAGCTGGGTGCGCTCGGGCGTCACGTTGTCGGGCATGACGACCTTCAGCGAGTAGCCCTTGCGCGAGCAGATCATCGCCAGCGAGATGCCCGTGTTGCCCGAGGTCGGCTCGAGGATCGTCTGGCCGGGCGCGATCGCGCCCTTCTCCTCGGCGTCCTCGATCATGGCCCGCGCGACGCGGTCCTTGACCGAGCCGGTCGGGTTGTGGGATTCGAGCTTCGCCCAGATCCGCACGCCCGGCTTGGGCGAGAGGCGCTTGAGCTCCACGAGCGGCGTGTTGCCGATCGCCTGGACGATGTCGCCGTAGCGGCCCGCCGCAGGGGCGGTTCTTCGAAGGTCTTGAGCCATTGCTTCAGTAAGTGTAGTTGCTTCAGGGAATATCGCGCAGCGCCGGATACAGCGCCCGGAAGCGCTCCCGCTGCTCGCGATACGGGCCGATCCAATCGGCCACGGGGTCGACCCGGCCGCGGGGCCGCACGCACGCCGCGACCGCCTCGGCCGGGTCGGCGAACACGCCGCCCGCGACGCCGCCGAGCAGCGCCGCGCCGTACGCCGCGCCCTCCTCGACGGCGAGGCGCTCGACTGCGGCATCTCCAGCACCGAGGCGACGATCTTCAGCCACAGCTCGCTGCGCGCGCCGCCGCCCGACGCGCGGCCGACCTCCGGCGCCGCGCCGACGTCGCCGACGACGTCGAGGCAGTCGCGCAGCCCGAACGCGACGCCCTCGAGCACCGCGCGGACCATCGCGCCGCGGTCGTGGCGCAGCGAGAGCCCCGTGAACGCGCCGCGCGCGTCGGGGTCGGCGTGCGGGGTGCGCTCGCCGGCCAGGTAGGGCAGGAAGGTGAGCCCCTCCGCGCCCGGGCTCCCAGTCCTCGGCCTCCGCCACCAGCTCGCCGTAGGCGGCCTCCGGGGCCAGCGTGTTGCGGAACCACTGCAGCGAGCCCGCCGCCGAGAGCATCACGCCCATGGCGTGCCACACGCTCCGGCACGGCGTGGCAGAACACGTGCACGCGCGCCTGCGGGTCGGCGCTGTAGGCTCGTCCAGCGCGCTGAACACCACGCCGGACGTGCCGAGCACCACCGACGCCGGCGCCGGGCTCCACGACGCCGACGCCCAGCGCGCCCGCCGCCTGGTCGCCCGCACCGGCGGCCACCGGCACGCCGTCGCGCGTCTCGCCCGACACCTCGGGCGACTCCAGGGCGCGCGGGAGCCACTCGCGCGGGATGTCCAGCGCGGTCAGCACCTCGTCGCTCCAGCGCCGCTGCGCGACGTCGAACAGCAGCGTGCCCGCTGGCGTCGGCGACGTCGATCGCCTTCTCGCCGCACAGCCGCAGCCGCACGTAGTCCTTGGGGAGCAGCACGTGGGCGATCCGCTCGTAGCTCTCCGGCTCGTGCTCGCGCAGCCACAGCAGCTTCGGCGCGGTGAAGCCGGTCAGCGCGCGGTTGCCGGTCAGCTCGACGAGCCGGTCGAAGCCGACGCGCTCGCTCGATCTCCTCGCACTGCTCGGCCGTGCGCTGGTCGTTCCACAGGATCGCCGGCCGCACCACCTCGTCGGACTCGTCGAGCGCGACGAGCCCGTGCATCTGCCCGCTCAGCCCGATCCCCGCGACCTCGGAGACGCCGAGCGCCTCGAGCGCCTCCTGCGTCGCCCGCCACCAGTCCTCGGGGTCCTGCTCCGACCAGCCGGGCCGCGGCGTCGAGAGCGGGTACGGGACCTCGGCGCTCGCGACGACCTCGCCGTCCTCGGAGACGGCGATCGCCTTGACGCCGCTGGTCCCGACGTCGAGGCCGACGATGACGCTCATCGCGTGCCGAGCAGGACGTCGATCACCAGCTGGTCCAGCCGCTCGTTGAAGTAGCCGCGCTCCGCCAGGGCGTCGAGCCCGTCCACCTCCGCCTTGAGCGTGTCGGCGTCGTCGCCGTCCGCCGAGGAGCGCCCAGCTCGTCCGCGGAGGCGGCGGCCATCGCCTCCTGCGACCTCGGGCAGCGCGTCGAAGCGCGCGCGCGGCGTCGGCCAGCGCCGTGTAGGTCCGCATGCAGCCGGCCGCGAAGTCCCACACCCCCTCGGCGTTCTCGTTGCGGTAGGCGTGCGCGTCGAAGTGCAGCGGGCCGTCGTAGCCGGCGCGCTCGAGCAGCCGCACGAGCAGGAACGCCTCCTTGAGGTCCTCGGCGCCGAAGCGGAAGTCCTGGTCGTAGCGGCCCACGTCCTGGCCGTTGAGGTCGATGTGGAACAGCTTGCCCGCCCACAGCGCCTGCCCGACGCCGTGGTGGAACGACAGCCCGGCCATCGTCTCGTGGGCGACCTCGGGGTTGACGCCGACCATGTCCGGCCGCGTCCAGCATGCTGATGAAGTGCAGGGCGTGGCCGACGGTGGGCAGGAAGATGTCCCCGCGCGGCTCGTTGGGCTTGGGCTCCAGCGCGAAGCTTCATCCCGTAGCCCTGCTCGACCGACGTAGTCGGCGAGCACGTTGATCGCCTCGCGGTAGCGCTCCAGGGCGTCGCGCGGATCCTTGGCGATGCCCGCCTCGGTCCCCTCGCGCCCGCCCCAGAAGACGTAGACCTCGGCGCCCAGCCGCGCGCCGAGGTCGATCGAGCGCATCGCCTTGCCGATCGCCGCCCGCCGCACCGCCGCGGTCGTTGGAGGTGAACGCGCCGTCCTTGAACGCCGGGTGGCCGAACAGGTTCGTCGTCGCCATGCCGACGCCCATGCCCGGTCTCCTGCAGCGCGGTCTCGAAGCGCGAGACGATGCGCTCCTCCTCCTCGGCGCTCGAGCCCCACGGCACGAGGTCGTTGTCGTGCAGGAGATGCCCCACGCCCCCAGCTCGGCGAGCTTGCGGACGGAGTCGACGGGATCCACCGGCGCGCGCGTCGGCTCGCCGAAGGGATCGCGGCCGGGGTTGCCGACGGTCCAGAGGCCGAAGGTGAAGCGATGGTCTGGGGGCATATCGCGTAGCTTCACATGCCGATGACCTCGGCGGCAGCCAGGTGGGAGGGTTTCGGCACGACTCGGTGTTCACCGAGATGTCCGCGCTCGCCGAGCGCACGGGCGCGATCAACCTCGGCCAGGGCTTCCCCGACGAGGACGGCCCGGCCGAGGTGCTCGAGGCCGCGCAGCGCGCGATCCGCGACGGCCACAACCAGTACGCGCCGCTCCCGGGCGTCCCCGCGCTGCGCGAGGCGATCGCCGCCCACCAGGCGCGCTTCTACGGCATCGAGCTGGATCCCGGCACCCAGGTGCAGGTCACCTTCGGCGCCACGGAGGCGATCGCGGCGGCGCTGCTGGGGCTGTGCGACCCCGGCGACGAGGTGGTGTGCTTCGAGCCCTACTACGACTCCTACGCGGCCGGGATCGCGATGGCGGGCGCGGTGCGGCGCCCGGTCACGCTGCGCCCGCCGGACTGGCCCGTGGACCCCGAGGCGCTCGCCGCGGCGATCACGCCGAAGGCGAGGGTCCTGCTCCTCAACACCCCGCACAACCCGACCGGCAAGGTGTTCTCCCGCGCCGAGCTGGAGCTGGTCGCCGCCGCCTGCATCGAGCACGACCTGATCGCGGTCACCGACGAGGTCTACGAGCACATCGTGTTCGACGGCGAGCACGTCCCGCTGTCCACGCTGCCGGGGATGGCGGAGCGCACGCTGACGATCTCCTCGCTGGGCAAGACGTTCTCGGTCACGGGCTGGAAGACCGGCTGGGCGACCGGGCCGGCCGAGCTGGTCGCCGCGACGCGCAAGGCCAAGCAGTTCCTCACCTTCGCCGGCGGCACGCCGTTCCAGCACGCCGGCGCCGTCGCGCTGGGCCTCGGCGACGAGGTCTACACGGCGCTGGAGACGCGGGCTGCACGCCAAGCGCGACCGGCTGTGCGACGGGCTCGAGGCGGCCGGGCTGGAGGTGCTGCGGCCCGCCGGCACCTACTTCGCCAACGTCGACTGCCGGCCGCGACGGCATCGAGTACTGCCGCGAGCTGGTCGAGCGCGCGGGCGTCGTCGCGATCCCCACGAGCGTGTTCTACGACGACGCCGACGCCGGACCGGACGCTGGTGCGCTTCGCGTTCTGCAAGCGCGAGGCCGTCATCGACGAGGCGGCCCGCAAGCTCGCGAGCGCGCCTAGACGTCCAGCTCGAACCAGACGCAGGTGCCCTCGTCGCCGTCGACGCCCCAGCGGTCGGCGAGCGAGCGCAGCAGCACCATCCCGAAGCCGCCGTCGGGCCGGGTGGCGCTCCTCCGGCACGAAGCCCGGCCCGTCGTCGCACACCTCGACGCGCACGATCCGCTCGGCGGCCGCCAGGTGCACGACGATCGGCTCGGCGCGGCGTGGCGGACCGCGTTGGTCACGAGCTCGGTGACGAGCACGAGGAGGTCGTTGCGGCGGCGGCCGGGAGCAGCGGGGCGAGGCGCGTGCGGACGACGTCGCGGGCGCGCGCGGGCGCGTCGAGCTCGCTCGCCAGCTCGAGGCGGTCGTGAGCGACGAGCGCCGGCATCCACGTGCCGCGCGCGAGGAACCCGCAGGCTGCGGCTCATCGCGCCTCCCGCTCGGCCGCCGCGGCCGCGCCGACGGGGCCGCCGCCGCGGTACTCGAGCACGAGCACGGTCGTGTCGTCGCGCTGCGGGCCGCGCTGGAACGCCGCCAGCTCGGCGTACAGCCCCGCGAGGCGCTCCTCGACGCCGTCCCTCGAGCGACGCCGAGCGCGCGCGCAGCCGGGCGTCGCCGAAGCGGTCGCTCTCGCCGACCGTGTCGAGCACGCCGTCGGTGTAGAGCACGAGCACGTCGCCGCGCTCGATCTCGACCGTGGCGGTCCGGCCACGTCTCGCCGTCGAACGCGCCCGCGATCGTGCCCGGCTCGCCGACCGGGGTCACCCGGCGGCCGCGGACGAGCAGCGGCGGCGGGTGGCCGGCGCTGGCCAGCGTGAGCAGCGCGGTGCCGTCGGGCCGCTCGGCCAGCTGCGCGCAGACCACCGTGCACAGCGGCAGACCCTCCTCGCGGCGCAGCGTGTCGTTGAGGCGGCCGATGGCGCGGCTGACGTCGCCCGTGAGCTCGGCCGCGGTGCGCGCGGTGAAGCGCGCGAGCGAGGTCTGCGTCGCCGCCTCCGCGCCCTGGTCCGGCGACGTCGCCGATCACCACCATCCACGCGTCCGGGCCCTCGAAGACGTCGTAGAAGTCGCCGCCGACCTCGTTGAACTCGCCCGCGGGGCGGTACAGGACGGCCGACGACCAGCCCGGCACCTCCGGCAGCCGCGGCGGCAGCAGCCCGTGCTGGAGCGCCTGGGCGATCGCGGTGCGGCGGCTGTACAGCCGCGCGTTGAGCACCGCGACCCCGGCGCGGCGGCCGAGCTCGCGCGCCAGCGTCCAGCTCGTCAGGCCCGAACCGCGCGCGACGCGTCGGCGTTCGCGAACGCGATCAGGCCCAGCGCCTCCCAGCCGGCCTCGAGCGCGACGACCATCAGCGAGCCGAGCTCGGCGTCGTCGCAGCATCGGCCGGGAGCCCGTCGCGCGTCGACCGTGAAGCGCTCCCGCAGCAGCCGCGCGCGCTCGACCGCCTCGGGGCCGGAGGAGGCGATCGCGACCTGCTCGGTGCGCCCGCCGCGCCCCAGCATGTCGACCGCGGCGCAGTCGGCCAGCCCGGGCACCGCGACCTCGGCGACCGCTGCAGCGTCTCGCGCGTAGTCCAGCGAGCCGGCCAGCGCCTCGCTGGCCTGCGCGAGCATCCGCTGGGAGCGCTCGGCGCGCTTGACCGAGCTGACGTCCTCGATCACGTTGATCACGCGCCGCACCTCGCCGTCGGCGCCGCGCAGCAGCGATACCTTGTTGAGCAGCCAGCGCTCCTCGCCCGTGGCGCGCACGACGTTGCGGACGATCATCGAGTCCGCGCCCTCCTCGCCGGCCATGACCCGCGCGCTCGGGAGGTCGGTGAGCGCCAGCGGGCCGCCCGTCCTCGTCGTAGACGGCGAAGCGGTCCATGATCGCCCCCGGCGACGCCTCGAGCAGCTCGTCGACGTCGCCCACGCCGCAGCAGCGTCGACGGCCGCCTCGTTGGCGTAGACGATCCGACCCGTACGCGTCGGTGACGGTGACCGCCTCGGCGAGCTTCTCCACGACCGCGCACGAGCTGCTCCTGGGCGACCGTCAGCTCGGCGTTGTCGAGCGCGAGCGCCACCCGGCCGGCGAGCACGTGCGCGAAGCGCCGGTCGCCCGGCCGAGTACGGGCGGCGGCCGGTGAGCGACAGCGTGCCGATCTCCCGGCCGCGGGCGCGGAGCGGAACGGCGAGCTCGGCCGCCGACGTGCCGTCGTCGATCGCGGCCGTGGCGGCGAACGCCGGCACCAGCACGTCGACCATCGCGCTCTTCATCTCGTCCGGGCGCGGACGCGCGCTCGGACGCGTCGGCGACCCCCACCAGCAGCCGGAAGCGCTCGAGCGCCACCGCGGTGCCCGTGCGCACGATCGCGACCGCGACCGCCACCGCGCCGCCGGCCACCACCAGCACGACCTCCTCGGCGGAGGCGCCGCCGATCGGGACGATCGCCACGCCGAGCAGCGCGACGACCGCCGTGTCCGCCCCAGCGTCCGGCCAGCGCGATCGACCAGCGCCGGCAGCGACGAGCAGCGCGGCGAGCACGATGTCGGTGCCGACGACCAGGTCGACGGCGCCGATCGCCAGCACGGCCGCGACGCCCAGCAGCGCGCGCGCCGTCAGCGGCGGCGGTGCGAGGACGGAGCGGGCGCTCCAGCCCAGCGATGCGTCAGCGGGCGTCGAGGGCCGCGCGGAGGTCATCGAAGAACGGCAGCCGGTCCTCGAGGCGCGCGACGCGGAACAGCCGCTGGACATCCTCCGAGCCACGCACGAGCGCGAAGCCGCACGCCGCGCGATCTGCGTGTCCTGCAGCGCCTCCACGACGAGGCGCATCCCGCTGGTGTCGAGGAACGTCGAGCCTGCTGAGGTCGATCACCAGGACGTCGCACGCCGACGGCCGCGCGGCGATCGCCGCGCGCACGTCGTCGACCGTTGGACAGGTCCAGCTCGCCGCGTCGGCGCGACCACCCAGGCGCGCCCCTCCCGCTCCGCCCCGACCGAGAAGTCCACGGGGATCTCCGTGTCCATGGCCCGACGCTACAGATGCGCCGCGGACGCCGGCAACCGTGCGGGAGTTTCCGTGGCGGCGAGCCGGGGGCACTCGCGTGGAGGGTACTCCGAGGAGAGGAGCAGGGGGATGCGACGGGTGCACATCTGGGCGGTGGCTGCCGCCTTCGCGCTGGCCGCGGGAGGCTGCGGCAACAAGGCGGACACGAGCGGCGACGGCGGCGGCGGCGGAGGCGAACTGGCCGCAGCGCGACCTGCGGATCATGGCGCCCGCCGACCCCGGCGGCGGCTGGGACTCGGCCGCGCGCCAGATGAGCGAGGCGATCAGCGGCGCGAAGGTCATCGACAAGGGCGTCGAGGTCTACAACGTGCCCGGCGCGGGCGGGACGATCGGGCTCTCGCAGTTCACGTCCAAGCAGTCCGGCAAGTCGAACGAGCTGATGGTCATGGGGCTGGTGATGATCGGCGCGATCGAGACCAACGACTCGCCGGTCGACCTCTCCAAGACGACGCCGCTGGCGTCGCTGATGTCCGAGACCGAGGCGATCGTCGTCCGCACCCAGTCGCCCTACAAGAAGCTGTCCGATCTCGTCGACGCGATGAAGAAGGACCCGAGCGGGTTCTCCTTCGGCGGCGGCTCGGCCGGGCGGCACCGACCAGATCCTCGTCGGGCTGCTCGCGGACGCCGCGGGCGTCGACCCGTCCAAGCCGAAGTACGTCGCCTACTCGGGCGGCGGCGAGGCGATGCAGTCGTTCCTCTCGGGCTCCGTCGACGCCGGCGTCACGGGCCTCAGCGAGGTCACCGAGCAGGTCGAGGCCGGCAAGCTGCGCGTCCTGGCCGTCTCCTCCGGAGACGGTCGAGGTCGACGGCAAGCAGGTGCCCGACGATCAAGGACCAGGGGCTCGACGTCGAGGTCACCAACTGGCGCGGCGTGGTCGGGCCGCCCGAGATGAAGGACGGCGACCGCGAGGCCGCGATCGCGGCGATCCAGAAGATGCACGACTCGCAGGAGTGGAAGGACATCCTCGAGAAGAAGAACCTGACCGACTTCTTCAAGTACCGGTGACGACTTCCAGTCGTTCCTGGACTCGGAGAACGACGCGGGTGAAGGGCGTGCTCCAGGACATCGGGCTCACGCAGTGAAGCGCTCCTTCACCGGCCCGCGGGTGGCGGGCGCGGTGCTGCTCGCCGCGTCCGTCGCGATCTTCCTGGCGGTGTTCTCGATCCCCGGCAGGGACGGCTATCGGTCGAGCGGCCCGCGCTTCGTCCCGCTGATCGTGGCGATCGGGCTGATCGTGCTGTCGGCGGCGTTCCTGTGCGCACCGTTCGTGCGGCCCGACATGGAGCTGGCCGAGCGCTCGGCGGAGGAGGACGCGGTCACGCACTGGGCGACGCCGGGGCTGCTGATGGTGGCGATGGTCGCCTACGCGCTGCTGATGGAGCCGCTCGGCTACATCCTCTCCACCGCGCTGTTCTTCGTGCCCGTCGCGCGGCTGCTGGGGAGCCGCTCGCTGGTGCGCGACGTGGTCGTCGGGCTGGTGCTCGGCGTCGGGCTGTTCACCGCGTTCACCCAGTTCCTCGGCGTGTCCCTGCCCGGCGGCCTGACGCCGATCTTCTGACGTGGACGCCCTCTCGAACCTCATGGACGGCTTCCGGACCGTCCTGGAGCTGCAGAACCTCCTCTACGCCGCGCTGGGGGTGCTGATCGGGACGTTCGTGGGCGTGCTGCCGGGGATCGGGCCGGCGCTGACGATCGCGCTGCTGCTGCCGATCACGTTCAACTTCGAGGACCCCGGCGGGCGCCTTCATCATGTTCGCCGGCATCTACTTCGGCGGCATGTACGGCGGCTCGACGACCTCGATCCTGCTCAACACGCCCGGCGAGTCGGCGTCGGTGGCGACCGCCATCGAGGGCCACGAGATGGCCAAGCGCGGGCGGGCGGGGCCGGCGCTGGCGACGGCCGCGATCGGCTCCTTCGTGGCGGGCACGATCGGCATCCTGCTGCTCACCTTCCTGGCCCAGCCGGTCGCCGACCTGGCCGTCCAGCTGCAGCCGGCCGACTACTTCGCGCTCACCGTGCTGGCGTTCGTGGCGGTGACCGCGCTGGTCGGGCGCTCGCTGATCCGCGGGATGCTGTCGCTGTTCATCGGCCTGTTCATCGGGCTGATCGGGATCGACCAGGTGTCGGGCCAGTCGCGGCTCACGTTCGGCGTCGACCAGCTCAACAACGGCGTCGACGTCGTGCTGGTGGCGGTCGGCCTGTTCGCGGTCGGCGAGGCGCTCTACATCGCGTCGCGGCTGCGCGCACGTGCCGGAGGAGGAGATCCTCGAGGTGTCGGGGGCCAAGACGCTCTCGCGCGAGGACTTCGCGGCGCTCGTGGAAGCCGTGGCTGCGCGGCACCGCGCTCGGGTTCCCGTTCGGCGCGATGCCGACCGGCGGCGCGGAGATCCCGACGTTCCTGACCTACGCGCTCGAGCAGCGTCTCGCGCGCGGGCGCGCGCGTGAAGAGTTCGGCAAGGGCGCGATCGAGGGCGTGGCCGGGCCGGAGGCGGCCAACAACGCCGCGTTCACCGGCGTGCTGGTGCCGCTGCTGACGATCGGGATCCCGACGCAGCGCGACCGCCGCGATCCTCGTCGCCGCGTTCCAGATCTTCGACCTCCAGCCCGGGCCCGCAGCTGTTCACCGAGAACCCCGACCTCGTGTGGGCGATGATCGCCTCGCTGTACGTCGGCAACGTGATGCTGCTGTCGCTCAACCTGCCGCTGATCCGGCTGTGGGTGAAGGTGCTCGAGATCCCCCGCCCGGTGCTGACGGCGGCGATCCTGGTGTTCGCCACGCTCGGCACCTACTCGATCTCGGGCTCGATCACCGAGGTGATGATCATGTACGTGATCGGCGTGCTCGGGTTCTTCATGCGGCGCTTCGACTTCCCGGTCGCGCCCGTGATCCTCGGCGTCATCCTCGGGCCGCTGATGGAGGCGCAGTTCCGGCGCACGCTGCTGGTCTCCGACGGCGACTTCGGCGCGTTCCTCGAGCGCCCGTTCGCGGTCGTCGCTGTTCCTGCTGGCGATCGCGGCGCTGGTGCTGCCGGTCACGGTCGGCTCCGTGCGGCGCGTACGGGGGCTGGGCGAGGAGGACTAGGAGTCGGAGCCGGAGTGGCTCGTGCGGTCGCGCTGCGGGCCGCCGTGCCAGTCGAGGCACATCGCGGCCGCGTCGTCGTGCAGCTTCCCGCCGGAGGCGTCGAGGATGGCGTGGACGAGGCGCTGCACGGCCTCGCGCGGGTGCAGGTCGGCTCCCTCGACGACCACCGCCCCGAGGTCGACGGTGGCGACGTTGCGCTCCAGCATGCCGTCGGTCACGAAGATCAGGCGGTCGCCGGGCTCGAGCGGCAGCGTCTGCACCTGGAACTCGCGATCGGGGACCGCGCCGAACGGCGGGTCGATCTCCAGTTGCACGGGCTCGATGCGGCCGTCGCGGAGCCGCAGCGGCGGCGGATGGCCGGCGTTGACGATCGTCGCGACGCCCTCGCGTGAGGTCGATGCGCGCGATCTGCCCGGTCACGAACCCGCCGCGGCGGGCGAAGTCGGCGAGGCCGGCGTTGGCCAGGCGCGCCTGTTCGGCGAGCCCGACGCCGGCGCGTCGTGCGTTGCGCAGCGCCCCGATGAAGACGGTGGCGAGCACGGCCGCGCCGACCTCGTGCCCCATGGCGTCGGTCATCGACAGGTGCAGCGTGTCGTGCTCCATCGAGAAGTCGAAGGTGTCGCCGCCGATCTCCCCGGCCGGCTCGAGCCATGCCGCCAGCGTGAACTGGCCGCCCTCGCAGGTGTAGGACCCGGGCAGCAGGCGGTGCTGGATCTCGGCGGCCAGCGAGAGCGGGACCGAGCGCTGGCCCCAGGCGAAGAGGTCGGTGAAGCGGCGGTTGGCGATGATCACGTACGCCAGCGCATGCGCGGCCAGGGCGACGTCGGCGAGCGTCTGCTCGTCCGGAGGGTCCGTCGAGCCGGAGCTCGAGCAGCCCGATCGCCTCCCCGCGGTTGGAGACGGGCGCGTACAGGCGCGCCCGCCGTCTCCGAGCTCCACCTCCACGGACTGGCCCGCGAGCGCGCGGCCGTGCGGGGTCCCGATCAGGGAGACGCGCTCGGCCGTCTCGCGGCCCTGGTCGTTGCCGGCGTGCTCGAGCCGGGTCAGCGCCTGACCGCTGAAGTCCGCGATCAGGAACGACACGTCCGTCGCGCCGACGGCCTTCCTCAGGCTCTCGTCGACGGCGCCGATGGCCCCCACCGGCGGTGCATCCTCGACGGCGGCCAGCAGCCGCGCGAGGTCTAGCTGTCCGATTCGGGCTCGGCCTCGGCCTCGGCCTCGGCGTCCGGCTCGGCCGCCGGCGCGGGAGCGTCGTCGAGCGGTGTGGCCGTCCAGGAGCCCTTGATGCGCTTCGCCAGGCCGGCCGCGTCGAGCTTGCGGAGCGTCTCGCGCAGCTCGACTTCAGGAACGTCGAGGTCTTCCAGCTCCAGGAGCTCCTTGACGGAGTGGCCATCGGGTGACGCTGCGAGGGCCGCGTAGACGATCCGTCGTTGCCGCGGCTGCACGTTCAACGTGGCGGCATCCGTTCGTGGTGCCATGGGGGCTTCCTTTCAAGTGGCGTTCCGGGCAGCGTTGCCGGAAGCCGTCTCAGTTGAAAATCGCCGACTGAGCGAAGGGCGCCGGCGCTCGCGCGCACAACAACCCGAGCATCGCTCACCAAGCTCGGCGAATGTGCTTAATGTTACCAGCGCCCTTTAGGTGCGGCGAAGGCAGCGGAACTTCATCGTAGCTCAGGAGCCCCCGCCGCCACCGCCGTCGTCGGAGGACCCCGCGCCGATCGAGGCGTCGCCGCCGGTGCCGGACGAGAAGATCTCGCCGAACGTGATGCCGCGGACGCGCAGCCCGGCGAGGATGGCGACGAAGAAGCCCGCGCACCAGGCGAGGTCGGCGATCGCCGCCAGGACCAGGCAGACGAACGCGATCGCGAGCAGCACGTTGGACGTCCACAGTTGGAGCGGGGTCAGCCAGCGGGCGCGGATGCGGCGGCTTGCGGTGCTTGGCCTTCCAGCGCTCGCGGCCGTCGCTCACACGGCCACGGTAGTGCCGGAAGCGGCCGCCGCATAGAGCGCCTCGATCACGCGCGCCTGGCCGACCGCGTCCTCGCGCCCGAGCCGCGGCGTGCCGCCGCCCCGCACGGCCTGCGCGAAGTCGTCGAGCTCGAGCGCGTACGGGTTCGCCGCCTCGACCTCGATGCGCTCCGGCTCGGCGTCGGGCCGCAGCACGCGCAGGTCGGGCGACTTGCCGTGCCACGGGTCGGCCGACACGATCGAGCCCTCCTCGCCCACGACCTCGATCGCGCTGCGGTACGCGACGTCGAACCCGCAGTCGAAGGTGCCGAGCACGTCGCCGGGGAACCGCAGCACGCCGGCGAAGCGGGCGTCGATGTCCTCGCCGCCCATCACCGCCTCGCCCGACACCCGCTCCGGCTCGCCGGCCAGCAGCCGCAGGGCGCTGAGGCAGTAGCAGCCGACGTCCATCAGCGCGCCGCCCTCGAGCTCCCCGGACCAGCGCACGTTCGACCCCGGCGGCAGCGGGAACCCGAACGCCGCGCGGACGACCCGGAGCGGCCGACCGCCCCGTCGCGGACCAGCCGCGCGAGCGCCTCGGTCTGCGGGTGGTAGCGCCACATGAACGCCTCCATCAGCAGCCGCCCGGCGCGGTCGGCGACGTCGAAGGCCGCCTCCACGTCCGCGGCCCGGCGCGACAGCGGCTTCTCGCACAGGACGTGCTTGCCCGCCTCCAGCGCCTTCTCCGCCCACGGCACGTGCATCGAGTTGGGCAGCGGGATGTAGACCGCCTCGACGTCGTCGTCGGCGAGCAGCGCCTCGTAGGACCCGTGCGCGCCGCGCGATCCCCCGCTCGGCGCGCCCACGCCTCCGCCCGCGCACCGTCGCGCGAGGCGACGGCCACCACCTCGGCGGCCGTCGCCAGCTCCGCTCCCCCATGATCGCGTCGGCGATCTTGGCGGTCGAGAGGACCCCGAAGCGGACGGGGTCGCGTCATGCCCTGCCGCTCTGCGCGCGACCCCGGCGCGAGATCGAGTCGACGGTGACCGCCAGCAGCAGCACGCCGCCCGTGAGCACGAACTTCGTGCCCGAGGACAGCCCGAGCAGGCCGAGCCCGTTGTCGATCGAGAGCATGACCAGCGCGCCGAGCAGCGCGGCCTTCATCGTGCCGCGGCCGCCGAACAGCGACGTGCCGCCGATCACCGCCGCGGCGATCGGGTACAGCAGCGCCTGGCCGCCGCCCGTGTTGGTGTCCACCGAGCGCAGGCGCGAGGCGAGGATGATGCCGCCGAGCACCGCCAGCACCGAGCACAGCGCGAAGCACGCGATCCGCACGCGGTCGACGTTGATGCCCGCGCGCCGCGCCGCCTCGGTGTTGCCGCCGACGGCGTAGATGTGGCGCCCGAACCGGGTCCGGTTGAGCATGTAGGTCAACGCGATGAACAGCCCGGCGATGACGAGCGCGACGTACGGGACCCCGCGGTCCTCGTTGGCCACGCCCACGACGATGGCCAGCGCCGCGCCGAGCCCGACGACCCGCGCCGCGACGATCACCGGCGGCACGGTCTCGAGCCCGGACGCCTTGCGGCGAGCGCAGGCTCGCGAGCTGGACGCCCGCGTACAGGACGATGCAGACGACGACGAGGACCCAGGCGGCCGCCGGGGCCAGGAAGTCGTTGGCCAGGCCGATCACGAAGTCGTTCTGCAGGATCACGGTGCCCTTGCTGCCGATCAGCAGCAGCACGACGCCGTTCCAGGCCAGCAGGCCGGCCAGCGTCACGACGAACGACGGCACGCCGACCTTGGTGATGATCAGGCCGTGCAGCGTGCCGATCGCGAGGCCGGCGAGGAGCACGATCGCGAGCACGACGAAGGTCGGCAGCTCGTTGCCGTCCGGCGTGAGCAGGATCGCGGTGAGCACGCCGCCGACGCCGGACACGAAGCCGATCGACAGGTCGATCTCGCCGAGCAGCAGCGCGAACGTGACGCCCATGGCGATCACCGCGTAGGGCGCCGTCTGGACGATCAGGTTGACGAAGTTCCCCGCGGTGAGGAACCGGTCGTTCTGCGACTGGAAGACGATCGCGATGATCACCAGGCCGACGACGATCGGCAGCGAGCCGAGCTCGCCGGACTTGACGTCGGTCCACCAGCGGCGCGCGTAGTCGCCCAAGCTGTTCGAGCTGGGAGCCTCCGGCGTGGCGGGAGGCGGTGCGGCGACTGCGCTCATGTGAGGGCCTCCTGCTGGCCGGGGACCTTGGACAGCTGCCCGGCGGTGATCGCCTCGACGACCTCCTGCTGGTTGGTCTCGCGCCGCGCGAACTCGGCGACGTTCTGGCCCAGGCGCAGCACCGTGATCGAGTCGGCGACCTGGAAGATGTCGTGCAGGTTGTGCGAGATCAGGATCACGGCCAGGCCCTGCTCGCCGAGCCGCGCCACGAGCTCGAGCACCTGCTTGGTCTGCGCGACGCCCAGCGCCGCGGTCGGCTCGTCGAGGATGACCACGCGCGAGTTCCACATGACCGCCTTGGCGACGGCCACCGACTGGCGCTGGCCGCCGGAGAGGCCGGCGACGAGCTGGCGCACCGAGCGGATCGTGGTGACGGAGAGGCTCTTGAGCGTCTCGCGCGCCTTGGCCTCCATCTTGGTCTCGTCGAGCTTGCGGATCGCGTCGATCTCCTCGCGCCCGAGGAACATGTTCTGCACCACGTCGAGGTTGTCGGCCAGCGCGAGGTCCTGGTAGACGACCTCGATCCCCAGCTGGGCGGCGTCCTTGGGGCCGTGGATCGACACCGGCGACGCCTTCGAAGACGACGTCGCCCTCGTCGAACGGGTGGATGCCGGCGATGCACTTGATCAGGGTCGACTTGCCGGCGCCGTTGTCGCCGACGAGCGCCATGACCTCGCCGGGGGCGACGTGGAAGTCGACCTGGTAGAGGGCCTGGACGGCGCCGAAGCTCTTCGAGACTCCGCGCAGCTCCAGGATCGGGCTCGTGCTCATGGGATGGATTCTCCTCCTCGGGCAAGACCCCGGGGCGCCGATTCGGCGCCCCGGGGAATTTCCCTTCCTTAGAGCCCGGCCTCGGTGCAGGCCGACGCCAGCTTGCCGGCGCAGATCTCTTCCTTCTTCGGGAAGTCCGGCTCGCCGAGGTAGTCCTTGATGTTGTCCTTGGTCACCGCGACCGGATCGAGGAACACCGACGGCACGTCCTTGGTGCCGTTGTTGATCGAGTCCGACGCCTCGGGCGTCTCGCCCTTGGCCAGCGCGATGCCGAGCTTGGCGGCCGCGTCGGCCTCCTTCTTGATCGCCTTGTAGACCGTCATGCACTGGTCACCGGCGACGATGTTCTGGATGCCCTGCAGCGTCGCGTCCTGACCCGTCACCGGGATCTGGTCGAGCTTGCGCTGCTTGATGGCCGAGATCGCCGCGTTGCCGAGGCCGTCGTTGGCCGCGAGCACGCCGTCGATCTTGTTGTCCGCCTTCTGGAGCATCTGCTCGAAGATCGTCAGCGCCTTCTGGTTGTCCCAATCGGGCACGGACTGATCGGCGACCTCCTTCCAGTCACCGGAGTCGAACTTCGCGTTGATGACGCCGTCGTAGCCCTTCTTGAACAGCGTGGCGTTGTTGTCCGTCGGGGAGCCGTTGAGCACCGCGATCTGCGCGTCGGCCTTGTCGCCGATGCAGTCCGACGAGGCCCTCGCCCTGGAGCTGGCCGACCTTCTCGTTGTCGAACGACACGTAGTAGTCCGAGTCGCCGTCGAGCGTCAGGCGGTCGTAGTCGATGACCTTGACGTCCTGGGACTTGGCGTTGGCCGCGATCGCCGCGCCCGAGCCCGAGTCGAGGTTGACCAGCAGGAGCACCTTCGCCCCGTTGGTGATGGCCTGCTCGGCCTGCTGCTGCTGCGTGGCCTTGTCGCCCTCGGCGTTCTGGATCTCGACGTCGACGCCGGCGGCCTCGAAGGCCTTCTGCAGGAACGGCCGGTCGACCGTCTCCCAGCGCACGGACGACTTCGAGTCCGGCAGCAGCACCGCCACCTTGCCGGGCTTGTCGCCACCTCCGCCGCTCGACGCGCCTCCGCCTCCGCCGCTCCTCGTCGTCACCGCAACCTGCGACCGCCAGCGCGGCACCTGGCCGCGAGCGTCGCAACGAACCATGCTCCTCTACGCATGGGGGTCCTCCTCCTCATCGGTTTCCTCCTCCTCCTGCATGGGGTCAGCGCGCCGCGGGCCTCGGCCATCGGACGCAGTGGGTGATCGCGATCGGCCTCGGAGAGGACGAGCGCGATGGCGCCGAGTACCTCGGCGCGGTCGCCTAGGGAGCCGGCGACGACGGTGGCCGCCTGCGCGGCCGTGGGGAGCGCGGAGCGCTGGAGCGACTCGCGGACGCCGTCGAGCAGCAGCTCGCCCGCCTCCGCGAGGTCGCCGCCGACGATCAGCAGCTCCGGGTTGAGCACGTTGACGAGCATCGCGGCGGCCTTGCCGATCGCGCGCCCGGCGTCGGCGATCACGCGCCGGCACGCCGAGGTCGCCCTCGCGCGCCAGGCGGACGATGGTGCGGCCGTCCAGGCCGTCGCCGTGGCTGCGGCGCAGCAGCTCGGCGAGGGCGTCGGTGCCCGCGACGGTCTCCAGGCAGCCGCGGTTGCCGCAGCGGCAGACCGGCCCGTCGGCGTCCACGAGCACGTGCCCGAGCTCGCCGGCGAGGCCCTCGGCGCCCCGGTAGAGGCGGCCGTTGAGCACCAGCCCGGCGCCGATGCCCGAGGAGATCATCAGGTAGATCAGGTCCTTGGCGTCGCGCCCGGAGCCGAACGCGGCCTCCGCCAGCGCGGCGAGGTTCGCGTCGTTGTCGACGAGGATCGGCAGCTCGAGGCGGCGGCGCATCTCCTCCGCGGCGGCCACGCCGACCCAGCCGGGCAGGATCGCCGTCGAGCCGACGACGCCGGTGGGCCGGTGGATCGGGCCCGGCAGGCACATGCCGGCGCCGATCACCCGCGCCGACTCGACGCCGGCCTCGGTGAGCACCTGCTCGACGAGCTCGGCGGCGGCGTCGAGCCCCTCGTGGGCGAGGTGGTCGGTGTCGAGGCTCAGCTCGCGCTCGGCGAGGATCCGCGACGAGAGGTCCGACACCGCGACGCGGACGTGGTGGTGGTCGAAGTCGATGCCGACCGCGACGCCGGCCGACGCGTCGAAGGAGAGCAGGATCGGCGGGCGCCCGCCCTGGTCGCCGTGGGCGGCGGCGGGCTCGGAGCGCTCGACGACCAGCCCGTCGGCCTGCAGCTCGGAGACGAGGCTCGAAACGGTGGAGCGCGACAAACCCGTCCGGCGCGCGATCTCGGCCCGCGAGATCAGCCCCTCGTCGCGCAACGCGTGGATCACGCGCAGGCGGTTGAGTCGGCGCAGGGTCTCGAGCGACCCGGTGCGGGCATGCGACATGCGGCTATCCGACCCGATCGGATTGCGTTTGTCAACACTGCGGACGAACCTGGCCGTGCGCCCGGCCGGGTTCGTTCACAACGGGAGCTTAATAGTCAGGCGGGAACGGGGTACGCGTCGACCGGGACGACCACGTCGTTGGCCGCCTTGTCGTGCCAGCACTGCTTCTCCTTGTCCCACAGCATCCAGAAGTAGCCGAGGCCGAGCGGGATGGCGGAGACGATCTTCACGAGCTGGCGGACCAGCGCCCGCGGGTAGCCGATCGGGCCGCCGCCGTTGAAGTCGATGACGCGGATCCCGAGCGCCATCTTGCCGACGGTCTGGCCGCGCGGGCCGCCCTCGAGCGCGATGTAGTAGCCGTAGGAGATGATCGTTGAGATCGCGTAGACGGCCCCGGGGCTGTCGATGAGGACGCCGATGATCGTCTGCACGATGCCGAGCAGGATGCGCGTCGATCAGCAGCGCAGCGAAGCGGCGCCAGAAGCCCGAGCGCGGGCCGGACGGACCCGAGGCCGCCTGCATCTCGCCCGCGGGCACGGCCGGCGCGTATCCGGGCGGTGCGCCCTGGCTGGTGTCCTCCCTCGGAAGGTCCGACATCGATGCCTCTCCCCTCATCAGACTGCTGTACGGCTGGGGATTCCACACGCGCGGCGGCGCGCCTGCAAGGGCGCTCAACGCTTGGATGACTTCGCGGCGGCGAGATCCTCGAGGAAGCGCTCCGGTTCCTGGTCGGACGGGGCGCCGGAGACCCGCGGCGCGAGACCGTCGGCGAGCCTGCGCGCCAGCGTCGCGCGCGCCGCCGGCTCGAACCCGTGGCGGCGCGCGAGGAAGCTGCGCACCGCGGCCAGCTCCTGCACGGTCACCGCCGAGACGTCCCACGCCTCGCAGCCGCTCGGGCAGCTCGCGGGACCCGGTGCGGCGCGACCGGCCGGCGGGCGCCGCCTCGCGCGCGACGACCGTGCCCGCCGGCGAGGTCGCCGAGCCGCTGGTTGTCGCGCGTGAGCAGGATGCTCAGCATGCGCCGGCACGTAGAAGGTGGCGACGCCCTCGACGAGGCGGATCAGGTTGCGGACCGTGCTGGCGCGCAGCGTGACCGGCGCGCCGTCGGCGAGCACGACGCGCATGCCGAGCGCGCGCTTGCCCGGCGTGCGCCCCGCCGCCCGGACCTCGAACAGCACGTCGTAGACGACGAACGCGAAGAGCACGCCGACGCTGGTCGCGATCGTCGCCCCGAGCGAGCCGAGGGTCAGCGCGGACAGCACGATCACGGCGATCAGCAGCGCGCCCTGGATCGCGAAGTCGATCAGCGCGGCGCTGAAGCGCGAGCCGATGCCGGCCGAGGCGCAGCTCGAGCTCGACGCCCTCCGGGGTCGCGATCGTCCTGGTGTCCTCATACTCCATCGGCGGATGAACCTACGCGCGTTCGAGTCCGAGCGAGGGCCCGGCTGGGAGCGTCTCGACGCGCTGCTGCGCGAGTCCGCGCGGGCGCCCCGAGCGGCTCGGGCCCGACGGCGTGCGGGAGCTCGGCGCGCCTCTACCGCGGCGCCGCGGCCGACCTCGCGTACGCCCGCCGGCGCTTCCCCGGCGACCCGGTCGTGACGCGGCTCGAGGGCCTGCTGGTGCGCGGGCGCGGCACGGTCTACGGGCAGGGCTCGCGGCGCGGGAGCCTGTGGGGCTTCCTCTCGCGCGGCTACTGGCAGCGGCTGGCCGAGCGCCCGGTGGTGCTGGCGATCGCGTGGGCGCTGCTGCTCGTGCCGGCCGTCGGCGCGGGGCTGTGGGCGGGCAGCGACCCGGGCACCGCGCTGAGCATCGTCCCGCCGGAGCTGCAGGCCGCCGCCGACCCGCCGCCCGGAGGGGCGCGACTACGACGCCGCGGAGGGCGCCGCGTTCTCCACCGAGGTGCTCACCAACAACATCCGCGTCACGCTGATCGGCGTTCGCGGGCGGCATCGCTGTTCGGCGTCGGGACCGTGCTCGCGCTGGCGTTCAACGGGCTGATCCTCGGCATCGTCGGCGGGCTGGCGATCGGCGCGGGCAGCGGCGCCGCGTTCCTGCGGCTGGTGTCCGCGCACGGGCCGCTGGAGATCTCCTGCATCGTCGTCGGCGGCGTGGCCGGGCTGCGCGTCGGCTGGGCGATGATCTCGCCGGGCCCGCGGCGGCGCGGCAGGGCGCTGGTGACCGAGGCGCGGCTCGCGGTCGAGCTGGCGCTCGGCACCGTGCCGTGGCTGGTGCTGTGCGGGTTCTGCCGAGGGCTTCCTGACCGGCCCGGACCTGCCGCTGGCGCTGCAGCTGGCGATCGGCGTCGGCGCTGGCGCCGCTGTTCTGGGGCCTGGTGGCGTGGCGCGGTCACAGCCGCGCCCTGGACTTGGCGCGCAGGTAGGCGGCGACGCAGGCGCGCGGCAGCTCCGCGGCGGGCGCCTCGAGCACCTGCGCGCCGGCGCCGCGCACGAGCGCGGCGGCGCGGGTGCGGGCGGCGCGGACCTCGGCGGCGACGGCGGCGCGCGCGAGCTCGCCCTCCGTGCTGCGGGCCGCGGCCCCGCAGGCTCGGGTCGGCGGGGCTGGCGACGACGACCGCGTGGCGGCGGGTGAGCACCGGCATCGCCTCGACGAGCGGGCGCGCGGCGGCCTCCTCGAGCAGGTCGCACGAGCACGAGGACGAAGGCGCGCTTGGCGCCCTCCACGCGGCGGAACGCGAGCTCGTAGTCGGCGTCGACCGGCCGCGGCTGCAGGTCGAACAGCGCGCGCACGACGGCGGTGCCCTGGGCGCGGCCCGGGCGGATCGCCACCCGCACCTCGTCGTCGAAGGCGACGGCGCCGCAGCGGTCGCCCACCTCGTCGGCGACCAGCGCGACGGCGGTCAGCGCGTCGAGGCTCGCGTCGAGCACCGTGACCCTGCCGGGCAGCGGCGCGGCCGACAGCCGGCCGGCGTCGACGACGACCATCACGTCGCGGTCCTGCTCGGTGCGGTACTGGTTGCTCATCGGGCGCCCCAGCGCGCCGTCGCGCGCCAGTTGACCTGGCGGATGTCGTCGTCGGGCAGGTAGTCGCGGACCAGCTCGAACTCCGTGCCGAGCCCGAGCGGGCCGCGCGAGGAGATGCCCTGGTCGCGGAAGCGGCCCTGGCGGACCGACAGCGCGAGCCGGCGCGCGGCCAGCAGGTCGGGGAACACGCTCACCTGCGCCGGGCCGATCGGCTCGTGGTGCCAGGCGGCGAGGCCGAGCGGGCCGGTCGAGCGGGTGCCGACCGCCGGCAGCTCGTGGCGCCCGCGCAGCCGCGGGACGAGCTGCGCGCGCAGGCTCCCGTCGGCCTCCGCCGGGTCCAGCCGCATCTCGGGCGGCACCGCCTGGCGCAGCCGGACCCGCACCGCGGGGGCGGCCTCGGTGGTGATGGCCAGCTCGCGCCGGCACGCCGCGGGCGAGCACGCCGGGGACCGTGCGCTCCACGCGCGGCGCGGCGCGCGCCGCACGGGCGTCGGCCAGCGCCGCGCCGGCCAGCGCGACGGCGGCGAGCGCCACGAGCGGCAGCGGGAGCACGAGCGCCGCGAGCGCGATGACGGCCGAGCAGCGCCGCCGCCCGCGGCGTCGGGGTCATCGCGGTACCGGCACCGCGTCGAGCGCGTTGCGGACCGCCGTGTCGGCGGTGAAGCGCTCGAGCTCCGCCTCCGGGGTGAGCACGAGCCGGTGGTGCAGGACCGGGACCGCCATGCGCGCCACGTCGTCGGGCGTGACGTAGTCGCGGCCGGCGAGGCGCGCGGCCGCCCTGGCGGCGCCGAGCAGGTGCACGGCGGCGCGCGGGCTGGCGCCGAGCGAGACGCTGGGCAGCTCCCGCGTGCGCCGCACGATCGCGACGACGTAGCCGACCACCTCCTCGGAGACGGTGGTGGCGTCGACCTGCGCGCGCACGCGCGGCGAGGTCCTCGGCGCTCGCGACGGGCCGCACCTCGTCGAGCGCCTTCGGCGTCAGCCCGCGCCGGGCCATCCCGAGCATCTCCCGCTCGGACGCCTCGTCGGGGTAGCCGAGGTCGACGCGGACCAGGAACCGGTCCCGCTGCGCCTCGGGCAGCGGGTAGGTGCCCTCGTACTCGACGGGGTTCTGCGTGGCGAGGACGAGGAACGGGTCGGGCAGCGGGTGCGGCTCGCCGTCGACGGTGACCTGCCCCTCCTGCATCGCCTCCAGCAGCGCGGCCTGGGTCTTGGGCGGCGTGCGGTTGATCTCGTCGGCGAGCAGCACGTTGGCGAACACCGGGCCGGGCCGGAAGCGCAGCTCGCCCTCGCGCAGCGCCATCGTGCCCGTGACGTCGGAGGGCAGCATGTCGGGGGTGAACTGCAGGCGCCGGAAGTCGACGCCCAGCGCGCGCGCCGTGGCGTTGGCGAGCAGCGTCTTGGCCACGCCCGGCACGCCCTCCAGCAGCACGTGCCCGCCGAGCGAGAGCGCCGAGAGGACGACCTCGAGCGGCTCCCGCTGCCCGACGACGACCCGCCCGACCTCGCCGGCGACCCGCTCGAAGAGCTCCTTCACGCGCGCACCCCTTCCAGCTTCGAGTAGGCGCGGCCCGCGGCCAGCGCCCCGTCACGGTCCACCGGCGCGGTCACGAGCGCGCGGACCTCGTCCTCGTCCAGGCCGAAGCGCTCGCCGGCGGCGCGCAGCTCGTCGTCGCCGGCGCCCGGCGGCAGCCCGGCGCGGGCGGCCAGCCGCTCGCGGGCGGCCTCGCGCAGCGGCCGCGCGACCTCGGCGGGCCGGCGGGTGCGCGCCAGCGCGCCGGCCAGCGCGTCGACGTACTCCCCGCGCGCGGGCGGGAGCGCGCGCTCCTCGTCCTCCGGCGGCCCGATCCGGCGCGCGTGGCTCCAGGCGAACGCGAGCGCGGCGAGCAGCAGCCCGAGCAGCATCCACCAGATGCGCGCCGGCAGGGCCGCGAGGCCCGGTCTCGCTCGCCGTAGCCGTGGACGGTCTCGAGGAACACGACGGGGCGGTCGCGCGGCCCGGCGGCGGCGAGCGCGAAGGCGGCGTTGTCCGCGCGCGCGAGCGCGCGGTTCTGCAGCGGGGCGGCGCTGGCCAGCAGCACCGCGCGGCCGCGGCCCCTGACGCGCGACGACGGCGAGCGGCTCCCCCGCCTCGCCCACGATCGGCAGGGCCTCGCCCGGCTCCTCCCAGGCGGCCTCCTCCGGGTCCTCGACGTCCGTCACCCCCGCGGTCTCGGGCACCGGGACGAGCGCGCGGACGATCCGCGCGCCGTCGCCGCGCGGCTCCGGCGCGCCGCCGAGCCCGTCCTCGATCCAGCCCGAGCCGGTGAGGCCGCCGGCCACGAGGCGGCCGCCGGCGCGGACGAAGGCGCCGATCGCGCGGGCCTCGGAGCGGCGCATGACGCGCGGGTCGAGCACGACGAGCGTGACGCCCGGGTCGAGCTTCTCGCCGGCCACCGGGCGCTCGCGCCGCTGGACCCGGTGCCCCGAGCGGCGCAGCAGATCGGCGTAGGCGGCGAGGCCCTTCGGCGCGGTCGCGAACGACGAGGAGGTGGGGCCGGAGGGCGTCGGCGCGAGCCGGTCGATGACCACGACGGCGACGGCCGAACAGCACCACGGCGCCGGCCAGCGCGAGCGGCAGCCGTCCTCATCGCAGCACCGAGTCCCAGCCGCGGCGCGCCGCCTCGACGTCCTCCGCCTCGGCGGGGCGGCCGCCGTAGACGACCGAGTCGAAGTCGGCCGCCAGGCGGTCGAAGTCGTCGGAGTGCAGCCTGCGCGACGACCTCGCCGGTCGGCAGCGAGGGGCGCAGCTCGATCGCGCCGCGCTCGTCGAGGCGCAGCAGGCCGGCGCGGAAGCGCAGCCGCAGCGCGCAGCTCGTGCTCGCCGCGGCGCTCGGCCTCGATCGCGTCGCGCTCGAGCGCGGCCGGCGAGTCCGTGCGGCGGCCCGAGCGCTGCGAGGTGGCGAGCGCGAGCGCCGCGCGGCGGCGGGCGGTGCGGCCGGCGATCAGCCACGTCAACCCGCCGGCGATCGCGATCACGATGCGCCCACACCACCCAGCGCGGCCCGGGGATCGTCCCGTCGGCGCCCGACAGGAGGTCGCGGATCGGGTCGGCGAGCCGGCCGATGCGGCGCAGGAGCCCGCGGAACGGCCCCTCGACCCGGGTGCGGTTGAAGCGGCGCTCGGCGAGGATGTCGCCCGCGTCCTCGCGCGCCGCGGCGGCGTCGGCCCGGCGGCGCCCCGGCGGCGCGGCGAGCGCGCGCAGCCTCCCGTCCAGGTCGTCGCCCACGGCGCCCTCGAGGCTCCCGGCGATGTCGGCCGGGCGCCCGTCCACGCGGTCGACGAGCCTCAGGCGCTCGAGCGCGGCGGGGTCGCCCGCGGCGCGCGACGGCGAGCTCGCGCAGCTCCGCGCCGGTCACGTCCTCCGCCGACGCGGGCGCCGGGGCGGCCGCGAGGGCGACGACGGCGAGCAGCGCCGCCCGGCGCGCCGTCACAGACCGCCGGCGCCGCGCTCGGGCGGCTCGGGTGGCCACGAGGGCGAGCGCGGCGGCTCCCACGGGCGCGGCGGATCCTCGCCCTCCGGCGGCGCCTCCGCGTCGGGCGGGGACTCCGTCGGGGCGGGCGGCTCCGCTGGCGCGGGGTGCGCCCAGCCGCCGGTGCTCGCCGGCGCCTGCTCCGGCGGCTTCCAGCCCGGGGGCGGCGGCCAGAACGGCGCGGCGGCGCGCTGCTCGGGCGTGACCTCCGGCTCGATGTACGACGGACGGCGGGATCCGCGTCGGGGTCGAAGCTCTCCCCCAGCCCCTGCGCGAGGATCTCGAGGTCGAAGCCCTCCTTGCGCACGCGCTGGTCGAAGTAGATCAGCGCGATCACGGCCGCCGTGTAGGGCGTCGTCAGCGCGCTGCTGACCGTCCCCGCCACCACGGTCGAGAACGCCAGCACGGCCTCGTTGCCGTCGGCCAGCAGGGCCGGGACGATCTGGATGACCGCCTGGAGGATGCCGGCGATGAAGCTCACCAGCATCACGCCCACGATGATGATCCCGCAGATCGACCACCAGCGGCCCTTCACGAGCCGGTAGGAGCGCCCGAGCGCCTTGACCGGGCTGGCGCGCTCGAACAGCAGCGCCGGCACGGTCAGCGTCAACGCCACGCTGAGGTAGATCACCGGGACGATCGCCGCGACGATGGCGATCGCGAGCACGATCGGGCTGATCAGGGCGAGCAGGACGAAGACGCCGACCACGACGCCGACGAACAGCACGTAGACGAGCCCGAGCAGCAGCAGCCGCGGCAGCGCGCGGACGGCGAAGCGCAGCGACCGGCCCGCGCTCGGCGTCGAGCCCAGGTACGCGTCGGAGACCGCCTTGAAGCAGGCCGCGGTCGCGATCACGTAGACGATGCCCTGCAGCAGCGCGCTCACGCCCTGCGCGGCGAGCAGCGCGCTCGCGTCCTCCGACTCGAGGTCCGGCGACGTCGCGGTCGGGTCGAGCAGATCGGGCGATACGGAGAGCAGCAGCAGGACGGAGACGATCTGCACGGGCAGCACGAGGCCGACCACGCACAGGATCAGCGGACGCCAGTTCCGCAGGTAGAGCTTGATCCCGACGTCGAGGATCTCTCCAAAGCCCAGCGGCCGCAGACCCGGCATCGTGGCCACGGCGGCCACGATACCCGGTGCCCCGGCTAGGGTCGGCGGCAGGCGGCTCAGGCGGCGCCGCCGGCCATGGCCGGCAGGATCACGAGCGTGTCGCCGTCGCTGACGGACGTCTCCAGCCCGTCGAGCACGCGGACGTCCTCGTCGTTGAGGTAGACGTTGACGTAGCGGTTGAGCGACCCGTCGGGGCCGAACAGCTGCGACTGGGTGGCGGGGTGCTGCTCGGCGAGCTCGTGCAGGACCGCTCCGACGTCACCGCCACCGGCCTGCACCTCCTTCTCGCCGCCCACGGAGGGGCGCAGGACGGGTGGGATCTTGATCGTGGCCATAGACGTCCGAGGCTAGCTAGCCAGCGGCGGCGCAGAAGGCCTCGTAGTCCGGGAACACGCCCATCTCCTCGTCGGAGATCTCGGACGGGTCCTTGGAGCAGATCGGGCACTCCGGGTCGCGGCGGACCTTGAGCTCGGTGAACGTCGCGCCGAGCGCTTCGTAGAGCAGCAGCCGGCCGACCAGCGGCTCGCCCGCGCCCGTGACCAGCTTCACGACCTCGGTCGCCTGCAGCAGGCCCATCGTGCCCGGGAGCACGCCGAGGACGCCGTTGGCGCCGCACGAGGGGGCCAGCTCGGCCGGCGGCGGCACGGGGTACAGGCAGCGATAGCACGGGCCGTCGTGCGGCTTGAAGACGGACAGCTGGCCGTCGAAGCCGAGGATCGAGGCCGAGACGACCGGGATGTCCAGGCGCACCGTCGCGTCGTTGAGCAGGTAGCGCGTCGGGAAGTTGTCCACCCCGTCGACGATCACGTCGTAGCCGGGGATGATGTCCATGATGTTCGAGGCGTCCAGGCGCGTCGCGTACTTGACGACGTTGACGTCCGGGTTGATCGCGTGGATCGCGCGCTCGGCCGAGTCCACCTTCGGCGTGCCGATGCCGTCGGTGGTGTGGATGACCTGGCGCTGCAGGTTGGAGAGGTCGACGTCGTCGTCGTCGACGATGCCCAGCGTCCCGACGCCGGCGGCGGCGAGGTAGAGGGCGGTCGGCGAGCCGAGGCCGCCGGCGCCGAGCAGCAGCACCTTCGCCTCGAGCAGCTTGGTCTGGCCCTCGAGCCCGATCTCCGGGACGAGCAGGTGGCGCGAGTAGCGCTCGCGCTGCTCCTTGGAGAGCGACTTCGGGACCTCGACGTCGTAGCCGCGGTCCTTCCACAGCGTGATCCCGCCGGTCATCGACTCGACGTTCTCGTAGCCCATCATCTCCTTGAGCGTGTGGGCGGCGAGCGCCGAGCGGTTGCCGGAGGCGCAGTAGAGGACGACGCGATCGGAGCGGTCGGGCACCGCGCCCTCGATCCGCGACTCGAGGTAGCCGCGCGGGACGTGCTTGGCCCCGGGGATGTGGCCGGCGTCCCACTCCTCGCTCTCGCGCACGTCGATCAGGACCGGGCGGGACCCGTTGCCGTTCGAGACGGCCGAGTTCACCTCGGAGGGATCGACCTCTTCGATCTGGCTCTTGATCTGGCGGATGACCTCCGCGCCTGACGGGCTCATGGGGAAATTCCTCGAACTCGGTCCGGTTTCAATACTTCAGGAAGTATAGCTCCGCCCCTAAGGCCCTCGCCCCATCAGGAAAAGGGCCCGGAGTGCCGATGAAACGGGACGATGCGCTCGCGCACGCTGCTCACACAGGTGCTCGCGGTCAACACCGTCCTGGTCGCCGTCACCGCCTTCGTCGCGGCGATCGTCGCGCGCGAGCGCTTCCAGGACGCCTTCAACAGCCAGGGACTGCTGTGGCTCGGGCTCGCCGTGTTCAGCGTCGTGCTCCTCAACTCGCTGCTGCTGCGGCGCCGCCTGGAGCCGGTGGACCGCCTCGTGCAGACCATGAGCGAGGTCGACCTCTCCTCCCCCGGCATCCGCGCCGACGTGTGGCGCGGCGCCTCCAGCGAGGTCCAGCGCCTCACCGCCGACTTCAACCGCATGATGGTGCGCCTCGAGCTCGAGCGCCGCGAGGCCGGCCGCGCCGTGCTGCGCGCGCAGGAGCAGGAGCGCTCGCGCATCGCCCAGGACCTCCACGACGAGGTCAACCAGGCGCTCACCGGCATCCTGCTGCGCCTCCAGGCCACGCTCTCGGACGCTCCGTCGCACCTCGTCGACGAGCTCTCAGAGACCAAGCAGCTCGCCACCCAGGCGATGGAGGAGCTGCTGCACCTGGCGCGCGAGCTGCGCCCGACCGCGCTCGACGACCACGGCCTCGTGCCCGCGCTGGCCACCCAGATCGCCACCTTCGGCGAGCGCACCGGCATCCGCACGAGCTTCACGCGCCCCACCGGCGACGCTGCCGCTGCTCTCCGACGAGGAGCAGCTCGTGATCTACCGCGTCACCCAGGAGAGCCTCTCCAACGTCGTCCAGCACGCCGGCGCCTCCAGCGTCGACGTCGAGCTGAACTTCGTCGGCCGCACGCTGCTGCGCGTCCGCGACGACGGGCGCGGCTTCCTGACCGTCAACCAGAACGGCCGCAACCGGCTCGGCGTCTCGGGCATGCGCGAGCGCGCCCTGCTGGTCGGCGGGAACCTGACCATCTTCTCCACGCCCGGCGAGGGCACGACCATCGAACTCACCATGGGAGCCTCATGAAGATCCTCATTGCCGACGACCACGGGATCGTGCGCGGCGGCCTCAAGCTGCTGATCGAACGCCAGCCCGACATGGAGGTCGTCGCGGAGGCAGAGGACGGCGTCGAAGCCTTCGAGCGCGCCCTCCAGTCGCGCCCCGACCTGTGCGTCATGGACGTCTCGATGCCGCGCATGACCGGCCTCCAGGCCGCACGCCAGATCCGCGCCCACCTGCCCGAGACGCAGGTGCTCGCGCTCTCGATGCACGACGACGAGCGCTACGTGTTCGACGCGCTGAAGGCCGGCGCGTCCGGCTACGTGCTCAAGCGCGAGGTCGACCAGGCGCTGCTCAACGCGATCCGCGCCGTGCACCGCGGCGAGGCGTTCCTCACCAACGCCGTCCAGCGCTCGCTGGTGCGCGACTGGATGGCCGACGACGCGACGGGGCCCGAGGAGCCGCTCTCCCCGCGCGAGCAGGAGGTCCTGAAGCTGATCGCCGAGGCCCACACCAACAAGCAGATCGCCGAGATCCTGCACCTCGCGGAGAAGACCGTCGAGTCCCACCGCGCGAACCTGCTGCGCAAGCTCGGCATGCGCGACCGGGTGGAGCTCGTGCGCTACGCGATCCGCCGAGGGCTGACGGAGGCATAGTCTTCCGCGCCGCATGCTCGAGGAGCTCGCCTTCACGGGCACCTGGCGGCGCTACCAGCGGCTGGCGATCGACGCGTTCGAGCGCGACCGCGCGGCCGGCCGCCGCCGGACCCACATCGTCGCCCCTCCCGGATCGGGCAAGACCCTGGTCGGCGTCGAGCTGTTGCGCCGCGTCGGGCGCCGCTCGCTGGTGCTCGCGCCCAACAGCGCGATCCAGATGCAATGGCCGCGCGCGGTGCGCCAGTTCACCACCGACGCGCGGGTCGCGGGCACCGAGCCCGGCTTCCCGATCACCTGCCTGAGCTACCAGTCGCTCGCCCAGCTCGACGACCCCGAGGTCGCGCTCGGCCGCGTCGCCGCCCTGCGCTGGGCCACCGACCGCGCGGCCGCCACCGGCGCCGACCTCGACGAGATCGAGCGCGAGGTCGAGCGCTTCGAGGGCGAGGCGTACGACCGCAGGCAGCGCGAGCTGCGGCGCATCACCGCCTCGGTCAAGAAGGAGATCGCGCGCGGCGAGCATGCCGGCGTCGAGCTCGCGCAGCTGCTGTCGGCGTCGGCGAAGGAGCGGGTGCGGCGTCTGGTCGCCGCGGAGGTCGGCGCGATCGTGCTCGACGAGTGCCACCACCTCGCCTCGCTGTGGGGCTACGTCGTGCGCGCCGTGGTCGGCGAGCTGGGCGCGGACGCGCACGTGATCGGGCTCACGGCCACGCCCCCCGGCGAGCTGACCAGCGACGAATCCGAGCTGTACGCCGAGCTGCTCGGTCCGGTCGACTTCGTCGTCCCCACCCCGGCGGTGGTCCGCGACGGGCATCTCGCGCCGTTCCAGGAGCTGGCGTGGCTGACCGAGCCGCTGACCACCGAGAAGCAGTGGCTGTCCGAGCACGACACCCGCTTCCGCGAGCTGATCACCGCGCTGCACGACGACGCCGAGAGCGACATCTCGTTCCCGCGGTGGGTGATCGCGCGCACGGAGGCCGAGACGCCGCCCGCGCTGGCCCGGGCGGGCGCGCGCTTCCTCGGCTCCGCCGGGCTGACGGTCGCGCGCGGCGAGGCCGACCGCGCGCAGCCCGACCTCGACGACTGGCTCGCGCTGCTCGAGGACTACGCGCTCAAGTGCCTCGCGCGTCGACGAGTCGAAGCCGGCGGCCGAGCGCTACAAGGCCGTGTCGGCCGCGCTGCGCCAGCTCGGCTTCCAGCTCACCCGCACGGGGATCCGCCGCGGCACGTCGGAGGTCGACCGGCTGCTGACGGGCTCCCAGGCGAAGGCGATCGGGCTCGTCGAGGTCGTCTCGCACGAGATGGAGGCGCGCGGCGACGCGCTGCGCGCGCTGGTGCTGTGCGACGCGGAGATGGCCGCCTCGCGCCCCGACGACGCGCTCACCGGCGTGCTCGACCCGGCCGCCGGCACCGCCCGCCACGCCGTCGCCGCGCTCGCCAACGACATGCGCACCGCGCCGCTGCGGCCGCTGCTCGTCTCCGGCCGCGGCCTGCGCTGCGCGCCGCACGACGCCGAGCTGCTGCTCGCCGCCCTGCAGCGCGAGGCCGACGGCTACCTCGACCTGCCCGACTGGGCGGCAGAGCCCGACGGTGTGCTCATCACGCTGCGCTCGTCGGGCGCGGAGTGGACGTCGCGGGCCTGGGTGGACCTGGCCACGCGCCTGCTCGTGCGCGGGACCACCGGCGTGCTGGTCGGCACCCGCGGCCTGCTCGGCGAGGGCTGGGACTGCCCCGCCGTCAACGTGCTGGTCGACCTCGGCGTGGCGGCCACCGGCGTCTCCGTGCACCAGTCGCGGGGGCGCTCGCTGCGCCTCGACCCCGAGGATCCGCGCAAGCTGGCCTCCAACTGGGACGTCGTGTGCGTGGCGCCGGAGCTCGTGCGCGGGAGCGCCGACTACGAGCGCTTCGTGCGCCGCCACCTGCACGTGTTCGCGCCCGCCGACGACGGTGAGATCGAGGCCGGCCCGTCGCACGTGCACCCGGAGCTGAGCCCGTTCGCGCCGCCGCCCGCCGACCGCTTCGCGGCCATCAACCGCGACATGCTCGCCCGCTCGGCGGCGCGCGAGGAGGCCCGCGAGCGCTGGCGCCTGGGCACGCCCTACCGCGGCGCCGAGCTGCGCACCGTGGTCGTGCGCCCGCGGCGCGCGCCCACGGAGGACGAGCCGGCCGACACGCCGGAAACGTCCCTGCCGATCAGCCAGCGCGTGCCGCTGGGCGTCGGAGGCGCGGGGCGCGGTGGTGGCGGCCGCCGCGGCCGCGGCCACCGGCGTGCCGGCGCTGCTGGCGGGGATCGCGCTGGCGCCCGGCCGGGGCGGCCTGGGCGGCCGCCCGGCTCGCCAGGGCGCGCTCCCGGCTGCCGGTCGCGCTCCCGCTCGAGGCCGCCGGCGGCGCCGTCGTCGACGCCTACCGCGACCTCGGGGAGATGACCGACGAGGCGGCCGCCTCGCTGACCATCGAGCCGCGGGTGAGCGGCTACGTGCGCTGCGTGCTGACCGCCGCCACCCCGGAGGAGAGCCAGGCCTTCGCGACCGCGCTCGAGGAGCTCGCCGGCGTCAGCGACAACCCCCGCTACCTCGTCGGGCGCCCGCTGGCCGAGCCGGGCGTCGGCGCGAGCCGGCTGCTCGGGCGCGTGCTGACGCGCGCGCCCGCCGTTCCCGGAGCGCCTGCACCCCGTGCCTCACGACCTCGCCCGGCGCAAGGAGCGCGCCGAGGCGTTCCACCGCGCGTGGCGGCGGCGGATGGGCCCGGGGCGGCTGGTGTTCACCCAGCGCAGCGACGAGGGGCGCGAGGCGCGCGCCTCCGTGGCGGGCGAGGACGGCGGCTACGACACGCTGGTGAGGGACATCTGGGTGTGAGGAATGGCGCGCGCCCGCTCGGGGAAGAACGCACTACTTCCCCGACCGAGGAGCCACCGATGGCCAAGTCCCAAGCCGACGCCCTGTTCGACCGCCTCCGCGCCAACGGCGTGCGCAAGCGCGTGGCGAAGGATCTCTCCGAGGCGCTCGGCAGCGCGAGCGGGTCGCGCCCCTCGAAGGCCGCGCAGGCGCGCATCGCGGACCTGCGCAAGGTCGTCGGCGACCTCGAGGACCGCGCCAAGGGCGGCCCCGCCAAGCGCAAGGCCGCCGCCAAGAAGGCCGCCGCGACGCGCAAGCGCAAGGCCGCCCAGCGCAGCCAGGCCGCCAAGAAGGCGGCGAGGACGCGCGCGAAGAAGAAGTGACGCGACGACGCGCGGCGCGCGTGCGTGGCACCCTTTGAGCGGCGATGAGACTCGAGGGGATCCACCACATCACCGCGATCACCGGTGACGCGCCGCGCAACGTCGACTTCTACACGCGGGTCCTCGGCCTGCGGCTGGTCAAGAAGTCCGTCAACCAGGACGACCCGACCGTCTACCACCTCTTCTACGCCGACGAGGTGGGCAGCGCCGGCTCGGACCTGACGTTCTTCGAGTACCCCGGCGCCCAGCCCGGCCGCGCCGGGCGCGGGATGGTGCACCGGATCGGCTGGCGGGTCGGCCTCCGAGGACGCGCTGTCGTTCTGGGCCGAGCGCCTCGCCGGCGAGGGCGTCGCGGTCGACCGCCCGCGCGGCGGCGCGCTGCGGTTCGCCGATCCCGAGGGCCTCGTGCAGGAGCTGGTGGTCGACGAGAGCGGTGACGATCCGCTGCTCGCCGAGCACCCCGAGATCCCCGCCGAGCACGCGCTGCGCGGCTTCGACGGCGTGCGCGCCTACGCGTCCGATCCCGAGCAGAGCCGCGCGCTGCTCGAGGGCGCGCTCGAGTTCTCGCCCTCCGGCGACGGCTGGGAGGCGCGCGGCGGCTCGCGCGGCTCCGTCTACGCCTACGACGCGCCGCCCGCGGAGCCGGGGATCCAGGGCGCGGGGACGGTCCACCACGTGGCGTGGGCACGATCCCCGACGAGCAGACGGAGTGGCGCGAGCGGGTGCTGCGCGC
This sequence comes from uncultured Solirubrobacteraceae bacterium, assembly GCA_963764385.1. Classification (GTDB taxonomy): domain Bacteria; phylum Actinomycetota; class Thermoleophilia; order Solirubrobacterales; family Solirubrobacteraceae; genus DATFQI01. Next base: position 20,014 of record CAVXSJ010000006.1, on the reverse strand, counting down.
CGGCGCCCGCCCGACCCCGGTGATCGACCGCTTCTACTTCCGCTCGGTCTACTTCCGCGAGCCCAGCGGCGTGCTGTTCGAGATCGCCACCATCGGGCCCGGCTTCACCACCGACGAGCCGCTGGAGACCTGGGCGAGAAGCTCGCGCTCCCGCCCGACTACGAGCCGATGCGCGCGCAGATCGAGGCGACGGTCACCCCGCTGCCGCGACGCGCCCGAGCCGGGCCGGCTAGCCCGACGCCGCCAGGGCGTCCTGGGCGGCGTCCTCGCGGTCCTGCGCCGCGCGATAGGCCGAGTAGGACGTCGCGTCGCGCCGCAGCCGCCACACCCGGTACGCCTCGGCCGCGTCCTCGCGGGCGTCGCTCCACGCGTCGTGCACCGGCGCCCATGTGGCCTGCCGTCGGAGGACCAGCTCGCGCGTGTCGGCGACCTGATCGAGAAGTGACTTCAGCTCGTTGACGCTCATGTGGTGCTCCTTGACCGGCCGCCTTCCCGGTCTACTACTGCTCTACGCGCCATGTGGCGCGAAGGTTGCGTTCGTGACCACGCCGGATTCACGCACAGCATTCACCAAACGGGCAGGCAATGCCTGCCGACTTGTCAGGCGAGGGCGAGCTGAGGTGACGCGGAGCCGCTCAGGGCGACCTCGGCGGCGTCCGCCCGGTCCTCGGCGGCGCGATACACGAGATACGCGTCGCGGCCCGGCTCGGCGCACCAGTCGTCGTACGCGATGTTCGCCTCGGCGCGGGCTGCGCTCCAGAGGACGAACAGCTCGTCGCGGGCCGCTGAGGCGAGCATGGCCGCTTCGTACCTCACCCGCGGGTCTTGCAAACTCACTCCGGTCCCGGCTCACTTACCTGTTCGTTCGCCGCCTCGCGACGATCGCGGATGCGCCCGGCGAGGATCACGCCGACGAGCACCGCGAGCGGGACCAGGTAGATGAGCTGGACCAGCCAGTGGCCGGCGTGCGCGAACAGGATCATGCGTTGAGCGCCGCCGAGAGCAACCACAGGCCGAGCAGGGTGAAGCAGACCATCAGCAACAGCATGACGATCTGCGATGAGACGGCCGCACGGGCGGAACCGTGGATCCGCAGCGCGCGGTCGTGCGCGAGCACCAGCGCGGCGACGTGGCCGGCGACCAATGCCCCGGACTGGACGTACCAGATCGCCGTGGCGGAGACGACCGAGTAGTCGATCCGCCCGCCGGCGCCGCCGAACAGGTCCGAGCCGCGCCCGAGGGGGTCTGACGCGAGGCGCCACAGGTCCTGGCCGTTGTAGGCCAGCAGCGAGAAGTAGTGCGCGACGATGTAGGCCGCCGCGATCGGCACCAGCGTGTGGGCGAAGCTCAGGCTCAGCTCGCGCCGGCTCAGCCCCGATCCGGCATGCGCCATCCCCTCCGTGCCCAGCCACCAGAGCGTGCCGACGATGGCGATGGCGACGAACAGGCCGATGAGGAAGGCGAGCTCGAGCCCGGTGCCGAGCGAGAAGCCGAGCGAGACGAAGAAGTCCTGCAGCTCCACCCGCACGTCGTTGAACAGGGCGCCCTCCGCGGCACCGTCGAACGCCGTCGAGGCGACGCCGACGATCAGCAGCGCCACCGTGCCCGCGCCTGCGCGCAGCGTCGTGGCGGCGACGACCGGCGGGCGCAGCACGACCCGGCCGTCGGCCCGGCGGCCGACCGGCGACAGCAGCGCGAACATCCCGAACCACGCGCCGAAGCCGTCGGCGCGGCGGGTCCACGGCTCGACGCCGTAGACGCCCATCCCCACGAGCTGGACGACGAGGTAGACCAGCATCAGCACGCCGAGCGGCCCCGGCTCGCGGCCGGTGGCCCAGCACAGCTCGCAGATCACGAACGCGAGGATCCCCGCCACCGCCGGCCAGTGGCCGAGCCGCTCCGGATACGGGAACGACTCGCTCTCGCCGCCCCTCGTCGCCCACCCGACGGCGCGGCCGATCGCACGCCACGGGCTGACCAGCCGGAACCAGTCGCCGATCAGCAGCGACAGGAACGGCACGCCGACCCAGAACCCGACGTAGACCGCGGTCGGCGCCAGGTTGTCTGACTGCGAGTCGGTCCCGGCCAGGCCGGCGTAGGCGGTCACACCGAAGGCGAGCACGCCCAGCGCGCCGAGGACGATCTCGACCGCCAGCGGGATCTTGAACAGCGGCCGCTCCGGCACGTGCTCCAACCGCGGGCGCGTCCAGCCGCCCGCCAGCGCGGCGAAGGACAGGACGAGCACGACGGCCGCCGCGACCCAGAACCAGGCCTGCGGGATCGGGAGGTCGGCGCGGCCGACGATGCCGTGGGCGAACAGCAGCACGGCGGGAGACTCTAGGCGGGCGCCTTGACGACGACGGCCCCGCCGGAGCGGGGCCGTCAAAACGACTCAGAAGTGAGCTGAGAGCTCTACTTCTTCTTGCAGGGAGCTCCGTCCTTGGCCGTGGCGGTGCCACCGGCGTCGGCGCCGTTGTTGCGGAAGAAGAGCTTGGTGTTGAGCTTGTGCTCGCCCTTCTTGCAGCCCGTGGCGCTGATGAGCGTGTTCTTCTTGTACTTGCCGCCGATCGTGCTGACGATGTCCTGCAGGCCGGCGTAGGTGACGCCGTCAGGCGACTGCGCGGACTCGGGCACGTGGATGCTGAGCTTGCGGCCGTTGCTGGAGATCTTGCCCGGCGAGACGACGACGAGCGTCGGGATCTCGTTGGCGGCGAGGCGGAAGCAGATGCCCTTGGCGCCGGTCACGAAGGCCTTGATCTTGAAGGTCAGCGGCGTGCGGGCCTTCTCGGGCGGGTTGTTGACGCCGAGGATGGCCGACGCGGTGCCGGTCCCGACGATGCGAGCCCTTGGGGCAGTCGTCGTTGATGATGTCGTCCTCGCCGCACTTCGGGAAGCCCTTACCCGACAGCTTGAGCGTGCTCGGCTGGTTGATCTCGAGATCACGCAGGGTGGCGTTCGGGTTCTGGTTGACGACCTTGAAGTACAGCTTGGTGCTGGCCGGCTTCTTCTTCGTGCCGGCCTTCTTCGGCGAGACGGTCGTCGTCAGCGTCGCGGACTGGGTGGTCTGGGCGATGGCGACGGCGAAAGAGCCAGGGCGGTGAGCGCCGCGAGAGCGACGATCAGAGTCTTACGCAAGAGGTCTCCTCCTCAGGAGTCTTCGATGAGGTTCACAAGAGATACCGCGGGGAGCGCGAAAGTTTCGCCTCTACGCGCCTCTGCGCGCAACCTGGACGTCGTATGGGGGCCCGCTGCTACGTTCGAAAGCACCCGTGCGAGCCCAGCCCGCGACCATCCCGGCGCCCGCCTTCCCGCGCGATCTGACCTGGCTCAACGTCGCCCCGCTGCGGATGGACAAGCAGCGCGGCCGGCCGGTCCTGGTCGAGTTCTGGGACTTCTGCCGCATCAACTCGCTGCGCACGCTGCCGTACCTGAAGGCGTGGCACGAGCGCTACGCCGAGGCGGGGCTGCGCGTGATCGGCGTCCACACGGGCGCGTTCCCGCCCTCGCGCGACGACGCCGAGGTGGCCCGTGCCGTGGAGCGGCTGGGATCGAGTATCCGGTCGTGCTCGACACCGACCTGCAGGTGTGGGATGCCTACGGGAACGAGGGCTGGCCCGGCCGCTACCTGTGGGACACCAACGGCGCGCTCTTCTCGATGCACTACGGCGAGGGCGCCTACGGCGAGACCGAGCTGGAGATCCAGGAGCTGCTCGGCGTCGAGCGCGAGCCGCTCGCGCCCGTGCGCCCCGAGGACGAGCCCGGGCTGCTGCTGCCCGCGCAGACCGCGGACCAGCGTGGCGCCTACTCCGGCCCGTACGAGGCCGGCGGCGTGTGGGCCGTCACCGCCGGGCGCGGCGAGCTGACCGTCGGCGGCCGCGCGATCGCGGTCGTCGGAGCCCGGCTGCCAGCTGCTCGTCGAGCACCCGCACCACACGGCCGGCGTGCTCGAGCTCGGCGTCGGCGAGGGCGTCGAGTGCTTCATGACCTGCTTCACCCCGGGAGTGGCTCCAGCTCCCGATGGCCCCGCTCGCCCAGCAGGCGGATGAGCCGCGGCGGGCCGGCTGTCCTCGACGAGGACGGCGGTGCCCGGCCAGTAGGGCGACACGTTCGGGCGCTCGGACGAGGAAGTGGCGCTGGTAGACCCACGAGCCCGTGTTGAGGATCCGGGTGCCCGCGGGCGTCGACCCACTCCGAGGCGTCGTCGCGGTCGAACGGGCCGGCGCGGTGCGAGTGGCCCCAGAGGAGGTAGCGGCGCGGTCACGCCGAGGCGGCGCAGCACCTCGCCGATCCCGTGCAGGTAGCCCCGCCGCAGCGAAGCGCCCGACAGGTCGCGCTCCAGCGGGCCCAGGCCCGCCGCGTTGAGCGCCGCCACGACGCCCGCGTAGCCGGCGCCGAGCGCGGCGGCGCGCACGCGGGCGGCTGCGGCGCTCCCCGCCGGCGAGGGTCACCCAGGCGCGCGCCGAGGCGCCCGCGCCGGCCGACAGGACGGCGCGCTCGGAGCGCTGGGTGAGCGCGGTCATCCAGGCGTACATCGGCGCCAGCACCGCCTCGTAGTCGTCGGGCGAGGCGCCGGCCTCGGGCACGCGCACGATCCAGCGCGCCATGACGCCGGTGGCGAGGCGCTCGAAGGTCGGCACCGTCGCGTGCAGGTCGGAGTAGTGGCCGTGGATCGCGAGCACGTCGTCGCGCAGCCACACGCCCGGATAGGCGAGCCCCGCGCGGGCCGGCTGCGCGGCCGCTCGCCAGCGCCTCGGCGAGCGGGCCGCCGTCGCGCGGCTCGATCCGCTGCTCGAGCCCCAGGAATCCCGAGCGCTCGGTCTCAGGCGCCCGTCGATCCAGCCCGCCACCAGCCCGTGGTCGTGGTTGCCGGCCACCATCACCAGCTCGCCGTCGGGGCCGAGCGCCTTCGCCCAGGTCGGCGAACACGGGCACCGCCAGCTCGGCGATGTCGCGCTGGGGCGATCGCGCAGCTCGACGCCGTCGCCGAGGATCACCAGGCGGTCGACGCCGCGCACCGCCTCGAGCAGCGGCTCGCGCAGCTCCGGCCGGCGGAGCAGGTCCGTGCCCTTGGCAGAGCCGATGTGAAGGTCGGAGACGACGAGCGTGCGCACGGGCGGAACACCCTAGGGTGCCTCGCGATGCCCCCGCTGGACGGACTCCTCGTCGCCGACTTCTCGCGCGTGCTCGCCGGGCCCTACGCGACGATGATGCTCGGCGACCTCGGCGCCGACGTCGTCAAGGTCGAGCGCCCCGGGACCGGCGACGACACGCGCGCCTGGGGCCCGCCGTGGCGCGAGCGGCGACAGCACCTACTACCTCGTCACTCAACCGCAACAAGCGCTCGGTGGCGCTCGACCTCACCGACGAGGGCGACCGCGAGCTGGCCCGCCGCCTCGGCGAGCGCGCCGACGTGCTGGTGGAGTCCTTCCGCCCCGGGCTGATGGCGGAGTGGGGGCTCGACGGCGACACGCTGCGCGAGCGCAACCCCGGGCTGGTCTCCTGCTCGGTCACCGCGTTCGGCTCCGGCGAGGCGGGCGCACGCTGCCCGGCTACGACTTCCTCCTGCAGGCGATGGGCGGGCTGATGCACGTCACCGGCGACCCCGACGGGCCGCCCACTAAGGTCGGCGCGGCGGTCGTCGACCTGATCGCGCGGCCTGCTGGCCGCCAACGGCATCCAGGCCGCGCTGCTCGAGCGCGAGCGGACCGGGCGCGGGCGCCACGTCGAGGTCTCGCTGATGGACTCGGCGCTGACCGCCCTGCTCAACCAGGGCGTCGTCGTGGGTCGCGGGCGGCGTCGCGCCGATCGCGCCGCGGCAACCTGCACCCGAGCATCGTCCCCTACCAGCCCTTCGAGACCGCCGACCGCCCGATCGCCGTCGCGGTCGGCAACGACCGGCTGTTCGCGCGGCTGTGCGAGGCCGTCGGCCTCCCCGAGCTGGCCGACAACCCGCACTTCGCCACCAACGCCGCGCGCGTCCAGCACCGCGAGGTCCTCGAGCGGCTGCTCTCGGAGGCGTTCGCGCGCCACGGCGCCGACCACTGGGTCGCGGCGCTGCGCGCGGCCGCCGTCCCCGCCGGGCCCGGTCAACGGCGTCGACGAGGCGTTCGCGCTGGCCGACGAGCTGGGCATGGAGCCGACCGAGGAGCACGGCGGCGTCGGGCTGATCCGCCCGCCGCTGCGCGTCGACGGCGAGCGCCCGCCGATCCGGCGCCCGCCCCCGAAGCTCGACGAGCACGGCGACGAGATCCGGCGGTGGCTCGGCGGACTGACGTTCCCCGACTGCGCGGACTGGGGCGCCTACGCGGTCGGCCCGGACGGCGAGGTGCTCCTGGAGCACGAGCCCGACCGCGTGCTCTCGATCGCCAGCGTGGGCAAGCTCCTGCTCCTCTTGGAGGCGGCGCGCGCGATCGACGAGGGCGACCTCGACCCCGCCGAGCCGCTGCGGCGCACGCCCGCCGACGAGGTCGCCGACTCCGGGCTCTGGCAGGACCTCGGCGTCGACGTGCTGCCCGCCGCCGACGTCGCCGCGCTGATCGGCGCCCACAGCGACAACCTGGCCACCAACGTCCTCCTGCGGCGCCTCGGCCTCGACACCGTGCCGCGGCTCGAGCACACCGCGCTGCACGACTTCGTCCGCGACGCCCGCGGCCCGGACCACCCGCCGCGGCTGGCCGGCGGCACCGCGCGCGAGCTCGCCGGGCTCTTCGCGAGCGAGATGCCCCCGCTCGTCGCCGGCTGGCTGGGGCGCAACGCGGACCTCTCGATGGTCCCCTCCGGCCTCCACCTCGACCCGCTGGCCCACGTCGGCCGGCTGCGCAACAAGACCGGCACCGACGATGGCGTCCGCGCCGACGCCGGCCGCCTTCCCACCCCGCGCGGCGCCATCGCCTACGCGGTGATTGCCAACTGGTCCGTTGCTTCATTCCCCCCACATAAAGGGTCTGACCCCTTAGGTCGGGTGATGGAGGCGATGCGGGCGGTGGGGCTGGCCTTAACGAGTCGAGCCGCCTCTCGGGCGACTCTTCGTGAGTTATCGGCAAGTCGCGCGGAGAACTTGAGCGAGGTTCGTGGAGCTGGCGCGTTGCCGCTCGGTTGGCGTTACCCGGCGGCTGCGGTCAACGCCTGCCGGATGGACTTCGGCAGCATGAACCGGACGTCCTCGCGCATGACCTCGAACTCGCTGACGTCCTCGGTCCCGCGGGCGCGGAAGAACTCGACGAGGCGGGTGACGAGCTCCTCGGGCGCGCTGGCGCCGGAGGAGATGCCGACCACGCGGGCGCCCTCGAGCCACTCGTCGCGGACCTGGGCCTCGTTGTCGATCAGGTGCGCGTCGGCGCCGTAGTCGCGCGCCACGTCCACGAGGCGCTGCGAGTTGGAGGAGTTCTGGGAGCCGATGACCAGCACGAGGTCGCACTCGGCGGCCATCTGCTTGACCGCCGCCTGGCGGTTGGTGGTCGCGTAACAGATGTCGTCGGTGCGCGGCCCGGTGATCGCCGGGAACTTCTCGCGCAGGCGGCCGATGATCGCGCGCGTCTCGTCGACCGACAGCGTGGTCTGGGAGATGTAGGCGACGCGCTCCGGATCCGGGACCTCGAGCGCGTCGACGTCGGCCTCGGTCTCCACGAGCACGATGTGCTCGGGCGCCTCGCCCATCGTGCCCTCGACCTCCTCGTGGCCTGCGTGGCCGATCAGGACGATCGTGTAGCCCTCGGTGGCGAACTTGACGGCCTCGCGGTGCACCTTGGTGACCAGCGGGCACGTCGCGTCGATCGTCTGCAGGTTGCGCCGCTCGGCGTCGGCGTGCACCGCTGGCGACACGCCGTGGGCGGAGAACACCGTCGTCGCGCCCTCGGGGATCGTGTCGTCGAGCTCCTCGACGAAGATCGCCCCGCGCTCGCGCAGCTGGGCGACCACGTGCTTGTTGTGGACGATCTCCTTGCGCACGTACACGGGCGCGCCGTAGAGCTCGAGCGCGCGCTCGACGGTCTGCACGGCGCGGTCGACGCCGGCGCAGTAGCCGCGGGGTGCTGCGAGCAGGAGCTTCTCGACGGGCATGCAACCCAGGCTAGCGCCAGGTGCGCAGCAGCTCGAGGACCGCCTCGCCGGACGTGTCGAGCGAGCGCTCGGAGACGGCGGAGAGGTCGTCGCAGCGCTTGTGCCAGCAGGGGAACGTGAAGTCGATCAGGTCGACGGCCGGCACCCCCTGCTCCAGGAAGGGCGTGTGGTCGTCCGTGATCGCGCCCTGCGTCTCGTCCGGGAACGCCTTCCCGGCGCCCACGCGCTTGGCGGACCGGCGCAGCTTCTGCCACAACCCCAGGCTGGAGCTGGACTCGCGCGGGATGCGCATGGCGCCCTTCTCGGCCACGAAGTCGAGCAGCACCAGCGCCCGCACGTCGCCCTCGTGGCGCTCCGCGTAGGCCTTGGAGCCGCGCAGCCCGGTCTCCTCGAAGGGCCGGTCGTCGTCGGTGGCCTCCTCGCCGTCGAAGAACACGAAGCGGATCTCGGGCGCGCCCTTCGGCCGCTTCTCGCCGCGCAGCGCGCGGGCGATCTCGAGCACCGCCGCCGTGCCGCCGGCGCCGTCGTTGGCGCCCACGAACCCGGGCAGGTCCTTGGTGTCGTAGTGCGCGGCCACCACGACCGCCGGCTGCTTCCCCGGAATCCGCCCGACGACGTTGCGCAGGCCTCCGCCGACGTTCTCATAGTGCCCGCGCGGGATCCGCTTGCGGATGTAGCCCGCGAGCTTGCGCGAGGGCGGCGAGCCGGCCGGGCGCGGCCCCAGCTTCACCTGGCGCGTGAGGTGCCGCCAGGCCCGCGCGGAGTCGAAGCGGTCGACCTTGGCGCGCGCCAGCGCGGCGCCCGGCTGCGCCTCCTCCTCCCCGCCCGCGAGCGCGAGCACCAGGGCGACCACGATGACGGCCGGAAGCGCCACCATCGCGATCACCAGACCCGGGCCTAGTCGTTGGAGGTCACCGCCTCGAGCAGGTCGGCGAACCGCTCGCGGGCGTGCTCGCGGCGGGTCGGGAGATGCTCGGTCGGGACGCCGTCCTCCGGCGCCTCGTAGCCGCGCAGGATCCGGCGGGCGACGCTCTGGCGGTGCACCTCGTCGGGCCCGTCGTAGATCCGCGCCGCGCGCGCGAAGCGGTACATCTGCTCGAGCGGCAGGTCGGTCGAGTAGCCGAGCGAGCCGTGGACCTGCAGCGCGCGGTCGACGACGTCGTGCAGCACGCCGGCGCCGTAGAACTTGATCAGCGCGATCTCCTGGCGCGCCGCGGCGGCGCCCTCGGTGTCCATCTTCCACGCCGCGTGCAGCGTCATCAGGCGCGCCGCGTGCATCTGGGCCGCCGAGTCGGCGATCCAGTTCTGCACGGTCTGCTTCTCGCTCAGCAACGACCCGTGCGCGTAGCGGGTGACCGCGTACTCGCACAGCATGTCGAATGCGCGCTGGGAGACCCCGAGCCAGCGCATGCAGTGGTGGATGCGGCCGGGGCCGAGCCGCTGCTGGGCGATCAGGAAGCCGGCGCCGCGCGGGCCGAGCAGCGCGTCGGCCGGCACGCGCACGTCCTCGTAGGCGATCTCGGAGTGCCCGCCGTAGCGCCCGTAGTGCTCGTACGGGTGCTCCATCGTCGGGATGTCGCGCAGGATCTGCAGGCCGGGTGTGTCGGTCGGGACGATCAGCATCGAAGCGCGCTGGTACTTGTGCGCGTCCGGGTCGGTGACCGCCATCACGATCAGGAAGTCGGCGACCGACGCGTTCGAGGAGAACCACTTGCGGCCGTTGATCACCCACTCGTCGCCCTCCAGGACGGCGGTGGTCTCGAGCAGCGTCGGGTCGGAGCCGGCGGTCTGCGGCTCGGTCATCGAGAACGCCGACTTGAGGTCACCGGCGAGCAGCGGGTGCAGCCACTGCTGCTTCTGGTCCTCGGTGCCGGCCAGCGCGAGGATCTCGCTGTTGCCGCTGTCGGGCGCGGCGTTGCCGAACACGACCGGCGCGAACGGGCTCGTGCCGAGGATCTCGTGCATCAGCCCGAGCTTGACCTGGCCGAACCCCTGCCCGCCGAGGTCGGGCGGGAGGTGCGCCGCCCACAGCCCGCGCTCGCGGACCTGCTCCTGCAGCGGGGCGATCGCGCGGCGGAACGCGTCGTCGGAGAACTCGGAGAAGATGCTCTCGATCGGCCAGACCTCCTCGCGCACGAACGCGCGCATCCAGTCGAGCTGCTCCTGGAACTCCGGCTCCGTCGAGAAGTCCCACGCCATACGTCCCCCGTTCGTCGCTCCCGGCGTCTCATTCTACGGTGGGGTGTGTGACCCCGCTGCTGCTCGCGGCGGGCGCGGGAGTGGTGGTCGGCGCCGCGCTGCAATCGGCGACCGGCTTCGGCTTCGCCGTGCTCGCCGCCCCGTTGATGTTCGCCGCGCTCGAGCCGCGCGAGGCGATCGGACTGCTGCTCCTGCTGGGCATGGAGATCGGGGTGCTGACGCTCGCCACCGAGGGGCGCCGCCCGCGACCCGACGTCCCGGCGAGCGCGCGCATCCTCGGCTGGTCGGTACCGGGCGCGGTGCTGGGCGTCGCGGCGCTGCGCTCGCTCGACGCGACCGCGCTGCAGGTGGCGGTCTCCGTCGGCGTGCTCGCGACGCTGGCCGCGCGCCGGCTGCGGCCGGAGCGCCGCGCGCACGAGCGGTGGTGGGCGGCGCCCGTCACGGGCTTCACCGCCGGCGGGCTCGTGACGTCGACCAACACCAGCGGACCGCCGCTGCTCGTGTACATGCTCGGCCGCGGCGACGAGCCGGAGCGCTTCCGCGACACCCTCACCGTCTGCCAGCTCGGGCTGAGCGTGATCGGGGTGCTCGCGCTCGTCGTGACCGGCACCTCGGGCGCCGTCCCGCGCGCCTGGCTGGTGGCCGTGTTCGTGCCCCTGGTGGTGCTCGCGCACATCGCCGGACGGCCGCTGTTCCGGCGCCTGGCGGAGAGCGGCGGGTACGAGCCGGTGCTCACCGGGATCCTCGTCGCGGCCGTCGCGACGGGCCTGGCGACAGCGCTCATTTGAGCCAGTAGGCTCCGCCCCAATGGCGCAGGCCCACGGTGATCGGCTCACGGCCGTCGACGCGTCGTTCTTGGCCCAGGAGGTCGAGAACGCCCACATGCACGTCGGCGCGCTGCTCATCTTCGAGGGCCCGCCGCCGGACTACGAGGACTTCTGCAACCAGATCCGCAGCCGCCTGCACCTGACGCCGCGCTACCGGCAGAAGCTCGCGTTCCCGCCGCTCGAGACCGGCCGCCCGCTGTGGGTCGACGACCGCACGTTCAACCTCCAGTACCACGTGCGCCACACGGCGCTCCCCTCCCCCGGCTCGGAGGAGCAGCTGCGCGCGCTGACCGCGCGCGTGCACTCGCAGCGACTCGACCGCACGAAGCCGCTGTGGGAGCTGTGGCTGGTGCAGGGGCTGGAGCGCAACCGCTTCGCGCTGATCTCCAAGACCCATCACGCGCTGGTCGACGGAGTGGCCGGCGTGGACCTCGCGACGGTCATGTTCGACCTCGAGCCGGTGCCCAAGTCGGCGCCGCACGAGGGCGAGCCGTGGGTGCCCGCTCCCGAGCCGAGCGCCACGCAGCTCGCAGCCCGGGGCGTGAAGGGCCTGGTGCGCACGCCGTTCGAGCTCACCGGCCGCGCGCTGTCGGCCGCCTCGCACCCCACGCGCTCGCTCGAGGTCGCGCGCGAGGCGATCGAGGGCGTCGGCGAGGTCGCGTGGGCGGGGCTGAACCCCGCGCCGGAGACGCCGCTCAACGTCCCGATCGGGCCGCACCGGCGGTTCATGTACGTCCGCAACGAGCTGGCCGACTTCAAGAAGGTCAAGGACGGGCTGGGCGGGACGGTCAACGACGTCGTGCTCGCCGTCGTGGCGGGCGCGCTGCGCCAATGGCTGCGCTCGCGCGGCGTGCGCACCGAGGGGATCGAGCTGCGCGCGCTGGTGCCGGTCTCGATCCGCACGCAGGACCAGCACCACCAGCTCGGCAACCGGATCGCGGCGATGCGCGGGCCGCTGCCCGTCTACGTCGAGGACCCGGTGGCGCGGCTCGCCGTCGTGCGCGAGGCGATGGACGGGCTCAAGGACTCCAAGCAGGCGGTCGGCGCAGAGGTGCTGGCGGGCGTGCAGAGCTTCGCCCCGCCGACCGTGCTCGCGCAGGCGTCGCGGATCAACTTCTCCACGCGCCTGTTCAACCTGATCGTGACCAACGTGCCGGGGCCGCAGTTCCCCCTCTACCTGCTGGGGCGCGAGCTGCAGGAGATCTTCCCGATCGCGTTCCTGCCGCGCGACCACGCGCTGGCCGTGGCGATCATGTCCTACAACGGCGGGATCGACTTCGGGCTGCTCGGCGACTACGACGCGATGCCCGACCTGGACGAGTTCGGCAGTCACCTGGACGCCGCGCTCGGCGAGCTGGTGGCGGCGGCCAAGCCCAAGCGCCCGCGCGCGAAGAAGACGGCCAAGGCGTGAGCGAGGAGAGCGTCCCCGAGGCGCCCCTGGCGGACACGCCGTTCGGGCTCACGCCGGCCGGCGAGGGCTGGTACGTGATCAACCTCGGCGAGGCGCCGGTGCTGCGCACCAAGCAGTCCGGCCGCTACATGCCGCTCGAGAGCCGGGAGAACCACTTCCCGCAGTTCGGCATCAACGTCCACATCGTCGAGCCGGGCGAGCCGAACGCGCTCTACCACGCCGAGAGCAACCAGGAGGCGTTCCTGGTCCTGCACGGCGAGTGCCTCCTCGTCGTCGAGGAGCAGGAGCGCCGGCTGCGCCAGTGGGACTTCGTGCACTTCCCGCCCGGCACGCACCATGTGGTGATCGGGTCCGGCGAGGGCCCATGCGCGCTGCTCATGGTCGGCACGCGCAACCCGGACCACACGATCACCTATCCGGTCAGCGAGGTCGCCGCGAAGCACGGAGCCTCGGCGCGCGAGGCGACCAGCTCAGCCAAGGAGGCGTACGGGCACTGGGACCGCGAGACTGCGGTCGAAGCGTCGGAGTGGCCGCTGGACGGCGCTCAGTAGCCGAGCGCGAACTTCGCGTCCTCGGACATCTTGTCCGGGGTCCACGGCGGGGTGAAGACCATGTTGGTGACCACCTCGGTCACGCCCTCGAGCGCGCCGACGAACTCCTGCATCTGCTCCGAGACCTGCGGCCCGATCGGGCACGCGGGCGTCGTGAGCGTGAACGTGATGTTGACCTTGCCGCCGTCGATCTCGACGCCGTAGACGAGGCCGAGCTCCACGAAGTCCAACCCCAGCTCGGGATCGATGACCTCGCTCAGCGCCTCGGTGACTTCCTCTTCGTCGACCATGACCGAAGATGGTATCGACGAGCCTTGTACGAACCGGGGGGTTTGTACTAGGTTCCAACAATCGTTCGCTTCGACGAACAGCACGCGATCCTCGTGATCGCGGGGGACGAGGGGATGGCTACGAAGGGGCGCCGGCGGCGTCCCCTGTCGGCTGCCCTGCAGGCCTCCCGCGACGTCATCGTCGACCTCTCAGAGCTGAGGTCGGCCGACTCGTCGCTGATCGTGGACCTCGCGTGCCTCGCCCAGCGGCTGCGCGCGCACGAGCAGACCCTCTGGCTGGCCGGTGCCCAGCCGCAGATCCGGCGGCTGATCGAGGCGGTCGGCCTCCACCGGCTCCCGGCCGTGCGTTTGAGCGGCCCGGCGCCCGCCTTCACCTAACGTGTAGGGAGCCCATGCTCCCCGTCCTGCTCATCCTCTTCATCGTCGTGCCGATCGCCGAGCTGGCGATCCTGATCCAGGTCGGGCAGCTGATCGGCATCTGGTGGACGATCGCGCTGTTGATCGCGGACGCCGTGCTGGGCTCGCTGCTCGCCCGCTCGCAGGGCCGCGCGGCCTGGCGTCGCTTCAACGAGGCGCTCCAGACCGGGCGCCCGCCGGCGCGCGAGACGCTCGACGGGATCCTCGTGCTGGGCGGCGGCGCGCTGCTGCTGACGCCGGGGTTCATCTCCGACATCCTCGGCGTGTTCCTGTTGCTCCCGCCGACGCGCGCCCTCGTGCGGGCGCTGCTGGTGCGGCGCTTCGCGGCGCGGATGGTCGCCGCGGCGACGGCGCCGCGGATGCGGCCCCAGGCCTATGACGTCGAGGGCTCGGCGGTCGACGTCGAGCCCGACGGGCTGGATCGCGGACGCCGGTGATCGACGCCGGGCAGGAGGCCGCGCGGACCCCGAGCGGGCCGGCCTTCGCGGACGCCGTCACGTTCTCCTTCGCGGACGCCGCGGCAGGGGTCTACGGCCTCGCGCGGCTCGGGATCTCCGGCGAGGGCGCCTCGGCGCTCGCCGTGCTGTTCTCCGGGCGCGAGCCGGTGGCGGCCCTCGCGGTCGGCGGCCTGGACGTGGAGGGCGAGGCGTGGGACGCGGTGTCGGCCGGCGGCCTGCGCACGACCGTCGAGGAGCCGCTCGCGCGCTGGACGGTGGCGCTGGAGGGCGAGGAGCATACCATCACTTCCCCCCCGGCTTCGAGCTGACCTTCGAGGCGCTCGGCCCCGCGGCCCAGGTCTCGGACGAGTTCGTCGGCGCCGGTGGGATGTCCGGCTACGAGCAGGTCTGCATGGTCACCGGCACGGCGACCGTCGGCGGCCGGCGCGTCGAGATCCGCTGCCTCGGGCCAGCGCGGCCATGCGTGGGGCGAGCCGGACTGGGCCCGCCTGGAGTCCGCGCGCACGGTCTCGGCGTGGATCGAGGACGGCCCCGCGCTCGCGCTGCAGTCGGTGCGCCCCGAAGGCGCGGTGCACGCCGACGAGCCCGTGTGGGCGGCGCTGCTCGGGCCCGACGGAGCGGCCCCGATCGGCGACCCCCGCCTCTCGACGACCTACGACGGCGACGGGCGCCAGCGGCGCGCGGGGCTCGAGCTGTGGGTCGACGACGATGACGAGTTCCCGGCGCGCGGCTCGGGCGAGGTGCTGTGCGGCTCGACGCTCGAGCTGGGCCAGCTCCGGCTCGACTGCGCGTTCTTCCGCTGGCGGCTCGAGGGACGCGAGGGCGTCGGGCGCTACGACGTCCTGCGCCGCGCCTGGACGTGATCCTGCCGCGCCGGCGACCTGCTGCTGCGCCCTCCCGAGGAGGGCGACGCGGCGGCGATCGCCGCGGCCTGCGCGGATCCCGACATCCCGCGCTTCATCCCGGCCATCCCGGTGCCCTACTCCGAGGCGGACGCGCGGGCGTGGCTGGCCGAGCAGGAGGAGCTGCGCGAGACCCAGGGCGAGCACAACTTCGTCGTCCTGCGCGGCGAGCGGTTCCTGGGCGTCGTGGGCATCCGCGCCTGGGAGGGCGGGACGATCGGCTACTGGCTGGCGCCCGAGGCCCGCGGCGACGGCGTGATGGCCCAGGCGGTGCGCGCGGTCGTCGACTGGGCGCGGCGCGAGCACGGGATCCGCAAGCTGGCGATCCTCGCCCACGCGGACAACGTCGCCTCCCAGCGGGTGGCCGAGCGCGCGGGGTTCAAGCGCGTCGGGCCCGTCGCGCACGGCATGCCGTTCCGCGACGGCTCGACCTCAGCCGTCCGCTACGAGAGCTAGGGCACTAGTTCTCGCAGCCCATGCGGTCCCAGCAGTAGAGCTCGAGGCACTCGGCCAGCAGCTCGGTCGCGCGTGCCTCGGACAGCCAGGGCAGCACGGACTCCAGCGCCTGCTCCTCGGCCACGCCCGCGTTGAACGCGTCCTCGCCGCGGAAGCCGGCGGCGATCTTCAGCGCCTCGCGCCGGTTGTCGCCCAGCGCCGGGAACGCGTTGACCAGGAACTCCTTGTTGGCGACGGGCATGCCGACCTCCATGGAGGCGTGCCAGGCGGCGAGCATCGACAGGTCGTGCTCGTCCAGGTCGGCGACGGCCTTGGCGTAGTGCGAGGCGAGCTCCGCCTCCGGGATCTCGTCGACCCAGGCGCGCACCAGCTCTCCCAGCAGCTGCCGGCGCGCCTCACGGCCGACGGACTCCGCGATGACCCTGATGGCGTCCTGCGGCTCGATGAAGCAGAGAGGCATGCGGCGCACCGTAGGGGGTGGTCGGACGGATTCGCTAAATTGTTCCGAACAATCATGGCCGCCTCCGACATCGTGTTCCGAAAGCTCGCCGCCGACGTGCTCGCCGGGCGCCACGCGCCGGGCGAGCGGCTGCCCACGCAGCGCGCCCTGGCGGCCGACCTCGGCGTCAACATGGCGACCGTCCGCGAGGGCATCAAGCGGCTCGAGCAGATGAACCTGATCGAGGTCCGTCACGGCGACGCGATGCGGGTCCGCGACTGGCGCGCCCACGGCGGGCTGGACGTGCTGGTGCACGCGCTCGGCGGCGGGCTGGAGCAGGACCGCGAGGTGCTGCGCGCGGTGATGGAGGCGCGCCGGCTGCTGCTCGCGGAGGCGGCCCGGCTCGCCGCGGCGCGGCGCGACGAGGCGCAGGCCGAGACGCTGATCCGCCTGGCGGCGGAGATCGGCGCCGCCGACGGCGACGAGGCCGCCCAGGGCGTGGACTTCGCGTTCTTCGCCTCGCTGATCGAGGCGGCGGGGAACCTCGTGCTGCTGCTGATCGCCAACTCGATCCGCGACCTCTACTTCTCCCGGCTGGCCGACTTCCGCGCGCTGGTGCGCGACCGCGGCGAGCTGCAGGCGCTCTACGACGCCGCCGCGGCCGCGATCGACGCCCGCGACCCCGACGCCGCCCGCGGCGCGGTCACCGCCCTCGCCGCGGCCCAGGAGCGCGCGCTGCTGGAGGAGATCGAGTGAGGCGCCGCGAGGCCCGCGCCATCGCGAGGCTCGTCGACGCGGTCGCCGCCCCCGAGCCGCCGCTCCCGCCCGTCGGCGACACCGACGCCGTCGCGTCGTTCGCGACGTGGCTGGCGTACGCGCCGCGGCTCAACCGCACGGCGTTCCGGGTCGCGCTCCGGCTCGTCGGCACCGGCGACCGGGAGGCCCGGCTGGCCAGGGTCCGCCGCCTCGGGCCGCTCGGCGAGGGCCTGCGCTCGGCCGCCGCCGTCGGCTACTACGGCGACCTCGGCGTGCTGCGCGTGCTCGGCCACGACCCCGCCGCCCGCGTGCGCGAGGCACGCGCGCGGCGCGCAGCGGCATGACCCGGGTGATCGAAGCCGACGCGTGCGTGATCGGCAGCGGAGCCGGCGGCGCCGTCGTCGCGGCCGAGCTCGCCGAGGCAGGGCTCGACGTCGTCGTGCTCGAGGAGGGCGCCGCCCGCGACGCGACCCAGGCCACCGCCCGGCCGCGCGACACGCTGCCGCGGCTGTACCGCGACGGCGGCCAGGTCGTCACGCTCGGCCGGCCGCCGTTGATGCTCCCCCTCGGCCGCGGCACCGGCGGGACCACGTTCGTGAACTCGGGCACCTGCTTCCGCACCCCGCCCGCCGTGCTCGAGCGCTGGAGGGCCGAGCACGGGATCGAGGGGCTGGGCGACGAGCACTTCGAGCGCGTCGAGGCGGCGCTGGGCGTCCACGAGGTCTCCCCGCACTGGCCGGCCGCAACGCGGCGATCATCCGCCGAGGCGCGGAGCGCCTCGGCTGGTCCGGCGGCCACCTGCGCCGCAACGCCCGCGGCTGCCAGGGCTCCGGCGTGTGCGCCTTCGGCTGCCCCACGGGCGCCAAGCAGCATGTCGGCGAGGTCTACCTGCCGCGCGCCGTCGCGGCCGGCGCCACGATCCTTACCGGCGTGCACGCGGAGCGCATCCTGCTGCGCGGGCGCCGCGCAGTCGGCGTGGCCGCCCGCGCCGAGGCGCGCGGGCTGGCGCGGCCGCCCACGGCGTCGAGGTGCGCGCGCCGCGCGTGATCGTGGCGCCGTGCCACACGCCGCTGCTGCTGGCGCGCAGCGGCCTCGGCGGCGACGCGCTCGGCCGCCACCTCTCGGTCCACCCGGCCACCGCGGTGTGGGGCGTCTTCGACGAGGAGGTCGACATGAGCCGCGGCGTGCCGCAGTCCTACTACGTCGACGCGTTCGCCGATCAGGGCTTCGTGTTCGAGGGGATCGCGGGGCCGCCCGACTACCTCGCGCTCGCCTCCCCGTTCTCCGGCGACCGGCTGCGCGAGCTGATGCTCGGCCACCGCCACGTCGCCCAGTGCGGGCTGATGGTCTCCGATACGTCGCGCGGGCGGGTCAGGAGCGTGCTGGGCGGCCCGTCGTCCGGTACGACGTCAACGACGCCGACACCGCCACCTTCAAGACCGGCCTCGCGCGGCTCGAGGAGCTGATGCGGGCCGCCGGGGCGCGCGACGTCTCCTGCCGGTCGGCCGACCCCTCGCCGACGCCACGGCGCGCGACCTCAAGCTGATGGCCTTCCACCCGCTCGGCACCGCCCGGGCCCACCGCGACCCCCGCCACGGCGTCGTGGACGAGCACCTTCGCGTCCACGGCACCGAGGGCGTCCACGTCGCCGACGGCAGCGCGGTGCCCGGCCCGCTCGGCGTCAACCCGCAGATCACGATCATGGCGCTGGCGACCCGCCTCGCCGGAGAGGTGGCCGCATGTCGTTCCTGATCGACCCGCCGTGGCTGTACGCGAACGGCCGCGTGCTCGCGAGGCTGGAGCCACAGCCTGCCGCGGCGGCCGGCGCCGCGACGATGGCCGCGTTCTGGGCGGTGAGCGTAAGCCTCTACCTCAACAAGAGGTGGACCCATCCGATCGCGAGGGCATGCCGCGCCAGGTCGGGCCGCGACTGGATGCTCAACTCCGGCATCCTCCGGATCGACGATGAGCACGCCGGCCCGAGGACCCACGCGGTGAGCGCCGCGATCTTCGCCAGCTACCCGCTGTGGCTGTGGCTGGGCTGGAGGGACGGACGGCGCTGATGGACGGCCGCTACGAGTCCTACTACCTGCGCGCGGTGGACCCGGATCGCCCGCGAAGCGCCTGGATCCGCTACACGACCCACCAGCGCCCGGGCGAGACGCCGACCGGCTCGGTGTGGTGCACCTACTTCGACGGCGACGAGCAGGAGCCGTACGCGGTCAAGGAGACGCTGCCCGACCCGCAGCGGCCGAGCGGGGCGTGGATCGCCATCGGCGACAGCACGTTCGGTCCCGGCGCGGCTCGCGGGAAGGCCGCCGGCCTCGGCCGAGCCGCCGCCTGGGACCTCTCGATCACCGGCGGCGAGGCGCCGCTGCGCCACCTCCCGCGCGAGTGGATGTACCGCGCGAAGCTGCCGCGCACGAAGCTCGAGAGCCCGCTCCCCGCGGCCACCTTCGACGGCCTGCTCGAGATCGGCGGCCGGCGCGTCGAGCTCGCCTCCTGGCCGGGGATGGTCGGCCACAACTGGGGCGCCGAGCACGCCGCCACCTGGGTGTGGCTGCACGGCATCGCGTTCGGCGAGGACGCCTGGCTGGACCTCTCGGCCGGCCGCGTCCGGGTGGGCCCCGTGCTCACCCCGTGGATCGCCAACGGCGCCCTGCACGTGGACGGCCGCGCTTCCGCCTCGGCGGCCCGCGCCCGGCCAAGGTCACGGCGACCCTCGAGGCGTGCCGGGTCACGCTGCCCGGCGTGGTCGTCGAGGCGCTCCCCCGCCAGCCGGTCGCGTGGCGCTACGCCGACCCGACGGGCGGCGAGCACCATTCCCTGAACTCCTCGATCGCCGAGCTGCGGGTCGTGCTCGACGACGGCCGCGAGCTGAGCACCGAGCACGGCGGCGTCTACGAGCTGGGCACCACGGACACTCGCACGGCGTGCCCGCGCAGCCGTTCTCAGACGGCTAGTGCGTCCAACGCGTGGTCGACGTCGGCCTCGGTGTTGAAGAGGTGGAACGAGAAGCGCATCAGCCCGCCGCGCCCGGCGGCCGTCACGCGCGCCGCCGCCAGCCGGTCGGCCGCCGCCTCGGGGAGGTCGAGCGAGACGATCGCGGAGTCGCCCTCCGGCAGCCCGAGCCCCTCCCGGAAGCGTGCCGCCAGCGCGAGGTCGTGGGCGTGGATCGCCTCGATCCCCACCCGCTCGAGCAGCGCGAGCGCCGGCGCGTGCGCGACCCAGAGGTGCCACGCAGGCGAGA